>NZ_CATNVC010000004.1 GCF_951230135.1 Butyricicoccus sp. Marseille-Q5471 | reverse complement strand
CCACCTCCGTTTCGGCTGGCTTCATTTTACCAACTCCTCGGAGGTTGTGCAGTCTTGGCGAAAAACTGTGCACTTTATGTGTCGAAAAACTGTGCAGTTCTATTGGCTGAAAAGTGTGTACTTTATCTTACCATTTACAGGGGAACCGATCCGCGCTGCGTAAGCGGTTCGCGCGCGGTTTGTCTATGGCAGCCTGATGAAAATAGGCTTTGACATGGAAATGTGACCTGTGATATAATTATGACGCTCACTCGGAGGGCAAATCATTCGCAGAAATGATCGGCCGGATAAGGTGACAAGCTGAAACGCTTGTTTTCCTTATCCGGCTTTTTTGCGTTTAGGAGGAAATTATGGATTTATTAAGCGGAAACATCAAAAAGGTCTACCTGAAGTACCTTGCCGCCGCCTTCGGCAGCGCCTTAATTACGTCAATTTACGGCGTTGTGGATATGGCGATGGTGGGGCAATATCATGGGCCGTCAGGCTCTGCGGCGATGGCAGTCATCGCACCGATTTGGAACATCCTCTACAGCTTTGGACTGCTTACCGGCATTGGCGGCTCGGTGCTGTTCAGCAACCTGCGCGGCAAGGGCAGCACCGACACGGAAGATCAGGAGTATTTTACGACCGCCGTGCTCCTGACGATTGCATTCGCCGCGGTGCTGTGGATTTCGCTGATTGCGTGGGAGGAGCCGCTGCTACGGCTGTTCGGCGCAAATGATGCGCTGCTGAGTCTGTCAAAAAGGTATCTGGTTCCGGTGAAGTTCGCAGTGCCGGTGTTCCTCTTCACCCAACTGCTCGCCGCGTTTTTGCGGAATGATTCCGATCCGGGACTCGCCACCAAAGCCGTGCTGTGCGGCGGCGTTATCAATGTCGTCGGTGACTATCTGCTGGTGTTCGTATTGGATTTGGGGATTATGGGCGCAGGCATTGCGACGGTTGGCAGCGCTGCGCTGTCGCTTCTTGTCATGTCCACGCATTTCCTCAAAAAAACCAATACGCTGCGATGGGTTTGGCCCGGGCACTTTTTTGTGAAAGCGGCACACATCCTGACAACCGGATTTTCCACTTTCTTTATCGACATTGCCATGGGTATTTTGACAATGCTGTTTAATCGCCAGATTATGCGATATGCCGGGACGGACGCGCTTGCGGTATACGGCATTATTGTCAATATCAGCACCTTTGTCCAGTGCTGTGCTTATGGCATCGGGCAGGCGTCGCAGCCCATTCTTTCCACCAACTACGGTGCGCAGAAATGGAATCGCATTCGCAGGCTGGTGCGCTATAATATGGTGACAGTATTGGTGGTCAGCGTCGTTTGGTTTGGCCTTGTCGTAAGCATGCCGAATGGGTTTGTAAGGCTGTTTATGACGCCTACGGAATCGGTGCTGACGATTGCGCCCTCTATTTTGCGAATTTATGCGCTGTCGTTCCTGCTGCTGCCGCTCAATATCTACTCCACTTACTTCTTTCAGTCTGTCATGAAGCCGGGCATTTCATTTCTGGTTTCGATTGTCAGAGGCATGGTGGTGAGCGGCGCCCTGATTCTAATACTCCCCGCCGTGTTTGGCGGAGCGCTACTGTGGTATGCAATGCCCATTACAGAGCTTTTTGTGGCAGTTTTTGTGATCCTCTATATGCGAAAAACGCTGCTTGCGCCCGTCGGTTCAAATTAATCCCAATTCAAAGGGCGGCGTGCTGCTTCTTTGACAATGCTAATTCTGTTTACAATAATTCATATCTAAGGAATCTCTGAACAAATGCCGCAAATTGAGCAAAACACACGAGATAGAGTAAAACGAGCGCCATGGGCGGCAAAAAGATCGAAATTTAGACGTTCGGATGCCCGCTGTTGTCGCTTTTGCGGATTTGGGCGCACGTTATCCCTTGTCTTGCCTTCTGCGCCTTCGCTTGGCTATCGCAAGCATATAGAGATTGGCGCATGCAAACATGACGTACAGCCGATTTGCGGTGTTCGATCTGCTGCTCTCGGTCAATGGCATTGTCGGAAACCTTGGGAAAGCTGTGAGGATGGCAGTGGATACGGTAGTTAATTGCCGACAAATGTGCATCGTCCTGCATCTTGGGATCGCGTGCTTTCTCCGTGTTTTTTGTGGAGCCGGGCGCGTTGATGATGGTTGCGTCTACGATTGTTCCGCCCTTCATCATGTGGCCGGCAATCTCCATGACGCGGCTGATGGCGTCGGAAAACAGCTTGTTCAGGCTCTTTTTCTCCGGCAGATGGCGGAACTTGCAAAGCGTCGTTTTGTTGGGGACGGTTTCAGTCATGAAGTCGATATCGGTGAGATTACGCATGGAATAGCTTCCATAAATTGCACCCTCGGTGGCTGGGGCGGACAGGTTGAACCAGATTTGCAGCAGGTATATCCGCAGCATCCGCTCGGTGCTCATGGGTGGATGACCGCGTTTGAATAGGGCGCAATGACACCCGCCCACGCGTCCCGGGGGATAATCTCAACCATAATTTCGAGAAATTCTTCCCGTCGGGTTATCTTTATCCGACAGCTATATTCGAAATCTATGAAGGTCTGTTGCTTTTGGAATGTCAACACTATTCCGTACAGTAACATCTTAAAATTCGCTTCGGCCACTGCATTGTTATACGGATAACCCTTCATGCTCAGCGAACGCTTGATGTGAAAAACACCCAGCATTTCGTCAATGATCTGGTTTTTGAACTCGCTGCCGCGATTAGTGTGGAACATCTGTATTTTGCTTAAATCGCCCTTGACCGTCGCAAATGCGTCGTAGACAAGTGCAGCATCCTTGTGGGGACCGGCGCTGAATCCGATGATTTCGCGGTTGTATAAGTCAATGAATACGCAAACATAATTCCACCTGTAATTGACGCCTACATACGTCAAATCGCTGACCACGACTGCATACTTTTCTTGACCGTGAAAGCATCGGTTAAGTTCATTTTTGGTTGCAGATTCATTGCATTTCGCCTTGCACGGACGGAATGCGGCAACGGTATAGGCTGAAACCAGCCCCAATCGCTTCATAATACGGCAAATGCGTCTGCGCGAGATTTGAAGTCCTTGTTTCTCAAGCTCTTTCTTGATTTTGCGACTGCCATAGACATCTCGATTGGCATGAAAAGCAGTTTCAATCTTGGCTTCTAATGCTGTTTCATCGGGTTTGGATGAGACCTCATAATAGTAGCTGCTTCTACTGATTCTGAGGCACTTACAGATTGCTGATATAGAGTATTTGTGCGCGTTTTGCCGTATCACAATTGCTTTCGTCCGAATATCAGCGCAGCTTGCTTTAAAATGTCGTTCTCCATCAGCAGTTGCTGGTTCTGCTTGCGCAGACGCAGCAGCTCTTGCTGCTCGGGCGTTCGGTTGTCTGCTTCCTTGGTCGAACCGGTTGCGTTGATGCGCTCAATCCATCGGTTCAGTGCAGACGGGGTCAGGTCATACTCCCAGGCAATTTCTGCGCGCGGCTTTCCGCTGTTGTATAACTGCACCATTCTCCGTTTCATTTCTATCTCTGTATTATACATGACCTTAACAAAACTGTTCAACTAAGTGTAGCCATTCCAGCCGTGTCGCTAGTGTCTCCCTCTCGGATAATCTGCCGTATACTGCTTCCCAAAAATTACATAAAAATGCTCCTTTGCGCAAGTTGAGATTCATTTCTATTCTCACCGCAAAGGAGCGCTTTGACATATTCTAATCAATTTAATCAGTCAGACTACTTTAGACGAGTGGATGTTCCTGTTGCAGCTTTCAGCCCTAAGTGTTGTCGTTCTAACTCTTTCCACTGCATCTCTAGCTCCTCAAAATTCTGGAGTGCAGCAATCATCTGCGGAGAATCGTACGGCATCTGCATAGACACCAACTGCCGCAGTGTCTCCCGCGCCCCTTCCAAATCCACGCCAAGCGTGTAAAGCCGTGCTGCAGATTGGAGTAATAAGTCTTTTTGCGTATACAATGTTTATCTCCCCCATCTATAAGCATTCACATAACAGAATTGAGTTGATCCAAATATGCCCAACTGTTCCGACATAAATCCTGAGCAATTGGCTGGTATCAGTAGCCTTGTATCTGTAATAGTGCTTCCCCGCCCGACCAAAATCCTATCAAGGTATTGAAATACCAACTCATTTGGAGGGGCATGTTGCAAAACTGTGAATCCTTATAACCACGCCACTATAGGTTCCTTTTTTCACACTCTAAAACGAGAACTTGCTTGGGATGCCCACCACGACAATCCCGAACAAGTCCGCTTGGATATTTTCAAGTACATTGAACCCTAAAACGTATCCATTCCACCCAATCTGATCAAACCCTCTATTATTTGAATCTAAAAACCCCTAAACTTCCTATTTGATTTTTCTTGCTCTTTCCAATGAATAGACTGAAAAATCTCTAACCTTACCACTTTTTAAAATTCTGAATATTGTCACAGGACACTCCATCAGGCGAAATGTTTATCACATAACCCTTATCCAAAACCTCCCGATATTCAGGATCGCTGGGATCAAGCGTGATAGATGCATAAGCACCATACACACTGCAGCCGAGTTGGCTTTCGTTAGAAAAGTATATAGCACCATCATTCGTCTGCATATATCCGCTAATTAGTCCATCCGGAGAGACATCGGTGATATAAAGTGCAATCGAATAATAGCCCAAATCTCCGACATAGGTCCCTGTGATGTCGGTACTTAGTGTGAAACTGCTGCTAGTGGAATAAATGCCGCTTGTTATATCGAGATTCGTGCATTTCCACCCGATATCTGGCCAGAACTCCATCCAGATGGTGTTCGTGCCGTCAATATAGGATGTGCCGCCATCAGTGAGTCGCCCAGTGTATGTAAGCGCGGCATTTGGTATCGCGGCGGAAAGATCGTAATCCTGCAAGGTGATTTCGGCGGAGTAAATGTCTTCGGCGATATATGCCCATTCCTCGTCCCAACCAACGACACAATCCGCCGCAGATGGGGGTCCAATCGGTGACGCTTCATATGAATCCAGTGCAAAAGATTCTAACATCCATCCGCCTTCTGAATATTTGTGATAGTAAGCAGTGGCAGATCCGGTATACTGAACAGCTGAGTTATCCGCAGTGAAATCGAACCACACGGTATCTTCGGAACCTATCGTGTCGCGCTTTGCGATATCAACCTTGGAAATTGTGTAGGGCAGGATAGCAAAAGAGTCAATATCTGAAACAGACTGAATGCTCAGGCTGCTTTGAAAGTCACCGGCCTCTAAATCCTGCTTGAGCTTGGATGCATTAGGGGTGGATTGCATGCATCCACATAGCATAGCGGTCATTACGACAATCATTGAGAGAAGTATATAATATCGTTTTTTCATGATCCATCTCCTCGCTGTGCCCCTGCTTGCTGTTGTTTGATACGCTGCACATGATTAGCGGTTTGTCCCATTACGTCTAAGATACGATCGATGCTTGATGGACTCTGATTGAGCGTAGCGCTTTCAACTTTTGCACGGCCATCATTCATTACGCGAAACGTAATCGTAAACGGAGTAGGGTGTCGCATGAAGTCATAATTGGCAATACCGGATACGGAAATCAGGTCAGAATCTGCATTCGTCTGGGTGCTCGACCAGAATAGACTGGTGTTCATAGAACGAGCGACTTTATCTAACGAAGCATCCCCCAACTGCTTGAATTGATAACTGCGGACAGCGGCTTCTGCGTTTCCATCGGTAGTTTTCATTTGATATGGAAATTGAACAGATACGGCGCTCCTTGTTCCCATTCCAAGCAACAAAATTCCCAAGCTAATGATTATTAATGCTTTTTTCATATCGTTACACTCCCTTATTATTTTCTATTATATTTGGTAATGCCAAATTATGCAACAGCAAAATTCACTATACTGATAAAAAGCAATCAGTAGGTGATGAAATGAATAAGCGCAAACTAGCACTCGGCAACCGAAACATCGTCGGTGCGCGGGTAACAGAAGCCCGTAATCAGATCGGGCTCAAGCAAAAAGATTTGCTGGCTCGCATGCAAGTCGCAGGTGTGCCGATTAGTCTTCCAGCATTGTCGCTTCTCGAAGGACAAAAGCGGCCAGTGTCGGACATTGAACTAAAAGCACTGTCGGAAATCCTAGAGGTTGATGTCCGATGGCTGTTGGGGCAGATCGCGAAACCATAAACCCACAACGACAGATTTAACGTATATATTATAATGATAGAAGGACCCGAAGCATTGTGCTTCGGGTCCTTACTTTGTTTTGGGGAGTTTCATGATTATGAAAATTCTATTATTGGAACCGCATATGGCTCCGCAGCAGGTTGAAATCGGAGACGGACTGGCCGAGATGCAGGCTGTTGTAGGCGGCCCTATCGAAGCTGTTTATCCGTTTGATGAATCTGTTGCACTGATTTGTCATGAGGAGGGCAAGCTTTTGAACCTGCCGCTCAACCGAGCGCTGCGGTATCCGGAAACAGGAGAAATCTACGACATCATCGCAGGCACATGTTTCCTCTGCGCTGCTCCACCTGACAGCGAACAGTTCGAAAGCCTCAGCGAAGAACAGCTGGCTCGATATACTAAGCTGTTTGAACGTCCGGAAGAGTTTCTAAACCTTGATGGCCAACTAATCTGTGTTTTAAATTAGTCATAAGCATTGCAGGTACATCAACACAAAACGCTCACCGTAATCGGTGGGCTATTTTCATTTCTAGGAGGAAAATGACATGGATACCAATACATTTGTCTGTGAACACTGCGGCGAAGAATTCCCGCTCGATGAGGCCTTCCGCTGCGGAGAAGATTTATTGTGCCGTGAATGCGCAGGAGAGCACAGCATTCTCTGTGATGAGTGCAGACAGCGCATTTATCGCGATGACGACCAAGGGGACGCCTATCACGTGCTGTGTGAGGACTGCTTCGAGCAGCATTACACCCGATGTGATAACTGCGGCGGACTCCTTCGTAGCTGTCATGCCTATCACCCAGCTTGGAACGACCAAACGCTATGCGAAACCTGCTATGATGAGCAGGAAGACTCCAGTCCCATCCACGAATACAACTACATGCCGGATCTTGTATTCCACGGAAAAGGACTGCGTCATTTCGGCGTGGAACTCGAGATTGACTGCGGTGGCCAGAGCTCCGCCAACGCGAAGCAGATTCTTGAAGCAGCGAATCATGATGCGGAGAATCTCTACATTAAAACAGACGGCAGCTTGGACGATGGCATGGAGCTAGTCACCCACCCCATGACTCTGGACTATCACATGAGCGAGATGCCTTGGGCGACAGTACTCAGCGAAGCGCTCCGCATGTACTACCTGAGTCACCGAGCGCAGACCTGCGGGCTTCACGTTCATATCTCGCGACTGGCATTCGGATGTACATATGAGCAACAGGAAACGGCCATTGCCCGCCTCGTGTTCTTCGTCGAGAAATTCTGGCCGGAGTTACTGCGCTTCAGCCGGCGGACGCAGAGTCAGCTTAACCGTTGGGCGGCCCGATATGGAATGAAGCTATGCCCGCGTGAGGTGCTCGACCATGCCAAGAACTCCTGTGCGGGTCGATATACTGCCGTTAACCTCACCAACAGCGAAACGATTGAGATTCGTATCTTCCGCGGAACCCTTAAACTGAATACCTTACTGGCCACGCTGCAGATGGTAAATCACCTCTGCGACGTGGCTGTTTTGCTGTCTGACGAAGCACTTCAGGATATGAGTTGGTTCGACTTTCTGGAGCGCATCACGGAGCCGGAGTTGATTTCCTATTTAAAGGAACGGCGGCTATATGTCAATGAGCCGGTGGAAATGCGGGAGGAGGCATAATCCATGTGCAGCGTATTTGGACTAATAGAC
The DNA here is from genome assembly GCF_951230135.1 of Butyricicoccus sp. Marseille-Q5471. Taxonomy (GTDB): domain Bacteria; phylum Bacillota; class Clostridia; order Oscillospirales; family Butyricicoccaceae; genus Agathobaculum. The sequence goes on along the minus strand of NZ_CATNVC010000004.1, from coordinate 239,097 downwards.
TATAATAACGTGCTCAGCGCAAAAGAAAAGAACCGAATACTCGGCGTACTGTCCCATGAGTGTGAAGTGCGTGGAACGGATGCTACCGGCATCGCCTATAATTACAACGGTAGACTTCGCATCTATAAACGCCCGCTTGCAGCACATAGGCTTCGCTTCCGGGTGCCAAATGGCGTGAACGTCATCATGGGCCATACCCGCATGGCCACTCAGGGGGATGCAAAAAGAAACTATAATAACCATCCGTGGCTCGGTAAGGCTGAGCATGCTCAGTTTGTGTTGGCACACAACGGGGTTCTCTGGAACGATGACGAACTCCGCATGCAGCTGCCCAAGACCACAATCGAGACCGATAGCTACGTCGCCGTACAACTTCTCGAACAAAACAAAGCCCTCGACTTTGACAGCCTGAAGAACATGGCTGAAACGGTCGAGGGCTCTTTTGTATTCACGGTATTGGATGGCAAGGATAATCTGTTCTTTGTCGTGGGCAATAACCCGCTCACTATCTTTCGTTACGAGGGCTTCGATCTCTATGCCTCCACCAGTGAAATACTTCGAAAAACCATCCGCCGGCTGCAACTCGGCAAGCCAAACGAAATCATCGAGCCGGAGGAGGGTGAAATTTTGAAGATTGACCGCAATGGACACATCACCTGCAGCAGCTTCATCCCGCATCACACCTTCTCACACTGGTGGCGAAATGCGCCGTATTACGGCTCATACCTGCTCGAAAACACCTCGTTTGAAACAGATTATCTGATTGATGCCGCCAAAGCCATGGGTATCAGCGAAGATGAGGTGCAGGCGCTGCTCGACTATGGCTGCACGACCGATGAGATTGAAGAACTGCTTTATGACCCGGCATTGCTCCATGAGTTGACGGGTGAACTGCTATATGCGTACTAAGGAAGGAGAACAAGATGATTTCGATTCCGAGCGCCAATCAGACGCGGCAAGAAACCACGGGAACCGGCTTTGAAGAAGCGGTAAAATCCGTCGTCCGCGCGATTGAACAGGCCAGACAAGAAGGGCGGCTAGACTGCAGCTTCAATCCCAGCCTATATCGATGTATCGATGTAGATGGAGCAAGCTGGTGCATTAACTACTATGATGCGGTAAAACAGGAATTTCAGAAGAACGGCTACACCTTTCGTCCCACCGGATATATCGGCGGCGTATGGCAGCGAACAGAGCATATCTGCTGGTAATTTCATGAGCACAGCGAGGGAGGTGAAATAGCATGAATCTTGGCACCATCATCATGGCCGCAGGTATGATCCTGAGCGAGCTGTTGGACAGTGATGACGAGGACGATCCGTGTCAATAGGGTATACCCTATTGACATAGTCTGAAAGTGTGGCAATAGGGTCGGTTTCAGGGTTTTGACATATGTCAGAATCCAAGCCGACCCTATTGAAATATTAGGAGGTAATTTTATTGAACATCGGATACATACGCGTCAGCACAGAGGAGCAGAACACCGCCCGACAGGAGGTGCTGCTGCGCGACCTTGGCGTGGACGAGCTGTTTATTGATAAGGCAAGTGGGAAGAACGTCAATCGCCAAGAACTGAACCGCATGCTTGAATATGTCCGCAAGGGTGACACGGTGATTGTCGAGTCGATTAGTCGCTTCGCACGTAACACGCGGGACTTGCTCGAACTGGTGGAACGACTAACTGCCAAAGATGTCGAGTTTGTCTCAAAGAAGGAGGCCATCGACACCACCACCCCAACCGGCAAGTTTATGCTGACCGTTTTCGCTGCAGTAGCCGAATTAGAGCGCGAGCATATTCTCCAACGTCAGCACGAGGGCATCGCGATTGCCAAGGAGCAGGGGAAATACACCGGACGAAAACCGCAGCCATTGCCGGAGCAGTTTGACACAGTTATTTCCTGTTGGCAGTGCGGTGAAATTACAGCTGCTCAGGCAATGCGGAAGCTTGGAATGAAGCCGAATACGTTTTACCGGAGGGTGGCATCAAATGTGAGATGCACTGGCTAAAATCAGTGTGAGTTGTGTAGTGATATATTGTTTTCAAAATGCCTTTTAAACCGGGGGAATCCCCGACTTCCCCGGTCTTCATTGCGCTATTTGTTCTAAATATCTTGCGCTAAAGGTGAATATAAGAATAGTTCTTGTGGTAGCGTCCGATATGTTAGAGTCTCGATTTGGCTCTCCATCTCATCGTAAATCTGAGCCCGTATTTCATATTCCAGAATGTTCTGTATGCTATCACGGATGCTGTATGCACGCCCTGATTTTTGATAATCAGCATACTTTGTTACCTGCCACATTAGGTTGTGGGTTTGAATGATCTTATATAAATACTTCGTGATACAAGATGTTGGTGCAGCATAGAGCAGAAATGGGCGATAGTCTGTAATATAATTTGGATGCTCACTCAATAGTTTCTTAATCTTACGGGATAGTCGCTGCATTGCTGGTAAGTGCATATCTTGCAGCAGCAGCGCAGATAGCTCTTCGTATGGAGAGTAGAGTGGGTCGGTATTATTTCGAAGATATGTGTTGGGGGAAGTCGGAGCTAAATAGCGTGGGCGGTTAGAAAAGCAGTTTTGGATGTTGTCTGCAAGCACCCCTTCCATATTGCCGACTGGGTGGCGATAATTGATTAAATATCGCCAAATCGGGAACTGGACTTCTCCGTAATCTGTATTGTTACTGTTGGACTGATTCCTATCATCTAATGATATCAAGTCGCGTTTCTTTAATAGTTCCCCATCGGAAACCATCATAATATCGTCATCACAGTTTAAATGGTGGTATAGCATTCCATATCCAGTTGTTAATGCGAACCCCCAATCGTTGTAGTACTCCGCATCACGCCTAAAGGGACATTTATCCGGACAGTATTCATCCTCAACTTGTGGTGCTATAATACGTGCCCATATAGTAGCATTGCTGTATGGTGTATCTGCACATTTTCCCGGCGTTCTTCCGAGCAGACATACCTGACATGTCCTACCGAAAAGGTGTTTTAGTTTTTGATATAGCACAAGGTTGATTGCCGCGCGCCGACCAGTCATAGACGTCATGTTTTTAATACGAGCAGGCTTGGCAACCTGCTTAATCTGTTTCACAAGTTTGTGCCGAGGTTTTTCTTTGGAACATTGCAATATTGTTTTCGTTGCGCCTGAAAAGGCGTGGTAGAGGAATAATGGTGTTAATCGATGCCATTCTTCATTCTGGAAACAAGAATTCAGTAGCCTGTGGATGGCTTTATAATATGGGCGCTCCTCGAGATCGTGTTTCACTGTATATAGAATGTCCTCATACTCCTCTTTTCGTACAGCGAAAAGCGCGGAACGGACATATTTCTCAAATACTTCTACGGTTTCCTTCAGTCGCGTGTTAAACTGTTCTGCCCTGCACGGCAACGGCTCTACTGGGCAATGACAACTCAATGTATTCAATTCTTCAATCAGACGGTAACTACATAGCTGATCGTCTTTCCGGCACAGAATCTGAGCTTTGATTTCACCGTAGTGGCGTTGGTTTTCTTCCCAGAAGTATTCGTGTGCAGTCGTTGGAATCCACTCTTTTTCGCAAACTATCCTTGCTCGTCGATGGTTCTCCAATGCTGCAGCGTAAGGATAAATCAGACGATCCCGCATTTGAGTATTAGGGTTGTGCAGTAGCTTCTTAATGCTTTCAAGAGAAATGGGTGCATGAGGTTCAGGGGTAAATAGGGACCGATAAAGGCTTTTTACATCATTTATTGCCTGTGTATCGTCGCATTTAATATTTTCTAATTTTGTTATACCTTCGTTTAGCAATTCTATAGGTGTACGCTTCATTTCGTCCCATGGGTTTTCTTTTAATAAAAGCGTATCCAATCCGTAGGCTGGTGCAATCAGAGCTCCATCTCCTGGGAGATTTCCAAGATCGCGTTGCTCTGCGAAATAAAATGAGCGATCAGATAGGAAATAAAGCAGCAGTTCTTCCGAACAGGTCGATTGTGACACCATCCACGCGGCGAATCTCAGTTTACATAAGTAGGGTTCGTTAAAGCCTATCGCGGCAGCGTGAAATCGATTATGGGCGTCGTACAGCTTGTGTTTCTCGTCTTTATTAAGTTCTGTGCAATGAAAACTCGGATTGACTTGTCTAAGGAACTGATTCATCTCGTCAAAATCGCTTGCTTTTTCAATCAGCATATTGGGGTTGGCCTTGCGATACTTCAACACGTATTCATGTGTCACATCCATCGCCTCCTCAAATAAGCATAATACGATTGAATATAAATTTCAATTGAAGTTTATTTCGATAATTCGCATAGTCGAAAGGATTTACGCGAAAGAAGTTTGGATGTATGCTGATATTAGATTAAATGAGGAGTGATGACTGATGCAGATCAGCAACTTTAAGGCGCCGTCGGGTGGAGCCCCTACGGAAATCAAGTCGAAAAAGGCGCAGTCGAGTAACAAGGATGCGACGTGTAAACAAGAGTTCAAAAAGCGATATAAGCGTGAAAAGGGTGCACGCAAAGCGGCAGAGCAGTTTGCAACTGTGACGCAGTGCGCATTGCGTCGGGCAAACCACGAAATCGATGAGCGTGATAGGGAACTTGATCGGCTTCGAAAGCAGCTTGCAGAAAAGGATTGTGAACTGACTGACGCACTTCGCGGCAAAGACGGATTTGTATACCTGAAAGAACGGGGTGATTTGGATGGATAATAAAACTAGAGATGCAAAAGGACTGATTCTCAACGCGCACATTGACGATGTTTACGTATCTCGGTGTACAGATGATAAGGAGCAAATGGAATTTTCAGTACTTATCACGCAGGATGAAAAGCAGCACATGTTGCCACCCTATCCGGTCGCAGAAATCGACCGATTTCGGGTGGGGAAGGTGGATCCGCGCTATGTTGCTCTAGATGAGGAGAGCAAGGCAACGGACATTCGTATTCAGGCAATGCTCAAGGGGCTGATTTCGGAGAAGCTTCGACAGGGGAAATGCGCGCATCTCCTGTGTCGTACTGGATGGCAACAGCTTCCGAATGACAAATACATTTTTGTCGTTGGGCAGCATATTGTAGGAGAGACCGGGGATGTGGACTATGTGCTGGCGCACACTTTACCGCAACTAAAAATTACGGACAATTTTCCGGAGATTACCAACAATCAACTTCTTGAGAAATATTTTAGAAAGATAAGGCGCGACCCTGCTGTTCTGATTCCGCTGTCAGCGCAGATGATTCGCGCGCTAATGGCTTCTGTTTTCGAGCAAGAAGGTTATCCGCTGCGGTTTGTTTTATATCTCACGGGTATCCAAGGGTCTGGAAAGACGACAGCGGTTAATGACTTTGCGCTGCCAATGACCGATATTTCGAACAATATACCTGCGCCAGCATCACGCGCGCTTGGCAGCAAGCCGGCTGTACGCGATTTTACCGCGGGGTATCGAGACATGCCGGTGCTGATTGATGATGTCTGCACTAGTTCAGGATCCGAGACCAAGCGCATATCAACGGAAGTTGCCGCATACACGCTGCGTTTTGTTTCAGACCGCATTCCTGAGCTGCGCAAGCTCCCGGGCGGTGGACAGCGCAGTATACGATGCGACGCGGGTGTGATTATTACCGGCGAATTTCCATTGTCTGCATCAAGTGACCTGACGCGTTGCGTAATCATTGATGTGGACCATCAGATGTATGGCAGGGAAGAGGACGATCATACTGTGACTTGTGCTGTAATATCGCGCTTTTTGCAGTACGTATCAGAAAATTACGAGGCATGTCGCAAAAAAATTGGTGATGCTTTAGGACCGTTTCGAGCTGATAAAGGAACCGACTCCGCACCACGCCAGCAGCAACACCTTGCGGAGTTATCTTGTGCGTTCCAGATTCTGCTGGAATTCGCTTATGAGATCGGAGCCATTGGCACGGACGATCTGGAGGAATGGTGTAGTCAGCTGAAGGCGGCTCTTGAACATTCTCTAGGTGTAAATAATGGGCTCGTACATGAATACAACTTGAGAAATGTGACAAATATCTCAAAAATCATTATCGATTCGATTGAAAATGACTCAATGCGCATTGCAAAAAACAGAAGTAAGCTTGAATGCGATTCGGATAAATTTGATGGTTTCGTTGACCGCAAGAAAGGACAAATTTACTTACGGCTCACTAGCCTCAGCCAGTTGTTGACTGCACTAAGTGGTCGCGCTTGGACTGAACAGGCTGTCGGAACGCTGTTGCGTGAAAATGGGTTGGTTGAGGTTGGCAGGGAGAATCACACAGCAAAGGCAAAGCTTCCGGGAATCGGGCGATTTGTTCCGCTGAACCGTGACCAACTACACAGACAAGCGGAGGTTCGTAAATGATGCGCAGGGGGGGGAGACATACGTAAAAGGCGGTCATCTGAGCGGCGCAGGAGATATAATGGCGCGATATTCTGGACGCAGTAGTGAGAGGAGGATGCAAAGTGAAACAGGAAATGGCACAGACCAAGCGAGAGGAGCTGCTGGCGGTGCTCGAAAGAATCATCCTGCGGGAATTTCAAATGGAAACCGCGGAGCCCATGATGTATCGAGCGGGCTAATATTAGCAGTGAAAGAAGGAGGTGCGCCGCATGGCGGAACAACATGCTGCCTGTCGTGCGGCGCTCTATCTGCGGCTGAGCCGCGACGACGAAAACAGCGGCGAGAGCGAAAGCATCGGCAACCAGCGCAAGCTGCTGACGGATTATGCCGGGCAGCACGGCTTTGCGATTGTCGCTGAATACGTTGATGACGGCTACTCCGGCACGAACTTTTCCCGTCCCGATTTTCAGCGCATGCTGCGGGATGTGGATGCCGGGAAGATTAATTTGATTCTGGTCAAGGATTTGTCCCGTCTGGGCCGCGATTACATTGAGACAGGGCGCTATCTGGAGCTGATTTTCCCGGAAAAGGGCGTGCGCTTCATCGCGGTCAACGATGGGGTCGATACCGCGCGCGATGATTCCGATATGGCGCCGTTTCGCAATGTCGTCAACGAGCTGTATGCGCGGGACACCAGCCGCAAAATCCGAAGCGCGCTGCACGCCAAGATGCGGGACGGTCAGTTTATCGGCAATTTTGCCCCTTATGGCTACCAAAAAGATCCGGATGACAAAAACCACCTGATTCCCGATCAAGACTCGGCTGCGATTGTCCGCGAGCTCTTCACCTGTGCCGCAGCGGGCACGCAGCCTGCCGATTTGGCGCGGTTGCTCAACGGACGCGGCGTGCTGCCGCCGTCGAGGTATCGCTGTGCAAAGAATCTGCATTTAAAACCCGATAAATATTCCAAATATAAAGAGTGGACGTCGAGTGGGGTCACGCGCATTTTAAAGGATGTGGTTTATCTTGGGCATATCGCGCAGGGAAAGACCAAAAAACTCAGCTTTAAGTCCTCCAAAACGGTGGAAACCCCGCCGGAGCAATGGGTTTTGGTGCGAAATCAGCACACGCCACTTGTCACCGAGCAGCAGTTTGACGCGGTGCAGCGGCAGATTTCCAGCCGCCGCATCGAGCGGGGCAAGGGGTTTTGCAACCTGTTTTCGGGTCTGGCCTTCTGCGCGGACTGCGGCAAGAGCATGTCAACCGTCGGCACACGCAAAAAAGACTCCGCGGCGAATCTCGCATGCGGAGCCTATAAATTACGCGGCAGCACGGCATGCACCAACCACTTTATCCCCTATGAGGTGCTGTATGCGCAGGTGCTGGCCGCGATTCGGTGCTATGTTTCGCTGACCCCTGCGGAATGCGATGCGATGTTTCAGCGCTTGCATGAGCGGCTGCATCTCGACGAACAGACCGCGCAGCAGCAGACACGGCGTGATACGCTGCAAAAGGAACTGGAGCAAGTCGGTCGTTTGATTGGCCGGCTGTATGAGGATCGGCTCGAGGGGAAAATTAGCGAAACCAACTTTTACCCGCTGCTTGAGCAGCAGGAGCGCAAGACCGCGTCCCTCAAGGCACAAATCGAAGCGCTTGGAGCGCCGGAGGATGCCGCATTTGAATCGGTGCTGCGCCGGCGGCAGGCGCATCTGCATCGAATCATCGCGCGTTATGCGGACATTCAGACGCTCACGCCGAGCTTGCTGTTTGAACTGATTGCGCGCATCGAGGTTGGACAGGGTACATATGTGCAAACAGAGAGCGGGAAGTGCAGAAAACAGCACCTCTCCATCACCTTTCGCTTCCTTCCCGAGGCGTATGAGACCGATATTGTGTATTAAAGCCGGACAGCGGGTGCTGTCCGGCTTTGTTTTGCGCTTCTTTTGCCGCCCGACTGCAGGGTTATGCTTTGCGGCGGGCGTTCCAAGCTGTCGGCGCGCACTCTGCTTTGAGCAGACGGATGACATCGTTGCCGCTATGCTTTTTGTCAGAGACGATGTCGTATTCGCCCGGAACCGAGCCGATGGTGCAGGCGTTTTCAACGCCAAGCATGGTTTTTAAATAGGTTAGCATGTTTTGCTTGGTCGCTTGCCGGCTGTACACCTTGAGATATGCAAAGTGCGGGTATTCCACCGAATCATAGTGAATAATCTGGAAACGCTGCCCGAAGGGGCTGCCTTCCATCTCCTCGTACAGCGCGTCGATGCGAGACTTTTCGTCCACCACCATGAAATAGGCCACATCCTCATGTTCACTCAGCGGTTTGTGCATGTAGTTGCGATACGGCGATTTGCGCAGCTTTTCGTACACCGCAATTTCACCTGCGTTGTGCAGCTGCTGGTACAAAATCATCACCGTGTTTTCTGCAATGACGGTCATGAAGCAATTGTGGCCTCTTTCGCTGAAAAACGCCTTGATTTCACAGGCTTCTTGGTGAGGAATCTCGATTTTATGGATGTATCGGTTGTTTTGAATGTCGTAGAGCACGGCGCCGTTCATTAATATGATGGGCAGCTTGAGTTGAATCTCCTGTGCCGCTTCCAGAAAGGAGGCGGGCGTGCGCATGGTCATAATTGTGAACTGAATGCCGTCGTCAATCAAGCGATTGAGCTCCACCTTGCTGTACCCCGACAGCTGATCGACATCGCTGAGCAGCACATTGTCCAGCTCGGATACGTACAGCACATCTTTTTTCAGCCGGCGCGGCAAATGCGCCTGATTGACCACCATACCGATCGCAACACCAATCAGGGTATCGGCCACGCGGTTGAGCACAAACAGATACGGGTTTGCATCGCTCATATGAATCATGGTGATGCTCAAAAACACCACACATGAAAAATAGGATGCATTTTTCTTGTGCAGCAGCACCGTGGTATAGAGCACAATCACAACAAACAGCGCGACGAGCGCATAGCGCCAGACCCCATCCAGGCCGTACGGCGCTAAAACCTTCATTTGCAGCACAATGACGATAAATCCGTATACCGCACCCACCGCTGTGCCCAATAGGCGCTGCATTGCGATTTTTCTGGTGCTGTCCTTGTAGGGCTGCATGCACTGCAAGGCGGCCAGCGCGGAATAGAACGGAGTGCCGCGCCGTACCAAATCGACCAAAAAACACAAAAACACCGATACAGCGGATTTCAAAATGCGGCATCCGATTGGGGGGATGCGTTTTATCCTGTCAGCCATATGACTCTTCCTTATTCCTTGTTTGCAATTTTAAAGAGGGAACGCACAAAATGGCTACGGCAGCGCGGCTGCACTGCAGTAACCATTCAGCAAGACATGCGCGTTATTTGCGATAGCGGTTCATGACGTCAATCAGACGCTCCATGGCAGCGACGGCCTTTTTGTGATCCTGCGAGAAGTTGATGCGGAAGCTGTTTGTAAACTGAGGCCCGAATTCGGTGCCCGGCGTTACCGTAACGTTCGCCAGTACGCGCAGAATCTTGGTAAAATCGCCGATTTCTACCGACAGCGCAGGCAGCTCAACGAAAAGATAGCTACCGCCGTTGGTGCTGCGTGCACGCATGCCCGGCTGCTGTTCAATCAGGCGCTCGAGGAGCTGAAAAGCAGTACGAATGAAACGCTGCGCATTGCGATGTTCAACTCAACCAACATGTTTCCGAGCATGATTGCCCGCTTTGGCGAGCAGCATCCGAGCATTCAGCTTTCGCTGTGCAAAGCCAATCGGCCGGATGTGTTCCCTGAAAACTGTGACGTGATGATTCACGCATGGCCGGAGCTTGCCGCAAAGCTGAACAGCGTCTGCCTGCTGGACGAAGAATGCCTGCTTGGCATGAACCATGATCATCCGCTGGCACAGGCACAGCAAATCACGCTGGAGCAGCTGCGGAAGCAATCGTTTTTACTGCTCACGAAGAATAATATTCTCGGAGAGCTGACCCATAACTATTGCGATGAGCTCGGCCTTCTCTCGAATGTCAGTCTCGTTTGCGATTCTCAGCAAACGCTGACCTCGCTTGTTGAGGAGAACATGGGTTTTGCGTTTTTCCCCGCGCGTACGTGGAAAATCGAAAGCCAGGCGTTGTGTCTGCGCCGCATCGAAGGGCATGCGCTGCACCGAAAGGTGTATTTATCCACGCCGAACGGTGCGCGTTCGCCGGTCACACAAACCTTCTGCCGATTTGTTGAAGCCTTCTTCCGGTCGCTGATGCAGCCGGAAGAGGCTAACTAAATATGGAAGACAAAAGGAAAAGCAAAGGCTGCTGTTGAAAGCGGCCTTTGCTTTTCCTTTATTTATCTTAGTATTTCATTGGTAATTTGTCAACTTTATTATGGATTATTGCTTATTCCTATTATTTTTGTTCATATATCAATTTCGTCATATGCAGGCGAGCGCCTCAAGGCAGCAAATCGGCAAGGGCAGGGAAGATGCTGAGACTGCGTTTTAGCACGCCGTGCAGATGGGCGATTGCCGTGCCGTAATTGGTGAAGGGCATGCCCGCGTCGGCTGCGCAGCTCTGCCGAAACCGCATTTCGCGTTCGTTCAGCATACAGCCGCCGCAGTGGATAATCAGCCGATAGGGCGATAAATCCTCCGGAAATTCGCGGCCGGAGCTGGTTTCGATGTGCAAATCTTTACCGGTGCGCTGCCGCAGCCAGTTTGGCAGCTTGACCGTTCCGATGTCCTCGCACTGGCGGTGGTGCGTGCAGCCCTCGGAAATCAGGATGCGGTCGCCGTCCTGCAGCAGGTCGATTGTCGCCGCGCCGCGCACCGCAGGCTCTAAAAATCCTTTATACCGCGCCATCAGGATGGAAAAGGAGGTCAGCGGTACGGTTTCGGGCGTGTCACGGCTGACGCGCGCAAAGGCCTGACTGTCGGTGATGACGAGCGCGGGCGGCGCGGCAAGACGGCCGAGCGCCGCGGTGAGGTCGCCGTCCTGCGCGACAACGGAAATCGCGCCCGCCTCTAAAATGTCGCGGATGGCCTGCTGCTGCGGCAAAATCAACCGACCCTTGGGCGCGGATGCGTCAATTGGTACGACGAGCACGACCACATCCTGCGGACGAATCAAATCGCCGACCAGCCGCTGATGTGGCGCGTCGGTGCTGACCAGACGGGCGATGCGCTCCTTCAGCTCCTGGATGCCCGCGCCGGTGCGGGCGCTGACCGCGATCGCGTCGGCCTTCGCCGTACGCGGCGGGACAAGGTCACATTTGTTGTAAGCAATCACATAGGGCAGCTGCTTTTGCCGAAACAGCGCGAGCAGCGCGTCGTCTGCCGCGGTTTTGCCCACCGCCGCGTCGACAATCAGCACCGCGCAGTCTGCACGGTTGAGTATCTGTTTGGTGCGGCGCACACGCTTTTCGCCGAGCGCGCCTTCGTCATCAAAGCCGGGCGTGTCGATGATGACCACCGGCCCCATCGGCAGCAGCTCCATCGCCTTCATCACCGGATCAGTCGTCGTGCCCTTGATTTCGGACACAACGCTCATTTCCTGTCCGGTAATCGCGTTGACCACGCTGGATTTGCCCGCGTTGCGCCGCCCGAAAAAGCCGATGTGCACGCGCTCGGCCGAGGGTGTTTCGTTCAGTCCCATACAATCCTCCCTGCTCAGAAGCGGAAATCGCGGATGCCCTGCGCGATTTTGTCCAGATGGTCGGCGCAGATGGCACGCACATTCTCGTGCGGGATGTTTGCAAGCTCGGCCTCGATGAGCGCTTCGCCGATCGCGCGCGTCTCCTCGGAGGCGTAATCCATCAGATACTCCTTGAGCGTCATCAGCGCATTGGGGTGGCAGCAATTTTGAATCTGCCCGCTCTTGCACAGGCTCATAAAGCGGTCGCCGGTGCGGCCTTCGCGGTAGCACGCGGTGCAGAAGGAGGGGATGTAGCCCAAATCCATCAGCCAGTGCACCACCTCGTCAAGCGTGCGCTGATCGGATACGTCAAACTGCTCGGTGTCGGTCGGGCGCTCGGCCTCTTCGTAGCCGCCGACCGAGGTGCGCGAGCCGCCGCTGAGCTGCGACACGCCCAGACGGAGCACCTTTTCGCGCACCTGCTGGCTCTCGCGGGTCGAGATAATCATGCCGGTATAGGGCACGGCAAGGCGGATGAGCGCGCACAGGCGGGCGAAAATCTCGTCACTGATGCTGTTGTCGAATGCGTTCGGGTCAATATCGTCCGCGTGCTTGATGCGCGGCACGCTGATGGTGTGCGGGCCGACGCCGTGCACGGCCTCCAGATGCTCGGCGTGCATCAGCAGACCGGCAAATTCGTATTTGTAAAGCTCCAGACCGAACAGCACGCCGATGCCAACGTCGTCGATGCCGCCCTCCATGGCGCGATCCATCGCCTCGGTGTGGTAGGCGTAGTTGTGCTTGGGGCCGGTCGGGTGCAGGGTTTCGTAGCTGTCCTTGTGATAGGTTTCCTGAAAGAGGATGTACGTGCCGATGCCCGCGTCCTTGAGCTTGCGGTAGTTTTCGACCGTAGTCGCCGCAATATTGACGTTGACACGGCGAATCGCGCCGTTTTTGTGCTGAATGGAGTAAATGGTTTTGATGCAGTCGAGGATGTATTCAATCGGGTTGTTGATCGGATCCTCGCCCGCTTCGATGGCCAGCCGCTTGTGTCCCATGTCCTGCAGGGCGATGACCTCGCGGGCAACCTCCTCCTGCGTCAGCTTTTTGCGCACGATGTGCTTGTTTTTCGCGTGATAGGGGCAGTAGGTGCAGCCGTTGACGCAGTAATTGGACAGATAAAGCGGTGCAAACATGACGATGCGGTTGCCGTAAAACTGCTTTTTCATGTCTTCCGCGAGCTGATAAATGCGTGCGAGCCGCTCGTCGTCCTCGCAGACCAGCAGAACGGAGGCCTCGCGGTGGGTCAGACCCTTGCACAGCTTTGCCTTTTCGATGATGCTGTCAATCAGCGGCAGGTCGTTTTTGTGCGCCTCGGCATAGGCAAGGGTTTCGAGAATCTCCTCATGGCTGATGAATTCGGACGCTTTGAGTGATTTGGGGTTGTACATCATTTTCGTATCCTTTCTTGTGGGTCAGCATTGCTTTCCCGTCAGTTCAGTGGAGCAGGCTGTCCCCTCGGTCGACCGCAAGCGTGCAGCCAACCGAGGCCATGCGCCGAGTCAAACAGCCGATGCACTGCGCGGATTCCTCTCCCGTGCAGATTTTCTTATCATATAGCAGGTATTTTTTGCGGACGGACACCGGGGACAGGTTGGGCATAACGACATTCGCCCCGGCGAGAATGCCGCGCTCGCGTCCGTCGCCCGCAGCCGTGCCGAGCGCCGTGGTGGCGGGCAGCAGCACCTCGGGCAGCAGCAGACGGAGGATGGACAACAGGTAAAGCGTCAGCTCGGCCGTGCCGTTGGGCTGATCGCGGAAGGGTGTGTCCTGATGCGAAAGAAACGGCCCGATGCCCACCATGTGCGGCCGAAAGGTTTTGATAAAGCGCAAATCCCGCACCAAATCGTCGACCGTCTGCCCGGGCGAGCCGATCATAAACCCGCAGCCGACCTGATAGCCGATGGCCTTGAGCTGCTCTAGGCACGTCATGCGGCGGTCAAAATCCATTTCCGGCGGATGCAGACGGGCATAATGCGCCTTGGTCGCAGTTTCGTGGCGCAGCAGATAGCGGTCAGCGCCTGCCTCAAACAGTGCGCGGTAGCTTTGCTCGCTGTGCTCGCCCAGCGAGAGCGTAATCGCGCTGTCGGGATAGCCCTGCCGAATCGCGCGGACAATGCTGACCAGCTTTTCATCAGTAAAGAAGGGATCCTCGCCGCCCTGCAGCACGAAGGTGCGGAAGCCGAGCGCGTGCCCCTCGGCGCAGCAGGCGAGAATGTCGTCCTCGGTCAGCCGATAGCGTTCGGCCTTGTCGTTGCCGCGCCGGATGCCGCAGTAATAGCAGTTGTTTTTGCAGTAGTTGGTGAATTCAATCAGGCCGCGGATGAAAACGCGGCTGCCGTAGATCTGCTCGCGCACGGCCCCCGCCTGCTGCTGCAAATAAGCGCGGGTTTCGTCGGTTCGGTCGGCAATCAGCGTGTGAAGTTCACTGCCCGACAGGTCGTGCGTCCGCGCCAGCTTTTCCGCAAGGGAAAGCGGACTCGTCATGACTTGACCCCGGAATACGCGGTTTTGGAGCTCACGCCCCGCAGCTTGCCGACTTTGCCGGAAAGCGCCGAGATGATGTCCTGCGGCGCGTCGATTGCGATGCTGATGACGCTCAGCTGTTTCTGGCGGTAGGGGATTCCCATGCGACCGATGATATAGTCGCGGTACTCGTGCAGGATGCCGTTGAGCAGCTCGACCGATTCCTCTTCCTCCACCACGATGCCAATGACGGCGATTCTGGTTTCCATTGACCTTCCTCCTATAAAAACATAAAAAACAGCCGCATCGGCTGATACCTCCGGTGCGGCTGAATAGAACGTTCCCTATGAAACGATATGCCGAACCTTTTACCTCAAAGCCTGTTTTCGGTATCAGGATGCAAGGTCAGCATAGCACAGCAAAGGACACTTTGCAAGCTGTTTTCCTGCATTTTAAGCGGTCTGCGCCCATATGGTATAAGAAAAAGGCTCGCCGGTGAGCGAACCTGTTTTCTATTCTGTGTGAGGAGGAGGGAATCTGCATGAACCGTGCGTGTGACGATGCACCGTCCGAGCTGCGCCCGCTCCCGGCGAGCGCCAAGGCGCAGCTGCTGCAGCTGATTGAAAATTTAATCGAGCGGGACTATCGGTACGAAGTCAGCCAAAACCTGCAGGACGGCGAAACGTGAGGGGTTGCGCAGACAGTAGACAGCGTTCGACCATTTGTGCTACAATTATCCACAGAAACACAGGAAACTGTGGATAATTGAGAGGGATGGCATGAGCGTTATCAATTATATCAATGCGTCATTGGAAATCTGGGGCTGCATCATGTCCATCATCGTCGCGGTGTGCCTGATTGTAAGCAAGCGCCCGCATGACTTATGTGATCGCTTGTATCTGCGTATGTTGGCATTCAATGCCGGCAGCTTGCTTTTTGACGTGATGGCACTGTTCTTTCGGGGACATCCGGGGTGGGTTTGCTGGTGGGGCGTGCGAATCTCCAACCTGGTTGCTTTTTCCTGCGGATATCTGCTGTTTGCAACGTTTGCACATTACCTGACCGTATCGCTGGGGCGAAACACCAAGGTATCCTCCCGGCCGCTCGCCGTCTGCCGTATTCTATGTGCGATTTCGTTGCTGCTCGTAGTGCTCACGCAGTTTTTCCCCCTTGTTTACACGATTGATGCTCAGAATGTCTATCACCGCGCAAGCCTGTTCTGGGTCTCCCATGTGACGGGACTGATCGGCATGGCACTTTGCGCCTGGATGCTCGTGCGCTATCGCAGCGCCATTGAGACGCAGGAGAGAACGGCGCTGTGGCTGTATATCCTGCTGCCGATTCTTGCAATGGGGGTGCAGATATTCGTTTACGGACTGGCACTGCTGAACTTGGTGAACACATTTTCGCTGGTGGTCATTTTCCTGTTTTTGCAGGCGGAGCAGGGACGGCGCATGGCCGAACAGGAAAGTAAGCTGACCGAGAGCCGCATTGCGATTATGCTCAGTCAGATTCAGCCGCATTTTCTGTATAATTCGCTCAATTCGATTTACTATCTGTGCGAAAAGAACCCGGCGCAGGCGCAGGCGGCCATTGACGATTTTGCCACCTATCTGCGGGGCAATCTGGATTCGCTCAAGCGCACCGCGCCGGTGTCCTTCGAGCGGGAGCTTGAACATGTCCGCATTTATCTGTCGCTGGAAAAAATGCGGTTTGATGACGACCTGATGATTGCCTATGACATTCACACCACGGAATTTCTTATTCCTGCGCTGACGGTGCAGCCGTTGGTAGAGAACGCGGTCAAATACGGTGTCGGCAAAAAGGTGGGCGGCGGCACGGTAACGATTTCGGCGAAGGAAGCCGCAGATTGCTTTGAAATCATCGTGGCGGACGACGGTGTAGGATATGATCTGACCGCCACACAGTACGACGGCCGGCGCACGCACATCGGCATCGACAACGTGCGCGCACGTTTGGCAGCCATGAGCGGCGGCACGCTCGACATGCAGAGCACCAAGGATGTGGGCACAATCGCCCCCATCCGGCTGCCGAAGGATAACAGATAATTTACGCTCCCTGCCACCGGACTGCGGCAGGGAGCGTTTTATTGCGCACGCGCATCCACTTTTCACCTATGCACATTCTGGGGGAAAAGCGAATGCTAAAACGGGAGAAGCAGTGGGCGAGCTAGAGCCGGATTTGCAAACTGCAGAGGGTTAAGTTATTTTACACTGTTTACAATCCTGAATGCTTCGCCGCGGCGGTTTGTCAGACAGTTGGTCAAGTTTTTGCAGCTAATCCGTTGCAGCGCCTCCATGGACTGCACACTGTAAAAAGCCGCATGCGGTGTCAGAATTACATTTTCGCGTCCGGTCAGTGCGCAATGTGCCAAATCG
This sequence comes from Butyricicoccus sp. Marseille-Q5471, assembly GCF_951230135.1. Taxonomy (GTDB): domain Bacteria; phylum Bacillota; class Clostridia; order Oscillospirales; family Butyricicoccaceae; genus Agathobaculum. Next base: position 222,232 of record NZ_CATNVC010000004.1, on the reverse strand, counting down.
GGTTTTTCTGCCTCGAGCACATCCAGACCGGCTGCACGCACCAAGCCCTCATCCAGTGCACGGACAAGATCCTTCTCAACCACACTGCCGCCACGCGCTACATTCAGGAAAATTGGACACTTTTTCATTTTCCCGAAGCGGGAATAGTCGAAAAAGCCTGTGTTTTCCGCAGTAAGATTCATATGATTGCTCACAACGTCGGACAGGGCAAGCAGAGTATCCATATTGGTCAGCCGCACGCCGACGGATGCCGCGTCTGCCGAGTTGGCAGAGGGATCAACGGCGAGCACCGCCATGCCGAAGCTACGCGCCCGCTGCGCGACTGCCCTACCAATTTTGCCGAAGCCGAACAGGCCGAGCGTGCTGCCCGAAAGTCCCATTGGGGGCGGCGCGGAATAGTATTGCCAGCGGCAGTGCACGTCCATATCGGCCATGTAGTGCTTGAAATTGCGGTCAAGTGCGAGCAGCAACGCGATAGTATGGTCAGCAACCTCTTGTGTGCAGTATTCTCCAATGGCACACACCGGAATATCGCGCCGCTGTGTTTCGGCCAGATCAACAAAATTATAGCCGGTTGCGTTAATGGAGACTGCCCGCAAATCAGGCAGGCGGTCAAGTGCCGCTTTGCCGAGCGGAATAAACGCGGTCAGCAGTCCCTGTGCTCCCTGCATGACCTCGTAAAACGCCTCCGGCTCGACATAGGGATGTACAATAATCTCAGCATCCGGAATGCCCTCACGTAAATAAGCAAATTCCTTTTCCAGTGCGCGTCCCAACACATCCGGATAATCGGAAATGACGATTTTCACAGCCGTCCTCCTTTATTCTTCGATTGCTTCGGCAAATACTTCCCTGAGGATAGAGAGCGCATGGTCAATCTCCTCCTGCGAGACGGTCAGCGGTGCGATAAAACGCACAACGTTCTTATCACAACCACAGGAAAGCAAGAACAAATCCCGTTCAAGCGCTTTCGCAGTGATTTGTGCGGTCAGATCCCGATTGGGCGAGCCATCCGGATACACCAATTCCATGCCAATCATCAGCCCCAGCCCGCGCAGGTCGCCGACGGCATCATATTTTGCCGTAATCGCCTGCAAGCCTTTCATAAAATACTCACCCATATGGCGGCCGTTCTCTATCGCGCCGCCCTCAAGCATATCAATGGTCGCGAGCGCCGCCGCACAGGACACCGGATTTGCGCCGAACGTGCCGCCATGAGCACCCGCCGTCCATCGATCCATCACCTCTGCCTTACCGACAACCGCCGAGAGCGGCAGACCATTGGCAATGCCCTTTGCGCAGGCCATAATATCCGGCTTCACGCCGTGTGTCTGCCAAGCAAACATGTTTCCTGTGCGTCCAAAGCCGGTCTGCACCTCGTCAAACACCAACATGATACCGTATTTGTCACAAATATCGCGTACATACTGCACCCACTCGCGTGGCGGAACTACATATCCTCCTTCGCCCTGCACCGGTTCCATCACAATGGCCGCGACCGTGTAAGGGTCAACTAGCTTTTTAAACAGGTCGTCAAACTGCGTGAAATACTGCTTGGGGCATGTGCCATCCGCCATCGGATAGGGCGTGCCAAACAACTTGGGATATTCCGCAAAATAGATGGAGGGGACAAGTCCCTCATAGTGCTTGCGATAGGCAGAGTTGGACGCGGTCAGCGAGGTGCACAGCAGCGTGCGGCCGTGGAACGAGCCCTTGAACGCGATAACCGCAGGGCGCTCGGTTGCTCGCTTGGCAAGCTTGACCGCACCCTCGACCGCTTCCGCGCCGGAGTTTGAAAAATACACCTTATAGCCGCTGCCCATCAGGCCTGCGATACGCTCGGCGAGCGCAGTCTCCACTTCATAGTGGAACAGGTTGTGGCAGCAGTGCACCATTTTGTCGAGCTGTGCTTTTGCGGCCGCAACCACAGTCGGTGCATTATGACCAAGGTTATTGACTGCAATACCGCTGCCAAAATCGAGAATTTTGCGGCCGTCATCGGTATAAAGATAGCTGCCCTGCGCATGGTCGATCCCGAACGGCAGATTGTGCAGCGCCATCGGCGGCATCACCGCCGCAGAACGTTCCCGTAAAGTAGGCATATCAATGTCCTCCCAAGTAAAAATCAATGGTTTTTAAAATGAAGTCCGGTAGCTTGCCGAATGAATACGGCATGTTGATGCGCTCGGTCCATTTGTGGCAGTCCTTGCCCCATACCCCGTAGTTGACTGCAGGAATGTTCAGCGCTTTGGCTGTTTCAAGCGGTACAGGATAGAGCGTTTTATAACCCGGAAAGTTCTGCTGAAGCATTGTGATAGATTCGGCGTCATCGTCAATTTTGAGATAGCTCGAATCGGTGAGGGATGGGAAAAACTGCTGCAGCTTCATCGTTTCACCGCTCTCATCAGCAAAATCAGCGGCAATGCGTGCGATCTCATCAAACACCTGCGCTTCGTCTGCGGATTCCCGCTTCAGGGTGTTGTGCGGACAAAACGGTGTTGCAAAAAACACGACAACGGTCGGTGTTTTGATTCCGCACTGTTCGCTTAGGCTCTGTACGATTCGGAGTGAAGTAAGGCGCATATCGTCCCCGGCTGCGACCGAGTCCGCGGTCACACCGTTGACAAGGGCATCCAACTCGCCTTCATACACAGCCTTTGCACGGGTATACAACTGCTGATAGCTGAGTACCTGCGTCTGCTCAAGCAGAGAGGAATACTGCATTCCGGATAGCCGACAGTATTCCTGATAGCGCTCGTCTGCTGCATGGGAAACATTGTCGAGCGCCTGCCGCGCGGCTTCGGTGAGCATAGTCATAATCTCGGTGAGCTGCTTGTTGTGCACGAAATAATTAAAATAACAGCAGGCCGTGTGCGGCGTTTGCACGTTATAGTGCGGCTTGAGATCCTGCATTTTCAGCACCGTCGGCGGCAGCGTGTATTCATCGTTGTACCCATCACAAAATGCGGGATTGCGGTCAATGATACGGGTCAGCTCGGCGGCAGTCAAATCGGGTGAAAAGCCCTCGAAGCACTGCGCAACATGGGTCTCTCTGCCGATAATGTAAAACATGGGTAGAAGCTTGCCAACCGCACCGGTATAAACATAGCGTGTTGTGTCACCTGCATACATCGGACAGATAAAATCATTGTTGATGGCCAAGCGAAACGTCAGATGCTGCTCTTTTTTCAACTTTTTCAGCAGCGGCAGCTCCTCAATAATGCCCTGATGAAGCGTTTCTTCAACCGGGTTAAAGGATAACAGCAGGTTGCCGTGAAGTTGTTCCGCTTTGTCAGCCAGATGCTTTGCCAGCACGAGAAATACTGCGTCCCCGCCTTTCATATCGCATGCACCGCGACCGAACAGATAATCGCCTGACTCCAAGTCGCGCCGTGCGTCAGCGGGAAGCTCTGCAGCTTGCAGCGCCTCAGCCAGCTTGTCGCAATCAAAGGCGAACGGCTTGTATTTTCCGTAATCATCTACATCAACCGTGTCAATATGGCCGTGCAGCAGAATAGTATCGGCCTGTTTTCCATCCCCGCCCTTCAAAAGCGCCAGTACGTTGCGGCGGCCAAGCGAATCTTCCTTCAGCGGCTGCGTTATCACCAGCTCCGGATGTGTACGAAAGTACGGAATGTCTCGTAGATACGCCTCAATCACATCTGCAATATCGTGCTCACCCGCTGTGCCGTTCACACTGGGCACTGCCACCAGTTTTTTTGTCAGTTCGCGCATCTCTTCAAACATTGTCACCGGATGTCACCCCTTTCTATGTATACGGTATACAATATATATTGTGAAAGAGGGCTTCCCCTGCGGGAAGCCCTTCTCTCGCACCTGTATTAGCCTGCCTTGTTGTTTTCCGCACAGATTTCACTGTACTGAGCAATCCACTGATCAATCAGACCCGCGTCCTGCGATTCCTTGATTACTTCATTGATGATTGCAAGAAAATCCTCATTGCCCTTAGGTACCGCGATGGCAGTATTTTTATAAAGGCGATCCTCGGGAAAGGACACATCTGCCAGCACAAGATCCGAGTTTGCAATGAGATACGGCTGTGCAACCGTGTTTTCAATGACGACAGCATCCGCCTTGCCGGTTGTGAGTTCGAGCACACAGACCGGAATTTTCTCAAGCGAGGTAACGGTCGAATCGGTCATCAGATCCTGCGCAATTTTTTCCTGTGTGGTTGTCTTCTGCACCGCGATGGTTTTACCTGCAAAGTCGCTCAGCTCCTTGTATTTGTCGGCATCCTCCTTGCGGATGAGCAAACTCTGCTCCGCTTTCAAATAGACATCGGAGAAGTCCATGGTCTTTCGGCGCTCTTCAGTAGGCGACATGCCAGCGATCATAATATCAACCTGATCAGCCGCCACCGCAGCAAGATTGGCGGTGAACGTGGTATCCTCTACCTGCTTTTCAACAGATACACCCAGCTTTTCCGAAAGCTTTTCGGCAATTTTATCGCCCATTGCCATGTCTACACCGATAACCTGCTGATCTGCGCTGGAAATGTCTACGAATTCATAAGGCATATAGCCGGATGCGGTCGCCACAACCATTTTCCCGCTCTCCTTAATACGCGTGAGCACGGGTCCAAGCTCGCTTTCCGCAGACGCGGCATCGCCCCCGGTAGAGGCCGTATCGGTTTCAGCGGGGGGCTGGCTGCCGCAGGCAGACAGCGCGGTTACCATGCCGGCAGCCGCGAGCAAAGCGGCAAGGGTGCGTTTTACTGTGTTTTTCATAATGAGGTTCCTCCTTCTTTGGTGAAACAATTTGTTTCTATCATAATGAAATGATAACAAGTTTTAGCGATCGCTCTTTTTGAAATGGCGTTCCAGACCGCGCACACCAAGACCAACGATAAAGGTCATGATGAAATACAGCAGCGCAATGACAACGAGCGGCAGAAACGCACGTCCGCTGGTGCCGCTGATTGTGTTGTATGAGAACATCAGCTCCGCCACACCGATGACCATCACCTGTGACGAGGCCTTAATCAGATTGGCAAATTCGTTGCCGAAGTTCGGCAGAATATTTTTGATGGCCTGCGGCATAACAATCATCAGCATCGATCGCACCGAGCCAAAACCCAGCGATCGCGCAGCTTCCATTTGACCGCCATCGACTGACTGAATTCCCGAACGAATAATCTCACAGATATAACCGCCGGAGTTGATGGTCAACGCAAGGATGCCATACATCGCGCGCTCTCCGGTGTTGCCGAGAAACGCTGGAACGGGCAAATGCACACCTAGCAGTGGGAGACCGTAATAAACCATCATAATCTGTACCAACACAGGCGTGCCGCGTACAAATTCAATCCAAATATTCGCAAACCACCGCAGCGGGGGCAGCCGACTCATACGAAGAAAGCAAAGTCCACCGCCAACCAGCACGCTTAAAATGCCTGAGATGATTGACAAAATCAACGTGTTGCGGATACCTCCAATAAAAAGCGCCGAGTAGCGGTTCAAAAAACCGCCGACATCAAGCAGCCAAGCATTTATATCCATTTTCTCCCCTCCTGTTCAAAGTTCACTTGTATACCGTATACAAGTGAAAATTCAAAGCACCTTACCTAAAAAGCTAATCAGTCTCTCGCTCTTTGGTTGTTCAAACAGCTTTTCAGGTACGCCGGATTCCTGAATCGTCCCGTCTGCCATGAATACAACCTTGTTTGCAACCTCACGTGCAAAGCCCATCTCATGGGTGACAATAATCATCGTCATGCCCTCTCTGGCAAGATCCTTCATCACTTCGAGCACCTCGCCGACCATTTCAGGGTCAAGTGCCGAGGTCGGTTCATCAAACAGCATTACATCCGGCGCCATTGCCAACGCCCGTGCGATGGCGATGCGTTGCTTTTGTCCGCCGGAAAGCTGATTCGGGTACGCATCCCGCTTGTCAAGCAGACCGACGCGTGTCAGCAGCTGTTCGGCAAGCGCATTGGCTTGCTCCTGCGATATTTTGCGCAGCTTGCGCGGACCGAGTGTGATGTTTTCCAGTACCGTCAGATGTGGAAACAGATTGAAATGCTGAAACACCATGCCAATGCGCTGCCGCATTTGGTTGATGTCTACGGGGCCGCGAGCGATACTGCTTCCCTCAAACTGTACATCGCCGCTCTGGATGGTTTCGAGCTGATTGATGCAGCGTAGCAATGTGCTTTTCCCTGAACCGGATGGGCCAATCAGCACGACTACATCCCCCTTTTTCACATACAGATCGACTCCTTTGAGCACCTCGAGACTCTTGAAGCTCTTGTGCAGGTCGATGACTGCAATGAGCGGATCAATCTCTGCGTGATAGATTTTGCCGGATACGCCGTAACTATCTAGCTGACGCTTGGTGCGGCGGCTGACTGCCAGTGCATTGGTTTTCATATGAGTTCCCTCCTGTCATATCGGGATAAAAGAAAAGAGACAAGGCAATCCTTGACGGACGTCCTTGTCTCTGCTCGATGGTCACATTATAGACTGCATTTTCTGCCTTGTCAACCGCCTTTTGAAATTTAAGGTTTCTCCACAGATTGTACGATTTTTTCTAGCGTGTTTTTGTGATATTCCGCCATATTTCAAGTGTTGAACTTTAATTTCATGCACTTTTTGCTTATTAAAATCGCATTTTGGCTGAGTTTTAGCTTAAAAATTAAATATTGACATCTGTTTGAACACAAGATAAATTGTATACAGTATACAAATAAATTTAAAATATGCAGGAGGGTTATTCCATGAAAAATTTACGGCTGACCGGCAGGCGGCTCGTTACGGGCGCAGATGCACTCGATGCACTCGGTGAATTATCCTTTACCCGCGCGTTACTCATAACAGGGGGGGCATCCATGTTTCGCAACGGCGCGATTGACCGTGCTAAAGCGTTGCTCGCCCCCCGCGGGACGGTTGAGGTATACAGCGGCGTCGGCGCGAACCCTACGCAGGACGAGGTGGAAAAAGGCCTTGCCGTCATGCGCGCGTTCCGCCCCGATTTGGTCATCGCTCTCGGCGGCGGCTCAGCCATTGACGCGGCCAAAGCCATGCTTCTCTTCTATGAATGGCCCGAACTCAACTTTAGCAATGTGTTTTCTACACCGTTGCCGCAGGAGCGCCAAAGCACCGCATTTGTTGCCGTACCCTCCACCTCGGGCACCGCGAGTGAGGTCACTCATGTCACCGTAATCACCTTTCCCGAACGCGGACAAAAGCTCGCCATTAAAACCGAAGCGCTCCGCCCTGACATCGCAATTTTAGACGGCAGTCTCTGCATTTCCCTGCCTGCGCATATTGCAGCAGAGACCGGTATGGATGCGCTGACACATGCGATAGAGTGTTATACCAACCGTGCCAAGGACACGTTTACCGATGTACTTGCCCGCGGTGCGATTGAGGGCATTTTAGCTACGCTGCCACAATCTGTACACAAGGGTGACCTCGAAAGCCGTCAAAAGATGCATGAATACTCCTGCATGGCGGGCATGGCATTTTCCAATGCCGGTCTTGGTATGGTGCACGGCATTTCGCACGCCTTTTCCGCACGGTATAACACCGCCCATGGACTGGCCAATGCTGTAATCTTGCCTTATGTGCTCGATTACAATCGCCGTAACCCATGGGTCGCGGTGCAACTCGCACAGCTGTCTGCCGCCCTGGGCGGGGATGCAGTAGAACAGGTGCGTGCCCTATCCACTGCAGTCAGCATTCCGACCTGTTTGCGCGATGCCGGCATCAGCGAGCAAGTCTTTTTACGCGACGAGCAAGCGCTCATCACGGACAGTCTGCTTGGTTCAACTGCCGTAAATCCCATCCCGATGACGGCTCAAACCATCGCACCGATTGTGCGCGCAGCCTATTACGGAAGCTGATGGAAACCGCGTTGCTGACCGTGCATCAAGTTGTTCTGATGCTGCTGATGATTGCCGTCGGAGCCGCCTGTGCACGGCTTCAATGGTTCACCGATGAGGTTGCACATGGGCTGAGTCGTTTTTTGCTGGGTTTTGTCACACCTGCTCTGCTGTTGAACGCCTTTTATCAGCCCTTTGATGCATATATGGCACACGGATTGTTACTCTCCGGCGTGTTGGGCGTGCTGTTCCATGCGTTGGCCGCCCTGCTGGCACAGCTGCTGCTTCGCAAAGGGACAGTGGAGGAGCGCGCTATTGCCCGCATGGGGGCGGTGTATTCCAACTGTGGCTTTATGGCATTCCCGCTTGTGCATGCCGTGCTCGGCGACAAAGGCGTTTTTTATGGCAGCGCATTTGTCGGTGTATTCAATATATTTTTATGGACGCACGGCCGCGCACTGCTTCTCGGCCGCAAGGGTATCAATCTCAAAAAAGCAGTGTGTAATCCGGGTGTGCTCGGTACAATCGCAGGCGCACTGCTGTATTTCACACGCCTTCCGCTGCCGGACATCGCCGCTGATTTGATTTCGTCGCTCGCTTCCCTTAACACGCCGCTGGCGATGATGGTCACCGGCGTATTCCTCGCCAAGTGCCGCCCGAGTGCGCTGCTGCATCCGCGTGTGTTTTTCCCCGCTGTGCTGCGCATGGCCGTGCTGCCCGGGACGTTTGTCGCGCTCTTGTGGTTGTGCGGCGTTGCACACTGGGGCACGCAGGGTGCGGCGCTGGCACTGACCGCAACGCTGTGCGCCGGCTGTCCATCCGCTGCATCAAGCGTACTGATGACCTCGTCGCTTGGTATGGATTCCGCTTACGGCGCTCAAATTATTTTGGCCACAAGCGTTCTGTCCCTCATTACCGTTCCGCTGCTTACATTTGCCGTATCATATCTGTTTCAAGGTTGACGCACAGTACTCCAATACTGTATACTGGATACATATTTTCGGGAGGTGTATCGCCTTGGCACTCAAGAATATTAAAAAAGAGCCATCTCTTGCAGATCGCGCCTATGTAGCAATCAAAGCCTCAATTATTTCCAACGAGCTTGCTCCGGGCGCTGTTTTGGCAGAGGAAACACTGGCAGATCAGCTTGGCATCAGCCGCACCCCCATCCGCGCAGCATTGCAGCGGCTGCTGTTTGAGGAAATCGTCGTACAGCGCAGCAAAAATCTGGTCGTATCTGATGTAACGCAGCATGATGTGCGGGATGTCAGCATCGTGCGCGTCCAGCTTGAGCCGCTCTCCGCTCGACTAATCGGGCAAAACGGAGGGCTGACACAAAAGCAGCTTGAGCGTCTGCATGCCTGCAACGATAAGCAGGTTGCCGCCGCCGAAGCGGGCGGTGCCGAGGCGTTTCTTGAACAGGATTACCTGTTTCATATCATGCTTGCACAGCTTTCCGGCAATAGCTTTCTGGTTGATTTGGTCGAGCGCAGCAACTTGATTTTCAAGCGTTTTCACACGCTTTCCGGTACACTGATGCAAAACAGCGTTGCTGCAAGTGCGGAGCATCATATCATTCTTGATGCGCTGTCTGAGCAGGATTTTGGACGTGCGGAGCTGGCGATTCGACATCATCTTGAAAATGTAAACACGCGTTTTTTCGGCGCATAAATTGGATACATGATTCTCTTATCGGTGTAGCTCCCGGTTGGTGGCAGCATACCGTGCGTTTAAAACAAATCATAATAGAAGAGCGGGTATCTGTGCGGTGCAGATACCCGCTTGTTTCAGTTCAAGGCTTAATTTCTAATTTAACATGCTGCTTTTGCAGACGGAACAGGGGCGGCGCATGGCTAAACAGGAAAGTAAGCTGACCGAGGGTTGCATTGCGATTATGCTCAGTCAGATTCAGCCGTATTTATCTGTCGCTGGGAAAAATGCGGTTTGATGACGACCTTATGATTGCCTATGACATTCAGACCACGGAATTTCTCATTCCTGCGCTGACGGTGCAGCCGTTGGTAGAGAACGCGGTCAAATACGGTGTCGGCAAAAAGGTGAGCGGCGGCACGCTCGACATGCAGAGCACCAAGGATGTGGGCACAATCGCCACCATCCGGCTGCCGAGGGATAACAGATCATTTACGCTCCCTGCCACCGGACTGCGGCAGGGAGCGTTTTATTGCGCACGCGCATCCACTTTTCACCCATGCACATGGTTAGCGCCTGCTTGCCGCAGGCGTGGCAGCGCTTGAAGGGTTGATCCAGATTATAAGCCACGCGCGGCAGATATCCTGCGTCCTCCAGCAGGGTGAAGAGCGGGAAGAAAATCGCCATCGGCGGCAGCATGACCGAGACGACCCATGCGAGCACCCGATACACACCCAAAATAAGCATGCCGTGCAGCCATTCGGGCGCACCAAAATAGTGGAATACATCGGTCAGCCGCTCCTGCACCCAAAACAGCGCGTCAGCCAGCAGCTGGGACGGATAATTCGCGCCCGTGATGGTCAGCCAGAATACGACCGCGAGCAACGCCAGCATCAGCGGATACCCCGCCCATTTGCTCGTCAGCACGCGGTCGATGCGCTGATCGGTGCTGTTGTATACGTCCCGCTGTCGTGTGACCGTGTCCATGCAGACCTCCTCGGCCGCAAGCACGAGCGAGGACACAATCTGATCCTTCAGCCGGTCGGCGGTGATGTCCTGCGCGGCGAGCAATTCACCCGCCTGGTCGAGCGCGGCAATCAGCTCCTCATTTTGCAGCAGGTCTTCGCCGAAATATGCGTCAATTTCGGCAAGCAGTGACGGATCGCGGTCGAGCAGGCGCAGGCTGAGCCATCGGCTGCGCAGCCGGCCGTCGGTCAGGCGCGTGACCACCGGTTCAACCACTGCAATCGCATCCTCGATGGCCTTGGGATAGCGCACGCACAGCGGCCTTCCGGCAGGCGGTGCGTCAATCACGTGATCGACCCCGCGCATCAGCTCGTCGAGCGTTTTGCGGCGGCGCGCAATCGTCCCGATGACCGGCACACCAAGCTGTTTGGACAGACCGGTAAGGTCGATGCGGATGTTTTTGCGCCGCGCCTCGTCCATCAGGTTAACGCATACCACGACACGGTCGGAGATTTCGAGCGTTTGCAGCACCAGATTGAGGTTGCGCTCAAGACAGGTTGCGTCGCACACGACGACGACGGCATCGGGGTCGCCGAAGCACAGAAAGTTCCGCGCGACCTCCTCCTCGGCCGAGTGTGCCATCAGCGAATATGTACCGGGGATATCCACCATCACATACGAATGATGTGCAGTGGCGCAATATCCCTGTGCATTGGTCACGGTCTTGCCGGGCCAGTTGCCGGTATGCTGATTTAAGCCGGTCAGGCTGTTGAACACCGTGCTCTTGCCGACGTTCGGATTGCCCGCCAGCGCAACAACGCGGTCGGTTTCACTCTGCTTTTTGATGGTCAGTCCGGCGTCCACGGCCTTGATGCTGACCGCCGCATTGGTCAAACCCATGTTCCCTCTCCCTTCTTCAGCAGGTCAGAATATTGGCGCAGTCCTCCGAGCGGATGGCAATCACCGCGCCGCGAATCAGAAAAGCGGAGGGGTCGCCGCTGGGACTGCGGCCAAGGCACTCCACGGGCGTATTATCAATTAACCCGATGTCCAGCAGGCGGCGGCGCATGCTTCCGGTCGCGCGCAGCTCGCGTACGATGGCGGTCTGGCCCGGCTGCAGCTGGCTCAGGCAAGTGGTTTCTATCATAATGCTCTCTCCTCGGCAATAGATTTAGCGTAGGAAAACTTTGTTTCCTAATGCATGGTATTCTGCATCCGGACGGATGGTGACGATTCATGCGGCAAGGGAGGGAGGAAATCAAATGGAGGGCGCGGACGGCTTTTATACGCTCAAGGGTTATCAGGACAACGCCAAAAACGAACTGACTCCGGCCATGGAGGACTATTTGGAAATGATTTGCCGACTGATTGAGGAGAGCGACGTGGTACGTACGAGCGAGCTTTCGGCGCATTTGCATGTTAAACCCTCGTCGGCTTCTAAAATGATTGGGCAGCTGCGGGACGCGGCTTATATCGACGCGGAAAAATACGGCTACATCCGCCTGACGGAAAAAGGGCGCCGCGCAGGCGGCTATCTGCTGTACCGCCATCGGGTGTTGCAGCGGTTTTTGTGTGCGCTCAACCAAAGCGAAAATCAGCTTGAGCAGGTTGAGAAGATTGAGCACTTTCTCGACCGTGCAACGGTGGAAAACCTGGACGCGCTGACCACGCGACTCGAGACGGAACGCAGGCAGCCGGGAGGATTTTTTACTAAAAACGGGTCTGAGAAACTGTGCGATATGCGCAATGGGGACGAAAATCAAGTCGATTATTTGTAATTTGTGACGATTTTGTGCTTGCGGCGGGGAGAAGTATGGTGATATAATCATAATGGAGAGAGATGAGCGCGTTCGGAAAAGCCCGCAGGATTTTGTGCGGGCTGCGCGTGTCGTCTGTATCCAATATACCGCTGTGGAAAGTGTTTCCGAGCAGAAGGACTGGAGCATGAAAAAGAAGCAATCCGACGTTTATCTGACCATACCGGAATTTGCGCGCGCCCACCATGTTTCGGTTGGACGGCTCAAGGAGTTGTGCGAAAACCGGCAGATGCAGGGCGCGGTGCGTTTCGGGCGGGTCTGGATGCTGCACGAAAACGCCCATGTCATATCAGCATTGCCGGACGTGGAGCAGACAACAACCGTAAAATAGAAAAAGAGCCTGCGGATTCAATCCGCAGGCTCTTTTTCAAGAGGAAATATAGGAAATGAGTAAAGGAATAGGGGGTTATGCAAGTCCCGCCGCGATGGGCAAACACATACTGATTGCCGGGATATAGGTGACCAGCAGCAGTCCGAGCAGAATCGCAACATAGTAAAACAGCATATAGGGCATGACCTTGGCGAGCGATGTGCGCCCTACCTTGATTGCCACGAACAGCGTGTTGCCAACCGGCGGTGTGATGTTGCCGATGCACAGGTTATAGACCAGCACCAGACCGAAGTGGATGGGATCCATACCGAAGCTGCGCACGATAGGCAGGAACAGTGGGGTGAAAATCAGGATGGCGGGGGTCACGTCCATGAACGTGCCGGCGATGAGCAGGATGACGTTCATAATCAGCAGGATGATAACCGGGTTGCTTGTCACGCCCATCAGCGCGTCGGACACGGCCTGCGGAATCTGCGTGAAGGCCATCACCCAGCCGAGAATGTTGGACACACCGATGAGGAACACAACCATGCCGCTCATTTTGGCGCTGTCCACCAGCGTATCCCAGAAGGATTTAAGTGAGATGTTTTTGTAACAGATGCCAAGAATCAGCGCATATACCACCGCGATGGCCGAGCCTTCTGTCGCGGTGAACACACCGGCTACGATGCCGCCGATGACCACAACAATCAGCGACAGGGCGGGAATGGCATGCAGAGTAGCACGGCCGAGCGCCTTCCAGTCAAACTTGCCGGCAACGCCGGTGTAGCCCTTTTTGCGGGCAATCAGCACGGCGACGACCAGACAGCACAGCACCCACAGGATACCGGGAATATAGCCGCCGATGAACAGCGCCGCAACCGAGGTGCCGCCCGAGGCGAGGGAATAAGTAATCAGTGCGTTGGAAGGGGGAATCAGCAGGCCGGAGGGAGCGGAAGAGCCGTTGGTGGCCGCGCACAGCGCCTTGTCGTAGCCCTGTTCCTCCTCGCCCTTTTCCACCATGCTGCCGACAGCGGCCGCCGCGGCCGAAGCCGAGCCGGAAATCGCGCCGAACAGCGCGTTTGCGCCGACGTTGGTCACAAGCAGCGCGCCGGGCAGCTTGCCGAGCAGCGCCATGACAAAGTCCACCAGCCGTTTGGCGATGCCGCCCTGATTCATCAGGTTGCCCGCCAGAATGAAGAAGGGGATGGCGGTCAGGCTGAATTTGCTCATGCCGACGAAGGTGCGCTGCGCGGCGGTGAGCACGGAAACATCAAGCGGTACGGTCTGCAAAATCGCGGTCAGTGCGGAAATACCGATTGCGTAGGAAATCGGCACGCCGACGATGAGCAGAATTGCCAGTACGGCGATGATAATCAGCAAAGATTGCATTGCCATGTTATGCAGCCTCCTTTCCGCGGCACAGGTCGATGATGTTCAAAACGGTGTAGGCCATGTTGAGCACGCCGCACAGCGGCAGCACGATGTAGAACACGCCCACGGGAACGCCCAGGCCGGAGGTCATCTGACCCATGGCAAGGCTTGTGATCTGCGCGCCGCCGAACAGCAGAATGACGGCGGAGAACAGGAAGGCGATGACCTCGCCCAGACACAGGAAGAACTTCTGCGCGGCGGGTTTCATGCGCTCGACCACGACGGGGATGTTCATGTGTCCGCGTTCACTGGTGACCAGCGAAGCGCCGAGCAGCGCCATCCACGCAAACAGGTAGGAAACCAGCTCCTCCGACCAGGAGGAGGGCTGCTTGAGTACGTAACGGGTCAGCACCTGCCAGCAGGTGAGCACGACCATGGCCAGAAAACTGGTTCCGGCCAGCGCATTGAGCGCACGGGTCAGTAAATTGCGTAGCTTCATGTTTGCGCACCTCCCTTAAGACGCTGTCGAGGGATATTCGGCATTGTATCCCTGAATTAAATCGTAAATCGGCTGCAGGTCGGGGTATTTGGCGAGGATGGCGTCATGCATCGGCGCGACCGCCTCCTGGAACGGTTTGGTGTCTGGATAGAGGAACTGCACGCCCTGCTCGTTCTGCGCCTTGTCCTTGGCGTTTTCGATTGCGGCGACCCATTCCTTACGCTCGACCTGATTGATGAGCGCAAAGCCCTCGTCAAACACGGCGCGCTCCTCGGCGCTCAGCCCGTCCAGAAACGCGCAGTTGCCGATGAGCAGATCAGGAATCATCTGGTGCATGTCGTAGGAGTAGTATTTGCATACGTCGCCGTGGCCGTTGTCGACCAGCGCCATCTCGTTGTTCTCCGCGCCGTCGATGATTTTGGACTGGAGCGCGGTGTATACGTCGCCGAAGCCCATCGGGGTGGCCGAGCCGCCCAGCAGGCGCATCATTTCAATGTTGGTGGGCGACTGCTGCACGCGGATTTTGAGTCCCTTCAGGTCGGCAGGGGTGTTGACCGGCTTGTTGATGGTGTAGAAATTGCGCGTGCCCGCGTCAATCCACGTGACCGACTCGAAGCCCGCCTTCTTGGTGGAGTCGAAAATCGGACCGGTGACGGCCTCATCGTCCATCGCAGCGTGGTACGCATCCGCGCTTGCGAAGAGATACGGCATGTTGAACAGCGTGTAGTTCTCGGAGAAAGTCTCGAGAATCGAATTGCTGGCTACGCAAAAGTCGATTGCGCCGGTCTGCGTCAGCTGCACCATATCGGTCTGTGAGCCGAGCAGCTCGCTCGGATAAACCTGCACGTCATATTTGTCGCCAAGCTTGCTTTCAATGAAGGATTCAAACTCAAGCAGAGCGATATGCGTGGGATGGTTGGTGGACTGGTTGTGCCCGATGCGGATGATGCGTCGGTCGCCCGATGCGGAGGCTGCGCAGCCGCCGAGTGCGGGCAGGGCGGTCAAAGCCGCCAGTGCAAGCGCCGTCAGGCGCAGTTTGATGTTCATGGTTCCTCCTTTACTCTGTGAAACGAGTGAAAACGCCGATCAGCCGTTCAAACCGATATATTCGGCCGCATTTTGGAAGCAAATCCCCTGAATCATGCGTCCCAGCGTGTCATAATCGGCGGGTGCCATGCCTTCTGCCACCCAGCCGCCGACCAGACGGCACAGGATGCGGCGGAAATATTCGTGGCGCGGATAGCTGAGGAAGGAGCGGCTGTCGGTCAGCATGCCGATGGAGCGGCTGAGCACGCCGATGCTCGAAAGCGACTTGAGCTGTGCGAGCATGCCCTCAAAGTGGTCGTTGAACCACCATGCCGAGCCGAATTGGATTTTGCCGGCGACCGTACCGTCCTGGAAGCAGCCGGCGGCGGCAATCAGCTTGTCATTATCGGCGGCGTTCAAGGTATACAGCACGGTGCGCGGCAGCAGGTCACGCGTCGCAAGGCGGTCGAGCAGCGCCGCAAGCGATGCGGTGGACACGGTGTCACCAATTGAGTCGCAGCCTACGTCTGGGCCGAGGTTTACGAACTGGCGGGTGCTCAGGTTGCGCTCCGCACCCAAATGCAGCTGCATGACAAAGCCGTGCTGCACATACAGCTCGCCCAGCAGATTCATCACATAGGACTGGTAGGCCGAAACCTCGTAATCGGTCGGTTTTGCGCCTGCAAGTGCCGTTTCCATTGCGGTCTGGGCGGCGGTTTCGTCCCAGACAGTGAAGTCGGGCGCGCCGAAGGAGTGGTCGGACAGGCGGCAGCCTTCTGTGGCAAAATAAGTACAGCGGCGGGACAGCGCGTCGCCCAAATCGGAAAGCGTACGGATTGCAATGCCTGCCGCTCCACTGAGCCGCTCAATGTAAGCGGCATACTCCTTGTTTTCGATGTGGAGCGATTTGTCGGGGCGGAAGGTGGGCAGCACTTTGACGTCAAACCCCTCGTCCTGCCGCAGCAGGCGGTGGTATTGCAGATCGTCCGCCGGATCGTCCGTGGTGCACAGCGCACGCACGTTGCTGTCGGTAATCAGCGAGCGGGCGGTCGCGGTGCGCAGCGTTTCGTTCGCCTTTTCCCAGATTTCGTCCGCGGTCTGCGCACTGAGCAATGTGTCGATGCCGAAAAACCGTTTGAGCTCCAGATGCGACCAGTGATAAATCGGGTTGCCGACCAGTTCGGGCATGATTGCGGCAAAACGGTCGAATTTTTCACGGAACGAAGCGTTGCCGGTGATGTACTGCTCGGGCACGCCGCAGGCACGCATCAGCCGCCATTTGTAGTGATCCCCGGCGAGCCACGCCTCACCGATGCTTGAAAAGGAACGGTTTTCGTAAATCTCCTTGGGGTCGAGATGGCAGTGATAGTCAAAAATCGGCATGGATGCGGCAAAATCGTGATACAGCGTGCGGGCGGGTTCGGTATTGAGCAGAAAATCTTCTGTGATGAAAGTGTTCATGATCCATTACTTCCTTTCGTGGTCAATGGGCCGCACCGCCTTGGCCTTCGGTGGGCGTTCCCCCTTTACTTAACATCAGTATAGCAGACCGCGAACGGCGTTCACGTGGCATATCCTGCTTGAAAACCAGTGAAAATTGCGATATAATTTATATATAATCAAAATTCGGAGGTGTTTTTTGGTGATTTCGACGAGGAGTGAATTCAATACGCGGCAGACGATGGAGGAGAAGCACTTCGAGTGCTATCACTATCTGGATCCTATCCCGCCTCTGGTGGATTTTCATGAGCACGAGTTTTATGAGGTGTATTTTTTCCTTGGAGGGGACGTGTCCTACATCATTGACGGACGCACCTATCAGCTGCGCCCGGGGGATATTCTGCTGACCGATAACCGGGATATTCATCGACCCAATATTCATCCCGGCAAGCCTTATGAGCGATATGTTCTCTGGGTTCATCCGGATTTTATTGCGCAGCAGCTGGAATTGGGGGATAATCTGTCCGCCTGCTTTTTGGACGCCGATCAAAAGGGGCACAAGCTTATCCGGCCGGACAGCGCGACGCTTTCGCACCTCAAGGGCATCTGTGAAAAAATTCTGCGTGCACAGAGCGAGCAGGCGTTCGGCAGCCGCACACTGTCCTATGCCTATATGACGCAGTTCCTTGTCTACCTTAACCGTGCATATTTTGCCACGCCCGCCAACCTCGATCAGGATGTAACGGAGAACGAAAAGGTCAATCAGGTGGTGGCGTACATCAACGAAAACCTGCAGGAGGATTTGACGCTCGACCAGATTGCAGGTGCGCTTTACATCAGCAAATACTATCTCAACCATCTGTTCAAGGCGTATACAGGACTGAGTCTCTATCAGTTTATCATCAAAAAACGTCTGGTCAGGGCGCGGGACATGCTGCGGGAAGGCTATCCGGTCATGGATGCGTGCCTGCAATGCGGGTTTAATGACTATTCTAACTTCCTCAAGGCCTTTAAGCGAGAATTCGGCCGCAGTCCCAAGGAGTTTAGCAGCCCGCGATAGGGAAGCAGCAAAAAAGTCAGGCACAAGCCTGACTTTTTTTATGTGTTTATGCGGTTTCGCCGTGAATATGAATCAGGCGGCCGACGGAGGTCTGCTCGTACAGCCGATGGGAAATGGAGAGCACAGTACGGTTTGCCGACGCGCGTTCCAGCGCCTCAATGACGCGGCGCTCGGTGCCGGAGTCGAGGTTCGCCGTGATTTCGTCCAGCAGCAGGATTGCGGGATCGGCCGCCACTGCCCGCGCAATGGACAGCAGCTGAAACTGCCCCTGCGAAAAGAGACTGTCCGCCGCAGGTGTGTCATACCCCATGGGCAGGGCGAGAATGGCCTCGTGCAGGCCGACCAGTGCTGCGGCTCGCTCAATCTGCGCCTGCCCGATGGCGGGGTCAAACAGTGAAATCTGCTCGCCCACCGTGCCGCTGACGAGATGAAAGGTCTGCTCGACATAGCCGAACAGCCGCCGCTTTTCCGTGTCGGGAATCTCGTCCGCAGGTGCGCCGCACACGCTTACCTGTCCTGCATCTGGGCTGTACAGGCCGAGCAGCAGGCGAAACGCCGTGCTTTTGCCCGCGCCCGTCCGTCCGACGAGCGTCGCGGTTTCGCCCGCGCCGAGGTCAAAGCTCTGGTCGGTGAGCACCGGCTGCGCGGGGTCGTAGCCGAAGAAAACATGATGAAAACGAATGCGTGCGCCATCCCGCTGCAGCAGCTTGTCGCAGGTGAGGGTAGTATCGGCGGGTTTGCGCTCCGCCTGCCGCCGAAAAGCATTGATGCGCCGAATGTCCGCCACGGCCGACTGGATGTTCTGAATCTCCATGCCGATGCTCTCGAGCGGGTCGAACACCTTGCCCACATAGGCGATGATGGCGACCGCCGTGCCGACCGACAGGCCGAAAAACTGCTGCATTCCGCCGCCGATTGAAGCACAGATCATCATCACCGCAATGATGCACGAGCTGATGAAAATGATAATCGGGGAATAGAGTGCGTCATAGCGGTTGGAGGTTTCGGTCGCGCGGTAGCTTTCGCTGA
The DNA here is from genome assembly GCF_951230135.1 of Butyricicoccus sp. Marseille-Q5471. GTDB lineage: Bacteria > Bacillota > Clostridia > Oscillospirales > Butyricicoccaceae > Agathobaculum. The sequence continues at coordinate 203,218 of NZ_CATNVC010000004.1, read as the reverse complement.
TGTACGCATCGTAGCGCTCCTCCATGTAGCGCTCACGGAACAGGGTGTGAATCATGCGGATGTTGCGGATGGTCTCGGGCACGTGGTTGTTGACCTTGCCGACAGCGACGCGGTTTTCCACCTGCGCGCCGAGCATGCGTGACTGGAAGTGCCGCGTCATCAGAAAAAGCAGCGGCGTGACAAGAAGCATCAGCACGCCAAGTCCCCGGCTCTTGACAAAAATGATGGCAACGATGCTGATGACCTTGCAGCCGTCCGCCGCCATGCTGATGATACCGTTGGTGAACAACGAATCAACCGCATCCACATCGCTGACGAAGCGCGAGGTAATCTTGCCGGCCTCGTTTTCGGTAAAGTAGGCAGCGGGCAGGCGGGACAGCTTGCGGCACATTTGCCGCCGCAGGCCGTGCGTCACCTTTTGTCCAAACACGGTGATGAGCACGTTCTGTGTGGCTTCAAACACACCCGAAATTGCGAGCACCCCGAAATACAGCAGCGCAAGGCGCAGCGTGACTGTCTGCCCGGCGGTCAGGCGGTTGACAATGCGCTCAAGCACGAGCGGCGGCAGCAGCGCAAAGCCGACCGCGCCGGCGATGCAGACGAGCAGGCCGAGCGTCAGTCCCGCTGCTTTGGCGGCAACCTCGCGCACGACTGACGCGAGTCCGTCATTTTTTCGCATGCGTTTCGCCTCCTGTCGTCTGCGCGCGGTACAGCGCGGCGTAGGTTTCGTTTTCACCCATGAGCTGCTCGTGCGTGGACACCGTTCCGCGACCGTTTTCCAGCCAAATCACCTGACTGAGCATTGGAAACAGGTGCAGACGGTGTGAAAACAGCAGAACAATCCGATTGGATGCGAGGGTGCGGAGGTTCTGCATGATTTGCTCTTCCGTTTTGCGGTCAACAGCGGAAAAGGGATCGTCAAGCAGGAGAAGCTGCCGCCCGTTGTACAGCGTGCGGGCGAGCGCCACGCGTGCCTGCTGCCCGCCGGAGAGCCGACCGCCGCCGCTGCCGGCAAAGGTTTCCGCGCCCTCCGGCATGCCGTCCACCTCGCCGTCGAGACAGACGGCGCGCAGATAGGGCGTAATTTCTCGCGCTTCACCCAGACGGATGTTTTCCCCGACGGTGTCGCTCATCAGCTCGGGTTGGTGTCCCAGATAGGAAATCAGACGGCTGCGCTCATAGGCGCTGAGCATGCTCAGCTCGGCGTCTCCCAGACGGATGCTGCCCTCGTACGGAGATTCGCACAGAAATGCCCGCGCGAGCGTCGATTTGCCCGCCGCCACCGGCCCTGTTACGCCAATCATCTCACCGGGAACCGCGGAAAAGGACAGATCGCGCAGAATTTCCCGACCGTCCGGATAGCCGAACGACAGGTGCTGCACGGTCAGCGGCCGCGGCTGCGTGAAATCCAAATCGGTTTGGGTGTCCGGCTCGATGTAGTCCTGCATCAGCGGCTTGATGCGCTGCCAGGACACCTGCGCCTTCTGCACCGCGCCGAGCAGCCGCGCCGCTTTAGAGGATTTGAGCGCGATTTTGGTGAAACAGGAGAAAAAGGTGGCGAAAGCCGCGACATCCCATGCTGTCCACCCAGTTCCCAACACATTTTTTGCACCGAGATAGAGAATCGGCACCGCGCCGCACATCGAAATGAGGTTGTAAATCGGCTGCATCGTGCTTTCCCAGAGGTTGGCCGCGACCGCCTTCTTTTCATAATCGCAAAGCCGCTGCTCGTAGGCTTCGTCGCGGTCGCCCTCGCGTCCGTGGACGCGGTAGGTGACGGCGTTGGTCACGCGGTCAAGCGTTGCGTCGTTCAGCGCACCCGCACTCTTCTTATAGGCCGCACTGCATCGTGTGACCACTGTTTTGAGCCGTCCGGCGATGAAATAGGCGGCGGGCGTGAACACGCAGGACAGCAGCGCGAGCCGCCAGTCGTAAGCGAACAACAGCGCGAGGTAGGCAATCAGCAGCACGCCGGTGTCGAACAGCTCGGTGGTGAATTTGCGCATGCCCTCGACGCAGGCGTCCACATCGCTGACCGCGCGGGTCATCGTTGCGCCCACGCTCTCCTCGGCAAGCGCCGCCTTGCTCTTGTGTACCAGACTGTTGTAGAGCATGTGCCGCATGTTGCGTGCGGTGTCGTTTGCGAAGCGACGCACATAAAACCGCTTGACGCAGCGCATGCCCTGCACGGCAAAAATGACCGCAAGATAAAGCGCAGCGAGCGACAGCATGTCGAAAAAGCGCTTCTCGCCGCGCATGATATCAAACAGCCGCTGGGCGAGCTGTCCCTCGAAATAAGGTCCTGCCGTCATGCCGATGTTGCAGAGCAGGCCGGATACTGTGACCACTGCAAGCGGCCATATTTCAAGCCGGAAATAGGAGAGGATGCGGTCAGGGTGGCTGACCTTTTGAATCGGCGTGTCCGCCCTCATAGGGACTCCGCCTTTCGTGCGTCAAAACGCGCGGTCAGGTGCGGAAAACCCGCCCGGCTTTCGGCCTTTGACCGTTCATAGAGCAGACCGAGCACCCGAGCAAACTCCTCGCGCTCTTGTGCGCAGAGCGATTCGGTCAGCCATTCATAGTACAGCGTTTCAACCGAGGCCTTGGATGCCTTGAGCGCATCGGCCTTGTCGGTGGCGTACAGCAGACGGCTGCGTCCGTCCGCCGGATTGGGCTTTCGCACGAGATACCCCTTGGCCTCCAGATTTGCCGCCCGCCGCGCTGCCGCACCCTTGTCCAGATGGAGCAGCTCACGGATGGCCGCCTGTGTGATGCCCGGATTTTTGCGCACCGCGTGCAAAAAATCGTATTCTGCAGTGCCGATTCCTTCGGCTTTGAGCATACGCACGGTGAATTTGCCCACCTCCCGCGCGATTTTGGTGATTTGCCGCTTGCTGTCATCCATCGTAATTCCCCCAAGTCACAAAAAAAGATGTACTGTCATCTAATTGGATGATAGTACATCTTTTTCGTCTTGTCAACCGGTAAGAAAAAACTGACGGGCGTACCCGTCAGTTTTTTGCCGACAAAAAGTAGACTGTGGTCAGGAGCGCAGCAGGCGGTCGTATTCCTCCGCCGGAACGGGGCGGGAAAAATAGTATCCCTGCGCATGATCGCAGCCGCTTTGTCGCAGAAAATCAAGCTGCTCCCGCGTCTCAACACCCTCGGCAACGGTGGAGAGGTGCAGTTCTCTGGACAGCGCAAGCACCGCCTGAATGACCGTCTGTCCGCGCTCGACATCGGCGCTCGGGCTGAGGAAGCCGCGGTCAAGCTTTACCTCATCAAAATTCATGTCCTTGAGCATGTTGAGCGAGGAATAGCCGCTGCCGAAATCGTCGATTGACACCTGCATACCCATGGCGTGTACGCCGTCAATCACGCGAATCAGATCGTGCCCGTTTTCCAGACAGGCGTATTCGGTGAATTCAATCACGAGCAGCCGGGGCGGCACTTGGCTGCGCGCAACCACATCGGCCAAATGAGTCAGGAAAGTGGGATCATACAGATGATTGCGCGAGAAATTGAGCGAAATCGGACGCGCATCGAGTCCCGCATCGAGCTGCGCGCGCAGCCGGCGGCATACCGCGTCCAGCATATAAAAATCCAGCTTGCTGATGAGGCCGTTTTTCTCAAACAGGCCGATGAAGCGGCCCGGCATAATCAGCTCATCACCGTGCCGCCAACGCACCAGTGCTTCCGCGCCGGAAATCTGTTCGGTTTGAATATCATATTTAGGCTGATAATACGCGATGAATTCCTCGTTTTCCAAACCGGTTTGCATGCGGGAAATCAGCATGGCATCCGCCAGCTGCTGTTGATGCACATGCTCGTCGAACACGCCGATAATGGATTCATAGTTGCCCTTGACGGTGCGCTTGGCTGCCTGCGCCCGGTCGCACATGGCAGAAATGGGGAGTGCAACATCGTCAATCGGATAAATGCCGTAGTTGAGAAGCAGGGGGTGTATCCCGTCCGCGCGGCGCAGGGCGGTGTTAAGTGTCATTGCGCGGCGGCGAACCTCGTCAATGCTGTCTGCGTGGAGCAGGCAGACAAAGTGATCGGCATAAAACCTTGCGCACAATTCCCCGCTTTCGCACAGCGCGGATTTGATGCTGTCAGACAGCAGCCGCAGCACTTCATCGCCGCGTGCAAAGCCGTACGTTGCATTGTAATGCGAAAAATCGTCAATATCAAAATCAAGGATGAACCAGCGTGCGTTGGGATCGTTGTCGATGCTGCGGCGCGCGGTCAGAGCGAAGCCGGTTTCGTTGTACAGTCCGGTGCGTTCATCCATGACCAACAGTTCATTGATGCGTTCCGCGGCCTCTCTGGCGAGCTCCGCCTTCTTTTTGGCGTCCGCTGACAGCAGCTCCGCCTGGCGAGACTGGTGCACAAAGGCGCGGAAAAACAGTATCAGCAGCAGAAGCAGCAAAAATAGCACCAAAATGATAATCAACGCCGTCGTCGTGGGCAGGCGGTTAATCATGGCCTCTAAGCTGCCGCTGCTTTTGATGGTGTTTTCAAGCGCATACTGATTGATGCGCGCATCCGTTACAGAGGACAGCGCTTTGTCGAGTGCGGAATGCAGCAGGTCGGCCGCGTCGTACTGCTCGCTCACGCCGATGGAGATGTTGCTGGTCACACCCTGCAGGGGGGTGCGAATCAGCTGCGTATAGCGTGTTTGCGCGAGATAATACCCCGCCGCGGTAGTCGTGACGATAATTTCATCTACTTCTCCCTTGTGCAGCGCTTCAAAGCATGCGGCAGGGGAGCTGTAGAACCGATAACGGGCGTTTGGGTTGTTTGCCACATCATCATATCCCGCGCAGTCGGCGAGCGTGCCGACGAGCGGGGTGGGATTGATTTCCCCCGGTTTGGTGATGCGCACAAGCTGCAGGGTCAGATACGGGTCGGTTGGGAGAATGCCGTAATCCTCAGCGGTGCGTGTCTCATAGGGAAAACAGGCGAGGATATCGCAGGCACCGGACGAAACCAGCTCGAGCACCTCGTCATAGCTGCCGGCATGCTGATAGACAAACTGTAGTCCGGTTTCGGCGGACAGCTCGGTGAAAACATCGGTCACAATGCCGGAAACCGTACCGGTAATCTTGTTGAATTCGAGGAGCGGATAGGATGCATCGCTGACGCAGACCCGTACGGGATCGGCGTTTTGCAGAAAAGCCAGTTCCTTTTTCGAAAAAGACGCCTGAGCTGAGTAGGTTTGGTGGTATTTGACGGAAAGCGCCTGTGCATAGTAGGGATTGTTAATCATAAGCGCGTTCATGCCCTGGTTGAGCGCGGACAGAACGTCGGTATTGCCTGCTGTCGTGATAAAATAAAAGGGTTCCGGAGCAAAATTGGCAATGATGCGCGTTTGACTGCCCGGCTGATAGCTGATGAGCACGCCGGCATCGGCCTCTCCGCTGAGCACGGCATCGGTCACATCGGGCACAGTCGCATAGTCCTGCTGGCGGCCAAGGGAAAACCCGCATTCCTCCGCATAGGCGGAAAGCTGCTCCACGACGAGGGAGGTACGCTCGGTTGCAACCGTTATACCGTTCAGAGCGGAAAAATCATCGCCGGTGAGCGGACTGTCATTGCGCACGAAAAGGGAGGTGAAGGTCTGTCCGGCCGGAAGGGCGGAGTAGGAATAGCGTTCGGTGCGCTCGTCCGAATATAACATGCAGCCCAAAAGATCAAGCTCGCCGTCGGCCAGCATGGACAGGCCGTCAGCCTGTGTCAGCGGCTGACCTGCGCTATTTTCGGTCACAAACTTGTAGGTCCAATCGGCGTATTTCGCAAGATCTGTCAGGTATTCGTAATTAAAACCATAGGGATGTCCGTGCGAATCCAGATCCTGATAACCGGGCAGCGCGTGCCAACCGACACGGATGACCCGCTTTTCAGCGGCAGATGCATGCTGCGGAAAGAACGGCAGCAGCAGGATCAGCACCATAAATAAAGGAAGCAAACGGAACAAACTTCGCCGCTTCATGGGAAGGCCACCTCTTTTCTCTTGTCGATTCCGCTAAAATACCCGTCATGCATGGCGGGTATGTATCAAACGATGGCAAGCGCGGGACGGGAATCATCCGCAAGCTGCTTTTATAGCTTACCTTATTTTTATGCATTCTTCAATTAAGAATTGATAAAAATTACATTTTTCGAGCAATTATGCGTCATGCAAAAAACGCGCAGGACAAGGCGTTTTCAGCGCGTCAGGGTGGGAAGATTCAGCAAAACAGGCCTGAAATAAGAAAAAAGTCTCAAACCGTAATGGCTTGAGACTTTTTTCTTATTGCTGCTGTGCAGTTGGCGCGCAGACCCGAACGGCGTTGCGCAGCGCAATCACCAGCACCAGCAGCGCGGGCACAAGCAGAATGCCCATGCCGATCCGCATGCCCACCCGTTCGGCGATTGCGCCGATCAGCGTCGGTGTAACGACCGAGCCGATGCCGGTCACGGTGACGAAAACACCCATGGCAAGCGGGTATTCGCCGAATACCCCGCCCGCGTTGGCCACAGTCGTGCCGTACATACCCGACAGCGCAAGCCCCAGACCGACCGTGCCAATCAGCATCGGAACAAGGCCGGTGCTCAGCAGCAGTACGCCCAGAAACAGCACAATGCCGGACGAGAGCAGCAGGATGATGCGCGGGGGCGAAAACCGACCCGCAAGCGCACTGCACGCAAAACGGCCGATGAGAATCGTGACCCAGAGCAGCGACGTGAGCAGCTGCGCGAACTCCTGCGTGGCAACGCCGGAATCGATGTAATAGGTCACCATCCAGCCCATGACCGAGGCCTCAACGCACAGGTAAAAGAACATGATGGCAGTCGAGCGGACAAAGCGCGGGTCACGCACAAAGCCAAACGAACCGCCGGATTGCCCCTGAGCATGCTCATACCGGATGCTGCCCATCTTCATAAAGGGCGAGGTGACCATAGAAACCACCCCGAGCACGATGACAGCGAGCACAGCGGTTTTCCAGCCGCTGTCCCCGTTCCGGGTGCAGAAAAGCGCTAAAAAGGGAGCCGAAACCGCGCCGATGGCAAAGAAACCGTGCAGCATATTGAGCGGAGCGGCCGAGCCGCCCGAGATTGTGCTGATGATTTGGTTGTTGTAATTGCTGACCGCGCCGCGCCCGATGCCGGTGAGCAGCAGCGCGAAGATGAGCAGCAGGGGATTGCCGGTCACAAGCGTGATGGCAAACCCGACAAACGGCAGCACATTGAGCGCGAGCAACGAGCGTTTAATGCCGATGGCCAGCGGCAGCAGTCCGGCAATCAGTCCGGTCAGCAGATTGCCGACCGAATGCGCTGAGATGAGCAGGCCGCCGGTGCGGTAATCCAGTTGGTACTCGGCCTTCAGCATCGGCAGAATCGAGCCGATCAGAATGACGAACACACCCTGAATCAGGTACAGAAAGAACAGGTTGCCAACCATATAGCGGTCGTTGGGCGCAAGGCTGCGGAAAAAAGATTGCTTTTTCATGGTTTCCTTTCCTTACGCCTGCAGCAGCAGCGCTTTGATGAGCGTGCTCAGGCCGCCGAGGATAAATACATAGATAATCAGCTTGCGGATGCGTGTTTCATCGATGCGCTTGTCAATCTGTGAACCAATCCACATGCCGAGGAATGCGGCCGGAACGGTGATGGCGGTGATTTGCAGGGTAAACGCCGTAAAAATGCCGTTATAAAGGTAAACAAAGGTGCGGAACAGATTTTCCAGAAAGAAAACAAAGCACACATTGGCGCGAAATTCTGACCGACCCTTGGAGGTGCGCTCCAGATAAATCAGAAACAGCAGGTTGATGCCGAACAGGCCGGCCGTCACACCGGACAGAAAGCTCATAATCGCCTGCACTGCGGGATTGGCCTTCATGTCCTTGGCGCGGTCGCGCGTGAGCATCTCAACGCCCAGACCGATGATGAGCAGGCCAAGCACGACCTTGAGAATCCACGGTGCGCCAAGCTTGAGCAGCATTGTGCCCGGAATGATGCCGAGCAGCACCCACACCGCAATCGGTGCGACCGAGCGGAGCGAGAACGCCGCGCGGTTTTTCAGCACGATGAAGGCGTTTAAGATCAGCGAAACCGGCAACAGGGCGGGGGTGATGTCCTTATTATCCAGCCGCATGGCGAGCATGGGGTTGGAAATCAGCGGATCGCCGAAGCCTGCCAGTCCTTTGACGACAAAGGCACACGAGATAATAATGAATATGTAAACAGCAAGAGAGGGGGTCATACCAGATTCCTCGATTCCAGAAGATTGCGGCCGGCCTTTTCCACGTAGGATTCGCGGTATTTGCTCGGCGTCATGCCGATGTTCTTGGAGAACATGGTGTTAAAATGGCACGGATTGCCCACGCCGACTGCGACGGAGATTTCGGTAATCGACATTTTGGTGGTAATGAGCAATGTTTGCGCTTCCCCGAGCCGTCTGCGCAGCGTGTACTGCATCGGCGAGTAGCCGGTCTGCGCCTTGAACACGTGCGACAGATGATAAGGACTGATGCGGATGGCCTCCGAGATGTCCTGCAGGGTGAACGGTTCGTCAAAGTGGGTATTAATGTAGCTTTTGACCTGTGCCACGATGATGTCGGTGCGCGTGTGTACCGTGTCGCCCGCCATGTCGCAGTATTTGCGGATGACCAGCAGCAGCTTGCTCAGCAGCGCGATGGTCAAATGATGGCAAGTTTCCAGCGAGCCCTCGGGATTGCAGGCGAGCAGGCTGTGAATCATCGACATGAGCGATTCAATCATGTCGGCACATTCACCGGCGGGAAAAACAGGGGAGTAGCCTTCCTCAATCAGGTGGTTGGCCGGCAGACCCTTGACACGCACGTCGGTAATGGCAATGCTGTACGTGTTCAAATCCTTGCTGCAGGAAGGATCCTCATCGTGCAACATACCTGCGTTGCAGAGAATGATGTCGCCCTGCTTGATGGGATAACGCGTTTCATCAATAATATAGACGCCCGTGCCCGAGCGGACAAACAGCAGCTCCAGCATATCATTATGCTTGTGCAGCACACGGGGATGGTCTGTATAATAGGAGTCGATTTTGCTGGCTGAAATCAGCTGCGGTGTGTATCCTTCGGCAAAGCTGGACTGATGTTCTCCGGTAACAAAACATTGAATCATAATCGTACCGATCCTTCCTTGTCATATTGATAATTTTTGCACAATCGCTCCCGCGCATCCGCAAGATTGTGATGGAGTAACCTCGTTATATCATGACAAAAAATGCTTGTCAATCACAAAAAAACGAACAGAAACTGGTAAAATCGCAAGAATACTAAGGTTATATGGAAAATGCCTGTGCAAAGCAGCGATTTCAAAGGCATAAATCGCAAGAAAGTGAAATTTGTATCGTCGAGCGAAGAACGCAAAAAAAGAATACAAAAAAGTTGAACTTAAATTATGCAAATAATACAAAGATTTACTTGGAAAAAGGCATTGAATTTGGTAAAAACGCAAGAATATGAAATCGTTGATTTCAAAAGGCGATATTTCACGGTTAAAAGTGAAAAACATGCGCAAGAAAACTATAGCAAAGTAGAGGGATAGTGGATATGATAGTCACATGTTTTTGAAATGATTTTCAAAGAGAAATGGTATGGTTTATCAGAACACGCAGTATTACAAGGTTTTCCGTGATATGAATCCCAGGTGAATGGTTTCAGACCCCGATGAATGGAATATGAACCGATAACGGTTTATATAAAACAACAAATCTAAGGAGGAAGAAACATGAGGAAGAGACTACTGGCAATGTTGCTGACAGGTGCAATGGTATTTTCGCTGACCGCATGCGGCGGCAGCACGGACGGTACAGCGGCGGAGGGCGGTACGGCGGCAGAGGGCGGCGCACAGTCTGCTGAAGGCGGCAGCACAGGGGGAGAAACCGTTAAAGTAGGATTTGTCGTAAAAAGCCTGTCGGACCAGTTTTACGTGCTGATGAAGGCCGGCGCTGAAGCGGAAGCAAAGAAAATGGGCAATGTGGAGCTAAAGTTCATTGCGCCCAACTCCGAGTCGGATGTACAGGGACAGGTAGACATGATTCAGAACCTGGTGGGTCAGAAGATGGATGCCATCTGTGTTGCGCCGTCATCGCAGGATGCGGTTCTGCCGGTTTTGTAGCAGGCGGATGACGCAGGCATTAAGATTCTCGCCGTGGATACGGACTCAGTGTTCGAGAAAAAGCTGACGTTCATCGGCACGGGCAACACACCGGCGGCAAAGCTCGGCGGCGAATATGTTTGCTCGCAGTTCCCGGCAGGCTCCAAGGCAGTTATTCTGCGCGGCCGTCTGGGTGACACCAACCATGACGAGCGTCAGGCAGGCTGGGAAGAAGCGCTGAAGGCGGGCGGCATTGAAATCCTGGAGGTGCAGGCGGCTGATTCACAGGCGGAAAAGGCGCTGAACGTCACGCAGGATTTGCTGGCCAAGTACGGTGATATTGATGTTATTTGCACCACCGCTGATTCGATGGCACAGGGCGCACAGAGCGCGGTAGATGCCGCCGGCGCCAAGACCAAGGTCATGGGCTTTGACGGTACGATTCCGGTTGCGGAGGGTACTGCGGAAGGTACTTATATGGGCACGGTTGCACAGGATCCTTATAACATGGGCGTTGTAGGCGTGCAGGAAGCCGTTAAGGCCGCGCAGGGCGAAACGATTGAGAACCGCATTGACACCGGCGCCATTGTGGTCACCAAGGATACGGCTGCAGACTTTGTAGCCGATATTAAGAGCAAGGTCGGTGAATAAACAGTAGACCGGGCGGGATGGGATCGGCGATGTGTCCGATCCCATCTTTCAAATACACGAGAAACAGAAAAGGTCGGTGATAACGGGCATGAAGCATGAAGTTATAATGGAACTGAAGCATATCACCAAGTATTTTCCGGGTGTTGTCGCACTCGATGATATGTCGTTCACAGTACGAAAAGGAACGGTGCACGGCCTGATTGGAGAAAACGGCGCGGGAAAATCCACGCTCATCAAAGTGTTTACCGGCGTCAATCAGCCGGATAAGGGTGAAATTTATATTGATGGAAAACAGGTGCACCTGTCCAATCCCATGGCATCCAAGGCCGCGGGCGTAGGGTGTGTCTATCAGGAACTGAACATCATTCAGGAGCTGAATGTAACGGACAATCTATTCCTCAATTATTATATGAAAAAAGGACCGCTGTGCGATTATAAAGCCATGCACAAGCGTGCGTCGGAAATCATGGAAGAGCTTGGTCAGCCGGTGGATCCGCACACCGAATGCTCCAAACTGGGTTTGGGCGTTCAGCAAACAATTGAGATTGGCAAGTCGATCTTGTCGGATGCACGGCTGATTATTATGGACGAACCAACTTCCTCCCTTTCCGAATCTGAGGTTGAGCAGTTGTTTAAAACCATAGAAATGCTCAAGGAAAAGGGGATTGCAATTGTTTTTGTATCGCACAAGCTGGAGGAAATTTTTGAATGCTGCGATGATATAACCGTCATGCGTGACGGCAAATGGATTTCCACTTCGCCGGTCGAAGAAATGACCAAGGATTTGTTGATTTCTCATATGGTAGGCCGCAGTCTGGAAAATCTGTTCCCGAAGGAAATTGCACCTAAGGGAGAAGAAATGCTCCGCGTGGAGCATCTGAACAGTGTCGGCGTGCTGAATGATATCAGCTTCTCGGCTTATGCGGGACAGGTGCTGGGCTTTTCCGGCCTGGTTGGTGCGGGACGCACCGAAACCATGCGCGCAATTTTCGGTGCAGATCCACGTGATGGCGGGGAGGTTTATATTCAGGACAAAAAGGTGCGGATTTGCTGTCCGGCCGATGCAATCCATAATAAGATGGCATTTCTGACAGAGGATCGGAAGGGCGAGGGCTTGATTTTGGAGGCTTCGGTGCTCAACAACCTGCATCTGGCCACGATCGACCGTGATCGCAAGGGATTGCTGCTCGATCAAAGTAAGCACCGTCGTATTGGCGAAGAAAACATTGCAACCTACAAGATTAAAACGCCGACACTCGATACGCCGGTAGGTTCGCTGTCGGGCGGCAATCAGCAGAAGGTGGTCATAGGAAAATGGGTCAACACCGACGCGGATATCTACATATTTGACGAACCGACGCGCGGCATTGATGTGGGCGCGAAAATCGAAGTGTACCATGTAATGAACGATTTGGTGCGCAAGGGGAAATGCGTGTTGATGGTTTCATCCGAGCTGCCCGAAATTTTGGGCATGTCCGATCGTGTCATCGTCATGCGTCACGGCACGATTATGGCCGAGATTGACCGCGACACAGAGCACTTTAATCAGGAAGATATTATGAAAGCCGCATGGGGAGGAACGTTGTCATGACAGAACAAAAAACAGCACCCAAATTAAAGGACGCGATCAGCAAGCTCGGCCCGCTGCTGGCCTTGGCGCTGATTTGCATCGGTCTTGGCATTGCGACGAAGGGAAACTTTTTTTCCTCGACTAATGTCTTCAATTTGCTGCGTCAGGTGCCGATTGTCGCATTGATGTCGGTCGGTATGTTATGCGTCATTTTGCTTGGCGGCATTGATTTGTCGGCAGGCTCGCTGCTGGCAATCTCAACCGGTGTGACCGCCGTACTGATGAAGAAATTTTTCACTGCCGATACTGTGTTTAACGCTGTAATTCTAATTGTGATTTGCCTGGTCGTTGGTACGGTGGCCGGCATGCTTAACGGCCTGCTGCTGACCAAGCTGCATCTGCCGCATCCGTTTATCGCGACCCTCGGCACGAAGAATATGTACCGCGGCATTACGCTTGTCATTATGGGCTCCGCGTCTATCGCAGGGTTCCCCAAGGGTACACTGGTGATTGGAACGGCTGAGCCGTTCGGTATCCCGCTGTCATTTATCCTGACGATGGTTGTGTTTGTTCTGATGCATGTTTTTCTGTCCAACTCGCCGATCGGTCGTAAAATATACTCCTTCGGCGGAAATGCGGAGGCCGCGCGGCTCGCCGGCATCAATACCGACCGCGTACAGGTTATCTGCTACTCACTCAGCGGATTCTTCTGCGCACTGGCTGGTGTTGTTTATATCGGCCGTCTCAATTCGGCGGTGCCGCTCGCCTCACAGGAGGGGGATCTTGATGCAATCGCGTCCTGCATCATCGGCGGCGCATCGTTCCTTGGCGGCAAAGGCAACGTCTGGGGCACGCTGATCGGTGCGTTTATGATTACCGTCATCCGCAACGGCTGTAACCTGATGGGCGTTTCGTCGGACTTGCAGTTGATTGTCATCGGCGCGATCATCATCGTCGCAGTATTCGTCGACGTGGTGCGCAGCCGAATGGAAGCAAATGCAAAGCGCCTTGCAGTGGCCAAAGCCAGTGCTGCAGCCTGATTTACCATACAAACCGAGGAAAAGCGTGCGAAAGCGCGCTTTTCTTTTGTTTTATCGGGAAAATACACGCTCCAAAAGAGATGCGCAAGAAAATGAAATGCGCCGATGAAATTCATCGGAAAATGCCCTCAAAATGGGGAAAGTCGCACAAGATAAATATAGTGGAAATGCCCTCGAATTTATATAATGAAGTCACAAAAGCAAAGACGGAGTGCAAAGCGCGCAGCGCTCCGAAAAGTACGATATTTATAGCATTTGTGAAAAGAGGATGACAGTATGAGAGCATTTTATGTAGAAGCGGATCATGTGCCGCGCGAGGGATACGTTCTCTCCGAGCGTGAAAAAAAGACCGGCCGTGCGCTGCGCGGCAACCAGATTTGGAAGGATATCCGCGGTACAGTGACCGACCGTCCGATGCCGGTTTGCGGTGAGGAGCAAGTCATGATTCGCGTAGGCGCCGCCGGCATTTGCGGCACGGACGCACACCTGCTGAAAAAGGACGCGGACGGCTACTCGATGTATGACGGCCACTCCAAATACCCGATTATCACAGGTCACGAGTTCGCCGGCGAGATTGTTGAGGTCGGCAGCAAGGTGAAGAAGCTGCGCGTGGGCGATCTGGTATCAGTTGAGTCCATGCACTGGTGCGGCGAGTGCGACGCCTGCCGCCGCGGTATGTTCAACCAGTGCAAGGAGCTGGAAGAACCCGGCCTTACTTACGACGGCGGCTTTGCAGAGTATGCAGCAGTGCACGCCAAGTACTGTTATCCCTTAAACGCCATCATGGATTACTACGGCGGCGACAAGATGACCGCGTTCGAGCTGGGTGCGATGATTGAGCCGACCGGCGTTGCCTATAACGGCCTGTTTGTTCGCGGCGGCGGACTTCGCCCGGGCGGCCATGCAGCGGTGTTCGGCTGCGGCCCGATCGGACTGGCGGCCATCCAGCTGCTCAAGACGGCAGGCGCTGCCAAGCTGATTGCCTTTGAAAGCGTACCCGAGCGCGTTGAGCTCGCCAAGGCCTGCGGCGCGGATTATGTGTTCGACCCCACCTCGTTCAAGAGCCCCGAGGAGCAGGCGGACATGCTGATGCAGCTGACCGACGGCGCGGGCATCTCGCTCTTCGCAGAGTGCGCAGGCGCGACCAAGTTTACTTATCCTGTCATGGGCAAGGCACTGGCCATCGGCGGCAAGACCGTGCAGATTGGCCACACCGTAGGCATCACGCCTGTGGATATCTTCAACTGGCAGTGGAACGCCGCGACGATTTCCGGCTCGAACGGACAGTCCGGTCAGGGCATTTATCCCGATGTAATCGCGCTGATGGCCTCCGGCCGCATCGATATGCGCAAAATGTGCACCGGCCGCTTCAACCTAGAGGACATCGCCGAGGGTATGAAGATTACCGCCGGCAAGGTGCTGGTATCCACCGCTTATCCCCGTCTCTCCAAATAAAATTTTCCGATAAATCAATCCATTCAAGGAGGAATAACATTATGTCGAACTGGAACCTGCCCGCAAAGGGCGGACATATGGAAGCGCAGGACGGTATTTACTACCAGAACATGACCACCAAAATGGTGGAAGAGCGCCTGAAAAAGAACGACGTGCTGCTCATCCCGGTCGGCTCGACCGAGAACCACGGCCCGTCCGCTCCCTACGGTGAGGACACCTATCTGGATACCCGCCTGTGCGAACTGGTTGCCGAGCGCACCGGCTGCACGGTTGCTCAGCCGATTTGGTACGGCTCGCATCCCTATCACCATCTCGGCCAGAAGGGCACCATCATGATTCCCGAAAAGATTCTGGCGGATTACATCTCTTACGTGCTCGCCGGCTTCTGGAACACCGGCTTCCGCAAGATTATCATCGTCAACGGCCACGGACAGGACTACGTCATTCCGCTCGCCATTCACACCTTCGGCAAGAAGTGGCAGGTGCCCGGCATCGTGCTGTACACCCACTTCTGGAACTGCGCCAAGGAGCAGATGACCACCATCGACAAGGGCGGCCCCTACGAGACGCCGTTCGTGCACGCCGATGAGGTGGAGCAGTCCTGGTGCCTCGAGCTGTTCCCGGAGTTTATCCACATGGAGGACGCCATCATCACCAAGTCCGCGCCGCTGCTGCCCCCCGGCCACATCAACACCTCTTCCGAGGACGGCGTAGGCCCGATCAAGTGGTATAACGCATTCGGTTCCTGCGGCATGGAATGCATCTGCCAGCCGGAAGGCGTTATCGGCGATGCAACCAAGGCAGACGGCAAGAAGGCCGAAAAGGGCGTAGAAAAGACGCTCGACTACCTGACCAAGCTCGTCACCGACATTCTGGAGAAGTACCCGGCTGGCACGCTGCCTCCGATCGACAAGATGACCCAGCGCTCGCGCGAGGACATCGAAGCGGTCATTAAGGGGCCGAACGAACCCGGCGGCCGCCACATCTACACACTGGAGTATTAATCCGCGTATCGGTATCCCAACGATACATGTACATACATTTCCTGCGGCGGGAGCATTCTCTCTTCTATCTTCTCTCAAATCCCGCCGCAGAATCCCCGTGCAGCACGCCGACAGTATCTGGCCGGAAACAGAATACAGAGTTAGTGGGGCATGTCAAGTCTGCTATCGCTGAAAGAGGCCGAGCCGTCGACGAAACGCATAGATTCCCCGCATTTTCCAACCCCATTTCACAAAAAATCGCGGCGGCGCGCCCGCGTCCCCGCCCTAAAATTAAATTAAGGAGTGTTACATATGAACAATCGTCCTAACACGTGCAAAGCAGCGTTTATGCACGGTCCGTTTGATCTGCGCATCGAAGACCTCGAGCTGCCCCCGCTTAAGCCCAACCAGATCCTCATCAAACTGAAGGCCTGCGGCATCTGCAAGTCTGACGTTGAGTGCTTTGAGGGTGAATCGGCAGAAGGCCGTTACGACCTCGGCCCTTATACCCCCGGCCACGAATGGGTCGGCACCGCGGCTGAAATCGGCTCCGGCGTTTCCTCCGTCAAGGTTGGCGACAAGGTCGTTGGCGACTGCGTGCTGCCCTGCCACGAATGCGCAAACTGCAAGGACGGCAAAATGTCCTCCGCATGCCTGAACATGCGTGAAGTTGGCTTCCGCCCCGACTCGCCCGGCGGTTTCGGCGAATACATGATTCTGGAAGAGGCCTACACCCATGTCATTCCGGACGACTGGTCCGACGAAATCGGCATCTTTGTTGAGAACTTCAACGTCGCTTACTGGGGCGTTTGGGGCAATGGCTGCGATCCGGACGCATCCGACGATGTTGCAATCATCGGCGGCGGCCCGATCGGCTGCTCGGCCGCAATGGTAGCAGCAACCTCGGGCGCTACCGTTATCGTGATCGATCCCGTGGAATCCCGCCGCGAAAACGCCATGAAGTATGGCGCAACACTGGCGGTTGACCCCTCGCAGTTCAAGGAGCCGGGTGCGCTCGAAGCAGAGCTCAAGCGCCTGACCGGCGGCCGCGGCCCGTCCGTTGTCATCGAGTGCTCGGGCAACGACATCGGCATCGCATCCCTGTTTGACATCGCCGGCCACTCTGCCCGCGTTGGCGTTGTCGGCCACTCCATCGGCCGCAAGGTGCCGGTTGAAATCGGCAAGACCATCTGGAAGACCCTGCACATTTCCGGCTCTGGCGGCACGACCAACTGGTTCCCGCGTACCATTCGCTTCATGAGCAAAATCAAGGACAAGTACGACTTTAAGGGTCTGGTTTCCCACTACTACAAGTTTGAAGATCTGGACGAAGCCATGAAGATGGCGCAGAACCAGGAAATCGCCCGCAAGGTCATGCTGACCTTCGAGGATTAATTCCACATACCACTCTTTCATTTTACCCATACACATCTCTCTCTTCTTCTCTCATCGAACGGGGCCTCCGCCTGGAGGCCCTGTTCCCAAATAACGCGGATTTTTGGAGGCTGCTATGAAAAACTGGAAATTTGCTGTATCCTCGGCGGATGAAGCGCCCGTTACCGCTCCCATCCTGCTGCAGGGATCGATTGAGCACAATTTGGAAACGGCGGCCCGCCTCGGCTATCAGGCGATCGAGGTGCACACCCGTGAGGACGTGGAACTGGATTACGACGCGATTCGCCGCGCAAGCGAGCGGACGGGCGCTCACGTGGCTATGGTCGTCACCGGACGGCTGAACACCGAGGGCATGTGCTCGCTGGTCGCGGACGAACCGTACATTGTGTCGGCCACGCTCGACGGGATGCGCCAGTATATCGACATGGCTCACCGATTAGAGGCGGACGTGGTCATCGGCTGGGTCAAGGGCAACATTCCCAAGGGCGGCAAGCGCGAGAAATACCTCGACCGGCTTGCCAAAAACCTGCGCATTCTCGATACCTATGCCGGTGAGCGGAACGTAAAGCTCAACATTGAGGTCATTAACCGTTACGAGGTCAATATCTTCACGACGGCCGATGAAATCATGTCCTTTTTAGAGAAATACGGACTGGAAAACTGCTATGCGCATCTGGATACCTTCCACATGGGCATTGACGAGTGCGATCCTGTTGAGGCAATTCGGCGCTGCAAGGGGCGGCTCGGCTATTTCCATCTGGCCGACAATTCCAGACGCTATCCGGGAAGCGGACAGTTCGATTTCGGAAGCATTTTGCAGGCGCTGGAGGACACCGGCTATGACGGTTATCTTTCGGTCGAATGCCTCCCGTATCCGAGCGGCGAGCAAGCTGCGGAGCGGGCGATTGCTTACCTGAAGGGGCTTTGCGGCATGCGGAGAGAGGAAGGGGCGTAACGGCATGACAAAGAAACGCGGAGATGTTTCCACAAGGCAGCTCGTTTTCTTAATTGTCGCCTTTATCGCCGCGCTGGTGCTGGGGTGCTGGCTGGCCTACCTGTGCTTCTATAACGGCTGGTACACCTACACACTGCCCGCAGGCTGGTAAAGGAAAACATAGAAAAGGAGGGACGTCCGTTTGGACGTCCCTCCTTTTGTGTGTTTCAATCAGTGGCTGGCCGGATAATGCACATGCAGCAGCTCGTGACTGCGATCCTTCAGCTCGTTTGCGTACATTTCGATGATGAAGGGATTGCGCTCCGAGCTTTTAATGAGCGCGTTGCGGTCGGCCTCGTACAGACCCTCTGCGCGCTTCATCTTGAGCGGGCTCAGGCCGTAGGGCTGTCCCGCGCCGCCGACGCAGCCGGTCTTGCAGGTCATGACCTCGACCAAATCGTAATAGGCGTTGCCCGCCTCAATATCGTCAAGCAGCTTCTGTGCGTGCACCAGTCCGTGCACGATGGCGATGCGCAGCGTGCGGTCGCCGAGCGGCACAGTGACTGTGCGGATGGGGTCGGTGCCGCGCAGCTCGGAGAACTGCAGCGCCTGCAGCGTGTTCTTGGACTTATCCTCGACCACACGGCGCACCACGGCTTCCGCCACGCCGCCGGTTGTGCCGAAGATGGTCGCCGCGCCCGTACCCATGCCGAACGGCAGGTCGGGTGCTTCGCCGTCAAGCTCGTCAAAGCGGATGCCGGATTCCTTAATCATGTTGATGATTTCCTGCGTGGTCAGCACCAAATCGACATCTGGCTTGCCGTCGCGGATGAATTCCTCGCGCGCGGCCTCCATTTTCTTTGCCGTGCACGGCATGATGGCGATGTGATAGGTCTCACGCTCGTCCGCCGCGTCCTTTTCGGCGTACTGGTCGCGCAGCACGGCGGCAAACATTTGCATGGGCGACTTGCAGGTGGAAATGTTCTTGAGATAGTGCGGCCGCTTGTTTTCCACGTATTTCACCCATGCCGGACAGCAGGAGGTGAACATCGGGAACGGCCCGCCGGCCTGCAGACGCTCTACAAATTCGGCGGATTCCTCCATGACGGTCAAATCCGCGCCGAAGGTGGTGTCAAACACCTCGTCCGCGCCCATCATCTTGAGGGCGGCGACCAGCTTGTCAATCGCGTTGACCGAGGACGACAGGCCGAAGGCCTCGCCGACCGCAACGCGCACGGCGGGCGCAATCTGGAACACGACGCGCTTTTTGGGGTTGTGCAGCGCACGCCACGCACGGCCGATTTCATTAAAGATGGTAATCGCGCCGGTCGGGCAGGCGGCGGCGCACTGGCCGCAGCTGACGCAGTCGGTCTCGCTCAGCTTGCGGTCGAACGCGGGCATGACCTGCAAATCGCTGCCGCGGTGGGCAAAGTTCAGAATGCCCATGCCCTGCATTTCCTCGCACACGCGGATGCAGTCGCCGCACAGAATGCACTTGTTGGGGTCGCGCACGATGGCGGGGGAGGAAACATCGGTCTCGTATTCGGGACGGGTGTCCTCAAACCGCACGCGGCGCACGCCGAAGCGCAGCGCTAGCTCCTGCAGGCGGCAGTCACCCGATTTTTCGCAGGTGGTGCAGTCCCGGCAGTGGGAGGAGAGCATCAGCTCCAGAATCATCCGGCGGTGCTTGAGCAGCTTTGCCGTGTTGGTGCGGATTTTCATGCCGTCCCGCGGCTCCATCGAGCAGGATGCGTCGATATTGCCGCGCTCGTCCTCGACCACGCACATGCGGCACGCGCCGTAGACCGAAAGCTCCGAATAGTAGCAGAAGGTAGGCATGTCAATGCCCGCCTTGCGGATGACCGCAAGCACGTTTTTCTCCCCGTCGAAGGGCACGCGCTGGCCGTCGATATACATAATTCCCTTTGCCATCGCTTAACCCTCCTTGATTGCCCCGAACGGGCAGTTCTGAATGCACGCGCCGCAGTTGATGCACTTGTTGGCATCAATGGTGTGCGTCTGCTTGACCTTGCCCTCAATGGCTTCCATCGGGCAGCTCTTGCGGCACTTGCCGCAGCCCTTGCACAAATCGGCCGCGATGGTGGGGTGCGGCTTTTCCTTGTTGCAAATCGGGCAGTGGTGGTCGACCACGTGGCGGAGATATTCGTCGCGGAAGTATTTCAGCGTGCTCTGCACCGGCTTGCAGGCGCTCTTGCCCAGGCCGCACAGCGCGGTGCTCGTGATGGTATCGCTCAGTTCCTCCAGCAGGTCAAGATCCTGCGGAGAGCCCTTGTTGTCCAAAATCCGGTCCAGAATTTCCAGCATGCGCTTGGTGCCCTCGCGGCAGGGGACGCATTTGCCGCAGGATTCGTTCTGCGTAAAACGCATGAAGAAGCGCGCAACCTCAACCATGCAGGTGTCCTCGTCCATGACGACAAGGCCGCCCGAGCCGATCATCGCGCCGATGCCCTTGAGCGAGTCAAAGTCGAGTGGAAGGTCAAGATGCTCCTTCGACGCGCAGCAGCAGCCGCCCGAGGGGCCGCCGATCTGCACGGCCTTAAATTCCTTGCCGCTCTGGATGCCGCCGCCGATGTCAAAGATGACCTCGCGCACGGTCGTGCCCATGGGTACCTCAATCAGGCCGGTGTTGACCACGTTGCCGGTCAGCGCAAAGGCCTTGGTGCCGGGGCTGGTCTTGGTGCCGATTGAGCGGTACCAGTCCACACCGTTGCGGATGATAAGCGGCACGTTTGAGAAGGTTTCAACGTTATTCAGTACGGTCGGCTCTTCCCACAGGCCGTGTTCAATCGTGCGGGGCGGCTTGACGCGCGGCATGCCGCGGTTGCCCTCGATCGAGGCGGTCAGCGCGCTGCCCTCGCCGCAGACGAAGGCGCCCGCGCCGCGGTTGACATGGATGTGGAAGCTGAAGTCCGAGCCCATGATATGGTCGCCGAGCAGGCCGTAGGATTCGGCCTTTTCAATCGCGGTTTTCAGGCGGTTGACGGCGAGCGGGTACTCGGCACGGACGTACACATAGCCCGCGTTCGCGCCCACGGCGAGACCGGCAATCATCATGCCCTCCATCAGGCTGTGGGGGTTGCCCTCCATAATCGAGCGATCCATGAACGCGCCGGGGTCACCCTCGTCGCCGTTGCAGACGATGTATTTCTGCGGCGAGTTCTGACGGCGCGCACCGTCCCACTTGCGGCCGGCAGGGAAGCCGCCGCCGCCGCGGCCGCGCAGGCCGGAGTCGGTAATCGTTTTGCAGATGCTCTCATCCGTCATGTCAAACAGCGCTTTTTCAAAGGCCGCGTAGCCGCCCTTGGCGATGTATTCCTCAATGTCCTCCGCGTCGCTCTTGCCGCAGTTTTCGAGCACAACGCGGTGCTGCTTTTTGTAGAAGGGGATGTCCTCCTGCTTGGGATAGGCCACACCGTCCAGATGATACACCAGCCGGTCGATGATTTCGCCGCCGAGAATGGTCTTTTCGATGATTTCGTGGCAGTCCTCGGGCTTTACGTGGATGTACATGATGCCCTGTGGCTCGATATGTACCAGCGGGCCCATTTCGCAGAAGCCGTGGCAGCCGCTCATCTTGACGTGCAGGCTCTTCTCCTCCTCGGAGTCGTGCTTGAGTCCGACATAGACCGGCAGATCGCGCGCCGCGCATTCGGCCTTGATGTTTTCATAGATGTTCATTGCGCCGCCGGCGATGCAGCCGGTGCCCGCGCAGATCAGCACGGCGGGAATGCGCTCGCTCTGGCGCAGCGCGTTGCGGGCGTTGGCCTGAAAGACGTGGAAGCTGTCCCGCGTCAGTTTGTTACGGTTACGGTTCATGTGGCAGCGCCCTCCTTGGCTCGAATATCCTGCAGCAGCTCGAGCGCTGCGTCCGGCGTCATTTTGGCGTAAACCTCGCCGTCAACGGTCATGACGGGCGCAAGTCCGCACGCGCCGAGGCAAGCGACGGTCTCAAGGGTAAACATGCCGTCGGCTGAGGTTTTGTTTTTGCCGGAAAGTTCAAGATGCGCGGCAATCGCGTCGTAAATCGGCTGCGATTTGCGCACATGGCAGGCCGTGCCGGCGCAGACCTTGATGATGTGCCGTCCCTTAGCCTCCAGAGAAAAATTCTCATAAAAAGTGGCGACGCTGTAAACCTTCGCGGTGCTGACGCCCAAAAGCTTGGCGACAAGGGTCAGCGCTTCTTCGCTCAGGTATTTGGCGTCCGCCTGAATCTCTTGTAAAATAGCGATGAGATTGGATTGATCGAAGCCGTATGATGCGGCAATTTCCTGCACGCGGGCAAGCTGTTGCTCCTGCATAGGGTTGTCCTCCTGGTAAAATTTAAGAATACGCCCATTTCACACACTATCATCTTAGGTGTTTTTAAATGTAGTGTCAAGATGAATAGAAAAAGGGCGAATTCATTTGTTGATAATGCATAAAAATGAGCAGATTAAAAGGTGATTATCACAAGAGAACCCGTGCGAGAAATAGGAAAAATTAACAGAAAAATACCACCTGCAAACGCTGCTGCAAGCAAAGAAAAAAAGACCCCGCGCAGGGCGGAGTCTTTGGAGTTGCGAGGGGGTGTGCGTCACCGGTGCACCGAGAAGCGATACACCGTTTGCTGCCGGTAGGCTTCGCCCGCGCGCAGGATGGGCTGCGGCCAGCGGGGATGGTGGATGGCGTCCGGATAGAACTGTGTTTCCAGGCAGAATCCGTGCCGCCGTCCGTACGTACAGCCGCCCTTGCCGAGGGGCGCACCCGCGAGTGCGTTGCCGGTGTAAAACTGCAGGCCGGGCATAGTGGTTTCGACCTCCATGCGGATGCCGGTTTGCTCGCAGTGCGCCGCCGCAGCGGCACGCAGGCCTCCTGCCGCGCCGTTGACAATAAAATTATGGTCGTAGCCGCCGACGTTTGTCAGCTGTTCTGCCGCGTCGTCCCAATGCAGCCCGATGGGGGTGGGGCAGCGCAAATCGAACGGCGTTCCCTCGACTGCACTGAGCGCACCGGTCGGAATCGCCTCCGCATCGACAGGGGTGAAGGCATCGGCGCAGAGCGAAATCAGCTGTCCGCCGACCGTGCCCGCATCGTGCCCCGCGAGATTCCAGTAGGTGTGATTGGTCAGATTGCAGAGCGTATCCGCCGCCGCCCGCGCTTCGTAGTTGATGGACAGTGCGCCGTTTTGCAGGGCATAGGTCACCTGAACCGAAAGTGCGCCGGGATACCCCTCGTCCCCGTCGTCGCTTTCCAGCGTCAGCACAAGCTGATCGTCCTGCACGTCCGCCTGCCACAGGCGCTTGTCGAAGCCGTGCCCGCCGTGCAGATGGTTGCGTCCGTCGTTGCAGCGCAGGGAATACGCCTTGCCGTCGAGTGAAAAGGTGCCGCGCGCAATGCGGTTGGCGCAGCGCCCAATGAGTGCGCCGAGGAATTTGTCCTGCCGCTCGTAGTCCGCAATCGTGTCATAGCCGAGTGCAACATCGGTCGGCGTCCCCTGCCGGTTTGGGACGAGGACCGATTGCACCGTGCCGCCGAAATCCAAAATGGCGGCGGTGACCGTGCCGTCGGACAGAAGAAAGCGCGTTACCTGCTGTCCGTCCGCTGTTTTTCCAAAGGCTTGCTGCCGAAGCATGCCCATCGTGATTCCCCTCCAGTCATATCGTGGTATGTCGAAATCGTAGCACGGATTTTCAGAAAAGAAAAGAGCGCAAAAAATTAAGGTGAAATGAAAAGAGCATCCATAAATTTGAAAATCACTGCAAAAGAATAATTATTGCCTTGCTTTTTGCCGCTAAAAGTGCTACAATAAAAGAAAATAACTTTTATAAAAGTTGGTGCATCGATCATGGCGGAAAAAATGTCCACGGCGGAGCTGCGCAGGCGCAACCGAAGAAATGTCTATCACTATTTTTATAATGCGGATGCGCCCCGCACCAAGCAGGAGATTGCCGCGGCGCTGCATCTGAGCCTGCCAACGGTAACGCAGAACCTGCGCGACCTGATGGAGCAGGGACTCATCGAATACGCGGGTCTGATTGACTCGACCGGTGGCCGCCGCGCGCGCACCATGCAGATGGCGGCAGATGCACGCTTCTCGGTCGGTGTGGAGCTTTCGCCGAAGCATATCCGCATTGTCGCAATTGATTTGCTTGCAAACGAAATCGCGTTTCAGCGCATTTCCTGCCCGTTCAGCAACGATGCGGCATACCGTCAGCAGCTGCTCGCGGCGGTAGAGGCGTTCCTGGATGCCTTTCATCTTGACCGCGCGCGGTTGCTAGGCATTGGCGTAACGCTGCCCGGCATCATCAATGAAGCGCGGGGCCTGATTGAGGTCGCGCCCATTCTTGGCATTCGCAAGATGAATCTCGCGCTGCTGACCGAGCTGTTTCCATATCCGGTGTTCGTGGAAAACGATGCGTCGGCGGGCGGCTATGCCGAGTGGTGGAACCGCAGCGATTTGGACAGCATGGCGTATCTGTTCCTCGGCAAGGGCGTGGGCGGTGCATTGCTGATTGGCGGCAGGCCGTATGCGGGCGTCAACCGCCGCAGCGGTGAGTTCGGCCACATGGGCATCGTGCCGGACGGCCGTCCGTGCAGCTGCGGTAAGCGCGGCTGCTTGGAGGCATATTGCTCGGTTTCGCGCCTGACGGACGATTTGGATCTTCAAATTGAGGAGTTTTTTGAAAAACTGCAGCAGGGCGATGCGGACTGCTTTGCGATTTGGAAGCAGTATATGGACGATCTGGCGGTCGGCATCAACTCCATCCGCATGGTGATGGACTGCGATGTGGTGCTGGGCGGCATGATTACCCCCTTTATGGAGGATTATCTGCCCGATATCCGCACGCGTCTGGCCGCGCTGAATAGCTTTGGGGATGACGGACGCTATCTGCACCTCGGAAAATGCCGCGCCAAGGCAAACTGCATCGGTGTAGCGCTGCATTTTGTCGACACTTTTATCAACGAATGACCCGAAAATGGGTTTTGAGGGACGTATCCGATTGGATACGTCCCTTTTTGTGCTCAAAACGGGAAAAGGGAAAAGACGGAAAAATAGATAAAAAATAAAAAACGGATTTGGACAAAACTCTGAAAATTGGAAGATATGTATAAATCCTATTGACTTTTACGGCCGGCAAACGTATGATGTGAACACAACATAAGGAAATGATATTTACAAAAGTAATTAGCAAATATCATTCCAAGTGGTCAGTCGATGGCATGGAACAAATGCAAGAGAGAATTTCGAAGGAGTGTGTACATGATGAAAAAGCGGTTATTGGCAGCACTGATGGCAGGGGCAATGGCACTGAGCCTGACGGCGTGCGGCGGCGGTTCGGACGCAAACACGACTACGGACAGCAGCGCGCAGGCAGAGGGCGCGACAGACGCGGGCACTACAGCGAAAATCGGTGTTTCGATGCCGACCCAGTCTCTCCAGCGCTGGAATCAGGACGGCACGAACATGAAGCAGCAGCTCGAAACGGCAGGCTATCAGGTCGATTTGCAGTACGCGGGCGACAACGACATCCCGACGCAGGTTTCCCAGATTGAGAACATGATTTCGGGCGACTGCGACGCACTGGTCATCGCGGCTATCGACGGTTCGGCGCTGACCGAAGCGCTCAAGGGCGCAAAGGAAAAGAACATCCCGGTCATCTCCTATGACCGCTTGATTATGAACTCGGACGCGGTTTCCTACTACGCCACCTTTGATAACTACAAGGTCGGCACCATGCAGGGCGAGTACATCCGCGACGCGCTCGATCTGGACAATGCGGCAGGTCCGTTCAACATTGAACTGGTCACCGGCGCACCGGATGACAACAACGTAAACTTCTTCTTCGGCGGCGCGATGGATATTCTCCAGCCGTATATCGACAGCGGCAAGTTGGTCGTTCCGTCCGGTCAGACCGAGAAGGCACAGTGCGCAACCGCAAACTGGTCGACCGAAGAAGCGCAGAAGCGCTTTGAAAACATCATCACCTCGGTTGGCTACGGCCCGGACGCAAAGAAGCTCGACGCCGTGCTCTGCTCGAACGACTCCACCTCTTACGGTGTGCAAAACGCACTGCTGGCAGCCGGCTACAACAAGGATAACATGCCGGTTATCACCGGTCAGGACTGCGACAAGCCGAACGTCAAGAACATCATCGCAGGCGTGCAGTCGATGTCGATTTTCAAGGATACCCGCACGCTGGCAGACGCCACGGTCAAGATGGTTGATGCAATCATCAAGGGCACCGCGCCTGAAGTGAACGACACCGAAACCTACGACAACGGCACGGGCGTGATTCCGTCCTACCTGTGCGACCCGGTATTTGCCGATAAGGACAACTATAAGAGCATCCTGATCGACAGCGGATACTACACCGAAGCGGATTTGGCATAACGACAAAAACCGGGGCGGACGGCTGACTGACCGCCTGCCCCGGTTTTACCTCGGAAAGGGGGAGCAAGACAAATGGCAGATACAATTTTGCAGATGAAAAACATCACCAAGCTGTTCCCGGGTGTCAAGGCGCTGGACAATGTCAACCTCGAGGTCGAGGCGGGGGAGATTCACGCGCTCGTCGGTGAGAACGGCGCGGGAAAATCCACGCTGATGAACGTGCTGAGCGGCATCTACCCGTTCGGTTCCTACGAGGGGGACATTCTGTTTGAGCAACAGGAATGCCGCTTTAAGACCATTAAGGACAGCGAGGCCAAGGGCATTGTCATCATCCATCAGGAGCTGGCGCTTGTGCCGTACTTATCCATCGGCGAAAACATGTTCCTCGGCAACGAGCGCGGCACCTCCGCGCGCATTGACTGGGATCAAACCTATCACCGTGCGGACGAACTGCTCGCGCAGGTGGGGCTGACCGAGTCCAGCCATACGCTCATTAAGGATATCGGTGTGGGCAAGCAGCAGCTGGTCGAAATCGCCAAGGCACTGGCAAAAAACGTAAAGCTGCTCATTCTGGACGAGCCGACCGCGTCGCTCAACGAGTCGGACAGCCAGAAGCTGCTCGAGCTGCTGCTGCAGTTTAAGAAGCAGGGCATGACAAGCATTATCATTTCGCATAAACTGGGCGAAATCTCCTATGTAGCGGACAAAATCACCGTCATTCGCGACGGCTCGACCATCGAGACGCTTACCAAGGGCGTGGATGATTTCTCCGAGACGCGCATCATCAAAGGCATGGTCGGCCGCGACCTGTCCGACCGGTTCCCCAAGCGTGTGCCGAAAATCGGTGAGATTGCGATGGAGGTACAGGACTGGACGGTGTACCATCCGATTTATGAAGGGCGCAAGGTGGTCGACAAGGTTGATTTTAATGTGCGCCGCGGAGAGGTCGTCGGCATTTCCGGCCTGATGGGCGCGGGACGCACCGAGCTTGCCATGTCGATTTTCGGCCGCAGCTACGGCTCGAACATCACGGGCACGCTCAAAATCGGCGGCAAAGAGGTGCAGCTGAAAAAGGTCAAGGACGCGATTGACGCAAAATTGGCCTATGTGACCGAGGACCGCAAGGGCAACGGTCTGATTCTGTCCAATCCCATCCGCGTCAACACGACGCTGGCCAAGATGGACAAAATTTCAAAGCACAACGTCATCGACGCGGATAAAGAGGCGCAGGTGGCTGAGGAATACCGGCAGAAGCTGCACACCAAGTGCCCGAGCGTTGAGCAGAACGTGGGCAATCTGTCGGGCGGAAACCAGCAGAAGGTGCTGCTCGCCAAGTGGATGTTCGCCGACCCCGATATCCTGATTCTCGATGAGCCGACGCGCGGCATCGACGTCGGCGCAAAGTACGAAATTTATACGATCATCAACCAGCTCGTTGCGGAAGGCAAGTCGGTCATCATGATTTCGTCCGAGCTGCCCGAGGTACTTGGCATGTCCGACCGCGTTTATGTCATGAACGAGGGACGCATGGTCGGTGAATTCCCCATCGCGGAGGCGACAAGCGAGGCCATTATGGCTCGTATCCTGCAGACAAGCGGAAAGGGTGTGTCGTAAATGACAAAGGTAAAAGAGACACTGAAAAAGAATACGATGCTGGTGGCGCTGATTGTCGTCATGGCGCTGTTCCAGATTTTGATTATGGGGGCGGGCAAGGGTTCGCTGTTTGCCCCGTCCAACATTGCAAACCTCATCATGCAGAACAGCTACGTGGTCATTCTGGCGACCGGCATGCTGCTGTGCATCCTGACCGGCGGTAATATCGACCTGTCGGTCGGCTCAATCGTCGCACTGGTCGGCGCGGTCGCCGGTACGCTGATTGTCAACTGGCACATGAACATCTATCTGGCGATGCTCATCTGCTTGGGGATCGGCCTGCTGGTCGGCGTCTGGCAGGGCTTCTGGATTGCGTATGTCAACATCCCGCCGTTCATCTGCACGCTGTGCGGCATGTTCATCTGGCGCGGTCTGGCAACCATCATTCTGGATGGCACGACGATTTCGCCCTTCCCGGAAAATTATCTGAAATACTTTACCTCGTACCTGCCCGGCGCGGGCACGGATGCGGGCACGATTTTCGGCGTGACCATTGCGGTCGGCGCGGTGTGCTGCGCAGTGTTTGTCGCGCTGACGCTGCTCGGACGCGTGCAGAAAAAGCGCAAGGGCTATCAGACCGGCTCTCCGGTCATGCTGATGGTTCGTCTGGCAGTGGTTTGCGCGGCCATTCTGGTCGTGTTCTATCTGCTCGGCAAAAACAAGGGCGTGCCGAGCGTGCTGATTCTGCTCGCGGTCGTTGTGTTCATTTATCAGTATTTCACCACACGCACCGTACCCGGCCGCCACGTTTACGCCCTCGGCGGCAACCAGAAGGCAACGCAGCTTTCGGGTATTGACACCAAAAAGGTCATGTTCGGTGTGTATGTCAACATGGCGTTCCTGTCGGCGGTCGCAGCGCTCGTCTGCATCGGCCGTTTCAACTCGGCAGCGCCCTCCGCAGGCACCAACTATGAGATGGATGCAATCGGCTCCTGCTTCATCGGCGGCGCTTCGGCCTACGGCGGCGTGGGCACAGTCGGCGGCGCGGTCATCGGTGCAATTTTCATGGGCGTGCTCAATAACGGTATGTCCATCCTCGGCATCGACGCCAACTGGCAGAAGGTGGTCAAGGGTCTGGTGCTGCTGTTCGCGGTCGTGTTTGACGTGGTGAGCAAGAAGCAGAACAAGTCCCGATGAGAAAGGGATAAAGAATGAATTACTTACTTGGAATCGACATTGGTACCTCCGGCACGAAAACCGCGCTGTTTGACACCGCGGGGGGCGTGATGGCGAGCGCTGTGCTCGAATATCCCATGCAGCAGCCGGAAAACGGCTGGGCAGAGCAGAACCCGGAGGATTGGTGGAACGCCGCGCGGGAGGGCATCCGGCGCGTGCTGAAAACCAGCGGGGTAGACCCGCAGGAAATTCGCGGCATCGGCCTGTCGGGTCAGATGCATTCGCTCGTGCTGCTCGATGAAAACAATGACGTGCTGCGTCCCGCCATCCTTTGGTGCGACGGACGCACGGCCGCCGAGTGCGAGGAAATCCATGCCCGCGTCGGCCGCGACCGCCTGATTGAGCTGACGGCAAATCCCGCGCTGACCGGCTTTACCGCCGGCAAGATTCTTTGGGTGCGCAAGCATGAGCCGGAACTCTATGCGAAGTGCCGACACATTCTGCTGCCCAAGGATTACATCCGCCTCAAACTCACCGGCGCGTACGCCACCGAGGTTTCGGATGCTTCCGGCATGGGACTGCTTGATGTACCGCATCGCTGCTGGTCAGACGAAGTGCTCGAAAAGCTTGAAATTGATAAAAATCTGCTTGCCAAGGTCTATGAAAGTCCCGAAGTGACCGGACGCATCACCGACGAAGCTTCGGCGGACACCGGTCTTGCCGCAGGCACCATCGTGGTCGGCGGCGCGGGCGACAATGCGGCGGCAGCCGTGGGCACCGGCGTTGTCACAGAGGGCAAGGCCTTTGCCACCATCGGCACCTCGGGCGTGGTGTTCGCCCACACGGACGAACTGTCCATCGACCCCAAGGGCCGTGTTCATACCTTCTGCTGTGCCGTGCCCGGCGCGTGGCATGTGATGGGTGTGACGCTCGCTGCAGGCGCGTCGCTGCAGTGGTTTCGCAACAATTTCTGCGCGGACATCATCGCCGATGCGGAAAAGCGCGGGGTCGACCCGTACGATTTGATGAACCATATGGCCGAGCGCGTGCCCGAGGGCGCAAAGCGCCTGCTTTTCCTGCCCTATTTAATGGGCGAGCGCACGCCGCATCTCGATCCGGACTGCCGCGGCGCGTTCATCGGGCTGTCGGCCATCCACACACGCGCCGAGATGATCCGCGCGATTATGGAGGGCGTGACGTACAGCCTGCGCGACTGCGCCGAGATTCTG
Source organism: Butyricicoccus sp. Marseille-Q5471 (assembly GCF_951230135.1). Taxonomy (GTDB): domain Bacteria; phylum Bacillota; class Clostridia; order Oscillospirales; family Butyricicoccaceae; genus Agathobaculum. The sequence continues at coordinate 172,675 of NZ_CATNVC010000004.1, read as the reverse complement.
CATGAGATGGGCGTGACCAATCGGGAGATTGTCGCCTGCGGCGGCGGCGGAACGAGTCCGCTGTGGCGGCAGATGTTGGCCGATGTGCTGGACTGTGAGGTGTCCACCGTGGCCAGCCGGGAAGGTCCGGCGCTCGGCGCGGCACTGCTCGCGGGCGTCGGTGCGGGACTGTATGAGAGCGTGCCGGCCGCCTGCGCGGCGGTCATCCGCACGAGTGCGCCGCAGCAGCCGGATGCGGCTGCCGGAAAACGGTATGACGCGGTGTACGAGGTGTATCGCTCATTGTATCCCGCGCTGCGCGACAGCTATGCCGCGCTCGCCAAGCTGTAAGGAGGAATTATGGAACTGCAAAGTGTATTCAGTAAGTCCTTCGCACCATATGGACGTGTGCTGCGCGGACTGGACGTGACGCAGCTGCTGAGCGTGCTGCGCAAGCAAACCGAAAAGCCTGCGGATGGCGTTGTCTATGTGCCGTCCTGCGCGGCGCTTGAGGAGACAGCGGCATACGAGGCGCTGCAAAACAGCGTGTACGGCGGCATGCCGATTCAAATCGGCTACTGTAACGGCACAAACACAAAGCTAAACTGCGTGGAATACCACCGCGACAGTGAAATCAATATCGTGGACGAGGAAATGGTCTTTCTGGTCGGCCGTCAGCAGGAGCTTGCGGACGGCACGCTCCGCACCGACCGGATTGAGGCCTTCCGCGCACCCGCCGGTACGGCAGTAGAGCTGTACGCAACGACGCTGCACTACGCGCCTTGTGACGGCGAAACCGGCAAAGGCTTTCGCGTAGCGGTTGTGCTGCCGCGCGGCACAAACACCGAAAAGCCGCAGACAGACGGCACTTATGAGGAAGACGGCCTACTCTGGGCAAAAAACAAGTGGCTGATTGCCCATGCGGACAGCAATGAAGCCAAGCAGGGCGCGTTTGTCGGTCTGAAAGGCGAAAATATAGACATTGCACCACTGCTGTGATGAAACGGAGGATAGAAAAATGAACAATATTCCTGAACTGAAACTGGGTATTATTTCGGTCAGCCGCGGCTGTTTTCCGATTTCCCTTTCGGAAAAGCGCCGTGCCAATGTGGTCAAGGCCTTTGGCGGCGGACTGTACGAATGTCCCATCTGCGTCGAAACCGAGCTGGACGCGCGCAAGGCGGTAGACGACGTTAAGGCGGCGGGCGTCAATGCGCTGTGCGTCTTTCTGGGCAATTTCGGACCGGAAACGCCCGAAACCATGATTGCGGACTGGTTTGACGGCCCGATGATGTACACCTCGGCCGCCGAGGGTGACGGTGACCTGCACGACGGACGCGGCGACGCGTACTGCGGCATGCTCAACGCGTCCTACAACCTCGGCCTGCGCGGCAAGCGCGTGTACATCCCGGATTATCCCTGCGCCACCGCAGAGGAAGCCGCACAGCAGATTCGCGAGTTCGCGCCGGTTGCTACCGCGCTGATTGGTCTGAAGGGACTTAAAATCTTTGCGTTTGGCCCGCGTCCGAACGATTTTCTCGCTTGCAACGCGCCCATCAAGGCGCTTTACGACCTCGGCGTTGCGGTGGAGGAGCATTCCGAGCTTGACCTCCTCGTCGCCTACAACAAGCACAAGGACGACCCCCGCATCCCCGCCAAAATGGCTGAAATGGCCGCCGAAGCAGGCAATGGGGAGAGCAAGTTTTCCGGCATCCTGCCTCGTCTTGCGCAGTATGAGCTGACGCTTGAGGACTGGATGGCAGAGCACCTCGGCACAAGCAAATACGCGGCCTTCGCCAACAAGTGCTGGCCTGCGTTCCAGACCGAGTTCGGCTTTGTGCCCTGCTATGTCAACTCTCGCCTGACCGGCCGCGGCATTCCCGTGTCGTGCGAGGTGGACATTTACGGCGCTTTGTCCGAGTACATCGGCATCTGCGTGTCCGGTGCGCCTGTGACGCTGCTCGACATTAACAACTCCGTGCCTGCATCCATCTATGACGAATCCATCGCGGGCAAGACCGGCTACCGCCACAAGGAAACCTTCATGGGCTTCCACTGCGGCAACACCTGCCCGAGCCTGCTGCGCAACCCGCACATGGGGTACCAGCTGATTATGAAGCGCGACCTGGAGCCTGATCTTGCCGAGCCGGATATCACGCGCGGCACGATGGAGGGCGACATCAAGGCGGGCGACATCACCTTCTACCGCCTGCAGTCCACCGCGTCGACCACGCTGCGCGCCTATGTGGCGCAGGGCGAGGTGCTCGACGTGCCGACCCAGTCGTTCGGCTCGATTGGCATTTTTGCAATTTCCGAAATGGATCGCTTCTACCGCCATGTGCTGATTGAAAAGCAGTATCCGCACCACGGCGCGGTCGCATTCGGCCACTACGGCAAGGCACTGTTTGAGGTGTTTAAGTACCTCGGCGTCGCCGATATTGCCTACAACCAGCCCAAAACACTGCCGTATCCGACCGAAAATCCGTTCGCGTAAAACGGACGCACAGGGTCGGCGGTGAGGGGGAACTCTCTTTTTCTTCTTCTCTCCTTTTCTATTTTCCCATTCTCCCAAATCAGCGGCACAATCCATGCCGCGGCAGGCGCACCGTCCACAGGGCGGTGCGCCTGCTTTTGTATACAGGGCAGGAATAGTGGATAAGGTCTATTATAAAGATTGCATAATTTTAGAACAATTACATCGGCAAAAACGTTCAAAACAGACCGTTTCAACACCGGATTTTCATAAATACGATTTTACAAAAGGAGTAGAAGATTGTGCAATCCTTTTGAAAAAATAAATGCTATACTGTTGCCATAACGAAGGGCGGTGCCGATTTGAAAAACGAAACCGAAAAGTGCGCCTGTCAGGGCAGCACGCTGATGCGCTTCGTTCAGCCGATTATACTATCCCTTTTGAGCCAGTCCGCCGATCACGGCTACGACCTCGTGCAGAAAATCGGACAAACGTCGCTCTGGCAGCAGGCGCTGCCCGACCCGGCCGGTGTGTACCGTGTGCTGCGCGATATGGAAAAGCGGGGTCTGGTGCAGTCGTATTTGGATGCCGAGTCGATTGCGGGCATCGGAAAACGGGTGTTCTCCATCACCGAGGAGGGCAGGGCGTGCATGCATAACTGGCTGCACACGCTGCGCGACTATCGGGACGGCGTGAGCGATGTGATCGGACGCTTGGAATCCCAGCTGGACGAAGTGCCGGCAGAGCAAGGGCAGGGCGGCACGGGTTGCTGCTGCTGCAAATAGAAAAGGTATTTATTGAAGGAGGATTATTCCTATGAAAGACTTACTGTTCCGCACCCTGCGCCATGAAGAGACCGAGCGCGCACCGTGGGTGCCGTTTGCCGGCGTACACGCAGGCAAGCTCAAGGGCTACACCGCCACCGAAATGCTGACCAACGCCGATGCGGCGGTCGAGTCGCTGCTCGAGGTGAACAACCTGTACAAGCCCGACGGTCAGCCGGTCATTTTCGACCTGCAGATTGAGGCCGAGTGCCTGGGCTGCGACCTGACGTGGGCGGATGACTGCCCGCCGTCCGTATCCGGCCATCCGCTTGACGGCAGCGACGAGGAAGCACCAGAAACGCCCTGCGACTGCAAGATTCCGACCAAGGAATCCGGCCGTATCCCCTATGTGCTCGAGGTCATGCGCCGCATGAAGGAAGCAGTCGGCGAAACGACCGCGCTCTACGGCCTGATTTGCGGCCCGTTCACCCTCGCGTCCCATCTGCGCGGCAATAACCTCTTTACCGACATGTTCGACTTCGAGGAAGAGGTAGAGAGCCTGTTCGCGTTCTGCAACCGCGTGTGCATGAAGATGGCTGACTATTACATTGAGGCCGGCATGGACGTCATCGCCATCGTCGACCCGCTGATTTCTCAGATTTCGACCGCGCACTTTGAGCAGTACATGACCGCACCCTACACCGAGCTGTTCGATCACATCCGTGCAGCCGGCGCGTTCTCCTCGTTCTTCGTCTGCGGCGACGCAACCCGCAACGTTGAGGCGATGTGCCAGACCGGCCCGGACTCCATCTCGGTGGACGAAAACGTAAACCTGCTCGCCGCCAAGGAAATTACCGACAAGTACAACGTGGTTATCGGCGGCAACATCCCGCTGACCTCGATCATGCTGCTGGGCAATCAGCAGGACAATATGAAGTTTGCCGTCGACCTGCTCGACAGCATTCCGGTCAAGAAGAATTTCATCATCGCGCCCGGCTGCGATATGCCGTATGATGTGCCGGTGGAAAACTGCATCGGCGTGGCACAGGCCGCGATTGAGACTGATACCGTGCGTGAAATGGTCAAGAATTATCAGGCAGAGGAAATTGATACCTCGGGCGTTGTGCTGCCTGATTACGCAAACCTCGCAAAGCCGCTGGTCGAGATTTTTACGCTCGACTCCGCGCAGTGCGCTGCCTGCGGCTACATGATGGGCGCGGCGAACGCTGCCAAGGAGACCTTCGGCGATGCAATCGACATGGTCGAGTATAAGTTCATCTACAAGGAAAACGTTGCCCGCTGTGTCAAGATGGGCGTGCCGAACCTGCCCTCGATGTACATCAACGGCGAGCTCAAATACCGTTCGATCATCCCGGCTAAGGCCGAGCTGGAAACCGCCATCAAGGAAGCCATCGAGGCCTGTAAGGGGTAATGAGATGAGCAAGCTGTATCTGATTACCGGCTTTCTCGGTGCAGGCAAGACCACCTTTTTGAAAACCTTCATCCGCCTGTTTGCCGGGCAGAAGATTCAGCTGATCGTCAATGAATTTGGCAAGGAGGGCGTCGACGGCGCCCTCCTTTCTGATTTGGGGGCGTATCTGCAGGAGATTTCGGGCGGCTCGGTGTTCTGCTCGTGCCGGCTCGATCAGTTTGAAAAGGTGCTGCGGGAGTCGGCGGAGATTGACGCGGACGTGATTCTGGTCGAGGCCTCCGGTCTGTCCGACCCAACGGGCGTGCGCCGTCTGTTTTCCCAGACCGACCGCTTTGCGCACATCGAATACATGGGCGGCGTGTGCCTGATTGACGCGGTGCGCTTTCCCAAGCTGTACGCGACCGCGCGCACCTGCATCAAGCAGCTCGCGTCGAGCGATGTGGCAGTGGTCAACAAAATTGACCGCGCAAGCGAAGAACAGCTTGCGCAGACGCTTGCGCTCGTCCGTGGACAGCGTCCGGATATGCCAATCATAAAGACCAGCTTCGGACAGGCTGACGGGACGCTGCTCGACCTGCTCTCGCAGGCGCAGACCCTGTCTGACGGTGATATGCCGCTGACCGCCGACTTGACGCTCAAGCAGCTGAATATTCATATTTCTCCCGATATTTCCGCCTATGACCTGCAAAAGTTCATCGAAATGTTCCTGGAGGACACCTTCCGCGTCAAGGGCTTTGTTCAAACGACGGAGGGTATGTGTCTGGTCGACTGCGTGGGCAATGTCGCCTCGGTCACGCCGTATGCGATTGACGTGCCGGAGGAGAAATGCGGCTGGCTGACCGTGCTGTCCGGCGCGGGTATGCCGGTGCGCCGCGCGGTCAAGGAAGCGTGCAAGTGGTATGAAAAATACGTGATCGCGGTCGAGTAACATAGTACCAAAACAGCGCAAAATCCTGCAAGCCATCGGCTGCGGGATTTGCTATGCTGATAGTAGATTAAGTCTAATATACGATTTGAGCAGAAACGGGGATTACCATGACGAATTTGGAACTCATTTCCTATGCGGAGCAGACGGCGGACAAGCATCGCCTGCTGTCCAAGGAGCAGATTGTGCAGCTGCTGTCCATCGTGCCCGAAAGCGAGGAGTGGACGGCGCTCGGCGCGGCCTCGCGCCGTGTCGCCGCAGGCCTTACGCGCGACCGCGCCTACCTCTGGGGTGCAATCGGTGTGGATTTCGCGCCGTGCTCGATGAACTGCGATTTTTGCTCGTTGGGCGAAGCGTGGGGCATCGTGCGCGACAAGCGCGACTATGACGCCGAGCAAACCGTCGCGCAGGTGCGCGATTATGTGGAAAACGGCGTGCGTTGGATTGTGCTGCGCACCACGGAGTTCTATTCGCAGGATGCGCTCGGCGAAATGATTCGCACCATCCGCGCCCGCGTGCCCGGAGAGTACGAGATTGGCCTCAACATCGGCGAATTTGACCTGCAAAAGGCCAATTGGCTGGCTGAATGCGGCGTGAATTTCATCTACCACTCCCTGCGCATGGGCGAGGGCAGGGATACCCGCTTTGACCCACAGGTGCGGCGAAACACCCTGCAAGCGGTCAAGGATTCGCCGCTCAAGCTGGTGTTTCTGGTTGAGCCGGTCGGCGTTGAGCATACAAACGAGGAAATTGCAGACATCTGCCTGCTCACGGCCGAGTACGGCGCGATTGTTTCGGGCACGATGGCGCGCATTCCCGTTCCCGGCACGCCGCTCGGCGTGCATCCGCAGGTGAGCGACGCGCGCATGGCGCAGATCATCGCGGTGGTGCGGCTGGCCTGCGGCGCGTGCGTGCCGGACATCTGCATTCATCCGGGCACCGAGCTTGCCATGCAGTTCGGCGCGAATGTGACCGTCATCGAGACCGGCTCGATTCCGCGCGACACCTGCTGCTGTTCGGGCGGGAAATGGAATCAGTTTGACGCGGATCAGGCCAAAACACTGTTTCAAAACGCCGGATACACGGTGCATCACACCGCGGAATAAGAGGGGGGAGACTTACCATGAACGGAAAACACAGACTGACCGCGCTGCTGCTCTGCGGCGTAATGCTGCTGCTGACCGGCTGCGGCGCGGCGGCTTCGACGGACATACCGTCCGCGGAAGTGTCGGCCGTGCAGGCCACAATCGGCACGTGGAAGACCGCACAGACGCTCACACCGTATTTTTATGAGGATTTTGTGCCCGGGGGCAGCACGGTCGAGGTAAAACCCTTCACCAATCCCGGCGACCAGAAAACCGCGCTGCTCGCGGGCAGTCTGGACATGACCGGCACGACCATTCCGACCGCGATTCAGGCGGCCGCCGCGGGTGAGCCGATTAAAATTGTCACCAGCCTGTGCAAAAAATGCTCGGCGCTCGTCGTCGGCAAGGATTCGGATATCCAGTCGGCAGATGACCTCAAGGGCAAGACCATTGCTTATGTGCCGGGCACGATGCATCATGTGCTGCTGCTCGACGTGCTGCGCCGTGCAGGACTCGACCCTGCAAAGGACGTGACGCTGACCCGCATCGACTTTTTCGACATGGGACAGGCGCTTGCGGGCGGCCAAATCGACGCGTTTCTCAGCGGCGAGCCGTACCCCTCACGGGCAGTACAGGACGGCTATGGCCGCATCCTGAGCTACCCCTATTTTGACGACAGCATCGGCACAATCAACGCCGCGATGATTGTCACCGAGGACACCATTCAAAGCAAGCCGGAGCTGGTGCAGACGCTGGTCGACGCGCACATCGCCGCCGCGCAGTTCATGAACGAGGATCAGGACGCGTGGCTTGACAAGGCCGCCTCCTTCGGCACGGACAAAGCACTGCTCCAGACCTCGGCGGACAACATTGAGCTGTGCTGGGACATTGACGAGGTGTTCATCCAGAACACCAAAAACCTTGCACAGCAGATGGTGGAGCTGGGCATGATTGACCATGTGCCCGACATCGACGCGCTGTTTGACCTGTCCTTCCTCGAGCAGGCAAAGCAGCAGGGCGCATGAAGAAAAGCAGGTTTGACGCCGTCGGCCTGATTGTACCGGCGGCGGTGCTTTTCGTCTGGTTCGCGGCGACGAACTGGTGTGGCGTGCCCGCATACAAGCTGCCCTCGCCGCAGAGGCTGCTGCACGTGCTGATTGATTTTGCAACCGGATGGTACGGAGTCACGCCCTATTCCGGTACGCTGTGGTTTCATCTGTGGCACAGCCTGCTGCGTGTGCTGAACGGCTTTGCCATCGCGGCGGCGTGCGGGCTGACGCTCGGATTTCTGACCGGGCGCATCGCGCTGCTGCGCCGGCTGTTCGACCCGTTTATCCACCTGCTGCGCAGCATTCCGGGCATCGGATGGCTGCCGATTGCCATCGTCTGGTTCGGCGTGGGCGAGGGAAACACACGGTTTTTAATCGCGCTTGCCAGCTTTTTCCCGATTTATGTGAACACGGCGCACGGTGCGGCGGCGGTGCCTGAGCTGACCGTCCGCGCGGGGCGCATGCTTGGTGCACGCGGACTGACACTGTTCGGCACGGTCATTTTTCCTGCGGCATTGCCGGAAATTGCGGTTGGTCTGCGGCTCGGCCTGGGCATCGCGTGGGCGTATTTGGTGCTGGGCGAGGTCACGGGCGTGACCGAGGGACTGGGCGCGGTCATGACGGACGGTCGCATGCTCGGCCATGTGGACATCGTGCTTGCAACAATGGTGGTCATCGCCATGGCGGGCAAGCTGACCGACTGGCTGCTGCTCGCGCTCTGTCGCCGCATCAGTCCGCAGCTGCGGAAAGGGGGCGTGCACGGATGAAACAGGGACTCACCGTGAGCAGCCTGAGCCAGCGGTTCGTATCCGAGAATGGGATGATCGTCGAAGCGCTCAATCGGGTGTCGTTTGCCGTGCAGCCGGGGCAGATTGTCGCGCTGCTCGGGCCTTCTGGCTGTGGAAAAAGCTCGCTGCTGAACATTGCGGCGGGATTTGAGCCGCCCGCTTCGGGCGAGGTATGCTTTGACGGACAGCCCATCAGCGCCCCATCGGCCGAACGCTGCGTTGTGTTCCAGTCGCCCGCGCTGTTTCCATGGCTTACGGTGCGGCAAAACGTGACCTACGGGCTGAAACGAAGCGGCATGCCGCGGGATGAGCGCCGACAGGCGGCGGAAACCATGCTCGCCGGCGTCGGTCTGACGGGGTTTGAGCGTCACTATCCGCATGAGCTTTCGGGCGGCATGCAGCAGCGTGTGGCGTTGGCGCGTGCGTTTGTGCTGCGCCCCGCACTCCTGCTGATGGACGAGCCGTTCGCGGCGCTCGACGCACAGCTGCGGGAGCAGATGCAGCAGCTGCTGCACACCCTTTGGGAGGAGCACAAGCCGACTGTCCTGTTTGTAACGCACGACATCGACGAGGCACTCAAAATTGCCCACCGCGTCATTGTGCTCACGCCGCGGCCGGGGCGCGTGCAGGCAGCGTTCGACGTGCCGCGGCCGATGGAGGCGGGGGACGCGCGGTGCTTGCAGCTCCGGCAGCAGCTGCGCGAAGCGCTGTTCGCGGGCACACAATAGCATATTGATTTGAAAACTGACGGAAAATCCATTCCGTCAGTTTTTTTATACCTGAAACACAGGGACGCATATCGTGTTGTATTAATTGTGATTATACCGGCACAAAGAAGGGTTTTGCTTAATCGACAGAAGAAATAAGAAAAGTGCGGAAATATTGTGGAATTATTTGTGATTTAGCACATCTTTGAGAGCGGAGCGGGATTGTGCAGAATCTACAAAAATACATGCGTGAAATTTCTGCAGGTTAATTTTTGCATATGCTTTGGGTAATTGCGTGGATTGCTACTTTGTGCTTTTTAAGATATAGTAAGGGCAACAAGAAGAAAAGTGCATAAAAACTACAAAACGAACAAGGCGTAAATAGTCATATTGACGATAAAAACTGAAATCAAGCGCAGCGTGCGTTTGACAATAGAAGAAGCTGAGAAGATTTGAGGAGGACTGCAAAATGAAAAAGAGACTGTTTGCACTGGTGATGGCGATGAGTCTGCTGGGCGCTACGATGGCGGGCTGCGGCAGCACAGGCGAGGGATCGGGCGATGCGAATGCCAGCGGGGGCGACAGCGCGGCAGCCGACACGGGTTCGTACAAAATCGGCTGTTCGTTTGACTACCTAAGCGACTTCATGGCAAACGTAACCGACGGCGTTAACGGCTATGCGGCGGAATCCAACGGCAAGGTATCCGTTACCGTGCAGGACGCGGAGTACGACGTTGCCAAGCAGCTGCAGCAGGTGGAGAACTTTATCGCGGGTGGTTATGACGCGGTCGTAATCAAGCCGGTGGACGCAGAGGGCTGCGCGCCGATGGCATCGGCCTGCCGCACAGCGGGCATTCCGTTCATCATCGTTAACACACAGGCCAACTGCGATTATGACACCTACATCGGCTCCGACCACGTGCTGTCTGGCAAGCTCCAGGCCGAATATGTCGGCGAAGCACTGGGCGGCAAGGGCAAGGTCGCAATTTTGACGGGTGAATTGATGGTGCAGGCCGCGATTGATCGTCTGCAGGGCAACAAGAGCGTATTTGAAGAAAAATATCCCGATATTGAGGTTGTTTCCGAACTGGATGCAGGCTGGATGCGCGACGAGGCCATGACCAAGACCGAAAACTGGCTCAACTCGGGTCTGGACATTAATGCCATTATCGCAAGCAACGACGAAATGGCGCTGGGCGCTGCCAAGGTGCTCAAGGAAAACGGCATTACGGACATTCTGGTCTGCGGCATTGATGCAACCGCGGAAGCACTGAACGCACTCAAGAGCGGCGAAATGGCCATGACCGTGTTCCAGAACGGCTATGAGCAGGGCTATCAGGGCGTCAAGGCGGCGGTCGATATCATCGAAGGCAAAAGTGTAGAAAAGTACATCGACGTACCGTATGAGACCGTGCTGCCCGATCAGGCAGATAAGTATCTGGAGCTCGTAGGGGGCTAACCGATAAGCGACATACGACCCGGCGTGGCATGCATGCCGGGTCGTTTTCCAAAAGGAGGGCAGTTATGGATAAAAGCAAGGTATTGCTGCGGATGGAACACATCTCAAAGGTCTTTCCGGGCGTTGTCGCGCTGGACGATGTGGAGCTGACGATTCATCCCGGCACCACACTGGCGCTGATGGGCGAAAACGGCGCGGGCAAATCCACGCTGATGAAGATTCTGGTCGGTCTTTACCAGAGAACCTCGGGCAGCATTGTTTTTGACGGCAAGGAACTGGATACCAGTTCCATCACCAAGGTAATTCAGCAGGGCATCTCGATGATTTACCAAGAGCTGAACCCAATTTCCAACATGACCGTGGCAGAGAATATCTACATTGGCCGCGAGCCGTATCGCATCAAGGGTATCATGCTCGACCGCAAAAAGATTGTGCAGGACACAAAAGCGCTTTTCGGCCAATTGGGCATCGAGGGCATCGACCCGCGCGCCGAGGTGGGCACGCTGTCGGTTGCAAAAATGCAGATGATTGAAATCGCCAAGGCGGTTTCGTACCACTCGAAGCTGATTATTATGGACGAGCCGACCTCGGCCATTACCGAAAAGGAATGCCAGCAGCTGTTCCGCATTGTGCGGCAGCTCAAGGCAGAGGGCGTTGCCTTCATCTTTATCACGCACAAGATGGACGAAGTATTCCAAATTTCCGATGAAATCGCAATTCTGCGCGACGGGCGCTATATCGGCACCTGGGACGCGGACAATCTGACGCAGGATGAGCTGGTCAAAAACATGGTCGGCCGTGAAATTACGGATATGTTCCCCAAAGAACCCGCGGAAATCGGGGATGTGAAGCTGCGGGTCAGCAATCTGTCGGTCAAGGGACTGCTGCACGACATCAATTTCGAGGTACGGCGGGGAGAAATCCTCGGCTTTGCCGGACTGATGGGCGCGGGCCGCACCGAGGTGATGGAAACGCTGTTCGGTATCCGCAAAGCGGATACGGGCGAAATCCAAATCGACGGAAAAACGGTGAAAATTCATACGCCGGAGCAGGCGATTTCACATAAAATCGCGTTCCTGACCGAGGATCGGCGCGGCAACGGCTGCTTTTTGAACCTCAGCGTGCAGGACAACATTATGGTCGTCAACTGGGACATGATGAAAAACACCATGAAGCAGATTGATTACGGCAAGGTGAAACAGACCTGCGACGAGCAGATTGAGAAATTCAACGTTAAAACGCCGGGCGCACAGCAGATTATCGGCAATCTGTCGGGCGGCAACCAGCAGAAGGCGCTGATTGCCCGCTGGCTGTACAGCGATCCGGAGATTATCATTGTAGATGAGCCGACGCGCGGCATCGATGTCGGTTCGAAATCCGAAATCCACCGCATGCTCAGCCGTCTGGCCGGGCAGGGACGGGCGATTATCATGATTTCGTCCGAAATGCCCGAGGTGCTTGGTATGTCCGACCGCGTAGTCGTCATGCACGAAGGCACGATTACAGGCATCTTGAACCGGGAGGACGCAACGCAGGACGTGGTCATGCGCTACGCGGCAGGCCTGGAAAACCAGTTCAGATAAGGGGGAACACCTGATGGAAAAGACAAAAGGCTCCTGGAAGAGCAAGCTTGCACAGATTTACGGCAAAGCCGGTGTGCTGGTCATTCTGCTGATTATGTGCATCATCCTGTCCATTGCGACGGATACCTTCCTTTCTCCGCGAAACCTCATTAACGTGGTGCGCCAGATTGCGTTCTGGGCGATGATTGGTTTGGGCGCAATGTGCGTCATCATTACGACCGGCATCGACCTTTCGCCCGGCTCGGTTGCCGGCGTGGCCGGTCTGCTGGTCGCGGGCGCGGCGCAAAACCCGGACACCCCGCTGGTTGTCATGTTTCTGATTGCAATTTGTGTCGGCGTCATTTTCGGCGCAATTAACGGCTCGCTCGTCGCGTTCGGCGGCATCCCGCCGTTCATTGCAACTCTCGGCACGCAAATCACCGGCCGCGGCATTGCGCTGCTGATTTCAAACGGCCGCCCGGTCAATGGTTTGAGCGATAAGTTCGTCTTTCTCGGCGCGGGCAGCTTAGGTCCCGTCCCGATGCCGATTATCTTTCTGGCGATTTTGTCGCTGATTACGTGGTACATGCTCAAGTATACCAAGACCGGCCGCCACATCTTCGCGCTCGGCGGCAACGAGCAGGCTGCCATCGTTTCCGGCGTTAAGACCAAGTTTGTCAAGCTGTTTGTGTACATTTTTGCCTCGGTTCTGGCGGCGATTTCCGGTCTTGTGCTGACCGCGCGCGTCGCGTCCGGCCAGCCCAGTCTGGGTGACGGCTACGAGCTCCAGGCCATTGCGGGCGCGGTTATCGGCGGCACCAGCCTTTCCGGCGGCGCGGGCACGGTTTACGGCGTCATCTGCGGCACACTGGTCATCGGCGTGCTCAATAACGGCATGGATTTGCTCAATGTAAACGGTTATTGGCAAAAGGTTGCGCAGGGCGTTATCATCATCGTCGCGGTGCTGCTTGACGTGCTGCGGAAAAAGACATCCAAATAAGGTCATATCTCTTCTCTCTCTTCCGGTGCGGCCAGACAGGCGCAAACCTGTTTGGCCAGCTGCCGGGATTTTGAAGAAAGGGTTTGTGCTGTCACAGCCAACAGAATAAAAAATACCTCCATACGCTGTGCACAAGACAACGTTGGAGGTATTTTAAAAGGAAGACTACAATCCGTAAAACGGCTCATAAGCACAAAATTGCAGCGGCGTCAGACCGGTTTCCGACTTGAAAAACCGGATGAAATTCGTAGAGGATTTGAAGCCGACTGCCGCACTGATTTCAATGACCGAGAGCTTGGTGGTCAGCAGCAGGCGCTTGGCGTGCGTCAGGCGCACGTTGGTCAGATATTCGTGCGGGGTAGACCCATGCACCTTGCGAAACTGCCGAATGAAGTACGGCACGCTCAAATTGTTGCCGGCGGCAAGCGTTTCCACGCGGAGGGGCTCCATGAAATGCTCCTCCATGTAGAGGGCAGCCTCGTTGATGGTCTGGTCGGTCGAGTCGGCGGGGTCGCAGGAAACGCTGCCAAGGCTGCACAGCACGCTTTGCAGCTGAATGGACACCTTTTGCTCATTGATGCGGCGCGAGGCAAACATTTGCAGCAGGCTGAGCATCTGGGCGTTGAGCGAGGCAAAGTCCTTCGGAAAAAACAGCGGACTGCCGAAGGAAAGCAGCCAGTCGCAGTAGGCCTTGGCGGTCGGACCGTCATAGGCAAACCATTTGAAGCTGGCCGGGCCCTGCGCGCGATAATCGTGCGGCTCGCGGCAGTCGATGAGCACAATCGAGCCTTTCGGCGCGGTAAACAGGCGGTTTTGATAGGAAAAATGCAGCGCACCCGAGGTAATCAGGAACAGCTGAAAATACTGAACCCGTTTTTCGGGCGCAATACGCGCAACGATATAGCGGCTGTCCACCTGATAATCGCCCATGCAGATGAGGTAATACAGCGCTTCACGTGCAAACTTGGTTGCCGTGTGGAAGAATACCTCAGAGGTCGGCAGCATGCCGGTGCCGATCCGGTCGGGACTGTAATGCCGAACTAACATAGGGGACACTCCTTTCTCGTCGTGCGGGAATAACAACAGTGTAACATTTTTATCGAACAGACTCAAGACAGCAAGCAGAATCAAACAGGTTTTGAGCGTGTTAGCAGGAGGGATACATATGGTTCAGCAAAAAGAAAAACAGGTGATACAGGAACTGGCGAAACGTCTGGCAGAGCTGGCGCACGAGCCGGTCATGGAGGAGCGCCGCCGGCTTTGGTACGCGCACAATGATTTGAAAACCGATCAGCCGGTCATAGACTGCTCGCCCGAAGGCGCGTGGCGCGAAATCATCACGCCCGATATGCTGGTCAGCGAAGACCCATTGGCACGGGAAATTGAGTGGACGCTGCGCGCCCGCATTTACCGCGCCGAGGTGATTCAGGACGACGTGCCGGCGGAGCTGCGGTGGGACTGCCAAAAACTCATTTCGGACACCGGCTGGCGCATCGAGGGGCAGCTTGCCCACAACGCCTTTTCCAACGAAGAGATTATGATTCCGACCATCTCGTCCGTTCCGGGCGTGTGGAAGCCGGGGTTCCGGTTCGATGAAACGGCTGCCGAGTTCGATCCGCTCATCAAGGATTTGGACAACGCGGAGCAGATTGATCAGCTGATTGCTCCGCAAGTGATCTATGACGAGCAGGGCTCAAAGGAAAAGCTGGCGGTTCATCAGGAGCTGCTCGGAGACATTCTGGATGTGCACTGGGTGGGCAACCTGTATCCGAAGTTCTCATGGATGGAGGTTTACACAAAAATACGCGGCTATGAAAATGCGCTGTATGACTTGTATGACTATCCCGAAGAGATGCATCGTCTGCTCAGCGTGCTGGAAAAGGGATATCTGAATCTCTATCAGCAGCAGCTTGACATGGGTCTGCTCGACATGAACAACGGCTGCCAGTACAACGGCACGGGCGGATACGGCTACACAAACGACCTGACCGCGCCCGCGCCGGGAGAAAAGCTGACCTTTAAGCATCTGTGGGCGTGCGCCGAGTCGCAGGAGTTCATTTCCGTTTCACCCGAAATGACGCGGGAGTTCGCCATTGATTATGAAAAGCGCCTGCTCTCGCGGTTCGGTTTGTCCGCCTACGGCTGCTGCGATAATCTGGAGGATAAGCTGTCCGACGTGCTGACCATTCCGAATATCCGCCGTATTTCGGTGTCGCCGTGGGCCAATGTTGCCTCGATGCGCGATCAAATCGGGATGAAGGCCATCTTCTCGTGCAAGCCGAATCCGTCTTATGTGACCAATGGGTGGGACGAAGACCAGATGCGCGCCTATACCATGAAGCTGCTGCAGGACGGCAAGGGTACGCCGTACGAGATTATTCTGAAGGATACCCATACCATCCAGCACGACCCCTCGCGTTTTCGCAAGTGGACCGACCTGTGCCGCGCGTGCATCGCAAAGGTCTACGGATAAAAACATCGGATATTTATAGGCGCACGACAACCAAAACACCCCCGAATACAGCATGGTTTTGCTGCATTTGGGGGTGTTTTTATCTCATGATCGCCGCTTATTCGATGACGCCGCCCTCTACGACGAGGGAGTCCGGGTCTGCCGCGTCTCCGTAAACCGGAGCGAGCGTGGCGGCATAATCCGCGTGGAAGAATTCTTCCTTGCCCAGCGCTTCGATTTCCTCATTGAGCCAGTTCAGCACGGTGGTGTTGCCTTTGGTCACGGCCGGAGCGATGGTGTCCAGATCGCCCAGCGATTCGATGCCTACCTGGAAACCCGGGTTGGCAATCGCCCAAGCGAGCACCTCGGTGTTGTCGGTCGAGAACGCGTCGCCGCGGCCGTCGAGCAGTGCATTGTAAGCATCGGCGTACTGGTCATACTTCTGCAGGGTCACTGCCGGATAGTTTGCCTCGAAATAGGTCTCAGCGGTCGTGCCCTTTGCCACAATCAGCGTCTTGCCTTCAAGCTGGCTGACGTCTGTAATCACGGCGTTCTCGGGCGAAACGACGCCCAGTGCCACCTTCATGTACGGCAGCGCAAAATCAACCTTTTCCGCGCGCTCCTCGGTCACGGTGAAGTTCGCCAAAATGACATCGACCTTGCCGGTGGTCAAAAACTCCACGCGGCTTGCGGGGTCAACCGAGACATAGTCCACGTCAACGCCCAAATCCTTGCCGATTCGATTCGCGAAATACACATCGTATCCCTGATAATCGCCGTTTTCATCCACATAGCCGAACGGAGCCTTGTCGCTGAACACGCCGATGGTGATTTTACCGCTGTTCTGAATCTCCTCCAGCGTGCGGAAGGTTCCCTTGGGCGCATTGTCCGCAGACGAGTCCGTTCCGCCGGTGGACGCTGCCGAGCCGCAGCCGGCAAGCGCCGCTGTCAGCGTAAGGCCTGTGAGTGCCAGTGCAAAAATGTTTTTTCTTTTCATCTTGAGTAACCTTCTTTCAGATAATGACCGAGTTTTGCTCGGTGCTTCGTTTGGTGAACGTAAATGTGCCCAGAAATTCTTTTGCGCGCGGTGTTTGGGGTGCGGTGAAGAATTGCTCCGGTGCACTTTCTTCTATGATGCGGCCGCCGTCCAGAAACACGATGCGGTCGGCGATGGCGCGGGCAAACTGCATCTCATGAGTCACGATAATCATCGTCAGCCCCTGCTGCGCAAGCTCAAGCATCACATCGAGCACTTCGCGCACCATTTCGGGGTCCAGAGCTGCCGTTACCTCGTCAAACAGCATGATTTCCGGGTGCATGCACAGTGCACGCACGATGGCGGCTCGCTGCTTCTGCCCGCCGGACAGCTGCCGGGGATAGGCGTCCCGTTTTTCCCACAGGCCGACGCGGTGCAGCAGCTCTTCCGCCTCTTGCTCCGCTTCGCGGCGCGGTCGGTGCTGTACTTTGATTGGCGCGAGCGTAATGTTATCCAAAATCGTCTTGTGCGGAAACAGGTCATAGCTTTGGAACACCATGCCGATTTTCTGACGCATGCGTGCCATATGCGCTCCGTCTGCCGTGATTTGCTCGCCGTCGAGCGCAATCTGGCCGCTGTCTACGCGTTCCAGCCCGTTCAGGCAGCGCAGCAGCGTGCTTTTCCCGCAGCCGGACGGCCCTAGCACCACAAGAACCTCGCCGCGGTGTACCTGCAAATCAATTCCGTCGAGCACCGTCTCACTGCCAAAGCGTTTGACAATGCCGGATGCCTGCAACTGTATGGTAGAATCCATGTTTCGACTCACCTCCATCGTTTTTCAAGCCGTTTGGACACCAAGGAGATGGGCCAGCAGGCAAAAAAGTATAAAAAGAACACAACACCGTAAATCCAAAGCGCCGCCGTCGGATAGTCAAAGCGGTTCGCGTCGATAATCTGCTGCCCGACCTTGAGTACCTCCACAATGCCAATCAGCACCACAAGGCTGGTCGTTTTGATCATGCGTGTGGTCAGATTGATGGCCAGCGGCAGCAGCCGCCGCAGGGTCTGCGGGATGATGATATAAGTGTAGGTTTGCAGTCGGGTCAGCCCTAAGGCCTCGGCGCTGTCATATTGATGCCGCGGGATGCTAATCAGCGCACCGCGCACCAAGTCGCCCATTTCCGCGGTGCCCCACAGCGTGAACACCAGAATGGCGCTCGTCCATGCGGACAAATTCACCCCAAAGGTGCGCGTGACGCCGAAATAAACCAGAAACAGCAGTACCAGCTGCGGCATAATCCGGATGAAATCCAGATATACTCGGCTGACCAGCCGCGCCGCCGGATGCTTGAGCGTCATAAACAGTCCAAACAGAATGCCGAGCGGGATGGAAAGCAGCACGGCGATCAGACTGATTTGCACCGTCACCCAGAGGCCGCCGAACAGGCGCGCCATGTTGCTGCCCTTGAACAGAAGACTAATTCCCAAATCCTGCATAGCGAAGCCTCCTTTCCAAGAATGTGGCCAACAGCGAAATCGGAAGCAGCAGCACCAGATAGGCCACAACCAGCATCAGCAGTGCCTCATCTGTCTTGTAATACAGTCCGATCAAGTCCTTTGCCACATACATGAGATCGGCCAGAGCGATTGCGCTGACGACCGAGGTCTCCTTGATGAGGAAGATGACATTCGCGCACAGCGCCGGCACCGAGGTCGCCACCGCCTGCGGCAAAATCACATGGCGTAGCGCCTGCAGTCTGCCAAAGCCAAGGCTTTGTGCCGACTCAATCTGGTTTTTTTCCACCGACTCCAGCCCGCTGCGGAGTGCTTCCGCCATGTAGCTGCCGCCGAGGAAGGTCAGACCGAGCACGGCGCAGCCCTCTGCGGAAATGCGGATGCCCAGCTTGGGCAGGCCGAAGTACAGAAAGAACAGCTGCACCAGAAGCGGCGTGTTGCGGCTCAGCTCAATATAAACGGCGGCGACGCGGCGGAGCACCGGAATGCGGTAATACTGTACAAAGCTGCACGCCGCCCCCAGCAGCAGGGAAAACACAATGCCCCAGAAGGCAATGCGTGCCGTCAGCGCCGCGGCCTGTACATACAGAGGCGCATACTGTGAAATAAATGCAAAATCCAAATAAACACCATCCTCCCGAACGATCTGCGCATAAAAACAGCAAAGGAGTGGATGCACGGGTGCACCCACTCCCTTTTCATCGACAACATGAAGGGATTAAGAGGAAATGCACGCATGGCAAACCAACGCTGTATCCATCGACATACAACGACAACACATCATCTTGCGTACAAGCTTGCTCACGGCACACCCTCCAATTCTTTTTATTCCGATATGTTTAATAGGCTATTGACAAGATAACACTTAAAACCTATAATGTCAATAGGTTTTATAGAAATAACAAAAAATCTCTTCAGCGGAAGAGCAATGCGGCTTACCGTTATGATCGACAGGAGGCTTTCCCTATGACCACCATTTTATGCTTTGGCGATTCCAATACCTATGGCTACATTCCGGGCGGAAGCGGGCGCTATCCGCGCGAAGGACGCTATCCCGGCATTCTGGCCGATTTTCTCGGTGCGGACTACCGTATAGAGGAAGACGGCGTTGTGGGACGCACCACGGCATTTGAAGACGCTGTCCGCCCCGGCCGAAACGGGCTGGATGCAATCCGGCAAAGCGTGCAGGCTGCAAAACCGGATCTGGTGCTGCTGATGCTCGGCACAAACGACTGCAAGGCGCAGTTTGCCGCCCTGCCCGAGACGATAGCGGACGGTATGCTTCGCTTGGCGGAGGTCTGCCGGCAGGAGAATCCCGCGGTCAAAATCATTCTGGCAGCGCCTGCCCCTCTTGACCCCATCGTCCTTTCCTCAGCCTATGCTGATTATGACGAAATGTCCTTCATCACCTCGCTCCGGCTGGCGGGCGCGTATCAGCACACGGCAGAGCGGCATGGCTTTGGCTTTGTCGATGTCGGCGAAGCGGCAAGCGCCTCACCCGTTGACGGCGAGCATTTAACCGCGATGGGGCATTTGGCGCTTGCCCAACACATGAAAGAAGTGATTTTAACCCTATGATATACGCAGATCACGCCGCAACCACGGCGCTTTCCAAAGCGGCGCTCACCGCTATGCTGCCCTATTTCACCGAATATTACGGCAACCCTTCGAGCACGCACGCCGCTGGAACAGCCGTTTCCCGCGGCATTCTCGCGGCGCGGGAGCAGCTGGCGCTGCTGCTCAATTGTGCCCCGCGGGAAATTTATTTCACCTCGGGCGGCAGCGAGGCCAACAATCAAGCGCTGCGCACGGTTGCGGCCATCGGCAAACAGACGCAGCGGCAGCACATCGTTTGCTCCGCCTTCGAGCATCCCTCTGTTCTGCGCACATTGGACGAGCTGCAGGACACAGGCTTCTCGGTAACGCGGCTCGCCCCAAATCAGGACGGTCTGATTTCCGCAGCCGACGTGCAGGCAGCGATGCGGCCGGATACTGTCGCCGTCAGCGTCATGCTGGCAAACAACGAAATCGGCACGCTGCAGCCAATTGCGGAAATCGCCGTAGGCTGCCGCGCACGGGGCATTTTGCTGCATACGGACGCGGTGCAGGCGGTCGGGCACATTCCGGTGTCTGTGCGCGGCCTGCAAGCTGATTTGCTTTCGCTTTCCGCGCACAAGTTCAATGGCCCCACGGGCACAGGTGCTTTGATTGCCCGGCGCGGCATACAGCCGTATTCGCTCATCCGCGGCGGCGGGCAGGAGCGCGGCAGCCGCGCGGGAACCGAGCACGCGGCAGGCATTGTCGGTATGGCCGCCGCGCTGCAAGAAAAAAACAGCGATATGCCGAAGCATATCGCTGTTGTGACCGCCCTGCGTGAGCAGCTGATTTCCGGTCTGCTGGAGCTGCCGCAGGTGATGCTGACCGGCAGCCCCAATGCACGCGTGCCCGGAATTGCCCATTTTTGCATACAGGGTGTGGAATCGGAAACCGTGCTGGCACTGCTGGATGAACGCGGCATTTGCGCTTCCGCTGGTTCGGCCTGCGCGGCAGGCGCGTTGGAGCCGAGTCATGTGCTGCGCAGCATGGGCATCTCCGGCGCGTGGGCACAGGGGGCGCTGCGCCTGTCGCTCGGCGCGGACAACACGCCCGAAGAGGTGCGTCAAATCATTTTGGCCGTGTCCGAAATCGTCACGCGGCTGCGGAAGGGAACAGTATGAAAAAAGTATTGGTCGCCATGAGCGGCGGCGTGGATTCCAGTGTTGCGGCATGGCTGATGCAGCAGCAGGGGTATACCTGCGTCGGCGTTACCATGAAGCTGTATGAAAATGAAACGGTCGGGTACTGCCGCAGCCGCACCTGCTGTAGTCTGGACGACATTGAGGACGCAAAAAGCGTGGCGGCCAAGCTCGGCATCGCCTACCATGTCTTTCAGTTCGCAGCCGACTTTGAAACGCAGGTCATCGGGCGGTTTGTCGCCGCTTATGAATCCGGCATGACTCCCAATCCCTGTATCGACTGCAACCGCTACCTGAAATTCGACCGGCTGTATCATCGTGCGCGTGAGCTCGGGTGCGACAGCATCGCCACCGGTCATTATGCGAGAATCACACAGCAGGACGGCGTTTTTCAGCTGCACGCCGCACGCGATGCGGATAAGGATCAAAGCTATGTGCTGTATTCACTGACGCAGCAGCAGCTTGCGCACACCGAATTTCCGCTCGGAAACCTCACAAAAAACGAAGTGCGGCGCATCGCCGAGGAACAAGGCTTCCTCAACGCGCACAAGCGCGACAGTGAGGACATCTGCTTTGTTCCGGATGGCGATTACGCCGCTTTTCTGGAGCGTTATACCGGCCGAACGTATCCGCCGGGTTTGTTTGTCGATGCACAGGGCAACAAGCTCGGGCAGCACCAAGGCCTGATTCGCTACACCGTGGGTCAGCGCAGGGGACTTGGCATTGTAGGCAGCGAGCCGCTGTATGTTTCCCGCATTGAGCCGGAAACCAACACGATTACACTGGGCGGCAAGGCCGCACTGCTGCGCACCTCGTGCACGGCGCGCCAGGTCAACTGGCTCGCCGGTCGGATTCCCGAGGCGCCCTTCGCGGCGCAGGTGCGCATTCGGTACCATGCGGCGCCGTGTCCGGCTGTCGTTACCCCGACGGCCGAGGGCATCCATATCGCGGCGCAGTCGCCCCTGTCCGCGGTTGCCCCGGGACAGGCCGTGGTGGTCTATCAGGACGGACAGGTCATCTGCGGCGGCACGCTAAACTGATGCACGGTCCGCTTATTGGTGTGCCTGATGCTGTCCGGAGTGCTTTTTATAGGGCCTTGCACCCCGACCGGGCGCGTTGCGGTGGTTTCGATCGCCGCGGTTGTGCGCCGGTCTTGCCTTGGCAGGCTTGCGGGGCGGGATTTGTCCCTCCATCGGGAACACATCGACCGCCTTGCCGCAGATGGTGCAGCCGTGCAGCGAATGCATCATCTTATCGCGCAGCTCTTCGGGCACTGCCACCATGGTGAAGGCCTCGGAAATCTGGATTTTGCCCAAATCCGACGCCTTGATGCCGGTGTGCTTTGCGATTGCGCCGACGATGTGGCTCTTGGTGATGCGGTCTTCCCAGCCGGTGTCAATGACCAACAGCGCCTCGGAACGGTTGTCGCGGGCGTGGGACACAAACGGCTCGGGACGGTCGCGGCGCGGGCTCATCTTGGACGACACCGTGGGCAGGGTATTGAGCTGCTCGAGCGTTTTGCCGAAGCTGTTTTCGAGCAGAACCGCGGCGATGGTCTGGGCATCGTGCCCCTGCTCCATCAGCTGCGCGACCACTTGGGTGTACTGCTCCTGCGGGGCAGCGGAAAGCTGCTGCGCAAGGCCGTCCACAAAACGGGTCTGCGCCTTCTGGCGCACATCGTCCGCCGTGGGTAGCGCAAGCTCCGCAATGTCGGACTTGGTGACCTTGGCAAGGCGCTTGAGCTGGTACATCTGCTGGCGGCCGCAATGCAGGGTGATGGCGGTGCCGGAGCGGCCGGCGCGGCCGGTACGGCCGATGCGGTGCACATAATACTCGGTTTCCTTCGGAATATCGAAGTTAAAGACATAATCGATATCGCTGACGTCGATGCCGCGCGCGGCAACATCGGTAGCGACCAGAATCGAGATGCGGCCCTTCTTAAAGCCGTTCATCACATTGGTGCGCTGCAGCTGCTTCATATCGCCGTGCAGGCCTTCAACGGAGAAGCCGGCTTCGGCGAGCAGCTCGGTCAGTTCATCGACCATCGACTTGGTGTTGGCAAAAATCATCGAGCGTGTCGGCTGATAATAATGCAGCAGCAGCTTAAGGGCGTCCTTCTTCTGGCGCATGGGCACATCTACGCTGAACTGCTGGATCTGGTCAAGCGTGACCTGCTCGCGGTTGATGGCAATGTGAACCGGATCGGTCTGGAACTGCGCCGCGATGGCGAGAATCGCATCGGGCACGGTTGCCGAAAACAGTACGATCTGACGCTCCTCGGGCGCGCCCTCGAGGATGAACTCGATGTCCTCACGGAAGCCCATGTTGAGCATTTCATCCGCTTCGTCCAGCACGACCATTTTCAGCTGACCCAGCTGCAGCGAGCCGCGGCGGATGTGATCCATGATACGGCCGGGCGTGCCGATGACGATATTGGCGCTTTGCAGGTTTTTAAACTGTCCTCGGTAATCGCCGCCGCCTAAGATGTCCGCGGTTTTCACGTGGGAAAGGTGCTTTGCCAGCTTGCGGATTTCGTCTCCGCACTGGTGCGCCAGCTCGCGCGTCGGCGACAGTACCAGCACCTGGACGCAGCTTGCCTGCGGGTCGACGCATTCAACGGCGGGAATGCCGAAGGCTACGGTTTTGCCGGTACCGGTCTGAGAGCGTGCAAGCACGTCCGCACCGGTTCGGATGACAGGGATTGCCTCCGCCTGAATCGGGGTGGCAGAGGTGAACCCCATTTCCGCAACGGCATTTGCAATTGCGGGGGAGAGGTTCAGTTCGGAAAAGGGATGATTAGACATGGACTCCTCGTTTCTTGTTCTGTTCAAAAAGAAAAGCAAGGAGCATACTCCTCGCTTCTATACTTTGTTATTTTCAGTACAGTATTAATACTATTATACCACAAATATCGAAAAAATCAATTGTGAGAAGTTACCTGAATCTGTGTGCACAGTGCGTTTTTCCTTGACATATTCGGTGTAAAATCAATCAAAACGCCCTCGGATGCAGCGGTTGTGCTGCTGTGCGGGAACGCCGGGGCATACGGTAAAAAATCATCTGATACAAAAATACCGCTGTCCGTTGGGACAGCGGTATTTGTTTTAGCCGACAGCGCGATGCAAATCACGCATCTTCCGGCGCATACCAGTGGTGGCCAAACTGTGCGAGCAATGCATCAGCCTGCGCAGGCCCCGGCATGCCGGGCTCGTAGGGATAGAGCGCTGCGCCGTCTTGCGCGGCCAGTGCCTTGAGGGACTCGATATAGTCCCATCCGGCCTCAATCTGATCCCACTGCGCAAACCAAAAACGTTCGCCCCGCATGCAGGCGCCCAGCAGCCGTTCATATGCTTCGGGGGTGTTGATGCGGTATTCCAGCACGCAGTTCTGGCAGAAATCCATCTTGGCCTCGGCCATTTCCTCGGTGTCACCGGGTTTTTTGATGTTAAATTTCAGATAAACCCCTTCGGTGGGCTGAATTTTGATGATGAGCACATTGCGCGGCACGCCCGGCGCGGGACTGCGAAAGACCACCGCCACCTCCATCTCGCGCTTGCCCGCCTTTTTGCCGGTGCGGATGTAAAAGGGCATGTTGCGCCAGCGGTCATTGTCCACAAAGAGGCGGAGTGCGGCGTAGGTTTCTGTTTGCGAATCCGGTGCGACCTGCGGTTCGGCGCGATAGCCGTCATACTGCCCGAGCACTAACGTGTCCGCAATCGGCTCACGTCCGGCCGGACGCAGCGAGCGCAGCACCCGCAACTGCTCGGCGTGCATATCCGCGCCGGAAAAGTGCGCGGGGCGCTCCATAGCAACGATGGAGAGCAGCTGAAAAAGGTGGTTCTGCACCATGTCCTTGAGCGCGCCGCTCGCGTCATAGTAGCCGCCGCGCGTCTCTACGCCGACATCCTCCAACGCCGAAATCTGAATGAACTCGATTTGCCGTGCGTTCCAGCTGTCGGTAAACAGGGGATTGGAAAAACGGATGGTTTGAATATTCCGCACCATTTCCTTGCCGAGGTAGTGATCGATGCGGTAAATCCGCTCCGCGCCGAAAATGGCCTCCAACTCCCGATTGAGTGCTTTGGCGGAGGCTAAATCTTCTCCGAACGGCTTTTCCAGCACCAGTTTGCCTGCACGGGCAGCCGGAATGTGCGAAAGACCCTCAGCGATGACGCGGAAAAACCGCGGTGCGACAGCCAGATAAAAAATATGCGCAGCGTCGCCAAGAACATGATACCGCTCGGCAAGCACAGCGTACTGCGCGGGGTCGGTAAAGTCCATGCGAAGATAATCAATTTGCGAGGCAAACCGCGAAAAATCCGCTTCGTGATAGGGCAGTCTGGCAAACCGGTTGACCCAATCCTGCACAAGCACGCGGTAAGCCGCGTTGGAATAATCCCGGCGGCCGATGATGAGGATGCGGTCCTCCGCTGCGAGCTGTCCGGAAAGGCTCATATTATAGAGAGCGGGCAGCAACTTGCGGAAGGTCAAGTCGCCCGTGCCGCCGAAAATGGTAAATACGCGGTTCATTGCTGTGCCCCCCATTCATGGTGAAACACGCCGTCCCGGTCGGTGCGGTGATAGGTGTGTGCGCCGAAGCAATCTCGCTGTGCCTGAATGAGGTTTGCGCCCATCGGCGCGCCGCGGAACTGATCGAGCCAGACTGTGGCGGCGGACAGGGCGGGAACCGGCACGCCGGACTGCAGACCCGCACCGGCGGCGGCACGCAGGTCGGGAATGCGTGCGGTAACTTCCGAGAGGAAGTGCGGATCGAGCACCAGACTTTCCAAATCGGGATTGCGGCGGAAGGCGGCGGTGATATCATCCAGAAAAACGGCCTGAATGATGCAGCCGGCGCGGAAAATGGCGGCGATTGCACCCAAATCAAGTCCCCAACCATAGGCTTCCGATGCGGTGCGCAGCAGCGCGAAGCCCTGTGCATAGGCGGTGAGCTTTGCGGCATACAGACCGCGGTGCACGGTTTCGGCAAAGGCCGCCGTGTCCTGCGCCTGCTTCATCGGCGGGGCGGGGAACAGGGTCGCGGCATGGGCGCGCTGCTCCAAACGGTTGGACATAACCCGCGCCGCGCCCGCGGCGGTGATGAGGGATACATCCGCGCCCTGCCGCAGCGCTTCGATGCTGGTCCAGCGACCGGTGCCCTTCTGGGCAGCGCTGTCCTCGATGCGGTCGAGCAGCTCGCCCGGGGTCAAATCGTCCGGCTCGCGCAGAATGTCGGCCGTGATTTCCATGAGATAGCTTTTCAGTTCTCCGCGGTTCCACTCCGCGAAGTACCGCGCCATTTCCTGATTGTCCAAGCCGCCTACGTGCTTGAGCAGCAGATAAGCTTCGGAAATCAGCTGCATATCGGCATATTCAATGCCGTTGTGCACCATTTTGACGTAGTGCCCCGCACCGTCCGGACCCATATACGCGCAGCAGGGCGAGCCGTCGGCCGCCTTTGCGGCAATGGCTTCGAGCAGCGGACGCACGTAGGCTTCATACGCCGCACGGTCGCCGCCCGGCATGAGGGAAGGGCCGCGCCGCGCACCTGCTTCACCGCCGGATACGCCGACGCCGAAATAGAGCAGTCCCTTTTCCCTCAGTGCGGCTTCACGCCTGCGGGTGTCCTCGAAAAAGGAGTTTCCGCCGTCCATAACGATGTCGCCCGGTTCGAGCAGCGGGACAAGCTGGCGCAAAACCGCGTCCACGGCCTCTCCGGCTTTGACCATCAGCAGAATGCGGCGCGGCTTTTGCAGCGCGTCAATCAACTCCTCCAGCTGATAAAACGGGGCAAAATTCTCATGCGGCCAGTGCGCTGTCATTTCGTCGGTGACTGCGCGGCTGCGGTTATAGCCGGCCACGCGAAAGCCATGGTCGGCAAGATTTAAGGCAAGGCTGCGTCCCATGACTGCAAGTCCTACCATTCCGATATCATACATATTCATCCGTCCCTTCTGCCATGCACAGCGAAACCCCTTCGCTGATTTCCGCACGGCTTACAATTTGTTCGATGCTTCCATGCAGCGGGTCGAGCGCAAAGCTGACAAGCCCGCCCTTGCTGCGGTTGATGACCAGCAGAAACCGGCCGTCGGGCGAGAGCAGAATGTCTCTCGGATGCTCGCCGCCGCAGGAGATTTGCTGAATCCGCTCGGGCGTGTCGCCATCGATTCGAAACACCGCGATTTCGTCCGCTCCGCGGGTGGAAACATACAAAAATCGCTTATCCCATGAAAGTCTAATCGCCGCCGAAGTGCCTTGTGCTGCGATGGGGGTACTGCTCGTTATCTCCCAGCTGTCGGCGTGCAGCGTGAGCAGCTGTCGGCTGCGTTCACCCACAAGATAGAGCGTTTGACCGCAGAAAATACCGTGACGCGGGCCGGTGCCGGATGGGAGCGCAATGCGGCCGAGGGGTTCGCAGTCCCGCTCCAAGTCGAAAAGCCGTATTTCATCCAGCTCGAGGCAGGGCACCAGCAGTGTTGAGCCGTAAAACAGGCATTGATGACAGCCGGCCTTGGGCGCGATGACGATTTGCTGCTTTGCGTGCAGTTTGCCGTCTGCCCAACGGTAAATGCGCACCGTGCCCTCGTGATAGTTGGCGGTAAACAGGTAATCGTTTCGCCAGACCAGATGGCAGGCAGGGACGCTTTCGGTGAGCAGTTCGTCCAGAATCTGTCCGGTTTGACAGTCGGCAATCAATATGCCCGCGGCTTTGCCGCGGCGCACGGGCGCGGCCAGAATATTGCCGGTCACAGCGGTATATTTCGCATCCGGTGCGTCACAGAGCAGCGTCGGCGGCTCGACCGTACCCATGCTCTCATCAAACGCAAAGCGGTATACACCCACACTGTTTGGTGAGGCATAGGTTCCGATATATCCATCCATAGCATATCCCCTCCAGAGTAAAAGAATCATTAGCATTCGCGGCAGCCAAATGAATATTCAAAGCATAGCATGCGGCAGGGAGCACGTCTGTTGAAATTTAAACAAATTGACGATTTAGAACAAAATACTGAAGAAATTGTGCGCGGGGGAAGGACAACACATAGAATTCCCGCTAAAAGATAAAGATATTTTTCCTAAAACTGCAGACTGATAAAATGTTACATCATTGCGCATAGATTACCGCAGTTCGGCTAAAACTGCATGAATATCGGGAAAAGGCATGGGCGGTGCCTGAATTTGGAATAAAGATTTATCCGGCTAATACGCTGTCGAGACTTGACGAAAAAATGAAAATCTCCTATAATGACTACGGTAGATTGCTAAAAAGTGTGCACATTTACTAAAGTGTTAACACGCAAAAGGGGAAAAGAGTATGGATCAAAAAAATTTCCAGCCCTACATTCCGGCCAATCAGGTGATGCCGGAATTTACGGTCGTATCGGTCGTATTGGGTGCATTGCTGGCCATTATGTTTGGCGCAGCCAACGCGTACCTCGGCCTGCGCGTCGGTATGACGGTTTCCGCGTCAATTCCGGCGGCGGTCATTTCGATGGGCATCATTCGCAAGGTGCTCAAACGCGACTCCATTTTGGAAAACAACATGGTGCAGACCATCGGCTCTGCCGGTGAATCTGTTGCCGCAGGCGCGATTTTCACACTGCCCGCGCTCTTCATGTGGGCGCAGGAAGGCATCGGCAACATGCCGAACCTGATTGAAATCGGCCTGATCGCCCTGTGCGGCGGCGTGCTCGGCGTACTGCTGATGGTGCCGCTTCGCAGTGCACTGATTGTCAAGGAGCACGGCGTGCTGACCTATCCCGAAGGACAGGCCTGTGCGCAGGTGCTGATTGCCGGCGAAGAGGGCGGCGCCAAGGCGTCCACCGTATTCGCGGGACTCGGCATTGCAGCCGGCTACAAGTTCATCGCGGACGGCCTGAAGCTGTTCCCGAGCGAAGTGGACTGGGCGATTCCGGCCTACAAGGGTTCGGGCATCGGCATGGACGTGCTGCCTGCACTGGCGGGTGTCGGTTACATCTGCGGCACCAAGGTTTCGTCTTACCTGTTCGCAGGCGGTACGCTGGCGTGGTTTGTCATCATGCCGCTGATTGCCCTGTTCGGCAACGAAATCGTGCTGTTCCCGGCCGATCAGCCGGTTGGCGTGCTGTTCGCTGAGGGCGGCCCCTGGGCGCTGTGGAAGAACTATGTCAAGTATATCGGCGCGGGCGCGGTTGCCGCGGGCGGCATCATGAGCCTGCTCAAGTCGCTGCCGCTGATTTTCCGCACCTTTAAGGAGGCAGTCGGCGACTACGGCAAGCGCGCTTCGAGCACGCTGCGCACCGAGCAGGATCTGCCGATGAAGGTCGTTGCCCTCGGCGTGCTGCTGATGGCGGTTATGCTGTGGCTGATTCCGGCGATTCCGCTGAACCTGTTCAGCGCTTTCATCGTTATCGTATTCGGCTTTTTCTTCGCAACGGTATCCTCCCGTATGGTCGGCCTGATCGGCTCGTCCAACAACCCGGTTTCCGGCATGGCGATTGCAACGCTGCTGATTTCCACCATGCTGCTCAAGTCAACCGGTACGGTCGGCGCAGAGGGCATGGTCTCCGCAATTGTCATCGGTTCGCTGATTTGCATCATTGCCGCAATCGCAGGCGATACCTCGCAGGATTTGAAGACCGGCTTCCTCGTCGGTTCGACACCGCGCCTGCAGCAGATCGGCGAGCTGATTGGCTGTGTGGTCTCCGCAGTTGCCATCGGCGGCATTCTGTATCTGCTCAATGCAGCATGGGGTTACGGCGGCGCTGAGCTGCCCGCCGCACAGGCTACGCTGATGAAGATGGTCGTTGAAGGCGTTATGGGCGGCAACCTGCCGTGGGCGCTTGTGTTCATCGGCGTGTTCATCGCGATTGTTGTCGAGGTGCTCGGCATTCCGGTGCTGCCGGTTGCCATCGGTCTCTACCTGCCGATTCACCTGTCCACGCCGATCATGGCGGGCGGTCTGGTGCGTATGTTCCTCGAAAAGCGCAAGTATTCCTCGGAAAAGGCAA
Source organism: Butyricicoccus sp. Marseille-Q5471 (assembly GCF_951230135.1). Classification (GTDB taxonomy): domain Bacteria; phylum Bacillota; class Clostridia; order Oscillospirales; family Butyricicoccaceae; genus Agathobaculum. Next base: position 142,784 of record NZ_CATNVC010000004.1, on the reverse strand, counting down.
AGGATGAAACCGTGCAGGCAGGCGTGCTGTATACCTCGGGCCTGATTGCGGGCGAGGGCATCATCGGCATTCTGCTGGCGGTGTTTGCAATCATTCCGTTTGCAAGCGAGTACGGCAAGAACCTGGGTGATTTCATCAATATTTCTGCCCGCGGCGTTAGCCTTGGCAATATCGGCGCACTGGTGTGCTTTGCACTGCTGCTGCTGTCGATTTTGAAGTTTACCATCTGGAACAAGAAGATCGATAAATAAAATCCGCTATTGTGCGGACTTCGGCCGGGCTGTATACTTTAAGGTATACAGCCCGGTTTGAATAAAAGGAGAATTGCACGTGCCAAAAAAGAAAGACGAAAATTATTTGGACTATATCCCGCAGTATCATCCGCGCCACACGTGGAGCGAAAACGACAAGGGCATTGTCACCATCCACATGGTGCATAAAGGCTTTTACGCCTTCATCGCACAGAAGTTTTTCCGCACGCCCCGGGTCAGCCATATTGATTTGGACGCCTACGGCAGCTTTCTCTGGAAGCTGATTGACGGGAAAAAGACCGTCGGCCGGCTGGCAGATGATATGCGCGCGCAGTTCGGCAAGGCGGCCGAGCCGGTCTATGACCGACTGGTCAAATACGTGCAGATTCTGCGAAACAACGGCTTTATCTACATGCAGGGGAAGGACAAGGTGAAGCAGTGAGCCGCTTGCAGATTGTTTTGGGCATTGCGCTGTTTGCGCTGGCGACCGCCATCCTGTATGTTTGGGGACTCAAGCGTTCGCTGACGCAGCAGGAGGATTTGCAGCGCACGCTGTATTCCAAGTGCGCGGGACGCATCGTGCGCTATCTGAAGAAAAACGGCACGGTGACCGAGAAGGAGATGGAAACGCTGATTGTAGGCGTCAAGGCCGGACAGTTCTGGTCACGCCGGCGCGTTGCCATCCAAGATCCCGGACCGTTCACGGGGCAGCTTGTTGCCTTTCTGATCGATCAGCAGCTGCTTGAACCGACCGGGAAGAAGAAAGAATATCGTTTAAAACGCTAACGCAGGATAAAGGAGCAAATTGTATTATGAGCGTATTGGATCATCTCGAACCCCGCGGTGTGTTCCGCTTTTTTGAAGAACTGTGCGCGATTCCGCATGGCTCCACCCATACCAAAGCCATCAGCGACTGGTGTGTCGCATTCGCCGAGGCGCGCGGGCTGGAGCATTGGCAGGATGCCGCAAACAACGTGGTCATCATCGGTAAGGCGACACCGGGCTATGAAAATGCCGAAACCATCATTTTGCAGGGACATCTTGACATGGTCTGCGAAAAGGCGGCGGACTGCGAAAAGGACATGACCCGTGAGGGGCTTGACCTCGCCATTGACGGCGACTATGTTTACGCCAAGGGCACGACGCTCGGCGGCGACGACGGCATTGCCGTTGCCATGGCACTTGCCATTTTGGACGATGCGTCTATTCCGCACCCGCGCATCGAAGCGGTGTTCACCACGGACGAGGAAATCGGCATGGTGGGCGCGGAGGCGATGGACATGTCCCCGCTCAAGGGGCGCAAGCTGCTCAACATTGACAGTGAGGTCGAGGGCATTCTGACGGTCAGTTGTGCGGGCGGCAATACCAGCCTGTGCACGCTGCCGGTCAGCCGCGCGGCGTTTACGGGCACAGCGCTGTCTGTCACGGTGGACGGTCTGCGCGGCGGCCATTCCGGCGTGGAGATTGATAAGGGACGCGCCAATGCAAGTGTGCTGTGCGGGCGTGTGCTGTGGGAAATCGGCCGGAAAACCGATATGCGGCTCGTAAGCGTGGCAGGTGGCCTCAAGGACAATGCGATTCCGGCGGCGGCAACGGCGCAGGTGGTTGTGGCCGACGAACAGGCTGCGCGGGCGGCAGCATCCGACCTTGAAAAGGCGCTGCAAAACGAGTTTCGCGTGACCGACCCCGCGGTGCGGGTGACCGTGCAGGCGGCAAAGAACACCGAAACGCCGATGGACGAAGATTCCACGGCGCGTGCTGTCTGCGTCCTGACCTGCATGCCGAACGGTATTCAAACCATGTCCGCCGATATTGCGGGCTTGGTGCAAACCTCGCTCAACCTCGGCGTGCTGAACACCCGGTCGGACTGCCTGCAAGCGTCCTTCTGTGTGCGCAGCTCGGTTGCGACTGAGAAGGAAATGCTTAAAAATCGACTGGTATGTTTGATGGAACAGCTTGGCGGAACGGTTACGTTCGCCGGCGATTATCCGGCATGGGAGTATAAGGCCGATTCCGCACTGCGTGAGCTGATGACTGCGGTGTTCCGTGAGCAGTATGGCCGCGACCCCAAAATCGAAGCCATTCACGCAGGACTGGAGTGCGGTCTGTTTTCCGGCAAGCTGCCGGGATTGGACTGCGTATCCATCGGACCGGATATGCACGATATCCACACGCCGCGTGAGCGCCTGAGCATCGCATCGACCCAGCGGGTATGGAAGTATGTGCTTGAGGTGCTCAAACGCTCGAAGTAACAGGCTTCGCAAAACATGAACACAGGGGATTGCAGCTGCAAGATGCGCTGCAATCCCCTGTGTTTTTTTGTCATCGGCGGGACGCAAAACGATGCGCCATTCTGCAAAAAGACAGGATTCTTTTGTAGTAAATCAGAGGTTGCGCCGTTTGAATTGACAGAATACCGCTCCGGCGATTAAATAAGGGATGAACGCCGCGGCGTATCCGGATGGGCGTTTTGTAAAAGAGCGGGAGGGGTATCAATGTTTACAGAGCTTGCAGAGGAAGTTACCAATTGGTCGATTTTCACCGACAGCCTGCGGGAATTTGTGTCCAATCTGTCCTTCAACGCGGTCATTGTGGCGATTATGATGGGGTTCATGGTGCTCGGCGCAATTGACAAAGCGCAGGGAAATAAACGCGGCTACGGAAAAGCCTTTGACGAAGGCTTTGAAGCGATGGGGCCGCTCGCCATTGCGATGGTGGGCGTCATCGCGGCGGCGCCCGTGCTCAGCATGGTGCTGCGTCCGCTGATTAGTCCGTTGTATGAACTGCTCGGCTCCTCACCCTCCGTGTTTGCCACCACGCTGCTGCTGGCAGATGCGGGCGGGTACTCGCTCGCGGTTGAGCTGGCCGGACAGGATGTGGTGATGGGGCAGTTTGCCGGCCTAATTATCGGCTGCACGATGGGATGTATTCTGCTGTTTGACATTCCGGTCGCGCTGACGCTGCTGAAAAAAGAGGATCGTCCGGTGCTCGCCTGCGGCATTCTGGTGGGCGTTGTCACCGCGCCGATCGGCTGCTTTGCGGGCGGCATCGTGATGAATCTGACGACCGATTACCATATGAATCTGGTGACGATGTTCTTCAGCCTGCTGCCAGTAGTACTGGTGGCGGCGGTGCTCGCGGTCGGACTGTGGTTTCAGCCGGTTGCGCTGATGAACGGCTTTGCCAAATTCGGTGCGTTCGTCACGGGACTGATTGCCATTTTCGTCGCGCTCGCCGTGCTGCAGCAAAAGACCGGCCTGCGCCTGCCGCTGTTCCATCTGATGGTAGACAAGGGGGCGGACGGCATTTCACCGCTTGCAAACAGCATTGAGATTCTGGGCGATATCGCCTTCATCCTGCTCGGTGCATTCCCGATGGTTGAGTGGGTCAAGCGCCACTGCGGCGGCGCGCTGGCAAAGCTCGGCGCAAAGCTTGGGATGGATCAAACTGCCTCGTCCGGCATTGTGGCGACACTGGCAAACAACATTCCTACCTTTCAAATGGTCAGCAAAATGAATCCCAAGGGCAAGCTGCTCAATATTGCCTTTGCGTCCTGCGCAGCCTTTATGTTTGGCGATCATTTGGGCTTTGTGGCCGGAGTGAACGATACCATGATTGTGCCGATGATTGCGGCCAAGCTGACCTGCGGCGTGTGTGCACTTACACTGGCAAATCTACTGTCTCCCCGGCTGCTGAGCAAGGCCGAAAGTGCGCGGCAGCAAATGGAGGACACGTCCCGGGACGCGCAGCCGGTCAGCGCCGACCCCGCGGAGTAACAAACAACTGACGGAGCAAAGGAGCTGTGCATCGTATGAAACCCATCCTTGTCATCGGCCATAAAACACCGGATACGGATTCCGTCTGTTCGGCCATCTGCTACGCCCGTCTCAAGCAGCTGCTCACCGGAAAGGAGTACATTCCGTGCCGTGCGGGCGAGGTCAATGCGGAAACGCAGTATGTACTCGACTGTTTCGGCGTAGAAGCACCGAAATACCTTGATTCCTTGCAGCCGCGTCTGTCCGATGTGCAGTATCGCGATGTGGCCGGTATCGACGCGAAGCTGTCTCTGCGCCGCGCGTGGCAGCATATGAGCGAAAACAACATTCAGACCATCCCGGTTGTGAATGCGGAGAACTATTTGCAGGGCATTTTAACGCTCAGCGATATCGCGCGCTTTTACATGGAGGATCAGGACGCAAACGCGCTGGCCGCCTCCCAAACGAGCTACCGCAATCTGGTGGATGTGTTAAACGGCGAGCTGATTGTCGGCGATTTGGAGCACCGCATCTCCAAGGGCAGGGTGGTGGTGGCCGCCGCAAACCCGGATGTGATGGAGGATTACATCGGCGAGGACGATGTGGTCATTCTGGGCAACCGCTATGAATCCCAGCTGTGCTCCATCGAAATGAAGGCGGGATGTATCATCATCGGCCTTGGTGCGAAGGTTTCGCGCACCATTCAAAAGCTGGCCGAGGAAGCAAACTGCACCATTATCGCAACGCCTTTGGACACCTATGCCTGCTCGCGCGTCATCAATCAGGCCGTGCCGGTCAGCCACGTGATGCGCACAAGCGGTCTGGTCACCTTCCAGTACAACAGCCTGGTGGATGAAGTCAAGGCAACCGTGTCCAAACGCCGCATCCGCTATTATCCGATTCTGGACGACGCAGGCAAATACATCGGCATGATTTCGCAGCGCAATCTGCTCGATATGGAAAAGCAGCGCGTCATTCTGGTCGATCATAACGAGAAGGATCAGGCGGTAGACGGTATCCGAGCGGCCGAGATTGTCGAAATTATCGACCATCATCGCATTGATGCGGTCGAGACGAGCAGCCCGATTTACTTCCGCAACCAGCCGCTCGGCTGTACGGCGACCATCATCGCGCAGCTTTACGAGGAGCAGCCGATCGAAATCGAGCCGACCGTCGCAGGACTGCTGTGCTCTGCCATTTTGTCGGATACGCTGATGTTCCGCTCGCCCACCTGCACCGAGATTGACCGCCGGACCGCGCTGCACCTGGCCGAGATTGCGGGCATTGACGCGCAGGCGCACGCGGTCGCCATGCTCCGCGCAGGGTCGCAGCTGGTCAATCGGTCGACCGACGAAATTTTTCACATGGATTATAAGTATTATCAAATCAAGGAGAAACGCATCGCCGTGTCGCAGGTGGCAAGTGTCAATCAGGAGGAGTTGACCGCGCTCGTGCCTGCCATGCTCGGCTATATGCAAAGCTGCCTGCCGACCTCGGGACTGTCCATGCTGTTCGCCATGCTGACCAACATCATTGACGAATCGACCGAATTGCTGTTCGTCGGCGCGGGGGCGGCGGATATCGTCCGCGCCGCCTTCCGGCAGGAGACAGGGGCGCACACCGTCCGGCTGCCCGGCGTGGTCAGCCGAAAAAAGCAGGTCGTATCGCCCCTCATCGCGTCGCTTGAGGAGGAGCAGTAACGGCACTTCTTTTAGTCGGTGCGGTTGAGGCGCACGCAAAAGGCCGCCATAAAGGCGGCCTTTTGCATCGGGGTGAACCCCCAAATTAATCGGTGTATCAGATTTTCCGAGCGCCCTGCATCGCATTTCGCCTGCTGGCGGTTGGGATGCCCAGCATCTGGCGGTATTTGGCCACCGTGCGGCGGGCAATGTGGATATCGGCTTCGGACAGCAGTGCGATGAGCTGCTGATCGCTGTATGCCGAACCGATTGGCTCTGCGGCGATGAGCTGCTGCAGGTGATGCAGAATCCGGTCATAGCTGCCCTGCTCGGACGAAACCGCTTTCACGCTGTGCACAAGCAGCGATTTGAGTGGAAAAACGCCCCATTTGCACTCAAAAAATTTGCCGCTGACCGCACGGCTGACCGTTGATTCGTGCAGCGATAGCGCTTCGGCAAGCTCGTGGTTGCTGAGTGCCGCGCGGTGGCCGGGGCCGCGGCGGAAAAAGTCCTGCTGCGCAATTAAAACGAAATCAACAACGCGCTGCAGGGTGGATTTGCGGTAGGACAGGAACTGCATGACCTCGTCCGCCTGCTTGTAGTTGCGGCGGATGTATTCCGCGTCCTCCTCCGAGAGCGTTTTGCCGCGCAGCAGCGCACGGTAGGACGAATCAATCTTGATTTTGGGCAGGAAATAGTCATTCATGATGCAGTGAAGGCACCCGTCCTCCTCTATGACGTAGAAATCCGGAATCAGATACTGGGTCACTGCCTCGCCGCACAGACCGTTGAGCGGCTTGGGGTTTAGCGTTCGGATGCGGTCGCACGAGTGTTCCACCTGCGCCTTGGTCACGCCCAGCGCACGCGCGATTTGGCTGTACTGCTGCTTGGCCATGCATTCCAGATAGCCGTCCACAATCTGCAGGGCAAGCCTGTCCTGCTGCGGGGTTGCGCGCAGAAGCTGCAGCCGCAGACAGTCCCGCAGGTCAGCCGCGCCCACACCCGCAGGCTCCATACCCTGCAGCAGACAGATGCAGCGCCGTACGTCGGCCGTCGGCACGCCGCAGTCCTGCGCGGCAGCCTCGGCGGTCTCGGTTAGAAAGCCGCGCTCATCGAGCGACTGGATGAGATAGCGCACCATGCGCCGGTCGGCAGGGGAGACATTCAGCGCCGCGCACTGCAAAAATAAATCATGCAGCGCAGAGGTGGCGCTCGCCTTGTCCTCCATCAGCTGCTCTTTGGAGAATTCGTCCGTGCGCTCGCCCGGTTGACGGGTCTGCCGTGTATCGTGCAGCCGGTCGAACGGACTGGGGCGGCAATCCATATCGGGGTACTCCAGTTCAACGACGGCGTTGGTGTTCATCAGCTCGCTCAAATAGCTGCGCAGCTGCAGGTTGTTCAGTTGCAGCACCCGCAGCGAGGTCTGCATGGCAGGGGTCAGCGTTTGACGCTGAAGCAGCACCGGCTCCAAACAATCACATCCTTTCGGGAAAAACTCATCCAATTGGTCTGTGCGGTGTTATTGATTCAATCGTAGCATATTGGCAGGCGCGCGGCAAGAAAAAACAACGGATGCAGCAAATCAAATGACAGGGACGGGGAAAAACGCGGAAATCCTATTGTTTCTACGGAATTTATGATATAATAAAACCATAATACGGAAAACAGCGGAGAAAAGGGGGAAAACGGTGTGCAATACCGGCAAGTGATGGAAACGCTGTCCCAGTGCGGCCTGGGTGCGGTGCTCACCGATGCGGACAGCTGCCTGATTGCGGCAAATGCGGCGGCCTGCCGGCTGCTGCAGATAGAAGACATGCCGCAGGGCAAGCGCCTGCTTGATTTGGCCGCGCCGCTGTTTGACAAAAGCGGAGCAAAGACCTATGCAAGCGTTACTTTTTCACAATATCTCACACGCTGCCCCACGCCCGAAACGGACGATGTGCCGGAGGGCTGCGAGCTGATTGTTTTCCGTGACGCTACGAGCGATACCTGCCACGATATGCTGATGAACGTGCTCAATCAAATCAGCGAAGCGGTGATTCTGTGTGATGAGCACAGCCGGATCTGGATGCTCAATGATGCAGCCGTGCGCATGGATTCCATCGTGACCAAGGACGTGTTGGGCGAGCCGCTTTCAAGTGTGTATCATGCGCTCGACGGCTCCGAACTGCTGATTCCCGGCGTCATCCGCGACAGACGACCCAAGTTGGACGTGCACCAGTATTACACGACCCGCTTCGGCAAAAATGTGGATATCGTCTCGAACACCTTTCCCATCGTGCAGCGCGGGCAGGTGCTGGGCGGCTTCAGCGTGATGGAGGACTGGAGCACGGTCGACAGCCTGCACCGTCAAATCATCGGCCTGCAGGAAAAGCTGACCAACCGCACCGAGGCCGACCGCGCGAAGGGGAAAAGTGCGCTGACGGCTCGCTATACGTTTGACGATATCATTCATGTCAGCCCCAAGATGAACAAGGTGGTCGGCATCTGCCGGCAGGCGGCAAAATCCGACTCTTCGCTGATGATTTACGGTGAGACCGGCACGGGTAAGGAGCTGTTTGCGCAGGGTATCCACAATGCCAGCCGCCGTGCGGACGGGCCATTTCTGGCCATTAACTGCGCGGCGATTCCCGAAAATCTGCTGGAAAGCATGCTGTTTGGCACCGAACGGGGCGCCTATACCGGAGCGGAGCGCCGCGCGGGACTGTTTGAGCAGGCAAACGGCGGCACGCTGCTGCTCGATGAGCTGAACTCCATGAATATCACGCTGCAGTCCAAGCTGCTGCGCGTGCTGCAGGACGGTATCATCCGCCGTGTCGGCGGCATGAATGAGATTCAGGTGGATGTGCGTGTGCTGTCCAATATCAACATCCCGCCCTATCAGGCGATGGCGGAAAACAAGCTGCGGCGCGACTTGTTTTATCGGCTGGGCGTGGTCAACATCAACGTGCCGCCGCTGCGCGAGCGCAGCGAGGACATTGCCCTGCTCGCCAAGCATTTCATCATGCAGTGCAACAAAAAGCTGCTGCGCAATGTCGGCGATGTGGACGGCGCGGTGCTCGAGCGCTTCCGTGCCTACAGCTGGCCGGGCAATGTGCGCGAGCTGCAGCACGCCATCGAGCACGCCATGAACATTCTGCCCGACGACGCGGACACCATCACGCTTGGCTACATTCCGGAGCATATTGTGGAGGACGGCGCGCCCGCGCCCCGGCAGAGCCCGGCAGCTGCGGACAAAAGCTCGCTCAGCGGCGCGATGCAGGAGATGGAGCATGCCGCAATCTGCCGTGTACTGCGGGAGACCGGCGGCAATATCTCGGAAGCCGCCCGTGTGCTGCAAATGAGCCGGCAGAACCTGCAATACCGCATCAAACGCTATAAGATTGACGTAACAGCACTACTTGACTGAAAAATACGGATTTGGCAGCCTCCGATTGCTCGGGGGCTGTTTTTTATTGGAAAATCCTGCGGAAATGGCACTTCCGACGACCCTTTGCGAGCCGCCGGAAGCAGTAAAAATATTAAGGGTGTGAGGAAAATGCCAAAGGGTGCAAATAAGTGAGCGGAGAGGCAAGTGGGTTTTGTTTGATTGCTTATTCGGCAGGAATGCCGGCAATCGCTTTGGCAAGCTGCTTCTTCCCCTGAATATTTCCCTGACGGGCAATCATAATGCGCTGCGCCTGCGGAGATCCTGCACCGTGCATGGATTCGGTGCGGTAGCCAACCGCGGCCGCGCCCAGACACACGTTCTCCAGGAATCGCATGATGCGCTGTCGGTGTTCGGTGGGAACCCCATCGCGCGCGGCAAAGAATTTGTTGCAGATGTCACCAATCGTCTCGCCGCTGCGGCCGACCACCGTGTCGGATGTGAAGTCCTGCTGCGACGGCAGGGTGACCATCAGGCCGCCCGCGATATCCTCGGCCAGACGGACAATTTCGTACGGAAAACGCGTGACGTTCTGCTTGCACACGTTTGCCAGCAGCAAATCGATCTGGTAGTTGCCTGCCTTGGTCGCGTGCCCCTGACAGGAGCAGGCAAGGCCGCAGCTGAACAGCGTTTCGTTGAGATGGGTCATCTCAATCAGCTTATCCTTGACGGCGGATGCGCGTTCCGCGCCGTTGTACTCAGCAGCAAGCGCGGCCGCGCCGATGACAACATCGCCCACGCCGACCTTGCAGCCGCCGTAGCTCTGACGGTGGTATCCCGCGAAGCGCTCGACCATCATGCCGGCAAACTCGTATTCGCCGCACAGGAAAATGTATTCGTTCGGAATAAACACATGATCAAGCACGACAAGCGCTTCCTGTCCGCCGAATTTGGCGTTGCCCACGTCGATGCAGGCATCCTCCTCGGTTTTGCGGGTGTCACAGGACTGACGGCCGTAAATCATGTACATGCCCTCGGCATCGGACGGGCAGGCAAAGGAAACCGCCCAGTCCTTGTCAGCCTCATTCATCGAAATGGTGGGCATGAAAATGTGCCAGTGGGAGTTGACCGAGCCGGTCTGGTGGCACTTTGCGCCGCAGACAACGATACCGTCCGCCCGCCGCTCAACGATGTGCACGAACATGTCGGCGTCGGACTGCTCGTGCGGCGCTTTGGAGCGGTCGCCCTTGGGGTCGGTCATCGCGCCGTCCACGGTCAGATCGTTGTCCTGCACCATGGTCAAAAAGCTCTTGAAATTCTCGTGGTAGTGCGTGCCGTGCGCAGCATCCACCTCGAAGGTGGTGGAATAAACGGCGTTAAAGCTGTCCATGCCCACGCAGCGCTGGAAGCAGCTGGCCGTTTTCTGGCCGAGCAAACGCTGCATTTTCACCTTGTTCATCAGGTCGTCCGTCGATTGGTGCAGATGGGTGAAGCGGTTGATGGGTTTGCCGGTCAGGCTGGACGTTACGGTCATCAAAGCGGAATACTCCGGATTTTGTGCCAGCTCATAGGTCATGGCGACGCAGTTGATCGAGGGGCGGATCATCGGATGATCCACCCAGTTCTCGATCTGCTCGCCGAACATGTATACGCGGGTTTTCAGCGCCCGAAGGCTTTCAATATACTGCTCTGCGGTCATCATTGACATGATATTCCTCCAAAATTATCGGGTCAGGTTCTGGTAGCTTGCCAGACGCTCCTTCGCGTCCTGCTCCGCCTTGGCGTACAGCTCCTCCGCCTTGTCCGGGAAGGACAGCTTGAGGGATGCATACCGGTTCTGTCCGAGCAGGAACTTTTGGAAATCACCGGTCGGCTCCTTGGAGTCGAGCGAGAACGGATTCTGCCCCTCGTCCTTGCGTTCCGGATTGTAGCGGTAGAGGTGCCAGTAGCCCGCGTCAACGGCCTTTTTCTGCTCTGCCTGGCTCAATCCCATGCCGCACTTCATGCCGTGCTCGATGCAGGGGCTGTAAGCGATGATGAGGGAGGGGCCGTCATATGCCTCGGCCTCGCGGATGGCCTTCAGGGTCTGCGCGGGGTCGGCGCCCATTGCAATCTGTGCAACGTAGACATAGCCATAGCTCATGGCCATCAGGCCGAGATCCTTTTTCTTGGTGGCCTTGCCGCCGGCCGCGAACTTGGCGATTGCCGCCGCCGCAGTGGACTTGGAGGCCTGACCGCCGGTGTTGGAGTACACCTCGGTGTCGAGCACGAGGACATTGATGTTTTTGCCTGATGCGAGCACGTGGTCAAGACCACCGTAGCCGATGTCGTACGCCCAGCCGTCGCCGCCGAAGGCCCAAACGCTCTTTTTGGTGAGGAATTCTTCATTCTGGCGAATGAATGCAGCTTCATCGCTTGCATCACTGGCCAGAGCGGCAAGCAGAGCATCGCTGACAGCGCGGGACTCTGCGGCATCGTTGCCCTTTTCGAGATAGGCTTCGCAGGCATCCTTGGCGGTGCCGCGTTCGGACAGCGCCTGTACGGCCTGTGCAAGCTGCAGGCGAACGGCATCCTGACCGAGCAGATAGCCGTAAGCGTACTCGGCGTTGTCCTCGAACAGGCTCATCGCCCAAGCGGGGCCGTGGCCGTTCTTGTCGGTGCAGTACGGGGAGGACGGCGTGGAACCGCCGTATGCGGACGAGCAGCCCGAAGCGTTTGCAATGTACATGCGCTCGCCGAACAGCTGCGTGACCAGCTTGATGTACGGCGTTTCGCCGCAGCCTGCGCACGCGCCGGAGAACTCAAAGTATGGCTTTGCAAATTGCGAGGTTTTGACGCTCTTTGCACTGACAGCGTCCTTTTTGATTTCAACCTTGTCAACGGCATACGTCCAGTTGATGCCTTCGCCGAGCTGGGTGGCGAGCGGCTTCATGACGAGTGCCTTTTCCTTTGCCGGGCAGACGTTGACGCAGCTGCCGCAGCCCGTGCAATCATAAGGGGAGACTTGCAGGCGGAACTGATACTGATCGAGTCCTGCGCCGAGGGCGGTCTTTGTGGCAAAGCCATCCGGTGCGGCGGCTTTTTCCGTCTTATCTACCAGAATGGGGCGAATGGCGGCATGCGGGCAGACCAGCGAGCACTGGTTGCACTGGATGCAGGCATCCATATTCCATTCCGGAACCTCAACAGCGGCGCCGCGCTTTTCGTACTTGGAGGTGCCGGCCGGCCAGGTGCCATCCTCCAGACCATACTTGGTCATCATGGAGACGGGCAGCACGTCGCCCTCCTGACGGTTCATGACGGAGACAACCTCCTTGATGAAGGCGGGGGTATTGTTTTCGACGGCCGCGTCCTCAGCGGTCAGCCAGTTTTCGGGAATCGCAATTTCAACCAGCTCGTTGAGACCGTGGTCGATGGACGCATTGTTCATATCGACCACTGCCTGCCCCTTTTTCTTGAAGTAGGACTTGTAGATAGCCTCCTTCATCTCGGCGACTGCCTGATCGACCGGAATCACGGCGGCAAGCTTGAAGAACGCCGCCTGCAATATGGTGTTGGTGCGGTTGCCCAGACCCAGACCGCGGGCGATGTCAATCGCGTTAATGGTATAGAACTTGGCGTGCTTTGCAGCAAGGCTGCGCTTCATGGAGGCGGGCAGGTTGTGCTCCAGACCGTCCATATCCCACTGGCAGTTGAGCAGGAAGGTGCCGCCGTCCTTGAGGTTTTTGACCATGTCGTACTGATGGACATAGGATGGGTTGTGGCAGGCGACGAAATCAGCCGAGCTGATGAGGTAAGGGGAGCGAATCGGCTCCTTGCCAAAGCGCAGATGGGACTGTGTCAGACCGCCGGACTTCTTGGAATCGTACACGAAATACGCCTGACAGTACAGATCGGTGGCGTGGCCGATGATTTTGATGGAGTTCTTGTTCGCGCCGACTGTGCCGTCCGAGCCCATGCCCCAGAATTCTGCGCTGGTTTGTCCGGCGGGGGCGGTATTGATTTCGCGGGTCAGCGGGAGCGAGGTCATGGTCACGTCGTCCACAATGCCGATGGTGAAGCCGTTTTTCGGTGCTTCGGCGGCAAGATTCTCGTAAACCGACAGAATCTGTCCCGGTGTGGTGTCCTTGGAGCTGAGACCGTAGCGGCCGCCGACGATGTCCATCGGAATGCCCTTTTCCTTATAAATCGAGCAAATATCCTGATAAAGCGGCTCGCCCATTGCGCCCGGCTCCTTGGTGCGGTCGAGTACGGCGATGCGCTTGCAGGTAGCGGGAACGGCGGCAAGGAAATGCTCCGCCGAGAAGGGGCGGTACAGATGCACATTGATCAAACCGACCTTTTCACCCTGCGCGGTTAAGAAATCGACGGTTTCCTTGGCGGTTTCTGCGACCGAGCCCATCACAATGATGACCCGATCGGCATCCGGTGCGCCGTAGTAGTCGTAAAGGTGATAGCTGCGGCCGGTGATTTTGCTGATTTCCTGCATGTAATGCTCGACAGCGGCGGGAATCTGCGCAACCTTCTCGTTGCAGGCCTCGCGGCACTGGAAGAAAATATCCGGGTTTACGGTCGTGCCGCGGGTGGCGGGATGCTCCGGGTTGAGCGAATGCTTGCGGAAGGCGCGCAGTGCGTCCATATCCACCAGCGGGCGAAGCGCCTCGTAGTCGATTGACTCAATCTTCTGGATTTCATGCGAGGTGCGGAAGCCGTCGAAGAAGTGCAGCACCGGCATGCGGCAGTGGATGGCGGCCAGATGCGATACCGCGCCGAGATCCATAACCTCCTGCGGGGAGGAGGAGGCCAGCAGCGAAAAACCGGTGTTGCGCACGCTCATGACGTCCGAATGGTCGCCGAAGATGGAAAGCGCGTGCGCGGAGAGTGTGCGTGCGGAAACATGGAATACACTCGGCAGCATCTCGCCTGCGATTTTGTACATGTTGGGAATCATCAGCAGCAGACCCTGCGATGCGGTATAGGTCGTGGTGAGTGCGCCGGACTGCAGCGAACCGTGCACCGTGCCGGCCGCGCCGCCCTCAGACTGCATTTCTACGACCTGCACCGGCTGACCAAACAGGTTTTTCTTTCCGTTTGCAGCCCATTCATCCACATGTTCCGCCATAGGTGAGGATGGTGTAATCGGGAATATGCCCGCCACCTCGGTAAAGGCGTAAGAAATATATGCAGCTGCCTGGTTGCCGTCCATGATTGCGGTTGATTTGCTCATACAAATTGCCCCCTTGTCCTTTTTGGGTTTGGTTTATTGATGCCACGCGCGGCGGCGTGACCGATCCGGCAGACGCCCGATCAGGCTGTGCGGCAAGAATTCAGACGAAGCCCGGATGCTTGCCGCATTCAGCCGATCCATTCTCTTGCTGCTTTCATCATAAGCGCCGCGGGGCATGCCGTCCTTGCCTGATTTCACATTTTCTTTGCCGTTTATCACCTGTTGCAAAAGGTTCGGCAAAGTGCATCTCCCGCTGCGGTTTGCCGTGTTTTGCGGCAAAACCCGTGCACCTGAAGAGAAGCAAAAAACAAGGCAGTTGCGGCAAAGCTTCTTTTTTCCGCAGTCCATAAAATAAAGCCATAAGGCAGGAAAGCCTGCCGGGACACAAGCAAGCATTACTGTAAATCCTGTCGGACGAAAAAACCGGCACCGAAATTTTAAAGGAGGCACATTATCATGGACATGAGTTATCTGAAGGACATGCCGATTGCGATTCTGGGCGGCGGCGCTGTTGGCAAGACGATGGCGGCGGACTGCGCACTGGAGGGCAAGGAGGTTCGCATCTGGGATCAGCCCGCGTTCGCCAAGCGCAACTTCCTCAATATTGAAAAGACCGGCATTACCCTGAGCGGTCACCAGTTCAGCTTCTTTGGTTATACGCGCAAGGGCACCGTGAAGATTTCCATGGCGACCGACGATATGGCCAAGGCGGTCAAGGGCGCGGGCATCATCATTGTAGCCACCGTTGCACTGGCGCACGAGAATATTTTCCGCGAGCTGATTCCGCTGCTGGAGGATGGTCAGGTCATCCACATCCTGCCCGACAACTGCGGCACCTTTATCTTCCGCAAGCTGATGCGTGAGCTGGGCTGCACCAAGGACGTTGTAGTCGGCGCTTGGTATACCGCGCCCTACGGCATCCGCGTGGTTCGCCGCGGCGGCGTTGTCACCAACGAGTGCAAGGTGGAAGATCGCATCACCACCATCCGCGGCTGTGCGCTGCCGATGAAGGACAATGCCAAGTTTATGGCCTCCGCTTACTATATTCCGGCGTTCGGCGCGATTATCGACGCCGAGGGTGAGGTTACCATCTCGCAGAAGGGCGAGGAATTCCATCACGGCTTTGTCGAGGGCAATACCGTGCTCGACATCAACCTTTCCAACGTAAATCCGGTCATCCATGTACCGGGCACCGTGCTGGCGGTTTCCACCATGCAGAACTTTGACACCGTGCTCGGTCAGGAAATGAAGAACTACTCGCTGTACGGCTTCGGCGCGTGCCCGGCGATTGCCGAGGTGCAGGCCAAGTTCTGGGAAGAGGAAAAGGCGCTGGCCGCCAAGATGGAAGTCGGCCTGTGCACGGTCAACTACGAGGATTTCTTCTCCCGCACCACGATGTACGGCAAGGAATACATGGGTCCCGACTTCGCGGTTCCGTATGAGGAGAAGTACGAGAACTTCTTCGGCGACGGCCCGTTCGATCTGGAGAACCGTTACATCACCGAGGACGTGCCGGTCGGCTGCTACCTGATGAGCCAGCTCGGCAAGAAGTACGATGTTGCTACCCCGGTCATTGACTCCATGATCCTGCTCGCCAGCACTATGCTCAAGCGGGATTTGGCCGCCGGTTCCAAGTATACATTGGACTACCTCGACATTGACCATATGACGCACGAGCAGCTGCAGCAGTACATGCGCGAGGGCGTATTCACCGCAAAATAAGATTACTTCCACCTTTTTCTTTCATTCCGCAAAGCGCAGAGCATGTTTGCTCTGCGCTTTGCATTTTCTGTCGTTTGCAGGTGGTGCAAAAAAATATGCACCACCTGCAAACAGGGGTGCAAAAAAGTCTGCACACGAGTTTGCAGAGGGGGATAAGGAAAAAACAGCGCTTTGCAGGTAAAAAATTGCCGTGCGCAGAACGGCACGAATGAGACAGGGGATGGTTGCAAAAACAGCGGATTTTCTGCCAAATCAAGCGAAACTGGCAGGTTGCATATTTCAAACAGAAAAATTTTATATTTCAATCAGTTTTTCGGAGAAATTAGACAAACCGAAGACAAACGTATTGATGCTTTATACAAAAACCTTTATAAATAAAAAAGAATTCACTGAGTTGACACGAGTTGGCACAGATATTGCTACCTATATAGGCAGAAAGATTCCCGGGACCTGCATAAAACGGCGGGCGGCAGGAACGCACCGGATCAAGGCCAAGGGACAAAGGAGGAACATGTGATGGAAAAGCAGTATATGAAGCGAATTGAAGCGCTGCGCGAGCAGTATCTGAACACACGCGTGGATATGGATGTGTATAACGCCAAATATCTGACTGAGGGGTTTAAGGAAACCGAGGGTCAGCCGTGGATTATTCAGAAAGCGACCGGCTTTTACCGCCAGTGCGAAAAGAAGAACATCTATATTCAGGAGCACGAGCTGCTCGTCGGCGGACCGGGCTTTAAGCCGCGCTGCGGCATCCTGTGCGCGGACAGCTCCGCGGGCATCATCGCCGCAGAGCTGGACACCATCTCGACCCGTCCGTTCGACCCCTTCTATTTGAGTGAGGAAGGAAAAAAGGTCTATCAGGAAGAGGTTGAGGACTACTGGAAGAACAAGTGCCTGCTCGACCGTTGGCGCTTGCTCGCCCCGAAGGACATGGAAACCCTGCGCAACAACGGCGCGATCTTCATCGACCGCAAGGCCGTGCGCGGCTACGGCGAGACAACCCCGAGCTGGAACCGCATTCTGCAAAAGGGCATCCTCGGCATCCGTAAGGAGGCAGAGGAGCATCTGGCAGCGCTGGACGACGCGGTGCCGGGCGATTTGGAGAAAATGTTCTTCTACAAGGCCGAAATGATCGCCTGCGACGGTATCATGCTGCTGGCCAAACGCCACGCCGCGCTCGCCGAAGAGCAGGCCGCTGCCTGCACCGACGAGGCACGCCGTGCCGAGCTGCTGAAAATCGCCGCAGTCTGCCGCAATGTGCCCGCAAATCCGGCACAAAGCTTCCATGAAGCCTGCCAGTCCATCTTGTTCTATGAATTTGCAATCTTTATGGAGCAAAACGCTTCGTCCTACAACCTTGGACGTTTGGATCAGTACTTATATCCGTATTATCAGGCCGATAAGGCTGCGGGTCTGCTCGATGACGAGGGCGCGCAGGAGCTGTTCGACTGCATGTGGATTAAAATTGCCGAAATGAGCCTGTTTCAGGATGAAATCACCGCACAGTACGCGGCAGGCTACTGCATCACCGTGCAGACGAGCTGCGGCGGCATCGACCAGTACGGAAACGATGCGACGAACGAGCTGTCCTATATGATGATTCAGGCGACAATGGATGTTAAGTTTAAGGAGCCGAACCTTGCAGTCACCTACAGTCTGTCCAAGAACCCGGACGCGCTGCTGCGCAAGGCGGTTGAGGCCATTGGCATGGGCCTTACGATGCCGGCGGTGTACAGCAACGACGTCGGTCTGCGCATGATGCAGAACAAGGGCGTGCCGCTCTCCGAGGCGTGGGACTGGAACCCCTGCGGCTGTGTGGAAACCAACCTCGCGGGCCGCATGAAGCAGTATACCGACATCGCGGACATCAACCTCGGCGCGATGGTCGAGTTTGCGCTCAACGACGGCGTATCCCGCATCACGGGCGAGCGCGTGTCGGTTTCAACCGGCGATCCGAAGAATTTCAAGACGTTTACGGACTTTTTCAATGCCGTCAAGGCGCATATCGACTATGCGGTCGACGTTATCACCTCGGGCAACCAGCTGCTCGATTACCTGAGCATGAACTACCGCACCGTGCCCGCGTTGTCCCTTGGTTTTCCGCACTGCATGGAGGTCGGCAAGGATTACAGCCAGCCGGGCGCAACCAAGTATTCGTGCGGCGGCGGCGTGATTACCGTCGGGCAGGCCGATATTGTAAACTCCCTCGCAGCGGTCAAATACCTGATTTACGACGAGAAAAAGCTGACGATGGAGCAGCTCTGCACCGCGCTTGCTGCCGACTTCAAGGGCTATGAGGATGTGCAGGCGATGTGTCTGGCCGCCCCGAAGTACGGAAATGACGACGAGCGCGCGGACTTCTGCGTGGGTGAGGTGTTCACCCACATCATCGACCAGTTTGAGAAATACGACACCAAGTTCGGCAAGATGACCTGCGGCATGCTGCCGGTATCGGGCAACACCCCGATTGGGCAGTGGGTGGGTGCGCTGCCCTCGGGTCGCAACGCACTGACCCCGCTGACGGACGGCATCGGCGCGACCGGCGGCACGGATGTGAACGGCCCGACCGCGCTGCTCAAATCGGTCAGCCGTATTCCGCACGCCCGCTTCACACAGGGCACGCAGCTGAATATGAAGGTCGAACCTGAGCTGCTGCGCGGCAACGACGGACTGGCTCACGGCATGAACCTGCTCAAAACCCTGTGCATGCTTGATGTGTACCATGCACAGTTTAACGTGGTTGATCGCGAAACCCTGCTCGATGCGCAGCAGTATCCCGAAAAGCACCGCGATCTGCTGATTCGCGTGGCAGGCTACACCGCCTTCTTCGTCGAGCTGGGCAAGGAGACGCAGGATGAAATCATCGGCCGCACCGAGATCGGAAGCTGGGACGGTAAGGGCTGCTGCGGTTAACGAAAAGCATAGCACCGGCAGAAAATTGCCGCAAAAAAGAGAGTAGGTGCTGCCGATGTACGAAATATTTGCACAAGGGTTGGGGTTTCTCGCCATGCTGTTCTGCGTGGGCAGCTATCAGCTCAAAAGCGGAAGGCTGCTGATCCTGTGCAAGGTGATCGGCGACTCCATCTACGTGCTCCACTATTTTCTGCTTGGCGCATATACCGGCTGCGTGACGGTTGCCGTATGTGCACTGAACGGTCTGGTTTGCGGCTGCAGAGGCAGCCGGTGGGCAGAGTGGAAGGGTTGGAAATGGTTCTTTTCCGCCCTTCTGCTGGCCGCCAGTCTGATGGTCTGGCAGAAAAGCTTTGACCCGATTCCGAGCCTGTGCTCCTTTGCTTCGATTTTGTCGGTGATTTGGAGCGCGTGGTCGGGCAGCGCAAAGGTCATCCGGATGGCAAAGCTTGCAATCGCGGGGCCGACCTTTCTCATTTATTGTGTATTCATCCGCTCCTATGGGGGCGCGCTGTGCGAAATTATCGGCATGAGCTCGGCGGCGGTTGCGCTTTTCCGGTACGGACTGAAAAAGCGGGCGGATGATTTGTGAAAAGACAGAAAAACGGAGCTTTCCGGAAAGGGGCGCACGGCGCAATGGTAATGATCGACAATGACAGAGAGGGAACGGTGCTCCGTATCGAGCGCTCCTCCATCCACGACGGTGACGGCTTCCGCACGGTTGTATTTCTCAAGGGCTGTCCACTGTGCTGTCAATGGTGCTCCACCCCGGAAAGCCAGAAGTTTGAGCCGGAGCAGGCGGGGGAAACGCGGTACGGCTCGCGCATGAAGGTTGAGGATGTGATTCGGGAAATTCGCAAGGATTCGCTGTTTTTCTTCATCTCGACCGGCGGGGTGACCATTTCGGGCGGCGAACCGCTGGCACAGCCGGAGTTCACCAAGGCTATTTTGCAAAACTGCAAGAAGGAATGCTTTAATACCGCGATGGAAACCACATTCTTCGCTTCGTGGGAACAAATCAGTTCGATTCTGCCGTATCTGAACACTGTGTTTGTCGACCTGAAGCTGGTCAGCCGCGAAAAGCATATCGCGTTCTGCGGCGTGGACAATGAACAGATTTTGCAGAATCTGCTGCATACGAACGATGCGGAAGGAAATTTTCGCCTGATTGTCCGCACGCCGATTGTGCCGGGCGTGAACGATTCAGAAGAGGAGCTGGAGAAAATCGGCGCGTTTGCCGCATCGCTGACGCGGCTGCGCCATATTCAGCTGCTGCCCTATCACCGACTGGGGACGGGCACCTATCAAAAACTGGGTCGCCCTTATCTGTTGGAGGGCGTCAAATCCCCCTCGGCGGGCGAGATGGAGCGCTGCCGCGCAACAGTGCGGCGGTTTGTGGAAAATACCGTCTGACGGCCGCCTTACTTGCTGCTGCGCGCATCATTTCAAAGGACAAGAGAGGAATTTACGCAAATGAAGGAATCCACACAAAAAGGGAAAATCTACAAGCCTGTGCTGATCACGCTGGGCGTGCTGCTGCTGATTGAAATGATATTCGGTGTATTTTTCACCGATCAGTTCGGCAGATTGATGATCAATATGATCTATCTGGTGGGCGACAACTTCGGCTGGTGGATCAATCTGCTGGCGGTTGTCTGCATTGTGATCGGCCTTGCGCTTGTTATCTTTAAATACGGCGATGTGGTCATTGGCGGCAAGGACGCCAAGCCCGATTTCAGCACCTGGCAGTGGTTTTCGATTTCCATCTGCGGCGGCATCGGCTGCGGCCTGCTGTTCTGGGCGATGGGCGAGCCGATTTATCACTACATATCGCCTCCCGTGGCGGCAAATATTACGCCCGAAAGCCGGGACGCGGCAATCTTCGCGGTCAGTCAGGCGATGTTTGACTGGTCATTCGTACAGTATTTTATTTACGCACTGCCCGCCGTAGCCTTCGCGCTGCTGGCGTTCAATTTCAAGAAAACACTGTCCTTTTCCTCGCTGCTGGATGTTACCTTTCGGCGCAAGCGGCCGTGGATGACCACGCTGCTGCACATTCTGTGTGCCTATGCGGTCGCGAGCGGCGTTTCCAATTCGATGGGCGCGGGACTGATGCAGATCAGCGGCGGCATCAACGCCGTGTTCGGTGTGCAGCAGGGGCCGGCGATGTATCTGTTCATTACCGTGTTCGTGGCCGCGTTTTTCATCCTTTCGTGCCTGACCGGCATCAATAAGGGACTTACTTATGTGTCCACCGCCTGCATGATCTGCTTCTTCGGCCTGATGATTTATGTGCTGGTATTCGGCGATGCGCAGTTCATCGGTAAAATCGGCACCGAGGCCATGGGCGATCTGATGAACAATTTCTGGCAGAAAATTACCTTCAACAACACGCTCGCGCCGCAGGATCAATGGGCCAACGAGTGGACGATTACCTTCTGGAACTCGTTCTTTATTTACGCGCCGGTCATCGGCATGTTCCTCGCCCGCATGGGCAAGGGACGCACCGTGCGGCAGTTCCTGCTGGTTGAAATTCTGGTGCCCTCGCTGTTCTGCTGCATGTTCATTGCTATCTTCGCCGGCATGATTATGAAAATGCAGTGCTCCGGCATGGTGGACGTTTGGGGCAAGGTGCAGGAGCTTGGCATGCAGACCGCGCTTTATCAGGTGCTTGGCAGCATGCCGTTCGGCAAAATCGTGCAGTTTGTGTTCCTGATTGCCGTCTGTTTGTCATTTGTCACGCTGGCAGATCCCAACACCTCGGCACTGTCCACCCTGTGCGTACACGGACAGGAGATCGACGCCGAGCCGCCGCGCAACATCAAAATCGGCGTGGGCATCGGCGTGTCGGTGGTGGCCTATCTGCTCGTGGTTGCGGGCGGGATGGACGCGGTCAAGGGGCTGCTCAATCTGGGCGGTCTGCTGATGACAATACCAACGCTTTGGCTCGGACTCATCTGCTTCCGCCTTTGCGGCAGGCTGCTGAAGTCCAAAACACACCTGCTGGAGGAGGAGGAAACGCTCCAAACCGAGGCAGACGTAAGCTTGGCGGCCGGCGCAAAAAAGGAATTGCACGCAAAGCCGCAGGCACTGTATCCAACCGCAGAGATTGACTGACAGGGAGGGAGACTCATGAATCAGCAGGTAGACATTCAGATTTTCCACGAATGCAGCGGAGAGCATGCGCACGATTACCCGCAAATCCTCGTGCCGCTGCAGCAGACGATGCAGATTTGCATCGGCACATCCGAATATCAAGTCACTCCGCGGGAACTGTGCTTCGTGCCCTCCGGCATGGCGCACCAGTGCAACTACTGCGGTAAGCTGTTGGCCATCAACCTTTCCGAAGATATGATTGACGAGCGCAACGTGGTGCTGCTGTCCTATCCGCTCATCATCTCGATGCAGGGACAGATTACCCGTCTGGTCGAGCTGATTCAGGCGGAATTGCAGCAGAATCCGGAAAGCAAGGCCGTGCGGTACCTGTACAGCTATCTGTACAGCAAGCTCATCGAAAGCTCGGCCGCGCCGTCCATCCGATACATCAGCGAGCATTACGACTTGCCGATTACGGTCGATCAGCTCGCCAAGATAGAAAGCTACAACGCAACCTATTATAACGACTGGTTTAAGCAGCAAACCGGCTTTTCACCCAGTCTTTATCTGCGCTGCACGCGCATCAAGCACGCCAAGGAGCTGCTGGTTACGACCAATTTCAGCGTCATGGAGATTGCGGTCATGGTCGGATACAGCAGCAATTCAACCTTTACCCGCGCATTTCACAATATCACCGGCATGACGCCCAAGGCGTACCGAGAGCAATCCGAGCTGCAGCGGATTGGCTGAACCGATTGGGCTGAGGGATAGAAAAACCCCATGCAAAAAGAGACGGAATGCGTCTCGTATTAAAATGAGGAGTGTGACAACATGAAAAACGCGAACCGCAAATTCAAACTGGGCATGCACAGCTACACCCTGCATTTAAGCGGCCTTGGAGAAAGCTGGGGCTTCCAGAGCGAGGGCAAGACCTATGCCTTTGAAAAGGTAATTGATCTGGATAAGCTGATGGATCTGGCGGTGGAGGAAGGCATCGAGGTGCTGCACATCACGCTGGTCGATCTGGATAACGACGTTTCTCCCGCACATCTGGCGGCAGTCAAGGCGAATGCCGAAAAGCACGGGCTGGATTTGGAGCTGAACGTGTCCTTTAACGCTCCGTCCGACCCACGTGTCAACGCGACGATCGAGGAAGCGCTCGAAATCGGCCACGCAATCGGCGCGACGCTGGTCAAATTCAGCACCGATGTTGAGCATCCGCACCCGCTTTCGCACGCCTGCATGTGCCCCGAGGCGGTCAAGCAAATGGCGGACATCGTGATGGATTTCAAAAGAAACCTGCCGACGATTGAAAAATACGGCATGAAGATTGCCATTGAAAACCACTGCGACCTGTTTGCGGACGAGGTCGTGTGGATGGTAAAGCAGCTCAATCACCCGCTGATCGGCGCGTGCTGCGACACGATTAACTCGCTGATGATGGCTGAGGGCATTGAGGAATGTGTGCGCAAGATGGCGCCCTACTGCTACTGTGTCCATTTCTGCGACAACCGCGTTTTTGCCGACCCGGACGGCACGCATTCGCTCGGCTGCGCAATCGGCGACGGCGATGTGGATGTGATTGAGGTCATGAAAATCCTGCGCGAGCAGGCGCCGGAGGAACTGGACACCATTGATCTTGAAATTGAGCTGCCGCTTTCGGGTTATACACTCGAAGAGGGCCGCGAGGAGGAGCTCAAGGCGATGCGCAAGAGCATCCGATACATGCACGAGGTGCTGGGTATCGGCGTGAGGGGACGCTGAGTTTGCCAAAAAGGCCAATTGCAATTATACTGAGTGAGTACATTCCTGCACGTTAACCAACAAACAAGGGACGGAGATAGGAGATTATCATGAGTTTTGGAGATTGGATCCTAAAAATAGATAATATGTTATGGGCAACCCCGTTGATTGTTCTGGTTTTTGGCACCGCAATTGCATATTGCTTCGCAATGAAGTTTGGAAATGTCACCAAGGCAAAGCTGCAATGGCAGCTGCTGACCTCAGGCGAAGGCTCGGCGGAGGGCATCTCTCCGTTTGAAACGTTTTGCTCGGTTGCTGCGTACCGTGTGGCGGTCGGCAATATCGGCGGCGTTATGGTCGCAATCATGTACGGCGGTCCGGGCGCGGTGTTCTGGATGCTGGTCACGGCACTCGTCACCTCGGCAATCGCATACGCAGAGAACAGCTTGGGACAGATTTACAAGGTTCGCATGGACGGACAGTACCGCGGCGGCCCCTACTTTTACATGGAAAACGGTCTGCCGTGGAAGAAAATCGGCAAGGTGTTTGCCGTCGGGTTTGCATTGATGGCAACAATCGGCGTGCCGCTGCTCGTCACCGGGCCGAGCGCCAACAATATTGCAATGGCATTTGAAAACAGCTTTGGTATCAGCCCGGTCGTTTCCGGTGCTGTCATTGCCGTGCTGCTGTTCCTCGTCATTTCGGGCGGTGTGCGCCGTATTGCGAAGTTTTCAACCATTATTGTTCCCTTTATGACAATCGGCTACCTGCTGGTCACCATTGCGGTATTGGTGAAAAACGCCAGCGCGATTCCGGGCACCATTTCAATGATGTTCGGCAGTGCCTTCAACACGCACGCGATTTTCGGCGGTATGATCGGCGGCGCGTTCTCTTACGGCGTCAAGCGCGCGGTCAACTCCTCCGGTTCCGGCTTCGGCGAAACGCCGTCCTCCGCAGCGGCTGCGGAAACCGCACACCCGGCAACACAGGGCATGGTAAACGCATTTTCTGTTTATATTGACGTTGCTGTCTGCTTCTGCTCGGGCATTATGGCGCTGGTCACGGACTGTTTTAACGTACTTGGGCCGGACGGCACCTTTATGCACATCGGTCAGGGCTCGCAAATGATGGCCACACAGGCCGCGAGCGGGACTGCGGGCGTTGTTTGGGTGCAGGAAGCAGCCAACACGGTCATTCCCGGCGTGGGCGGTGCGTTGGTTGCCATTGCGCTGACCTGTTTTGCATATTCCACCTGCATCGCTTACTACTATGAAGGCGAGTCCGGCCTTGCATATCTGTTCCGCAGCTTCAAGCAGGAAACGCGCGGCAAGCTGATTTGGGCAATTCGCATCATCATGCCGATTCTTTTCTTCGTTTGGGCCAACATTACGGCCTCCACGGCGTGGGCAATCAGCGAGGTCATGTTCGGCCTGATGGCGTGGGTCAACGTCGGCGCGCTTGTGTTCCTGTTCCCGACCGTGAAAAAGGTCTATGACGACTACATGAAACAGCGTGCAGACGGTGTGAAGGAGCCTTACTTCAACCCCCAAAAGCTTGGCATTCAGAATGCAGATGTTTGGATGGAAATTAATAAGGATCACATCGAAGAGGATGAGCGGGTTTTGGAAGAAAAAGACGCATAAATAAGGACGTACTCTTTGAAAATGCAGCGAATGGAAATATTCGCTGCATTTTTGCGTGCATGAAAAATGATAAAGGGCAGCAAAAACGTCCCACGCTGCAAAGATAGTCTTTGCGGCGTGGGACGTTGCATACGATGAACTCAATCAGGCGGGGTCAAGTGGCCGATTCCAGCACGCCCGCCATGCGGAACAGATGCTGCTGGCCGATCAGCATGTCGATGCCCATGTCGTTGCAGAACTTGCGGCCCTTTTCGCAGAGCACCGGATGGCCGATTGCACTCAGGCGGATGTTCGGCTTGACACGGCGAATCTGCTCGAGTGCGATGGTCAGCAGCGTGCCGATGCCGATTTCGTCGAACTCATGGAAGGGGTTGTGCCGGAACACCTTTTCGTGCAGATAGCGGCACAGCACCTTTTTGGAATCCCGCTGCGACATGCCGTAAAGCAGCTGCACCAGCTCCTCCACGTTGAACACAATCGCGTCCGCGCATACAGCCAGCTCCTCGGCGATACAGGCGGCGCGCGGGGTGGCGATCTCAATGCCGATGGCACAGGTAATCTGATAGGTGGCCGCGTGCTGCGCAATAATCGCTTTGAGAAACTGTACCTCGCGTGCGTCGGACACGAAGGGCAACAGAATGGACAGCTCATGCACGCCGCGCTGATCGGCCGCAATGAACATCGCGCGCAAAAGCGTGCGGAACAGCAGCTCGTTGTCAATCATCATGCGGCAGCCGCGGCTGCTCAAATCGGGGTTAACCGAGCGCAGACTCGCGACCTGCTCCTGCAACTCGGCCGCCGACTGACCGGTGTAGTCGGCAAGTCGGGCAAACTCCGCCTGCGTTTGAGGCAGCATGTCGTCCGCCGGGCGGTCGGGCAGGCGGATGCATAACTGGCTGCGCGCACACTCCTCGATTTTCTCGAGCCAGAGGATGTGCTGGCTGTGCAGCATCTGCGCAAGCCGTTTGTCGGTTTCCACCTGCGGCGGATTAAGCAGCAGGCTTTGCATCAAAAGGCGCTGATCCTCCATGCGAATCAGGCAGTCTTCACCGGTCAGCATGACGCCGTCGGTTTGTTCAAGGGTCTCCAGTTCTTCCACAGCATCAATTGCCGCAATATACTTCATGGCCTATGCCCCTTTCTGGCTTATCAGGCAGCTTTGCGCGGCGCACGTGAGCTGTCCACCGTGCAAAGCGAGTTTGAGGAGGGATACACGCATCGGAAAAATGGGCGGAGCCTGCCAACACAAAGGGAAATGTGTTGGCAGGCTCCGGCAAAATCAATGTCAGAGGCGCGCTGCCGGGAAAGCATATCCGGCGCAGCGCCGGCTTATAGTGCCATTTTGTAGATTTCAGCGGCGATTTCGCGGGTCAGCTTGACGAAATTACCGTGGTTGGGCGCGCCGTGGAACATGTTTTCCACCATTTTGGGGATATCCTCTTCCTTGCCGCCCAGTTCGCCGATGGTGGTGGGCATGCCGATGTCACGCATGAAGCTCTGGAAGGCCTTAATGCCCTCCGTCGCAGTCACTTCAGGGTGCTCAAAGTCAATCTGGCAGCCCCAGACGCGGTTTGCAAACATCACAAAGCGGTCGGTGCCCTGACTCTTCATGGCGTACTCCATCCAGTAGGGGAAGAGCAGCGCAAGACCTGCGCCATGGGATGCACCGTAAAGAATGCCGATTTCGTTGTCCATGTGGTGGGTGCCCCAGTCCTGTGCGCGGCCGACGCCGGTCGAGTTGTTCTGGGCAATCATCGCAGCCCACATAATGTTCGCGCGGGCTTCGTAGTCGTTCGGATTCTGCATGACGCGGCGGCCTTCCTTCACCATGGTCAGCATAACGGCCTCAAGCAGGCGGTCGGTCAGCTCCACATCCTTGGAATGGGTGAAGTAACGCTCCATGCAGTGCGCCATGATGTCGGCAATGCCGCTGGCGGTCTGATAGGGGGGCAGGGTCATCATCAGCTCGGGGTTCATGATGGCGAACAGCGGACGCAGGATATCGCCGTCCGCGCAGCGCTTGTACTGGTTGCCGTCCTCGGTCACGAGGGTGACGACCGAGTCGGTCGAGCCTTCCGAGCCGGAGGCTGCGATGGTGACAATCGTGCCGACCGGCAGCGCTTCGGTGACAGGTCCCTGCTTGCCGCAGTAGAAATCCCAGAAATCGCCGCCGTAGGGTACGCCGAGCGCAATGCCCTTTGCGGAGTCCATGACCGAGCCGCCGCCGACTGCGAGCACAAAGTCAACCTTTTCCTTGCGTGCCAGCTCAATGCCCTCGTAGACCAGATCGCTCAAGGGGCTGGCCTTTACGCCGCCAAGCTCCACGTGCGCGATGCCGGCTTGGTCAAGGGACTGCTTCACGCGGTCGAGCAGGCCGGAACGTACCACCGAGCCGCCGCCGTAGTGGATGAGCACCTTGCTGCCGCCATACTTCTTGACGAGCTCGCCGGTCTGTTCCTCGGTCGATTTGCCGAAGACAAAGTAGGTGGGGCTGTAAAAAGTAAAGTTATCCATATCTGTAGACCTCCCTAAAATCAATTACATTTTTCGTTATGAACTACCTGTTTGATTGTAATTTGATTATAGAACGGGAGGCGCGGGGAGGGTGTGCCTGCCCTCCTCTTTTCTTTGCAGAATCTCATTTATTCGGCCGGAACGGGTTGCTCCCACCGGCGTATCTGACGCACACACAGCACGATGCCCAGCCCTCCCGCGATGCATTCGGATGCGGGAAAGGCAATCCAGGTAAACGGCAGACCGATGAGCGACAGCAGCCAGAAAATCGGAATCAGGCAGAAAATCTGGCGGGTGAGCGAAAGCAGGACGCTCGGCAGCGTAGCGCCGATGGCCTGAAAGAACACCGGCGTCATCAGCGAAAACACCGCGGGGAAAAAGCTCGCGCCGATGATGCGGAAGGCCGGAATCCCGATTTCAAGCACGGTGGAATCGCCCGAAAACAGCGAGATGAGTTGGGCGGGAAGGAACTCAAAGCACAGCACACCTGCCAGCATAAAGACAAGCGCAATCAGGATGGAGCTGGTCAGAATTTTTTTGCAGCGGGCGAAATCCCTGCGGGCGTAGTTGTAGCTGAGCACGGGCACGATGCAGGTTTCCAGACCGAGCAGCGGAATGAAAAAGAAGCTTTGAAACTTGTAATAGAGTCCGAGCACGGTGACCGCTCCATCCGAAAAGCCGGCGAGGATGACGTTGAGCACGATGATGTAGACCGTGCACAGTGCCTGCATCAGGATGTAAGCGTAGCCCATTTGATATATTTGTGCCGCAAAGCGCACAAAGGCGGCGGGCTTGGGCGGGCGGCGCATGCCGTGCAGACCGACGAGGACGGCCGCGGCGAATTGGCCGATGACCGTGGCGATGCCCGCGCCCGCGATGCCGAGCGCGGGAAACGGCCCCCATCCGAAGATGAGCAGCGGGTCAAGCACGATATTGAGCAGCGCACCGACAATCTGCGCGAACATCGGCAGACGCATGTTGCCGCCCGCCTGGTGCACCTTCGTCCACACGCTTTCAAGGAAGATGCCCAGACTGCCGATGCAGACGATGTTGCCGTAGGTGACGGCGTGCTCAATGGCGGCGGGCGAGGTGACCGAGGTGCGCACATAGGCGGGCAGCAGCACAACGGACAGCGCGGAAAATACCGCCCATGTAATCAGGGCAAGCATGCCGCCCGCACCGGCGATGCCGTCTGATTCCTCGTACCGGTTCTGTGCAAACAGCCGCGCCATCAGGATGTTGACGCCCACGCCCGTGCCGACCGAAAACGCTGTGATGACGAGCTGAATTGGGAAAATAACGGACAGCGCGGTCAGTCCGTCGCCCGAAAATTGGCCGACGAAGTAGCTGTCGATGATGTTGTAAAGCGCCTGAATGAGCTGCGCCAGCATAACGGGCGGCGCAATGCGAATGAGCAGCTTCCAAATGCTTTCGGACGCAAAAAGGCGCTCCTGCGGTGTGGTTTGGTTCATGTTGCGGTGTTGCCTCCCAAGCTCTTTGCATCTGCCAGCACGGTTTCGAGAATGTGACCGTAGCGCAGCGCCATATCGGTCATGCAGCGCAGCTCGTCTGCGCCCATTTTCAGCACGGCCTGCTGCTCGACCGTCCGCAGCGAGGACAGCGTCTGCTCGGCGTAGCGGCGGCCGGAGACGGTCAGCTCGACATATTTGCCGCGCCGGTCGGCTTCGTTCGTCATCAGGC
This sequence comes from Butyricicoccus sp. Marseille-Q5471, assembly GCF_951230135.1. GTDB lineage: Bacteria > Bacillota > Clostridia > Oscillospirales > Butyricicoccaceae > Agathobaculum. The sequence continues at coordinate 113,173 of NZ_CATNVC010000004.1, read as the reverse complement.
GCAGATGCCCGCGCGCGCGCAGCAGGGTGATGATGTTGTTCACCGTCTGCTTGGGCAGCAGGTATTGGTCGCAGATTTGCTTCTGCGTGCAGCAGGAAACATCCTGCAGCGTGTAGAGGATGAGCATTTCGTGGTATTTGAGCTGGTTTTCGCGCGTCCAGCCGGCATACGCACCTCGAATACGGTTAATGGCGATGTTCAGGTCGCTCATCAGGCGCAGGGTTTCAGCGTCCATAGTGGGTTTCGTCCTTTCAGTCCTACAATAGTCTTAATTAAGACCAATGATACGACGGGCGACGCACTCTGTCAAGCGATTGCCGGGCGTGCGGCGCAAAATCCATATTTGCACCAAAGACAACCGTGTGCGGACGTGTGATTTACGGTAAAATGCAAAATTTGTGTGAGAGCAGGCACACCTTCTCGGCGGCGAATCTTCTATACTGATACAAAATTGGGATAGGTGCAGCCTGAGACAGGAGATGAGACCGTGCGGAACAGAATGGAAGATTTCTACGAAGCGTTGGACTGCTGCTACACGCAGGGCAGTCGCGATGAGGTCGAGCGTTTGCTGCTGGAATACAGAAAAGAGGCGGAGGGGGACGGGGCAGACGCGGAAATGCTCATCGCCGTCTGCAACGAATTGGGCGGCTTTTACCGTGGGGAGGGACGCTATGCCCAGTCGCTTGCGGCGTTTGCGCAGGCGCGTGCCGCCGCGGCCGAGACGCTCGGCGAGGACTGCGTGCAGTACGCCACCATCCTCAACAATATGGCGGGCACGCAGCGGCTGATGTGTCAGTATGAGGAGGCCATCGCCCTGTTTCGGCAGGCGCTCGCAATCTACGAGCAGCAGGGCGAAACGGAAAGCTGTGCTTACGCGAGCCTACTGAACAATCTGTCGCTTGCCTATCGGGAAACGCGGCAGCTCGCCCCGGCAATCGACTGCCTGGAGCGTGCATGTGCGCTGATTGAGCGATACCCCCGCTGCACGCAGGAGCTTGCCGTGACCTACAACAACCTGACCGCGCTGTATGAGGCGGCGGGCGACAAAAAACGCGCGATGCAGTCGCTCAACTGTGCGTTGCAGCAGTTTGAGAAGTGTGCGGACGAGGAAAATGTTCACTATGCCGCCGGACTCAACAGCCTTGCCGGATTTTTGTACACCGAGGGCGAGTACGAGCGCGCGATTCAGCTTTACCGTCGGTCGGGGCAGTATACCAAGCGATTTTTCGGCGAGAACATCGAATACGCAATCACCTGCCGCAACATGTGTTGGGCATATCAGCAGCTTGGCCGTCAGAAGGATGCGGATGCCGCACTGCAAAAGGCATATGAGGTATTTGAGCGCCTGCTCGGCTCGGAACATGAGCGCACGCGCGCCGCAGCCGACGATTTGCGCCGTCTGCGCGCCAATCTCGCGTGAGCGGCGGTTCGGCACTGGCGCGGCGGTATTATGAGGAAGTCGGCCGACCGGCGTTTGTGCGTGCACTGCCCGACCTTGTGCCGCGCATGGCTTTTGGTCTGGCAGGCGAGGGGTCGGAGTGCTTCGGGTTCGACGATCGGCTTTCGCACGACCATGACTGGGGCCCTGCCTTCTGCATCTGGCTGGAGCAGGAGGACTGGCGGGCGCACGGCGAGCGGGTGCAGGCGGTTTATGCTGCCCTGCCCGGACTGGATGGCCGCCCGCCGCGGCAGAGCGGTACACTGAGCGGGGGGCGTATCGGCTGTCTGTGCAGGCAGCAGTGGTTTTCGCGGTACACGGGTGCACCCGATGGGCCGCACACGCTGTCCGAATGGCGGCGTGCGCCCGAAGCATTTCTTGCGACCGCGACGAACGGTGAGGTTTTTGCCGACCCTGTGGGGCAGTTCACCGCCGTGCGGCAGCGTCTGCTGGCGTTTTATCCGGAGGACGTCCGCCTGAAAAAGCTGGCCGCCCGCGCAGCCGTCATGGCACAGGCCGGACAGTACAACTATCCGCGCTGCGTGCTGCGCGGCGAGGCGGTTGCGGCAAAACTGGCGCTTGCCGAGTTTCTGCGCGCGGCGATGTCGATGGTTTATCTGCTCAACCGTCGCTATGCGCCGTTTTACAAATGGATGCATCGGGGTCTGCGGGAGCTGCCTGTACTGCCTCGTGTATCCGGCCTGCTGGAGGAACTGTGCCGCGGGGAGGTGCCGATGCAGGAGGGGATTGAGCGGATCTGTCTGCTGTGCGCCGCCGAGCTGCGGCGGCAGGGACTGAGCGGCAGCGGCGAAACTTTTTTGCAGGCGCATTGCGCCGAGCTGACAGCGCGTATCAAGGACGATGCGCTGCGGCAGGCACATTTTATGGAGGAGTAAGCGATATGAAAGGAACATTTATCACTGCCGCAGCGTTTGTCCCCGAAACGCTGCCGAACGGCGTGGTGCGCACGGTAAAGGGGCATCTGGACGACCTGATGGTGGTGGAGCTGCGGTGGAAAAAGGGAATGAAGGGCGCGGTGCACACCCATCCGCACCGCCAGTGCAGCTACATCATCGAGGGCGAATTTGAGGCCGAGGTCGACGGCGAAAAACGTGTGCTGCGCGGCGGCGAGTGCGTATATGTAGAGGCGGACGTGCCGCACGGTCTGTGCGCCCTGTCCGAAACGGGTGTGGTGCTTGATGTTTTCACCCCGATGCGGGAGGATTTTGTGAAATGACTCAAAGCGTGGAACAGATTGTCGCGGCCGAGTGGGCGTTGTTCGGCAAGGTGCGCAACATCGGCGGTGAGGCGCACTGCCAGCAGGATCAGAAAACGTTTTTCATCATGCGGTCAAGTCAGCTTGCGGCGTGGAGTCCGGCGATGCGCGACAGCTATTACGGTGACCTGCTGGACGCGTCCCTCGAGGGGCGCAGTCTGCTGAGCGAAAAATACGCCTACATGATGGCGCACACCCATCCGGCGGAATATGAAGCACTCAAAAGTGCGCTGCCGCCGCACGAGGCGGAAAAGGATCGCTTGATTGACGGCATTTGCGCGGCGCATGTGATGTGGCAGGAGGAATTGGCCGCGCGGTATCCCCGCCTGACCGGACAGGGCAGACCGATTCGGCGCACGTCGGACAGCGCAGCGGTCACTTCGTTTGAAACCTATCTCTGGGGCGAGCTGCAAACCTACTCGCGCCAAACATTGGAGCACTACGCGGCCTATGTTGCACAGCTGCAGCGTGAAAATCAGAGTCTTGGCGCGCGCATTCTGGAAAATATGACGGCGCAGTACGGTTATCCATCGCTTGCGGCGGCGGAATCCGCGCTTGCGGCGCACTGACGCTGCCGATTGCCGCGGCGCTTTGCCCGTCTGCTAAAAAATTTGTTTTGATACCGAATTGGGAGAACGATGCCTGTGAGAAAGCAAATGACGATTGACATGACTCACGGCCCGCTGCTCGGCAAGATTTTGCTGTTCAGTCTGCCGCTCATGGCGTCCAACATTCTGCAGCTGCTGTTCAACGCGGCGGATATCGTTGTGGTCGGCCGCTTTGCGGGCAACACGGCGCTGGCCGCCGTGGGCAGCACGGTGAGCCTGATTAACCTCTTCATTCAGCTGCTCGTCGGACTGTCGGTCGGCGTCAATGTGCTGATTGCCCGCTATCTGGGACTGAGCGGGCAGGAGAAGGAAATCTCCCGCGCGCTGCACACCGCGATGGCGGTGGCGATGGCGGGCGGCACGGTGCTTGCGCTGATTGGCATTGCTGCGTCGGGCTGGGCGCTCGACAGCATGGGCGTGCCGGACGATGTGCGTCCGCTTGCCTTTTTATACATGCGGATTTATTTTGTCGGCACGCCGTTTGCGGCTGTGTACAATTACGGTGCGGCTGCGCTGCGCGCCAAGGGCGACACCCGCCGCCCGCTGGTGTTTTTGCTGCTCAGCGGAGCGGTCAATCTGGTGCTCAACCTGTTTTTTGTCATTGCGCTGCGGCTGGATGTGGCCGGCGTAGGCTGGGCTACCGTCATCAGTCAGGCACTGAGCGCCGCGCTGATTCTGCGCTGCCTGACCGATACGCCGGATGAGCTGCACTTCTGTTGGCGCTGGCTGGCATTTGACAAAAGAAGCCTGATTGATATGGCGCGCATCGGCATTCCGGCCGGGGTGCAGGCCACGCTGTTCAGTCTGTCCAATGTGGCGATTCAGGGCGCAATCAATTCCTATGGCAGCATTGTGATGGCGGGTTGCAGTGCGGCGGCGAGCATTGAGAACTTTCTGTATTTCTCGATGAACTCCTTCCATCAGGCCGGTCAGACCTTTATCAGCCAGAATATCGGCGCGGGACAGTATGACCGTGTCGGCCGTATTCTGCGCACCTGCGTGCTGTGCACCGTTGTACTGGGTGTGGCGCAGAGTGCGCTTGCCGTGCTGTTCGCGCCGCAGCTCATCGGCATCTACAACGGCGATCCCGCAATTATTCAGGCGGGTGTGGAGAGGCTGTGGACGGTGGCCACCTGCTACACCATCTTCGGCGTGGCCGACGTGTTTGTCGGTGCGATTCGCGGCTACGGCATCCCATTGGTGCCGGTCGTGATTAACCTGCTGGGCACCTGCGTGTTTCGCCTGATTTGGGTAGAGCTGATGGATACAAGCAAGGTCGGGGTTGCGTGGGTCTACCTGTCCTACCCGATTAGCTGGGTGCTGGTCGGGGTCGCACTGGTGGCGTATTGGATGGTTCTGCGGCGCAGAGAGCACAAACAGCAGCCTGTTTCCGTGACTGCACCAACTGAAAGGGATGTTCGGACATAAAAAATGCTCCGTCCACTGCGTTTTTTTGCGCAGGGGGCGGAGCATTTTGTTTAGATGTGAATTTTGCAGACCAACTTGTCCACAGCGCAGGAGACATCCAGTACGAGATGGGGCAGATGTCCCTCGCCGGGTGCGACCAGCGCAAACTGGCCCGGTGCAAGCGGCAGCGCGTAATCGGCTTCGCCGGTGTACATGACGGCGTCCTCAGCGAGGCGATCCTCCGCATGGGACAATTTCTCCACCGCGGTGACCGCCATGCGTTCGCGACCGGAGAGCACGATGTGCAGGTCGAGGTAAGCTTCGTGTGCTTCAAACAGCGAGTCAGCCTGCTTTTCTGAGGTTTCATAGCCAAAATGGTTGAGATAAACCGTGTCGCCGTCGATTTCGGTGCGGCCGTGGGGCAATGCGGACAAATCCGTGCGGGTCAGATACGCAATCGTACGGTCGAGCGCGGGGGAAAGGCCGATGTAATGCGCAAGGTTTGAAAGTTTGTCATAAATCATGCTGCGTTATCCCTTTCTGTCAAAAAATCAATCTTTTTTGCCAATCATCATTGCCTTGGTGGCGGCGAGCGCCTTTTGCCGGTTCTCATTCGTGTAGTCGAGGCGGCGGGCACAGTATTCGTTATAAAGAATATCAATCAGAAAAAGCTGGCTGATTTTTGCCGCAATCGACCCTTGTTGACGGGTGCTCTCGTCCGCGCCGCAGATGAGCAGAATGTCTGCATAAGCCGCGCCGGGTGAGGTCGGGAAGCGCGTCACAAGAATCAGCTTGGCTTCGGTTTTTTGCAGCAGCTGTCCCACCTCGGACAGCTCGCGCGTCATGCCGGAAAAGGAGAAATACAGCACAACATCGTCTTTTCCGAGAATGGCGGCGGTGTCTGCCTGCAAATGCGAATCCGGCACCCAGTGGAAGTTGGGCGCAATCGAAGCAAACCGCCCCCACGCATCCATTGCTACAATCGAGGAGTTGCCCTGCCCAAAACAGTAAATGTTGCGCGCCTGACCGAGCAGCGCAACCGCCTGATCAATGCGCGGATAGTCCAGTTGATCCAGCGTTTGGGAAAGCGCCTGCTTGCCGACGTTGTAAAGCTTCATACTCTTTTGCTCAATGCTGTCATCGGGCGCAATTTCCCCGTAGAGGTCAATGTCCTCCTCGGCAGGCTTGTTTGCATCGGAGAAGGTGGCCTGTGCGGCCTCATATTTGAAATTGCGGAAGCTGCCGCAGCCGATGGAACGACAAAACCGCGTCACTGTGGCAATGCTCACCCCGCAGGCTGTGGCCAGTTCGGATACGGACGACTGCGCGATTTGGTATTTATGGTGCAGTACATAGTCGGCCAGCGAGGTTTCCGAGCGGGAAAGTGTGCAGTATGCGTCAATGATACGGGAAAACACGTCCTTGGTTGGCTCTGGCATAGAATCACCGCCTTTATCAGTCTGCCATCAGTGTAGCCGAAAATGGAGCGGCTTACAAGACGTCAGCCGTGAAAAAAATGCAATTCAGCCATTTGCACAATTTGTGAAATAAATTTTCATATTTTTATACTATTAAAAAAGTTTTACACAAAGCATACAATGCTGATAACGAAAGCCGAAGGAACAGAAAGCCTGAATCCCCTCTTGCGGGCAACTGTTAAAGCAGGCGGTAATGCACAAATTGAGAGGAGCAAGAAACATGAAAAAGAGTACCTTTAGCAAGCTATTAAAGGGCGTCAGCGCTTCGCTGGCTGCAGCAATTCTTCTGAGCGCATGCGGCGCGGGCGGCAAAACGACGGACACCGGGGCGGGCACTGCGGATAGTACGGCCGGCAGTACGGCCGCGGCCACCAGTCTGAACCTCGCCGTTACTACCGGCGACGGCTCGTCTACCGACGACAAGATTCCTACCCCCTGGTACAACCGAACGCTTGCCACCAACCTGATGTTCCGATCTCTCTTCCTGGCAGACAGCACGCTCGCCGAGGTCAAGCCGGACTTGGCCGAATCCTACAAAGTCAGCGACGACGGACTGGTGTACACCATTCAAATGAAGGACGGCCTAAAGTGGAGCGACGGCGAAGCGCTGACCGCGGACGATGTGGTTTGGTCGATTCAAACCGCGCTGACCGCCGCGCAGATTAACCCCAACTATGCAACCGCCTTTGCAAACATCAAGGAGCTGTCGGCTGCGGATGGTACGATTACGATTACGCTCAGCACACCGTATTCCGCCATGGCAGCGGTGCTGGCACAGTTCGCCATCCTGCCGCAGCACAGCCTGAAGGATGCCGATCCGCTCAAGATGGAGTCGGATAAGTTCTGGACTGCACCGGTTTGCTCGGGTATGTACACCCTCGATGAACTGAAGCCCGGCAACTATTTCACGCTCAAGGTAAACGACCAGTACGAGGGCGCCGCACCCAAGATTCCGGGTGTGACCGTTTACTTTGTGGCGGACTATATCACGGCTGCACAGTCCGGCAAGGCGGATTATGTGTTCGGCAATGCATCTGATCTGGTGGAAACCCTTTCCGGCATGCCGAATTATACCGCAAACAAGGTGGATGTGCTGTTCTACAAGTACTTCCTCTTTAATATGAAGGGCGCGGACGGCAAGGAAAACACCGCAATGCAAAATCCGCTCGTGCGCAAGGCACTGATTGAGTCGATTGACCGCACAGCACTTGCAAGCCTGTACCCGAACGCAAACATTCTGTCCAGCGGCGTTCCCATGACGGACAGCGCGAACAACGGCTTTTAGTGGAAGTACGATCCCGAGCAGGCCAAGGCAGATTTGAAGGCCTCCGGCTACGATATGAGCCGCACGCTGCGCATTTGCTATTACAACAACGACCAGACCTCGATTGACTTGATTAACGCGGTTGTTTATTATCTGGAGCAAATCGGACTCAAGGTGGAAGCAACCCTCTCGAACGACGGCACGACCGACCTGTTCACCACCCGTGAATATGATATGGGCTTTAAGGGCAAGAGCGCCTTTACCATCAACGAATGGTACACCGAGTATATGAGCGGCGATGCGCTCTTCAGCAAGGTGTTCGGCGGCGATACCGCGTTTGACAGCTCGGTTGCGGCACTGCTTGCGGCAACGGACGATGGTGCACGCAAGACCGCGCTGGCCAGCCTGCAGAAGCTGGAGCAGGACAACATTTATAAGGTGCCGATGTTCACCGTAGGTACTTATGTATTCACCAGCAACCATGTCAAAGTGCCCTCAGGCGTGACCTTCTGCAACCCGCTTTATATGTGCGACCTTGATTTTGCCAACTGGGAACTGGCTTAACCCATCCGGCACCGGCGGAGACGCGTTCCGCGTCTCCGCTTTTTTTCCCAAATCTCGCGTGCTCTGGAAGGGAGCTGTATCATGTTAAAGTACATCCTGAAAAAGATTCTGGCGATGATACCCATGCTGCTGCTCATCAGCATGATCGTATTCTTCGGCCTGCAGCTCACCGGCGTTGATCCGATTAACTTCATGGTCAGTCCGGACGTTCTGTCGGCCAATGCCGCCAATGTGGAGGCACTGCGCGACTCTCTGGGACTGAACGACCCCGTTATCGTGCAGTATTTTCACTGGCTGGGCAAGGTGGTCACAGGTGATTTAGGGTATTCGTTCGATGGCTCGTCCATTGCCGAAACCATCGCGGTGCGCCTGCCCTATACCTTTGAACTGGCAGGGTGGAGCCTGCTGCTTTCGGCCATCATCGGCGTGGGCATCGGTATTTTGTCGGCCATCCGCCAAAACGGCATTATTGACTATGTCGGCCGCGTGCTGGCCGTGTTCGGACAGGCCGTGCCGCAGTTTTTGGTCGGCATTATCCTGATTCAGATTTTGTCTATTCAGCTGGGTTGGTTCCCGGCAGGCAACCGCGTCAGTCCGGGGGCGGCGAGTGCCTTTATTGATGCGGTGCAGCATTTGTTCCTGCCCGTGCTCACGCTGACAATCGGCATGGTCGCGGTGCTGATGCGCTATGCCCGCAACACCACGCTCGATGTGCTGAACAGCGATTACATCAAGACCGCCCGCTCCAAGGGCATCCCCGAGTGGAAGGTGTACCTCAAGCACGGCTTCCGCAATGCGATGAAGCCGGTACTGGTCATCGTACTGTTCCGTATTCCGATGCTGGTGGGCGGCTCGGTTGTTATTGAAAGCGTGTTCTCCTATCCCGGCATCGGTTTGACTATGACCAATGCCATCACCTCGGGCGATTATCCGGTGGTGCTTATCACAACGCTGATTATCGCAGCGGCGATGCTGATTTGTTCGTTCATGGTCGATGTACTCAACGCTTTGCTGGACCCGCGCGTTCGGCTTGGCGAATGACGCCGGAGGAGGGGCATCCATATGGAAAACCAAGTCACAGGCATCAAGGAGCGCAATAAAAGCGCATCCGCGTCCCTGCTGAAAAAGAATATTCGCAAGTTTCTGAATAACCGGCTGGCGATGGTCGGTCTGGTTGTGATTATCGTTATGGTGGCGGCCTGCGTCGCGGGTGCGCTGATGGGTGTGGACTACAACACGCCCGACCTGTCCAACATGAAGGCTGGCCCGTCCGGCGAGCACTTATTCGGCACAGACACCATCGGCCGCGACCTGTTTGCGCGCGTGCTGTATGGCGGGTGCTATTCCATCCTGATCGGTGTGCTGTGCGCGGTGCTGAGCAATGTCATCGGTGCGGCACTGGGCGCGGTCGCGGGTTATTTCGGCGGCAAGGTCGACAAGCTCCTTGTGCGCGTGTCCGAGATTTTTCAGGCGTTCCCGCAGCTGGTGCTGGTCATGATGATTGTTGCAATTATGAATCAGCGCGGATTGGGAAACCTGCTGTTCATTTTCGTGATTACCGGCTGGATGACCACCTTCCGCATGGTGCGCAACGAGTATCTCAGTCTAAAAAATGAGACCTATGTCAAAGTGTGCGAGGCATTTGGCATGTCCAACAGGCGGATTATGTTTGGTCAGATTCTGCCCAACGTCATGAGCCCGATTATCGTATCCACAACGACGAACGTTGCCTTCTTCATTTTGCAGGAAGCGGCGCTTTCCTTCATCGGCCTCGGCGTGGCGGACAGCACGCCCACCTGGGGCAATATTCTCAACGCGGCCAAGTCGGTTGCGGTTGTCACCAACCAGTGGTGGATTTGGGTGTTCCCCGGACTTGCAATCACCCTGTTTGTGCTGGCGATCAACTTCTTCGGCGACGGCCTGCGCGATGTGCTTGACGCCAAGCAGCAGTAAGGAAGGTGCAGAAATGGAATCCAAGGAACTGATTTTAGAGGTTAAAAAACTCAATACGACCTTCGTTTCAGATAAAAAGGAAACCAGAATCGTCAAGGATGTGTCGTTTGCCGTCAAGCGCGGCACAACGCTTGCGGTGGTGGGAGAATCCGGCTGCAGCAAGAGCGTGACGATGAATTCCATCATGCGTTTTCTCGGCCGCAATGCCAAGGTGGAGGCGGAGAGCATCCGTTTCACCGCCAAGCGTGCGGATGGCACTGCCGAACCCCATCAGCTTGAAGGCATTAAAAATCCCAACGGCGCCGAAATGCGCGCCCTGCGCGGACCGCAGATGTCCATGGTGTTTCAGGACCCGATGTCCAGTCTGAACCCCGTATATAAGGTAGGCGATCAGGTTGCGGAGGGACTGATTCAGCACACGGGCATCAGCAAGAAGCAAGCGCGGGAGCAGGTGCTCGAGCTGTTCCCCAGACTGGGCATTCCCGACCCGGAAAGCCGCATCGACTGCTATCCGCACCAGTTTTCGGGCGGCATGAAGCAGCGTGTGGTCATCGCAATCGCGATGATCTGCAATCCCGAGCTTATCATCTGCGACGAGCCGACCACCGCGCTCGATGTGACCATTCAAGCACAGATTATGGAGCTGCTGAAAAAACTGCAGGTGGAAAACGGGAAATCCATCATTCTGATTACGCATAATATGGGTCTTGTTGCCGAAATGGCGGACGAAGTGTGCGTCATGTACATGGGACGCGTGGTCGAGTTCGGCTCGCTCGAAGATATTTTTGATCACCCGAGCCATCCGTATACCAAGGCGCTGCTGCGCAGCGTGCCGGTGCTCGGACTGGCGGACGGCCAGAAGCTGGAAACCATCCCCGGCATCACGCCAAACCCTGCCGATTTGAAGCCGGGCTGCGAATTTGCCGACCGCTGCGCCGAGTGCACGGAGCGCTGTCGGGGCGCCAATATCCCCGCATACGAAATCGCGCCCGGCCATCGGGTGCGCTGTGTCCAATTTGATCATTTCCCGGAGGTGGATTGATATGAAGCAGCAGGAAAAAGAGATTCTCTTTCAAATCCGGGATTTGCGCACCTGGTTTCCGATTACCAAGGGGTCGTTTAAAAAGGTCGTCGGGCACGTGAAGGCGGTCGACGGTGTCAGTCTGGATGTGTACCGCGGCGAAACGCTCGGCGTGGTCGGTGAGTCGGGCTGCGGCAAATCAACGCTCGGCAAGTCCATCATGATGCTGGAAAAGCCGACCGGCGGACAGTCCCTGTTCCGCTACGGAAACGACTTTAAGGACGTGACAAAGTTCAGCCGCGAAGAAATGTTCCAGTTCCGCTGCAAGGTGCAGATGGTGTTTCAGGATCCGTATTCTGCCCTTAACCCGCAGAAGAAAATCTACACCAGCTTTGAAGAGCCGCTGATTGTGCACGGCATCAAATCGCAGCAGGAGCGGGAGGAACTGATGAGCCGCGCGCTGCGCATGGTCAACATACAGCCGGACTATCTGATGCGCTATCCGCATGAGTTTTCCGGCGGGCAGCGGCAGCGCCTGTGCATCGCCCGGGCACTCGAGGTCATGCCCGAGGTGCTTGTGTGCGACGAGCCGGTTTCCGCACTGGATGTTTCCATTCAGGCGCAGGTACTCAACCTGATGAAGGACATTCAGAAGGAGCTGCGGCTGACCTACATTTTCATCGCGCACGATCTGTCTGTCGTGCAGTATATGAGCGACCGCATCGCGGTGATGTACTTGGGCAAGGTGGTCGAGCTCGCCGACTCCCGCGCACTGTATGACGATCCGATGCATCCCTATACCCGCGCGCTGCTCAGCGCGATTCCTGTGCCCGATATTCACAACCCGAAAAAACGGCAGGTGCTCGAGGGCGAGGTGCCCAGTCCCATTCGCAAGCCCACAGGCTGCGCGTTTCACAACCGCTGCCCGCACTGCACCGAACGCTGCAAAACCGAAGACCCGCCGCTGCGCGCAAAGGCGGGGGATGAGACGCATCTGGTCGCCTGCCACCTGTATGACGCAGCCGTATCGTCATGAGCGGCGCGGAAAACAACGCGGTGCTTCGCCTTTTGCCTGAGCAGAGGAGCGATGTATTGGTTGTCGGCTGCGGTCTTGCGGGAGTGACCGCCGCAATCGCCGCCGCCGAAAACGGCGCGCGTGTCACGCTGCTTTCGGCGGGGGCGGTCTTTTCCGGCTCCAGCTTTTATCCGGGCACGTGGGGTCTGGGACTTATCGCGCCGGAAAGCGACGCGGATCGGCAGGATTTGATGGAAACCATTCTCGCGGTTGGCTGTGGGATGGCCGAGCCGACGCTCGTCCGCACGCTGGTTGACGGCATCGGTAAGGCAATCGAAGCGCTCCGGACAGACGGCGTTCATCTGCTGCGTGCGGAGCACGCGGGGCAGCGGGAGTTCATCCCCTGCTTTGACCACAAGGCACGCGATTGGAACGGTATTGCTTTTGACAGTGCGCGCAGCGTCTTTTCGGCACGGCTGACGGCGCTGAACATTCGGGTCGTTCCGCACTGCGAGGTGCTCGAACTGGTGCGTGCACAAGGCCGCGTGTGCGGCGCGATTGCGGCGCACGAGGGTGTGCTGCACTATTTCGGCTGCGGGGCACTGGTGTTGGCGACGGGCGGCTGCGGCGGTCTGTTCCGTGAGCGGCTGACCACCGGCGATGTGACTGGCTGCGGTCAGGCGCTTGCGCTCCGGGCGGGGGCAAGGCTGACCAATTTGGAGTTCTTTCAAATCATGCCGGGCTATCTTTCGCCTGCGAAGAATACGATTTTCAATGAAAAAACCTTTCGGTTTGCGTCGCTCTGGGCAGGAAATGCCCCTCTGCTGCCGGAAAATACGCACACAGATGACCTGCTTGCCGAGCGCGCGACGCATGGGCCCTTTACCACGCGCCTGTCCTCGGCGGCGGTCGATCTGGCGATTTTCCGTGCCTGCCTGACACATCCGGAGGGCGTGACCGTGCGCTATTCGCAGGCGATGAAGGACGCGCCGCCCGAATTCATCCGTACCTATTTTGACTGGCTGCGGCGGGAAAAGGGGCTGAGCTGGGACGACCCGGTGCAGATTGGACTGTTTGCGCATGCGTCCAACGGCGGCATTGTGATTGATGCGCGTGCCGCAACGGGTGTGCCGGGGCTGTTTGCCTGCGGCGAAGCGACCGGCGGTATGCACGGTGCGGATCGCATCGGCGGTTTGTCCACGGCAAATGCACTGGTGTTTGGCGGCATTGCAGGGCGGGAGGCCGCGCGGGACGCGGCCGCCGCACCTCGCTGTCCGGCCTGTGCCGCGTTTGACGCATGGACATCGGCTCGGGCAGGGCAGGCGCAGGAGCAGCTTCGCGCGGTGATGTCGAGGTATGCACTGCTTGCCCGCAGCGAGGAGGGTCTTGCCGAGGCACGGAACACTCTGCGCACCGCAGCGGACGGCCTGACCCGAACGCCCGCGGAGACCATTGCGCAAACGGTGCTCGCCCATCGGGTCGACGCGCAGCTGCTGACCGCGGATGCCCTGCTCTCGGCGGCGCTGCTGCGGCGGGAAAGCCGCGGATCTCATCATCGAATTGATTATCCCGCACCAAAGGCCGTGTTGGCTGAACGGATCGAAATTGCGCTGAAACAAGGCGATGTAACCGTGCGTTTTGCGGGGAACTGAATAGAAACCATCCTTTTGGAGAAACGGAGTTTAACATGAAAGATCTGACAAAGTATCAGGGAATTATCCCTGCGTTTTATGCCTGCTATGATGACGAAGGCGCGGTAGACACCGCACGCGTGCGTGCACTGACCCGCTATATGGTGGAAAAGGGCGTTAAGGGCGTGTATGTCAACGGCTCGTCAGGCGAGTGCATCTATCTGTCGATTGCCGAGCGCAAGGCGATTTTGGAAGCCGTGATGGAGGAGGCCAAGGGCAAACTGACGGTCATCTGTCATGTTGCGGCAAACAACACGGCCGATTCGATGGAGCTTGCCGCCCATGCCGAGTCCTGCGGTGTGGATGCTATCGCCTCCATCCCGCCGATTTATTTCCATCTGCCCGAGCATGCGACGGCAAAATACTGGAACGACATCTCCTCTGCCGCGCCGAACACCGAATTTGTGATTTATAACATTCCGCAGCTGGCCGGCACCGCGCTGACCATGAGCCTGCTGGCCGAAATGCTGAAGAATCCCCAAGTGGTGGCGGTGAAAAACAGCTCCATGCCGGTGCAGGACATTCAGATGTTTAAGGATGCGGGAGAAAAAGCACGCGGATGCGGCAATTTTGCGGTATTCAACGGCCCGGACGAGCAGTTTATCGCAGGCCGCGTCATGGGCGCGGACGGCGGCATCGGCGGCACCTATGCGGCCATGCCCGAGCTGCTGCTCAAGGCGGACGCACTGCTTGCCGCAGGCAAAATCGAGCAGGCACGCGAGGTGCAGTACGCAGTGGATAATATTATCTATGCACTGTGCGCCTGCCGCGGCAACATGTATGCAGTCATCAAAGAGGTGCTGCGCCGCCGCGAAGGCCTGGATATTGGCAGCGTGCGTGCGCCGCTTGCCCCTGTGCACGCGGACGACGCAGCGCAGATTGAGACTTGCTGCCGGATGATTGACGAGGCAATTTCTAAATACTGCTAAAGCGGAAGGAGAATAGACAATCGTGAGAATCATTCGCGCGAAGGATTATTCGGATATGTCCCGCAAGGCCGCCAATATTCTGTCGGCACAGGTCATCATGCAGCCGGACGCGGTGCTGGGCTGCGCCACAGGCGGCACGCCGGTGGGTATCTATCGGCAGCTGATTGAATGGTATCAACGAGGCGATTTGGACTTTTCCGAGGTTACCACCGTTAATCTGGATGAATATCGCGGCATTTCCCGCGAGAGCGAGCAAAGCTACTGGCACTTCATGCACAGCAATTTCTTCGATCATGTCAATATTGCACCCGAACGCATTCATTTGCCGGAAGGGAGCAACCTCAATGCGCAGGAGGTCTGCCGCGCGTATACCGAGATGATCCGCAGCGTGGGCGGCATAGATTTGCAGCTGCTCGGCATCGGCACCGACGGTCATATCGGCTTTAACGAACCGAACACCGTTTTTGAGATGGATACGCACTGCGTCGATCTGACCGAGTCTACCGTTGAGGCAAACAAGCGCTTCTTTGCGCGGAAGGAGGATGTGCCGCGCCAAGCCTATACGATGGGTATTCGCGATATCATGCAGGCGCGCCGCGTGCTGATGGTGGCAAGCGGTGCGGACAAGGCGAAAATTGTTCGACAGGCATTTTTCGGCCCGGTCACACCTGCCGTGCCCGCCTCCATTTTGCAGATTCATCCCGACTTTACACTGATTGTCGATCAAGAAGCGGCCGCTGAAATCTGAAAAGAGGGAAAACATGAACAAACAACAGCTGTTAGAACAATTGCATGGAGGTCTGGTCGTATCCTGTCAGGCGCTTGAGCACGAGCCACTTTACCGGCCGGAGGGCGGCGTGATGCCGCTGATGGCCAAGGCTGCTTTACAGGGGGGCGCAGTCGGCATCCGCGCCAACACGGTACGGGACATCCGGCAAATCAAACAGGCGGTGGAGCTGCCGGTCATCGGCATTATCAAAAAGGACTATCCGGGCACCTCAATGTACATCACCGTGACCATGGACGAGGTCGATGCACTGGTGGATTGCGGGGCGGATATCATTGCGGTGCAGGGCACAAGTGCGCTGCGGCCGGATGGCAGCAGTGCGGCTGATTTTATCCGTGCGATTCGGGAAAAATATCCGAATCAGCTGATTATGGCGGATATTGCTCGCCTTGAGGAAGCAATGGACTGCGCGGCGGCAGGCGCAGACTTCGTCGGAACGACGATGCGGGGCTACACGCCGGAAACCAAGGGCATTGACGAGACCGACATTGATTTCATCGCGGTGCTTGCCCGCGAATGCCCGGCCAAGGTCATTGCCGAGGGGCATATCCATACGCCGGAGCAGGCGGTGCGCTGTCTGGATGCAGGCGCGTGGACGGTCGTGGTAGGCGGAGCGATTACGCGTCCGGCCGAGATTACCGCACGCTTCACCGCCGCCCTGCAAGGCAGAAACTGAGGGCGGACGGCATGAGCAAACCGATTTTCTGCATTGATATAGGTGGAACTGCGGTAAAACTGGGTCTGGTGGACGATAAAGGTGCGGTTGTGGCGCATGCGGAGCAAAGCGTCAGCTTTGACGGCTACCGCACGCCCATTCTGGACACGGTGCTGCGTGCGGCGGAGGAGTTTTTGTCGCACCAGCAGGCTATGCCCGCTGATTTGGCGGGAATCGGGGTCTCCGCCACCGGTCAGGTTGACTGCCGCCGCGGTGTGGTGGTGGGAACGGGTGGCAATCTCCCGGGCTGGTTGGATGCTCCCATTGCCCAGCGTCTGCGCGAGGCGTTCGGACTGCCGGTTACGGTTGCGAATGATGCAAACTGTATGTGCCTCGGCGAAACGTGGGCAGGCGCGGCCGTCGGCTATACCGATGTGATTGGCGTTACACTGGGCACGGGAGTAGGTGGTGGCGTGCTGACCGGTGGCAGACTGCTCGAAGGCGCGCGCGGACTGGGCGGAGAGCTGGGGCACATGATGCTGCACGCGCGGGACGGAATCGCCTGCGGCTGCGGACAACGCGGCTGTTGGGAGCGCTACGCCTCGGTCACGGCACTGGTCGGGCGGGCGCGGGCGCTCGATGCTTCACTGACTGACGGCCGCCGAATTTTTCAGGCGGCTGCAGAGCAGCGTGAGGATGTTCTGGCGCTTCTGGATGACTGGATGAGTGAAATTGCAGAGGGACTGATTGGTCTGACGCATTTGTTTAACCCGCAGGTTATCCTGATTGGCGGCGGCGTTTCGGGGCAGCAGAAGCTGCTGATTGAGCCGCTGCGGGACAAAATTCGGGCGGGCGTGATGCCGGCCTTCGCCAAGGGACTGGAGGTGCGCGCAGCGCAGCTGCAAAACCATGCCGGACTGGTCGGCGCGGCGTACTATTTTCTGCTGCATATGTAAAGAAAGCACCCCCGATACGGCAACTGCCGTATCGGGGGTGCTTTTGGCTTAAAAAGCGAAGGAAAAGCAGGGGGGAGGGGGCATCATTCGGCAGCACGGCGGCTGCCGGAGGCAGTTGACTGCCTTGCCCACTCCTGATAAGATTACCAATCGATTCCGGGACTTTATCAAGCGGAAAGGCTTCAAAAAAGTTCGTTTTCACGATTTGCGGCATTCATGTGCGACTTTGTTGGCAACTAAGATTATGAATCATCTTATCAGACAATAAAAGGAGGAGAGGTTCACGCTAACAGAGATAGTTTTTCAGGCGGCAGATAGAAAGATGATCATATCTGTCGCCTGAAAGCTTTTGTGGGTTGGCGTACTTCCTGACAAGGTTATAATTGATGGGGCTTCCGAATTATGCGGAAATGACAAAAAACAGAGTGATGCTTATGACGCGATGCCAAACAAGAGTTTGAGGGGGAAGTAAATGTGGATTATATGTGGAAGGATAAGCGTTGTGTTTACTGTGACAAATTAGGTGCTGGCCTTGTGCCGTAATCAAAAATCGGTATGGGTAGCATTGTGCGCAATCTCATTTATAGCATTGACCTTGCTGATGCAGTATGGTCTTGTGCTTGATTGGGTAAATAGCAGCGATTGGGCTGCGTTAATGGACGTTGTGCCATCAATGTTTGGAGCATCTCGAGCCAGAGCATATCGTGATTAATCAAATTACTTGTATACGCTTCCTGTGCATCGATGGCATCTACGAATGCTTTTTCTGAGAATGCGACAATTACAATATCGCAACAGCGATATCACTACGGTTTAGATTGTCACTGCGTATCTGAGAGCCGAAAGAACAATACGATCTAAAGCTTTGTGCCGCAATCGCCGCAGAAGCGCATCCCGTCCGCAACCGCCGCGCCGCACGCGGGGCATTTTTTCGCTTGCAAGCCAGCGCCGCAATTCTGGCAGAACTTTCCCGCACCGGCCGGCTTGCCGCAAACAGGGCAGGTGATGACCTGCGTTTCCAGCTTGCCGCTCCAAACCGTTTGCTCTGCGGCAGCTTCATCCAAATTGCGCTGCATGGCTTGCGCCTTTGCCCTGGCGACGGCGGTTTTCTGCCGAGGTGCGCAGTCGGTACACATGCCTTCCTCTTCATTAAAGCAGGAGGCGCACACCCAGTGATGGCAGCCGTGACAACGGCTGAAGTGCTGCTGCGCCTCGTTTTGTGCGCGTACAAACGCCTGCTCATGCTCCTTTTGCCATTCGGCACTCATTCCATCGAACCGTTCGGATAGAATATCTCCGCCTCGCTCCAACGAATAACCAAGGTTGCCGAGCGCCCCGCCAAAGAGGCCGCCTAAAGCACCCGCACCTCGTGCTAAGCCCCGCAGTCCGCGGTTTTTCTTTGAGGTTTCCGATTGTATAAAGCTGGTCTTGTAGCCGTCGTTGCAGACATCGCAGTAAAAAGTAAATTGAAACCCGGCCTCCGTGCTGTTGTCCTCATAATTCCGGGTGAATGCTGTCATCATGATAAAATCCCTCCGATTTATAGTTTTTTGCCGCAGGCAGTGCATTTGGCATTCTCAAAAAACTGCATCTCGCCGCAGCGCGGATTTAGGCACTGCTTCAACAGACTGCCGCCGCATGCGTCACATTTTTCGCCGACAAAGGTCTGCTTTCCACATCGGGGACAGGCAATATGGAGTGGCCTGCCGCAGCCGGAGCATCGCATATCCTCCCGGCGGATTTCCCGCAGGCAGGTGGGGCAGAGATCGACAAAGGGTGCACGACTGCCGCATTTGGGGCAAAACCGACTGTCTTGAGAAATCAACGAGCCGCACTGTCGGCACGGTTGTTTATAGACGGCCATTCATCATACCTCCTATTTCCCGAGCGTTTCCAAGCTGCGCACCGCAATGATAAGGGACTGCTCTCTGGTGGCGTTGGTATAGCCTGCAGCTTGCTCTGCAGCGGTGGTGTTTCTGGGGGCAAATTTATTGTCACCCACCCCTTTGATGATTTCGTGCTTCGCCATGAAATAGACGCTTTCTTTCGCCCAAGAGGAAATCATTGCGTCATCGGAAAACTGCAATGCGCCGGCGGCGTCAAGCGAGACGCCGGGCTTCGCCGCCTGCACGGTACGGGTGAGCATGGTTGCAACCTGCTCCCGTGGAATCAGAAGATTGGGCTGAAAGGTGGTTGGCGTGGTTCCTTTGGTGATACCGAGAGCATACGCCTTGAGGATTTCCGCGTCAGCGGTATCGGTAAAGGGATTCTGCGGATTGGGGGTGGCGGTCTTGCCGCTCATCACTTCGTAGAGCCGGACAGACAGGGCGGCAAACTCGGCACGGGTGATGTCACGGGCCAAATCCTGCCCCTTCAGACAATCGGGGATGAGCCCCGCTTGATTTGCCTTTTCAAGTTCCGGCGTCGCCCAAGCGGATGCGTTGCTCCATGCATCTGCGTTGGTGCCGATGCTATTTGACCAGGGCGAGACGAACGTGGGTGTCCCGTCACCGTTGACGGGCGCATGGCCGTCGGTCAGCCCGTCGTACCACTCATAGCGCATGCGAAGCTGAACGGCAGTGGCGTCGATTTTGATTTGCTCCCCGTCCTGACGCGCGGGTAAATCCGTCCAACTCTCGCCGCTGGCGAAGAGCCAGGAGACCGTTTGCGTCATATCGTGCTGCCATGTCCCCTTGTCATAGCTGACCTCAAGTCGAAAACAGGCGAGACCTGTGGGATTGGTTGCAGCGTTCATCACATCATCGGGGTGTTTGACTGTGAATTTCACTTGGGGCCGCTTGTCAATGCCGGAAAGCTGCACATTGATGCCCGAGAGTACAGGAGCGGTCGGGAATGACTTAGGCTTTTCTACTGCCGCGCCCTTGCCCCATTTGACGGCAGACCAAGCAGAGGGATAGATGGCAGCCGCCTCATAATCCTCGGCGGAAACCATTTCATAGCGCACCCGCGCTTCCAACATGTGATTGACTCCGTCCAGAATATAAGAGTCGGCTTCGTCATCCACCACGGTCTTTTTCAGCATGGGCTGGAAGCCGGAGAAGAATTCCTCCCCTCGGTTCTGCGCCCCGTATCCAGGTTGGAAGTAGACGAAGAATGCATTGTTGTAGGTGCTGCCTCCGGTGCCGTAGCTGCTGCTCCAAAAGGAGTCGTAATAGCTGTCCGGCAGAGCGAACCAGTTTCCGTTATCCACCTTGAACTCGTAGTAGATGCGGGCACAGTATGGGCCGTAGCTATCCTCCCCCACAGGGGTGACAGCCTTTAAAAAGGTTTGGTCAAAGGTGAGCTTGAGGCCAAGCCCGATTGTTTGGCCATCGTTTGCAGCAATTTCATAAACCGCCACGTTCTGCGGCGCATCCACCTTAGGATCACCGGAAGCAAAGGCGATCGTGGGGAGCATGGTTAGCACCAGCATAAAAACCAGTGCAAGGGATAATGTTTTTGTTTTCATGGTACGCGTCCTTTCCTAAAAACAGCTTTATTTAATATGAATGACAGATGCGATTGGCAAGCAGCAGCGCCGCCTCTCTTGAACAGGAATGGAGCGGCATGAAAGCACCGGCCGAACCTCTAATGATGTCTTCGGACGACAAATAGGAAACCGCATCAACAGCCCATGCGGCAATCTGCTCGCTGTCATTGAAATGAGAGGGAGGAGCGGCACTTAAGCGTTCCTCCGGCAAAGAAACTTGAATGCATCGGAACAGCATCGTTGCCAGCTCTTGCTGGGTTAATTGCAGGTCGGGCGCAAATTTTCTGCCTCCGACCCCGTAAACGATGCCCAACCGCGTTGCGGAAATGATTTCCCAACCCCCTTGTGTTTCCCCCAACACGACATCGGAAAATGGAGAGGGTGCGCTATCGTAGTCATAAGCCTGCGGATCTTCGGCAATTGCACCGTATACGGCCATCACAACTTGTGCAAATTCTGCTCGCGTAACCGGCTGCGTCAGGTCGACACCTATCAGAGATGCCGGAATAAGGTTGTTCTTATATGCTTGTTTGAGTTCATCGGCCGCCCATGGAGACGCGTTTGTCCAAAATGCATCAGGATTGGAGCTTGTTCCGCCTGCGGTAAAGGTTCCAAGACCGTTTACACGCACTTCGCCGGAATAAGGAGAAAGCTGCATGACGGCATAGTCACTGCCACCCATTACTTTCAGGAATGAATAGAATCGCACGCGAAAGGTATAGACCCAATTCTTATAAAAGCCAAAAGGGTCTATCGTATTCAAATATACGCTAAAACCATCAAAATCGTCGGCGGCAGCAAGCTCTCCCAGACGTTTTTCGTGTTCGGCAGACAATTCTTTCTCCCTGTAAAAATCCGTGCTTGTGAGGCCTATCGTTTCGTGCTGGACCCCCTTGATATCCAAGCTGAAGAACACGGAGGTGGGGCTGTTACTGTAAGTGAGATCCACCCGCTTTTCCCAGTCCTCGTTATGGAGCTGCCACGGACCGTCCGCAATGCGGTATTCAATGACATAGCCCACGCGATAGGCATCATCCATTGCTAAGTCCTGCACGCTCTGGGGGATAGAAAAGCTGATGAACAGATAGAGCGGCATTGTCCTGCCATCCGCCTCCTCACCGGTGACGGTAACGCTAACGGCAGGGGCGGGGTGAATCACGTTGCTATCAGCCGCTGCCGCAGACAGAGGAAGGGCCAGCAGCAATGCAAGCACCAATGCAAATGCGGTTGCCTTCGGTTTCATAACCTATCTCCTTGTACTCATTCCTGTTGGTTGATTCGATAAAAGCTCTTTTCGATGCCGATATTGTCATCCTCGGTCAGTGTCAGGCGTCCATCCGCTTCAAATACAAACAGAAGCCGGGCATCGGCCACGCTTTTGTCCGAATAGGCTGCCTGTTGGCCGCTGCCAAAGGGACTCCAGCTCTCTTTAATGCCGGTCAGTGCAATGGTATTTCCCGAAACAGCGTATCTTCCCTGCCAGAGGAGGAGGCCGCTGGCCACCCAGCCGGAGCCGCCCAACATATATTTGAAGGTTCCGTCGGCGTTAAACCGATAATAGGTTCCGCTGTAAGCGCTCTGAATCAGCTTGCCGTAGGCGTCAAAATAGTCTACGTTCGGCCCCTCGGAGGACCAGGAGCCGACAATGCTTTGATTGACCTGTGCCGGCGGTGTAGTCACCTCCGGTACTGCACCACCCAGAGCTTCGTACAGCCGCACGGTCATCACCACGGCCTGCTCCCGCGTGCAGGGCTCCGTCGGGGCGAAACGCCCGTCTCCCATGCCGCCGATGACCTCATATTGCGTGAGATACAGCACAAAGGGCAGGGCATAGGGGGCGATTTGGTCTTGATCGGTGAACATGCGGCGCACGTCATAGGTGGTGTCCGCATCCGGTGCAAGCACAAGCACTGCCCGCCCGAGCATGGCGGCAATTTGCTCGCGCGTGGCGTTTCCGTTGGGGTCAAATCTGCCGCCGCCCACACCGTTTACAACCGCCATCTCATAGGCGAGCAGAATGCGGGGGTTTTGGGTATCTGTAAAGGTGTTTGGATTCAGCTCCAGAGAGGAGAGGTCGTAAAAACTCTCGCCCAGATTGGCCATGAGTTCGGCAAACTCCTCACGGGTGACATTCGCTTTCATGTTACCGCGAACCCGGTCGGTTATGAGGCCGACAGACTCGGCTTTTTCCAGCTCAGGGTATGCCCAATCGCTGTAATTCCGGTAGTCTGCCGCCTTGGCTTCTGCAAAGGCGATTTGCGGCATGCAAATCGCTGCCAAACACAGGGCTGCGGCAAGGGCAATCATTTTCGCTTTCATGTTTGCTTCCTTTCTCAGTAAAACGCAGCGTCAACCACACGCATCGGGCAGTTGTGATTATGGGAAGATAGGACTGCGGGAGAACGTGCCATCGGCACTGCATTGGGCAAGGCCGTTCTGTTCCGCTGCCGGGAATCGCACCGTAGCGTAGCGGCCGTATATATCAAGGGCATAGGGCTGGCTTTCCGCATTCGTACCGCCGAATGGCGCGGTTGCAGTAATGCCGCCAACTTGATACGTATAGCTGCCGCTGACAGTAATGGGACTGGTCAGCTCGCCCAGAGCCATTAAGCTTCCCGGCAGATGTGCTACGGGAAGCTGCTGCGTGATGCTGTTGGGGTCGGGATGGGGAACGATCACCGCGTGGTAAGCGGCATTGTCCATTTTCACAACCTCCACGGTGATGGGACTTTCCTCGGCAGTATCGTGCTCCTGATAATCAATCACCTCTCCGGCGCCTGCCAATTGTGCATTCATAAAGGCCAGCAGTTTTTCGCGGTTTAAGTCAGCGTCACCGTAGAAAATGCCGTGATATGTACCAAGAGGTGTTTTGCCGCCCTTTTTTTCCACAATGAACTTGATATGAACATCAGCATCCAAGGTTATGCCGTCATTGGTCACGGTGGTAGGGTATTGCGTATCAATCTTGATTTTCCAGAGATATTCGTCAAGCTCGGGTATTGTTTCTACGGTAATCACATCGTCCGGCACCTCCACGGGAATCTCGGGTTCCTCGCCCTGAGTCTCTGGGGAATCGTCTGGCCGGTCGGGCGGTAGCGGCGGCTCTTCGGGCGGCAGACTGCCGCTCCAGAGCAGTGTTAACCCTTCGGCGGTCACTCTCGCCGCACAGCTGGCGGCTTTATCTCCTGCTTTCGCGGTAACCGTGGTTTCTCCTGCCGCCTTCGCAGTCAAGGTTCCATCCTCGCTGATGTCAAGCAAAGCCGCATCCGCCGTTTCCCACTGTACAGCGGCATCTGCCGGCACGGTGGAGGTCTTGAGCTTTAGGATACGCCCTACCGGCATTTCTACTGCATGAGGATATAGCGTTAAGTGCTCTGGCGTGTTTTCCGAACTGTCTGCGGTGTGGCTGTCCTGCGCATTCTGCACAGCTGCGTTTGAGCAGCCGGACAAAATCAGCAGTGCGGACAACAAGGCTGCAATTTGTTTCATCATTTCCTTCACCTGCACTTCCACAGCTTCCGTTCCCACAATTTACAGCTTCTTTTATTTCGATTCATGTGTCATTCTCCTGTTCAAAATCGCGATAGCGGATAATCAGCTCCGCTCGGGAGGTAACACCCAATTTCTTGTAGATTGCCGTCATATGGGTATTAACGGTAGAGTATTTTACCCCAAGCTGATTGGCTGTTTCTTGCAGGGTGTAGCCATCCAAGAGGAGCCGAAAGACATCCATCTCCCTTGGTGTCAACCCCAACGGCTGTGCGCCCTCGGCTTTGATAGAATCAGGTCTGACCGGTTTTCTAAACTGCTTTTTTAGCTGTTCCCAAAACGACATATCATCTGTTCGCCTCCCAACGTTAAATTTGCTTTGGCAAGTTCATTCTGCAAGGAAAACGGATGACACACAATTCATTAGTTTATCTGAAAACAAAAATACAGTACCTCATTAGTTCTAATGAGGTACTGTATTTTGCGTCTTTTTATCTGCACATTCTATATGTAGCGTTACTCGATAAATTCCTTAAAGAGCAGTGTAAGCTCGGTGCGGCTGTTGATGCAGAGCTTGCGGTAAAGTGCCGTGCAGTAAGTGTTGGCGGTTGGGTAAGCAATTTCGAGCATGGCGGCAGTCTGACGCAGGGTGTAGCCACGCAGCAATAGCTCGCATACCTCGGTTTCCTTTGGGGAGAGCCGAAGGTCTTTGAGTCTGGCGCGCAGGCGACTTTCAAAGTTCACGTCCTGACGGTAGCTATCGTCAATCCACTCACCGCTGTACAGCAGCCGCACAAACAGCGGCGAGAGTAGGAAAAACAGGATTAGGATGCAGACCGACAACGTGCTGAGAATGGGCAGCGCATGTTTGAATAACCGCATACTGCCAAAGCCATAGAAATAGTAAACGGCAGAAAGAATGATGCCCACACGATAAAAAGTGATGTTTTGAAACTTTTTTGCCATAAAACCCGCCAGATAGTAGATATTGACCAGACCTATGGAATAGGCAAGTCCAAAGCAGACTGTGCAGATGAGAGCGGCGGCGATATAATGCTCCGCCACAACTCCGATGACAAAGCCAATGGTCAGTAGCGCCAGGGAGAGGTTGAGCATGGTGCAAAGGTTAAGTTTCCATTGCTTTTGCAACAAAAGAACCAGGCACAGCCCCGCGACGATGCCCCCGAAATACCAAAATGCCAAGGGAAGCTTCAATGTGTTTTTCATCTCAAATAGCAGCAGCGGCGCGATTACATCATTAAACGCAAGGATAACAAATACGAGAGCCATCAGTGACCACCCTTGCCTGGGGAACGGATTTTTCTCCACATTTGGGACTAAACTTCGCTCGCACGTGAAATAGACGGAGCAGACTAGCATGGACAGTAGGCAGCAAAAAAGAATAAATGCGGAAAAGGAAATCCCTTTCAGATAACCGGCTACCAACGGATGAATCATCATGAGCAATTTGGGGACAAAAATGCCAAGGATCATGGAGTAAAACTTTTCTGCGTTATTCAGCATCATGAAAAAGCCATAGCCGCAGGATGCAAAAATATGCCCCACTGCTACCGCGATAATCAGTTCAAGCCAAAAGACCATTGCCATAGAGAACTTAAAAAAAGTGAGCAGAACAAAGCTGAGCATCGCCGCTGCTACGCTGTAAATTGTGACAGGCACATAGCGGACACCCTTTGAAAAGGTGGTAATCAGCGGGCAGACGATAAGCCAGATATAGGTTGCGGTGCGCTCATGGCCGGTGAGCGCACCCCCGTCCAAGAACAACAGATTGCCGTTGGGCAGGAAATAGCAGTAGAGCCAGGTGAAAATGATAATCCACCCTGCGAAATACGGCAGCGATTCCCTGCGAATGGAGCGCGGGGACAGAACCGCCCCCGGCTTACGTACGGTTTGGAGTCTGTCGGCTATATGGTGCAGCATCTCTTTGATGACAATCCCTCCTTTGTCGTCAAGCAGTTTGTCTGTACATACCACCATTATCATACTATAGTTCAATGATACTTCAAGAATCAGGAAGATACAAGTGGCAAGGGTGCTTATTTCACTAATGGCAACTGAATCAGCGCGTGGGGCTGCGAAATGAGATATGAGATGCTGTGGCCGCTGCCACATTCAAATACCTCTTCTTTTTTCTAGGCCGAAGAGAAATTGTCAAGTGTTTTGGAGAAATCTTGGAGAAATGGCATGCCAGCGGCCGAAAAAACCTGCAGAGACAGGCGTTTTAACTGTATGAGAATCCTGTATATTTTGTTCCGATTTTCAAATAAAAATTAAAACAGGACTCTGTTTCTCTCTGAAAGAGTTACAGAATCCTGTTTGGTGCCGCCAGCCGGAATCGAACCGGCACGGTTATAACACCGGGGGATTTTAAGTCCCCTGCGTCTACCAGTTCCGCCATGGCGGCATGCTCCTGTATTATAACAGACCTACCGCAGAAAGTCAACTTTCTGCGATAGGTCTGTCCGCTTAAACGCTTTCGGCGTTAAAAACGTCACGATCGAGCGCTTGGTTTTGGCTGGCGACAATCGTTGTGCACACCGCGTCACCCGTGATGTTGACTGCGGTACGCGTCATATCCAGAATGCGGTCGATGCCCATGATAAAGCCGATGCCCTCAATCGGCAGACCGACCGAGGCCAGCACCATCGACAGTGTGACCAGTCCGACCGACGGCACGCCTGCCGTGCCTATGGACGCGAGCGTCGCGGTGGCAATAACGGTTAAATAGTCCGCCGGTGTCAGCGCAATGCCATACGCCTGCGCGATGAATACGACGGCAACGCCCTGCATGATTGAAGTGCCATCCATGTTAATCGTTGCACCGAGCGGGATGGTGAACGACGAAATGCGGCGCGAAACGCCCATTTTGCGCTCCAGCGTGTCAATCGAAAGCGGAATAGTCGCATTCGAGGTCGCCGTCGAGAAAGCAAAGCCCATGACGGGCAGGAATTTCTTGACGAATTTGATCGGATTGAGTCCCGTAAAGGCCTTAAGCAGCACCTGATACGAACCGAAGCACTGAATCATCAGCGCGAGCAGCACCGCGCCCATATACTTGAGCAGCGGGCGAAATGCGTCAAAACCCATGCCCGAGAAGGTTTTTGCAATCAGGCAGAATACACCGATCGGCGCAAGAGACATGACCATCATCGTCATTTCCATCATGATGTCGTTGCCCTGCTGAAAAAAGTTGTGAATGAGCTGCGTCTTGTCCTGCAGCTTGGCGAGAATGATGCCGATGATAATTGCAAATACGATGATTTGCAGCATGTTGCCGCTTGCCAATGAGCTGAACGGATTTTTCGGGATGATATCCAACAGCGTTTCCGCCATCGACTGCTGGGCGGTAACGGCGGTTTCAGTAGTCTCGAGTGCCGATAAATCCATGCCTACGCCGGGATTAATCAGCTTTGCAACGCCCAGCGCGACGCAAATGGCCAGCGCGGTTGTAAACAGGTAGAAAACAACCGTGCGCACACCGACCTTGCCGAGCGTCTTGGTATCGCCGATGGCGGCCGCGCCGCAGACGAGCGAGCACAGCACCAACGGTACGACCAGCATCTGCATCAGCCGGAGGAAGCCCTGACCGATGACATAGAAGAAGCCGTTTACCAAAATATCATCAAAAAAGGCGTTGCTTGGCGCAAAATAGTGCAGCAGCGTGCCGGTAACCGCACCAAGCAGCAGGGCAATAAAGATTTTCGTGGTCAAACCGAGCTTTCGTTTCGCTTTCGTCACGCTTTGCCCTCCTTCCGTCCCGCGAGATAGACGCTCAGTGCGTCCTTCCAGTCGGGCATTTGATGCAGTTCTGTCATGCGCATCATCATATTATCGAGCAGCGTAAAGCGCGGCCGCAGCGTTTCGCCGGCAATGGTCGATTCAACGGACACATCGTCGTAACCCGCAAGGCGCAGAATCTCGCGCGCAAACTCCGCGCGGGAGCATGAGCCGGTGCAGGAAGCGTGATAAACACCGTATTCACGGGTGTAAATCAGCTTTTGGATGAAGTCCGCAAGCGCGTCGGCACTGGTCGGGGAGGAAATTTCGTCGCCCGGCAGACAGATGGGTTGTCCATTCCGCGCGGCTGCAAGTACCTGATCGACGAAATCATTCGTGCCCGCGCCGTAAATCCACGAGGAACGCACAATCACGTGCTTGTCCGTGAGCTCGCGTACCAGACATTCACCCGCGTACTTGCTCTTGCCGTAGATGGTGGTCGGATGCGGCTCAAGAAACTCATGCAAAGGCTTTGTGCCAAGGCCTTCAAATACATCATCGGTCGAAATCTGGATGAGCTTTGCATCCAGCCGACGGGCGGCCACGGCAAGGTTGCGCGCGCCCAGCGCATTGGTTTTGTAGGCAAGCTCCGGATCGCTTTCGCACAGATGCACGTCGGTCAGGCCGGCGCAGTTGATGATGACATCCGGATGGCTGACATCCGCAAAGTGGTTGACCGCCGCACTGTCTCCGACCGGAACGTCGTCATCACTCACCAGAATGCGGCATTCCACACAGTCGAGCAAGCGGCGCAGCGCCGAGCCCAGACGGCCGCTCGAGCCCGTAATCCAAATACGGGTATTACTCATAAAATCCCCTCTCTTTCTCCGTTGTGAGGATATAGTATATCATAAAACTGCAATTCAAACAAGAAACGTATGAATCATGCGTGCAGCGTGGCAGGCAGTATGGTGCGCACAAGCTGCGCACAGACCTCTTCTTCGGTGGGCAGCCAATCGGAGAAAGCAGAGGCGCTGCCCGCGGCGACGGCGGCCTGCAGCGCGGTCGGAAATTCGCGCGTTTGGTACAGTCCGGACAGAAAACCCGCGACCATGCAGTCGCCCGCGCCGACCGAATTGCGCACCCTGCCATGCGGTGCGGGGATGGTCAGCGCTTTCCCCTCGCAGGGGACGAGCACCGCGCCCTCGCCCGCGAGCGAGACAAGCACATTCTGCGCGCCCTGCTGCTGCAAGCCGCGCACCGACTCGACCAGATGGTCCAGCGAGTGCGGCGTGCAGCCGGTCAGGCCGCGCAGCTCGTCCAGATTGGGTTTGATGAGGAATGGGTGTTCGGTCAGTGCGTCCGCAAGCGCCTGTCCCGCCGCGTCCACGACGGCGAACGCGCCTGCCTGCGCCGCGCGGTGGGCAAGGCGGGCGTAAATATCGCAGGGCACACCCTGCGGCACCGAACCGGACAGTACAAGCGTGTCGCCGGTGCACAGTCCGCCGAGTTTTTGTTCGAGCGCCCGCAGCGCTTTGGCGGAAACCTCCGGGCCGGCGGCGTTCAGCTCGCTTTCGGCGGCCGACTTGATTTTGACGTTGATACGCGTCATGCCACAGTCCAGTGCGATGAAATCCGATGCGATGCCGGTTTCCGCAAGCAGCTCGCTGAACATCTGTCCGGTCAGTCCCGCCGCAAAGCCGAGCGCGCATGTGGGCAGGCCGAGCCGCGCCAGCATCAGCGAAACATTAATGCCCTTACCACCCGGATAGAGCCGTTCGTCGTGCGTCCGATTGAGTGCGCCGAGCGCGAGACAGTCGGTATGTACGATGTAGTCGAGCGAAGGGTTGAGCGTGACGGTGTAAATCATAAAATCGGCCTTTCGGAAGAAAAAATTCAAAAAAACGGTTGACATTGACGCAGCGTCAACGGTTATACTGTGCTTGCAGGGAGGGAAAGCCAAATGGAATACAGCATTGACAAACTGGCGCGGCTCGCCGGAGTGAGCACACGTACACTGCGGTATTACGACCAAATCGGACTGTTAAAGCCCGTGGGCACAAGCCGCGCAGGATGCCGCCTGTACGGCGCGGAAGAGGTTGATCTGCTGCAGCAGATTTTGTTTTACCGCGCGCTCGATCTGCCGCTTGCCGAGATTGCCCGCATCGTGCAGGCGGATGATTTCGACCGCAGGCAGGCGCTTGAGAGCCATTTGGCGGCGCTGCGTGCACGGCAGACGCAGACTAAACTGCTGATTGAAACCGTACAAAAAACGCTTTTATCCTTGGAAGGAGGAGCCAAAATGAGTGATACAGAGAAGTTTGAAGCCTTCAAAGCGCGTATGGTGCGCGAGAATGAAGAGGCATACGGCGCGGAGACACGCGCAAAATACGGTGACGCGGCGATGGAGGAATCCAACGCGCGCATGCTGGGGCTGAGCCGGGCGGATTATGGGCGTTTCCAAGCCCTCGAGGCCGAAATTCGGCACGATTTGGAGCAGGCCGTCCGCGCGGGCGAGCGGCCGACGAGCGATGCGGGCCGCAGCATTGTCGAAAAGCACCGTGAGTGGCTGTGCTATACGTGGCCGCAATACTCCGCTGAAGCCCATAAGGGACTGACACAGGGTTATGTTCAGGATGCGCGATTTACCGCATATTATGACCGAAATGTTGCCGGATGCGCAAAGTTTCTGCAGGATGCGGTGCTGTTTTTCGCCTGATGCGTCAGCTCCGCAGATAGGATTTGATTTCCTCGAGGAAAATTTCTCCGTAGCGGTTGGCCTTTGCTTCGCCCACGCCGCGTACTTCGAGGAACTCAAATTCAGTAATCGGCTGCCGCGCTGCCATATCGGCGAGTGTGGCGTTGGAGAAAATGACATAGGGCGGCACATGCGCTTGCTCTGCCAGCCGTGCGCGCACCGTGCGCAGACGGTCGAACAACGCTTCGTCTCCGGCAATTGCCGCGCCGCCCTTGCCGCCCTTGGCCGGGGCGGCTTTTTTCTCGCGCGGCAGCTTGATGACGAAGGTATCCCGCCCGCGCATCAGTGCGTTGCCGGATGCGGTCAGGAACAGCGCGTTGAACCGTTCGGGGTCGCTCAGCAGATAACCGCGCTCGAGCAGCACGTCAATCAGCTGCCGCACGCGCGCGGCGGTCGCGTCCTGCATGATGCCGTAGGTCGAGAGCGTGTCCAATCCGAACTGCTCGATTTTTTCGGTCTTGCCGCCGCACAGCACGCTCGACACAATCGCCTTGCCGAAATGCAGCCGTCGCTCGTCGAGCCGGTAGATACAGGACAGGATTTTCTGCGCGTCAACCGTTGCGTCAATCTCTTCGAAGGTGGTGTCGCAGTTGCCGCAGTGCCCGCAGGACACCGCCGCACTTTCGCCGAAATATTGCAGAATGAACCGCCGCAGGCACTCGGTTGTCGTCGAATAGAAAGTCATCTGCCGCAATCGCTCCAAATCGCGGTCGATCAGTGCCCGCCGTGTTTCGGGGTCGACCTGCTCGTCGGCAGCTTCGTGACTGCGCTCAATCAGAAACTGTCCCGTGCGCACGTCCTGCGGGCTGTACAGCAGGATACAGTCGGCGGCTTCGCCGTCACGCCCCGCGCGGCCGGCCTCCTGATAATAGCTTTCCATGTTTTTCGGCATATTATAATGAACGACAAACGACACATTTGATTTGTCGATGCCCATGCCGAAGGCATTGGTCGCCACCATGACAGGGGCGCGGTCGTACAGGAAATCATCCTGATTGCGCTGCCGCTCTTCGGCGGGCAGACCGGCGTGATAGCGTGTCGCGCCGAGTCCCTTGATGCGCAGCATATCGCACACGTCCTCGACCGTCTTGCGCGTGGCGCAGTAGACGATACCGCTTTTGCCCGTCCGCACAGCGAGCAGGCGCAGCAGTGCCTGCGGTTTGGACGAGGGCTGCTCGACCGAGAAATAGAGGTTGGGACGGTCAAAACCCGTGGTCAGCACAAAGGGCTCGCGCAGCCCGAGGGCACGGATGACGTCGTCCCGCACGGCGGCGGTTGCGGTCGCTGTGAAGGCCGAAACCAGCGGTCGGTGCGGCAGCAGGCGGAGAAAATCAAGGATTTTCAGGTAGCTCGGTCGAAAATCCTGTCCCCACTGTGAAATACAGTGCGCTTCGTCGATTGTAACCATGGAAATCTCGGTTTGGCATGCGAAATCGAGAAAGTCGGGGGTAGTCAGCCGCTCGGGCGCGATGTAAAGCAGCTTGTAGCGACCTTCCCGTGCGTTCGCGATTACCTCGCGCATTTCAGGGGCGGAGAGCGCGCTGTTTAAGTATGCCGCGGCGACGCCCGACTCGTGCAGCGCGCCGACCTGATCCTTCATCAGCGAAATCAGCGGCGAAATGACGAGCGTCAGTCCCGAAAAAGCCAGAGCGGGCACCTGATAGCAGATTGACTTTCCCGCGCCGGTTGGCATGATGCCAAGGGTATCGCGCCCCTCGAGAATGTGTGAAACCAGCGCGTCCTGCCCCGGACGAAATGCGGAATAGCCGAAATACTGTTTTAAAATATCCTGCGCTGTCATATGTGCCGCTCCTTTGGATTTTACTGTTATTATAGCATTATACCGTATCCCGGTGCAACCGCTGTCGTTTACGGTGCAAAAGGGAAGAGCCGTCGGAACGGACGTTCCGACGGCTCTTCAGCAGCACAGTCAGTTAAAACTGCTGATCCTTCTTCTTGTTCTGGCTGTTCTGCTGATTCTGATTCTGAGAATTCTGCTGGCTCTGAGAATTCTGCTGGTTCTGCTGCTGGTTCTGGTTCTGCTTACCCATAATAATTCACCTCTTTATTGGATTTCGAGACTATTATGGACGCGCTTCCAGCAAAATATGCATGGGACCCCTTGCGAAATTAGAATTTTTTTGATAAAATTATTATGCACTTTCACGTGCTCCTGAATTTGTTATGATTGAATCTGCATAGAAAGAAGGAAATTCACCATGTCGGGACATTCTAAGTTCCACAATATCGCCAAGCGCAAGGGTGCAAACGATGCAAAGCGCGCCAAGATTTTCACCAAAATCGGCCGTGAGCTTGCGATTGCGATTAAAGAGGGCGGCTCGGCCAATCCGGACAACAACTCTCGTCTGCGCGACGTTGTCGCCAAGGCCAAGGCCAACAATATGCCCAACGATAACATCAAGCGCACGCTTGACAAGTACTCGGGCGCTGCGGGCAGCGTTGATTTCGAGGCAAACAACTACGAGGGCTACGGTGTTGCCGGTGTTGCGGTCGTTGTGGAAACGCTGACTGATAACAAAAACCGTACCGTCGCCGATGTGCGCCACCTGTTTGACAAGTACGGCGCGGGTCTGGGCGCTTCGGGCTGCGTATCGTGGCAGTTTGATAAGAAGGGCGTCATTCTCATTGAGCGCGGCGATCTGGACGAGGATACCGTTATGATGCAGGCGCTGGAAGCCGGCGCGGAGGATTTCCAGGCTGACGAGGACACCTTTGAGATTTACACCGCACCGGAGGAGTTCTCTGTCGTGCGTGAAGCGCTCGAAACGCTGGGGTATTCCTTTGCCGAGGCCGAGATTGAGATGGTACCGCAGAACTACATCACCATCGAAAGCACGGACGACATGGCCAAGATGCGCAAGCTTCTCGACAACCTCGAGGACAACGATGACGTGCAGGCCGTTTGGCATAACTGGGAGAATGAGGACGATTACGAGGGATAAGCTTAAATAGCTGTTTCCTTGTAAAAAAAGTCGAGTTTTCATAACTCTTTGGACTGCTTTAAATTGAACGATGATTCTACGACAGGCAAGCTATAACAAGCATTTCCGCGGTTTTTCGTGAGCGATGATTGCCGGTTTGTATGTTGTACTTTAGCCTCTTTGTGTGTTGTTGCTAACACGCGAGGAGGCTATTTTTTATGCAAATGAAAGCGGCGCTGGACGAATTTTTGATCGACTGCGAGGTGAGAAGCTATTCCCCAAAAACGATCAAATCATATCGGAACAGGAATGAGCTGCTGATTAAATTTCTGGAGGTCAGCGGCATAGAAGAGGTGGAGCATGTAAAAGCTGTGCACATCAAAATTCATCTTGGAAATGCAGTGAGCCATGTGACTTGAAAAATGCAGATGTATTCAATGATAATATCCACATCATGGGCAAAGGCAACAAGGAACGCTTCGTGGCCAAAAGCCCGCACATGGCTAAGGTGTTACTGCGGTATTACACACTTCATCAAGGCTTCTTCGAGTTCAAGCAAATACCGGATCCTCTTTTTCTGTCCTGCACGGGCAAGCCGTTAACAGTTGTGGCTGTTGAGCGCGTGGTCAGGATGGCAGGAGAAACTGCGAAAGTGAGAAAGAATATCTGTTGCTCACCGCATACATGCAGGCACTATTTTGCACAGTGCCAACTGCAAAATGGCAGCGACGTATATAGCGTATCCCGTCTGTTGGGGAGCAGCTGTAATGGCAGTTTTTCGAATCAATAAGACACACGGCTATACGGTGATGGCAAATCATCACCTCAAAAACACAGCGTTGTCCCTTAAGGCAAAGCGACGCTGATGCGATGGATGAGGACGTAGCAGACAGGGCAGAGGAACGTGAAAAGTATCGCGAAATGATTCTGGAAAACATCGAGTATGAAGATTTGCAGGAACTGGTAGCGGATATGGAACAATACAACATATTTGAAGGGTGTTTCAGTTCTCGGCATAGTACCAACACGCAATTTAAAGCTAGTGCGGCAAAAATGAAAAGATTGTTGACATCAGGATTGTTGGCATTTGAGCGTGACTTTGCATCAGATATTGTTTGTGCTACAGGTATACGGTCAGCTACTAAAACCATTAATCAAGTTGACACCGCTACATATATTATAGGTTTGCGTGATGGCATGGATGTTGACTTTCATCACGATATTCCTACAGCACGTGTCTGTCGACACTATGACGCAACGCATAAAGCCTGCCCGAAACCGTGGGTGTGAGATTCGCAGGCATGGACAGATTTCAATGCACAACCGGAGGTCGATAAAATGGTGACATACGAACAATTCAAAGCATAGATGCAAAAGTATAAAGCTGAGCGTGAACAGCTACCAGCAAGCGATTGGGCAAAGGCTGAACTCTCACAAGCCAAGGAAAACGGCATAACAGATGGTACAGCGCCTCAGTCCTATGCCAGGCGTGAGCAGGTCGCTGTGATGGTGCAGCGCGGGAAATAAATAGGTGGTGTCAGATTCTGACCCCGGACGCAAAGATGCCCCGACCGTTTAGCCGGGGGCTTTCTTGCTTTTTCGCGCACCGCACGTGCTATAATTTACGCGCATTGAACCTTCTCTCGCGCCGCCCTTCGGAGTGGCTTTTTTACTTTGAGACGCACATCTAAAAGTGTGAACAATAATTGTATACAAACGATCAAATATTTAGAAAAGCTGAAAAAATCAATACGTATGGTGCCAAACATATAGAAATTCTATATGCATGTTTGCTACAAAAATAAATAGTAATATATGTATAAATGCCTAATTGCAACAGGCTGCCGGCTCAAGTATAATAATGGAAAAGAAGGTGCTAAATGTACAAGTTAATCATTAATCCGGTGGGAATGAATTACGGAGTCCAAGTGGGAAACACCGTTATTCCATCCATAACCACCAGTTACGCTGAGGCTGCAGTAATAGTAGCAACCTTGAAACACTATGAAGTGTTAGAAATTCATGCCCTGGATATTATTGATGATTGGCTTGTCATGCGTGAGGATTGGGATATCCCTGTCAAGGCACAGGAGTATGTAAGTGTACTTTAGCACTGTGGAAAAAATAGTCATCTCGCCCGCAGGACATGCATAGGATGTGGAAAAGGGGTGGCTATCATGAAATTGTTAATCAGCATCCTGCTTCCGCTTGTTGTCGGCGGGGTTTCCGGCGCACTGACGGCAGATCATGTCGCAGTATATGAAACACTCATTAAGCCGTCGCTTGCGCCGGCACCGTTGGTTTTTCCGATTGTATGGACGATTCTGTATATTTTGATGGGTATATCGTCGTATAAAATCTATACGGCAGAGGCCGAGCAGGGCGTCAAAAAACGCGCATTGATTCTCTATGCACTGCAGCTGGCTGTGAACTTTATTTGGCCGATTGTTTTCTTTAACCAACAGAATTATGGAGCAGCACTTATTCTATTGTTGTTGCTGATTGTTTTGGTAGTGGAAACAATTTTAGCGTTTTATCCAATTGATAAGGCGGCTGCGTGGCTGCTTGTTCCGTATTTGGTGTGGCTTTGTTTTGCGGCATACCTGAATCTATCTATTTGGATGTTTAACTGAACATAAATTGATACCCCGGCTTATCTGTTGGATAGGCTGGGGTATTTTACGGTTATGCAACAAAGCGTTACGCTCACGCGGTTTGATGAATACAGCAAAGCAGTCCACCCTGCAGACGAAAAGTCCGCGGGGATGGACTGCTTTTTCTTTCAAAGCGGCGGCAATTAGCTGACGTCGTAAACCGTCATAAACCGATCAATCATGACGGCCAAATCGGCGCGGCTGACATTTGCTGTGGGGGAAAGCATGGTGTCGGTGGTGCCATCGAGCAGATCCATCGCTACGGCCCATTCCACTTCGGAAAGCGCCCAGTCGGCAACGTCGCTCTCGTCTGTATATTTCGACAAATCGGCGCGCTTGGTCACATCATAGGAACGATAGTCGGCATAGCGGTACAGGAACACGCATAGCTCCTCCCGACTAATCACTCGATTTGGATAGAAATAGTCATTGGTACCCATCGCGATGCCGGCCTGTTTTGCCCACAGCACGGCATCCGTATACCAAATACTGCCGGTGACATCTTTAAAGGCCGTAAATCCATCCAGCCGATACAGGATGGTGATTGGTGCGGCGCGTACCGCCCCGGCATAGGGCGCAAACTCGTCGGCGCTGATGCCGTTCATGAGTTGCTTTCGATACAGCCGCAGAACGTCCTTGTAAAACCAGTCGCTCGTCTGCACATCGAGAAACGGCAGGTCGCTGGTCAGGACCGCGCTGGTATAATAATCAAGGTCGGTATCGCCCGACACGCCGGGTACACTGCCTTCATCGGTATATTGAAAGCCTGCCCAGTCGCTCCACACGCCCGTGGAGGGGGAGGAAACATCGTAATCGGCCACCCAAAGCGGATAGACGGTCAGCGCCTCATCCCAAACGGAGGACGCATTGGAGGCATCGGAGTAGAAAACCGGCGTAACCTGCGTTTCGGTTTCGAGCGTTTGGGCAAATGCAAGTGCGACCTGGTTGATTTCATCGTTCGATAGGGAGCCGAACTGCTCAAAATCAACCGCTGGGCGACAATCGTAGTCGTACTCTTCAATCAGCGACACGAAGTATTTTGCCTGCTGCTCGGCGGAGTAGACATCTGTGGCCGTAACATAGAAATAAAAACCAATCAATAAACCGGCTTCTTTGGCGGTTGACGCATTGGTCTGGAACTGAGAATCCTCGGTCAGGCCATAGCCCGCGCGAATATAGACGATGTCGTATCCGGCATCATGCACTTCGTCAAAGTCAATCGTGCCGGGCCAGAAGCTGACATCCAGTCCGGCAAATTCAGCCGCATGCGCAGCGATGGGGTGCAGCAGGCAAATAAAACACAATCCCCAAGCAGTAATGAATCGAATTCCTTTCAAATGAATCAGCTCACTTTTTATTAGACTTCAGTAACAATATACGCATTTCAAAGCGTGCTGGTGTGGCGTAGACAACGGATTCTAAATTTGTAAGCTGTTGTTTCGAAAATCAAAGTAAATCAGCGGATTGAACTGTTATCAGGCTAAAGTAACTAGATATTGTAAGCGGACAAAAAAACATCTGCCTTTTAGTATACTTTTGTGGAGAGTGAGTATTTTCTCAAAGATCGTTATGCACTATAATTCCTAAAAAGGGGGTTTTTGGATGTATCAACTGCTAGTGGATGCTGCGGAAAAGCACTATGGAGTGAGGGTCGGGAAAATCTGTGTACATGATGTCACAATTATTAGGTCGGAGGCGGAATGGATTGTTTCCATGCTGCATAAGCATGGCGCGTCGGAAATTCATCTGAAGGACATGATTGAGGACTGGCTTGTGATTCGGGATTATATTAGTATCCCTACGGCAACAACGGCGTGACGTGGGAGTCTTGCGGCCGGACAATTAAAAAACAGCCCTCTTCGCCGAAATATGGCGGAGAAGGCTGCTTTTTTTATGCGCTGCGATTGTCGGTTTTCTTGGCTTTGCATTGGCAGATGGCCTGTGTCATGGTACCCATCGGGCAGTAGACGCACCACGAGCGCGGCTTGAACAGCACCATAGTAATCAGTCCGAGCACGGTCGAGGTCAGCATCACGGAGTAGAATCCGAAGGCAAACTGCTGCACCCAGAACGGCGCGGCGATGGCGGGGGAGGCAAATTGCCACGGCAGGCGGAAGGTCCACAGCAGCGTTACAACTTCACGCAGGCTGTTTGCGCCGGAAAAG
Organism: Butyricicoccus sp. Marseille-Q5471; assembly: GCF_951230135.1. GTDB lineage: Bacteria > Bacillota > Clostridia > Oscillospirales > Butyricicoccaceae > Agathobaculum. The sequence goes on along the minus strand of NZ_CATNVC010000004.1, from coordinate 74,895 downwards.
ACCAGATAGGTTGAGAACAGCATATTGCCGAACATAATGAGGAAAAAGGCCAAAAATCCGTACCGAAATGCCTTGGAGCGCATCCAAGCGGGAATATCGCGTCCGCGGGACAGGCCGAACCGCCCGCCGAGCACGGAAAACAGCTGTCCGCGGCCGCAGTAACGGTTGCAATAGGCTTTACTGCCCGTAGCAATCGAAATCAGGAGCGGCACAAAAAAACAAATCAGACCGAGCCATGCGAATAAGATATTGAAAAATCCCAATACAAGGTAGGCCAGAGAGACAATCCAAAGATAGTCATACCAGTGCTTTTTCATGTATTTGCCTCCTTCTTGGTGATAACGCTTGCCGGACAGGCGCGGGCGCAGAGCATGCAGCCGACGCAGCGGCTTTCGTCCACCACAGCGTGGCAGCCTTTGAAAATGGTGACCGCGCCTCGCGGACAGGTTTTCGCGCACACGCCGCAGGCGACACATGCATCGGTTTGAATGCTTGCAACTTTCATGGAAAAACCCTTTCAAAACACAAAATAAGACCGTTCGGTGAATTCCTGTTAACAGGATACACCAAACGGTCTTGTGCTTCCGTGACTTTGTTACGGTACAGGCTATGCGCGTTACGTCCAGAGCTGGAGCATGCGCAGCAGCTTTGCAAGGTCAAGCGGCTTTGCGATGTGGCCGTTCATGCCGGCGCTGCGCGCGCGCTGCACATCCTCGGCAAAGGCATCGGCGGTCATCGCAAGAATGGCAATGATGCCGGCATCTGCGCGGCGCATGCTGCGAATGGTTTGAGTCGCGGTGTAACCGTCCATTTCGGGCATGCGGATGTCCATCAAAATGGCGTCATAATAGAACGAGCGCGATGCTGCGAACCGTTCGACTGCTTCGCGGCCGTTGCAGGCGATTTCCTGATTAATCAGGTTGTCCTCTGCCACCAGTAAGCGCTTGCCGCGCAGCGCATCCTGATTGATGGCGGTGTCTGTACTGGGCGCGCACCCGTGTTCGCCCGCAAGCCGTTTGAACAGGTAGGCAAGGCTGGAGCGAAACAGCGGTTTGGATAGGAATTCGACCACGCCGGCCTGCCGCGCGGCCTTCTCCTGCACATCCGACCAATCGCACGAGGAGAGCAGGATAATCGGCACGGCGTCGCCGATGCGGCTGCGGATGGCGCGGACAGTTTTAATTCCATCCATATCGGACGGAGCAAAATCAAGCAAAATAGCGAAAAAGTCCTGCCCGGCTTCGTGTGCCTGCACCGCACGTTCGATCGCCTTCCCTCCGGTGCGAACGCTTTCGCCCTTGATGCCGATAGAGGATAGAATGGCGCAGGTGCTTTCGCGACTGTCCGAATCATCGTCCGCAATCAGTACGGACAGCCCTTTAAATCGGTTTAGCTCATCCTGATCCATATGGGCAAGCTCGAGGTCGACTGTCACCGTGAACAGTGTGCCGTGGTTCGGCTCGCTTTCGCAGGCGATTTCACCGCCCATCATTTGTATCAGGCTTTGGGCGATTGCCATGCCAAGCCCAGTGCCGTGCTCGGCGCTGACGCGTGAATCGGCGGCGCGGGAGAACGGTTCAAACAGGTGGCAGAGGTAATTCGGGTCCATGCCGATGCCGTTGTCGCGGCAGGTGAACTGATACCGCGCGTAACCCGGTGTAGGACCGGGAAGCTCGCTCAGTCCCAGTCGGATTTCGCCGCCCTCGGGCGTGTATTTGCAGGCGTTGGAGATGATGTTGACCAGCACCTGCTGCAAGCGCAGTGCATCGCAGATAACGCGTTCGTGCTCAATCAGGCGGGGATTGATGCGCAGGCGCTGATGCTTCTGCTCGATAGAGGGGCGCACCAAGGTCAGCGTATTCTGCACGAATTCCGGCAGGCTGCTCTCGTGCAGGTCGAGGTCAAGCTTGCCACTTTCGATTTTGGACATGTCGAGCACCTCGTTAATCAGGCCGAGCAGGTGCTGACTGGAGATTGCAATTTTGTTCAGGCAGTCGCGCACGCGATCCGGATTGTTCAGGTGGATGGCGGCAAGCGAGGTCATGCCCATGATGGCATTCATCGGGGTGCGGATGTCGTGGCTCATTTTGGAGAGGAAGTCGCTCTTGGCGGCACTGGCGTTTTCCGCGCGGCGCAGCGCGGCCTCAAGCAGCTGCTTGGTCTCCAAATTGTGCCGCAGCGTATCATCCACCACGCGCAGGCCGATGGTGGCCTTGCGCGAGAGCGCGGCGGGTGCGTCGCTCGGCATAATCGTCGCCTGCACCCACTGGTAGCCCGCGCCGTCCCGTTTGCGGAAGGTGTGGCACAGCTCGGTCGCATCGTCAGCGCCAAGCAGCGTGCCGCACAGGTTGGACAGGCTGAAAAACACCGAGGACACCGCCTGATCATCCGGATGAACAAAGCGCTGTACATAGCGGCGCATGAACTGGCTGTAGTTGTTGCCGACTTCGCCGCCGAGCAGGCTGAAAATCTCGTCCTCGCTGCGCATGACGTCAATCGTGTTGCGGTCAAGGTCGATATAGCCGATGGCGAAATAGCTGCGGCCGAGTGTGCGGATGATGTCATTCTGGCGGCGGCGGTCGGACACGTCGGTCAGCACGACGATGGCCGAATCCTCGCCAAAGTCGGCGTGGTTGAGATAGACCACGCAGGAGACCCAGAGCCATTCGCCGTTAATCAGGCGGCGGTATTCGCCCTCAAACGAGCGTACGCCCTGCGCTTTTTGGCGGCGCAGCGCATCGAGACTGAGGTCGCGGGTGAAGTCCTCCCGGTCCTCGGGATGGTAGGCGCGCGCCAGCATATCGGGATTGTACGGCTGATCTTCGCGGAACAGACCGTAGCATGCGGCATCCTGTGGGATGCGAATGCCACGGATGGTTCCGGCAGCGAGGTCGATACGGTAAACGCCCAGAAACAGATCCTCAAGCGAATGCAGAATGTCTTGATTGAGTGCGGAAAGCTCGGAGTGCTCGGTTTCGACGCGCTTTTGGTCGGTCAAATCTTCGATTAGGCCGACGACGGTCAGCGGCTGGCCGCCCGCATCGCGGTCGGCGACCGAGAGCGTCAGCCGGTTCCAGTGCAGACTGTCCGCCGTGCGGCATTCTGCCGACGCGGTATCCGCACCGGCGTTGACGCGTGCAAACAGTGCGGTGATGGCGGGGCGGTCGTCCGCATGCACAAACCGCGTCGTGAAATCCGCGGGCGCGTCGCGGTACAGCGGGTCGCAGCCGTAGCATTCACAGGTACGGTCGGGTGCGGTCAGACGGTGCTCGGCAGGGAAGTAGTAAAATTCGCCGATGGTGGTGCCGCGCAGCGCCAGACGAAGCAGCGCGTCCGACATGCGGTTGCGCCGCTCAGAGGATTTGCGGGTGGTGACGTCTAAAAAGACACTCTGCACAATGGACTGTCCCTGTTCATCCGTCACGCCTTCCGAGGTGCCCAGAATCCAGCACGGAGAGCCGTCCTTTTTGTGCACGCAGTATTCAAATTCCAGCTTGTCGCCAAGGCGGCTGAGCTGTGTCAAATCGGCGCTGACACGATCGCAGTCAGGCGTTGCAATCAGCTCATCGACCGACCAGTATTCCTTTTCAAACAGCTCTGCGGAGGAGTAGCCCAAGATGCGCAGCGCCTCGTCGTTGGCTGCGATAAAACGCAAGCGGGCATCGCCCGCAATCGCATACCGCGTGATGCCGCAGGGCACGGACTGGAACAGACCGTTGTAGCGTGCTTCGCGCTTTTCCAGTTCGATGCGGTCCTCGACCTCGCGCGTGATGTCGCGGATGGCGCTGATACAGACCGCGTCGCCGTGCGCGTCGGTCAGGGTGCGGCCGATATCGTTGACCCAGATGTAGCGCCCGTCTTGGCGGCGCATGCGATACTGCACCTCATAGGTTTCACCCGTGGTCAGCAGCGTGCCGACCTGACGGTCAACCGCCTCAAGATCGTCCGGGTGAATGCCGTTTGCGAGCAGTCCGCCGATGTCGCGGGAAAACGCCGCGAAGCTTTCGTAGCCGAGGTGCTGAATCATATAGTCATTGACACAGTAAACCGGATATCCTTTGGAGATATAACCGCCTATAATGCCGCCGGGGATGTTCAGACACAGCAAATCCAGAATGCTGTGACTGAGAGCCGGCGGGGGGGCGCCGTCCTCATAGCGGGCAAAATGCAGCGGGGCAGTGGGTTGGTGCTCCATGGTCAGCCTCCTTGGATAAGAAAAAGATAATTTTATTTTACCATGCACAGCGCGTCCGCACAATGCGCGGACGGCGGGAAAATGACCGGATATATGCTTTTTCGCTCAATATGTGAAATTGTTCTTTCGGTTCTTGTAAAAAGAAGGTATAATAAATGCATATCTCACAAAGGAAAGGGCGGATTGTCATGGCTGATTTCGTTTCCCATCATCTGTTCGGCGGCGAAGCGCTGTCTGTTTTCCCTGCGCCCGCGCAGCGGGTGGCGGCGATACGACCCGCGTGCTTTTATTGGGGCTGTCAAGGCCCTGACCCGCTGTTCTACCGCAAAGTGCTCGGCGGAAGTCCGCTGCACAAGGTGGGCAACAGCATGCATTCGGAGCGGACGACCGCGCTGTTCTCGGCGCTGTCCCGTGCAGTGCACTGCCTGTCCGGCACGGCGGGCGATATGGCGCAGGCCTATTTTTACGGCTTTCTCTGCCATTACGCGCTCGACAGCGTGATTCATCCTTATGTATACTGCCGGCAGGAGCAAATTCGCGCCGCCGACCCTCGGGTTTCCGGTGCTGCGGTGCACTGCCAGATTGAAAGCGACATCGATTTTCTGCTCTATCAGGGCAAAACCGGCTGCAAAGTGACCGCGTTTGATCCGGACGAGCAGTATCAGCTTGCGCCGGACGAGGTCGCGGTGCTGTCCTGCCTGCTGCACACGGTGCTGCGCTGTGTCTACGGCGAGGATGTGCCGACGCAGGAGTTGCGCCGTGCCTTTTCGGAAATGCGTGCGTGGGAAAACTTCCTGTATTCAGAGAGCCGCGCGGTGTATCATACCGCCCGCGGGGCGGAGCGGCTGCTCGGCCGCGGCGCGTTGCTGACCGGACACATGAAGGTTGCCGCGCCCGACTGGGACGCACTCAATGAAGAGCATGCGCCATGGCGCAATTTGTGGAGACCGGAGGAAGTGCGCACCGAATCGGTACCCGAGCTGCTGTCGCTTGCCCGCATCCGCGCCGCCGCCCTTGCGGGGCAGTATGCCGCGCAGCTTGCGGACGGTTGGTTCCTGCGGCAGGAGTTTGATGAGCCGTTTGACAGCGGCAATCCCAAAATGCTTGCGACTCTCTGAAAAATGCACCAAAAATCGCCGCTTGCGGCGATTTTTTTGCTTTTGCGTTAGGGGCGGCTACTTTTTGGCGAAATCTTTGCATCGTTCCATGGGTTATGGTAAAATATGAAGACATTCCGTTCCGAAGAAAAGGGGGAGAACGTTGCTTCCATATCTATTAACCTATTTCGCCGCAGTCAGCCTGATCGGGGCAATTGTCTGCGCATACGACAAGATCGCCGCCGGACGGGATTGGCGGCGCGTGCCCGAGCGCACTCTGTTTTTCTGGGCGCTGGTCGGCGGCGGTCCCGGGGTTTATGTGACCATGCTGCTTATCCGCCATAAAACGCTGCATAAGCAGTTCATGCTGGGCATCCCGGCAATTATGATTTTACAGCTAGTAATCATTGTCGGGATATATTACATTTTGTATTCGAGGGGACTTGTATGACAAACGCGTTAATCCGTATTTTCATCAAAGACCGCGATAACGTGCGCGATGCACGGGTGCGGGAACGCTACGGCGTGCTGTCGGGCGCGGTTGGTATCGCCTGCAATCTGTTGCTGTTCGTGCTCAAGGTGCTGATCGGTTTGTTCACCGGCTCGATTTCAATTGCAGCCGATGCGTTCAACAACTTATCGGACGGTCTGTCGTGTCTGATTTCGATCGTCGGCTTCAAGGTGTCGGGGCGCGAGCCGGACGCTAAGCATCCGTTCGGCTACGGCCGCACGGAGTATATCGCGGGGCTGATTGTGTCGTTCATCATTGTGATTGTCGGCTTTGAATTCTTCAAAACCTCGTTCAGCCGCATCCTGCATCCGGAGCCGATTGCCTTTTCTGCCGTGCTGACGGTGATTTTGGCGATTTCCATGCTCGTTAAGCTGTGGATGGGCACGTTTAACCACCGCATCGGCACGCTGATTGACTCACCCGTGCTGATGGCGGCGCGGCAGGACAGCTTAAATGATGTCATTACGACCGGCGTGGTCGTCGTCGGCATGATTGCCGGACGGTTCACCACACTGCCGGTGGATGGCTATATCGGCGTGCTTGTCGCGCTGTTTATCCTGTGGGCGGGCTTTAACATCGCCCGTGACACGGTCGCGCCCCTGTTGGGCGAGGCGGCTGACCCCGAAATCGTACGCACCATTGAAAATATCGTCATGGAGGCGGACCATATTGTCGGCGTACATGACGTGATTGTTCACAACTACGGCGCGGGGCGCACGCTCGCTTCGCTGCACGCTGAGGTGCCGTCCGACGCGGACTTTGTCGCCGTGCACGAGGTGATTGACGAGGCGGAAAAGCGTGTTTGGCACAAAACAGGCGTGTATTTGGTCATTCATATGGATCCGGTGGACGTCAACAACGCCCATGTCAGCGCCCTGCGCGCGCAGGTAGACGGCGTGCTGCGCGAGATTGACGAGGGACTGACCATGCATGATTTCCGCGTGGTAGACGGTGAACGGCACATCAACCTGATTTTCGATGTCGTCGTGCCGTATAGCTATAACGATGAGGGCAAGCGAACTTTAATGATTACAATGCGTAATAAAATGAAAGAGATAGACAAACGGTATAATCTGGTGGTAACCTTCGATCACCAGATGTAAGAAAGGAAAGACCCTATGCTTTTGATTCAGAACGGACGCGTGCTCGACCCCTTTACGGGGGTGGATGCGCCGCGCGACGTGCTCATCGGGGACGATGGCGTGATTGTGCGCGTGGAAGAGCACATCGACGCGCCTGCGGATTGCAAAACGCTTGACGCACGCGGGTTGACGGTATCGCCCGGCTTTGTCGACGGGCATGTGCACTTCCGCGATCCCGGTCAGACCGAAAAGGAAGACGTGCACACAGGCGCGGCTGCTGCTGCTGCGGGCGGTTATGCCACCGTAATCTGCATGGCGAACACGATTCCGACCTGCGATACGCCGGAAACCATCCGTTATGTGACCGAAAAGGCCGCAGACGCGCCGGTTCAGGTACTGCAGGCGGGCGCGGTGACGCGCGGCCTCAAGGGGCAGGAGATGACCGACTTTGCTGCACTGCGTGCAGCGGGTGCGCCCTGCCTGACCGATGACGGCATCAACCTGACCTCGGCGGCGCTATGCCGCACGGCGATGTGCGAGGCGGTCAAACATGACATGCTGCTGTCCTTCCACGAGGAGGAGCCTTCGCTTGTGCCCTCGCCCGGCGTGAATTTCGGCTCGGCGGCGGCAGAACATTTCGGTGTGCCCGGCGCGATGGGCTGCGCAGAAACGGCGATGGTCGCGCGGGACATTGCCCTTGCGCTCGACACCGGTGCGCGCGTGCTGTTTCAGCATATCTCGTGCGGACAGTCGGTCGCGCTCATCCGGGCGGGCAAGGCGATGGGTGCAAAGGTCTTTGCCGAAGCAACGCCGCACCATTTGAGCCTGACCGAGGACGATGTCATCGCCCACGGCACGCTTGCCCGCATGAACCCGCCGCTGCGCGAAGAAAGCGACCGGCTCGCGCTGATTGACGGCCTGCTCGACGGCACGATTGACATGATTGCGACCGACCACGCCCCACACACCGCCGAGGAAAAGGCGCGTGCGTTTGGCAAAGCGCCGTCCGGCATCACGGGGCTGGAAACCGCGTTTTCGGTGTGCAATACCTATCTGGTGCGCACGGGAAAGCTGACAAAAATGCAGCTCATTGAGAAAATGAGTAAAAGTCCGGCGGAAATTTACCGTCTGCCCGCCCACGCGGTTGCACCGGGCGGTTTCGCCCGGCTGGTGCTGCTTGACTGGGATGGCGAGAAGGTATACAAAGAGTATAAATCCAAATCAAATAACACTCCGTATACAAACATGCCGCTCTTCGGTACGCCGCGCGCGATAGTAACCGGTGTTCGTATCATGGAAAACTGAAATTCCCGCCCCTCAACTGCAGAGGGGCGGTTTTTTTGTGGAAAAATTTTTACAAATTTTGCGAAATCATGTCACAAAATCCTGTTGTCATTCGTTATAGTAAATGAACATGTTCTATCGAAAGGGGGCGGCTGCATGGATGCACGTGCGCTCGACGCTTGCTTTGCCACAGCGGGCGAAGAGGCTCTCAACGCGGCAATTGCGTTATACGGTCAGCCGCTGCTGCGGTACTGTCACCACATTCTCTGTGATTATCACGAGGCGCAGGACGCGGTGCAGACCACTTTTATCAAGGCCTATGACAACCGAAAGCGCTTTCAAAACGGCAGTTCACTGAGCGCGTGGCTGTATCGGCTGGCCTATACGACCTGCATCGACCTGCTGCGCAGACGGCGGGTGCAGCTGTTCACGCCGCCTGCTGCCGAGAGCGATCCCGACTATATTGGGGACGAGCTGCGGCAGGCGCTGGAAAAGCTCAGCCCAGAACAGCGTGCGCTAGTGTTCGGCCGCGTGATTGAGCAGCGCAGCTTCGAAGCGCTTTCGGTCATTTACGGAAAATCTGCCGCAACGCTGCGCAAGCGCTATGAACGCGCACGAAAAAAATTGGCCGCCGCGCTGACCGGAACGGCCGCAGAAAGGGGGAGAGGCTGTGAATCAAGAATCGGATGAGTGCATCATCCGTTTGGCGCTTCAAGGCATTGAAACGCCCGCGTTTGATATTCAATCCTCGGTGCGGGAGCGGCGGCGCACCCATCTCCGCCGCATTCCGTGGCACAACACCCGCCGCATTGTACTTGCCGCCGTCGCCGCCGCGCTGCTGACCGTCACCGCGACCGCGGTTTTGCAGCTGTCGGGCGCGTGGCAAGCGATGTTCGGCGACCGCGTGCTGCTGCCCGCCCATCTGCCGATTTCGCTGCACCAAAGCCTGTCACAGAACGGCTACACGCTCACGCTTGAGGATGCCATCATCAGCGACACCGATGCGGCGCTCATTCTGACCCTGCGCCGTGCGGACGGCCAGCGGATGGAGGATGTGCCGCAGTTTGGGCAGAACGAACTGCTCATTGAAGGTACGGACGCCATGAACGGCAGCAGCATGACCATTCGGCCTGAGGAGGATGGCAGTGTAGCCTACCTGTACCAGGAATATGAGTTGACTGAGAATCCGCGCGGGCGTGAGTTGACGCTCAGCATGGGTACGGCCGCCATTGAAGGAGAACAGCACAGCACGCTGCAAGCCGGCGCACTGGATGGGATGTATCGTGCGCAGCCGGTGGAGCAGGCGGCCGAGCCGGATATCATGTCCGATGAAATGGACTTGTTTGCCGGACAGCGCGACAGCGCACCTGCGCTGCCAAACGGCGCGGAAAAGGGGTGCCGTCTGGCGGGCGTCGGTTTTTTCGGCGGTGCGTTGCAGGTGGTTTTTGAACTGGATGACAGCCGCAGGTCGGACAGTTCCTACTGTGAATCGGTGGAGGTCACGCACCTGACCGACACGCGCAGCGGGCAGGTTTATCGGGCGGATTCGACCTCGGGCAGCGGTGCAGGCGAGCATATGACGGTGTACAGCACCGCCTTTGAAGGACTGTCGGCGCGTGATTTGCCCTATCTTGAAGCCGAAATTACATACCGTATGCAGACGCCGATTACGCAGCAGCCGTGGACGTTCCGTTTTCAGGCGCGCGGCGTGAACTCCTGGGTCATTCGGGATGGCATTGCGGCGCAATTGGCGGGTGCGCAGGTGCAGGTGGACGAGCTGAGCGTTTCGCCGCTCAGCATTCGAATCAGCGGCAGCGGGGCGATTGACAGTGATTGGATCAATCAACTCGAGGACGATGATGTGTACCTGACGCTGCGGGACGGCACGAGCATAAAAACCCATTGCGGCATGAGTGCGCTGTCCGGGGATGCACAGGGCGGCAGTATGCGGTTCGACCTGAGCTTTGACTATCAGGACCCGGAGGGCGGCAAGCGATTTCTCGACATTGTGCGCGAGGTGGCATCGGTCACGGTCGGCGGCGTGACCATCAAGCAGTAGGAAAACAGAGCAGAAAGCCCTCGTGGGGAGGGCGCAACAGTAGGATAGTGAGTAGAATCCGACCGTCCGTGGGGGGCGGAAGGTGTGCGGCCGTGATGTGGGATTGCGGCCGCACTTTTTTGTCGACTGGCAGAATAAAAGGGTGAATCAGAAGACAAACATTGGGAATGTACGCGAGGCGTGGACAACTGTGCATAAAGCATGGATGAAAACGCGCGATTTTGTGGGGTTTTACCATTGCATCAGATGAAAGTGCGGCGTATACTGGTAACCAGTTAACACGTGAAAGGCTACGACGGAGACAGTAAGCCGCCAAACGCGAACGACACAGCGAGCCGGGGACAGTGCAAGCCCGGTGCAAGTAGCAGGCGACTGAAAATCACTCCCGAGCCGCGCACCGACCCCTCTCGCGCTTTGCGCGAAGAGAGTAGGACGCGACGGATTCCTGCCGTTATCAGGAGCGCATATGTTGGTATGCAGGTAACAGGTGGTACAGCGAACGCGGTAATACAGCGGTCGTCCTTTTACAGGACGGCCGCTTTTTTTATTTGTCATCAAAACACTTCAAACGGAGGGGTATGTTATGAAAAAGGCAAACAAACCGGTAGAAATCCGCTGGCACGGCCGCGGCGGTCAGGGTGCGAAAACGGCCTGCCTGCTACTGGCGGACGCGGCGTTTTCCTCGGGCAAATATGTGCAGGGCTTTCCGGAGTACGGCCCGGAGCGCATGGGTGCACCGATTACGGCCTACAACCGCATATCGGACGAGCGCTGCCCGGTGCATTCCAACATCTATGAGCCGGATTACGTGGTCGTGGTGGACGAAACGCTGCTCGACGCGGTCGACGTGACCCGCGGCCTGAGCGAGGAGGGCGCGATTATCGTCAACACACCCAAGCGCCCGGAGGAGATTCGCCCCATGCTGGGCGACTACGCGGGCAAGGTATGTACCATTGATGCCCGCGCCATTTCCGAGCAGACACTTGGAAAGAACTTTCCGAATACCCCGATGCTGGCCGCGGCGGTCAAGATTTCGGGCGTGGTGGAGGCCGACAAGTTTGTTTCCGACATGGAGGCGTCCTTCAAACACAAATTTGCGCACAAACCGCAGGTGATTACCGGCAATATGGCCGCGCTCACCCAGTCGATGAAAGAGGTACAGGTAGGATGAGTTTCAAAGCAGCAGAGATTCACGAAACATCGCCGTGGCAGAAGATGACCATCGGCGGTGAGATTTACGAGGGCGGCACGTCCCGCCTGACCATGACCGGCGAATGGCGCACCAAAACGCCCGTATTTGACGCGGAAAAGTGCAAACACTGCATGCTGTGCGTGCCGTTTTGCCCGGACAGCTCAATTCCGGTCGTGGGAAAAGAACGGCTGGATTTTGACCTCGACCACTGCAAGGGCTGCGGCATTTGCGAAAAAGTGTGTCCCTTCGGCGCGATTTCTTTCGGAAAGGAGGGGGAATAATATGTCCATTCGTGAACGTCTTTCGGGCAACGAAGCTGTCGCCTATGCGATGAAGCAGATTAATCCCGATGTGATGGGCGCGTTCCCAATCACGCCTTCGACCGAAATTCCCCAGTATTTTGCCCAGTACGTGGCCGACGGTCTGGTGGACACCGAATATGTCACTGTCGAGAGCGAGCACTCGTCCATGTCCACCTGCATCGGTGCGCAGGCGGCAGGCGGACGCGCGGTGACTGCGACCTCGTCCTGCGGTCTGGCGCTGATGTTTGAGCTGCTGTACGTCGCGTCCTCGTCCCGCCTGCCGGTGACGCTTGCCTGCGTCAACCGTGCGCTCACAGGGCCGATTAACATTAATAACGACCACTCTGATTCAATGGGCGCGCGCGACGCGGGCTGGATTCAAATTTACGCCGAAACCAATCAGGAGGCCTATGACAATTTTTTGCAGGCCATGCCGATTGGCGAGCATCCCGACGTGCGCCTGCCGGTCATGATTTGTCAGGACGGTTTTATCACCTCGCACGGTGTGGAAAACATCGAGCTGCTTGAGGATGAGATTGTCAAGGACTTTGTCGGCGAGTATCAGCCGGAAAACTACCTGCTCAAGCACGAAAATCCCCTCGCCGTCGGCCCTTACGACGTGACCAACTATTATATGGAGCACAAAATCCAGCAGGCCGAAGCGATGAAGGCGGCAAAGCCGGTCATTCTCAAGATCGCGGAGGCGTTTGAGAAGGTATCGGGTCGTAAATACGGCTTTTTTGAAAGCTACCGCATGGAGGACGCGGAAACCGCGCTCGTGCTGATTGGTTCGTCGGCCGGCACGGCACGTGCCGCGGTCGACAAGCTGCGGGCGCAGGGCAAAAAGGTCGGCATGGTCAAGCTGCGCGTGTTCCGTCCGTTCCCGATGGAGGAGCTGGCCGCGGCGCTTGCGGGCTGCAAGGCGATTGCCGTCATGGACAAGGCGGAGAGCTTTTCCGCCGCGGGCGGCCCGCTGTTTGCCGAAACAAGAAGCGCACTGTACGATTTGGATACGCGCCCCAAGGCGATCAATTACGTATACGGTCTGGGCGGCCGCGATTTCACGGTCGACACGGCGGAAACCGTGTTCGCCGCGCTGGACGAAATCGTTGCAACCGGAAAAACGGGCGAGGTTTATCGCCATATCGGACAAAGGAGCGAATGAGCAATATGGCATACAATCTCAGAGCCGAAGTGCAGAAAAAAGAACGTTTTGCCCCCGGACACCGCCTGTGCGCGGGCTGCGGTGCAGGCATCACGGTGCGCGCGGTGCTGCGTGCACTCGAGGAGGAGGACAGAGCCGTCGTCACCAATGCGACGGGCTGCCTTGAGGTTTCGTCCTTCCTCTATCCTTATACCGCGTGGGAGGACAGCTACATTCATTCCGCGTTTGAAAATGCGGCCGCGACCTGCGGCGGTGTCGAAGCGGCATACAATGTGCTCAAGAAAAAAGGCAAGGTGCAGGACAATTTCAAGTTCATCACCTTTGGCGGCGACGGCGGCACGTATGACATCGGTTTTCAGTCGCTCTCGGGTGCGATGGAGCGCGGACACGATATGGTTTACGTCTGCTACGACAACGAGGCGTACATGAACACCGGCATCCAGCGTTCGTCCTCCACGCCGCGCTTTGCCGACGCGACCACCTCGCCGACCGGCAAGGTGTCAAACGGCAAACGCCAGAACAAGAAGGACTTGACCCAAATCATGGTGGCGCACGGCATTCCGTATGTGGCACAGTCGACCTTCCTGGGCAATTTTAAGGATTTGCACGAAAAGGCGCACCGCGCCATTTACACACCCGGCCCCGCGTTTTTGAACGTGATGAGCCCGTGTCCGCGCGGCTGGCGCTATCCGGCCGAGGAAATGGCCGAAATCTGTCGCCTTGCGGTTGAAACCTGCGTCTGGCCGCTCTATGAGGTCATTGAAGGCGAGTACCGCCTGAGCTATGAGCCAAAAACCAAGCTGCCTGTTGCGGAGTTTTTGAAAAAGCAGGGGCGTTTTAAGCACATGTTTGCGTCCGGCAACGAGTGGATGCTCGAGGTTGCACAGAATTATGTGGATAAAAAGTGGAAAGAGCTACTGTCTAAGTGCAGATAAACGGCGAAGCGCGGCCTAAAGGCGCATCGCAAATTTAAGAAAAATTTGTCATACATATTGCTTACATAATTAACGTTCCTTTCGTCATACTAACAACACAACCAGAAATTCCGTAATGGGAGGGAACGCATTAATGAAGGCAACCGGTATTGTCAGACGAATTGATGACTTAGGCCGCGTCGTCATTCCAAAGGAAATCCGCCGAACACTTCGTATTCGCGAGGGTGATCCGCTGGAGATTTTCACGGATCGGGACGGCGAGGTCATTTTTAAAAAGTATTCCCCGATGGGGGAAATGGGTGCGGTAGCGGGCGAACTGGCCGAAGCACTGGCTCGCACCTCCGGCATGTCCTGTGCCATCTGTGACCGCGACGCAGTCATTGCCGCGGCTGGCGGGGCGAAAAAGGATATTTATGAAAAAAGCATTTCCGCAGGCCTTGAAACGCTGATGGAACAGCGTACCGTCTATGAGCACCGCTTGGGCGATGCGCAGGACTATACGGTCTCGGAGCATGACAACTACCATATCGTAGTTGCAGCGCCCATCATCACCGATGGTGATGTGACCGGCTGCGTTACCTTCCTCAGCGAGGATGAAGGCGCAGCTGCAAGTGAGGTCGACTCCAAGCTGAGCCAAACCGCCGCTCAATTTTTATCCAAACGAGTAGCGATGTGACAGGTTTAACCTGCGGCGTATCGCGGCACACTAATGGCGAAAGGAGCGTGTTTAAGCGATGGAGCATCCCAAGAAATTCCCGAGATATGACGATGTTCGGCATATCGACTCAAACGCAATCACGCCGCCGCCCGATCTGCCGCAAAACGGTGCGCCGCGCGTTGACCCTGCCGCAACCGCTTATACCGAAATGTATTGTAAAGGCGCAATCGAATGAAAAAACGGGGCACTGCCGTATGAAACGGCAGCGCCCCGTTTTTGTTTGCTATTAATAGGTATCGCCCGCAATGATTCACAGTCTGTTCATATAGGAATAGACAAAGTGACCAACTTTTGCCCAACTCATACGAAATATTTTTAATTTATGGTGAACTTTTTTGCATTTCACCCTTGCGCCCATGGGTGTAAAAACAGTATAATCTACTATGTGAGGTTGCGCGAAGGCTCAACCTGTATTTTTCCGTGATAAGATGGAGCCTCGGCTCTTCTTGTGCAAAAAACTAGAGAGGTGAAAAACATGGTGTATTCGTTCCGTGGCGGCATTCACCCCGGTCCGCACAGCGATCCGGGTTACAAGGCCGCGACAAACACCAAGCCGATCGAGAAGCTCGCTTTGCCCGAACAGGTAATCCTGCCCGTCTCGATGCATATCGGCGCCCCGGCGAAGCCGATCGTTCAGGTCGGTGACACCGTGGATCTGGGTCAGACGATCGCTGAGGCAGGCGGTTTCGTTTCCGCACCCATCCATGCAACCGTGTCCGGTAAGGTCACGGCGGTAGAACCCCGGCTGCATCCCAATGGCAGCAAGGTGCTGTCCATCGTCATTGAGAATGACGGTGAGGATCGCCTGCACGAATCCGTGCATCCCTATGACTTTGCGGCAATGACCAACGAGGAGCGCATCGAGACGATTCGCTCGGCCGGCATCGTCGGCCACGGCGGCGCAACGTTCCCGACCCACGTCAAGATTCAGTCGGGTATCGGCAAGTGCGACACGGTCATCATCAACGCGGCTGAGTGCGAGCCGTACATAACCAGCGACCACCGTCTGCTGCTTGAGCGGCCGGAGGAGGTCATCGGTGGCCTGAAGATGCTCGCCGACATCATGGGCGTGCCGAACGCCATCATCGCCATTGAGGAGAACAAGGCCGATACCTTCCCCGGCATCGAAAAGCTGATCGCGGACGATCCGCGCCTGAAGCTGTATCCCCTCAAGTGCAAGTACCCGCAGGGCGCGGAGAAGCAGCTCATCAACGCCTGCACCGGCCGCGAGGTTCCCTCGGGCAAGCTGCCAGCTGACGCAGGCTGCGCCGTGTTCAACGTAGACACCGCGGGCGCGGTTTACCGCCGCTTTACAACCGGCATGCCGGTTATCCGCCGTATCGTCACCGTTTCCGGCTCGGCGATCGCGGAACCCAAGAACCTCGAGGTGCGTATCGGTACGCAGGTCGAAAAGATGATCGACGCGTGCGGCGGCTTCAAGGAAGCGCCCAACAAGCTGCTTATGGGCGGCCCGATGATGGGTGTGGCGCAGTTCTCGCTCGAAATCCCGATTTTCAAGGGCACCAACGCGTTCCTCGCCTTTTGCGGCGATGAGGATAAGCGTGAGGCCAATCCCCAGTGCATCCGCTGCGGCAAGTGCATCAACGCCTGCCCGATGCACCTGCTTCCGATTTACATGAACGTCCACGGCAAGAACGACAACCTTGATGAGGCGGTCGAATGCGGCATGCTCGACTGCATCGAGTGCGGCTCGTGCTCCTATGTGTGCCCGGCCCGTATCCAGCTCGTGCAGCAGTTCCGCCTGTCCAAGGGCAAGATCATGGCTGCCCGTCAGGCTGCCAAGGCAAAGGCGGAAGCCGAAGCCAAGGCCAAGGCCGAAGCCGAGAACAAGTAAGGAGGAGAAAACGAAATGTACGATCTGAGTAAAGTCGTCGTATCCTCCTCGCCCCATATCAAGGCGGAGGACGACACCCGTTCCCTCATGCTCGACGTGCTGATTGCGCTGATTCCCGCGCTCGCCGTCGCAGTATTCACCTTTGGCCCCCGCGCGCTTGTGCTGACCGTCATCTCGATGATTGCCTGCGGCGTGTTTGAGGCACTGTACTGCAAGATTACCAAGCAGCCTGTCACGGTCGGCGACCTTTCTGCCATGGTGACCGGTGCGCTGATTGCCTTCAACATCCCCGTTTCGGCGCCGTGGTGGCTGCCGGTTCTCGGCGCGATGTTCGCAATTATCATCGTTAAGATGCTGTTTGGCGGTCTGGGCCGTAACTTTATGAACCCCGCGCTCGGTGCGCGTGCGTTCCTGCTGGCCTCCTGGCCGGCACTGATGACCACATGGACCGACCCGCACACGGCACTGCCGCTGTTCGGCAAGGTGGACGTGGTTTCGACCGCAACCCCGCTGGTTGCGCTGAAGAACGGCACCCTGCCGGACGCTTCCGCGCTTGATCTGCTGCTCGGCCAGACCGGCGGCGTAATCGGCGAGACCTCGGCACTGGCTCTGCTGGTTGGCGGTATCTACCTGCTGTACCGCAAGGTCATCACCATCAACATCCCCGCGGCTTACATCCTGACCGTTGCCGTGATTACCTTCCTGTTCCCGATGGGCGGCGTTGCTCGTCTGGACTGGATGCTGTCCCAGGTGCTTTCGGGCGGCCTGATGCTCGGCGCGATCTTCATGGCGACCGATTATGTCACCAGCCCGGTTACCCCCAAGGGTCAGATTATCTTCGGCGTGGGCTGCGGTCTGCTGACCGTATTTATCCGCTACTTCGGCGGCCTGCCGGAGGGCGTATCCTACTCGATTCTGATTATGAACACGCTGGTTTGGGCAATCGACAAGGCGACCCATCCCCGCAAGTTCGGCTACGCGCTTGACAAGAAGGAGGCGAAGTAATCATGAAAAGCAGCAAAAAGGGCGGCGGCATCGTTATGCTGGTCGTTGTGCTCGGCCTGATCACCTTCGTCTGTGCGCTTCTGCTGGGCGTTGTAAACCAGATTACCGCACCGCTGATTGAGCAGAACGATGCAAATACCCGCAACATGGCAATGAGCGAAATCATCGCTGACGCAGAGTTTACCGAAGTGGAAGTTCCGGAGGAAGTCAGCAAGCCGACGGATAAGAACGCTACCGCCATCACCGGCGTATATAAGGCCACCAAGGACGGCGCTGACGCAGGCTACTGCGTGCAGGTCAACCCCAAGGGCTTTGGCGGCGCACTGACCATGATTGTCGGCATCAATGCGGACGGCACGGTTGCAGGCGCAAAGGTCACGGCGCATGCGGAAACCCCGGGTCTTGGCGCGAAGAGCCAGGACGCAGAGTGGATTGCACAGTACGCCGGCCAGCCGGCTGACGGCTCGCTCGCCGTTACCAAGGACGGCGGCACCATTAACGCCATCACCGGTGCGACCATCACCTCGCGTGCGGTTACGACCGGCGTGAACGCTGCGGCAGAATATGTCGCGGCACTCGGTTAAGGAGGAGGGTTCGATATGAAATTTTTTGATAGCCTGAAATCGGGCGTTCTTCTTGACAACCCGGTTTTCATGCAGATGATCGGCCTCTGCCCCGCACTGGCAACGACCACCTCGCTGTCCAATGCAATCGGTATGGGTCTGGCGGCAACCGTCGTTCTGATCTGCTCCAACGTCGTTATTTCGGCGCTGCGCAAGTTTATTCCGGATAAGGTTCGTATCGCGGCGTTCATTTCGATCATTGCGACCTTTGTAACCTTGATTCAGATGCTGCTCAAGGCATATGTTCCCGATCTGGCGGCTTCTCTCGGCCTGTTCCTGCCGCTGATCGTTGTTAACTGCATCATCCTCGGCCGTGCTGAGGCGTATGCTTCCAAAAACAAGGTGCTGCCCTCGGCCGTCGACGGTGTCGTCATGGGTCTTGGCTTTACCTTCGCGCTGGTCCTGATGGGCTTCGTGCGTGAGCTGCTGGGCGCGGGCACCATCCTCGCCGGCTATGTCAACGGCGGTAAGGGTATCCAGCTGATTTCTGATCCGGCTGTTATGATGATTCTGCCTGCCGGCGGCTTCCTCGCCATGGGCTTCATTCTGGCCGCGATTCAGAAGATCATGTCCGGAAAGGAGGGCAAGTAAATGTCTATTGCATTGCCTGCTTCTATGGGTCTGACCGAGATCCTGTCCCTCGCCATTGCGGCGATTTTGGTGAACAACTACATTCTTGTCCAGTTCCTCGGCTGCTGCTCGTTCTTCGGTGTTTCCAAGAAGACCGACACGGCTGTCGGCATGGGCATGGCGGTTATCTTCGTTATGGCACTGGCGTCCGCGGTATCGTGGGCGGTTCAGTACTTTATCCTGGAGCCGCTGAACCTCGGCTACATGCAGACCATCGCGTTCATTCTTGTTATCGCGACGCTCGTGCAGTTTGTCGAAATGTTCATGAAGAAGTCGATGCCCTCGCTGTATTCGGCGCTCGGCATCTTCCTGCCCCTGATCACCACCAACTGCGCCGTGCTCGGCGCCGCCATCACCAATATCGATAACGGCAACTCCTTTATCGGTTCGGTGGTTTACGGCGTGGCCGCCGGTATCGGCTACACCCTCGCGATCGTGCTGTTCGCGTCCATCCGTGAGCGCCTCGACGCGACGAACAAGTGCCCCAAGTGCTTCGAGGGCTTTCCAATCGCCCTGATTTCCGCGGCCCTGCTCGCAATGTCCTTCATGGGCTTCTCCGGTCTGAAAATCTGGTAACCAAGGAGGAACGATAAGAAATGGATATTCAAAACATTATCTCTGCGGTTGCGGTGCTGTTTGTCATGGGCGTCGTGTTCGCAATTCTGCTCGGCGTCGCGGCCAAGGTGTTCGCGGTCGAGGTTGACGAGCGCGTGCCGCTCGTGCGCGAGTGCCTGCCCGGTGCAAACTGCGGCGGCTGCGGCTTCCCCGGCTGTGACGGTCTGGCTGCCGCAATCGTAGAGGGCAACGCGCCGGTTAACGGCTGCCCGGTCGGCGGTGCGGCTTGTGCCGCGAAGGTCGCCGAGGTCATGGGCGTAGAGGCCGTGACGGGCGAGCGCAATGTTGCGCACGTGCACTGCAACGGCGGCTGCAACGCCGTAGACAAAACCAAGTACGAAGGTCTGGAAGACTGCACTGCCGCCATGCGCGTCGCGAACGGCCCCAAGGCCTGCTCGTTCGGCTGCATGGGTCTAGGCTCGTGCGTCAAGGCCTGCGCGTTTGACGCGCTGCACATCATTGACGGCGTTGCCAAGGTTGACACCGACAAGTGTGTTGCCTGCGGCAAGTGTGTTGATGCCTGCCCGAAGAAGCTGATCGATCTGCTGCCGGAGTCCAAGAAGGTTCACGTGAACTGCGTCAACCGCGACAAGGGCTCGGAAGTAATGAAGGTCTGCTCTGTCGGCTGCATCGGCTGCAAGATGTGCGAAAAAACCTGTAAGTTTGACGCAATTCATGTCGAGGGCGGCGTTGCCAAGATCGACTATGACAAGTGCAAGAACTGCAAGATGTGCGCAAAGGTCTGCCCGAAGAACTGCATTGAGCCTATCCCGACCGAAGAGGAAAAGGCTAAGTTCAAGGAAATGCAGGCAAAGCAGGCGGCTGCCGCTAAGGAAAAGGCAGCGGCTGCGCAGGCCGAAGCGGCGAAGTAATGGATCATCTGCATCCGCAGCTTGACGACGCGGCGATCAAACAGATGTCAAGCCTTGCGCTGGCGCATGTGGGCGACGCCGTGTATGAGATGCTCGTACGATCCTATCTGGCGTGCGGTGGACTGCAAACGGCTAAAAACCTGCACAGCCGCACGATTCAGTTGGTTCGTGCGGGCGCGCAGGCCAAGGCGGCCGAGCATATTCTGCCCCTCCTCTCCGAGGAGGAGCAGACCGCCTTCCGCCACGGCCGCAACGCAAAGCCGAAATCCGTGCCCAAGTCGGCCTCGGTAGCCGAGTATGCTTATGCAACCGCCTTGGAGGCGCTGTTCGGCTGGCTCTATCTCAAGCAGCGGTATGACCGCATCAACGAGCTGTTCGCGGAGATTATTCCAACATTCGGCTCATAAAAAAAGGACGCCTTCGGGCGTCCTTTTTTTTGATTATTCGTCGGATTCTAGTATCTTGTCGGCCTCTTGCTTGAGGCGCTGCTCGTTGACATACACACGGTGCTGCAGTCTGCACAGCTCCTGTGCGAGCGGATCGGGAAGGTTGATTTGGTCGAGGTCGTAGGAGGGCGTGCTGACACGCTGGCCGTCAATCTTGACCACGCGCGCCTTGACACCGACGACCGTCGAATTAGCCGGCACCTCCTGCAGTACAACGGCGTTGGCGCCGATGCGGCTGTTGTCGCCCACCTTGAACGGGCCGAGCACCTTGGCGCCCGTTGAAATCAGCACGTTGTCACCGATGGTCGGGTGACGCTTGCCGGTGTCGTGACCGGTACCGCCCAGGGTCACGCCGTGGTAAATCGTGCAGTTGTCGCCAATTTCGGCTGTTTCGCCGATGACGATGCCCATGCCGTGGTCGATGAACAGTCCGCGGCCGATCTTCGCGCCCGGATGAATCTCGATACCGGTCATATGGCGGGCAAACTGTGAAAGTGCGCGGGCCAGGAAAAACCGTTTGTGTCGGTAGAGCCAGTGCGCCTGCCTGTGGTAGAACAGCGCGTGAAAGCCCTGATAAAGCAAAATGACCTCGAGCGTCGTGCGCGCGGCCGGATCTCGGTCGCGGATGAGACGCGCGTCGGAAAGCAGTCCCTTAAAAATCATGAAAAGCATCCTATCTGATTGATCTGAAATCGGGTTTATTATCATTATAGACGAATCTCTGTAAAAATTCAAACCCTTCATTGAATTCCCGATAAAAAGTGGTATAATGATAGAAGATTTTGTTGAACGAGGTACAAAAATTATGAAAATTACTGTCATGGGACTGGGATATATCGGCCTGCCCACCGCGATTACCCTCGCCGAAGCGGGCTTTGAGGTGTGCGGCTTCGACGTCAACGAAAAAACGATCGAAACGCTCAAGGGTGGCCATATCCATATCGTGGAGCCGGGTCTGCAGGAGGCGTTTGAAACGGCTGTTGCGCATGGACACCTGCATTTCTCGGCCGAGCTTTCAAAGTCTGATGTGTTTTATATCGCCGTGCCCACGCCCTTCTATCAGGACGAGAGCGGTACGCACAAGGCGGATTTGCGCTTCGTCGAATCGGCCGGCCGTATGGCGGGCAAGGTGCTTGAACCGAAAAATCTGGTCATTCTGGAGTCCACGGTGCCGCCGCGCACGACCGAGATGCTTGCTCGCGTGCTGTCCGAGGAATCGGGCATTGCGATGGATGAGCTGCACGTGGCACACTGCCCCGAGCGCGTTATTCCGGGCAACATGATGTTTGAACTAAAAAACAACGACCGCATCGTTGGTGCGCGCACCCCGGAGGCGGCCGAAATGGCAGCAGCCATCTATGAAAAGGTGTTGGAAAAGGGCATCGTACACAAGACCGACGACCTGACCGCCGAAATGTGCAAGCTGACCGAAAACACCTTCCGCGACGTAAATATCGCGTATGCAAACGAGCTTTCGGTCATCTGCGACAAGATGGGCATCGACGTGTTTGAGCTGATTCGGCTGGCCAACTGCCACCCGCGTGTTAATATCCTCACGCCGGGCGTGGGCGTGGGCGGCCACTGCATCGCGGTCGATCCGTGGTTCATCTACGAGCAGTTCCCGGAGGAGGCCAAGGTCATCCATGCATCCCGCGTGCGCAATGAGAACAAGCCTCGCTTCGTTGCGGACAAGGTCGTGTCCTCACTCGCAAAGGTGACCGATACGGTCGGTGTGCTGGGTCTGTCCTACAAGCCGGACGTGGACGATCTGCGTGAATCTCCCTCGATTGAGCTGTGCCATATCCTGCAGGAGAAGGGCGTCCGTGTGGTCGCCTGCGAGCCGTTTGCAGAGGCAAGCGAAGTGCAGGGCATTCCGAACGTGTCCTTTGAGCAGGTTATGCGCGAGGCGGATTACTTGGTGATTACTCTCGGTCATTCTATCTTCAAAAATAACAAAGAGTTGATTTCTGAAAAGTCGTATTACGACTGTGTCGGCATGATGGAGTAAAAAATGCAGGCCCTCCTGTTCGGAGGGCCTTGTTTTGTGATTATTCTGTGTCTTCGCTTGTGTTTTGCGGCACAGGGTGCTATAATCAAAAAAGTCTGTGGTTTGATACCAACAATAAAGGAGATTTAAGTGCAATGAAAATGGGCAAACGCATTGTGGCGACCGCGCTTATGCTGGCCGTGGTCCTCGGCACGACGATCGGCGTTACCTCTGCCACCAACATCACATACAAGGAACTCAAGAGCGACGCGCCTGTCGTTATGACCGTCAACGGCAGTGAGGTGCGCGCGGATGAGTTCGCGACCTACATGCTTTATAACATGAAGTATTACGAAAACATGTATGCACAGTACGGCATGACCGACCTGTGGGGCGATGAGAGCATGTCCGCGATGATGGGCCCTGAAATGTCCAACGCGGCCAAGGAGCAGGCCACCTACATGCGTGTCATGATTGGCAAGTTCAACGAAGCGGGTCTTAAGCTGACCAGCGCGCAGCAGCAGCAGCTCAAGCAGGTGCGCACCAGCTTGATGGAGCAGGCCGCACAGCAGCAGGCGATGCTGACCGGTGTGGATGTCAGCACGATTAACGCCAAGCAGGCTTATAAGGATATGATTGCCGGCTTTGGTTTTACCGAGCAGGCGTATAACAACTTCATGTATGCCAGCATGTGCTACGATGCGCTGAACGAGCATTACTTCGGCGAAAACGGCACGATGGGTGCAACCGACGAGGAAAAGCTGGCGTATCTGAATGAAAACTATATCAGCGCCAAGCACATTCTGATTTCGACCATTGACCCGGCGACGGGTGAAGCGAAGCGCACCGATGAAGAAGCCAAGGCGGAGGCACAGAAGGCGCTTGACCGTCTCAAGGCAGGCGAAGACTTCGACACCGTTATGCAGGAAGTCAGCGAGGATACCGGTCTGAGCACCTATCCGGACGGCTATATCTTCACCGAGGGTCAGATGGTTACCCCGTTCTACGAAGGCGCGAAGGCGCTGAAGGAGGGCGAGATTTCCGGTCTGGTCAAGTCGGATTACGGCTACCATATTATCATGCGCATGCCGATTGATTTTTCCACCAAGCTGGATGAGGTTTCGTCCGACGGCGCGACCACCTACGGCGAGTTGGCCAACGCAGGTCTGGAAAAGACCATGGATGCGATGCTGACCGAGTGGATGGACACGGCTGACGTGCAGACCACCGATGCCTTCAATGAAATCACCTACCAGAATGTGTACGATTATGCACTGGTCGATAAGCCGACCTATGCGGAAGACGCACTCGCCGCTGCCGGCAATGATGCCGTGACCGACGAGAACGCTGCAACCGGTGACAATGCTGCGGCTGACGCACAGGCACAGCCTGCGCAGTAAAACCATAAAGAAAAGAGACGTGCCTTAAGGCACGTCTTTTTTTTCGTTCGCACATACCCGTCCTTGTCGGACGGGCATGCGGTTTAGTCTTGCTCGGCGATGATCCATGAGAGCGGCGGACGCTCGTAATAGGCATTGTGCAGCTGGGTCAGCAGATCCCAGGTTGTGCGGTCGGTCAAGCCGGTCGGCGCAATACGGAATTTGTTTTGCAGGTCTACGATGGCCATGGAGGTTTCTTCATCATAGAGACCGGTGACCGGCACCTGCGGCATGTTGGCAAAGTGCGTTGCAACGGTATTGAGCATCATCTGCAATACGGCGACAGAGTTTCCCTTTGCGCCGGGGGACAGCACAGTGCCCTTGGCTGGCGGAAAGAACAGTGCCGCCTGCGGCAGGGTATCGCTGGTGGAGAGGGGCACAAAATGCTCGTAAATCAGCGTCCAGGTGTGATAGTCGGCCGTGCCGCGCGGCGGCAGGCCATGCTGAAGCTGAAACTCTCGCACTGCCTGCTCGGTTTCCGGACCGTAAATGCCGTCCGGCGCAAGCGGATTGGGATGGTTCTCTTCGCGCTGAATGCGCCGCAGAAAACGTTGTAAATCATACACGTGGTCGCGCTTTTGCTGCTCTGAATACATCAGGCATTGTCCTCCTCTCCAACGGGATATCCGGGGTGCTGTCCCTCGGCGGTCACGCTGCCGCCGAGTATACTTTCAGCAAGATCATTCATCCCTTCCCATGTCAATGGGCCTATTGCGCCGGTTTCGGGCAGCCCAAGCTGCTTTTGAATCGCAATAACAGAAGCGCGGGTTGCGGGCCCAAAAGCACCATCAACTGTTACGGTGCCAACTGCCGGATACCCGCGCGCAATTATGTTAATTAGTTCCTGCGCACGTCGCACCTCTTCGCCGCTCATGCCCTCGACCAGGAAAATATTGGGGAATCCAGCCGTGCCGGGCAGCCATTCTTCAATCGGGCGAACACGGACAACAGCCTGATATGTAGAAACCAGTGCATTCCAAGTTTCCTGATCAACAACACCGGTTTGTGGGAGACCCATCATCTTTTGATAAGCAATTACTGCGTTACGTGTCTGTGGGCCAAATATCCCATCAATGTCAGGGAGTCGTGGCAGCTCGTCATAGTACGCGCCAACGATAGACAGAAAATACTGAAGTAGCTGGATATAGACGCCTTGCATCCCTTCGCTGAGTTCTTCGGGATACTGGCGCGATACATCGGACAGCAAAAGGCCTTCGCTGTTGAGCTCGCTCAGCCGTTTAACGTTATTGTAGATAAAGGCGATGCGATACCAGGTTGCCTTGCCGACAATGCCGTCTGGCGTCAGGTTAAACTGCTGCTGGAATGCACGCACAGCACGTTCGGTGCCCGCGTCATAAATCGCGTTGACCGGTGAAATTTTCGGGATGTTTGGATAATTGGTGGAAATACGGTTGAGCCGGTTTTGGATAGTACGCACTTCTTCACCGGTATCCCCTAATCGGTAGGTGACGCCCGGCCACGACCCGCCAAGATTGGGGGAAACCGGCGCATTTTTGATGAAATTAATGTCGTTTCCATAAAAGCTGCGCACGATTTCCTCAGCCGTCATGCCCTGCTCGGCAAGCGGGACAGTGCCCCATTGGGACAGCCCGCCCGGACAGGTGACGGTCGTGCCGTTGCAGTATTGGGCGAACAACGGCTCAATCGCATCGCCGCGAGTCAGGTAGTTGTTGAACAAATCGTCTACAATGGTAGATATATTTTCAAAGATATCGCGGTTTTGCACGAAGGACTGGTCGTATCGGGTTGAATTGGTGATGTCAAAATCATATCCCTGCGAGCGGTACCATTCGGTGAACACACGGTTGAGCGCGTAGGATACCTGCGCATAAACGTTGGCGCGGATGGCTTCCTCGGGCCAAGTGGGATAGATTTCGCTCGATGCGACGTTTTTGATGTACTCATCAAAGGGCACAGTGATATTCGGTGCGTTTGATGAGGGTGTGCCAAGGTGGACGGTGATGGTTTCGGGAATCGTTACAGGGGTTGTCGCCAATGGCCTCACTCCTCTGACAATACTTGTGGATCAACGGTTACATTTAGCTGCGGTGGCGCAACTGTCTCATTTTCGGGCAGCGGCGTCAGCTGCACCGGCAGCACGGCGGAGACACCCGAAAAAGCGGCGACATTGAGCGCCGCCTGCGGGACAAAGTTGGGATGGACGACCTCTACGGTATAGAGTGCATAGGGCTGAACCGCCCCGGGGGTGAGTGATTCGCTGCGCGGTGGGGCTTCGAGCTCCATGGGTGGCGTCATGCCGCCTTTGTCGGTCACCTCGGTATAGAGCAGAGTCGGCCCGTTGGGATCGGCGGCGGTGGTCGATACCGTGACGACTGCGCCTTCGACGGGATATGCGCCGAGCGCGGTGGAAACCTGCACGCGCAGAATGCCAGTACCGTCTTTCAATCAAAAACCTCCTTGTAAAGTATGGCCCACTGTTTTATAATGGTAACAACACAGGAAAGGGACGGGTTGCATAATGAATGATATGAGAACATTGCTGGAAATGTGCACAGAGCAGGAGAAAAAATTCCAGTTCGACCATTTCACGCGCGAGGATGCGCTGAATTTCGGCCTCAAGCTGCTTGAAAATGCGAAGGCTTACCCCGCACCGGTCGCGGTTGAGATCGCGATAAACGGGTTGGTCGTGTTCCGCTTTTTCCCTGAAGGCACGATTGCGGACAACGAGCTGTGGCTCCGCCGCAAGCGCAATTCGGTCGAATTGATGAGCATGTCGTCGCTGCATTTTCTCGCATGGCTCGAGACCGGCGGCGAAACGCTGGAAAGCCGCAAGCTGAACGCAGACGATTACGCGGCAGGCGGCGGCGGTTTTCCGATTCTCCTGCGCGGTACGGGGATGATTGGTTCGATTTGCGTATCCGGTCTGCCTGACCATCTGGACGATCATCAGTTAATCATTAATACGCTTGCAGACTGGAAGTAACTTCCGCTCAAGACGGTGCGAAAGCGCCGTCTTTTGTTGTATTAGGCCAAACGAACCTTATATTGCTTGAACCAGCGGTCCATTTGAATGATGTAAGCGAATATCTGCGGTGTGCGCATCAGCTGTCCGTACCACGGCTCTGCCAGACTTTCCGGCTCCTGCATGAGTGCGCCGACCGCGTCGTGGTTAAACAGCGTTGCGGCAATTGAGCGATCGTCGGCAAAAATCTGCCGTACATAGGAAGCACACAGTTCGGTGTACTCAGGATGGAAGGTCTTCGGATAGGGACTCTTCTTGCGGTAAACAATTTCCTCGGGCAGTTCGCGTTCAAACGCGCGGCGGACGATGCCTTTTTCGCGTCCCTGCAGTGCCTTCATGTCCCAAGGCATGTTGTAGGCGTATTCGACGATGCGGTGGTCGCAGAAGGGCACACGTACCTCGAGTCCGGAGTACATGCTCATGCGGTCCTTGCGGTCGCGCAGGGTTGCAAAAGAATACTTCGCAGGACGGGCGATTGACAGCAGCCTGACGGGACAAAACACGCGAATAAAAAATTTTCATTTGAAATAAAATGGATATTGGTGCATTACGGCCTTTCATCCCCGAAGAAAGTATACTAAACAAGGGAAACCTGAATTGGATTTATATGAAGAAACGTAAATTTCCATAATTCCCTGATATGTGACCAAGATGTAACCGTACTCCTGTATACTCAAATCATCGATAAGAGAGAATTTAACCGCAGCGGCAATCGCCGGTGCGATCCATTTACAGATGATTTGCAAAGGAGAAGGTTCTTATGAAAAAGGCTGTTATCATTTTGGCGACTGCAATGATGTGCACCATGACAACCACGGCATTTGCGGCAAATACAGCCGCGCAAGAGGGACTTCTGCCTATCACACCCACAATTATCGCACAGGAAGATGCTTTGCTGGATGAGATGTTGGTGGACGAAAACGGAGTCATTGTTCCCGAAGAGGAGATTCCTGCGGTTGAGGCTCCTGTAGAAGAGCTTCCTGAGGTGGAGGCTCCGGTTGTGGAAGCCCCGGTAGAGACGCCTGACGAGGATGCTCCGGTGGTTGATACCCCGGTAGCCGAGCCTCCGGCAGTCGAAGCTCCTGAGGAAGAGCTGCCGGCAGAAGAGGCACCGGTTGTTGAAATCATTGATGAGCAGATTCCGCTCGCTCCCGTAGCGCAGACCATTACAATCCGCGGCGTGGTATACAACACGGCCGGCGAGATGGCTTACGAGGAAACGCAGGAGGTTGAGTTGAACGTAGGGGATACGCTTGACCTGAGCAAGTATGTCTGGACGGACATCGGCGGCATCACGTTTACCGGTGATGCAACTGCGGTTACCGTTGCGGAAGGCATGAACGAGATTGTGCTGAATTATGAGCTGGCGGACGGCTGGGTTATCGTTTGAGATAGAAATAAACAGTAATATATTCGCTAGAACCGGGCAGCTTTAGGACTGCTCGGTTCTAGCACCATTCAAAGGAGGGTAAAAAATATGAAACTGAAACGGTTTCTGGCACTCGTGCTGACGATTATTATGACCGCAAGCATGATGCCGATGGAGGCGCTTGCGGCGCCTAGCACGGAGAAAGTGGTATCCATTCAGTGTATGTATGGAAACACAGTGATTCCTGGCTCATCCACTAGCACTAGTATTAAAAATAGGAAGCAGGCGGCATCGAATTACGCACCAAAGATCGATGGATATGCCTATTCTTATGCAAGCGTAGGCGATACACAAATCGATGAGTTAGGTGTTAGCTCGGAGGATGTTGTGTATTATACGTATGACGATGATGATGAAGGGGAGTGGTTAGGGGACAACCAAGTAACCTACCACTACACGGCAGCCTCTCGTGACCTGTCGGTCAGTCATGAGGCTGGCGATGGCACGGTGTTGCTGGCGGCGGCGAACACATCTATCCCGACTGACGGCACACTACTTAACGGCTTAAAGGGCAGATTCACCACAGCGAATAAGATGCCCTATACGTTGTCCAAAATTGTGCTTACGGGTGGTGGTTCGTCAGTAGAAATCACAGGCGATGCAGTTACAACCGCCAAGGTAAAGTCGGTTGGGACAGCCATCCAGTATTCCCTCAACGGTACAAGCGGTTGGATCGGCACAGTAACCGCGGCCAAGTTCGTCTACACTGCGACGGAGTACAACGCCCCAACTGCAACCAAGAGTGCAGACTGGAATAATAAGGAGGACGGTACAGCAACCATCACGTTCGATGTAACCGGCGGCACGAAGCTTGAGAAGGCCCCGGTTGATGTTGTTTTGGTGATGGACACGTCAGGTTCAATGGCGTGGAGCAGGGCATATCCATACTATGGCTATGGTCCGTGCACCAATCCTGCGCACTGGGATGAGGGCCATTTTTATGAAAAAGATCACCACTTTGTAACGAGTAACGGTGGTAAAACTTATACGAATAACGCGTCTGCGAGCTATGGATGCACCAATCGCATGGATAGCGCGAAAGCCGCGGCGGCAACGCTGCTTGTTACGCTGGATGATGCGGATAACAATATTGCGGCTGTTGATTTTGCCGGCAGCGCAACATCCTATGGCTGGTATTCCGGCAACCAATACACGACGCTAGTTAATACAATTAACAGCAATTTTACTGCTGGTGGTGGTACGGATTATAGTGAAGGACTGACAAACGCAAAGAGTTTATTAGAGACTTCTTCAATTAAGAATAATGGTCATGACAAATATGTTGTGTTCTTAACCGACGGTGAGCCGAACTACGATAACTATGATACAGTAGCTGCCTCGGTGAAGGGACTTGCTACTGTTTATGCAATTGGACTTAGCATGTCGTCCGGTACAGATTATGTTAAGAAGGTTGCAACTGATGAGGCACATTTCCAGAATGTTAAACTGGCAAGTGACTTAAACAACATCTTTAACGCAATCGGCGGCCAGATTAGTGCCAACGTTTCCGTTTCTGACGTAATCAACACGGCAGATTGGGAACTGGTACTGGATAACGGTGAGGCGGCTTCCGGTACGACCTATGATGCAACTCAAGGTACGGTCACCGTTTCCGGCGGCAATATTGCGTGGGCAGTTGGGGAACTGGCGGAGGGCGCAACGGCTCAGCTGACAATCAATGTCAAGCTGAAGGCCGAGAAGATGCTCCAGTCCTACACCGGCAACACAAACACCTCTGCAAACCTTTCTTATAAGGATGCTTCCGGTGCGCCGCAAGAGACGACTCTTACTTGTGGCGATTTAACTCGTCCGGTAACACCCAAGCATACGCTGAACTATAACGCTAATGCCGGCGGTAAGACGGTCGCCGGTACGGTTCCGTCTTCGGTACAGGTTTCAGAGGGCGAAAGCCATACCTTGACAATGCCGAATCCGACACTGACCGTTCCGGAGGATTCTGCGTATCGCTATACTTTCCTTGGTTGGTCGGAAACGCAGACCACTTTCGGAGAGGGCACATCCGCTAACGTGACAGCATCCGTCACCATGGGTAACGTCGACAAGACGGTTTACGGCGTTTGGAGCAAAACTGCCAAGACCACCACGGTTACGGTAAATTATCTCAGCAATAAGGATAAGACGACGGTAATTCATGATGCGATTCAGGTGTCTGGCGTTACCATTGGCTCAAGCTTTGGTGTGAGCCAACTGAAAGATACAGAGAAGCTGACAACGATTGTTTACGGTGGCCGCGAATATCGCTACAACTCGGCATCAAAGGACATTACGGTTGCAGCTTCGGGCAACGAGATTACGCTGTACTACGATCCGGTTTATGCGGTTACCTTTAAGCCGGGCGAGGGCGTGATCGCGGGCGCGGATGCTGACGGCAATAAAACGTTCAATCAGGTCGACGGCAGTGCATTCCCGACTGCACCGACTGCAAGCAAAACCAGCACGGAAAATGGTGTGCGGTATGTGTTTGAAGGTTGGTACGACGGGCAGACCAAGGTCACGAGCTTCCCGGCCACCGTCACCGCGGATAAGACCTATACCGCACATTATACCAAGCAGTATCAGGTCACCGTTAACGTGACCGGCGGCACGGTAAACCAAAAGGCAACCGACTCTGCGTGGGTCAACGCCGGTGCGGACAGCAATGCGTTCACGCTTGCTGCGACCGCTCCGAACGTGCTCAAGAGTGCGATGCTGACCGGCAACGTCGACAAGAAGAATGACGTTGAGGATGGCAGCTTTACCTTTAATACTGTCACCGCACCGTTGGTGCTGACTGTGGTGTATGCGCCTAAGTATGCTGTCATCTATAACCTCGACGGAGGTTCCACCACAGGCGATACAACGCAGAAGTCTTATTTCGCAGGCGAAACGGTCACAGTTGTGACTCCCGACCCGAGCAAGGAAAACTACAATTTTGCGGGCTGGAAGGATCAGGACAACGCGGCTGTTTCCGCAACCTTCACTATGCCGGCAAAGAATGTTACCCTGACCGCACAGTGGACGCTGCAAAACCGCACCGTAACCTTCGATCCGAAGGACGGCACGATGACGGGCACGGCTGCTCCTGCCGAAGTCAGCGGAAAGATCTGGGTCTACACGCAGGCCTATGGCAGCAAGTTTGAACAGTCCCCCGTTGCTCAGCGAGATGGATATACATTCCTTGGTTGGAAGCTGCAGGGTTCAAACAATGCGCCGGCCAAGACCATCACAATTAATTCTCTGAAAACAAGCGTGACGTATGAAGCGGTTTATGCAGAGAACAAGACCATCACCGTCAACTACTATGAGCAGGGCACGGACGGTACGTATGCACTTCGCCAGAACGGCACGAGCACAATTGACAGCTATGTCGGCAAGGCGCTTACCATCGGCGCAGCCGGTGATGTCAAAACGGCAATCTCCGACGCAACTGTGCTGAACGCGGCTGAAGTTTATGCGGCAGCTGCTGCATCGACCACTAAGCCCACCACAGGTAAAATCGGTGAAGGCAGCTACACGGTTGGTACGGCTCCGATTACGACATCTGTGATCAACGTTTACTTCCCGCGCAAGCAGGCGAAGGTGACTATCATTGATGAGTACCGCAACAGCAACGGCGATAAGGTCGATGGCCTTGGCGGTCAGCGCGGAACGGCTGTCACCTATTACGTCGGTCAGCCAATCACCGAGATCGCAAAGCTTGCATCCATCGAAAGCGGCTATACGTTCAGCGGCGTAACTGCAAAACCGACCGGCTTTGCCATCAAGGACGATAAGGTAACTGGTACGATGGGTACGGCTGATGTGACTGTCACCTATGTATACACGCCTGATGGCGGACAGACCAAGTCCTACACCGTGAAATACTTCATCAACGGCACAGAGGATAAGGCGCTGGAGTATAAGTCTTCGGTTCAGCTGCTCGAAACCCTGTCCGCAACGGCTGTAACTGACAAGAAGCCGACCGTCGACAGCGCAGTTGAAACCGCTTGGGCGGTTGACAAGATTACCCGCGACACGGCAGGCAACAATTTGGTTTCCGGCGACTCGCACACCTTTACCACTGCGCAAACCAATCTTGCAGACGGTACGGTGTTCAATGTCTACTACGTTTCCAAGCACTCGGTTGCAGCATCTATTGCAGCACCGAATGCGTCGAACGGCACGGCGACTGTCGCGCAGAGCACCGTTAACCACAACGGCGCCACCACGGCGACCATCACCCCAAGCTATGGCTACAAGGTCAAGTCGTACACCGTGAACGGTGTGACAGGCAATGTGCAGCCCGGCACAGACGGCACGCTGACCGTTGAGCTGAAAAACATTACAACCAACACCGCAGTTATTGCGACGCTTGAAAAGAATGCGGATCACTGGTACAAGGTTGTTTACCACGCAAATGACAAGACCACCGGTGAACAGACTGCAGCCACGGTCGACATCCTTAAGACCAAAGCGCACACAGTCAATGACGGTATCGCATTCACTGCAGAAAACGGTTTTGCAGCAGATGTGACCTTCGCACAGTCCAACTACAGCTTTAACGGCTGGGCGCTTGACGCGGACGGCAAGATGCCTGCTCCTGCAACAGTGCAGCCGGATGCTGGTGCATCTGTGCTCAATCTCTACGCCAAGTGGACGGCAACCGTGAACTACACCGTGGAAGGCGGCACATTTGACGCAAACCAGACCGGTTACACCGCAACGGCAACCGGACTGAGCAAGATCTACACCAACCCGAAGACCGACGGCAGTGTTACCCTGCCGACCGGCAAGCCGGACAGCACCCACACCGGAGACGGCAAATGGGATAAGGATGCTGCCGCTGTCAAGAACGGCGACAGCTACAAGCTGACCTTCGCGGCGCGCCACACGCTGATTATCAAGGATCAGTACGGCGCCGAAACGGCAACCGAGCGCAGCAAGGATGAAAACGTTACTGCGGGCGCTCCGGTCACCGCAACTCCGCTGACCGAACTGCGCAAGGGCTATAAGTACGGCTCGGTTACCATCGAGCCTACAACCGGAACTGGCCTTGCGGATAACAACGGCACAGTTTCCGGCAACCTGCTGACAAACGCGACAATCACCTATCATTATGTTGCGGATGAAGCGCAGACGAAGTCCTACACCGTGCAGTATTATCTCAACGACAGCAAGCAGGAGACACTCGGTTATGAGTCGTCCAAGGTGCAGTGGCTGCAGCCGCTGACAGCAACCTCTGTCCTGGATAAGAAGAGTGGCTTGACCATGGCAGACAGCACCGGTTTTGCCTTTGACAAAATCATGCTGGGCGAGGACGAACTTACAGCAACTCTGAGCGACGGCAACTATACGTTTGCGGCGCAGACGCTGAACGATGGCGATGTCATTAAGGTTTACTACGTGTCTCAGCACAGCGTTACGGCATCCATCAAGGATAACGAGCAGAATAAGCTGGGTACGACCGCAGTTACTAACGCAACAGTGAACTACAATGGCTCGTCGAGCGTAACGGTGACCCCCGCACCGGGTTACAAGGTGACCGGTTACACCGTAAACGGCACACAGGGTACAGAGCAGCCTGCCGCAGACGGAAAGCTGACGGTATCGCTCTCTAATATCCAGAAAAACACCGCAGTCATTGCAACGGTGGTCAAGGATGATGCACAATGGTACAAGGTCGTTTATCACGCAAACGATGTTGCGACCGGCGAACAGACTGCAACCACGGTCGATATTTTGAAGACTGCGGCGCACACAGTCAATACCACTACCGCATTCCTCGCGGCAAACGGTTTTGCAGCCGACGTTACCTTTGCGCAGTCCAACTATAAGTTCAACGGTTGGGCGAGCGATGTAGAAGGCAAGAACACAGTTTCGGCGACAGTCAAGCCGACTGGCAATGAATCCGTGATTGACCTCTACGCTAAGTGGACAGCAACCGTCAACTACACCGTAGACGGCGGCACATTTGACGCAAATCAGGCCGGTTACACCGCAACGGAAACCGGACTGAGCAAGACCTACACCAACCCGAAGGCCGACGGCAACGTTACTTTGCCGACCGGCAAGCCGGACAGCACCCACACCGGAAACGGCACATGGGATAAGGCTGCTGCCGCTGTCAAGGACGGAGACAGCTACAAGCTGACCTTCGCGGCGCGTAATCCGGTTGCCGTAATCTTTGATGCGACTGCCAAGGGTACAATCACCGGCACGACCGGCACGACTGTTTCCTATGCCGGTTACGAAGGCTGGACAGTACAGCAGATTCTGGCCAATCATTCTGTCACCGCAGCACCGGGCGTTACCAATGTAGACGCAAACGCATGGTACTTCACCGGCGACTGGATGAACGGCACAACAGCATTCGCTATGGACACCGTTGTAAACAGCAGCATCACCTATGTTGCCCAATATGCACCGGTTGTGACGTTTGATCCGAACGGCGGCACTTCCGGCACGCACACAGCTCTGTGGCGTGAAAACACCGATAAGGGTGCGTTCAATCAGCCGGCTGCTCCGACCAAGGACGGATTTGCCTTCGCGGGCTGGTATGTGGTTGAAAACGGCTCGGTCGGCAACCAGTTCACCTTCACAGACGGCAAGGCGACCACCGACAAGCCGCTGACCCTCAAGGCACTGTACCATAAGATTACGGTTGAAAAATCGCTGACCAAGGTGCAGAACCTGACGGAAGGCAACTGGACCGATAAAACAGAGCTGAAGGCTTCGGCAGGCGATAAGCTTGTTTACACCATCAAGGTTACGAATGCCGGCGATTTGGCACTGACCGACCTCAAGCTGACCGATGCACTGACCACAGGCAGCACTGCGCTGACCGGCGTCACCGTTTATGATGGTGCGACGGCAGTCACAGACAGCACCCGGTTTGATCTGGCTGTTGCAGGTGAAAAGACCTTTACCGCTGAGTATGTTGTCAAGGCAACGGACGCAGGCAAGGCACTGGTCAACACTGCAACGGTTAGCGACGGTAAGATTGAGGGCAAGGACGAAACCGATCCCTTTACCCCGGATTACACCCCGAACTTTACGGTTGATAAGACTGCAACAATCGAACGCAGCGGCAGCCATACAACGCTCCGCGCGGGCGATACCGTGCACTACACGGTAACGGTCGTTAACACCGGCGACAAGGCACTGGATGGCTTTAAGCTGACCGATGCCATGGTAATCGGCGGTATCAACCACAATCTGAGCCAGATGAGCAATCTCAAGATTAAAATCGGCAATGCGGATGCGGCAGCAGCAACGGTAGGCGCAGATAATGCGTTGGTCTTTGACCTCCCTGTAGGAACGACGGCAATCGTGACCTATGACTACACAGTCGCTGTAGCAGATGCAGGCAAGAAGATTTCCAACACTGCCGTAGGTGTGGCCGAAGGCAAGGAGAAGCAGGACAACACGGAAACCGATGTGGTAGAAGCAAAGGTTCCGGTTCAGCTTTACTTCCAGACCGAGACTGTGAACGGTTCGGAAACTGCATATGAGGCTGACAATGGCGTGACCATCGTCGAAAAGTACGTTGGCGATACGCTGACCAAGGCGGAAATTGAAGGCTACATTGCAGCCAAGAAGCCCGCACTGGCCGCCGGCATCAACGAGTCCGGCAGCACCTTCCACCTGCCCAGTGCTGACAAGTGGGCGGATGCAACCGTAATTCCTGCCACCTATACCGTGCAGGCAAGCAACAACAAGATGCTCGTCCGCTACCCGCTCCACCGCTTCACTGTAACCTATAAGCCGGGCGACCATGGCACGCTCGATTTGGGCGAAGGCGCAAAGGGCACGAAGGAAAATGGCAGCATTGTATTCACCAATATTCCTTATGGCGCAAAGCTGAGCGAGTGGTTCGGCGAAACACTTAACGGCAAGCTGCTTGTGCAGAAGAATCCGAGCGAAGGCTATGTATTCAACGGCTTTGATAAGGAGCTTGCGGATACTGTCACGGCCAATCAGGAATTGACCGCGCAGTGGCGTTCCGACAAGTTCAAGTACAGCGTTGAAATCTACACGATGAACCAGAATGGCACCAATCAGAAGCTGGTAGATACTCGCAGCGATCTGTATCTCAAGGTCAATGAGACCGAGCCGCAGTTTACTGCAACGCTTCCGCTCGATGCAGCAGTTCTGCTGACAGAAGAGCAGACCGCCGGCAAGATTACGCAGGGTTACAAGTTCCTGCGTTATGTACAGGGCGAAGCGGTTGCTGACGAGCCGCAGGCCATGTCCGTGATAACGGATTCGAAGCACGACTTTACCCTAACCAAGGATAATGAAGTCATCCGTGTATACTACGTGCCCTTCGATCTTGCCGTATGGCATCAGCGCTCGGGCTATGACGCTCAGTTTGATGCAGCGCAGTCGATTGCAACGCTGACCGAGTCGGCGACGGCTTCGATGAACACCGGCTTCTTTGGCATTTCCCGCATTCGTTATTTGAGCACGGATGTATCCATGAATGGCGGCGAGAATGTGAACGGCCAGCAGCAGGTGGTAGAAGTGCCTGTCAATGAAGGTTCCTACAAGATTACCTTCAACTATAACAGACGCAGCTCCGGCGGCGGTGATCCCACTATTCCGGAAAATGAGATTCCTCTTGATCCGGGCCTGAACAAGGACGATCACTTCGCGTATGTCATCGGCTATCCGGATGGCAATGTCCGTCCGAATGCAAACATCGATCGTCAGGAAGTTGCAACCATCTTCTTCCGTCTGCTGACCGATGAGTCCCGCATCAAGGCATGGAGCTCTGTTAACACCTTTAAGGATGTTACCTCTGCACTGTGGTCGAACAATGCAGTTTCGACCATGTCCAGCGCAGGTATTCTCAACGGCTACAAGGATGGCACGTTCCGTCCCAATGCGCCGATTACCCGCGCGGAGTTTGCAGCTATCGCAGCACGCTTTGACTCTTCGCTGTATGTTGGCGACAATATGTTCAGCGACATTTCCGGCCACTGGGCGGCAGATTATATCAACCGCGCAGCGCAGAAGGGTTGGATTTCGGGCTACCCCGACGGCACGTTCCGTCCGGATGCATACATCACCCGCGCCGAAGCGATGACGCTCGTTAACAACGTGCTTGATCGCCGCGTGAAGGCAGAGGGTATGCTGAAGGATATGACGGTTTGGCCGGATAACCCGACTACTGCATGGCACTATGCAGCAGTGCAGGAAGCGACGAACTCGCATGACTATGATCGCGCAACCCCGACTGAGTACGAAAAGTGGACCGAAATTACGCCCGCGCGTGATTGGAGTCAGCTTGAGACCCAGTGGGCAACCGCGGCAGCAGCGTACGACGCATAAGACACTGCAAAACGCATAAACTAAAAGAGCCCGCGTTCCGAAAAAGGGGACGCGGGTTCTTTGTTAATTTTAAAAAGCAGTTGTAAAATCAGGTGAAAAGTGGTAAGTTAAAGGTGTAGTAAGGTGATTCCGAGTAAGAAAACGAGGTGACCGATATGATTGAAAAATTTAGCGATGATTTAAAGAAGATCTTTTTGGCCGGCGTGGGCGCGGTCGCGGTGACTGCTGAAAAATCGGGTGAAATGATTGATAAGTTGGTTGAAAAGGGTCAGCTGACCGTCGAGCAGGGCAAGGTGCTCAACGAAGAACTGAAGCACAACGCCAAGAAGACGGTGAAGAACGTGTTCGATCTGGACGACAGCGCGGAGTCAATCGCAAAGCGTATGGATTCCATGTCGCAGGAGGAGCTTGCCGTGCTGCGCGCAAAGCTCGCCGCGCTCGACCGGAGCGAAGAAGTGTAAGATACCGCACCTGACCGCGGCCATCCCTCACGGGAGGGCCGCGGCTTTTATTAGGAGAGCATCATGAAAGACGCTAAAACCGCCCATCCCTCGCGCCTGTCGGAGATATTCGGCGTGCTGCGCCGCAGCGATGTGGTACACGGACTCGATCCGCGCAAGCTGCGCACCGTTTTGGAGGAACTGGGGCCTACCTTCATCAAGCTGGGTCAAATCCTCTCGATGCGTGCTGACCTTATCCCGCGCAAATACTGTGACGAATTGAAAAACCTGCGCACCGAGGTCACGCCCATGCCGTTTGATGAGGTAACCCGCCTGCTGCGAGAAGAATACGGCGAAATGTACGATGAAATCTTTGCCGAAATCGATCCTGTGGCACTGGGATCGGCCTCAATAGCGCAGGTGCATAAGGCGATGCTATGCAACGGCGAAATCGTTGCGGTCAAGGTGCAGCGCAGCGGGATTTATGAAACCATGTCGCGCGATATTACGCTCATTCGCCGCGCCATTTCGATGCTCAAGGTCGTGACGGGCGAGGGCGCGCCGGACGATTTGCGCACCATCATCGACGAAATGTGGGTCGCCGCACAGCAGGAGATGGATTTCATTGTCGAGGCTGACCATATTGAGCGCTTCACTCGGGAAAACAAGGGCATTGTGTATACCGCCTGCCCGCAGGTGCACCGTGCGTTGACCACGCGGCATGTGCTCGTGATGGAATATGTGGACGGCATTCCGGTTGACGATCTGAGCATGCTCACGCAGCAGGGGTATGATTTAGCGGAAATCGGCGAAAAGCTCGCGGAAAGCTACGCGCAGCAGGTGTTGGAAAGCGGATTTTTCCACGCGGACCCGCATCCGGGCAATCTGGTGGTGCGCGGCGGGCAGATTGTCTGGCTTGATTTGGGCATGATGGGCGAGCTGTCCGGCCGCGACCGGCAGCTGTTCGGACAGTTGGTCAGTGCGTTTGTTGCAGGCGATGTGTGCGCCTTAAAGGATGTGTCGCTGTCGCTCGGCATCCGCCGCGGGGAAATCGACCATGCTGCGTTGTACAGTGATATTGATTTGTTTGTTTCGAAATACGGCTCGGCTGAGTTTGCCGCCCTCGATCTGGGCGAGGTGCTGCGGGATTTGACCGATGTGCTCAATCGCTATCATATCGGACTGTCGCCCGGACTGAGCATGCTCGCGCGCGGCGTGCTGACCATCGAAGGCGTGCTCAGCAGGACGAGTCCGTCGATTAATTTTATTCGCATCTTTTCGGGGCATCTCGCGGGTGAGGCCTTTCGCAGGGCAGACTGGGGCAAGGAATTGCGGGACGCAGGCGTGCACGCGGCGCATGTGCTCAAAAAGGCGGTGGATATTCCGTCTTATCTGGCGGACGTGCTCAAGATGACGGTCAAGGGGCAGACCAAGGTCAATCTCGAGCTGACCGGCTCGGAACAGCCGCTGCGGCGCATTGACCGCATGGTGGATAAGCTGATTCTGGCAATCATTACAACCGGCCTGTTGGTCGGTTCCAGCCTGATTTGCACGACCGATATGAAGGGCAAGCTGTTTGGCATTCCGGCGCTCGGCGCGGTCGGTTATTTGCTTGCCGTCGTGCTTGGTCTGCGGCTGCTGTATGATATTTATCGGAAACGCTGACAAAGGGAGAACCCAACCGGGTTCTCCCTTTGTTTTGGCATACGTTAGACGGGGCAGATGTCACCGCGCACGGCGCGAAAGACTACCTCAATATCTCCGTCGCCCACAATTACCTGTTCAATGACGGCGCAGGCGATTTTCTTCTTTTCAGGGATGGTATAGTCGTGCCACTCGGTTAAAATCGCTTCAAAATAGGGTTCTAAGTCATAGGGCGCGCGCTCATACAGCAAGGCGTCCCGCTCGGCCTGCAGCGCGGTCAGGGCTTGGTTCCTCTCGTGGATTTGCGCCGAAATGATATGTACGACATCGACCTCGGTGATGTGCGCGAGGTTTTGCGTGAGCCGTTTGATGTCCTCCTCGCAGCGCACAAGCTCTATTTCAATGCGGTTGCCCTCTGCGCTTTGCGTCTGCTGCACCTGCATCGGCACGCTCCGATAGCCATCGAGGTACTCCAGCAGGCGCAGCTCGGCGGACGATTCAATCTGCTCGAGCGTCATCACCTGCGTTCGTCCCGGACAGACGGCATTGCCGCGCTTGTGTCCGCCGCAGTTGATGTAGTGGCCGGACATGCCGTTGGGTTTGTTGACCACCGTAATGGCGTAGCCACATTTTTGGCACTTCATCAGACCGGACAGCCAGCTGTGCGTGCCGGAGCCGCTGCTTTTCAAGGCCTTGTTCCGGTCGAGCTTGTACTGTGTTTGCAGCCAGAGCGCGGCATCGATAAGCCCCTCATGCGGCGCGCACGTAATGAAGCTGTGGGACATGTCCGAAAACTTGCTCTGTGTCGGCCGTGTTTTGCGGGATGAAAGCGGTGCGTAGCAGTAACACCCGTGACACTGGTCAAAGCGTTCGATGGGGTCGTTTAGCGTTGCCCCCTTGGACTGTAAATAGCGGTAAACCTTCGCATCGGCACGCACAAACGCGGGATTTCGCAGCAGCCGTCCGAGCGGGAGCGTGCTCCACGACCCGCCACGTGCGGTGCGATATCCGGCAGCGTTGAGCCAGCGCGTCAAAGTGCCCAGCGTTTCACCGTCCTGCACATACCGCTCGAACATCCGGCGGACGATGACGGACTGCGCGGGGTGGGGCACATAGCATGCCGTGTGTCTGCCGTCCACCATGGTTTTGCCCTTTTCAAAGCCATACGGCGGCAGCCCGCCTAGGTACATGCCGGTTTTGGCGCGGGCGAAGTAGTTGTCGGTGACACGCCGCTGGATGGTTTCGCGTTCAAATTGCGCGAAGACCATCATAATCTGCGCCATGACCGTGCCGGAGAGCGAGTCATCGAGCAGAATGCCCTCGGTCACGGACTGAAAATGCACGCCCTGTTCGGTCAGCTCCTGAGACAGACCGGTAAAGTCGTGCACGCTGCGGCTGATGCGGTCGAGCCGGTAGACAAGGATTTTTTCAACCCGCCCGGCTTTGGCATCGGCCACCAACTGCTGGAGGGCGGGACGGTCGGTGTTTTTGCCGGAGAAGCCTTTGTCGGTATAGACCCGAACGCGGTTCAGCTCCGCGGTAGTTAACGCCGCCCGGCAGAAATCGGCCTGCTGCTCGACCGAGATGCTATCAGCTCGCTCGACCGACTGCCGCGTATAAATCGCAATCATATGGCTCTCCTTTCTTGGCTTTTGGAGGATGATTACGGATTTTCGGGCAGCGGGCGGTCAAAACTCATGCAATCTGCGCGAGAATCGCCTTGAGTTCGCTTGGGGTGGGGGTGTCGTCTGAAATTTTTACGGGCTTGGCAGCTGCGGGCATGCAATCATCTCCCATACTTGCTTTTCTATCCATTATATGGCTCGAGAGAATCATCAATGCCACCATATTTGTCCCCCAAATGGCTTTGGTGGGGTGTCAGAATAAGCGTCGCCGCATCAAATGAAAACGGTGGCTGTTCTTGATGAACAGCCACCGTTTTGATGTGTGCTTAGTGTGTTATTGCCCCAGATATCGATACAGGAAAGTTACAATCTGTGCGCGGGTGCAGCCTGCAGCGGGGGAGAAGGCGTCCATCTCGGTTCCGCCCGTAATTTTCTGCGCCACTGCCCAAAGGACAGCGTTTGCATAGTAGGCGTCATCGGCCACGTCACCGAAGGGATTGTCTGTACTTACCAAAGGTTTTCCCGCCGCGCGATAGAGGAAGGTGACGGTCTGGCTGCGGGTCACTGTTTCATCGGGGCTGAAGGCGGTTTCGCTTGTGCCCTCGGTGATGCCCTTTTCGACTGCCCACAGGACTGCCTTGTAGTAATACGCATCTCTGCTGACATCCGCAAACGGATTGACCGTCGCTGTCGGCTCGGGACTGCCCATGGCTCGCCACAGGAAGGTTATCGTCTGCGCGCGGGTGGAGATGGTGTGCGGCGCAAAGATGCCGTCCGCCGTGCCGCCGGTCACACCGTGCGCAACAGCCCAGAGCACCGCGTCACGATAATACGCATCGTTTGGCACATCGCCAAATGGATTTTCGCGGGTTTCCTTGTTGAATTTCGGGGTGACGGTAACGGCGTCGCCGGGCATGGTGAAGGAGTATGTGCCGTCAGCATTTTTGGTAACGGAAATCGGCTTGCCGTCCTTGTCTGTCACGGTCACGCCGCCGTCGGTAAAGCCGCTGTCCGGCACTACGGTAACAGTCACCTTATCGCCCTTTGCGGGTTTCGCGGGCTGCAGGGTTACCGTGCCGCCAATCACCTCGGGAAGGGTCACTTCCGGCGTGGTGGTTGCCACACTGCCGCCGCCTCCGCTGTGGGACGGCGTGTAGATGGTAAGCTGCGCGGTCGTTTCCGCGGCTGCATAGTTTCCCATGGCCAGAATGGACGCCTTCACATAATATGTGCCATTCTCGGAGGGCGCACCGCCATCGGCAGCCGCGCCGTGTGCGGCCGTTGTCGGCTGGGTGCAGGCCGCATCGGTATAATAGGTGTAGCGCACTGTGTAGCTTGCGCTGATGTCGCCATCCGCGCCCGCGCCGCGAATGTGAGCCGCGCTGATTTCGACCGCCTTGCCGGTGTTCGCTATGGATTGGTTGGAAAGGGTTAGCGCGGGTGTGACGGCAGTGATTTCCCATGCCTGCGTGAGGGCGCTCCCACCCGTCAGCGTGTAATTTGCGTTGGACAGGGCGGTTGCCTCTGCGGTATAGCTGCCCTTATCCTTGCCGGTGTTGTCCGTATAGGCCGTGACCGTAACGACATCGCTGTTGACG
Organism: Butyricicoccus sp. Marseille-Q5471; assembly: GCF_951230135.1. Taxonomy (GTDB): domain Bacteria; phylum Bacillota; class Clostridia; order Oscillospirales; family Butyricicoccaceae; genus Agathobaculum. Next base: position 31,831 of record NZ_CATNVC010000004.1, on the reverse strand, counting down.
GCATTGCTAACTGCTGCGGTGATGCTCTGCTCGGCGCTGTTGTATGGCAGGCGCAGCGGGGCATTCCAGGTTAGCGCAACCGGCTTCGGGTTGACGGTCAGCGTGCCGCCGATAAACGAAATGCTGTAGTTTGGAGAATGCAGGCCGGATGGGGTGATGGGATACGAACCGACATCGTCAAACTGCTTGTAAACGCAGTCAAATTCTGCAGTACCGTCCAGTGAAACGCCATTCACCGCATCGTCCCCCAACAGTGTGTAGCGCACGGTGTAGCCGGGGGCCGCGTCGCCGTAGGTGACGGTTTTATCCTCCGCCGTGACATCAATCGGAGCAGGATCAATTTGCAGAAATCCGGTGGCTTCGGTAGAGGTGTAGTACGCATTGTCTGTGCTGACATGGGCGGAAGCCAGATACGTTCCTACATTCTTCGGTGTGTGCTTGGTATAGTCGCTCTGGTCGGTATAGGTGAAGGTAATCCCGCTCACCTCGAGCGGATTGCCCGCGACGTCGCCGGTCACCGTATAAGGCACGACCCAATTCAGTCCCTTGTAGGTGACGATGGTCTTTTCATCCAGCTTCAGCGTCACCGTCTTTTTCGCGACCTGAACGGCAAACCGGGTGGATACATCTCCGTAGCCTTCCTTGGTCGAGGTGGCGGTGATGATGGTCGTGCCGGGCTTCAAAATCGTGATTTGGCCGTCGCTTTCGACCGTGGCAACCTGCTCGTCGCTGCTGGCATAGGTGATGGTCGCGTCAGGCTCCTGTGCGACAATATCGTTTGCGAACGAATCGTCGCCGTAGGTCTTGTTTACCACGGTGGCCGCGAATACCGGCTGTGTCTGTACGTTTTCGGCAATTTCCATCACACCGAAGTTGGAACCGGTGAGTTCGGCAACCATATCGCCCGCTGCAACGGTGACCTCGTTTCCAATCTTATAGTTGGGGTCGCTCTGAGTGATGACATAGAGGTACTTGCCGACGGCGGTGGGTTCTGAAATGACATCGCCGACCGCGCCGTCCTCCGTGATGGCGTAATAGGTCACTGCGGTTTGCACGGCCGGAACGGACATCGGCGTAACCGCCTTGGGATTGCCGTCATATTTTTGCGTTGTGCCGGCGGCAGCCCATACCACGACATTGCCCTCGGTGATGGTCAACTCCACCGTGTTTTCACCGTTAACGGTATAGCTCTGACCGTCCGACAGCTCTGCGGTGACGGTATAAGTGCCCACATCTCTGGGAATTTCACTTTTGCCGTCATACTTGACCGTAAAGTCGGAGAATATGCGGTTTTTGCTGTCCACTGCACTCACCATAACGGCCTTTTGCTGCCCGTCATAGAGATAAGTATGCGTGCCGAAGGTGAAGGTAATGGGCATCGGAGCGATTTCTGCATGCGCTGTTTTTTCAATGGTTGTGGGACTCAGGATATAGCTGTCCGCCTTGGAGCCGCCAACGCCGGTGATGATGCATTTTGCTGCGGCAGAGTCCGCCACGATCTTGTCGGTGAAGCCGCCGGTATAGACTGCGGTGAGCTGATCTCCCTCTACAGCGGCGACGGCGACGGTGAAGTCAGCCGCGGTGGTGCCGTCGTACTCCTTATTTGCAACGGTGACGGTGAAGTCATCTTCTGTCAGCGTCTTGGGATTGACGGTCAGTGTTCCCGGCTCGTAAGTAAGGGTGTAGTAGTTCGAGGTCAGGCCGGACGGGGTGATGAGGTAGCTGCCCGCGCCCTTGGAAGGGGTATAGGTGGTGGTGTAGGACGCCTCGCCGGCGACGTCGTTGCCGATCACCGTGCCCGCTGTGGTATAGACGTTGGCCACGCTGCTGAACGGTTCGCCGTAAACCATGGCCTGATTGTCTGCAGTCACCACGACAGGCTTTTTCTTTACTGTGAAGGTGATGGTGCGGGTTTTGTCCTTGTATCCGTCCAGTTTGCTGGTGGCGGTAATGGTCACGGTGCCGGGCTTCACAATGGTGACGGTGCTGTCGCTGATGCTGACCGCGTCGCCGCCCGTCACGGCATAGGTGACGGTGCTGCCGGTGGTATTGCCCTGCGCGGACAGGGTGAAGTTCCCATCGCCATAGGTCACCGTATCGGGTACGCCGACGATTTCAAACGAGTCCTGTGCCGCGCTGGAAATGGTCAGCTTGGCGGTGAACGGCGTAACCGTGTAATTTACCGCATCCTTGAGCGCAATGCCGACGGTATATTCGCCCACGTCTCTGGGAGCTGCGGTTAACCCATTGTAGGTTACGTCGTAATTCGTAAACAGCTTGCCGTCCACATAGGCGGAGACGGCGGCGGTTTTCACGTTGCCGTCATAGGCCACGGTACTGTTCTGGCACACCACGGTCACGGAGGCGGGGGTGATGCTCGCGGTGGCCGTCCCGGTGGCTGTCGTAAGCTTATAGTTGTCCGCCTTGCCGCCGGTGAGGGACAAGTTTGTAAAGTCTACCTGCTTGCTGTTGCCGACATTCGCGTCTGCAAATTTTACCGTAAAGCCGACTCCAAGCGTGTCACTGCCCACCAACGCGGTGGATTTCACCGTTACGCTGCCGGTAGCTGTGGTGGCGGCGTCGTAGACCTTGGGGTTGGCGGCAAAGGTCAAGTCGTCCACGCCCAGTGCCTTTTGAGTGACGGTCAGCGTGCCGGGGACATAGGTGAATACGTACTTCTCCGAGGTCACCCCCTTGGCGCTAATGTCATAGGTGTTCACGCCCTTGCCTGCGGTATAGCCGGAGAAGGTCAGGCCGGTCGCATCGTAATCCGAGGTAATTGCTGGCGAGAACGTGAGCTGCGCCGCGTCGGTATAAGGAGAAGCATCGCCGTAGGTAACGCTCTTGTCCTGTACAGTCACGGTGACCGGCGCTTTGGAGATGTTGATCGTGTAGCTGGCGTACACCGGAGTGGTGCCGCTCTTTGTGGAGGTAGCCGTAATGGTGGCGCTGCCGGCTTTGAGAATGGTCACTGTGCCGTCTCCGGCAACTGTGGCCACGCTTTTTTCACTGCTGGCGTAGGTCGGCGTGGTGCCGTTTTCATTGGTCAGCTCGTTTTGATAGGTCGTGTCCGTAGTTAGCATGTTTACCACGCCGGTTTTGAAGCTGATGGGCTTTTGCTGGTCAGACGCACCCGCCTTGATCAGCAGGTAGCCCACGTTATCATAGCTTGCGCTGGCGGGCAAAGCTGTGCTGCTGCCGACGCTGTATGTCCGGGCGATTTCATAGTTGGTCTGCGTGCTTTTAAAGCTGATGACATAGAGATACTGCCCCGCCGCCACAGTTTTTGATACCGGGGTGGTGCTGGCAAGTACGCCCTCGTTTTCATCCACGCGGTAATACTGAATATTGAAAGCATCCGCCGTCAGCTTGGAGCCGGTTTTGTCGAGAGTAATGGTCTTTGCCACACCACTTTCGTAGGTCTGCTCCGTGCCCGCGATGGTGAAAACCATGGCACGTTTGACGACGCCCTGCGAAACCGCCGAGGAGGTTTTTTCGTTGTAATTGCTGTCGCCGCTGTAAACCGCAGTGATGGGATGAGTCGCTGCAGTCAAATCGCTCTTTTTGAGCGTGGCAACGCCGTTGCTGTCTAACGTGACGGTTGCAAGATCCGCATTGCCGTCCTGAAAGGTAACTTTGCCGGTGGGTACCGCGCCGCCAGTGAAGGCAACAGTGGCGGTGAAGGTTACTTCATCCTCGTAGATTGAGGCGAGCTTGGAGCTTGCCAGCGTAACCGTGGGGTTAGCCTTGTTGATGGTTAAGGTGCCCGCGTCCAGCACAGCGGCGTAGTAATTATCATTGCCAACTACGGATATCTCCAGAGCGTAGGTGCCCGGCAGAGTTGGCGCGGTTTCGGATTTTGCATAGGTCGTGCCGCTTGTCCCCGTATAATATACCTTGTAATCACCCATGGCGGCACTCGTCGTCATAGTGACAACTTGCGGGTAGCCGTTATAAGTCTTCGGGTTCTTGCTGTAAGTAAAATCGTCGATGGTCGGTGTTTTCTTGGAGATGGAAATCGCATAGCTTGTTGTTTTGCCATCTAACGTGATGGTCAGGGTTTGGCTGGCGATCGCTGCCGTAGAGTCAAAGCCCGATACCATACCTGCGGTGACAGCCTTGTCATAGGTGGAATCGTCGCTGCGCGTAACCGTGATTGTCAGGTTGGACACATCTAATGTATCACCCACAATATAGGCGGTTTTGTGATTGGTGCTCTTTAGGGCAATGCTCTTTGTGGTCAGCGTGGCAAGGGTGATGTTGGCAGCAGTGACTGCTGCGTCCACTATCGTCACATCGGCAGCGGATTCGGCATAGTTGCCGGAGCTTGCCGCCACACGCACAACATAGTCGCCGTTGGGCGCTTTTTCGCTGATTTTATATGCTCCGTTCGAGTCGGTCGTGCCGCTGCCGAAGGAGGTCTGAAAGGTTGTGTCTGTCTTTTCATACAGATTCACCGTAATGCCCGAAACGCTTGCACCGGAGGTGCCGGCGCTCACCGTGCCGGAAACCTCATAGCCCTTGCGGGCAAACGTGACCGTCACGCTCACAGGATAATTCGGCATGGTAAAGGCCTTGTCCTTAACCGTTACCGCCGTGTTTGTGTCCCCGGTTTTGGTGACGGTGATGGCGGACAGCTCAAACCCTGTACTTGGTGTGTCGGAAATACTCACGGTCTGACCCGGGGCGGCCTTCGTGACCGCAGCGCCGTCTGCATTGACGGTGTAGCTGCCGTTGGTGGATGTACTCGCGGTGATGGCGTACAGCGGCAGCACACGCACATAGCGCTTTGCGCTGGTGGTACCTGTTAGGGTCGTATAGGTTTTATTGTCGTCACTGTCCTGAATCAGGCTGCTCGCGGCGGTAATCGCGCCAATGACGCCCGGCTTGAACGTGCTGTCGCTATAGCCCCCGGATACATATACCGTGGCGGTAGAGTCGACGGTCAGGTTTTCGTAGATGCCCCATCCGGGATAATAGTTGTCGTATTGTCCGCCATTGCCGCCGGTGATGGTTGTGCTGCCGCTGCCTGTGACACTTACGCTGCCATGAACGCCAATGCCTGCGCCATTGCCGCCGGTAATGGTTGTGTTACCGTTGGAGCCGGTATCGATGGTCACAGTCTTGGCGCTGTTAATGGCATGAGCGCCCTGACCGGATCTGGAGTTGCCGATTCCGCCTGTTCCGCCTGTCACCGTGCAGCTTCCGGAAAGGGTTACAGGAGAGTTCTCCAGCAGCCGCAAGCCTTCTCCTCCGGCAAGCAGGGAACGATTTGCACTGCCGACGCCGCCGCCTGTTCCACCGTTGATGACGGAGTTGGTCACGGTAAATGCGCCGATATTCTTGGTATAAATGCCGTTACCGCCCTTTCCGGCAGTGCCGGCGCTGCCGATGGACGTGCCGTTGGCCGAACCGCCCCAGCCGCCCTTGATTGTGGCGCTTGTAAAGGTTAGGCTACCGCCGGTGGCATTGATACCGTCGCCGCCTGCGCCGCCGGAAAATGAGGCGGTACCCATGGCGATACCGCCTTGGCCGCCGGAAACGGATGCGCCGTCCTTGACGATCAGGCTGCCGCCGGTGAGCGTTATACCGTTGCCTCCCGCGCCGCCGCTGTATGCATTGTTCGCTATGCCGCCTTGACCGCCAACAATGCTGCCGGCGCCTAAAACGGTCAGAGTGCCAGCGGCAACCGTGATTACCGTGCCCCCCGCTCCGGCATCGACTGTGGTTCCGTTGGCGGCGTCCGCCCCTGCGGCGCCCGTCAGCGTATTCCCGCCCAAGGAAAGCGTAACGTCGCGGCTAACTGTGAGCGTTCCTGTAAGGGTAATCGACCCTGAAAGAATAATTGTGTCCGTGTTGCTGTTAGCCAGCGCCAATTTTAGGTTTGCTTCGTCTCTCACGATCGCCCCCGCCGCTCCTGCGGGTATTGTCATGGTGGGCAGCAGGGATAGTACCATGCACACCGTCAGCGCCATGCTTAAAATTCTCTTTTTCATATATTTTCCCTCTTTCAATCGAGTATTTTTTTCGGCCAATAGCACACGCCTACGTCCAACGCACGCGGTCTGTACAGATGGAAGTCCGCATGTTGACAGTACCAACACTCTCTTGTTTCCGGATGGCACCCTTCTCGCGGTGTGAACGCCGGGCAGCTTTGTCCCGGCCACACATTGCCGTCTGTATTGGGCGCGGTGAGCGGCTGGTCGGTTTGCCGTCTTGCGGTTTGAGGCATCAAAAAAACGCTCCCTTCTCTTTTGTGAGTTCCTGCGATGAGGATAGCACGAAAGAGAAGGGAGCGCGTATTTTCTGCTCGAAAGGCTTGATTTTATGCTTAATGTTGTCAATTTGGAAAGATGTTTCTCTTGACAAACGGTTCGGGGCGTGATTTTACAGCAGTAGCTGCACCTTAAAAACGCCGTCCGAAACATGGTAGACCAGCTCGCCGCCGCAGCGTTTCACGAAGGCCGCAACGCTTTGCGTGCCCCGGCCGTGCCCCTCCGCTCGGGCGGTTGGCAGACCGTTTTCGTCCAGTGTAACCGTTTCGGCATAGGGGTTTGTCAGCTCCAGCAGCAGTTGGCCGGTGTCCACGGCGGTAAAGCGAAGCGTCCGCTGCTCCTCCGGCAGGGCGGAGACCGCATGAATGGCATTTTCCATGAGATTGGATACCGCCATGGCAAGGGACAACTCGTCTACGCCCGGTGTCTGTGAGATGTTCAGGCGAATATCGCAGCGGATGCCCTGCCGTTTGGCCTGCTCCGCATAATAGGACACGGCGGCGTTCACCGACACATTCTCGCAGTAGGTCTGGGGTTTTTGCGGGAGCGATTCGGTCTGCCGGTCAAGCAGGATAATGGCCTGCGCGGTCTCACCCTCCCGCAGCAGGTAGGAGAGCGTGTGGTTAAAGTGACGCCGATCGTGCTGCACCACGCTCATTTGCCGCACTGCCTCATCCATCAATGTCAGCCGTTGGCGAACCAGCTCCCGCTCGGACTGCATTTTCAGGTTTTCCTCCCGCAATGCGGTTTCCCGCAGCGTCTTGTGCAGGGAGAGAAAGATGGAAAGGTATACGAGCAGCACCAGCACAATCAGCAGCACAAGCGGAACGACCTGATCCGTGAGCATTTGCTCCACATTGTCGCCCCCAACGAAGTACCACGCGAAATTCATAAACAGGCCGACGGATACAAACAAATAGACACTCCAATGCTCCGCAGCCTGACGGTAAAGCGGACGCAGACGCTTCCGAAACAGCAGGATGGCGGCGGCAAACAGCAGCGCCCGCAGCATGGTAATGGCATAATACGGGTGCGGAAAGAAATCACAGAGGTGGTAGCTGATAATCACGGCAATGGCATAGATGTTCATAGCGGTGAAACAGTTGAACAGCCACTGCATCAGCGTTTCCCGAAACAGCGGTTTGACGGCGGCACCTACGAGGATGAAAAAGAGGATGTCCGCAGCAGCCAGTGCCGAGTAGTCGTTCCGCAGATAGAAAAACACGTTCATCGCCAAATCCAGTAATGCGATTGCGCTCAGCGCCGTCCAAAGCGTCCATTTGCGGTATTTTGGCTGCGCCAGGGTAAAGAGCAGCGCGGACATCATGACGTTTGTGGTAAGCGAGCGAAGAATATCATAAAACTCCATGCTTATTCCTCCCCCAAGCGGTAACGCATATAGGCGCTGCGCACCGCGGTAAACTGCTTGCCCGAAACCGGCACAAAAACGCCGGTTTGCAGCGTGAAGCCGTCTTTGGACAGCCGTTCCACGCAGCCCATGTTGACTGCAAAGGCGGCATGCGGCTGAATGAACCGGCGATCCTGCAGCAGCGGTGTGATGTGCGCCGCAAAGCTGCCGGACAGGGTGACAGTTTCCACCCGTTTGCCGCCGATCAACGTGTAGACAACGATATGACGCACATATTCACAGCAGACAATCGCGTCTGCGGACAGGGTGTGCAGGCCGTCATGCGTTTTGATGGTGACGGTGGTCTCCCTGCCGCAATCCACCTTTTCGGCAGCCAGCGCCAGTGCGGCGGAGAGGGCATCCGCGTTCACCGGCTTGAGCAGATAGTGCAGGGGGTTGACCGAATAGGCGTCCAGTGCAAAGCTCCGCTCGGTCGTGATGAAGATAATCTGCGCGTCAGTGCTCAGGCGGCGGATGCTGCGGCCCAACTCCAACCCGCTGACCATTGGCATGACCATGTCCAGCAGATAAATGTGAAAGGTTTCAGTTTCGCACGCAGTGAGCAGTGCATCCGGATGGGAGAACGTCCGAACAGAAGCATTCGGATGATGCACAGCAAGGTACGCTTTTGTCAGCGCGGCGATGGTCTGCAGTTCGTCCGGCGTGTCGTCACAGATGGCAATGCGCAGCATAGTGGTCACCTCTACGTTTTTATTAATACCACCAATAGATTACCATGTTATTCCTATATTGTCGAGAACGCAAATTTTTTGTCACCGACACAATGCGGTGCACAAAAGCCTGCTTTTCGCGGAGACTATTCGCGAATTTGCGCGGCTTGACAGCCTTCGTGGTGCCTTTTGTGAAGAATGTCAAGAAAACGGCTTTCATATCATGGGCGGAATATGGTATAATGGATATTATTTACTGGGGCGGTAAGGAGAAGGGTTAGGTGACAGTTTTCGCTGCAGCGGAGCAGCAGACTGAAAAACAGGGGGCATAGTCAATGGCAAGCGAGTCTAAGCGCAATCTCCAGGTACAGTTTTTTACTCCGAGGATGGTTGAGAAGTTGGATGCCATTGCACAGCATGCAGTGACTACGTTGGTCGCGCCGGGTGGCTACGGAAAAACGACCGCACTGCGCGCGTATATGGCGCGGGTGCGGGAAGATTGTCTGGCGCTGTGGATCTCGGTTTATTCTGCTTCGCAAGAGGCGTTCTGGGCATCACTGGTGGATGTGCTGCGCACTGTCTCTTCACAATATGCAGACGAAATTGCCGCAATGGGCTTCCCGAGCGGCGATTTAGAGCGCGATGATTTTATGCGGATGATTCACCGGATGATGCGGGAGCAGCCGGACAGTCGGCAGGTGATGCTGCTGATTGATGATTATCATATCGTGGCAAACGATGCAGTATATGACCTGCTTTGCACGCTGGTACGTGACATGCCGGAGAACCTGCATCTTGTACTGGCCAGCCGCCGTGCGGTCATACGTTTGGAGGATTTAATCTGGCTGGGCGATCGGCTTCATTGCATCAATGCGCAGGATTTTGCGCTGCAGCCCGAGGAAATCGCAGCCTATTTTAAATCGTTTGATATTGATTTGCCTGCTCCGAAATGTGAGGAACTGTATGAAGCCAGCGATGGATGGATATCGGTTATTTACCTCAATCTGATTGCCTATGTAGAGACCGGGATGTTCGTGGAGCTGGGCAGCATTCATCAAATGATGGGGTGCGTCTTGTTTCAGCCGCTCAGCGCGCGGGAAAAAAAGTTTTTTACGGCGCTTAGTGTAGTGCCGGCGTTTACGCACCCGCTTGCCCGTGCAATCTGGGGCGAGGACGACAGCCGCAGCATGCTGATTCAGGCGCAGAACAACAACGGCTTTCTGACTTATCGGGAAGAATCGGGGGAGTATCGGTTTCATCAGCTGTTGCTCGAATATATCCGGAACCTGTTTGCAGAACTACCCGTTGAGCAGCAAAACAGCTATCGCGTACGGGCGGGAAAGTGGTACGCGGAGAAGGGCGATTATGTTACTGCGCTTCCGTATTTTTATGCCGGTGGGGATTTTGAGAGTTTGCTCACGGCGATTGAACTGGATTTTGCGGATAATCTGAACGCCGCGCATCAGCAGGAAATGGACAAGTGGTTTCGCGACTGTCCGGATGCATTGCTCGCCAAACATCATGCGGCGATGCTGATTTATGCGCGGCGGCTGTTTACCTTTAATAAGCGCAAGGAATGCGTAAAAGTGCTTGAGCGCATGTTGGAAAATGTGCAGAAGGATGAGCGCTTGTCGGAGCAGGAACGGAATAATTATACCGGTGAATATGAGATTCTGCTGAGCTTTATGTCCTATAACAATATCGGCGAGATGAGTCTTCATCATCAGCGCGCGGAGCAAATCATGAGCCGCAGAAGCGTATGCCTCAAGTCCACCGGCACCTGGACATTTGGCGCCCCCTCTGTTTTACATATGTTCCACCGGATTTCGGGGCAAATGGAACAAGAGGTGCAGATTATAAAGTCTGCTATGCCGCATTATTACAGCGTTTCGGGCAAACACGGCTATGGCTCGGAGGCCTCCATGGAGGCAGAGTGGTATTTCTACCGCGGCAAGCTGCGCGAGGCTACGCTGCTGACTCATCAGGCGCGCTATCGCGCGGCAAGCGAGCAGCAGTGGGGCATTCACCTGACGGCAGTTTTTTTGCAGATGCGGATGTGTGCGCTTGTCGGAAATGTGGAAAGTATCCGTGCGCTTGCGGATATGGAACGAGAGCGTTTTTCTGCCGCGCGGCAGTATATGCTGCTGCACACGCTGGATTTGTGCGAGGCGTTTGTCTATGCGCAGCTAAATATGTGCGATGAAATTCCCGAATGGATTGCAGCGGGCGAGCTGCAAAATGCGCGCGTTCTCTTTCCGGCCATGCCGATGCTGCATATGGTTTACGGCCGTGTGCTCGTGCAGCAAGAGAAGTTTGGGGAGCTGATCAGTGCCAAGGATGACGTTTTGCGTATCATGCGGATTTATCCCAATTTGCAGGATGAGCTGTATGAGCACCTTTACTTGTGCGCGGGCTATGAATTCTTCCACAAGCGGGAGGCGGCGATGCAGCAGCTGCGCATTGCGGCGGCAATCGCCGAGCCTGACGATTCGCTCATACCCTTTGTCGAGATGAGCGATTTACTGCAGCACTTATACCGTGAAGCGGCTGAGGCGGGTGAAATGAGCTGTTTCGATGCGGTGGAACGGCTGATGCGGACGCTGCGCCGGGAACGGAGCGCATCGTCGGATCAGGCAGCGCCCGAAACCTGCGGCCTGACCGAGGCGGAACTGGGCGTGGCGCGCCTGGCCGCAGCTCGGCTGACCAACCGCGAGATTGCGGAGCGGCTGTTTGTCACCGAACGCACGGTGAAGTTCCATTTGAATCAGGTGTTCAGCAAGCTGAATATTGATGGAGTAAAGAACAAACGGAAGCAGCTTGAACGGTTTTTTTGACGAAAAAGAAGAACTGTACCTAAGGGTCAGTGTGCAATATGACGATCTATCGTACAATGGATACGATAGATCGTCATATTTTTTTGAAGGAGGGAAGCAGAAAATGAAGGAGAGACCCATCAAAGCAGTCCAGACGTTACAGGATTATACGCTGCGGGTGGAATTCACCAGCGGCAACAGCGTACTATTGAATATGGACAGGATGCTGCCCAAGGTGCGGTTTATGGAGCTGAAAAATCCTGCGGTATGGGAGCGGGCCGAGACAGATGGACTATTTGTGCGCTGGCCGGGCGCTTGCGAATTATCATTTGACGAGGTGGTGAGTCTCGTCACCGGATTTTAGCGGTTTACCCTGAGCGGGAAACACATATTCTGTTTCAATGCGGCGGTTTTGACACCTAACTAAAAGGAGGGAACTACATGGATAGCAGGAAAAAGGTCTTTGCGCGTATGGTCAGTCTGATATTGGTCATCATTCTGATGACCAATATCACAACGCCGGCGCTGGCGGTGCTGATGGATACCAGCAGCGCTAAGGGCGTAACGCTGACAGACAGCAACGGCAATACGATTACTGCGGATGAATCGTGGGAGGAAACCTTCCCGTATGGTACGTTTGCGTTCCACAGTAGTCAGTTGAGCACGGCGGAGGGGGCCAAAGCGCAGACGATTCAGGTTTATCGTCTGGGCGGAACCAAGGGCAAGGCGCAGATTGCGCTGACGCTGTCTCCGGTCGTGACCGAACTGGACGACGGTACATACAGCTATGCCAATGCGGCAGGCACCAAGGATTTTACCGTCGAGGTAGAGGACAGCCTGCCCATTACCGATTATCAGGCGTATGGCTACGATGAGCAGCCTAAAGCGCCCGAAACAGCGGTGACAGTCTCTACGGTAGCAGAGGAGTCCACCGAAAATTCTACCGACGAGGCGGGCGAGATTGTTTACGGACATACTGTGCTGACCGCCGATGTCGATGCGGACAGCTACCGTTGGCAGGCACTGAGCACAAGCGGCTGGCAGGATGTTGAGGGGACAGAACGCACGCTTGATGTAGACAATGAGGCCGTTGCGGCAAGCGACTTCCGCTGCATTTATACGGTAGGCGGCGTGCAGTACTGCACGACCTCGTATGGCGGCATCGCATATGTTGCGGAGGATAATACCGCAAAGGAAGTGCCGGAGGATCTGGAACTCAATCCGGAGCAGAGCTTCCACACGCTTGAGTTAAAAGACGGCGAATTTGATACGTATGAGTTTTATATGACCTTTGCCGAAGGCGAATGGATCAAGGAAATCCGCATTACACCGACCGATGATGCGATTTCCGAGAACGTTGAGCTTGTCACGATGAAAATTGATTCGTGCAAGGGCGGCGAACTGTATGATGCGGCAAACACCATGCTCGTCAGTATTGAGGATAACGATAAGGTGCTGCCAAGTTACTTCGCATTTGAGACGAGCGACCTGACTGTCGACAAGGCTGCCGGCACTGCTTCGCTCAAGGTCAAGCGCACGGGAGCACTGCAGTATGTTGCAACCGTGGATTACCACACGGTGGACGGTACGGCAATCGCCGGCAAGGATTATTCCTCCACGAGCGGCACGCTGTATTTTGCGGCCGACATGGATGAAATGACCATTGACGTACCGCTCATCAATGACGGTGCGGCCGTGGCAGAGGCGAACAAAACGTTCACCGTTGTGCTCGACAATGCCAAGGGCGGCGGCGAAGAGACTGCGATCAATGCGGGGACCGCAACGGTCAAGCTCTTTAATACGGCCGTGGCCGAGGAAACCAACCTCGCGACCATGCTGTACACGCCCGAGGCCGACGATGTTTCGGGCGATACCGAGACCACGCAGAGCGCCATTGCGGAAGCGACGGACGAGGTTGTGACCGCGACGCCTGTGCCGCAGGGCGAGGACACGCCGGTTGAAGCCGTATTCGGCAGCAGCGGCGATGTGAGCGCGCTGACCTACGACGCAACGGCGCTGCTGAAGCTGTCGGGCGGCGGCTGGAATAGTTACGCCGACCTTGACAGCATGAGCGATTACTGGGGAACAAACAATGAGCAAGGTCTTAACAAAGCTGGCTGGTCCGGTCAGACTATGAAGGACTATACCATTACAAATGGGAGTTATAAGGAAAGCGGCTTTTACGGATTCTATGTCGAAGACGTAACTGGCGACAACAACAGCTACTCAAGAGTGGCCACACAGAACGTTACAAACTTCGACCAGCAGTTTGATCACGTCTACGCCAGATATTATGCGAGCACCAACTACAACTGGCTGGAAACCTTCTGGACAACCGCGCGCGGCGGCATTGCTCCACATGGCTCCGGAAAACCTGAAATGTCATTCCGTGATACACCGGGTTGGCGTTACGGAAACGCCTCGTGGGATGTCAATGCGGGCGCTACCGGTATATTCTTGGCGCTGGGTATTGCAGATAAGGGATGGGCGGATACCGGCTCGCCAAACGGTGAGGTTTATATTCGCGCGCGTGCGCAGCGACGCTATTTAACCCAGCCGCTGCAATACAAGGTACATACGGCAGATGACGATATGCTGAGCGCTGAGAAACAGACCGCACTGTACCAACAGATTGCACCTGTGATTTCGGTTGCGGCAGGAAAGGGCGGCACATACGCCGCCAATCAGGTGTATATCGGTACGCAGCTTTCGCTGAGTGCGCCTCAATGGGCAACTTATTCCTATGCAACCAAGGACGTGAATACCGGCTCGGCTGTCTATCTGAGCAGCTCGAACGGTACAAAGGTTACTTCCGGCACGGTCGATCGCTCGGCAAACCTGAACATTTTAGCGGATTCCGGAAAGACCTTTGCAACGGGCGCAGGAGCCAACACACTGAGCCTGTCCGATCAGTACACAGTCAATGTTGTGCTGAACCGTTCGCAGAAGATTGCAATCGATGTTCGTCCTTCGGTGCCCCGCAAGGAAGACGGCCTGACGATGGACGACACCAAAATCGGCAAAACTATCTCGGATTTCTGGAACACGTCCAAAGTGAAAATCACTTATGCGGTTCCGGATAAGTCCGGTAACGGCAAGTTTACACAGACAACAAAGACCCTGACCCAAGCGGATTTCAGTGCGGATAATACGGTGCTGACCTCTGCATTGGCGCAGGACAATGTCCGTTCCATTAACTTCGGACTGCCTGCCGAGGATCAAATCCTGCTGAACGGCGTGCAGTACAACGGCAATGCGGATATCCCAATTCCGGTTTCGTCGTTCGGCATGGGCACACTGGCGTTTACCTATTATAATAAGGATTACGTCTCTGTTCCCAGCAGCATGACGATGATTATTGGCCGCATTGAGCATTATATCGATATGAATGGCAATGGCCAGCTCGATGGCGCGGTAAATCAGAACAACGTGTTTGAGCTGGATACGGTAGACGGTAAAAAGGATCAGCTCGTGCAAACGCTGACCAAGGAAGAGTATACGGCAACCACCTTTACGCCGGTATACGATGAGGATGGGAACATCCGGCAGCAGTTCCTCAAGTTCTACTATAATATGACCCCGCGCTGCCTGACCGTTCCATCTGGCGCGTCGATAAACGATCGCGCGCAGATTCTGCCCGCATTCGTCACCTCCATTACCGATGCGAGCGACAAGGAGGCTCTGTCTGCGGAAATGCAGGGCTACCGCTTTATCACAAGCAGCAAGTACTCCAAGGCCGCAAGCATCTATAACGGCAAGGGCGAGACGGTTGACACCAAGACGGCCGGCAGCTGGACGGGTGACAACAAGCTCATGTATCAGGCGTCTGCCAATGCGACAGAAACGGTCGACATACCGCTTGGCGGCGACTACTATCCCGCGCCTGCAACCTATGTATACAGTGATGGCTCGCAGACCAACGAGCTGCTGAGCGACGCGGAGCTCAAGGAGAAGAATATTACAGTAACTGACGTAAAGTTCGAGCGCTCCAGATGGAACCCGGACTACCGCGGGAATTTGCTGTATCAGTTCAGCAACCCGGAGCCGGTCTTTGTATCCGACTCGCTTGTCGGCGAAAACCTGCCGGTGGCGGATATTGTGATCAAGGCGGGTGAAAACGGCGCAACAGCAGATCAGTATAATGTAAGCAAGCTCAACGGCTATCTGGGCAGCTTAAATCCGCTCGATACAGTGTCACTGTGCATTCGTCCGCAGGAGGGTCGCACAACGGACATTATTCAGGGCTGGTTTAACACGGAAGGCCTTTCTACGCTCGATATCATTCAGTCGGGCGAATATCAGGTCGAGGTCGATTCGACCAGAGATGCCGGCTTCAAGGCAGTCCCGGACGCGAGCGGGCTGCGCCGTATGGCCGGACCGGAAGACGGCAGCAGCGTAGCGGGCGATTCCGGCAGCAGCTCAAACTCCATGCCGGAATTCAATGTGGATTTGGGCATTGAACTGCCGTCGCTGAGTGCCGGACTGACCGACTATGTCACCCTTATTATGGATGGCAGCGAGTTTGGCTTCTCAATTGGCATTCCTGTGTTCAAGGCGGAAAAGAGCAAGGAGGCCTACACCAGCTCGGATGAGAAGTACGGCACGACCAAGCCTGCTTACGGCGACTGGGAAAAGAGCGGCCCGATTAAGGAAAACTGGGGCGAAAAGGCGGATGCCACGAAGGGCGTCGAGGAAAGCCGCGGCAACCTGAAGAAGATTAAGGACGCTTTTGCAAATCCCGGCGAGTTGATCAAGGGGGATGATTGGAAGGCGGCGAAGGATGCACAGGCAAAGTCGCTTGATTCCGATAAGCTCATCAAGAGCAAGGGGCTGGAATTCTCGGTTGCGGTCAATGTAACCGTTATGTTTAAGTACAGCGCCCCCGATCATGCGTATAAGTTCACCTCTGCAATGGTATTCCTGCAGTTTGGCTTTGAGTTTAAGATGACCTTCCGTCTGACGGTCTGCCCGATTGTATACGCTTATTTTGTGGTTGGCGCATCGCTCGAGCTGGCAGGCGGCGTGGTCAACGAACGGGAGGTCGTGGAAAACAAGGAAGCGACCATCGATATCAAGCAGGCCTACGGCGTTGGCAGCGGTACGGGCTACGATCAGGGCAAGATTGTGCGCACGGCGACCAACCTGAGCACGGGCGGCGCATCAAGCTGGAAAACAGAGGCTGATGAGGCGGCGACAGGCAAGGATGTCATCGCCGGCACAAAGGGTGATGCCCTTACCTTTATCAGTAAGTCCGACGCGCTCAACCTGTACTTTAAGGGCAAGGTCAAGGTTGAGTGGAAGGATGGAACCACGTGGAAGAACCTTGGCTATGTCGCCTCTGACGGTTCCGATCCTGCATTTGTCATGTTCGACGAGAAGGTAGACGGTACAGCCAATTTGGAAGTGCGCGTTACTGTGCTGGATGAGGATGCCAATATTGACCGCATTGTCCCCATCTCGGGTGTGCGAAATGACACCTTCTTCTCCGGCCTGTCGCTGTCGCCGTCCATCTTCCTTGAGGTCGGCGCAGGTGTCGGCGTTGAGGTAATGAAGATTGAAATCTACTTCAAGGCGAGCATCGGCTGCAGCATGTCCTTTGCCACACGCGAAAACAACGCGGCAACCAAGGGAAGTCAGCTGCGTGACCCATCCTCTTCCTCGGTATCGGTTGCCGGCGTTTCGAACAACGTGGTTTCGGACGACGAGGTTTCCGCACTGGGCGATGATAAGGTCGAACCGTTCATCTTCAACAGCATGACCTTCCGCGCAGGCTTTGGCGTACGCGTTGTGCTGCTGCTGTTCAACTTTGAACTCGATGCAATTCAGTTCGGTATCGACTATAACCGCGGTCAGAATAAGAGTGTAAACGGCGGTAAGGATCCCGAGGACGGATTCCATGACAACGGCTGGAAGTTTGCGTGGTATGTCCTCAACGGCTCGCAGACCATCGGCTCGTATGATCTGAACGATGTGGATGACAGCGACGGCTTCCCGGGCATCAAGATTACGCTGCCGTCCAACACCTTTGCGGCGCAGCAGATTTACGGTCCCGATGAGGCCAAGATGGCGCTCGACGAAATCGACGCGCTGGCATTTGATCCGGATAACCTGCCCACAAACGAGTTCCAGATTTCCGGTTATTCGTCTTCGGGCGATGCGTTCCGGCTGTCTGATAAGCTGTCAACCGGCACGGATTACAAATTGCTGACGGTGGGCGACGAGAACTATGTGCTCTATACCATCAGCCGTGACAATCCGGCAAATCAGGTCGACTCCAACATGCTCGTGCTGTCTAGAGTCAAAAATACGGGTGAGTCGGTCGGTTTGGTCAATCCGGTGGACGAAGGCAACAAGGAACAGCCCTATATCATCGTGGATGACGATGGAACAGGTGACCTTGACTTCACCGCATCGGTAACCGGATCCACCATCTATGCCGCATGGGCCAGCTATGCGGGCACGACCGAAGCGGACGGATCGACGAGCAGCGCACCTATGCCGGGCTCCGATGTGGCGCGGCCGAGCTACATGGACGGCGAGACCGAGGTCTTCATGGATGCAACAAACTTCGATGACGCGCGGTTTGTTCCTGCGCTGCCGGAGGGCGGCGTGGTCGCAAAGCCGAGCGAGACCTTGACAGCGCCGCCGGCGCCCGAGGGCGATGAAATCACGGAAGCGCCGGTACGCACGGCGTATTATCTGACGCCGGATGAGTATGCTGCGCTTGAGGATGCGGCGAAGGCAGCCTATGCGTTGGATGAAGCGGCCGATCCGGATATGTACTATGCCGCTGACAAGGGCGCAAGCTATGCGGCAGCCAAGCAGGCGTTTGATGATGCCGAAGCGGCTTACAAGCCGTGGAGCGAGTATCGCCTTGCGTTGGCACGCTTTGAGGCCAATCAGGCGGCGTGGGAGAAGTACAATGCGTTTGCTGCGACCGGATATGCGGAGAAAAAGGCTGCATTTGACGCGTGGTCTGCGTATTACAACGGCGAAAAGACCACGGCAAAGAACGAACAGCAGCAGCTTGCGAATTCCGCAAAGAATACGGTCATTAAGAACGCAGCCTATACAGTGGGCGACAACGCATTTAGCACGCCGAAGCAGGTTTCGAGCGGCACAGGCAGCTATGTGTTCCTGCCCGCGGCGAGCAACGACGGCAAGCTCACCTTCTATGCACGCACCAATAATTACAGCGCAGAGGAAAAAACGGCGGCAACTACCAAGGCAAAGGATTACTATAACGCCAGCCGCGGCGACGTGTCCACAAGCGGTGACGGCGTAAGCACGGGCGAGGGCGACCCGAGTGCGGGCTTCCGCTACGCCTATACGACGTCGATGGACGATGTGTACGGAAAGAATACCCAGTTCATGTTCAGCTATCCGAAGGCGGACGGCACACTCGTGCACACCGGCTTTACCCCGGAGGGCTGGGAAGCATCCGGCATGCGGCTGGATCACTGCACAATGACCATGCTGGATGACACCACCTTCTATCTCGCCTATACAGCGAGCCAGACCCAGACGCAGACAAACGGCAGCAGCTACGGTGACAAGACCGTACATAAGCTGTACCTGCAAAAGGGCAGTGTCGATTCGGCAACCGGTGAGGTTACGCTGGATACGGCCAAGATGCTCCGTCAGCTCGTTGACATCAACGATATGGGACTCGGCGCACAGCTCACCTCAGGCCTGAGCATGCTCACAGGCAGTGACAGCACGCAGACGGCGGACGGCGTATACGCCAACCGCGGCAGCGGCGCACAGCAGATTGAAGCATTTGAGGATCCGTACTTCGGCAATATCCGCTTCCTGTACGGCAAACTCGGCAATTTGACCGGTGAGTCCGAGAACTTCAGTGAGGATTTGGCATTTAACGCGCTTGGCGAAGGCGACAGCCTGTTCATGGTATTTGAAATGAACGGTGCGACCTATGTCGTTCCGCAGAACGATCTCGGTACCATCACGAGCACGGGTACAGGCGCGATCATTCCCTTCTTCACCGCATCGGAAGACAACCGCACCCGCGGAAACGTAGCAATCGGCACGGACGGCGAGGGCAACATTTCGGCGGTCTACACCGACACGGTGCCCAGTACGACGAACAACGCCATTTATGTTGCAAAATACGATCCCAATACCATGAAGTTTGGCGAGGGTCGT
Organism: Butyricicoccus sp. Marseille-Q5471; assembly: GCF_951230135.1. Classification (GTDB taxonomy): domain Bacteria; phylum Bacillota; class Clostridia; order Oscillospirales; family Butyricicoccaceae; genus Agathobaculum. The sequence continues at coordinate 12,501 of NZ_CATNVC010000004.1, read as the reverse complement.
ATGCTTGCGATGAACTACATGCAGGTTTATGAGGACTCCGTTGCAAACGGTTGGAGCGCAGAGGATACCGAGCGCGCATACTACGGCAAGCTGGACGGTTATCAAAACGGCGGTATGTCCTCGTTTACCTTTGCCAACCTGAATGTTGCGCTGGGACTCAAGAAAACCGTGTCGAGCGACTCGGTTTCGGCCAGCAGCATCGTCAGCGGTGAGGCGAATGCGGAAGCATCCGAGGATTATGTTGCCGCGGCCGGTGTTGGCGAAGAGCCGACAAACTCCGGCAACAAGTCGACACTCGTCATTTTGACACAGGGTACACAGACCGCATTGGAAGAAAAGGAGTTCCTGGACGCGGGCGAGAGCACCAAGATAATCATGCCGAAGTATGATGACAGCGGTGCGCTCCAAAGCTCGACAGGCTACTATGCGCTCTCCTTCGGCGTAGGTGAAAAGAACGTCGGCGAAGGACAGATTCGGTTTGCGGAAAGCAACTTTGTGCCGGGCGCCATCCTGCGGCCGGTCATCGAGTTTAAGAACACCGGCGATGTGCCGCTGCTCGGCTCGAAAACAGAGCCGATTACGCTGGAGCTGCACATTTCCGGCAAGGACGGCACGGGCGAAGGCGAAAAGCTCGCTGAGTGGAAGATCGAGGACACCATCGCAGTCGGACAAACGATGAACACGGGTCTGGCAAACTCTTTCTACACCAGCGCACTGCCTAATGATTTGGAAGGCAGAAAGTTCTACTTTACTGTGCAGGAAACCGGCAGAAGCGCCGCGCATCCGAATGGCGTGGACGATCCGTTGGTTTACAGCTCGCTGTCGGCAGAGGGCGGCACGACCAAGACCATTGAAGCGACACCTGAGCTTGCGGTGGAGAACTTGAAGTTCAGCACTGTCGGCGTGGAAGGCGATCAGGTTAAGATTTCGGTCAGCATGGAGGTCACAAACCGCGGCGGCGCGGATTCGGCAGCGCCTTACCTCCAGTTCACATACCAGAGCGGCCGCACGATGGAAACGGTGAATCCGGGCGACACGGACTACCAACAGGCGGTTTACAGTGCGCTCAATATTCGCTCCAGCCAGCTGGAAATTTCTAATCAGGTGCCGCTGGAGACATTCGGTGATTCGGATGACAAGGAGCAGGGCATTCTGCGTCTTGTCGGCAAGGATGGCGCGGATCTCAAAAAGAATTACTCGCGTACGGTTACGGGTACCATTCTGGTCTCGAAGGATGCGTACTGTCAGGCAACCGCGACCGGCAGTCTGAACCTCAAGGTAACGGTGTTTGACAGCAATACGACAATCAGCTCGCTGTCGTCGACGGGCGTACAGTCATCCGGCTTCGACAATGAGTACAACGCTGTGAACAATGCCGATTATCAGGAGCTTGAGCCGCAGTCCTTCTTCACTGCGCCGGATAAGATCGCGGTTCCGCTGAGCACCACGATGCGCCTGAGCGTTCCGGTTACTACCACGGAGAAGGGCAATCCGGTCATTTCGGTAAGCGAGCTGAACAGTCAGGCACTCGAAACGACCGAAAAGCATCTGGGTGTGCTGTATTACAACATGGGCACTGACGGTACGGGCAAAAATGGTTATGTGGTCATCAGTCCGTCGTCGGAGGGCAGCGGCATCATCCGCGTCTCCGATATGACTACCAACACTTGGAAGGATATCGCCTATACCGTGACCAAGTCGGGCACCGGCGTGAATATCTTTAAGGATAACGATATTTTCAGCTGGTATAATGCACGGGGTCAAAAGATTGATCCGGAAACAGATCAGTCCGGTGTTTGGATTTATCAGCAGAACGTCATGAACTGGGGCAGTGGCGCAAGCGTGCTTGCCGTTCCGTATCTCGGTGATGTGTCGCGCACCAATACAAGGGGCGCATCATTCTCGTTCTCCACGCTTGCGGAAAAGATTGACCTTTACTTTGACGGCACGGTCACCGTAAAGCGGGATTCCACCAATCTTGGAAGCTTCACCGCGACCGGCGGCGAAGGAGCGGGCAGCTTCGCGACCATCGACCTTGGCGCAAATCCGAGCAACGAAGCGCGCATGGTTACGGTTACAGCGGACTCGTCCACTGTAGCGGTTGACCGCATGATTGAGACGTTCTCGAAGAATCAGGATATTCTGCCGGATGTCGGCGGGGAAGAGCCGCAGATTTATTTCAGCCGTATCCTGCCGGAAACGGCATCGCTGAACCCGGCGGATTACAAGGATTCCGGATTCAAACTGACCGTGTATATGCTGGATAACGTGGGACTGGTGCAACCGGCCTTCGCATCCGGCACATCGGGTGCGACAACGGAGAATGCGCGTGTTAACAGCGAGCAGTTCCGTCAATTCGATGTACTGGTCAAGAAGAATGGTACCTTTACCGTGCAGGTAAGCAACGTAAACGGCAAAACCACAACCCGTACGGTTACGGTAGACTGGTTTAACGATCCGGTCAGCGCGGCCGATCAGGCGGTTCCGCTGAAGGTCAGCATGCTGTACCGGGATACTGCGGGCAACCCGATTGCCGGCATTGCGGATACCGATCAGCTTGCAAAGAACCAGTATGCATTTGCGCAGATTGCAACCGATGCGGATGCAGCGGTAACGGTACAGTATTACAGCGCGAACACCGTGTCTGTGACGACGAGCTATGAGCTGGTCGAAAAGGACGGCGACTGGAAGCTGGTTAAGACCGTCGCAGAGTACGATGCAAACAATCAGCTTATCGGCGAGCCGACGGTTACCGAAACCGACGCTTCTGCTACCACCGAGGTACCCAAGACAAGTGTAGTCAGCAAGACGCAGGGCACGTGGACGGAGGTCCCGGCGACCGCATCCGAGAGCAATGTTTACCCGATTGCGCAGAATGCGGTTTACAAAGTCACTGCAATGAGCGCGGGCAAGGGCACGAGCAGCACAAACATGTTCCTGATGAACCGCCTGAATACCGACCTGCCGAGCATCGAAACGGCCTATACGGCGGCGACGCAGGATGCAGGTGACACAATCGGCTATGTCGTCAGGAAGGGCAAGAGCAGCCAGCAGGGCATTGAGTCGGTTGCCATCAACGGCTATTCGGTCTTTGCGGCGACCGGCGGCACTCGACCCAATTCGGTTGTGGATTCCTTCCCGATTACCTATGGCGGCGCCTATCAATTCGCCGCTAAGGATGGTGCAAACAACGAACAGGTTTACAACATGAATGTCAGCATGCCGATTCGCGCGCTGAGCGGGGACGTTGCGGCGGTCACTCCGTCCTGGAGTCAGGCGCGCAACAACGGCATCGTGAGTGTTGACCCTGCAAAGCTGGTCGGTGGCGTTTATGATGCGAGCCTGTCCAACCCGTCCGCAAATGCTTACGGAAACGCGTATCAGTTTGCGTTGGTTGCGGCGGCCGATCAGTTCGCCGAGACAATGCCGGACACCGCCGATATGACGGCGGAAGAGGCAGCGCAGGCGATTAACGCCTATCATGCTGCATTTGATGCGTATGCAGATGCGCTGAAATGGCAGGATGCAACACAGTTTACCGACCTTGTTCCGGGTGCGTACGTTCTTTATACCAAGGATAAGGCGGAAACGGCCGAGGCCTCCACGCCGGAGGATTACCTCATCACCCCGCTGACCGTGCCAGATGCTGCCATTGCCTTCACGGCAGTTGCAAGACGAAACAGTGAAGCGGGCATTCGCACGATTACGGTCAACGCTACCGGCGGCAGCGGCGACTATGAGTTCTTCGTCATGAAGCGCGACACGAGCAGTGATTTGCTGGATGCGGCAGGCATTGCGCAGGCCACTGCAGAGGATGACGGACTCAACTGGAAGACCAGCGGCACGGATACACACGTCTTTGTCGGCTGCCAGTACGGTTGGAATCAGGTTGCGGTGCGCGACAAGAACAATCCGGAGAACCTGTACACGGAAATGGTGCGGATGCGCCGTCCAAGCACGGATTCGCCGGTCGTCACCACCCCGAATGAGTTGACAGAGGCAGAGCAGAAGGAACTTATCGAGAAAAATCGGGATGAGGATGTCACGGTTAAGACAGACACTGCCATCGTCATCATCCCGGCAGGCACACTGAGCGCGGGCGATAATGTCAATGATATGATCGTGACATTGCCGGATGAGCTATCCGATCCGCAGTCCGCAAATGTGGTGCAGTGCACCGGCGCGGACGGCAAAACGGTTATCATGCCGTGGTGCATGGTTTCTGGCGGCAAGATGATTTACATTGCGAGCATGCCCGGCAAGTATAGTGTTACAAGCAATGCCAAGGCGTTCTCTGATGTGAATACGCATTGGGCGCTCGATTCCATTGATTTTGTCACGGCACGCGAACTGTTCAATGGCACAGGCGAGGGTGTGTTCACCCCTGATTTGTCCATGACCCGCGGCATGTTTGTGACGGTGCTTGGACGCATGGAAGGTGCGGATGTCACCGCGTATACCGCGAAGACCTTTGACGATGTTGCGCTTGGCGAGTGGTACGCGCCTTACGTGGAATGGGCAACCAAGAACGGTGTGATTTCGGGTTACGGCAACGGAAAGTTCGGGCCGAATGATGCAATCACCCGCGAACAGATGGCCGTTATTCTCATGAACTATGCGGAGATGATCGGTCAGGATACCACCGCAGTGGGCGACGTGTCCGGCTTTGCGGATCGGGGCAAAATTTCCGACTGGGCTAAAACACAGGTCAGCTGGGCGATTGGCGCAAAGCTGATGAACGGCAAGTCGGATACCCTGCTGGATCCCGCCGGTCAGGCCACCCGTGCAGAGGTGTCCACGATTCTCAGGCGTTGTATGGAAACACGCCTGCTGGGCTATGATGCCTGACTGCATGGGCTGTCTAAGACTTGAGGGACCGTTGTCCTGAGCGGTCCGCCCAACAGTCAGCCAAAGGGCACAGCCGAAGCATATTGCTTCGGCTGTGCTTGTTTGGTATACTGGAGATAACAAAACAGTTCGAAAAAAGAGAAAAGGAAGTGTTTTTATCAGACGTTTGAGCCTGCTTTTATGTGCCGCATTGCTCGCAAATGCGCTTGCGGTACCTGCGTCCGCGCTGGATGGCGCACCCGCGGGGGATGTGCCCGCACATGATGGGTATCTCGTCAAGCTGAGCGGCGGCAGCGTGCCGATGATGCTGGATGCGGATGTCCAGTACGTTGAGGATGGAAATTTTCTCGTAGTGGAGGATAGGGCACAGGCCGAGGAGATTCCGCCGGAATATGTGGAGTACATAGAACCCAACTATTATATCGAGCTGCTGGATACGGTCGCCGATGATGCCGCGCCGGACGACAGCTACTACACCAGCCAGTGGAATCTTTCTAAAATTGGCGCTATGACCGCTTACAACCGCGGCTTGCGGGGGGCAGGGGTCAAAGTGGCATTTATTGATTCCGGTATCAATAAAACCCATGAGGATTTAAACAGCGCAAACATTACCGGTAAGAATTTCAATAGCGATGGGCTGCAATACGATGAGGATGTCTATGGGCACGGCACATTTGCCGCAGGCATTCTCGCCGCGCAGACCAATAACGGAAAGGGTCTGGCAGGCGTTGCACCGGATGCTGAAATCATGGCCTACCGTGTTTTCAATCAAAAAACGACCACGCTTTCCGCTGTTGTGCAGGCAATCAACGCCGCCGTGGACGACGGCTGTGACGTGATGAACCTCAGCCTTGGCATTTCGGGCTCGTCCCCGACCGCGCTTGCGGAAGCCATCGACCGTGCCGCGGCGGCGGGCGTCATCATGGTTGCGGCGGCGGGCAACGGCGGTGCCGCCACCATGCAGTACCCGGCGGGATATACCGATGTCATCGGCGTTGGTTCGGTCGACCGTGATTTGACGGTTTCCTCCTTTTCGCAGCGCAACAGCTCGGTGTATGTCACCGCGCCGGGCGGAGGGGTGGTCAGTCTGGGCAATACCGCGGATGATGCGTATATGCTGAATATGACGCTGAGCAGCAACAAAGGCACCTCGTTTGCCGCACCTGTCGTGACCGGCATGGCGGCGATTGCACGCGGCTATGATGATGACATCACCGAACGGGGGATACGGTATCTGCTCGAAAACACGTCGCTCGACGGCGGAACGGCAGGGTACGATAACCAATACGGTTATGGTGTGGTCAATGTTGATGCATTTGTCAAGGAGCTTCAGCGTGCGTATACCATTGATTATCGCCTGAACGACGGCACGCTGCCCGAGCAGGCGGCGCAGACCTATCAGGTGACGGACGACACCTGCACACTGCCTGAGCCTACGCGGGACGGGTATGTATTTGCCGGTTGGTATGAGACAAGTGATCTGAGCGGCGCGCGCGTCACGACCATTCCGGCGGGTTCGGTCGGTGACCGGACGCTGTTTGCCGCATGGCAGTCAAATGATGCCACCGATGTGGCAGAGGTTGTTGTAAACGGGCAGACGGCCATCCGGCAGGCGGATGGAAGCTATTTGGCCTATCAGCCGTACGGAACCGACCTGTCTGCGCTGACGAGCAATCAGGTGATTGTAACGCCAACGGTTGCAACCAGCATAGCGGATCAGATCACCACCGCGGATGCGGGCGCGACCTGGAGCTTTACCGTGCGTGCGGCGGGTGCGGCCGGCCTGTCCAAGCAGTATACGCTGCGCCTCGCTGTCATGCCGCTTCATGTAGCGCAGGGAGCGGGGACGCAGACCGGGCAGGCGACACCTCCGTCATACGACAGCGTGATCCCGGCGGTTTCGTATACGGTGGACGCGGCATCGTGGTTCCGCGACGGTGAAAACACGGCGCTGCCCGCGGATACTGTCTGCGTTGCGGAAACAAGAAACGGCACGGGAAATGTGCAGGTGAGTGGTACGCGCGTGACCTACACCCCTGCTCTGGCTGATGCAAACCGCATCGTGACATTAAGGATTGCCGCGCAGAGCGGCAGCATGACAACGCTGGATGCGGTGAGTGTTGCGCTGGATGTCGGCGCGCCACCGCCGGGTACGGCCGCCGCCCTGTCAAGTGCGGTCGAGTTTGATCGGTATACGGCAAAGCAGGCCGCCATTCCGCTCGCTCTGGTCGGCAACACAATTACAGGGGTGACCGTCGACCAAACCGCGCTGACAGCAGAGGGCTATACGCTGTCCGAGGTGTCTACGGATGGCACAGCGCAGCTTTTGCTGAACACCGCATTGACCGACGGCGTGCATACAGTGACCGTTGCCTTCGCCGCGGGCGACCCGGTTGCGGTTACGCTGACCGTCAAGGATAGTGCGCCGCACTACAAAGTGACCTTTGTCAGTCAGGGCAGCACCTACAGCACGTCCTCCGAGGTGCGCGAGGGCGGTACGGTTGCATTGCCCGCCGCGCCCACCCAAAGCGGCTACACCTTTGGCGGCTGGTATACAGCGCAGAATGGCGCAGGCAGCGCCTTTACGGCTCAAACCGCAGTGACCGGAAACCTCACGGTTTATGCCAAGTGGAATGCTGCCGGCGGCGGTGCTGCCGGTGGAGGAGGAGGCGGTGGCGGCGGCGGTGTTACGACGCCGGTACTGCCCGCTGCGGAGGTCAATACCATGACGGATAGTCAGGGCACGACCACGCTGACACTGAAGTCTGCCAAAATCACCACGGAGGAAAGCACGGCGCTCGTTGAAAAAAATGCCAAAAATGCTGTGCTTGTAACCGGAGAAGGCCTGAAAATCACGGTGCCCGCAGGGACGCTGCCGGAGGGCTTTGATGTCAATCGTCTGGTGCCCGACCTCAGCCGCGCGACAGGCGCGAACGGACAGGTGCTGGCGTATGTGGATGAGCAATACGTGCTGCACGTCCTGCCGTGGGGCGTGGTGGAAAAGGGTTCGGTGACCTTTACGGCAAATCATGCGGCAACGTATCAAATCGTCAACGGCGGCCTGTCCTTTAATGATGTTGCGGACGGTGACTGGTTTGACGGTGCAGTCGCGTTTGTGACCGCGCGGGGTCTGTTCACGGGAACCTCGAGCACCTCTTTTTCGCCGGACGGCACAATGACGCGCGCGATGCTGGTGACGACGCTCCATCGTCTGGCATCGGGCAATCCGGCTTCGCTTGAGACTGCAGCGCCGGTTACATTTGCCGATATATCCCAAGACAGCTGGTACAGTGATGCGGTTCAGTGGGCAGGCGGCTCGGGACTGGTCAGCGGCATGGGGGACGGCATGTTCTATCCCGGCAACAGCGTTACGCGGGAACAGATTGCCGTGATTCTGTACAATTTCTCGGGGAAACCTGCCGTTTCGACGCAGAAACTCGAATTTGCAGATGCGGCAGACGCGTCGGATTGGGCTTTGACTGCACTGCGCTGGGCGGCAAATCAGGGATTGCTTGCAGGCAAGGACGGCAATCGGCTCGATCCGGGCGGCAATGCCACCAGAGCCGAAGTTGCAGCAATTTTGCAGCGTCTCATCTGCATGAAATAAAGAAAACAGACTCCTTCGAAGGCATTCAGCAATCGAGGGGGTCTGTTTTTCTAAGTCGTGACGGAAACAGCACTGATGCAGGGGGGGCGTGAGGATGTACGCATCGGCGGTATATGGAAAGCTGCGTTTTCTCAAGTATCCTCTCGCAACCCTTCCTTCAAGCAGGGTCGCCATAAACCAATCCAAATTGAGCAGGAACATTTCGCGCATGCGGGCATCCTTCTTGCTGTCGGTAGACAGTTTGTCGGCCGCGCGGCAGGTGTCCAGATAGTGCTGTCGCACAAATTCCTCGCCGTCCATCACAGTGCCCGGTGCAAGCAGCGATTTGCGGAAGTCAATCGAGCGGGACCAGGGGAAGGTATCCTCAAACAGAATCTCCTCCCGATGATACCAGGGATAACCGCCGAACAGTTCATCGGCGCACTCGCCGGACAAGCATACCGTGAACTCCTTCTTAATCTGGCCGCAGAACAGCAGCAGGGAAGAGTCTACGTCGGCCATGCCGGGCAGGTCGCGCGCGTCGGTCGCGGGCAGCAGAGCGGCACAGAGCGCAGCCGGTTCGATGATGATGTCGTGATGCTCGCTATGCAGAAAATCAACCATCATGCCGATATACTCGCTGTCACTATTTGGCTGAAAATTACTCTTTGTAAAATACTTGTCGTTATCCCGATAATCAACCGACCAGGTGTGCAGGGTTTCGCCACGCGCGGCGTACTCCTTGGCGGCCAGCATGGACAGGATTGAGGAGTCCAGACCACCCGACAGGAAGGTCGCAAGCGGCACATCGGACACCAACTGCCGCTGGGTCGCATCACAAATTAAATCGTGCGTGCGTTCAATGGTTGTTTCAAGATCATCCTCGTGCTCGTGCGCCTGCAGCGACCAATAGGCACGGTCGATATAGTTTTCAGGGGTCAAAATGGCGTAGTGTCCGGGCAGGATGGACTGAATCTGCCGGAATACACCGGATTCGGGCGGGCGCGCCGGGCCGAGCAGCAGCAGCGTGCGCAGGCCGTCCTGATCAATGACCGGCTCAATCTCAGGATGGCACAGCAGCGTGGCCAGCGTCGAACCGAACACAATGCCGCCCTTGGAGTGGGCAATGAACAGCGGCTTTACGCCCAACCGGTCACGGCAGAGCGTCAGTCGGCGCTCGTTTGCCTGCCACAGCGCAAAGGCATAAATCCCATTAAAACGGGGGAACGCGTCGGTGCCCCATTCGAGAAATGCATGCAGCACGACCTCGGTATCGGAGTGCCCGCGAAAGGTGTGCCCGCATGAGAGTAAGTCTTTTCGTATATCTTCCGTATTATATAACTCTCCGTTATATACAAGGATGGTATTTCCGTCCGGTGATACCATGGGCTGCTGCCCGCCCTCCGGATCGATTACGATCAGTCTGCGATGTACAAGCGTCGCGTCCAAATCGCCCCACTGGCCACCCGCATCGGGCCCGCGCGGGGTTAGGGTACGCAGCATACGCGCGGCGACTGAGCCAAAGTCGCGTGCGTCGCGGTCATAGTCGACAAAGCCGCCAATTCCACACATAGATGAAAGCTCCTCCTTTATAGTCACTTCCCTCCTTCCTATGCTGAAAAATGCCGGACTATGCGTGCGCGTGAACGATTACAGAGAGAAATGTGTTGAAGGTATTACACCGGATGTAAAAAGATGCAAAAAAAGAAGGCGAAATTGTGTGGGAATTTCGCAACAAAACTGTGTTAAATCCTTGACATATTTTCGACAAACGATATAATAGTTATAGACATGCTCCAAAGTAAGGTGCACCTAACAGCAGGTTTTCGGCATTTTTCGCCGAAGACCCGGGATGGCGTGCGCCTGCGAATATTTTTTGGGAGGTATATGGCATGGATTTTAGGCTTACAAAAGAAGAAGCGATGTTTCAGAAGCTTTGCCGCGAGTTCGCACTCAACGAAGTAGAACCGATCGCAGCTGAGATTGACGAGCAGGAGCGTTACCCCGAGGAAACCGTCCAGAAGCTGATGAAGTACGGCATGATGGGCATTCAGTTCCCGAAGGAAGTCGGCGGTTCGGGCGGCAACTATGTTTGCTACTCGATCGCAATCGAAGAGATGAGCCGCGTTTGCGCGACTACTGGCGGCATTATGTCCGCTCACGGCACGCTGGGCGCTTGGCCGATTTACCACTTCGGCACCCCTGAGCAGAAGGAAAAGTGGCTGCGTCCGCTGATTGAGCCGAAGGAAGGCGCTAAGGTTGGCGCATTCGGCCTGACCGAGCCGAACGCCGGCACCGACTCTGCTGCACAGCAGACCGTTGCCATCAAGCAGGAGGACGGTTCTTACATCCTCAACGGCACCAAGGTGTTCATCACCGGCGGCGGCCGTGCCGACACGTATGTCGTTTTCGCGATGACGGACAAGGCTAAGGGCAACCACGGCATTTCCGCCTTCATCGTTGATAAGGATGATCCGGGCTTCTCGATCGGCAAGATTGAGCACAAGATGGGCATCCGCGGTTCTCAGACCTCTGAGCTGATTTTTGAGGACATTAAGCTTCCCGCAGACCGTCTGCTGGGCAAGGAAAACGGCGGCTTCAAGATTGCTATGATGACGCTGGACGGCGGCCGTATCGGCATCGCTTCTCAGGCACTGGGCATCGCTCAGGGCGCACTGGACAAGGCTGTTCAGTATATGAAGGAGCGCGTTCAGTTCGGTAAGACGCTGGACAAGTTCCAGGGTCTGCAGTGGATGGTAGCTGACATGGCTACCCAGATTGATGCTGCCCGTCTGCTGGTTCGCCGCGCTGCGTTCAACCATGACGTTGGCCTGCCGTTCACCAAGGAAGCTGCTATGGCTAAGCTGTACGCTTCTGAGGTCGCTATGGATGTTACCACCAAGTGTGTACAGATCTACGGCGGTTACGGCTATATCCGTGAGTACCCGATGGAGCGCATGATGCGTGACGCCAAGATCACTGAGATCTACGAAGGCACTTCTCAGGTTCAGAGAATGGTCATCGCCGGTCAGATTCTGCGCTAAGAAAAGGAGGATAACTGAACATGAAAGCTATTGTTTGTGTAAAGCAGGTTCCGGACACCTCCGGCAAGGTTGCAGTCAATCCGGACGGCACCCTGAACCGTGCTTCTATGGCAACTATCATTAACCCGGATGACCTCAACGCGGTTGAGGCTGCCCTCAAGCTCAAGGACGAGACCGGCTGCAAGGTCGTTGTCGTTACCATGGGCCCCCCTCCGGCAGAAGGCATGTTGCGTGAGCTGATCGCAATGGGCGCTGACGAAGGCGTACTGGTTTCCGCTCGTGAATTCGGCGGTTCCGATACCTTCGCAACCTCTCAGATCCTCGCTGCTGCCATCAAGAAGATTGGCCTCGAGGACGACGACGTCGTATTCTGCGGCCGTCAGGCAATCGACGGTGATACCGCTCAGGTAGGCTCACAGATTGCTGAGAAGCTGGACATTCCCCAGATTTCTTACGCTGCTGACATCAAGAAGGATGGCAGCTCCGTTACTGTTAAGCGTATGCTCGAGGATGGCTACATGACCGTCCAGGCGCAGACTCCCTGCCTGCTGACCTGCATCAAGGAGCTCAACGCTCCCCGTTACATGTCTCTCGGCGGCATCATGGACTGCTACGCAAAGCCTGTAACTGTTTATGATTACAACACCCTGAAGGATGATCCGCTGATCGATCCCACCACCATCGGCCTGAAGGGTTCTCCCACCAACATCTTCAAGTCCTTCACTCCCCCGCAGAAGGGCAAGGGCGTTATGCTTGAGGGCGCAGATAAGGCTACCTGCGAAACTCTGGCTGCCGCTCTGCTGAAGAAGCACATTATCTAATCGAAAGGAGAAGCTAAAATGGCTGAATTTAACAACACCAATCTCACCGATTTTTCCGGTGTTTGGGTATTCTGCGAGCAGCGCCAGGGCAAGCTGCAGCCGACCGTACTGGAGCTGATCTCCGAGGCACGCAAGCTGGCTGACGACATGGGCGTTGAGGTTTGCGGACTGCTGCTGGGCGAAGGCAAGGACATCGCCGGCA
>NZ_CATNVC010000003.1 GCF_951230135.1 Butyricicoccus sp. Marseille-Q5471 | reverse complement strand
TTTTTTCAAGTTTTGACTTCGTTCTCGGCAAGTTTCGAACTTTTCCGACCGCCGCTCAAAGAGCAGCTTAGTTAGTTTACCAAACTCAAGGCGTTTTGTCAAGAACTTTTTTCAGCTTCCGGAGAAGTTTTTTGTTCTCGCCGTATCCGCTTTTCCGCTTGGCCGCCGCCTCAAAAGACAGCTTAGTTAGAATACCACACCCCACCTATGCTTGTCAACGGTTTTCTTTTGAGTTTTTAAATTCTTTTTCGGGAGATGATTTCCTTCCTATTTAATATATAGGGCTTGCAACCGCAGCGGCAATTTCACTTGGCATGAACCGCGGACAGCGTGTTATTTGACAGTTTTTTCAGTAAATTTTCTCCGTGGTCTGAAATTATTACACCCTGTTTCAGTCAGTTTCTCCGCTCATTTGTGGCATATGCACAACAAGATATGTTTTACAATAGCCATACTGCACGATATAGGCAAAAAAATTTAAAGATACTGCAAAGAAAATTATAGAGTAATATTGGTAAATTTCCTTTATCATGGGTTTATCAAAAGGAGCGGGGACGAAAAGAGAGCACCCGCACCGACACGTCACTAACTTTTAGGAGGAAGAGAAAATGAGCAAAAAGAGATTACTCGCCCTGACACTGGCAGGCATGATGGCCACTTCGGTACTGGCGGGCTGCGGCGGCCAGAAGACGACAACACCGGACGCGACGAATCCTGATGCCTCGACCGACCAGCCCAGCGCAGACAGCGGTGCGGTCGACTATTCCGACATCACCATCGGTTCCTGCATCTATAAGTTTGACGACACCTTTATGACCAATGTCCGCAATGCAATGACGGAAGCCGCCGGCACGCTCGGCTGCAAGGTCGATTTGGTGGACTCTCAGAACAAGCAGCCCGAGCAGAACAATCAGGTGGATACCTTTATCACCAAGGGCGTTTCCGCACTTGCAATCAATGCGGTAGACCGCACAGCCGCAGGCCCGCTGGTTGAAAAGGCTAAGGCCGAGAGCCTGCCGATCGTATTCCTCAACCGTGAACCCGAAGCGGACGTCATGCAGTCCTACGACAAAATCTGGTACGTCGGTGCCAAGGCTGAAGAGTCCGGCACGATGTCCGGCGAGATTATCGTAGATTACTGGAAGGCGCATCCCGAAATGGACCGCAACGGCGACGGCAAGCTGCAGTACATCATGATTACCGGCGAGCCGGGTCATCAGGACGCAACCCTGCGCACCGAGTATTCGGTTAAGGCCATCACCGACGCGGGCATTCAGGTTGAAGAGCTCGGCAACGACACCGCAATGTGGGATAAGGTTAAGGCGACCGATCTGGTTACCTCGCTGCTCGCCGCAAAGGGCGTTGAGCGCGTAGAAGCTATCCTCTGCAATAACGACGACATGGCACTCGGCGCAATCGAAGCGCTCAAGGCTGCCGGCTACAACAAGGGCGACGCCGCTATGTACACTCCTGTCGTCGGCGTTGACGCAACCGACGCTGCACTGCAGGCAATGAGCGAAGGCACACTGCTCGGCACCGTACTGAACGACGCCGTCAACCAGGGCACCGCAACCGTCAACATCGCAGCAGCCGCAGCAGCCGGTCAGGAAATCACCAAGGATACCATCGGCTACGAAGTGACCGACGGCAAGTATGTTTGGATTCCCTACGTCAAGGTTACCGTTGACAACTATAAGGATTACATCAAATAAGTATTTCACCTTGTGCGGCGGGCCAATCGGCCCGCCGTATGCAGGAGGCGGAACGGGAGCCTGCGCTCCCGTTTTCCTTCCCTGCATCAATCCTCAAAAAGGAGGCCGGAGAAATTTATGGGCGAATACATACTGGAAATGAACGGCATCTGCAAATACTTCCCCGGCGTTAAGGCGCTCGACAATGTTTCTCTCAAAGTGCGGCCGGGTACCGTGCACGCGCTGATGGGCGAAAACGGTGCGGGCAAATCGACGCTGATGAAATGCCTGTTCGGCATCTACCAGGAAAATGCCGGAGAAATTATCCTAGACGGACAGCAGCAAAACATCACAAGCTCCAAAATGGCGCTCGATTTGGGCGTTTCCATGATTCATCAGGAGCTGCATCCCATCCGGTACCGTCCGGTCATGGAAAACATCTGGCTGGGACGCTTCCCGAAAAAGGGCATTGCGGTCAGCCACAAGCAAATGTACGAAAAGACCCGCAAGCTGTTTCAGCAGCTTGACCTGAACATCGACCCCGCCGTGCTGGCCGGAACACTTTCGGCCTCGACGCTGCAGTTGGTCGAGATCGCCAAGGCGGTCAGCTATGACTCGAAAATAATCATCATGGACGAACCGACCTCCTCGCTGACCGAGGACGAGGTCGGGCGCCTGTTCAAGATCATCAATCAGCTGCGATCGGAAGGGCGCGCCATCATTTACATATCGCATAAGATGGAGGAAATCCTCAAAATTTCGGACGAAGTCACCATCATGCGTGACGGCACGTACGTCGGCACATGGCCGTCCGCAGAGCTGACGACCGACCTGATTATCAAGCGCATGGTCGGCCGCGACCTGACCAATCGGTTCCCTGTCAAAAACTACGAAACAGGCACGGAAACCATTCTCGAGGTCAGCCACCTGACCAGCGCCAACCCCCGCTCGTTCAAGGACGTCTCATTCACGCTGCACCGTGGCGAGATTCTCGGCATCGGCGGACTGGTCGGCGCACAGCGCACCGAGCTGGTGGAGTCCATCTTCGGCCTGCGTTCCATCGCTTCGGGCGAAATGCAGATTGACGGCAAACCCTACCACGCCAAAAACGTAGCCGACGCGAAAAACCACAAAATTGCGCTTCTGACCGAGGAGCGCCGCGCAACCGGTATTTTCGGCTGTCTGTCGATTTTGGACAACACGGTCATTGCCGCGCAGAAACAGTATGCGCACGGCGGCGTGCTCAACGACAAGGCACGAATGGACGCGGCAACCGATTCCAACGCCCGTCTGCGCACCAAAACGCCATCCATGAACGAGCTGATTCAGAATCTGTCGGGCGGCAACCAGCAGAAGGTGCTGCTCGCCCGCTGGCTGCTGACCGAGCCGGACATTCTGATTCTCGACGAACCGACCCGCGGCATCGACGTCGGCGCGAAGTATGAGATTTACACCATCATGCAGTCGCTCGCGGCGCAGGGCAAGGGCATCATTATGATTTCCTCCGAAATGCCCGAGCTGCTCGGCATGAGCGACCGCGTTATGGTCATGTGCGCCGGACGTGAGTCAGGCATCCTGAATAAAGAGGACGCCGATCAGGTCAAGGTCATGGAACTGGCCACCCAGTTTATGAACTAACGGAAAACGGGGGACTGAAACAATGAGTAAAGAAAAAACCATACCGGCAAACCGGTATTATTTGACGCAGGCCGTAATCGGTGCGGTCATTCTGGCGCTGGCGCTTGCACTGGCGGGTGTCGAAGCATCCATGGGCTTGAAAAAGGTGCTGTACGACCTGCCGTGGTTCATCGGACTGATTGGCGTGGCCGTGCTCGGACTCGGACTGGCCAACTGGAAGAAGTCCGGCAAGGTTGAGGGTGCGTCTGTCACACTGAGCAAGTCACGCACCCACGATTTCCTGCTGAACAACGCCATTATTCTGGCATTGGCCGTACTGGTCGTTGTCATCTGCTTTAAGGAGCACTCCTTCATGCAGCTCAAGGTGATGAAGGACATCCTCGCACAGGCATCGCCCCGCATTATCATCGCACTGGGCATCTGCTTTACGCTGCTGATTGCCGGCACCGACCTGTCGGCATGCCGCATGGTCGGTCTGGCCGCCGTTATCTCGGCCTCCATGATGCAGACCGTGGAATATGCAAACCGCTTTTATCCCGATTTGCCGCAGATTAACCCGATTTTCGCCATCATCCCGGCGATTCTCGCGTGCATGTGCTTCGGTGCACTCAACGGCTTCCTCGTCGCAAAGTTTGACATGCACCCCTTCATTGCAACCCTAGCCGTGCAGGTTATTATCTACGGCGCGTGCTCGCTGTACTTTGACCTGCCCCCCAACAACTCGCAGCCGATCGGCGGCATCCGCCCGGATTTCTCCGCCATCGGCCAGACCCGCATTTTCGCGGGTGAGGGCACCTTCCTCGGCTTTATTAAGGACATTCCGATTCTCGGCACGCTGGTTGGCAACATTTCGATTCTGATTCCGATTGCGGCCGTGTTCATCATTGCAATCTGGTTCGTGCTCAACAAGACCGTATTCGGCAAGAACGTGTACGCCATCGGCGGCAACCGCGAAGCGGCTGTGGTTTCCGGCATCAACGTGTTCGCCACCATCATGGGCATCTTCATTCTGGCCTCTGCGCTGTACGGCGTGGGCGGCGTGCTTGAAGCGGCACGTACCGCGGGCGCAACGAACAACTACGGCGTCGGCTATGAGCTTGATGCAATTGCGGCGTGCGTCGTGGGCGGTGTTTCGCTCAACGGCGGCGTGGGCAAGGTATCCGGCATTCTGTCCGGCGTGCTGATTTTCCAGGTCATTCAGTACGGCCTGCAGTTTATCGGCATCAGCCCGATGTGGCAGCAGATTATCAAGGGCATCATCATTGCGGTTGCCGTTGCAATCGACCTGTCCAAGTACCGCAAAAAGTAAACTTGTCTCCCTCATATCGCTCCCTTTACCAGGGGCATGTATAAAAGAACGCCGTCGCTTGTGCGACGGCGTTCTTTTTGTCGTTATTCCGCTTCGGCCGCGCCAAGCTTTCTCCATTCCGCATAGAGAAACAGCGGCATGCCCGATATGTTGTCCGTATCATCGGCCGCACAAGGCTCCTCCATGCCAATCAGGCAAAGCCCGCTCTGTGCCGCAAGATTGCAGTAATAGCTGATTGGACGGTGAAAATGCGTCGTGCCGCCGCAAAAGTCGTGCTGAATTTGATATTCCCGCGCGTATGACCGCAGCATCCGCGCGATTTTCACGCCGTGTTCATCCTCCAACCATTCACCCGGGTATGCTGCCGGATGCACGATGGCGCAGAACAGTCTGCCGCCTGTCTTCAGCACACGCGCAAATTCATCAAACAAGCTTTCAATTTCAGGCAAATCCATCAGCACCTGATTGCAGAACACCAAATCAAACCGTTCGTCGGCATAGGGCAGGCTTTGCTGCAAATCAACCTGTTCAAATGCACCCTCCGGATACCGCGCCCTCGCCTGCCGCAGCATGGCGGGAGAACCGTCACATCCGATGACATCCGCGCCGATGCGCCGAAAATAATCAGTGAACACGCCATAACCGCAGCCTGCGTCAAGCACGGCACAGCCGGGCATTGCAGGGAACCGACGCTGTACAACCGCCATGTTGTCTCTCGCATTCTTGTTCTGCTCCTGCCCTGCGGCATATGCCTGCGCTGCACGCTCCCATTGCTCAAGCACCTGATTCATTCCGCTCTCCTTTTTCTGCGTCACAGCAAGCTTTTCACATATTCCACCGGCACGTCCATGCGCTTTGCGGTTTCTTCCGCCGAAAGACCGCTTTCCGCAAACCGGCGCACGACCGCTGCCATGTTTTCACCAACCTCCACAATATGGCGGTCCGGGTCGTAAAACCGCACGGCGCGCTGCCCCCACGCGTGCTCGACCGCAGGATGCACGAGCGCCACCCCTTCTGCTGCGGCGAGCTTTTGCAGGAATCCGTCAAAATCGTCCTCCTCAAAGTACAGTTCTCCGGCGTTGCCGCCGAACACGAGCTCCTCCTCCCGCTTGCCGATAAAACGCAGCCACGTTTCCCGCGTTTGCAGCGCAACCCCGCCCGTCAGCGTAACGTTCGCGCCGAAGTCCGCCACAACCGAGAGTCCCAGCACATCAAAGTAGAACTGCTTTGACCGTTCCATGTCCGAAACCGCAATCAAAGGACACTGAAATTTCATTTCCCTCACCCTTTCCCGCTCTTCCTGAGCGCAGCACATATAAATCATAAAAAGTCAGGACCTGCGCCTGACTTTTTATCCCCCGACTCAGCTGCCTTGGGCAGCGTCGTTCGGGTATCGAAAGGCAGTTTCTCCGGAACGGCCTTTCGTAGATAGGGGGCTTTTAAAGCCCCCTATCCATAACTTACGTTTCCGTCTGATATTGCCTGACATTGTCCCGCGTGATGCGGATATACGGCAGGCGCAGATAATTTCCGTCCATATGCAGCGATTCCACACTTTCTCCTTCAATCATCGCACAGGTCACGCGCACGGCGGCACGCGCCTGCCCCTCCGCGTCGTTGTACACCGTGCCCAGCATGCGGCGGTCGGCCACGGCGGCAAGGCCGACAGGCGTGCCGTCAATGCCGACGACGACGGGCAGCGTCCGTGTGCCGGCGGTTTCGAGCGCGTCAAGCGCCCCGAGCGCCATATCATCGTTATTGGCGATGACTGCTTCAATCTGATCGCCGTATTTTTCAATCCAAAGCGCCATTTTGGTGCTCGCCTGCACGCGCATCCAGTTGGCAATGCCGGTGGCCAGCTTATCTGTCTTGATGCCCGCATCGGTCAGCGTTTTGATGACTGCCTCGGTGCGGATGAGTGAATCCTGATGCCCCGCGTCGCCCTCGAGCATGACGTACTGCACCTTGCCGTCCCCGTTTCGGTCGAGCTGCTGCGGGTTCTGCTGCCACAAATCGACCAGCAGACTGCCCTGCAGCTGGCCCGACTCGGCCGCGTCCGCGCCGATATAGCACACCTTGCTCCAACGGGATAAATCCTCCTCCACCGGCTCGCGGTTGAAGAAAATCATTGGCACATCAGCCGCCTTGGCCTTGTCAATCAGCGCCGCCGCCGCTGTGCGGTCGACCAGATTGACCATCACCGCATCATAATTCTTCTCTAAAAAAGCTGAAACATGATCATTTTGCTTGTTCTGGCTGCTCTGCGCATCGGAAAAGGTCAGAATAATCTTAATATTCTTTTCCTGCTCCAGCTCTTTGGCAGCCTCCTGCATGTAGTTGGCCATGAGCGAAATAAAGGTATCCTCCTGCCGGTACAGGCTGACGCCGATGCGAACGGTGTGCACCTTTTCGCCCGCTTGCCCGCCGCCGCAGCCAATCAGGCCGAGCAGCAGCAGCACCGACAGTGCCGGTTTGAAAAATCGTTTCATCTCTCACCTCTGTAATGAAAACAGCAGCCATTGATTTTGGGCATCGTACATGGTATCATGATCGACCAGCGTAAACGGAATCAACGCTTCGGGCGGTGTTTTTTCATCGAGCAGCGCACACGCGGTCTGCACTGCGAGGAAACCGAGCGAAAAATCATCCGCCACGCACAGCGCTTCGATTTTTTCACTGTCGAGCGCGGCGAGCACGGCGCTTGACGTATCAAAGCCGTAAACCGAAAAGGTGTCGCCCGTCTGTGCGCTGCACAGCAGCTCCAGTTCGGGCAGATCGAGCGCGATAACGCTGGTCGTCCCGCGCTGACGCAGGCGGTTGCGGAAGCCATAACCCGCCACGTCCTGATTGCTCGCGTCCACAACCTCATACTCCACATTGCAGGTCGTCAGCACCTCAATCAGGCCTGCGAGCCGCTCGTCCAGACCGGTTCGGCGCGCCGCGGAGCGCACAATCGTAGCCACAGCCTTCTGTCCGTCGCGTTTCATGACCTCAAAGGCGAGCTTTTTGCCCATTTCGGTCTGGTCGGCGGACAGATGCGCGTCCACCTCCTCATCGCAGCCCGAGGTGATGGTCAGCAGCGGCACATTCGCCTCGCGGCAGGCCGTTACTGCATCCCCCATGCCGGTACGGTCGGCAGCGGAGAGTACAATCGCCTGTGCGCCGCCCGCCGTCTCGCGCTCGGTCAGGCGGCATTGTTCGTCCGCCGCACCTGTTTCGGACAGTGTGATGACCGACAGGTCGACCTTGTATTCCTCTGCCGCACGCTGTGCGCCCGCTTGCAGCATGACATCGCCCGCCGTGGTTTTTTCGTGCAGAATGAGCGAAATCTCACGCA
This sequence comes from Butyricicoccus sp. Marseille-Q5471, assembly GCF_951230135.1. Classification (GTDB taxonomy): domain Bacteria; phylum Bacillota; class Clostridia; order Oscillospirales; family Butyricicoccaceae; genus Agathobaculum. The sequence goes on along the minus strand of NZ_CATNVC010000003.1, from coordinate 376,852 downwards.
CCGGCGTTGGCGGCTGACTGCGCAGCGAGAGCACAATGCCGATGACCAGCACAATCACGCTCAGCACAAAGGCCAGTCGGACGGAAAAGGTGCGCTTTTTCATGGCGTTTCACCTCCCTGCCCCGCGTCGAACGGCAGTGCGGGCAGCCGGATGCGCACAGTCGTACCGCAGTCCGGTTCGCTCAGGATGGTCAGCCCATAGGGGGCGCCGTAGGTCAGGCGAATGCGCTCGTGCACATTATATAGGCCGTAACCCTTGCGCGCGCGGCCGCCGGTCTTGCTGTTTTTCTCAAAATCGGGCGTGAGCAGCTGCTGCTGCAGCGCATAGGGGATGCCCGGCCCATTGTCCGACACCTCGATAATCAAATCTTCCTCCTCGCGCGCCGTGCGGATGGTCAGCTCGCCCTCGCCGTCCACCATGAACTCCAGACCGTGATAAATCGCGTTTTCGAGCAGCGGCTGCACAATCAGCTTGAGGCAGGCCAGCTCATTGAGCGCAGGGTCGGATTGATCGCGTACGATAAACTTATCCTTATACCGCATCTGCTGAATGGTCAGGTAGCTGCGGGCGTGATCAAGCTCCGAGCCGAGCGTGATGACGTTGCGCCCCTTGCTTAAGCTGATGCGGAACAGCCGCGCGAGCGAGGTGACCATGGAAATCGCATCGCTGTATTCCTGGTTTTCAATCATCCAGATAATCGAATCGAGGGTATTATAGAGGAAATGCGGATTAATCTGGCTTTGCAGCACTTCCAGCTCGTTGCGGCGCTTCTGCTCCTGCTCGCGCACAATGTCGTCCATCAGACGGCGCAGCTGCGCGGCCATCGAGCGGATTGCCCCGCCGAGTCGGCGCACCTCATACGAGCCGCCAATCGGAATGGGCGTGGTCAAATCGCCCTCCTCAATCACATTGACCGCGCTTTCGAGGTTCTTAATCGGCACCGCGATGCGGGAGGACAGGAAGGTATTTGCCGCACCCATCAGCAGGATAATCAGCAGGATAATCAGCACCGGGAACACCCAATTGGGTGCAAAAGCGGACTCGATATCGCTCATCGGCATGACGCCCACCAGCTTCCAGCCGGTATAGCCGATTGCCTTGACCGTGACCATGCGTTCCTCGCCGCCGAAGTCCTCCACACGGTTGCCTTCTTCATAGAACGCGGCCGCGAGGTTGTTTTCGGCGTACAGTCCGGCGTGAATCAGCTGCTGATTGGGATGATAGATGATGTCTCCCGTGTTGTCTACAATATAAAGGTAGCCGTTTTCGCCCAGTCCGCTCGAAGAGCAGATTTGCTCCAGACCGGAAAAATCCATGTCGACCAACAGCACGCCCTGCTCGGACTGTCCCGAGCGCGTCAGCTCGACCGCGCGGCTGAGCGACACGACCCAGTGGTGCGTCTCATCGGGCGATAGGAACAAATTCTGCACATGGGGCTGTGAAAAGTGGAAATTCTCAATGCGGCCGAGCGCATCGGTAAACCACCGCTGCTCCGCCGGGTCAAGGCCGGGTTTGACCGTTGACTGCGGCACGGCGGCCTGCAGTCTGCCCGCGCTGTCGAACACCGCAATTGAAATCAGCTGATCGTGGTTGGCCTCGTACAGCAGGTTCATTTCCTCAGTCAGGCTCGACTGGTCGAGATCGGTGTTTTTGATGACCGTGTAATACATCGTATCCGACACGCGCATCATCGAGCGCAGGTAGCTGTCGAACGAGTAGTTGACCTGCCCGACGATGCGGATGTTGTCCTCACCGATGCGGTCGCGCGTCAGGTCGGTGCTGCGCACGTGGTAGCTCAGGCCGAAGGCCAGCAGGGCAAGCGCCGTGATGCAGGTGAACGACACCGTCAGCATCACCTGCAGGCTCGACCGGCGAAAGCGCTTGGCCGCGCGTTCAAACAGCGCCTTCATGCGCCCACGCCGCCTTCGCGGTATTTGGAGGGCGAAACGCCAAAGTACTTTTTGAACACATAGCTGAAGTAATTGGGGTCGGAAAGGCCGATTTCGGACGCAATGGCATAGGTTTTCAGGTCGGTCGTGCGCAAAAGCTCGGCCGCGCGTTCCATGCGCACGCGTGACAGGTAGGACACGAAGGTCTCCCCCGTTTCGCGCTTAAACACAGTCGAAAAATAGGAGGCACTGACATGCAGCGTCTCGCTGACGCGCTCGGCTGACAGCTCCTGATCGCCGAAATGCGCCGAAACATAGCGCTGCGCGTCCACGGCAAGAGATTTGACCGAATTGGTGTGCTCCCGATGAATCGAGGAGCTGATGCCGGTGCAAAGCTCGGTCAGGCGGCGAATCAGCTCATCCGGCGAGGGGCTTTCGAGCAGCGCGTCGGTCCGCGCCTGCTCAAACCCAAGCTGATAGACCTGCATCAGCTTGACAAGCTCGGTGACCACGGCCATGACGTAGAATTTGTACAGACCGACCGGCACGCGGCTGTCGCTGAGCCGGCGAACCATCCGCGTGACGCTGGCGCCGATTTCGTCGCCCTTGCCAAGCTTGATGGCGGACAGCAGCGTTTGCAGCTCCTGCTCGTCAAAGGCAAAGCGCGCATCGGGATCAGGCTCAATGTCGCGGATGAAGATGGCGCGGCCGCCGCCGACCAGCACGCGGTAATCGAGCGCGTCGCGCACGCCCTGCGCCGAACGGTACAACTCGCGAATCGAACCCACCGGCAGGCCGACGCCCGCGGTGACGGTCAAGCCGAAGTAGTGCTTGCCCAAGCTGCACACGCTATCGAGCGTTTCGAGCAGCATGGGGACGCCCTCTTCCCCATCGAGCAGGGCAATCACGCCCACTGAGTCCCCGCGCATGACGCACTGGAACCGGATGCCCCGCGCGGCAAGCTGCGTTTCGGTCAGCTCGCGCAGCGAAACGGGAATCAGCTCCTCCGTTTCGCCAAGGCCGCTGCCCTGCCGCTCCGCCATGACATAGCTGACCACATAACAGCCGGCCTCCAGGTCAAGGCCGAGCCGGCGGCATTCGTCCTCAATCGGCTCGGACGCGGCGCGGCGTTTCTCGAGCAGGCGGCCGAGCTGCTGCTCCCGCAGCACGGGCAGGCTTCGGCGGTAATGCTCCCGAAGACGCTCGACCGAGCGTTTTTCCTGTAATTCATCGGTCAGCCGCACGCGCACCTTTTCCAGTGTGCGCACCAGTTCGTCCGCGCTGATGGGTTTTAATATGTACTCGACCGTACCGAGCGCAAGCGCCTCCTGCGCGTACTCAAAATCATCAAAGCCGGACAACACGATAATTTTAATACCCGGCTGCTTTTCCAGAATGCGGCGGCTCATCTCCAGTCCGTCCATAAAGGGCATTTTGATATCGGTGATGATGACATCGGGCGCAAGACGCTCGGAAAGCTCCAGTCCCGCCTGCCCGTTTTCCGCCTGCCCGACGACCGCAAAGCCGCTCGCCTCCCAGTCGATGCGCCGCACCAGTCCCTCGCGCAGACGATCCTCATCATCCACAATCATCAGCCGGAACAGACCCATACTTGCACCCTCCCTCGCCTCTTCGGTCGGTTTTCAGTGTTACCAGTATAACATATTTTTCCGGTCATGGGTAGCGTGTCCTACGGCGCGGCGGGATAAAAAAATAACCGCCCGGACTTGTACAGACCGTACAGACCGAGCGGTGTTGCGTTACAGCTTTTCAATCAGTTCCTTGAGCCATGCATCGTTCATGGCAGGGGTATCGCGCAGGGGAAATTCCAATCCGAGCCGGTCATATTTTTCGATGCACAGCTTGTGGAACGGCAGGAATTCCAGCTTTTCAAAATTGGGATAGCTTTGCGCTTTGTCACGCACGCGGCGCATGTGCTCGAGCGAGTCGGTCATGCCGGGCACGACCACATGACGCACCCAAAGCGGAATTTGCTTCATCGCGGTCAGTTGCAAAAAGTGCTCCACCTGTGCAAAATCCGCGCCGCAGTAGCGTTTATAGTCGACCTTGGTGAGGAATTTGAGGTCGCACAGCACGAGATCGGTGTGGCGGAGCACCCGCTCGGCCTCAGACAGATTGCCCACGCCCGAGGTGTCGAGCGCGGTATGAACGCCCTGCTCGTGCAGCTTTTCAAAGAACTCCGCAACGAACGGCGCCTGCAGCAGCGGCTCGCCGCCCGATACGGTCACGCCGCCGCCGTTTTTCCAATAAGGACGGTACCGCAGCGCCCGCCGGACCAGCTCGTCCGCGGTCAGGAGTTCACCGCCCTCGGACAGCCAGGTGTCCGGATTATGGCAGTAAACGCAGCGCAGCGGACAGCCTTGCAGAAAGACAACATAGCGCAGTCCCGGTCCGTCGACCGCGCCGAGCGACTGGATGGAATTGATTCGGCCTTGCATGGACTTCACAACCTTTCCTGATATCGGGGACGAAGTGGTGCCGCACCCGCGGCGGGGGCAAAAAGGGAGGACAACCTGCGGTTTTCCTCCCCTTTTGAATCCTCTGCTTTCCGCAGCGTAATACCTGTTTTCTCTGCGTGCCGCCGTTTTCGGTCGAGAGGCAAGCACCCTTTTCGCATTTCGGTGGTGCAGGACGAACGGCTTTTCGCAGCTGAGCGGCGCGACGCGCCTGCATGTGCTCAGGGTGCACATCCCATTTCCGCGGCGTTGCCGCGGGTCAAATTGATGTTTCCGGTCACTTGTGATCGGAAACATACCACTGCCCGCACCGCGGCGGCGCGGCCGCCTTTTCGGTGAAAAGGCGAGTGGGTTATCGAAAAAAGTTTCATCGGAACTTTTTTCGTATCTAAGGGGGACAGCGTCCCCCTTGGAGCTTATATCGCCTCGTGGAAGGTGCGCGAAATAACCTCGCGCTGCTGCTCGCGGCTGAGCTTGTAGAAGTTGACCGCGTAGCCCGACACACGGATGGTCAGGTTGGGGTACTGCTCCGGATGCTCATAGGCCGCCATCAGCGTTTCACGGTTGAGGACGTTGACATTCAGATGGTGCGCGTTCTGGCCGAAATAACCGCCCAGAATGTTCACCAGATTGGTCACGCGCTCCTCCTCCGACTTGCCGAGTGCGCCCGGCGTGATCGAGAAGGTGTTGGAAATGCCGTCGCGGCAGTAGTCATAGCTGAGCTTGGCAACCGAGTTGAGAGACGCCAGCGCACCCGAGGTATCGCGGCCCGACATCGGATTTGCGCCGGGAGCAAGCGGCTCGCCGCGGCGGCGGCCGTCGGGGGTGTTGCCGGTCTTTTTACCGTACATGACGTTCGAGGTGATCGTCAGGATGGACAGCGTGTGAATCGCGCCGCGGTACAGCGGGAACTGCGTCAGCGCCTGATAGAATGCTTGAACCTGCTCGCAGGCAATAGAATCAACGCGGTCATCGTCGTTGCCGAACTTCGGGAACTCTCCCTCGGTCTCAAAATCGACGATGATGCCGGTCTCCGCGTCACGGATGCACTTGACCTTGGCATACTTAATCGCGGAGAGCGAATCGGCCATGCAGCTCATGCCCGCAATGCCGAACGCCATCAGGCGGCGGACGTCGGTGTCGTGCAGCGCCATCTGGCTCTTTTCGTAGGCGTACTTGTCGTGCATATAGTGGATGGTGTTCATCGCGGAAACGTAGGTCTTGGCCAGCCACGGACGGTAGAAGTCAATGCGGCGGCAGACCTCGTCATAATCGAGGTATTCGCCCTCGTATACGGGCATTTCAGGGCCGACCTGCTCGAGCTTGATGCCGTCGCGGCCGCCGTTAATTGCCATCATGACGAGCTTTGCAATGTTGGCGCGCGCACCGAAGAACTGCATGTCCTTGCCCACGCGCATCGCGGAGACGCAGCAGGCGATGGCGTAATCGTCGCCGTAGTACGGGCGCATCACGTCGTCGTTTTCGTACTGAAGCGCATCGGTGTCAATCGAAACCTTAGCGATGAAGCGCTTCCAGTTTTCGGGCAGCTGCTCGCTCCACAATACGGTCAGATTGGGCTCGGCCGAGGGATTGAGGTTGTACAGCGTGTGCAGCATACGGAAGCAGTTCTTGGTGACCATGTGACGGCCGTCCTCGCCGATGCCGCCGATGGCCTCGGTGATCCACATCGGGTCGCCGCCGAACAGCTCGTTGTACTCCGGCGTGCGCAGGTGACGCGCCATACGCAGATGCAGCACGAAATCGTCCATGATTTCCTGGGCTTCGGTCTCGGTCAGCACGCCGGCAGCCAAATCGCGCTCAAAATAGATATCGAGGAAGGTGGACACACGGCCAAGGCTCATCGCCGCGCCGTTCTGCTCCTTAATGCCCGCAAGGTAGGCGAAATACACCCATTGCACGGCTTCCTTCGCGGTTTCGGCGGGACGGGAAATATCAAAGCCGTAGGAAGCGGCCATTTTCACCATGTCCTTCAGTGCCTTGATCTGATCGGTCAGCTCCTCGGCACAGCGGATTTCGGTTTCGGTGGTCGGCACATCGCCCAGCGCGTCCTTGTCGTGCTGCTTCAGGGCAATCAGACGGTCAACGCCGTAGAGGGCGACGCGGCGGTAGTCGCCGATGATGCGGCCGCGGCCGTACGCGTCGGGCAGGCCGGTCAGCAGGCCGACGTGACGCGCCTCGCGCACGTCCTTGGTGTAGCCCGCGAACACGCCGTCGTTATGCGTCTTGTGGTAGGTGAAATTCTTTTCAATCTCGGGCGAGACCTCGTAGCCATACGCTTTGCACGCGTCGCGCACCATGCGCATGCCGCCGAAGGGATTGCAGGCACGCTTGAGCGGCTCGTCCGTCTGCAAACCGACGATGACCTCATTTTCCTGATCGAGATAGCCGGGGCCGAAGGCGGTGATGGTAATGACGGTGTCGGTGTCGATCTTACGCACGCCGTCCTTTTCGCGCTCCTCGGCGAGCAGACCCTCGAATTTATCACGCATGCTTTCGGTGCGCGCGGTCGGCTTCGCGAGAAAATCCGCGTCGCCGTCATAGGGGGTGTAGTTCTTCTGAATAAAATCGCGGACGTCCACTTCATCCTGCCAAGAGCCGGGTACAAAGGTGTTCCAAGCGTTCATAGTATACTCCTCTTTCTCTGTATGCCCGCCCTTTTTCGCTTTATCAGGGTAACAAAAAAGGGCGGCATCGCTTTTCTTGCGACACTGCCCAGACGGTCGGCTATTACGGAACCCCTGCTCCCCGATGGTTGCCCATCTTGTCCGTCAGTTGCAGGGAATTTGTCTATCCATAGAATAACACAGTGCATGTCCCTGCGCAATTGCTTTTCCGCACAAAAAAATACCGATGAAATGCACGTTTTTCCCGTCAGAAGACATAATCGGTGCATTTCAGGAGAAAACTGGATTTTACGGCGATTTGACTTTCCAATCCGGTCAAAGAAGCGTAAAATAAGGATACTAACTTTATAGAAGGAGGCTGAGCCGAATGAAAATCGGTATGCTGACAAGCGGCGGCGACTGCCAGGGACTTAATTCCGCCCTGCGCGGCGTGGCGAAAACGCTGTATCACGAGCTGGGGGACAAGGCCACCCTGTACGGCATCCGGGACGGCTACCGCGGCCTGATTGAGGGCGATTACCACGAAATGCAGCCGGATGATTTTTCCGATATTCTCACCGTCGGCGGCACCATTCTGGGCACCTCACGCCAGCCGTTTAAGGAAATGCAAAAGGCCGCGGAGGACAGCGAGGAGACCAAGCTCGACAAGATGCTTGAAACCTGCAAAAAGGCCGAATTCGACGTGCTGGTCATTCTGGGCGGCAACGGCACGCACAAGACGGCAAACCTGCTCAGCGAGCACGGCGTGAACGTCGTCACCCTGCCCAAGACGATTGACAACGACCTCTGGGGCACGGATTTGACCTTCGGCTTCCAGTCGGCGGTCGATATCGCCACGACCGTCATCGACTCCATTCACTCGACCGCGTTTTCCCACTCGCGCGTGTTCATCGTTGAGGTAATGGGGCACAAAGCAGGCTGGCTGACGCTGTATGCGGGCATTTCGTCGGGCGCGGACGTGATTGTCATACCGGAAATCCCCTATTCGGCCGAAAAAATCGCCGAGGCCATTGAATCCCGCGCGGAGCACGGCAAGCGGTTTTCCATCATCGCGGTGGCCGAGGGCGCAATCAGCCGCGAGGAAGCCGAAATGAGCAAAAAGGAGTTCAAGGCGCAGCGTGCGGCGATGAGCTATCCCTCGGTCTCCTACCGTCTGGCGGCCGAGCTGCAGGCCATCACCGGGCAGGAGATCCGCGTGACCATTCCGGGGCATTATCAGCGCGGCGGCGCGCCCTGCCCTGCCGACCGTCTGCTGACCACCCGGTTCGGCGTGGCCGCGGCCGAGCTCGTCCGCAAAAAGAAGTTCGGCTACATGGTCGGCCTGCAAAACGGCGGCATTGTGCCGGTCAAGCTCGCTGATGTTGCGGGCAAACTGAAAACCGTGCCGCCTGACGGCGAGATTGTCCGCACCGCGCGGGCGCTCGGCCTGTCAATGGGCGACTGACTGCGGAAAAGAGCCGCCGGACAAGCAGTTCGGCGGCTCTTTTTTTCGGTTATCGGACGGCCAGATAGTAATACGTACGCTCGCTGTCATTGAGTCTTGCATAGTACGAGCCGGAAGACGCGCTGCGGATGGTGAACCCGGTCTGCGTCAGCTCCAGAAAATTGACACTGTTCAGGGTCGCCGGCTTGTCTTCAAGCACAAATGCACCGTATGTGTAGTAGTTCGAAGCCACCTGTCCGCTCGCGGGCCAGACGAGCAGCGCCTTGGCTGCAAAGCCAAGCTCAATGGTGCGCGGGAGCGTTCCGTCGCCCGCATAGAAGCCAAGCGTCACGCTGCATTTGTCCGCCACCACTTGGGCAAGGGCCTCGCGCGCGGCGGATTCGGCGGCAAGTGCGGTCTTCTCGGCCTTGGCATCCAGTTCGGCCTGCAGCTCGGTGCGGAGCATGGATTTCGGAATGGTATCGCCAAAGGTCTCCGTGATGATGCCGCCGACGCGCTCGTCCAGCCGCGCCGCATCGTCGCACACGGCGTTGAGCGACTGGCGCAGCTGCTCGGGACAGGCGTCAAACCGTGCCTTGAGCGCCTCGGGCGACAGATTCGGCTGATCGGGCAAGGCCGCGACCGGCTGGCTGAACGCTGTGATTTTATAATCGGTAAAGGGCATGCAGATTCCTCCTTTCGGTTGTGCTGCGGGATTTGGATAAGCAATGCCATAGAATAAGCGGTTTTCGTAATTTGTCAAGTGCATTTTTTTGCAGGGGCGCGGCAGGTCGTAGAAAAAACTGCACAAAGTTTATGCAAGATGTCAGTTTCGCACCTCATCGACGTGCGGCATGCTTGTATTCCCATCCAAAATGCGGTATACTCTACCCATGTCTGATTACCGAAAACAGGGGTATGCTACATGAAATTTAAAACCAAATTGGCGCTCGCGGTCTGCAAAGCCGCCGGCGCAGTGCTGCGCAGGCTCGGACGCGGGGGCACCAATCTGCCCGGCAAGCTGGCGCTCAAAATCGACCGTGACATCCTCGGCGCACTGTCCGAGGGCGTGCGCGTCACCGTCGTGACCGGCACCAACGGCAAGACCACGACCTCCCGCATGATTGAACAGGCGTTCTCAGACGCGGGTTTTGCGTATTTTTCCAACAAATCGGGCGCAAATCTGCTGACCGGCATCATCGCGGTGTTTGCGCAGCACGTTTCGCTCTCGGGCAGGTGCGCCTATACGCACGCGCTGATTGAGTGTGATGAGGCCGCTTTCCGCACGGCAAGCAAGTATCTGCCCGTCGAATGTCTGGTGGTCAACAACATTTTCCGCGACCAGCTTGACCGCTTCGGCGAAATCACGCACACCTTAAACAGCATCCGCACCGGCATCGCGAACGTGCCCGGCGCGACGCTCTGCCTGAACGCCGACTGCTCGCTGACCGCGTCGCTCGCGGAGGACGTGCCCAATCCCATCGTCTGGTTCGGCGTGGATGTGCCGATCTACGAGACCACCGCGCACGAGCTGTCCGACGCGCCCTACTGCATCCACTGCAAGACCGAATACGAGTACGATTATGTCACCTACGGCCATCTGGGCGGCTTCCGCTGCCCCAAATGCGGCTATCACCGCATGAAACCCGAGGTTGCGGTCACCCGCGTGCTCAAAACCGGCGCGGATGCGTCCGATATTGAGCTGACCGTGTTCGGCCATGTGCACGAGGTGCACGTCAACCTGCCGGGCGGCTACAACATTTATAACGCCGCCGCTGCCGCCGCCGTCGCGCACGTGGTCGGCATTGACGAGGATACCGCTGTGGCGGCGCTCGCACAGTTTGAGTGCGGTTTCGGCCGCGCCGAGCGCTTTATGATCGGCAATTCGCCCTCGCGCATGATGCTCGTCAAGAATCCGGCGGGCTTTAATCAGGTCATCAACCTCATCGCGCATGATGAGGCAGCCTGTCAGCTTGCCTTTCTGCTCAACGATCGCTTTGCGGACGGCACCGACATCTCGTGGATTTGGGATGTGGATTTTGAAGCGCTTGCCGCACAGCAGGCACGGTTTACGCGCGTGCTCGTTTCGGGCGTGCGGCGGGACGATATGGCGCTGCGCCTGAAATACGCGGGCTTTGATGCGGCGCAAATCGAGGTCGTTGCGGAATACGGCGAGCTGCTCGACGAGGTCGGCAAGAGCGACGCGCCGACCTTCCTGATGCCGACCTACACCGCGATGTTCGATCTGCGCGGCGAAATCGGCAAACGCACGAGCGTGCACGCCTTTTATGAATGAGGAGGGATAACATGGAACTGAAAATCTGCCACCTGTATCCCGACATTTTGAACCTGTACGGCGACCGCGGCAATATCATCACGATGCGCCGCCGTCTGGCCGACCGCGGCATCGCGGCGACGGTGGACGAATGCTCGATTGGCGAGGCGCTTGACGCGTCGCAGTACGATATTTTCTTCATCGGCGGCGGACAGGATTTCGAGCAGGAGATTCTGCTGCGCGACCTTGCTGCGGGCAAGGCGAAGGAGATTATCGCGGCGGTTGAGGAGGAAAAAACCTTTCTGGCCATCTGCGGCGGATACCAGATGCTTGGGCAGTATTACAAGACGTGGGACGGCCACCAGCTGGACTTCATCGGTGCGCTCGACCTGCACACGGTGGGCGCGAAGGAGCGCATGATCGGCAACTATATGTTCCGCACGACCGATGAAAGCGGCGGAACGATGGTCGTCGGCTTTGAGAACCACTCGGGCAAAACCTATCTGGGCGACGGGGTCGCGCCGCTCGGCCAGATGATAGAAGGCTATGGCAACAACGGCGAGGATCAGACCGAGGGCGCGCGGTACAAGAACGTGTTTGCGACCTATTCGCACGGCTCGCTGCTGCCCAAAAACCCCGTTTTGTGTGATTTTATTCTGCGCACGGCGCTTGAGCGCAAATATGGTGCGCCGATTGCGCTTGCCCCGCTTGACGACACGCTTGAACAGAACGCCCACCGCTATATGGAAAACCGTCTTTCCAAAAAGTAAAGCACGACAGCACCGACGCAGTCCGCGCGGTGCTGTCGTTTTTATATGCATTTGTGAATATCCTACATATTTTCCATTTCACCAAACCGCCACAAAACCTACAAGGATTTCTCACAGCGCACGCCTAGAATACAGGCTAAGAGAAGTTCACAACGGTATTTGACGGACGAAACGGGGAATGGTTCATGAAAAAAAATACGATAAAAATCATTTTGGATGTGTTGCTGCTGCTTGCTGTCGGCTTATTTTACAGCAAAAACACCATCAGCATGAAGTTCCATGAGGTCGGCGGTCTGGTGCTTTGCGGCGTGTTTCTCATCCACATTTCACTCAATATCCCGTGGCTGAAGGCCGTGCCCAGGCGGCTGCTCGATAAAAATCTGCCTGCCAAGACCAAAATCGGCTTTGCGATCAATCTGCTGCTCTTGATTTGCTTTGCCGTCATTGCCTTGAGCGGCGTGATGATTTCCAAGACCATTTTGACCGGCATTTCGGGGCAAAGCCCCTATTGGAAGGTCGCGCACTACTTCTGCGCCGCGCTGACCGTCTTTCTGCTCGGCATCCACATCGGCCTGCACGTGCCCTTCCTCAAGGGCATGGCGCAAAAATTTGTCCGTTTGCCGCAGCGCGTCGGCGCAGGGCTGCTCGCCGTATTTCTGCTCGCCGCCGTTGTGTTCGGCAGCTACAACCTCGCCACGACCGGTGTTTCCCGTTGGCTTTCAATGCCGTTCCAGACGTCGTCCATGCCGTCCGGCGGTCAGCACGAGGGCGGCGGTATGCCCGAAAACGCAGACGGCACGCGTCCCTCGTCCACGGACGGCGGCTCCCACGGAGCCGGCAAGGGCAACGGCGGCCCGTCCGAGGGCGGCAAGGGCATGCAGTCCCCGAGTGTCAGCCGGGCGGTGCAGCAGAGCGCGACCTTCGGCTCGATGATTTTGACCTTCTCGGTGCTGACAGGTGCAATTTGCTGGCTGATTCAGAAAAAACGCTCCTCCCGGCAGCTGTAATCGCAAAGAAACGCAAAACCCGCCCTCCTGTACTCAAGGAGGGCGGGTTTTTGGCACGGCAAGCACACGGAGGACGCGAATTGCTTTCCATCGGTGCACAAATCAATGAATAAAAACAAAAAACCAGTCCGAAGACTGGTTTTTTCTGCGGAAACGCCTTGCGTTCCCATGTGGAGCTGTTGATCAGGATTGAACTGACGACCTCATCCTTACCAAGGATGTACTCTACCGACTGAGCTACAACAGCATGTGGCAGGGGCAGAAGGGATCGAACCCTCGGCACGCGGTTTTGGAGACCGCTGCTCTACCAGCTGAGCTATACCCCTGAATAAAAGTGTGTCCCGCCGCCGGGGCGACGACGGGACACGATTTGGCTCCTCAAGTTGGACTCGAACCAACGACCCTGCGGTTAACAGCCGCATGCTCTACCAACTGAGCTATTGAGGAATATGCTTGCGCGACCACTTGATTTACTCGTGATAGCCTAAACATTATAACGCTGTATCCATGCGTTTGTCAATAGGTGCTCGGCGATTTTTTTGAAAAAGGAAGGACGGCAAATGCGCCGTCCTTCGCTTCCCTTTTTTACTCTGCGAGACGGAAAATTTCCAGAATCGCGGCCTTGTCCAACGGTACATAGCTCTTGACCGGACCGCCGACTGTTTTCATCGCGTTTTGAGCAAGCTTTTCATACTCTTCGGGGCAAATTCCAAGCTCGGCCATGTGTACCGGCATGCCGATTTCTTCGAAAAACCGCTTCATCGTGTCGATACCCGCGCGCGCGGTGCGCTCAGGATGCTGAAAGTCCATTTCCACGCCGAATACGCGGTTTGCAAGCTGCGCAAAGCGCGGCACATCGTGCTCGAGCACAAAGTACGCCCACGCCGGAAACAGCACCGACAGACCCGCGCCGTGCGACACCTCGTCATGCAGGGCGGAAAGCTCGTGCTCGAGCTTGTGCACAGGGAACTGACGGCCGCGCCCGCAGCCGGTAATGTCGTTGTGCGACACGCTGCCCGCCCACATCAGCGAAGCGCGCGCCTCGTAATCGCACGGGTCGGCAATTGCGCGGCGGCCTGCGTCCCGCGTGGCAATGAGTACGCCCTCGGCAATGCGGTCGGTCACGTCGCTCTCGCCGCCCTCGGGTGTGAGATAACGCTCAAGCGTGTGCATCATGATGTCCACAATGCCACAGCCGGTCTGGAATTTGGAAACGGTGAACGTGTTTTCGGGATTCATAAAGCTGATGCGCGGGCGATTGGTCTGGCTCGTAATGCCGCGCTTTTCCATCGTCTCCTCGTTGGTGAGCACGCAGGAATTGCTCGTCTCGCTGCCCGCCGCCGACAGGGTGAGCACCGTGCCGACCGGCAGCGTGCAGGCAGGCGCCGTGCCGGTGGCCGCAAATTCCCACGGGTCTGTGCCGGTGGCCGCGCCCATGCCGATGCCCTTGGCCGAGTCGATGACCGAGCCGCCGCCGACCGCGAGAATGAAATCCACGCCCTCGCGTTTGGCAAGCGCGATGCCCTCGCGCACAAGCGACAGCTTGGGATTGGGTGACACGCCGCCGAGCTCGATAAAGCTGAGTCCCGCGTCCGTCAAGCTGCGCTCGACACGATCAAGCAGGCCGCTTTTACGTGCGCTTGCGCCGCCGAAATGGACGAGCACGCGCGTTGCGCCAAGTGCGTGCAGCTTTTTTCCGATTTGCTCCTCTATGCCGCGGCCAAACACGACCTCGGTCGATGTACAGATGCTAAAATTCTGCATGGGAATTCTCCTTCCGCCGATTTCCGTTATTGTTACTCCTATTATAACGCCCTCCCTTGCCAAAAGTCAAAAAATCATATAAAATATACCATGTATCTTTTCAAACAGCGGCAAAGAAGGAGGCTCACCGCGTTGTACGATTATTCCTTTCTGCAATGGATGCTCATTTTTTACATATACTGCTTTCTGGGCTGGTGCTTTGAATCGACTGTCGTGTCGGTGCAGCAGCGCCGTTTTGTCAACCGCGGCTTTCTGCGCGGGCCGATGCTGCCCATTTACGGCTTCGGCGCGACCATGCTGCTGCACATCGCCCTACCGCTTGCCGGCTATCCCGTGTGGATGTTCCTTGCGAGCATGCTCAGCGCGACCGCGTTTGAATATGTGGTCGGCGTGGTGATGGAAAAACTCTTTAAGGTGAAATACTGGGATTATTCCACCCACCGTTTTCAGTTCCAGGGGCGTATCTGCCTGCAAAGCTCTGTCTGCTGGGGCGCAATGGGACTGTTCTTGTCGAATTTCATCCATCCGCCGATTGAAAAGCTGATTATTGCAATGCCGTTCTGGCTGCTGCTGACGCTTGTCATCCTGCTGTCCGGCTCGTTTGCGTCCGACGTGGGCGTGTCCGTGCGCACGGCGCTCGATCTGGCGCGTGTGCTCGAGGAGATGGACAAACTGCGCGAGCAGGCCGACGAGGTACGCCGCGAGCTGAGCCGCACCGCGTTTGTCAAGCTGACCAACCTGTCCTATCGGGTGGACGAAGCGCGCGGCGAGTGGAGCGAGCGCGTCGGCGATGCAAAGGAACAGCTTTCTGACGTGAAGGATCAGCTTTACGACAAGGTGGACGACGCGAAAGAACAGCTGTCGGACGCCAAGGAGCAGCTGCTTGACCGTCTCGACGATCTGCAAAGCCGCTTCGAGCAGGCCGCCGGTGCACTCAAGAATACCCGCAAAAGCCTGCTGCGCGGCAACCCCTCAGCGCGGTCGGAGAAGTACGATGCGGTACTGCAAAAGCTAAAACGGCATGTAGATCCTCGTAAACGCGGTTAAAATAACGCAAAATGCACAAAATAATGAAAAGCGGGGGTATTGCCCCTTGTCCCTTTGTCACTTTTTTCGCTTGCTAAAATACGCGTTCTGGGTGTATATTTAGTACAGAGAAAAATTCTAATCCTCTTACTAGGGAAAGGCTGATTATAGATGAAAAAATTCGTTTACGCGGACAACGCGGCGACCACGCCGCTGTCGGATACCGCATTTGAGGCGATGAAGCCGTGGCTGACCGAGTTTTACGGCAATCCGTCCTCCCTTTATCGCATGGGCCGCGCTGCCAAGGAAGCGCTCAACGACGCGCGTACCGCAGTCGGAAAGGCGCTCGGCGCTGCCGAGCCGGTCAATGAGAGAAACGACTTTGCCCCGGGCGAAATCATCTTCACCGGCGGCGGCTCGCAGGCGGACAACCTCGCCATTCGTGGCTTTGTCCACGGCCCGACCGCCAAGGGCAGACGGCACATCATCACCTCTAAGATTGAGCACCACGCTGTGCTCTACACCTGCGAGGCGCTTGAAAAAGAAGGCTTTACCGTCACTTATCTCGACGTGGACTCCTATGGCCGCGTTGATTTGGAGCAGCTGAAAAACGCGCTCTCCGAGGATACCGCGCTCGTCTCCATCATGGCGGCGAACAACGAAATCGGCACGATTCAGCCGATTGCGGAGATTGCCGCGCTTGCTCACGCGGTCGGCGCGAAGTTTCATACCGACGCAGTGCAGGCGGTCGGCCACATGCCAATCAACGTGCAGGAAATGGGCATCGACATGCTCAGCCTGTCGGCACATAAGTTCCGCGGCCCGCGCGGCGTTGGCGTGCTGTATGTCAAGAAGGGCATCGCGCTCGAGCCGCTGGTGTACGGCGGCGGACAGGAAAAGGGACTGGTTTCCGGCACCGAGAACACCGCAGGCTGCATCGGCCTTGCCGCGGCGATTACCGACGCGGTCGAGGGCATGGATGAAAAGATGCGCTACGTGCGCGGCCTGACCGACCGTCTGGTCGAAGGCGTGATGAAGATTCCCTACACGCATTACACCGGTGATCCGGTCAACCGCCTGCCCGGCACGGCGTCGTTCGTGTTTGAGGCAGTCGAGGGCGAAGGCCTGATCCTGATGCTCGATAATCTGGGCGTCTGCGGCTCGACCGGCTCGGCCTGCTCGACCGGCTCGCTCGACCCCAGCCACGTGCTGATGGCCATCGGCCTGCCGCACGAAATTGCGCACGGCTCGCTGCGCCTGACCCTCGGTGAGCAGAATACCGAGGAGGATGTGGATTACGTCATCGAAGCGGTCACCAAGGTGATTGCAACGCTGCGCTCGATGTCCCCCGTGTGGGAAAACGGCAAGCCCAACCTGACCGCGGCTTCCGAGCTGCACAGCCACTAAATAACACTGTCTTTTCCCGGCAAAGCCGCGAAAAGACTGATGAAAACATTGGATAACGAAAGGAACTGTTCCATATGCAATACAGCGACAAGGTACTCGACCACTTCACCAACCCGCGCAACGTCGGCGAAATTGCGGACGCAAACGGCGTCGGTGAGGTCGGCAACGCCAAGTGCGGCGACATCATGAAGATCTACCTCCAGATTTCCGACGACGGCATCATCGAGGACGTAAAGTTCAAGACCTTCGGCTGCGGCGCAGCAATCGCGACCTCGTCGATGGCGACCGAGATGGTCAAGGGCAAGACGATTGAAGAAGCGCTTAAGCTGACCAACAAGGCAGTTGCCGAGGCGCTCGACGGTCTGCCCCCGGTCAAGATGCACTGCTCGGTGCTGGCCGAAGAGGCGCTCCGCAGCGCGATTGCGGACTACTACAAGCGCATGGGCAAGGACCCCACCGACATCCTCGGCTGCGACATGGACTGCGCGTCCTGCCATGCACACGACCATCACGAGCATTAATCACCGAATTTCCGCATAAACTAGGGCAGATTGAAAAATCTGCCCTTTTGGCGTGTTTGCAAGGGATGAATTATGATTGAACTGTTAAAAAGCATCGGCGGACTGGACGAGTATCAAAAGCTCCGGCAGGCTCTGCTGGACGGCAAAACCCCGCTTCTGGCGGTCGGTCTGTCGGCGATACACAAGGCGCACTTCGCGGCGGCTTTGCAGGCTGACCTCAAGCGCCCTGTATGCGTGCTGACTGACGACGAAGCCGCCGCCGCGCGGCTCTCAGCCGACATTGCGGGCTTTTCCGAAAAAACCGTCGCACAGATTCCGAGCCGTGACCTTGTGATGGTCAACGTCGCGGGTGTGTCGCGCGGGTACGAGCAAAAGCGCATCGCCGCCCTGTTTGGGGCATCCGATGCGCCCTTTGTCGTGCTCTCCGCGCCCGCCGCACTGCAGCGCACGCTGCCCCCTGCCCTGCTGCGGGACGCCGCTGTCACCTTGTCGGTCGGCGCGACCGCGCCCATCGAGCCTCTGGTGCAGCAATTTGTGCGCGCGGGCTACGAGCGCGCCATTCAGGTCGAGGGCACGGGACAATTCTCCCTGCGCGGCGGCATTCTGGACGTGTTTCCGCCCGCGGCCGAGCACCCGTACCGCGTCGAATTCTGGGATGACGAAATCGACTCCATCTCCACCTTTGACGTGGGCAGCCAGCGCCGTCTGGAAACCTGCGACACCCTGCTCTGCCTGCCCTGCATGGAAGCGCTGCCCCACCTCGCGCCGGATGGCGTGGACGGCCTGTGCCGCGCGGTGGACGCTCTGCGCAAAACTCGCCGCAAAAAGCATCCCGAGCTTGAACAAAACCTCGACCGCGACGTGGAGCGCCTGCATGAAACCGGTGCACTGCCCGGCGCGGACAAATATCTGCCGCTCATTTATCCCGATTTTACCTGCGCGCTCGATTATCTGCCTGAAAACGCCGTGCTGCTGATTGAGGACACGCCCCGTCTGCGCGATGCGTGCCGCGATTTTGCAAACCGCATCGGCGAGGACGTGACCGCCCTGCTCGAGCGCGGCGAGCTTGCGCCCGATTTGAATGACTACGCGCTGGATTTCGCGGGTCTGTGCGGCATTTCGCGCCCTGTAGTGCGGCTTGACACCTTTTTGGGCAATATTCCCGAGCTGCCGCCCAAACAGATTGAAAACTTCACCGCCAACCAGATGAACGCCTACGGCGGCAATCTGGACATGGCCGCGTCCGATATCTCCGCCTTCCAGCGTGAAAATCGCGCGGTCGTCGTCGTGTGCGGCAGCGAGCTGCGGTGTAACAATATGCTTGAAGCGCTTGCCGGCGCGGGCATCAAGGCCAAGGCAGGGCACAATCTGCCGAAGCCCGGACAGGTCGTCGTGACCGAGGGCGTGCTGTCGGCTGGCTTTGAATACCCCGACCTCGGCCTGGTCGTGATGACCGAGGGACAGGTGCTCGCCCGCCGCAAAAAGACGCTGCCCAAGAAATCCAACCGCGACCGCGTGAAAAGCTACACCGACCTCACGCCCGGCGACCTCGTTGTGCACGAGCACCACGGCATCGGCCGCTTCATCGGCATGGAGCGCATGAAGGTGGACGGTGCGGAGCGCGATTTTATCAAAATTGCCTTCGCGGGCACGGATTTTCTCTATGTACCCGCGACCAGCCTTGACCTCATTTCCAAATACATCGGCGGGGGCGACAGCGAAAAGACCCGTCTGAACAAGCTCGGCGGCGCGGACTGGTCGCGCTCCCGTGCGCGCGCCAAGGCGGCAGCCAAAGAGCTGGCAGAGGGACTGATGCAGCTCTACGCCGAACGTGCCCGCCTGAAGGGCTTTTCCTTTCAGCCGGACGACGAATGGCAGCGCGAGTTTGAGGACGCCTTCCCCTATGAGGAAACCGAGGATCAGCTGCGCTGCATCGAGGAAATCAAGGCCGACATGCAGTCCGACCGCCCGATGGATCGCCTGCTGTGCGGTGACGTAGGCTTCGGCAAGACCGAGGTCGCGCTCCGCGCCGTGATGAAGTGCATCCTCGCGGGCAAGCAAGCCGCGATCCTCGTGCCGACCACCGTGCTCGCGCGGCAGCATTATCTGACCGCAATGCGCCGCTTTTCCGGCCATCCGATTACCATTGAGCTGCTGACGCGCTACAAAACCGGCTCCGAGCAGAAAAAAATCCTGCAAAAGCTGGCCGCGGGGTCGATTGACCTGGTCATCGGCACGCACAAGCTGTTCCGCAAGGATTTGAAATTTGGCAACCTCGGTCTGCTTGTCATTGACGAGGAACAGCGTTTCGGCGTGTCCCACAAGGAAACGCTCAAGGAGATGAGCAAGCAGGTGGACGTGCTGACCCTGTCGGCAACGCCCATCCCCCGCACGCTCAATATGGCGCTGTCCGGCATTCGGGACATGTCCTCCATCGAAGAGCCGCCGCAGAACCGCCATCCGGTGCAGACCTACGTGCTCGAGCACAGTGACGGCGTGCTGCTTGACGCGATGCGCCGCGAGCTGGCGCGCGGCGGACAGGTTTATTACCTGCACAACCGCGTGGAATCCATTGCGCGGTGCGCGTCCATGCTGCAGCAGAGCCTGCCCGACGCGACAATCGGTGTTGTCCACGGCAAGATGACCCAGAAGGAAATCGCCGCCGCCATGAACGCGATGGCCGAAGGCGAAACCGATATTCTGGTCTGTACGACCATCATCGAGACCGGCATCGACATCGCAAACGCCAACACCCTCATCATCGAAAACGCTGACAACATGGGGCTTGCCCAGCTGCACCAGATCCGCGGACGCGTCGGCCGTTCGAGCCGCCACGCCTACGCCTATCTGACCTACCGACGCGGCAAGGCGCTCTCCGAAATCGCGCAGAAGCGCCTGTCCGCCATCCGCGAGTACGCCGCCTTCGGCTCGGGCTTCAAAATCGCCATGCGCGACCTTGAAATCCGCGGCGCGGGCAATGTGCTCGGCCCCGAGCAGTCGGGTCACATGATGAGCGTCGGCTACGACCTGTATTTGAAGCTGCTCGAAGAGGCCGTTTTGGAGGAAAAGGGCGAAACGCCAAAGCCGCGCGTCGACTGCGCCGCCGAGCTGCTGCTGTCAGCCAGCCTGTCCGACCACTATGTGCCCGACGCGGGACAGCGCGTCGACCTCTACCGCCGCATCGCGCTCATCCGCTCGGAGGAGCAGCGCAGCGACATGCTCGACGAGCTGATCGACCGCTTTGGCGAGCCGCCCGCCGAGGCCGTCGCCCTGCTGGACATCGCGCTGCTGCGCGCGAAAGCCTCCGATCAGGGCATTTCCGAAATCAAGCAGGCGGACGGCCGTCTGCTCGTCACCTTTGCGGAGACCGATTTTGCCCGCCTGTCCGTGCTGTGCGGCGACCCGGCGTACAAGGGTCGGCTGTTGCTCAACGCAGGGTCTACGCCCTATGTCTCGCTGCGCCTGAACAAGGACGAAGCGCCCATGGACATGGCGCGCCGCCTGGTCGACGGCTATGCCGCAACGGCGCAGGGCACGGCTGCCGCGCACGCTTGACTTTGCCGCCGGATGCTGATATACTGACAGCATAATGTGAGAAAATATGCGAGGAACGGGAAGAGTACCCATCCAAACCGCTTCAGAGAGGGGCCGTATGCTGCAAGGCCCTGCGGCAGAGGACGGCGAAGTGCGCCCGGGAGCATCGGGGGCAACGCCCCGCGGAAATCCGCCCGATACAGCGGAGCATGAGCGAGAAAACAAGAGTGGAACCGCGGAAAACGGAATGTTCGCCGCCTCTTGAGGGAAACCTTGAGAGGCGGCGTGTTTATTTCCGCATCCAAATAAGAACAAACCGAATTCGGTCAAACGATAAAAGGAGATTTTTTATGAAATTATTCAACACCCTGACCCGTCAAAAGGAGGAATTCGTCCCGATTACCCCGGGCGAAATCAAAATGTACTCCTGCGGCCCGACCGTGTACAACTTTTTCCACGTCGGCAACGCCCGCCCCTTCATCGTCTTTGATGTGCTGCGCCGCTACTTCGAGTACCGCGGCTACAAGGTGAACTTCGTGCAGAACTTCACCGACATTGATGATAAGGTCATCAATAAGGCGAACGACGAGGGCGTGGACTTCAACGTCATCGCCGACCGCTATATCAAGGAATATTACACGGATGCAGCTGGTCTTGGCGTAAACAAAGCGACCTGCCATCCCCGTGCGACCGAAACGATGGACGCGATCATCGGCATTGTCGAAACGCTGCTCGAAAACGGCCACGCCTACCTCGCCGAGAACGGCGACGTGTACTTCCGCACCAAGTCCTTCCCCGAATACGGCAAGCTGAGCCACCAGCCGCTTGAGGATTTGCAGGCGGGCGCGCGCATCGGCGTGGGCGAACTCAAGGAAGACCCGATGGACTTCGCCGTCTGGAAGGCTGCAAAGCCGGGCGAGCCTGCGTGGGACACGCCGTGGGGCTCGAAGGGTCGTCCCGGCTGGCACATTGAGTGCTCCGCAATGGTCAACAAGTACCTCGGCAAGACGATCGACATTCACTCCGGCGGCCTTGACCTGACCTTCCCCCACCACGAGAACGAAATCGCCCAGTCCGAGTGCGCCAACGGCTGCACCTTTGCAAACTACTGGCTGCACAACGGCTTTTTGACCATCGATAACGAGAAAATGTCCAAATCCAAGGGCAATTTCTTTATGGTGCGCGATGCGGCGAAGATGTTCGGCTATGAGACCATCCGTATGTTTATGCTGTCGGCGCACTACCGCACGCCGCTGAACTACTCGGAGGACAGCCTGAACATGAACAAGGTGTCCCTCGCCCGCCTGTATGAGGCACGCAACAACCTCGAATTCCGCATTGAGAAGGCCGCGGGCGACGCGATGACCGCCGAAGAGACGGCAAAGCTCACCGAGCTTTCGGCCTACAAGCAGAAGTTCATCGACGCGATGGACGACGATCTGAACACCGCTGACGCAATGAGCGCCATTTTCGAGCTGACGCGCGAGATCAACGCCTATTCGGGCGCACATCAAGACGCGACAAAGGCGTTCCTGCAGGCAGCGCACGCGCTCTTCATGGAGCTGACGGGCGTGCTGAACATCGTGCAGCAGCGCGAAGACGCCGCCGCCGATCCGGACGCCGAGAAGATTGAAGGTCTGATTGCCGACCGCGCCGCCGCCAAGAAGAACAAGGACTTTGCCGCCGCCGACCGCATCCGCGATGAGCTGCTCGCCATGGGCGTGACCATCAAGGACACGCGCCAAGGCACGCAGTGGACGAGAGGATAAGACCTTAATAGGCAATAAGCATCACACAAAAAGCCCCCAAGGCCGTAGGCCTTAGGGGGCTTTTTTTATCTCACAAAACGAGCCCTCAGCCGCTTCCAGATCGGCTCGCGGGGCGCGGCTTCGGCGCTCTGGCGCTGCGCTTCGTCCATCGCCTGCCGCATTAAGAGCTGCTGCGCGCAGATGGGGTCGGGTACGGCGGGCTTTTTGACGTAGCTGCCGTCCGGCTGCAGCACACGCGCCTTGACCGAATCGTGCTGCATCGCGTACAGAATATCGTGCAGCCGCGCCCGTACCTCGGGCGAGTCGATCGGGCAGGCAATCTCGACACGGCGCTCGGTGTTGCGCGTCATCAGGTCGGCGGAGGAAATGTACAGCTTTTCCGCCGCGCCCGTGCCGAAGCAAAAAATACGAGAATGCTCCAGAAACCGCCCGACGATGCTTGTCACCGTCACATTTTGGGTCTTGCCCGAAACGCCCGGCAGCAGGCAGCAGATGCCGCGCACAATCAGCTCAATCTGCACGCCCGCGCACGAGGCCTCGCTCAGCTTCTCAATCAGGTCAATGTCGGTCAGCGAGTTGAATTTCATCAAGATATAGCCCTCGCGCCCTTTGGCAATTTGCTCGTCAATCAGCGCAAGCAGGCTCGACTTGAGGCTGTGCGGCGCGACGAGAAGACGGTTGTACTCCCCGTCCAGATTGCCGAGCGCCATGTTGCTGAAAAACGCCGCCGCATCCGCACCGACCGACGGATTTGCCGTGATGAGCGACACATCGGTGTACAGCCGCGCGGTCTTTTCGTTGTAATTTCCGGTGCCCACCTGCGTGATATACCGCACCTGCCCGCGCTCCTGCCGCGTAATCAGGCAAATTTTCGAGTGCACCTTGTAGTCCTCGAAGCCGTAAATAATCTTGCAGCCGGCCTCCTCGAGCCGCTCTGACCAGTCGATGTTGTTCTGCTCATCAAAGCGGGCGCGCAGCTCGATCAGCACGGTCACATCCTTGCCGTTTTCGGCAGCCGCACACAGATATTCCACCAGCTTTGCCTTGCGAGCCAGGCGATAGATGGTGATGCGGATGGATAGCACCTCCCGGTCGGACGCGGCCTCACGAATCATCTGCAGGAACGGCTCCATCGACTCATAGGGATAGGAGAGCAGCACATCGCGTTTGGTGACCGTTTTGAGCAGGCTCTGTCCGGCGGGCAGCATGGCCGGCTGCTGCGGCTCAAACGGCGGGTCGGACAGCTCGCGCCGCTCGTCTTCAGGCAGCTTGTCACCCACCGAATAGGCATATTCCATCTTAATTGGCGCATGGGAAACGAAAATCTGATGGTCGGACACGCCGAAGCGATCGCAGAAGTATGCAATGAACCGGCGGCTGATTTCGCGGCCCAGCTCGACGCGCACCACGCCCAGCCGTCTGCGCTGTCGCAGCAGCTTTTCCATTTTCTTGCGAAAATCAGCCTCCACGTCGAACGCTTCGTCCTCCGGGTTAATGTCGGCGTTGCGCGTGACGCAGAACACCGTTTTTTCGATCACCTCATACATGCCGAACACGTGCGCGGCGTTGTGGTAGAGAATGTCCTCCACGCAGACATAGCGCACCCCGTCCCCGCCGGGCAGATAGAGCACGTCCGGCAGCGAGGACGGCACGGGCAGAATGCCGAACAGCTCGCCCTTCTTGTCCTTTTTGTCGCGCAGCAGTGCGCCGATGTGCAGCATCTTGCCGCCGATGTGCGGAAACGGGTGATGCATGTCCACAATCTGCGGCGACAGGATGGGCGCCACGACGTTCTTAAAATACTGCCGCACGAATTTCTGGTCGGCCGAGCCAAGCCGGTCAACGTGCAGGCGTGTCAAGCCCTCGCGGCGCAGACCCTCCTCCACCGCGTGCAGGGCGCGCGTGCGGCGCTCGTACAGCGGGGTGACGGCCGCGTAAATCTTGTGCAGCTGCTCTTTGGCGGTCAAACCGGATTTATTGTCCCGCGCGTTTTTGTCGACTGCCGCAAGGTCGGTCAGGCTGCCCACGCGAATCATGAAAAACTCGTCCAAATTGCTTGTGAAAATCGCGAGAAACTTGAGCCGCTCGAGCAGCGGCACGTTTTCGTCCTCCGCCTCCGCAAGTACCCGCGCGTTAAATCCCAGCCAGGAAAGCTCTCTGTTTTGCGTAAAGTCCCACGCCGCGCATCCCTCTTTACCGCTCATTTTTACACCCCTGCTATGCATTTGCGATGCCGCAGCGCTAACTGCGCCGCAATATCTGTTGAAAACCTGCGAATCCTAGCATATTTTCTGCTATTGTACCTTTATTATATCGAAGTTCCGTAAAGCGACAATCTATTTTGCGTGAAATCTCTGTAAATTATTCTAGGAATATACAATCCGTCGAAAGTTGCTGATTTTCCGGTGTTTTTGGTTGTTTCTTTTGAGTAAAAGGCGGGTTTGTTCTCAATTTCCGGATGTTCGGCGGCGGAAAACACGGAATTTGCTTGCGAACAGGCGGGTAATCTGCTACACTATTGCTGTGAATATTGAGAAGGGAATGAAAAATTTGAACATCTGGCATGACATTGATCCCCAGCATATCACGCCGAAGGAATTTATGGCTGTGATTGAGATTCCCGCTTACAGCAAAAAGAAATATGAACTGGACAAGGTGACCGGACTTTTGCGGCTCGACCGCATCCTATACACCTCGACGCACTACCCCGCCAACTACGGTTTCATCCCGCGCACCTACGCGGACGACGGCGATCCGCTCGACGTACTTGTGCTGTGTTCGGAGATACTCGATCCGCTAATCATGGTGAAGTGCTATCCGATTGGGGTTATCCGCATGATTGACGACGACGAGGTGGACGATAAAATCATCGCCATTCCGTGCGAGGACCCGACTTGGAATTTCTATCACGACATTGACCAGCTGCCCCCGCACTACGCCAACGAAATTGCGCATTTCTTCGAGGTGTACAAGGGGTTGGAGCATAAGCACACAACGACCTCGGACGCAATGACGAGCAAGGAAGCGATGGGGGTCATTGAGGACTGCATGGAGCGCTATCAGGTACATTTCTGCGGCAAGCGGCCGAGCAAGACGAGCCGGTCAAAGCCGGTGCTGCCCTACCCGCCCGAAGCGGAGGAAGCACAGAAAAAGAGCAAGTAAAGAGGAAAGCCGCCCATTGGGCGGCTTTTTTGCGCGGGTGAGGGGGCGGAACAGCGGTGACGCTCACGCGGGCATAGAAAAAGTCCCCGACCGAAGTCGGGGACTTTTATAGCTATTGCTATTACTCGCTAAAGAGATCGCCAGAAGTCTTTACAAGTTCCTTAGCAGCATCCAGCTCATTGCTGTCTGCATCGAAGATAACTGCGATAACCTTGTCGTCATCGCCGCCAACTACGACGTATGCGTTGGTAAGAACAGTCTCAGCATCGCTGGTCGAGTTCTTGCCTGCATTAGCAAGCTGAATCTGATCCATGGTAGCGCCTTCAACGCCTGCGGTATCCTCGTCCTTGATGCCGATGAATACGCAATCCTCGTCCAGAGTGATCTGGTTTGCGCCCTTGGCAATCAGAGAGTTTACAGCCGCGCCGGCAACGAAGGACAGCTCACCCTTAGCCTTGTAGTCAAAGCCGGTGATTGCAACTTCGGAGAATGCCTTCTCAATGTTAGCATTAACCTTGATGTTTTCAATGTAGCTGCCATTTACGTTGTAAGAAATTACAGCGCCAGCAACAGCATTAGAAACAACGCTTGCGGTATCAGCATACAGGGTTTCTGCACCGTTAGAAGTCCAAACCTCATAGGTGGCCTTATCCTCGCCGTCCTTGTCAGCCTTATAGCCGTCAGAGGTCAGGTAAGCATACATAGTATCCTTGGTTGCACCCGGTACGCTAGAGTCAGCGGCGGATACCAGTGCTGCCAGAGCAACATAGTTGATACCGTTCTTTTCCTTCAGTGCGTAAGCAAAGGAGGTAGTGGTCAGAGCGGAATCACTCCAGTTCTTAACCTGCTTGCCAGTCAGAACCTTGGTTTCCTTGCCAGTCTGTACAAATACTACAGCATCATCGGTCGGAGACTTGCCGGCAATCTTCTGGTCAGCATAGCCGCCAGTGGTGCCGGAAGCAACGGAGTCATAACCAGCCTTATTCGAGCTGCTCAGAGCCTTGATGTCATAAGTGCCATCAGACAGAACACTGTAGGTATACATCTTAGCTGCTGCAACGGAAGCTTCATTGCTTGTGGTCAGCTTCTCACCATCCAGCTTGGAAACCTTAACGGTCTTGTTAGAGGCATCGGTAAAGTAAGCGCGAACTTCCTTAGTGCCGTTGGTTTCGCCAACATATGCGTCAAAATCCTTTACGCCAGAGACGTACAGAACATCCTTGGAAGCAGCAGCAGTCTCGTCAGAGAACAGAACCACACCGCCTACGATAACCATATCATAGGTGTTGCCGCTCGTCGGCACGTCAGTCAGGCTAGATGCAAGCTTAACCCAAGTGTTGTCAACCTTAATTTCGCCAGTACGAGTACCAGAAACCTTCTGAGAAGTAACATCCAGCTTTACAACCAGATCCTTGTCAGCAGACAGGTTATCCTCAGAGGTAAACGCAACATAGTCGTCCTTTGCTACGCCATCATAGATGGTTGCATCTTTAAACTTAACGGTGTTGATGCCGTTGTTAACAGTAATAGAAGACTTGGAAACAGCGGTAACCTTACCAACCTTAACAGGAGAGTAAACAGCCGCGTCAACCTTGCCATCGCCATCATTGTCGATGAGCTTGATCGAAGAAGCAGCGTAGTTCTTGTCAACAGAACCCTTGACAACCTTATCAGCCAACGTATCGAAGCCCATCATAGCTTCATCAGTGTTGGCAGTCATAACGATTTCACCCGTGTTGTCAGCAGAATCCAGCTTGTAGGAGGTACCGTTCAGCTTGACCTTCTCAGTTCCGTCCAGTTCCAGAGCGCCAACATAGCCAGAGGCTACAACCTTAGAGTCATCATCAGCGTAGATGCCGTATACCTTAGAGGTATCGTTATCCTTGAGCATGACCTTAACATTCTGACCCATCAGATCAGAGTAGTCAGCCTCAACCTTCTTAAAGTCGGTTCCATTAATGGTAACGGTGAAGGTGTCCTTTGCATCTTCCTTGTTGACAGCAGTCAAGATGCCAGCAGAAGAGGTGGAAAGCTTCATGTACTTCTGGCCAACGGTCTCATTCTTTACAACGTTAACCCACTGAGAGCTGTCTTCGCCAGTCGGGCGGAGTTCGAGAACATTGGTTTCCTTCTTCTCGAAAGAAGAGGTATCAGCGCTCCAAACAACAGTGTCAGTATCCAGAGCGTTGCTGATAATCTGAGCAGCGTACTGACGGGGAAGGCCAGCTGCCAGATTGGTAGCGCCCATGTCGTCCAGCAGGCCAGCTTCAGAAGCCAGGGCCAGGGTCTTCTGATCCCAGCCAGTGCCGATCAGGCCAGCCTTGTCAGCCTGGTAGCCAGCAGTTACAAGCAGCATCTTAGCAGCTTCAGTACCAGTTACGAGTCCATCGGGATCGAAAATGGTAGCAGACTTACCAGCGATGATCTTCTGTGCTTCGCAGTACTTGATGAAGCCTGCAGCCCAGTGACCATTCACATCGGTAAACTTAGTAGCGATGTTCTTGTAGGAATCAGCATTGTCGTTGCCGCCGTTGCGGACAACATAAATCATTTTGGCCATCTCGGCGCGGGTAACAGTTCCTTCAGGCTTAAAAGAGCCGTCCGGGTTACCATTGATAACGCCCAGAGCCGAAAGCTTAGCTACGGCATCAACAGCCTTGATGTCGGCCTGATCCGTAAACGAAGCTGCACCAGCGAACATGGTGAACGCGCAAGCGAACGCCAGTACCAGTGCGAGAACCTTTTTGAGATTCTTCATAGGGGTTGTTCCTCCTTAATATTTTTGGGATTGCTCCCTTTTTACGTTGTCAATCATAGCATACTCATTTGGCCATCGTCAAGCATTTGACCCGCGATGTAACACGGGTGTAATATTACCCGCGGCGTATTACAGCACCCTGTAACAATACGCCGTTTTTCTTCCTTATTATATAAGATGCACGCACCGATCCCCTCCCCCGCACAGAAAAAGAGAGCCTCCGGTCGGCGGCTCTCTTTCATCGTTTTGATTTTAATAGGACATGATTGCCTTGACCGCCTCCGCAGTCGTGGTCTCCGGGAACAGCTCGAAGCCCACGCGGCCGGTATAGCCGCACGCCTGCAGGCAGTCGAACACCTTATTATAGTTAATCTCGCCCGTGCCCGGCTCGTGACGTCCCGGCGCGTCCGCAACGTGGATATGGCCGAGCTGATCGGCATTGGCGCGGATGGTGTCGCACAGCGAGCCTTCGTTGAGCTGCATATGGTACACGTCGTACAGCACCTTGAGCATCGGCGAGCCGATCAGGCGGGTCATCTCCGCCGCCATCTGCGTGTGCGCAAGGAAATTGCCGACGTGGTCGGTCGTGATGTTGAGCGGCTCGAGGTTCATCGCAATGCCGCTTTCCTCCGCGATTTTGGCGCATTCGAGCAGCATATCGTACATCGAGCACAGCTTAACGGTGTCAGACAGCTCGGTGTAGTGGTTGACGACAATACCGCCGTCGCCCAGCGCATTCGAGTGGATGGTGACGCTCTTTGCGCCGATTTTCTGTGCCGCGGCAACCGACTGGCGCAGGAAATCGAGGTATTTCTCCTTATGGGTGGGGTCGATCAGCGAATAGTCCGCGTCGCCGTTGAAGCCCGAAATGCCGATATCGGCCTTCTCGGCAGCCGCCTTGACCGCGTCCAAATCCTTGTCGGTCCAGCTCCAGAATTCGACGAACTCGAAGCTATCGTCCTTGGCCGCCTGAAAACGGTCGAGGAACGGAATTTCACTGTACATCGGCTCGATGCAGGCCGAACGGTTGAGTTTCAACATGATATGTCCTCCTTGCGGCGCGTGCCGCTGTCCCAATTTATGTGCTTTTGTTACTTTCTGCCCTCATTATAGGGCGGTGGCGGATGGCTGTCAATTCCTGTGCGCCCGCTTGCCCGCCAGACTTTTCGGCGGGTTTTTGGTTCTTTTCGACGATTGCACCGTTTCTCTCACAGCGGACTATTTGGTTTGCATTCTGCTGACCATCGACGATTTTAGCGGTATATCCGCTTAAGAATGTGCAGAAATATGTGCATCGCCCATTTGTGTGCAATTGCACGGAGGACTGCAAAACACCCCTGACTGCGGCCTTGACCGCGCGTCCGTGCAAAATAATCTGTGCAGTGCACAGGTTTTTGTGCTATGCTGTGGATAACAAGTTTCAGCGGAGGGATTTTTCATGGGTAAACAACCGACCATCCAAATGGTCGCCGATCGGGCGGGCGTGTCGCGCGGCACGGTTGACCGCGTGCTGAACAACCGCTCCTATGTCAAAACCGAGGTGCGCGAGCGCGTGCTGGACGCAATGCGCGAGCTGGGCTATCTGTCCCCGCGCGAGAAACATCTGCATATGGTGGAAGCCGCACGCTTCCGGCCGATTCGTCTGGGCGTGGTACTGCCGAGCTGGACAGGGCGCTTCAAGACCGAGGTCTGCCGCGGCATTGCGGCGGCGCAGGAGGAGCTCCGCGATTTTGGGGTCGAGGTTTCGCTTCTGGAGTGCTGCACCGAGCTGCCGGGTGAGGTCATTGAGCTGCTTGACCGCCTGACCGACTGGGGCGCGGACGGCATCGCGCTGTGCGCGGTGGGTGATCCTGCGGTCGAAGCGCGAATCGGCGCGTTAGCCGACGCAGGCGTGCCTGTCGTCACGCTCAATTCCGACCTGCCGCACAGCCGCCGCGTATGCTATGTCGGGCAGGATTATGAGAAAAGCGGCCGCATTGCGGGCGAACTGATGAGCAAATGCGTGCCGCCCGACGCGCGGGTGCTCGCCATGTGCGGCAATCTGGAGTTTGACGGCCACCGCCGCCGACTGGAC
Organism: Butyricicoccus sp. Marseille-Q5471; assembly: GCF_951230135.1. Taxonomy (GTDB): domain Bacteria; phylum Bacillota; class Clostridia; order Oscillospirales; family Butyricicoccaceae; genus Agathobaculum. The sequence goes on along the minus strand of NZ_CATNVC010000003.1, from coordinate 346,350 downwards.
GGCTTTTGCAGCCGATTGCACGAAAAAGGCTTCCAAACCGGACATATTGAGGTCGTTGAGACCTACAATGACTACGCCGTCACCCGCCGCAGGGTGCTCGAAGCGATTGCGCGCACGCCCGATCTTGCCGCGGTGTACATGGCCAACCGCAGCGTCACCGGGTGCTGCGAGGCCATCGGCGCGGCGGGCAAAACCGGCCTTATCCGCGTCATCGCGCACGATGTGTCCGAATCGACCAAACGCCTGCTGCGCGAAGGGCGGCTCGACCTGACCATCTCACAGGATTTATACGGACAGGGCTATCAGCCGCTGATGCTGCTCCGCGAGATGCTGCAAAAAGGCAAAACACCCGCGCAAACCCCCGCCCTCGGCGCAATGAGCATCGTCTGCGCCGAAAATGTGTAAGATTTCCCCGTCCTCCAGAGCGCAGCGACATAGAATTCTCAAAAAGGCAGGACATGTGCCTGCCTTTTTGCCCCCATTAAAAAAGCCCGCTTCTGCGGGTTTTTTTCGTATGAACACACCAAATTCGGCATATGCTACCTGTCGATGCAACCTGTGCTCAATCTATGAGGAGGAACAAACGATGCGAAAGAATCTTCTCGCACTTGGACTGTGCGCGGCCATGCTTGCCGGCGCGGCAGCCGGCTGCGGAAACAACACCAATTCCAACGCCGGTGAAACCGGCACACCGACCGCAAAGGGCGCGGTCTATTACCTCAACTTCAAGCCCGAGCAGGCCGATCAGTGGACCGCACTGGCCAATGCCTACACTAACGAGACCGGCGTGCCCGTCACCGTTGTGACCGCGGCTTCCGGCGGCTACGAGCAGCAGCTCAAGAGCGAAATGGCAAAATCCGAAGCGCCCACCCTGTTTCAGGTCAACGGCCCTGTCGGCCTTGCCGCGTGGAAGGCCTACTGCTACGACCTGTCCGGCTCGGACGTGGTTTCCGAGCTGACCAGCGACAGCTTCGCGCTGAAAAACGGTGACCAAATCGCGGGCGTTGCCTATGTGACCGAGACCTACGGTCTGATTTACAACGAGGAACTGCTCAGCAAATACTGCGAGCTGGACAATGCAAAAATCAAAAACGCAAGCGAAATCAACAACTTTTCCACGCTGAAGGCAGTTGCAGAGGATATTCAGGCGCGGCGCGACGAGCTGGGCGTCAAGGGCGCGTTCACCTCGGCCGGCATGGATTCGTCCTCCGACTGGCGCTTCAAGACCCACCTTGCGAACATTCCTGTTTATTATGAGTACCGCGACCGCAGCCTATCCACGACCGATGCGATTGAGGGCAAATATCTGGACAACTATCGCGCGGTTTGGGATTTGTATATCGAAAACGCAACCTGCGCCCCTGCCCTGCTGTCAAGCAAAACGGGTGACGACGCGGCGGCGGAGTTCGCCATGGGCGAAGCCGTGTTTTATCAGAACGGCACGTGGGCGTGGAACGACATCACCGGCTATGAGGTCGAGGATGACGACATCGGCATGATGCCGATTTATATCGGCGTGCCCGGCGAGGAAAATCAAGGTCTGTGCACCGGTTCGGAAAACTACTGGTGCGTCAACAAAAAGGCCAAGGATGAGGACATCATGGCAACGCTCGACTTCCTCAGCTGGTGCGTGACGAGCGACAAGGGCAAGACCGCGCTGACCGACATGGGCTTTGTCTGCCCGTTCCGCGGCTTTACCGACCAGTATGCACCCGATAACCCGCTGCTTGAGGCCGCGCGCGAGGACATTGAAGTCGGTCACACCCCGGTTGACTGGTGCTTCACGACCATGCCGAGCGAAACCTGGAAAAACGGCGTGGGCGCGGCGCTGCTCGAATACGCGCAGGGCACCGGCAAGTGGGATGCGGTTCAAACCGCCTTTGTCGAAGGCTGGAAAACCGAGTATCAGGCCTCGAATCCCGCAGCTTAATCTGAATTTGCAGAAAACGGACGCACAAAACCGTCCGTTTTCTGCAGTTTATCCCCGGAAAAGGAGCGTATCCAATGGAAAAGGCCATCAAAAAAACCTTTGCCCTATTCGCACTGCCGACGCTTGCCGCCTTTGTGATCGGCTTTTTCGTGCCGTTTATTCTGGGCATTTATCTGTCTTTCTGCCGCTTTACAACCATTTCCGACGCGCAGTTTACCGGCCTTGCCAATTACCGCGCGCTCGCGGGTGACGGTGTTTTTCTGCACTCGCTGTGGTTTACGGCGGCGTTTACCGCGGTCACCGTTGTGCTGATTAACGTGCTGGCCTTTGCGGCCGCTCTGTTGCTCACACGCAGCTTTCGCGGCACCAATGTATTCCGCGCGGTGTTTTTTCTGCCCAATTTAATTGGCGGCATCGTGCTGGGCTACATCTGGCAGCTGATTTTTAACGGCATTCTGAGCATATTCGGGCGTACGCTGACCTACAGCAGCGTTTACGGCTTTTGGGGACTGGTCGTGCTGATGTGCTGGCAGCAGATCGGCTATATGATGATTATTTATATCGCGGGTCTGCAGTCCATTCCGGACGCGCTGTACGAGGCCGCCCGCATTGACGGCGCGAACGGACGGCAGCTGCTCTTCCGCGTGACCGTGCCGATGTCGATGCCTGCCATCACCATCTGCACCTTTCTGACGCTGACCAATTCCTTCAAGCTGTTCGACCAGAACCTTGCGCTGACCGCCGGTCAACCCTCGCAGATGACCGAGCTGCTCGCGCTGAACATTTATAACACCTTCTACGGCCGTGCCGGTTGGGAGGGCGTGGGACAGGCCAAGGCGGTCGTATTCTTCCTGCTCGTCGCCCTGCTTGCCATGATTCAGACACGCCTGACCCGCTCGCGGGAGGTGCAGCAATGAAGAAAAGGCGAAATCCCGCGCTGACCATTCTGTTTTCGGTCATTTCGGTCGTGTATATCGCACCGATTCTGATTGTGCTGATGAACTCCTTCAAGCGCAAGGCCTATATTAACCGCTATCCCTTCGCTCTGCCCAACGCCGACACCTTTGTCGGGCTGGAGAACTACACCTCTGGCATCGAAAAAATTGACTTCTGGCGGGCATTCGGCTACAGTGTGTTTATCACAACCGTGTCGGTCGCTGTCATTTTACTGTGCACCTCAATGTGCGCGTGGTATATCACGCGCGTGCCCGGGCCGTTCAGCCGCATTTTCTATACGCTATGCCTGTTTGCCATGGTTGTGCCCTTCCAAATGGTCATGTTTCCCCTGTCCAAGGTGACCGATTTGCTGCGTTTGAACACGCCCATCGGCATTGTGCCGGTTTATCTGGGCTTCGGTGCGGGTCTGGCCGTGTTTTTGTTCTGCGGCTTCATGCGGTCGATTCCGATTGAGGTCGAGGAGGCCGCGATGATTGACGGCTGCTCACCCACGCAGACCTTCTTCTTCGCCGTGCTGCCCATGCTGCGGCCGACGCTGATTTCGGTCGGCATTCTGGAAACGATGTGGATTTGGAACGACTATCTGCTGCCGCTGCTCGTGCTCAACCAGAAAAAATACAAAACCCTGCCCATCGCCATCCAATACCTCAAGGGCGGCTACGGCTCGATCGACTGGGGCGCGATGATGGCAATGCTTGTGCTCGCCATCGTGCCGATCATCGTTTTTTATCTGGCGCTGCAAAAGCACATCATCAAGGGCGTGGCCGCGGGCGCGGTCAAGGGCTGAAAAGGAGGGGTTTTTTATGCGAACAAGCGGCATTTTGCTGCACATTACCTCGCTGCCGTCCCGTTGGGGCGTTGGCACGCTGGGCGCTGAGGCACGTGCCTTTGTCGACCGCCTGCACGAGGCCGGGCAGACATTTTGGCAGATTCTCCCCGTCGGCCCGACCGGCTACGGCGACTCGCCCTACCAGTCGTTTTCGACCTTCGCGGGCAATCCGTACCTGATTGACCTCGACACCCTGTGCGACGAGCACCTGCTTGCCCCCGCCGAATACCAGACCATAGACTGGGGACAGGACGCGGAGCACGTGGACTTCGGCCTGCTCTATCAGCACCGTTTCGAGGTGCTCGACCGAGCATGCTCACGGCTGCTGGAAACAGAAAACGAGGATTTTGACACATTCTGCACCGAAAACGCCGACTGGCTTGAGGATTACGCGCTGTTTTTCGCCCTCAAGACGGCACACGGCGGCGCACCGTGGTCCGAATGGGAACTTGGGCTGCGCTTCCGCGAGCGACAGGCGCTTGAGGCTGCAAGGCTTGAGCATGCTTACCAAATGTCGCTCTGCCGCGCGGCGCAGTACCTGTTTTTCCGGCAGTGGGCGGCGCTCAAGACCTACGCAAACGGCCTTGGCGTGCGCATCATCGGCGATTTGCCTATCTACGTTTCGGCGGACAGCGCCGATGTGTGGGCAAACCCCGGTCTGTTCCAGCTTGACGCGTCGCTGCGCCCGACCGAGGTTGCCGGTGTGCCGCCCGACGGCTTTACCGACAAGGGGCAGCTTTGGGGCAATCCCCTGTTCGACTGGGACGCGCACGCCCGCGAGGGCTATTCGTGGTGGATTTCGCGCGTGCGGCGGCAGTTTGACCTGTTCGACGTGCTGCGCATCGACCATTTCCGCGGCTTTGACACCTATTACGCCGTGCCCGCGGGCGATGCGGACGCGAAAAACGGCCGCTGGCGGCAGGGGCCGGGCATGGAGCTGTTTCGCGCCCTGCACGATGCGCTCGGCGCGCGACCGATTATCGCGGAGGACTTGGGCTATCTGACCGATTCGGTGCGCCGTTTGCTGCTGGAATCGGGTTTTCCGGGCATGAAGCTGCTGCAATTTGCCTTTGACAGCCGCGAGGACAGCGACTATCTGCCCCACAACTACACCAAAAACTGCGTGGTCTATGCGGGCACGCATGATAACGATACCATCAACGGCTGGATGCAGACCGCGCCTTCCGAGGACGCCGCCTTTGCCCGCGCCTATCTGCGCCTGACCGCCGAAGAGGGTTGGAACTGGGGCGTGATGCGTGCCGTCTGGGCGAGCGCGGGCGACACCGCCATCGTCACCATGCAGGACGTGCTCGGCCTTGGGAGCGAGGCGCGGATGAACACTCCGTCCACCCTCGGCGGCAACTGGACGTGGCGCATGCGTCCGGGCGCGTTCACCGAAACCCTTACGCGGCGGCTATATCACGATACCGCGCTTTACCGCCGTCTTCCACCCGATGCATCAAAGGAGGAATCCAAATGACCGAACGAATGAAGGCCGTACAAACCGCACTGGACACATTTTTGCTGCGCGAATATCACAAAACGGCCGCCGAAGCCAGTCCAAACGAGCTGCACATGGCGTTGTCACGCGCGATGATGAACGTCATTTCCGCCGATTGGCGCACCAGCCGCGCGGCGCACGCCGCCGCACGCCATACATTTTATCTTTCGGCAGAATTTCTCGTCGGCCGCGCAATTTTCAACAACCTGCTCTGCCTTGGCATGACGCAGGAGGTCGAAGAATTGCTGCGCGCGCAGGGCGCCTCGCTTGAGGAACTGGAGTCGGTTGAGGACGCCGCGCTCGGCAACGGCGGTTTGGGACGGCTCGCCGCCTGCTATCTCGACTCGGCCGCCACCCTGTCGCTCCCGCTTGACGGCTACGGTATCCGCTACCGCTACGGTCTGTTCAAGCAGCAGATCGAGCAGGGTTTTCAAAAGGAACAGCCGGACGACTGGACGCACTGGGGCGACCCGTGGTCGGTGCGCTGCGACGAGGAAGCGGTTGAGGTTGCCTTCGGGCGGCACACCGTCCGCGCCGTGCCGTACGATATGCCGGTCATCGGCTACGGCACGCACAACATCGGCACGCTGCGCCTGTGGCAGGCGGAGCCGCTGATTCCCTTTGATTTCATGCGCTTTAACGATCAGGATTACGACGGCGCGGTTGAAGCCAAAAACCGTGCCGAGGATATTTCCCGGGTGCTATACCCGAACGACTCGAGCGACGAGGGCAAGATTCTGCGGCTGGAGCAGGAGTATTTCTTCTCCTCGGCCTCGCTGCAGGACATGGTGCGCGCCTACAAGCGCGTGCACGGCACAGATTTTTTGCAGTTTGCCGCCCTGCACGCCGTGCAGCTCAATGACACGCACCCCGTGCTCGCCATTCCCGAGCTGATTCGCCTGCTGAAAAACGAGGGGCTTTCCTTCGACGACGCATTTGAAATCGCTCGCGCGGTCTTCTGCTACACCAACCATACCGTCATGCCCGAGGCGCTCGAAACCTGGCCGAAGGACTTGCTTGAACGCGCCGTGCCCGGCATGTACGCCATCATCGAGCAGATTGACGCCCGCCTGCACCGCGAGCTGACCGACCGCGGCGTGCCTGCCGACCGCATTTCCCGCATGTCCATTACCCGGGGGGACGCGGCGCACATGGCCGATCTTGCGGTTTACGCAGGGCGTTTCGTCAACGGCGTCGCGCGGCTGCACACCGAAATCCTCAAAAGCAGCGTGCTCGCCGACTGGTACGCCGTCTACCCCGAGCGCTTCCAGAACAAGACCAACGGCATCACCCAGCGCCGCTGGCTGGCGCTCGCAAACCCTGAATTGTCGGCGCTGCTCACCCGCCTGCTCGGCTCAGAGCGCTGGCTGACCGACCTGTCCGCCCTGCGTGAGCTGCTGTCCTTTGAAAACGACCAAGGCGTGCTGCGGGAGTTTATTTCAATAAAGAAAACCCGCCATCAGGCCTTTGCCGCGTGGCTGCGGCGCGTGCACGGCATCGAGGTCGATCCCGACACGGTTTTTGACGTGCAAATCAAGCGCATTCACGAGTACAAGCGCCAATTGCTGGGCATTCTGGCGATTTTGGAGCTGTATTTTGAGATAAAAAGCGGCGAGCTCTCCGATTTTGCGCCGACCACCTTCTTTTTCGCGGGCAAATCCGCGCCCGGCTATCTGCGTGCCAAGGGCATCATCAAGCTGATTGGCGCGGTGTCCGACCTGATTGCGGCCGACCCTGCCGTCGCGGGAAAAATCCGCGTGGTGTTTGTGCCCAATTATAATGTAACGGCCGCGCAGCAAATCATTGCGGCGGCCGACGTGTCCGAGCAGATTTCAACCGCGGGCACCGAAGCCAGCGGCACCGGCAACATGAAGCTGATGGCGAACGGCGCGGTCACGCTCGGCACGCTCGACGGCGCGAACGTCGAAATTGTCGAGGAAGCGGGACTGGAGGCCAACTATATTTTCGGCGCACATGTTGAGGAAATTCACGACCGCGCGGCGGACTACGACCCGAACGCGCTCTACCAGTCGGACAGCCGCATCCGCCGCGTGCTCGACGCGCTTGTGGACGGCACGCTTGACGACGGCGGCACGGGATATTTTCAGGAGCTGTACGACTCGATTCTCAAGGGCGCATCGTGGCACAATCCCGACCAGTATTACCTGCTGCTCGATTTTGGGCGCTATCTGGACGCAAAGCTGACCGTCAACCGCGATACGTGCGATGAAATCGCCTTCGCGCGCAAGGGCTGGCGCAACATCTGCACCTGCGGCAAATTCTCGTCCGATCGGGCGATTGCGGAGTACGCGAGCGATATTTGGAAGATCGAGTCCACCGCACGATAAGGGGGACCCAGTCCCTCCTATGGGTACCGCTCCCGCGGAAACGGCTCGACACCCCCGTTTCTGCGCTGCGGCGGCGCGATTGAAGGAGAAAAAGGCAGGCACTTGTCCTGCCTTTTTGTTATTTATCGTCGTGTTTTTCCCTGCGGAAGAGTTTTTCTTCGATACGCTCCCCCCGCCCTTGACATTTTGGGAAATTTGCGTTATGATAATCACAGAACGAAACGCAAACGTTTACGGTTTTGCATCTGGAGGGCTATCATGTATAAAATCGAGACCCATCTGCACACCACCTACATCAGCCACTGCGGCTGGCTGGGCGCGCAGGCGCTCATGAAGGCCTACTCGGCCGCCGGCTATTCCGCCATCTGTGTCACTGACCACTATAACCGCGAATGCTTCGACTATGCCGATATCGACCTGACCGCGCCCGGCAGCAAAACCGATGCGTTTCTGCTCGGCTACCGCCGTTTAAAGCGCGAAGCCGAAAAGTACGGCATCCTGATTTACGAGGGCGCGGAGCTGCGTTTTGACGAATCCAACAACGATTATCTGCTCTACGGCTTCAGCCACGACCTGCTCGCCGATCCGGATCAGGTCATCCGCGAGGGACTGGCTGCCTTCGTCCCGAAATACCGCGCAGACGGCGCACTGCTCGTGCAGGCGCATCCGTTCCGCAACAAATGCACCCCCGCTCCGGCCGAATATCTGGATGGCGTTGAGGTGCTCAACATCAATCCCCGCCACGACAGCCGCAACGACCTCGCCCGCGCCTATGCCGAGGAACACGGTCTGATTATGACCGCGGGATCGGATTGCCACCGTCCCGGCGACGAGGGCGCGTCCGGCATTTTGAGCGACACGCTGCCCCGGAACAGCGTCGAATTTGCACAGCTGCTGCGTTCGGGCAACTACACCCTGATTGAGCCGAACGACGAGCATTGAATCCGTCAAAAGAGGAGGTTTTGCCCTCCTCTTTTTTTGTGCATTCATGCCGTGTGATTTTCTGCATACCCTATTGACAAAACCCCGCCGCAGGATTAATATGAATACATGAACATATGAGCAAGTATTCATATATTGTTGATAAGGAGGACGACTCCATGGCAGAATTAAATGGAAAGCAGGCCTGCTCCTGCGGGCACGACCACCATGAGCACGACCACGGCGAGGCATGCGCCTGCGGACACGACCACCATGAGCACGACCACGGCGAGCATTGCGCCTGCGGGCACGACCATCACGAACACGCTGAGCATGCTCACAATCACCACTCCCCTGCTCCTGTGGACACTCATCGCCGCGCGGGCGGCAAAAAATGCATTTATACCCTGCAAAACCTCGGCTGTGCGCACTGCGCATCGCAAATGCAGCACCAAATCAGCGGTCTGGACGGCGTTTCCGACTGCGTTCTCGTCTACGAAACCCGCAAGCTTCACGTGACCGGCGACAACCCGGACGCACTGCTCCCCCGCATCCGCGAAATCTGTTCGTCGATCGAGAGCGAAGCACGTGTGCTCGCCCCGGAGGACGAGGACGAAGAAGTCTCGGGCGGTCATCCGCTGCTTGAAATCGGCGCGGGCGCGGCGCTCCTGCTCGCAGGTATGGCGCTGCCGCTGCCCTCCCCCGTCAAGCTCGTCTGTCTGCTCGCGTCCTACCTCATTCTCGGTTGGCGCGTGCTGTGGACAGCGGTGCGAAACATCGCAAAGGGCCGCGTGTTTGACGAAAACTTCCTCATGTCGCTCGCGACCATCGGCGCGGTCGTCATCGGCGAGTACGCCGAGGCGGTCGGTGTCATGCTGTTTTACCGCATCGGCGAGTATTTTGAGGATCGCGCGGTCGAACGCAGCCGCCGCCAGATTATGGACGCGGTCGATTTGCGCCCCGAAACGGTTGAACTGCGCGAAAACGGCGCAACACGCACCATTCCCGCGGGCGAAGCGCGCGTGGGCGATTTGGTGCTCGTCCGACCGGGCGACCGCGTACCGCTTGACGGCGAGGTCGTCGAGGGCGAAAGCCGTCTGGACACCTCGGCCATCACGGGCGAGCCGGTACCGGTGCGTGCCGCGGCGGGGGACAGCGTGCTGTCCGGCTGCGTCAACGTCGACGGCCTGCTCTGCCTGCGCGTCACGCACGAGTTGTCCGAAAGCATGGTCACGCGCATTCTCGACAGCGTTGAGAACGCCGCCGCGCAAAAGCCCAAGCTCGACCGCTTCATCACACGCTTTTCGCGCGTTTACACGCCGGCCGTCGTGCTCGTCGCACTGCTGACCGCGCTCATCCCCGGCTTTATAACAGGGGAATGGTCGAAATGGGTGTACACCGCGCTCACTTTTCTGGTCATTTCGTGCCCCTGTGCGCTCGTTTTGAGCGTTCCGCTGACCTATTTCGCGGGCATCGGCGCAGGCTCGAAGCGCGGCATCCTGTTTAAGGGCGGCGTTTCGCTCGAGGCGCTCGCCGACGTGAAGGCCATTGTCATGGACAAAACCGGCACGATTACCAAGGGCAATTTCGTTGTGCAGCAGGTCGTTCCAGTCGACGGACAGCGGGCAGAGGATTTGCTCGCGCTGGCTGTGGCCTGCGAAGCCGCCTCGACCCACCCGATTGCAAAATCCATCCTCGCGGCGGCAGCCGAGCAGGGCGTGCAGCCTCTGCCGGTATCCGATGTGCGCGAGCAGGCGGGCGAGGGTGTTTCGGCACAAATTTCTGATAAAACTGTGCTTTGCGGCAACAAAAAGCTGATGCAGCGGTACAACATCGACCTTTCTGGCTATCAGGGTGAGAAGGGGAGCACCGAGGTGCTGCTCGCCGCGGACGGACGGCTGATCGGCCACATTTCGATTGCCGACACGGTTAAGGACGACGCGCAGGATGCGGTTTCGCGCATGAAGCGGCAGGGTCTGCACACCGCGATGCTGACCGGCGACGCGGAGGACAGCGCGGATGCAGTTGCCGCCACCGTCGGCATCGACGAGGTGCGCGCCCGTCTGCTGCCGGGCGACAAGCTCGACGCGCTGGGCGACCTGCGGGCGAAAAACGGCGCTGTGATGTTCGTCGGCGACGGTATCAACGATGCACCCGTGCTTGCGGGTGCGGACGTCGGCGCGGCGATGGGCTCGGGCGCGGATGCGGCCATCGAAGCGGCTGACGTGGTGTTCATGAACTCCGAGCTGTCCGCTGTGCCGACCGCCGTGTCTATCGCGCGGGAAACCGGCAAAATCGCGCGGCAGAACATCATTTTCGCCCTCGCGGTCAAGGCGCTCGTCATGGTGCTCGGCTTTATGAACATCGCCTCGATGTGGCTTGCCGTGTTTGCCGATTCCGGCGTTGCCATGCTGTGTGTTTTGAACTCGATTCGGCTGCTTTACAAGAAATAATCCATGCTAAAAAAGAGGGAGGCTGCCGCGGCAGTCTCCCTCTTTTCTGTTGTTACAGTGCGCGGCGCATGTAAATCACGTCGTCCATCGGGTTGTCATAATACGCGGGGATTTGCTCAAACCCCAGCTTTTCATACAAATGAACCGCCCCTTGCAGCGGTTTTATCGTATCGAGCACCATTTCCTGATAGCCTTGCGCCTTGGCCGAGGCAAGAATCGCTTCCCCAAGTCCGCGTCCCGCCTTCAGCTTGCGAAACGCCTCCTTCACGTACAGCCGCTTCATTTCGCAGCGTTTTTCCGTCAGCCTGCGAAACGCCACACAGCCGATGACAGTGCCTTCCTCGGTCAGTGCCACCAGTATCTGTCCGTTCGGGGCGGCGTATTTGCTTTGCAGATCCTCAAGCTCCTGCTCGATGTGCTGAAAATGCAAATCGCGGTTTTAAAGGCGCGTATACTCGAGAATGAGCTGCTTCACTTCGTCTAGGGCAACACCGCACAATTCTAAGTGCGGGATTGCGCAGTCAGATTTTTTGCCAGATGTGTCAAAAAGCGCAGCAAATACTTTGTGTATTGGCGAGCATTTTTGGCGCATATGACGGAAAAGATGCAAGCAAGCGTGCGCTTAAGGCGCTAGCCGCGAATTGTGCGGTGTTGCCCTAAATACCTGCTGCCGTCCACAATGCTGACCGCCATGCTGTTTCCCTCCATATCAAAATGAATTGCTTGCTATTCCGCCTGAGCATGCTCAGCACACTTGGTTTTGCCCTCCGGCAGCTGCGCAAGCACGATGGACACGAACACGAGCACACAGCCGAGCATCTCGCGCCCCGACAGGTGCTGGTGCAGAATCAGCCAGCCCGCGAGCACCGCAAAAACCGATTCAAGGCTCATAATCAGCGACGCGACGGTCGGGTTCATGCCGCGCTGACCGATGATTTGGATGGTGTATCCCACGCCGCTCGACAGCACGCCTGCATAGAGCAGCGGCTTCCATGCGGCGAGCAGCTGGGGCAGGGAAGGCTCTTCGAACACGAGCATACCAAGCAGCGCCACCGCGCCGCAGACGAAAAACTGGATGCACGACATCTTGACACCGTTGCACAGCGGGATGAAATGGTCAATCAGCAGGATATGTCCCGAAAACATGGTGGCCGAAATAAAGACCAGAATGTCTCCGAAATTGAGCGGTGACCCGTCCTTGAAGCATAGAAAATACAGACCGAGCAGCGCAACGGCAACGCCGCACCACACGAGTCTGCCGCAGCGGCGGCCAAGCAGAAGGCCGAGCAGCGGCACGATTAAGATGTAGCACGCGGTCAAAAAACCGGCCTTGCCGACCGAGGTGTACTGCAGGCCGATCTGCTGCAAAATGCTCGCCACGCCGAGCACCGTGCCGCAGCAAATTCCGCCCGTCAGCAGAGTTTTTCTGCTGTTTCGGCGCTCCTCCGCCGCTTGTTTCGGCGCAGTGCCGCTTCGGCTGAGCACCGCGACCACGGGCAGCATCGATACGCCCGCAATCAGCGAGCGCACACACAAAAACGTCCACGGACCGACATGGTCCATGCCGACGCTCTGCGCCACAAACGCCACGCCCCAAATCATTGCCGCCAACAGCAGGAGCAAAGGACCTTTTACTTTCATGAATCATTTCCCCCCAAACTATGCGTATTTTCCCATTGTAGCATAGCTTCCGCGCCCCTGCAAGCGCACAAAGCGCCCCGTTTATGAAAACGGGGCGCTTTTCTTTGGTTTTACATGGCATCCCTGCGGTTTTCCATCCGCATGAGTCCCGGCGCGGTGGCCAGATGCTGCAAAAACTCATGCTGCGCGGTCTCAAAGCCCTTGACCGGGAAATTCGCACGAAAAGAAATAATGTACGTATTGTGCTTGGTGCGGCCGAACGACAGGTCGATGAGCGTTGCAAAATAATGCTCCGCCAATCGGTTGAGCTCGACTAATACATCGCCCATGTGCTCGCACTCCAGCTCCATTTCAAGCTCGGGACGGTTGCCGGTGCGCACGCGCTGCTGAATGCCGTCAAACGACACGAGCGTAAAGAACACCGCTGCCGTGCCCAGAAACGTCAGCCAATAATAACCCATACCAGCCGCAAGACCGAGACAGGCGACCGACCAGACGCTCGCCGCCGTCGTCAGACCGCGCACGGTGAAGCCCTCGCGCAGAATTGCGCCCGCGCCGAGAAAGCCGATGCCGTTAATGACCTGCGCACCCAGACGGGCGGGATCGGGTGCGGTGCCGAACTCTACATGTGTCTGATAATAGAGGATGCAGCTTATAATCATCACCACGCACGAGCCGAGCGCGACCAACATATGCGTGCGGATGCCCGCCGGGTGCGACGAGCGCGCCCGCTGTGCGCCGACTGCCAGACCGACGCCCATGCCTGCCAGCAGCCGCAGAATAATATCAACAATCGTGATTTGACCCACGTGGTTTTCACCTCCTCATGATTTCCCCGGAAATACGTGGACGCCGCGCCCCGTAGTTCGGGACGCGGCTCACACTGGATGAAAAAGGAGAAAGAGTAGAGAGTTTAGCGAAACAATCTGTCCCCGGCTTATGCCGGGCCGTTGGGATTGACGCGGTCAAGATACTCGACCACACCCAGAATACTGTCCACCACACAGTCGGGTTGGCAATCGGGAGCTACGCCGACATCCTTCTTTTGGGACAGAAAGGATTTGATTTGAATGGCCGCGCCAAAGCCGGCCTGCTTTGCGCCGATGACGTCGCGCGAGAGGGTATCGCCCACGTAAACGCAGTTTTTCGGCTCGGACTGCATCTGGCGCAGGGAAACTTCAAAAATACCGGGATGCGGCTTGCGGTAGCCGGTCACGCTTGACAGCGTTACATCCTGAAAATAATCGCGGATACCGTACCGCTCGAGCACGTTAAACACGGAATACAGCGACGCGGTGTTGGAAATCACACCCAGCTTATAGCCGCGCTCCTGCAGCGCCTGCAATGCCTCTGCCACGCCGGGGCGCAGCTCGCGATGGTAGTAGGTGACCTCCCACAGGTCGGCCAACTCCTCGGCAATGGCGGCAACCTTGTCTCGGTCGAGTGCGAAATCCGCCAGATAATAGTCCGGCCAGATCTCCTCTGGCTTCTTTTCGAGCGCGTTTTCCTCGCTCCACTTTTTATAACGCACCACACCGGCATTGACGCGGTTCCAGAAGGTGATGGCGTTGCAGCTTGTGTCCAAACCGTGCCGGTGCAGGGTCTCCATCAGCCTCGTGGTGACGGCCTCCGTTGTTTCAGCATTGTACCAGATGTCCTCCAGGGTGCCCCCCATGTCGAACAGAATGGTGTCGAACATGTTGTAAGTCCCTCCTTTTATTGTTTTTATCGCAGCTTGAGCGCTGCCCAAACTGCGTTGTGGTCGCTTAGCTCTTCGCCGGTGAAGGCGGCAAGTGCGCTGTCCGCCGGGGCAAAGCCGCAGTCCTCCGTTTTGGTGGAGACCACACGGCTGTCCATCGTTATCAGTCCGCGCGGCAGAATCCAGTCGAGCCGCATGGGCAGTGTGCTGCCGTCCGGCAGGGGTTTGCGCCGGGTCGGCTCGCCGCCGCCCGATGCCCGCCGCCACGCGTAACCCGCTCGCTCGCACAGGGGCAGCAGCGGCTCAAATTCGTCCACATGCGCCATCTGTTCCTGCTGCAGCGCAGGGCATTCGGCCAGTTTGCCGATTTCCTGCTTGTCGCGTCCGTCAAAGGTGTTGGTGTTCAGGTCGCCGCCCAGGATGACCGGCATACCGGGGAATACCCGCATGCACTCGTCCAGCACGGCCTGCATCTGCGCGAGCCGCCCTGCACCGTCCGTGCGGTTTTCCAGATGAATCGACGCGACGCCGACCGGTTTTCCGCCCACGTCGAGCTTTGCCAGCACGGCGTTTCGGCCGCCGATGCGGCGCTGTCGGTCAAAGTACCAGTTATAGCTTTCGGGCAGGCGCAGCGTTTCGGCCCAGACGATGGGGTAGCGCGAAAACACCGCGTTGCCGTGATAGCCCTTGGGGTGGGTTGGGTCGGTCAATTCGATGAATTCCAACCCGAATACGTAGTTCAGGCCGAGCGCTTCGGCGATTTCGCGCGCAGTGTCGCGCCCTCCCGAGCGGTTACAGCCATCGTCCAATTCGTTGGCGAGAATCAGGTCAAACGGTTGAATTTTGGGGCAAAATCGCAAAAAATCGATTGTTTCCTGTAGGTTTACGCCGCGCTCCATGTTGAATACCAGTGTGCGCAGCATGCCGTCCGGTGCGGGCGGCGGACACAGGGTGCAAATTTCGGCCTGCGCAAACTGCGGTATGGCATCCATCAGCGCACACTGCGGCTCGCGCTCGAGCCGCTCGGCCATGCGCAGCCGGAGCGTCGGTTCGATTGTCAGCATGATGGTTTTCCCCCTTTTGGCGGCTCGCCGTCAGCGGCGGCGGCAGGTGTCACGGATAATCAGCTCAGGCTCGAGGATATCGGCAACCGGCGTCATATCGCCCGCAATCTGTGCGAACAGATGATCAACGGCGCGGCGGCCAAGCTCGGCCTTGTGCTGTGAAACGGTGGTCAAATTGATGCGGGGCAGGCCGGCAAAGTCGATATTATCGAAGCCGAGCAGCGAAACATCCTCCGGAATGCGCACGCCGCACTCCTCGGCCGCCTGCAGCACGGAAAGCGCAATGCGGTCGGAATAGGCGAAAATCGCATGGGGAAGGGGGCCTTCGCGGAAAAGCTGCAGCGCACGCGCGTGGTTGTGCTGGTAGGAATCGCCCTCAGCAGGGCTGGGATATTCGCGGCCGGACAGTCCGGCTTCCTCCATCGCCTTGCGGAAACCCGCGATACGGAAGTGCCGCGTGCGCGAGCCCTCACGGCCGCCGAGAAAGGCAATATCGCGATGGCCAAGGCAGAGCAGATACCGCGTGGCTTCATACGCGCCGCGCTTGTTGTCTACCACAACATAGCTGCACTGATCGTCATGGTTGTTGCCGAGATACACACGCGGGGTAGACCCCAGCGCGTGCTCCAGCTTGCGCTGGGAGCCGGGCGAGACGGGCGCGATAATCAGGCCATCGATCTGCTGTGAAAGCAGGCTGTCCAGCACGAGGGTTTCGCGCGCTTCTTCGCGCAGCGAATTGCAGAGCAGCACACGATACCCGTTCTCCCGCGCACGCATCTCGACCGAGAGTCCCAAGCCGGAGAAATAAGGGTTCGAAATATCGGGAACGATGAGCCCGATCGTTTTGGTATTTTTCATGACCAGTCCGCGTGCGGCCTTGTTGGGCACATAACCCATTTCGGCGCAGGCGGCGCGCACACGCGCCTTGGTTGCATCGCTGATTTCGGGGCGGTCGTCAAGCACGCGCGACACGGTCGCAAAGCTGACGCCCGCACGCACGGCGACGTCCTTGATGGTCACACGCTTCATGCCTGCGACCTCCTCTTTCTATTCAGTCAGCCTGCGGGGCAGGCTTGCGGATTTTCAAGTAAATACTCCAGGAAACGGCGTTGCCGAGCAAAACCGGGGCAAGGCCATACAGGGAAACCACATACAGCATGGTAGCGCGTGCGGCAGGTTCCAGCTGAAACGCCGCCACATAGAACGTCAGCACAAGCACGGCAAGTCCGACAAAGCTGTACGGCACCATGCGTTTATCGTGCAGCAGGAAGAACACGCAGCACACCGCGGTGCCGATCAGGGCAATTAAAATGCAGTGAACCGTGGTTGAAATGAGGTCGCTGCCAAAGTAGAGATGGCGGTACATCGGTCCGACCAGCAGCGCATAGGCCGCGCCGAACACGCCCGCAAAGACGAGGGACAGCAGGAAGCACATCATCACGATGGGACTTTTGCGCTTGCCCTCCTTGGTAACAAAAAGCGCCATAGCTATCTTTCTCCAATCATTACACACGCCGCCGGGCGGCGCGGGCGGGGAAGTGGTCGTTCCCGGCGGGTCATCCCCGCCGGAAAGCAACCATCGCAATTATAGAATCCGTTCCAACGGAGCTCCGCTTCATTGGAACCCTGCGCCGTGCGCATTTTAATAGAAAATCGCGTTGCGATTTTCATGAAATCCGGGGACATGCGCCTCGGATTTCATACAAACCGGCGAAGAATTGTGCCCGAAGGGCGCGGTTCGAAGCCGGAACACTCGATTGAAACGAACGTTTCAATCGAATCAGCCCAAGAGCGTCCAGAAATCACGCACAGGGTTGATATTGTCATAGATGTCGGTGGGGTTAAAGTCGGAAACGTTGATTTCGCTGTACGGGGTAGAGCCTTCAGCGGGTTCGATGTCATCGCGCACCGGCCAGCCGCCGAGCGTGTTAAAGGGATCATAGCCGCTGGTGTCGCCGTCTGTGCCGCCCATCATGAAGCGAATCAGCAGCTTTGCAGCGTTCGGATGCTCGCAGCCCTCGACGACGTATACGGTGTTGATGGCCGGAATACCGGTGGTCGGCGTCAGATTGATCGGCGCGAGGCACCAGTCGTTATCCTTGTTCTTGCGCAGCTTAGAGGACGCGCAGAAGCCGATCGGCGGATTTGCTTGACCCTTTGTGCCGACTGATTCGGCGATTTCGTCCGAGGACGAGGTGAAAATCGGGGAATTGTCATGCAGGCGCTTGAGGAATTCATAGCCTGCGTTCTCGCAGCCGTCGGACAGCACGAGGTCTTCGCCCGTCAGCTCCTTATAAGCGGCCTCGAGCTGCGCCGGTGCATCGCCCACGCAGAAGCCGGTAATCCACGAACCCCAGGAGATGTTGTCCAGCGGGTTCTGCATCATCAGGCGTCCCTTCCACTCCGGCTGGGTGATTTCCCAAATGTTCGTTACCGGAGGGCCGTCGGGATTGGCTTCGCTGTTGTAGAACAGCTGGGTCAGCTCGATGTACAACGGGGTCTGCGTCTCGCGCAGCTTCGCATCGATGTGATCCATAATCGCCGCCGGCTGATAGTTATAGAACTTCTTTTCCAGAATGTACTCGTTGTAGAGCGAGCCGTCCTGATCCTTAATATGTACGACGTCGGCCACGTGCTGGCCTGCATCGTATTCGCGGGTGACCTTTTCGAGCAGCTCATTGGTTGAAATATCGAACGGTTCGCACACCACGCCCGGATATTTCGCGTTGAACGCTTCTGCAACCTTGGTGCAGCGGGAGGAAATGGAGTAAAGCGTGACCTTGCCCTCTGCCTTGGCCAGTTCGTAGAGCTCGTCGTCGGTCTCGTCGGTGTTGAAAATGCCGGAGGACTGCTCCCACGGTGTCAGCTCAGCTTGGCCCGAAGCTGCCTCCTGGTTGGGGTCGACCGCTGCGCCGGGGTCTGCCGCGTCACTGCCGCCACCACCGCATGCGGTCAGTGAGAGTGCCATTACCGCCGCCATCGTGCCGGCGAACCATCGTTTGTGCTGTAACATAAATTTGCCTCCTTACTCGCTCTCTTTTCATATTTTGGTGCGATATTCCATCACACAGAGTACTTAATCAGGTTCTCGCTCTTTTTGTCAAACACATTGATTTTCTTCGGATCGATGGACAGATACACCGTCTGATCGGGGCTGTAATGGGTGATGCCCAGTGCCTTAATGACCATGGACACGCCGCACATCTTAGCCGTGACCAGCGTTTCCGAGCCTGCGGGCATCGAGGTGTAAATCTTCGCTTCGATGTCGTCGGGGGACTGGCGCTCGGTATTGATTGTGACCTGCTCGGGACGAATGCCGAGCACCGCGTCGAACGTGCCGCTCGTCGGCGCGCCCGGGGTCATATCGCTCTTCGGGAAGGACAGCTTGCCTGCCGCGCCGTCGATTTCCATGCCGGCGGCCGTGACCGTCGCCTTGACGTCGACAAAGTTGATGCGCGGGTTGCCGATGAAGTCGGCCACGTACAGGTTTGCGGGGTTGTTGTACAATTCCAGCGGCGGCGCGACCTGAATGATGACGCCTTCCTTGAAAATTGCAATCTTGGTGGACATGGTCAGCGCCTCGACCTGATCGTGGGTAACGTAAATCATGGTCGTTCCGGTCTCGGTGTGCAGGCGCTTGAGCTCGGAGCGCATGTCAACGCGGAGCTTTGCGTCAAGGTTGGACAGCGGCTCGTCAAGCAGCAGCAGGCGGGGTTCGGACGCAATCGCACGGGCGATGGCAACGCGCTGCTGCTGGCCGCCGGACAGCTCGGAGGGGTAGCGGTCAATGTACTGACCGATCTGCATGCGCTCGAGCGCATCGGTCACGCGCTTGTTGACCTCTTCCTTGGACATTTTCTTAATGTTCAGACCAAAGGCGATGTTTTCGCGCACGGTCATGTGCGGCCACAGCGCGTAGGACTGGAAAACGAGGTTGAGCCCGCGCTCGGACGGGGGTGCAAAGTGCGCCTCGGCGGCGTTGACAATCTCCTTGCCGTCCATGTAAATCGTGCCGTTCTGGGGTTTTTCCAAACCGGAAACCACGCGCAGGGTCGTCGTCTTGCCGCAGCCGGACGGCCCCAAAAGGGTCATAAAGTCGCCGTCCTCAATGGTCAGCTCCACGTCCTTGAGGATGTGGTTTTTGCCGTAAAACTTATCAATATGCTTCAGTTCGATTTTGCTCATTCCCGAAACTCCTTTGTCAGATATGTAATCCCATTCCGCCGAAGCTCTGCCTCGTCGGAATGCTGCGCTTGTGGGAGCGCAGCGACTTGCAATCGGTATTTTCCGGCCACTTGTTGTCGGAAAATACACCTTGACTCAGCGGCTCAGTGCCGCGCCCTGGGGGTATCGAAGTGTGGTTTCGTAAGGAACCATACTTCGTATATAGGGGGAATCGGATTTCCCCTATACCTTTTTTAGCCGCCCATGCTCTTCGCCAAATCCGCGTCGCCGAAGATGTTGGCCAGCGCATAAACGAGGAATACAATCGAGAACATCACGATTGCTACACAGTTGGACGCCTGCGGCGAGTTGCCGTTTGCATACTGGAACGCGAGATAGGGCAGTGTGGACGTTTTGGGCGTCATAATCAGGATAATCAGGTCAAGTTCCTTCATAATGGATACGAAAATCAGCATGAAGCCCGAGATGAAGCCGCCCTTGGACAGCGGGAACACAATGCGGACAAAGCGCTTGAAGAAGCCTGCACCCGCGATTGCGGCTGCCTCCTCCAATTCGCCGCCGATTTGCAGCATGTTGGACGTGCCTGCACGGGATGCGAAGGGCAGATGCTTGACAACCGAGGTGATGGTCAGCAGTGCGAAGGTGCCGTACAGCGAGGGCACGAGCGTCACGCCGAACAGCGTCTGCGGACGAGAGAACATCGAAAGGAAGATGCCGCCGAACGCGATGGACGGAATCAGGTAGGGGATGAACACCAATTGCTCCACCACTCTGCCATGCAGCTTGCCGCGGCCCTTGGCGCAGATATAACCGATGATCTGGCCGAAGATGGTGCCGAAGATGCCGTTGACAAAGGTCAGCTTGAGCGAGTTGATGAGTGCGTTGATGAAGTTTGGATTGCGGAAGATACCGGGCAGACCCTCCATAATCTCCTTGCGTGAACCGTCGCCGACCCAGTAATAGGTGGTTAAGTTGGCAAGCGAGTAGGTGCCCTGCTTGAGCATAAAGGACTCAAGAATCAGGATGAGAATCGGCATGATAATGCCGACCGCGAAGAAGGCAATCAGCACAATCGTGATAATCGGTTTTTGTGCGCCGAGCCGAATCGGAGTTGAGCGGCCGCCCTTGCCGCCGATGGTGGCATAGGATTTACGCGAACCAATCAGCTTCTGGTTGACAAACACCGAAATCGATGCAATGCAAATCATAATCAGCGCCATTGCGAAGGCGGTTTGGGTGTTTTGTGACTTGCTGTTCATGTAAAGCTGGCTGGACAGGGTGACGAAATTCACCTTGGAACCTAAGTAATTGATAACGCCGAAGGTGCCGATGGCCTTGGAGAAGGTCAGGATGACCGCTGACAGCATAGCCGGCAGCACCAGCGGGAAGGTGATTTTACGAAGAATCATCGCTTTGCCTGCGCCCTGAATCTCGCCCATTTCCTCAAGCTCGGAGTTAATGGAGTTGAGTGCGGACGAGACGAGCAGGTACGCATAGGCATAATAGTGAAGGGAGAGCACCGTAATGATGGCCACCGGGCCGTAAGCCAGCCAGTCTGGCACGTTGATGCCCAGGCTCATCAGGAATCCGGGCGAGCCGCCGATGCGCTCGGTCTTGAACATGGTCAGCCATGCCTGCGATTTGCACCACGAGGGAATCATATAAGGAATGATAACCGCAAGCGAGAAGAATTTTTTGAAGGGAAGATCGGTGCGAACCATCAGCCATGCAAGCACCGAGCCGATTGTAATCGCGCAGACTGAAACGCAAGAGCCGATCAGCAGCGAGTTGAGCAGCGGCTGCACCAGCAGCTTGGTGGTCAGGTTGCTTGCGAGCAGTCTCTGCCAGTAGTAAAGCGTGAACGCTCCGGCGACGCCGCCGGACTGCCGCACATCGCGCTGTGCGAGTGTGAACGTGGTGGAAATCATGTCGAGCAGCGGCAGAACAATCAGATAGGTCAGCAGTACGATGGCAATCAGCACGATTACGTTGTACGGATTGGTGACCACCGCTTTGAGCTGGTTTTTCAGTCGCCTGCTCTTCGAATAATTCTGGTCCTTTGGTTTCATGTTTCTTGTGCACCCTCCCTCAGATTTTGGTTATACGCTTCTACGATGGGCACGATTTCCGGCAGGGTTTCAATGCGGAAATCGGCTTCATATCCCATATCGCGGTATTTTTCGTCCTTGTGGTAGATGCGGGGATTGTCAATTTGAATCATCAGCGGCCAGCCTGCGTTCCGCACGCCGCGCACGTCCCGGGAAATAGTGTCGCCGATATAACAGGCTTCGCTTTTGCAAATCCCCATATCACGCAGCGCAATTTCGAAAATTTCCGGCCGCGGCTTGCGGATACCGCACACGCTGCTCATCACCAGTGTTTCAAAATACTGGTCGACGCCGTGTTCCTTTAAAATACGCGGAACAAAGGTAACACTCATAATATTGGAGATGACGCCCAGCCGGTAGCCCCGGCTTTTGAGCGCCTCGAGCGTTTCGTGCAAACCTTTTCGCTGTACAATCTCTTTCCGGCGGCGGTCGAACATGTAGCTCAGCTCTTCGCCCAGACCTTTGATTCGGTCAGGCGGTATGCCGAAGTCCCGCAGCATGTACTCTCTCCAGATGACATCACCCGGCAGTTCGATCAGCTCTTGCTCGGTAAACTTTTTATAGGCCTTTGCGCCTTCATTAACGTGTGGAAGCAGAAGCTCTGGCGTTTTTGTGGTCTCTATGCCGTGAACCTGCAGATAACCGTGCAGCTCCTCCGCATAAGCTTTGTCATTGGCAGGCGTTGCGTCCTGGGTGTGCACCGTGCCGCCGATGTCAAAGAATATCGCTCGGATCATGGACTTTCCCCCCTTTTGCGCCGTTCATCGACGGCGCGTTCTGCGCAAACGTTTTCGGTTGATGGACTTATCCTACCATTCCAGACTCTGGATGTCAACGGGGTTTCATGCGATTTTCCCATTTATACGAAATTGCCCCCTCGGTTTTCGGCAAATTTGCACAATAGACGTTTGGCAACCAAACTGCTATACTGGCCTTAACGCAAACGATTACGAAAACAGAAAAGAGGACAAATTATGACTTATGATTTGATGCTGATTGGACCTGCGACCCGAGATGTCAACATTGACTACACCGGACAGGAGGTACACGAGATCGGCGGCGCGGTCTATTTCTGTGCCTATGCGGCCAAGGCTGGCGGAGCAAACGTTTACGCCTCGGTCAAAATTAACGCCGAAGACCGTGATATTTTAGATGCATTTGAGTTCGACGCCGACCATATTGCCCTGCTTCCCTCGCCGCACACCACGCTTATGCGCAACACCTATTTCACCGCCGACCGCGAGCGCCGCCGCGCCGAATGTCTGGCGCAGTCCGCCCCCATCACACCCGACCAGATTCCGGATGTGGACTGCGGTCTGTACCATCTGGCCGGCCTGCTGTACGGCGATTTTCCGAACGAGCTGATTGAGGCACTTTCCAAAAAAGGCAAGGTTTCGGCGGATATTCAGGGATTTCTGCGCCATAATGAGTCGGGTACGATGAATTTCCACGACTGGGCGTATAAGAAGGACTATCTGCACTACTTTGACTTCCTTAAGACCGACGCGGCCGAGGCCGAAATCCTGACCGGCACCGACGACCGCCGTGCCGCCGCGAAAATGCTGTACGACTGGGGCGCAAAGGAGATTCTCATCTCGCACAACAGCGAAATGCTCGTGTTTGACGGTGAAACCTACTACACCTGCCCGGTCAAGGCACGCAACCTGTCGGGACGCACCGGCCGCGGCGACACCACCTTCGGCGCGTACCTCGCCAAGCGCATGACGGGCGCGGACATCGGCGAGGCGCTCGAGTTCGCCACCGCCGCAGTTTCACTGAAAATGGAAACCCCTGGCCCGCTGCGCGGCGGCGAAGCGGACGTGCAAGCCTATATCAACGAATTTTACCACTGATTTTCGTCTATTTTCTACATAAAAAGGCTTGTTTTACGTCCCGCAATACAGTATGATGGATTTACGAAAAATTTGCACGCGGGAGGACTGATAACGATGCGGCGTGTGACAATTAAGGATATTGCGCGGATTGCAGGCGTTTCCTATGCCACCGTATCGCGCGCGCTCAGCGGCTCAAATGAGATCAGCGAGCAAACGCGCAAACGCATTCTGGAAATCTGTGAGCAGGAGGGCTATCGCGCAAACGTTCTCGCGCGCAGTCTCATCTGCCGCCAGACCCGTGTGCTCGGTCTGATTATTCCGGATGTGACCAACCCCTTCTATTCCGAGCTGTCGCTGGGCATTGAGACCTATGCCCGCAAGCTCGGCTACAACGTCATGCTGTGCAACAGCCAGCCGGACGGCAGCGCGACCGAGGAGCTGTTTGAGTTTCTGGTCGGCCATCAGGTGGACGGCATTATTTTGGCCAGCTCGCGCAACGAAGCGCGCGGGTGGGTGACCAAGTATTTCCGCACCGTGCCGACTGTGCTGCTTGGCGATTCGCTCGCCGAGGACGACGAGGGCGAGGTCAACGCGGTCAGCATCGACAACCGCGCGGGCGGACGCATCGCGGCCGAATACCTGCACTCACTTGGGCACCAAAAGGTGCTTTATCTGGGGCTGCGCCCGGGTTCGCTGACCCATCAACTGCGTTTTCGCGGCTTTTGCAGCGCGATGGAGCA
This sequence comes from Butyricicoccus sp. Marseille-Q5471, assembly GCF_951230135.1. Lineage (GTDB taxonomy): Bacteria > Bacillota > Clostridia > Oscillospirales > Butyricicoccaceae > Agathobaculum. Next base: position 322,139 of record NZ_CATNVC010000003.1, on the reverse strand, counting down.
GTTCGGCGGACAGCCGGAGGTGTTGGAAAACCACGAGGAGGCGTCCTCCATCGCGGCAGGCTACACGCTGGGCAAGCAGGCGTTTGCGCGCGGGTTTGACGGCACGGCCATCTTTGCCGCGACCGATTCCATCGCACTGGGCGTGCTGCAGGCGGCGGACGAATTCGGCCTGAGCGTTCCGAACGACCTGTCTCTGTTGGGTTTTGACAACATTATTTACTCGTCGCTGCCCAAAATCACGCTTTCAACCATCGATCAGCGCAAGCAGATGCTTGCGGAAGCCGCAGTCAGCCTGCTGCTAGATGTGATTGAAAACCCCGCGCGGGACGAATACACCCGCCGGCTCATCAAGCCCGCGCTGGTGGAGCGGCAGTCATGCAAACGGGTATAAGAGCATATGCAAAAGGCGTCATCGTTTTTCTCAAACGATGACGCCCTTTTTTTCAGGCTCGGATTGTAGGCCGTCACAACACATACATTGCAAGCAGGCTTAACAGCAAAATATGTGCCGGATAGAACAGATACGAAAAGTATTTAAACACCGTTCCCGCACGTCCGTTTAGTGTTTTCTTGCCGTTGTACATCCAAATAAAGAGTAAACTCAACAGGGCAAGTCCCTGCTGATGAAGTGCAGGTTGGTCGCACGCACTTTGTCAATCAGCCTTAAAAAGAGCAGGGCAATCAGAAATGTAAACATCACATTTTGATGAAACGGCCCGATGATTTGTCCGCCCATCATCAGATTATATGGAATTTCGGAAATAATCGCGAACAGCAGCATGTTTTGCAGGTACTTCTTTTTGCTCGATGTGTGCAGATACCCCTCGGTAATCTGAAAAGCAAAAATGGGAAACGCCAGTCTTCCGATTTGTGTCATCCATCCGTATCCGGCGACGTTTACCACGGTCATATAAGCGTGATCGAACAGCATAAACAGCATGGCTAGAATCTTCAGCCACTCTCTGCTAATGATTTGGTAACGGTGCGTTGTTGTTGATTCCATTTTATCTCCCAATATTCTATACACAGATCGGTGTGTTGTTTTCTGTTATGATACCATGCGGCACGCCGTTTCTCAACTTGGTCGTTTGAGCCGCGCAAAGCAAACGCGTCAGTCACTCTGTTTGTGGCTGACGCGTTTTCAATCGTCTTCAAATTCCGCTTTCGTATCCCTTACAGCTTGGTCGCCAGCTCATACAGATGCGCATATACGCCGTTCTGTGCGAGCAATTCCTCGTGTGTGCCCTGCTCGCTCACGCCCTCCTCGGTCAGCACGACGATTTTGTCCGCGCTGCGGATGGTGGACAGCCGGTGCGCAATCGTCAGCACCGTGCGCCCCTTGGCCAGACGCTCCAGACTTTGCTGCACCAGCCGCTCGGACTCGTTATCCAGCGCTGAGGTGGCTTCGTCGAGAATCAGGATGGGCGGGTTCTTTAAAAACACACGCGCAATCGAAATGCGCTGCTTCTGCCCGCCCGACAGGCGCACGCCGCGCTCGCCGACATAGGTGTCGTAGCCGTTCGGGGTGGCCTCGATAAACTCGTGCGCACCCGCCTGCTTCGCGGCTTCGATGACCTCATCCCGTGTCGCATCCGGCCTGCCATAGGCGATGTTTTCAAAAATCGTGCCCGAAAACAGGTATACGTCCTGCTGCACCACGCCGATACGGCGGCGCAGGCTTTCGAGCGAAACCGTGCGCACGTCCTGTCCGTCGACGGTGACGCGCCCGCCGGTTACATCGTAAAACCGCGGAATCAGGTTGCAAATCGTCGTCTTGCCGCCGCCCGACGGGCCGACCAGCGCGACAGACTGCCCCGCGTGAATGTCCAAATCGAGATGATCGAGAATCACCGTGTCCAGATCGTCCGCATAGGCGAAGGACACGTCCTCAAACCGGATGTCGCCGCGCACGGTTTGCAGCTCAATCGCGTTTTCCGGATCGCGGATGTCGGGCACGGCGTCCATGACCTCGAAAAAGCGCTCAATGCCGGTCATACCGCGCTGGAACTGCTCGGTAAACTCAACGATGCGGCGGATGGTGGCGAGCAGCGTCGTCACGTACAGCAGATAAGCCATGAAATCCGCCGGATCAATCTGGCGGTACATCATGAACAGACCGCCCGCCACGATGACTACGAGGTACATCACACCGTCAAACGCGCGGGTGGTGGCGTTGAACGCGCCCATCCAGTGGTAATTTTCTTTTTTGATATCGAGCCAGTCGCGGTTGCCCTGCTCGAACTTGTCAATCTCGCGCGCCTCGCCCGTGAAGGACTTGACCACGCGCACGCCGAGCAGGCTGTCCTCCACCTGCGCGTTAACCTCGCCCACCTGCTTGCGGTTTTTGCCGAAGGTCGCGCGCATTTTGTGGTTGAATTTCGAGGAAACAACCGCCATCAGCGGTACAATCGCGAAGATAATCAGCGTCAGCGGCACGTTAATCGTGCACAGGATGACGAACGAAACCACCATTTTCAGTCCCGCGATGAAAAACTCCTCGGGGCAGTGGTGCGCAAACTCGGTCACGTCGAACAGGTCGCTCGTGATGCGTGCCATGAGCTGACCGACCTTGGTCGAGGCAAAATAGCTGAAGGACAGCTTCTGCAAATGGCCGAACAGTGCGCTGCGCATGTCGGTTTCGATTTTTGCGCCCATCACATGGCCGACGTTCGACATGAAATAGCTCGCCGCCACGTCAATCACGCGCAGCACAAGGTAGAGCGCCGCGACGCGCAGGATGAGGCCCGCCGACAGCAGCGACAGGTCGTCCATGCCGAGCTGGGCGAGATGGCGCACCATCAGAGGCAGCACGATCTCGCACAGCGTCGTCAGCGCAGCGCAGAACAAATCGAGCGCCAGCACGCGGCGGTAGGGTTTAAAATACGGTGCAAAACGGCGCATGAGCGCGCCGGTGGATTGTTTCAAGGTTCTGATGTTCCTTTCTTTATGTACGGAAGCGGTCTAAAAAGCTGTGTCTGCCGTCCGCGTCCTGCCAGCCGAGCAGCTTTGCGGTGTCGACGCCAGACACGGCATTCAAAATATTGGCTTCAATCTGCGGATTCTGTGCCGCGAGCGTGGCGATGAGCGCCTTAATCTCCGCCCGCTTGGTGTCGTGCTCGAGCAGCTTTGCCGGGCAGTCGCAGGGCAAAAAGGTCAGGCCACAGTGCCGCACCCACTCGCTCACCGCGCGCTCGCGCACGAAATACAGCGGACGAATCAGCTCCATCCCCTCGTAATGCTTGGACTGCACGCGCGGCAGCATGGCCTGCACCTGCCCGCCGTAAAGGAGTCCCATCAGTACGGTTTCGATTGCATCGTCATAGTGATGACCGAGGGCGATTTTGTTGCAGCCGCGCTTTTGCGCCTCGGCATAGAGGTAACCGCGCCGCATCTTGGCGCACAAAAAGCACGGATGCTCGGCCGCGTGGTTTGCCGCAACGCGCAGCACGTTGGTCTCGAATATTTCCAGGGGAATGCCCAATTCGCGGGCGTTCTGTTCCAGCTTTTCCCGCCCCGCGATCTGATAGCCGGGATCCATGGCGAGAAATGTCAAAGAAAAGGGGAGGGTGCGCTGCAAATCCTGCAAAAGCAGCGCGAGCAGCATCGAATCCTTGCCGCCGGAAATACAGACGGCCACACGGTCGCCCTCCCGCACCAGTCCGAACTCCTGCACGGCGCGGACGAAGGGCTTGCGCAGTATGCGCACAAATTCGCGCTGTAAACTGCGCCGAATCTCGATTTCTGTCATTTTCCATCCGCCTTTTTGCCTTGGAAATGATAGGTGATGCGCGCGAGCAACCAGTCGGGCGCGAAGTGGCGCGCGACGGTCATCGCCTTCATCGGCACGCCGGGGACGATTTCGGCCTTGCCCGCGAACATGCCTATGATGGCCTCCTTGGCTACGCGCTCGCAGCTCAGGCCGCCTAGTGCAAACTTGACGCCCGCCACCTTGTTAAACTCGGTATTGACCGGACCCGGGCAGAGCGCACAGACCTTGACCGGACTCTTCTTGTGCCGCAGCTCCTCGCGCAGCGCCTGTGTCAGGCGCAGCACATAGTTTTTGGTCGCGTAATAGGTCGCCATCAGCGGGCCGGGCAGATAGCCGGCCGAGGACGCAACGTTCAGGATATACCCGTGTCCGCGGCCGACAAAGTCCCGCGCGAACAGCTTGGTCAAAATATGCACCGCGCGGATGTTGGTGTCAATCATGCGCAGCTCATCGTCCAAATCGGTGATGAGAAAATCGCCGAACAGGCCGAAGCCCGCGTTATTGATGACGATGTCGAGATCCTCGCCACGCGCAGCCTCGTAGAGCAGACGGCACTCGGCCGCGTCCGACACATCGGCGGCGATGATGTGGCACACCGTCGGCAGCGACGCCGCGAGCGTGCGCAAACGATCCTCCCGTCGGGCGACCAAGGTCAGCTCATATCCCATGCCGGAGAGGATTTTGGCCATTTCGCGTCCCAAACCGGCGGACGCTCCTGTAATCAGTGCACGCATATGCGGCGCCTCCTTAAACTTTATACTTGCGCAAAATGCGGCTGTACCAGAAAATCAGCACAAAAAGACCGCCTAGACCGCAGACCATGGTCAGCACGCCCGCGACCGCCATCGACCACAGCGCTGCAAGGCCGCAGCCGACAAAGCTCAGCCCGTAAACGCACCACATGACAGCGTTTTCGCGGTTGTAGGCAGGGATGTCCCTGATGCTTTCGGGCGCAACCGTGCTGCCCAACCAGAAGTGCATGGGGGTTTTGCGCCGATCTGCCCACGCGCCCACCGCGAAAAACACTGCCGCGCACACGAAACAAATGACCGCCATCGGGATTCCCTCCATGCAGACACCCCCTTTTTTTGCCGATTTTATCACATAGTAAGTGTACCATGCGGCGGCGTTACCGTCAAACACAGGTTTACGCCATTTTTCCTTTTAATCTGCACAAAAAAATGGTATACTACATAATAGAAAACAGGAGGGCAAGTTATGGAAAATCTCATTCAAGAGCTGCTTAAAAAGCTCGTTTCGCCCATGAAAATTGAAGAAATACGCCACGTGATGCCCGGCGTCGGCAAGCAGGAGCTGAAAAGCCTGCTCGACCGGCTGACAAGTGACGGCAGCATCATGAAAAACAAGAAAAACCGCTATGCCGTCCCCTCGCATTACGGCTGCTGCGCGGGCAAGTTCCTCGCGACCGAGCGCGGGTTTGCCTTTGTTGCACCCGAGGTTGAGGACGGCGCGCCCAAGCCGGATGATCTCTTCATCCCGCCGAACGCGACCGGCGGCGCATGGCACGGCGACCGCGTGCTCGTCAAGGTGAGCGAACGCAAAAACAACCGCGGCCGGCGCGAAGCTGTCGTCATCCGCATTCTGTCCCGCGCGGGCGGCGAGCTGACGGGCGAACTCAAGCTGCGCGGCAAGCGGTACTTCGTCGAGCCGACGAGCAAGAAATACCCCGAAATCGAAATCCACCGGCGCGACATCGGCACCGCCAAGCCCGGCGATCGCGTCGCCGTTGCGGTTTCGTACTACGGCGACGACACGGTCGGCCCGCAGGGCAGCATTTCCGCAAGTCTGGGCGCAGAGGGCACGATGGAAACCGCCATCGCCGCCATTCTGCACGAAAACCACATTTTTGAGGAATTCCCGCGCGAAACGCTCGATCAGGCCGAGAATATTCCCCAAACAGTCGATATGGCGACGGCGGGCGACCGCCTTGACCTGCGCGACAAGCTGATTTTCACCATCGACGGCGACGACGCCAAGGACTTTGACGACGCGGTTTCGCTCGAACTGCTCGAAAACGGGCACATGCTGCTCGGCGTGCACATCGCGGACGTAAGCCACTATGTCACCCCGCTCTCGCCGCTTGACACCGAGGCCTACCGCCGCGGTACCTCGGTCTATTATCCGGGACACGTGGTGCCCATGCTGCCGTTTGCGCTCAGCCACGGCATCTGCTCGTTAAATCCCGATGTGGATCGCCTGACCTTCTCCGCGCTGATGGAGGTTGACAAGGACGGACGGCGCTACGGCGCGAAGTTCGCAAAATCCATCATCTGCTCCAAGGCGCGCATGACCTACAACAAGGTAAACCACATTCTCGCCGGAGACGACGCGCTGCGGAAGGAATACGATTTCCTCGTGCCGACCGCCGAGCGGATGAACGCCCTTGCCCACGCGCTTGAAAAGCGCAGGGTGGAGCGCGGCGCGCTTGAGCTTGACATTCCCGAAGCACAGATTGTTGTGGACGAGAGCGGAAAGCCGATTGACGTACAGTACCGCGACCGCGGCGAGTCGGAAAAGCTGATTGAGGAATTCATGCTGATGGCGAACGAAGCCGTTGCGGAATTCATGTGCAAGCGCGGCGACCCGACCGTGTACCGCGTCCACGAAAACCCCGACCCCGAAAAGCTGCGTGTGTTCGCGGCCTTCGCGCGGCCGTTCGGCTACCGCGTTGACCCGTCCAAGGCGGAGGATACCTTCCAGCTGCAAACCGTGCTCAAGGGCGCGAAGGGCGACCCCAAGCAGCGCATTCTGCCGACGCTGCTGCTGCGTTCGCTCGCCCGCGCACGCTATTCCGATGAGTGCATCGGCCACTACGGCCTGAAGGCCAAGTTTTATCTGCATTTCACCTCGCCCATCCGCCGTTATCCCGATCTTGTCGCCCACCGGATGCTGCAAAAGGCACTGCTGGGTGAGGAATTCGCCAAAACCGACGCAGGCATGTGCGAGGAGGCCGCAAAGCAGTCCACCACGCGCGAGCAGGCCGCCGACAACGCCGAGCGCGACATCGATAAGCTGTTTATGGCCGCCTATATGCGCCAGTTCATCGGACAGGAGTTCGACGGCGAGGTGTCCGGCGTGCAGTCGTTCGGCGTGTTCGTCGCGCTGGCAAACGGCTGTGAGGGACTCATCCGCGTCGAGCTGCTCGGCGGAGACTATTATCAGTACGATGAGGAGCACATGGCGCTCGTCGGCCGGTCGACCGGCAAACGGCTGAGCATCGGCACGCCGATCCGCGTGACGCTTGTCAGCGCGAGCGAGGTGACCGGACAAATCGACTTCACCCCTGCCGACCCCGCAATGGCGCCGTCTGCCGACACCATCGCCGTGGCCGACGCGAAACGGGATGTGCGCAGTGCGCGGCCTGCCCGTCCAAACGGCAAGAAGCCCGCGTCCTCCCGCGGCCGCAAGCGCCCGCCGCGCATCCGCCGCTGACCCGAAACATCTTGGTTTTATCAAAAGGAGACTTCGCAACATGCCCGGTTTGGTTCTTGAGGGCGGCACCTTCCGCCCGGTTTTTTCCTGCGGTGTGATGGATGCCCTGCTTGACCACGGCGTAATGTTCGATTACGTCATTGGTGTGTCGGCAGGCATCACCTACGCCATGTCCTATCTATCCCGCCAGCGCGGCCGCAACCTTGAGGTGCTGACCACTTACCGCGGGGACAAACGCTATATCGGCGCGCGTAATCTGGTGCGCGACCACTCGCTTTTCGGCGTGGACTTTGTTTTTCAGACCATTCCCTCCCAGCTCATTCCATTTGACTGGGACACTTTTAACAAGTATAATGGGAATGTTTTGGTTGGTGTGACCAATGCCGAAACCGGTAAAATCGAGTATCTGGACGGCAAGCAGCTCGACAAGCCCAGCACCATGCTGCGCGCGACCTGCGCGATTCCGTTTTACTTTCCGGTGGTCATGATTGACGGCACACCCTACTACGACGGCGGTCTTGCCGACCCGATTCCGATTGTCAGAAGCCTGCACGACGGCAATGAAAAGAACCTGATCGTGCTGACGCAGCCGGATGAGTACCGCAAAACCGTCACACGCGGCACCGCGCTTTCGGCGCGCGCGCTGCGGAACAAATATCCGAACCTGTCCGAAACGATGCTCGCGCGGGCAAAGCACTATAACGAAACCGTGTGCTTCTGCCGTCAGCTTGTCAAAAAGCAGCCGCAGAATACGGTGCTGCTACAGCCCGAGCACAAGCTCGAAAGCTTTGAAAAGGACATAAACAAGCTGCAATGGGGTTACGACATGGGGTATCGTCTGGCTTGCGACCGTATGGACGATATTCTGGCGTTATTTTCATAAATCCGGGGCGGGGGAACGCTCCAAAACATATAAAAAAGGGGATTTGATAACACAATGGAACGAAAGATCATTCAGATTGAAGACAAGGTACCGGCAAAACTGCTCGTGCCGCTTTCCATCCAGCACATGTTCGCTATGTTCGGCGCGTCGGTGCTCGTGCCGTTCCTGTTCGGCATCAGCCCGGCAATCGTGCTGTTCATGAACGGCGTGGGCACACTGCTCTTTATCGCCATCACCAAGGGCAAGGCGCCTGCTTATCTCGGCTCGTCCTTCGCCTTTCTCGCGCCGGCGGGCATCGTCATCTCACAGTGGGGCTACCAATATGCGCTGGGCGGCTTTGTTGCGGTCGGTGCGCTCGGCTGTGTGCTTGCGCTGATCGTCTACAAGTTCGGCACCGACTGGATTAGCGTTGTGCTGCCCTCGGCCGCGATGGGCCCTGTTGTCGCTCTGATTGGTCTGGAGCTTGCCGGTACGGCGGCAAACACCGCCGGACTGCTGGGAGACGCGGTTGAGATGAAAAACGTCATCGTATTCTGCGTCACACTGGGTGTTGCGGTGTTCGGCAACGTGCTGTTCCGTGGCTTCCTGTCGATTATCCCGATTTTGGTTTCCATCATCGCGGGCTATGTAGCGGCTGTTGCAACCGGCGTGACCACAGGCGCACAAATCATGGCGGCGCTGCGTCAGCCGCTCTTCCAACTCCCCAACTTCCAGACCCCGCGCTTTAATCTGGAAGCGATTTTGATTATTCTGCCCGTTATTCTGGTTATTGCAAGCGAGCACATCGGCCACCAGATTGTAACGAGCAAAATCGTCGGCCGCGACCTGCTGAAGGATCCCGGCCTGCACCGCTCGCTGTTTGCGGACAACTTCTCGACCATGATTTCCGGCTTCATCGGCTCGGTGCCGACCACGACCTACGGCGAGAACATCGGCGTTATGGCGATGACCAAGGTGTACTCGGTGCGCGTCATCGGCGGCGCGGCTGTGCTGTCCATCCTGTGCTCGTTCATCGGGCCGCTCGCCGCGCTCATCCAGACCATTCCCGGCCCGGTGATCGGCGGCATCTCCTTCCTGCTGTACGGCATGATCGGCACGTCCGGCATCCGCATTCTGGTCGATAACAAGGTCGATTACGGCAAAAACCGCAATCTGACGCTGACCTCAGTCATCTTCGTTGTCGGCCTGTCGGGCATCGCGCTGAAGCTCGGCAATGTTGAGCTCAAGGGCATGGTGCTGGCGGCTGTTGTCGGCATGGTGCTCAGCCTCGTGTTCTACGTGTTCGACAAGCTCAAGTGGTCGAACGATCTGCACGAAGCCGAAGAATAAAAACAGAAAAAACAAAAAGTCAGGCATTTGTCCTGACTTTTTGCTTTTCCCCCACCATATTTTTCCACATGCTATTTGCATTGCCTACATATGATAGAAAAAAAGGAGGCAGCGAATGAACATGCAAGGGAAACGAACGCATTATTTCGTCGCAGCGAACAGCTCGGCGGGTTACCAGAATCTCATTGAAACCAATGTGACCGATTTGGAAACGGTCTATGTGCTGACGGGTGAGGTCACGCCGTGCAGCTACGCGGTGCTCGCCCAAACGGCCGACCGGCTGACGGAGCAGGGCATTGATTTGGAGTGCATCCACTCGGCCTATGCGCCGGATGAGCTGGACGGGCTGATTCTGCGTCAACAAAAAATCGGCGTTTTTGCCGATCATCTTCTGCCCGAGGGGTTAGAGGAGTGTTTTTCCAAGGTCATCTCCATCGACCTGACCGGCGCACTCACGGGGTCTATCGACGCCGAAAAGCTGACCGTGCTCGGCGAACAAATCCACACCGCGAGCGAGAAAGCCTATCAGACCTTCGCCAAGGCCATTTTGGTGCACGACGAATGGGAAGCCATTTACATCGGCCACATGGATTTTGCCAAGGCCGACCGTCTCACCTCCAAGGTGATTGCGATGCTGCTGCCCGAAACGCCGGTCGGCGAGCCGACCATCGCGCGGCACCGCTTTTTCGGCGGCGCGACCTATAAGGGCTCGCTCGACTATGTGCCGCAGATTACCGCGCCGCTCAGCAAGCGCTATTTCATCAAGGGGCGCCCCGGCTCGGGTAAGTCCACCATGCTCAAGAAAATCGCGCAGAAGGCCGCTGCGCTCGGCTATGAGGTCGAGGTATATCATTGCGGCTTTGACCCCAAGAGCCTTGACATGGTGCTGATACAGCCGCTGAATCTGTGTATTTTTGACAGTACCGCCCCGCACGAGTATTTTCCGGACTCCGCGCGCGATGAAGTCATTGATATGTACGCCGAGCTGATTGACGCAGGCACCGATGAAGCGAACCAAGCAGCGCTCGACGACATCCGCGGCCGGTATCAGAAAATTGTGCAGCAGGGTGTGGCCTATCTTGCCGAGGCAAAGCAGCACGGGGACGCGCGAAACGCACTGCTCGAGCAGAGTATTGACAACGGCGCCGTCCTTTCGATCATCGATATGCTGACGCTGTCGCTGCTGTCCGACTGCGGGCTGTAACGGCAAACAAAAAACGCTCCCTCGAGAGGGAGCGTTTTCTTATGCTATTTCGATGCGAGGAATGGATTACTTCGCGTCAACCTTAGCCATGTGCTCAACGAGCATCAGCAGCTTGTTGGAGTAGCCCCACTCGTTATCGTACCAAGAAACAACCTTCACGAAGGTGTCGGTCAGCGCAATGCCGGCCTTGGCGTCGAAGATGGAGGTGCGGGGATCACCCAGGAAATCAGAGGAAACAACGTCCTCGTCGGTGTAGCCCAGAATGCCGGCCAGTTCGCCTTCGGAAGCAGCCTTCATTGCAGCGCAGATCTCATCGTACTTAGCGGGCTTCGCGAGGTTGACGGTCAGGTCAACAACAGATACGTCCAGGGTCGGAACACGCATGGACATACCGGTCAGCTTGCCGTTGAGCTTGGGGTAAACCTTGCCAACAGCCTTTGCAGCGCCGGTCGAAGAGGGGATGATGTTGCCGGTAGCCGCACGGCCGCCGCGCCAGTCCTTCTTGGAGGGGCCGTCAACAACCTTCTGGGTGCCGGTAGCGGAGTGAACGGTGGTCATCAGGCCATCGGTGATGCCGAATGCTTCGTCCAGAACCTTGGCGATCGGAGCCAGGCAGTTGGTGGTGCAGGAAGCGTTGGAAACAACGGTCATGTCCTTGGTGTAGGTGTCGTTGTTAACGCCCATAACGAACATCGGAGCGTCAGCGGAAGGAGCAGAGATGATAACCTTCTTTGCGCCGCCCTGGATGTGCGCCTGGCACTTCTCAGTGGTGGTGAACACGCCGGTAGACTCAACAACGTAGTCTGCGCCGACTTCGCCCCACGGGATTTCAGCCGGATTCATCTTGTCAAAGAACTTGATCTTCTTGCCGTCAACAGTGATAGAGCTGTCGTCGAACTCGATCGTGCCGTCATAGCGGCCATGCATGGTGTCATACTTGAGCATATACGCCATGTAGTCCGGCGTCATGAACGGATCGTTTACTGCTACGAACTCGATATTCGAATTCTTCAGACCAGCGCGGAAAACCATACGGCCGATACGGCCAAAACCATTGATGCCTACTTTGATACCCATTGTAGAAATCCTCCTCGAAATAATAACATTATGTCAGTCGATGGTCATATTATACACTATTTTTACTAAATGACGCAAGGTGTAATATTTGTGAAATTTTTGTCATTAGCGATAGGCTTTTTGTATATTTTTCTTTGCAATAATTGTAAGAGCGGTGTTATAATAAGTTAGAAGCACTAAATATAGTATTGCACTCCCTGCCCGTATCTATTCACGTAAAAAAATACGGGCGGGCTGCGTGATATGGAGGATAGAGATGGCGGAAACATTTTTCACCCAAATCGAGGACGACACCATCCGAGCATTATTGAACCATACCACATTGCACAATGCAGCGCTGATAATTGTGGGATCATCGCTGCATATTGAGCGTCTGAACGAACGCGGTGCGCAGCTGACCGGGCTGCATCCGCTTGAGCGAATCGACCAAATTCTAAGTCCGCGCGCCACCGTTGCGCTGAAGGACTGCATTGCCGACCATTTGCCGCGCACGATTGAGGAAGAGTTGGACGCAATTGTTTATCGGCTTGAGCTGCTGCCCCGATCAGAGGGCGCGCTGCTTGCCTTTATTCGGGATGAACGCACCCAGTACGACGGTACGCTGCGCATCGTGCAGCAGCAGTCTGCGGCGGTGCTCAGCGCACTGCTGAGTGAGGCCGAGCAAGTGGAAAACCCCGCGCTTGCCGCGCGCATTCGCAAGCAGTGTCTGCGCATGCAGCGTATGCTGAGCCATTGTGATTTTTTACACGACCCGCCGGTGACCGAACAGCTTCATCTGCTTTTCAGTGATGTAGCTGCTCTTTGCCGCGACTGTGCAGCGCGGGTTTCCGCGCAGATCGGCCGTTCCATCACCGTGCATACGCCTGATTCCTTTCTATTGCTGTGCGAGCCGGATCTGCTGCGCGCCGCCGTGCTCAACCTGCTGACCAACGCGGTGCAGGCCTCGCCGAGAGACGCGGAAATCGAACTGAGCCTAAACCCCGACAACTACGCGCCCACCATCACAATTTCTGACCGCGGCCCGGGACTGGACGCGCATCTGTTTCAGCAGCTGCTCGAGGGCTGGCAGTGCACCATTACGCTGGAGGATTACCGCAGCATCACCTCCAAGGGCGCATCGCTTGGCCTTGGTCTGCCGCTCGTACAGCGCATTGCGCTGCTGCATGGCGGTATGCTGCTGTTTTCCCCGCGGCAAAACGGCGGCAGCCAGTTTCATCTGGTGCTGTCGCACCTGCCCGAATGGATGGCCGACAACAATTTTCACGCACCAATGTCTGTTGAGCAAGCCTTCACCACCGATGAAATCGAACTATCTGTATTTTAACCAAAAACCGCATAAAAAAGCCTTCACACAAGCGTGTGAAGGCTTTTTTTTACGCTGCGACAGGCTGCCGCAGGCTGAGGTTATATACAATCTGTGCCATTTCGGCGCGGGAAACCTGTGCGCGGGGCGCAAAGGTGCCGTCCGAATTGCCTTGCAGCAGCTCGCCCGCGACGCAGAATTTCAGGCTCTCCTGCGCCCATGTACCGATATCCTTTGCATCCGTAAAGGTATCGAGCGAAACCGTGGTCGGGTCGACCGCCGTCTTCAGCTTAATCCACTGGCAGTACCGCTCGAGCACGCAGGCGAATTCCTCGCGCGTAATCGTGGCAAGTGGCTTCATCGTCCGGTCGGAGTTGCCGGTCATGATGCCTGCGTAAAAACAGAAGGAGACCGCCGTCAACCGATCGGGCGAAATCGTTGCATAATCGGGTGCTTCGCTGAGCGAAGAGCCGCCCTGTGTGGTCAGATTGCCGCGCTGTCTCGCGTCGCGGTAGATTACCTCGGCCACCTGTTCGCGTGTCATCTTCTGATCCGGGGCGAAGGCGCCTCCGACCTGATCCATCAATCCGTTTTGGGTTACATAAGCCGCCGCCGCGTCATACCATGCCGCATGCGCCGGTGCAGCCGCTGACAAGACCAGAACCATTGCCATGAGAAGGCTTATCCATCGTTTTTTCATCGTCACATCTCCTTTTATCAGGCTGTGAAGTCCCCCGGCTTCGTTTTCATTATAACACAGCATCCACAGGAGAAAGGTGTCAGTTATGTAACACTTTCAAGTCATATTCCGGTAATATATGTTTTTATATGATATTTAACGGTAAATTTGCTGGAATTATTTTTTAAAACATAAAAGAATCCCCTGTGCCGAAACGCAGGGGATTTCCTCTTAATCCTTGTAAAACGCGCCGAAGCCCTTGTATGCCATATACAAATCGAGCTTTGCGATGCACTCAAACGGTGCATGCATGGAAAGCACAGGCACGCCGGCATCGACAGTGTCAATGTTACGGTTGGCCAGGTACATGGCAACCGTGCCGCCGCCGCCCTGATCGACCTTGCCCAGCTGGCCGGTCTGCCAAATGATATCTGCCTTGTCAAAAATACAGCGAATACGTGCCATCAGCTCGGCTGTTGCATCCGATGTGCCCGATTTTCCGCGCGAACCGGTATACTTAACCAGTGCAAAGCCGCAGTTGACCTTGGCGTCGTTGCGCTTTTCCGAAACATCGGGGAAGTTGGGGTCAAACGCGTTGCACACGTCCGCCGACAGGCAAATGGAGTTTTCGTAGCATTCCCCGGGCAATACATCGGCGTCACGGCAAATGTCATCCATAAAGGTATCAAATGCGCGGGACTGCATGCCGGTCACGCCGTCCGAACCGATCTCTTCCTTGTCCACCAGCAGGCAGACGCAGGTGTGCGTCGGCGCGCCCTTGAGGTCGAACAGCGCGGTCGCGGCGGTGTAGGAGCACACGCGGTCGTCATGCCCATAAGCGCCGACGAACGAACGGTCAAATCCGATATCGCTCGCCTTGAAAGCGGGCACGCAGGTCAGCTCGGCCGAGAGGAAATCGGCCTCTACCATGCCGTATTCCTTGTTCAAATACTCCATAATGGCGAGTTTTACGCGCTCGGTGCACTTTTCATCCTTGGTTTCGGACGGAATTGAGCCGATCAGCACGTTCAAGCCCTCGCCGGTGAGCACCTCGGTCGCCTTTTTGGTCATCTGCTGCGTCGCAAGATGGGGCAGCAGGTCGGTAATCACGAATTTCGGATCGTTTTCCTTGTCACCCACGCGGATGTTGACCGTGCGCACCTTGCCGTTGTGGCATACGCAGACCACGCCGCGCAGCTCCAGCGGAATTGCTGCCCACTGGTACTTCTTGATGCCGCCGTAATAGTGCGTCTTGAAGTACGCCATGCCGCCTTCCTCATAAAGAGGCACGGTGCGAATGTCGATGCGGGGCGCGTCCAGATGCGCAGCGGTCAGCCGCACACCCTCGGACAGCGGCTTTTTGCCGATTACGGCAAGTGTTACGCCCTTCAAGCGGTTGATTTGATAGATTTTATCGCCCGTTTTGAGCGCGTCGCCGCGCTTATACGCACGAAATCCGCGTTCTTCGGCCTGCCGTACCAGTTCGGCAACTGCGTCACGCTCGGTTTTGCCCTCGTCGAGAAACTTCTTGTAACCCTCGGCATAGGTCTGCATGCCCTTCTTATCCGACCCCGTCAGACGGTCGAAACCGGGTTTTTTGTCGTAAAAAAGCTGTTCGGATGTCATAATTTCTCTCCTTTATACGAGTTTTTGATATAGAGCATCGACAGCCTGCGCCAAAAGCGTCAAACTGCCGTTGTTTTCGATGAGATAGGCACAGCGTGCGCGGTAAAAATCATCCTCGGGCTGCGCCAACACGCGGGCACGCGCCGCCTGCTCGCTCAGTCCATCACGCTCTATCACGCGCCGGATGCGGGTTTCGCGGTCGGCCAGCACGCCGATGACCGACTGACACAGCGTATCCGCGCCGCTCTCAAACAGCGTCGGCGCGTCATACAGCACGATGGGACGGTCGGCCTGCTCCAAAATTGCCTCCACCGAAGCGCGGCGGATGTAGGGCGTCGTAATTTGGTTGAGCAGACTTAGCTTCTCCCGATCGGAAAATACAATGCCCGCCAGTTTTTTACGGTCAAGCGTTCCGGTTTCGGTCAAAACGTCGCCGAACGCCTGCGCAAGCTCACCGAGCATTTTTTGATTTTGCGTGCACAGCGTATGATACACCGCGTCCGCGTCGACCCAACCTGCGCCGTGCGCCTGCATCAGCGCCGCGACTGTGCCCTTGCCCGTGCCGCTGCCGCCGGTTAATCCTATGATTTTCATTATACCACATCCTTATGCGAAATTTTATCCACAGGTTTGTGGATAAAATCGTGGATTACAGCTCAATCACGTGAAACCCCGCCGCTTTTTTGATGCGGTTGGCCACTGCCAGACCCAGTCCGTCGTCAGACGGGCACTGCGCCCAAATCGCGTTTACGGCAGTGTCGTCAAACGCCCGCAGACGGTCGAACACCTCGCGTGCCTGCGCGGGCAAATCGTCCGAACGGCCGAACGGCTCGGTGACGCAGGTCGGAAACGTCGAAACGCACTCATCAAAACAGAGTACGCCGTCACCGGCCTGCGCATGCGCCGCGATGTAGGCCGCGCTTGCTTCCGGCGTGCCGCGCACGACGGTGACAGGCGCTTTGGGCGCGTAATGCCGGTATTTCATGCCGGGTGCGGACACACGAATATCGTCCCCGATTTTTTCATACAGCGCGCGGTCGACCTCAACCTCGCCCAGCACCGTTTCGAGCTGCTCAAGCGTCACGCCGCCCGGTCGGAGCAGCCGCGGCTTTTCGCCGACGAGCGAAATCACGGTCGACTCCACGCCAACACCGCACGCGCCGCCGTCCAAAATCGCGGCAATTTTGCCATCCATGTCGCGCAGCACGTGCTCCGCGGTCGTGGTGGACGGCCGTCCCGAGGTGTTCGCGGAGGGCGCGGCAAGCGGCACGCCCGCGGTGCGGATCAAATCCCGCGCGATCGGATGCGCGGGCAGGCGCACGCCGACTGTGTTCAGTCCCGCCGAGACCTCAATCGGGATGATGCTGCCCTTGGGCACAATCATGGTCAGCGGACCGGGCCAAAATGCATCCGCAAGCAGCTTTGCCGAGGCGGGAACCGCCGGGCAGAGGTCAAAAATCTGCTCAAAGTCCGCAATGTGGACAATCAGCGGATTATCCTGCGGTCTGCCCTTTGCGGCGAATATTTTCGCCACAGCAGCCCCATTCAGCGCGTTTGCAGCCAGTCCGTACACCGTTTCTGTGGGAATTCCCACCACTTCACCGGCAAGAATCAGGTCTGCTGCGGTTTTTATGGCATTTTTATCAAGTTGTGGGGATAGTTTTTCTGTTTTCATAAAGAAACACTTCCAAAGTGGAAATTTAAATCCGATTTTTAAAAGGGTAATTTAACGGACACCCGCTCTGATAAAATGAATGCATCCTATCAGAAGGGGCGTGCACGATATGTCGGAGCATTACATCACCATCACAAAGGAAATCACCAAAACCGTTCGTTATGAATCGGGATTTGACGCGCAAACCTTTGTCACCGTGACCGGTTTTAAGCATTATTACGGTCTCGACCCGTTTCAAATCGGCCAGCTGATTCGCTGCCGCAAAGAGCCGGGCAATCCCTATGACAGCGACGCAATTCGCGCTTTTCTGCCCGTTTTGGGCACGGTTGGCTACCTTGCAAACGCTCCGCAGACCAAGGCCGGCGGCACGCTGAGCGCCGGACGCGTTTACGCGCAGGTTCCCGACCGGTTTTACATCCGCGTGCTGTTTACCACGTTCACCAAGGTCATTTGCCGCGTTGAAACCGACCGTGATCTCGCGCATTTGGACGCCGAGCTGAACCGGCAGCTTGCCGCGCGGGGCAGCTGGGACGAAGCCGATTTTTCACCCGCGCTGCGGTGATTACTGCTCGCCCTGCGCCTTGAGCTTTTCCGCCGTATCGGCTGTAATCAGCGCGTCGAGCACCTCGTCGAGGTCGCCGTTCATGAACTGATCAAGCTTGTACAACGTCAGCTTAATGCGGTGTTCACTAACACGATTTTCCGGGAAATTATAGGTGCGAATGCGCTCGGAGCGATCGCCTGTGCCAACCTGGCTGCGGCGATCGGCCGCGATGGCGGCGTTCTGCTTTTCAACCTCGGCCTCGTACAGGCGCGAACGAAGCACGCGCATTGCCTTGTCCTTGTTCTTGTGCTGACTGCGCTCGTCCTGACACTCAACGACCGTGTTCGTCGGGATGTGTGTGATGCGGATTGCGGATGAGGTCTTGTTGATATGTTGTCCGCCCGCGCCGCTTGAACGGAAGGTATCAATGCGTAAATCTGCGGGATTTAGGTAAAAATCCACCTCTTCCGCTTCTGGAAGTACAGCAACGGTTACGGTAGAAGTGTGCACACGCCCCTGCGATTCGGTTTCCGGCACACGCTGCACGCGGTGCACGCCCGACTCAAATTTGAGCCGAGAGTAAACTTTTTCGCCCGCAACGCGGAACACAATTTCCTTAAAGCCGCCGAGCTCGGTCTCATTTGCGCTCATAACCTCGGTTTCCCAGCCGCGCCGTGCGGCGTACATTGAGTACATACGGTACAGCGAGTTTGCAAACAGCGCCGATTCCTCGCCGCCCGCACCGCCGCGAATTTCGACAAAAATGTTTTTGTCGTCGTTCGGGTCTTTGGGTAATAACAGAATTTTCAGCTCATCTTCCAGCCGCGCAAGGTCGTTTTTGGCCTGCTGCAGCTCGTCCTGCGCAAGCTCGCGCAGGTCGGGGTCGGACAGCATTTCGGTCGCATCCTCAATCGTGCGGCCTGCCTGCGCCCACGCGCGGTAGGTCGTGACGATTGGCTCTAAATCATTGCGCTCCTTCAAAAGCTTGGCCGCGCGGGTCGGATCATCGTACAAATTCGGCTCGGAAAGACGCATTTCCAGCTCATCCAGCCGCGCGGAGAGCGATTTTACTTTTTCAAACATGATTTCACCTCGATTTTGGCGGAATTATAGCTTTGGCGGCTGTCCCGCCGCAGAAAGTGCGGTGAGCAGCTCCTCGAGAGCTGCATCCCGATGGTCAAAAAAAGGACGAAAAACCGCCCGATACTGCTCAATTGCGGCCAACGTGACCGTTTCATAGCCTGCTTTTCCGTCCTCTGCCGGATAGCAGACGCAGTAAATCACAAGCACGGCGATGCGCTCCGCGGCCTCAATCGACAGCGCATGGCCGCTTTCCTCGATGATCTGCATCGCAAACGCGACCTGATACTGCGCCGGAATGCGCACCAAACGCGCGGACAGGTCGTTGTACAGCCGCGCGGCCTGCTCGTCGGTCAGCTTGTTTTCGCTGAGCATGCTCAGCAGGGCAAGCACCCTTGCTTCGGCCTCAGCCGGCATGGTCTGCATTGCTGTTTCCTCCTTTTTTACCACCAACGCCCCGTCAGCATCAGCCCCAAAATCGAGCAATACTCGCGGCAATGCACGGAAATCCGCTGCGCGGGATAGGGCGTGGGGGCGGGAATGCCATAAGGGTCAAGTCCGCCGCGGCGCATGAGCACGCGCGCACGGGCAAGGTGAAAATCGCTCGTAATGACAGCGGTGCGGTCGCCCGTGCCAACAAATTCACGAGCGTTTGTAATGTTCTGAATTGTGTTGTTTGAGGCCGATTCCTTTAGTAAACGGTCACGATCCGCACCGTTTTCTACCATATAGTCAAACATTGCCTCAGCTTCCGGAACAGGCTCGTTGCTGCCCTGACCGCCGCACAAAATGGCTTTAGCGTTTGGGTGTGCGGCCAAATAATCGAGCGCGGTGTCGAGCCGCGCCGAGAGCGCCGCGGATGGGCGGCCATTTCCATAAACCCGCGCGCCGAGCACCAGCACGAAATCCGCGTCGCTCGCTTGGCTATCCGACTGCATCCCACCGATGATAATGCCCTGAATTGCAATAAAAGAAACCAAAAACAACGAAAATAGCACCTTTCCAAGGATAGAAAGTGCGTGAAACGCCTTATGCTTTTGCTGATTTCGTAGCATCAGCCACTCGCCGGCACAGCCGACAGCCAGTGCCAGAAAAAATACGCCGCCGAATCGGCTGGGGTCCCACGGAAGCTGCACGACACCGATAATTGCGCAAATAACAGCTAAAACAGACCAAAAACAATACTTTTTCACGTCTGCATCGCCTCCAACTCGGCAGCGACAGCTTCCCATTCTTCCATTTTAGCGGTCAGTTTTTCGTCGCTGGCCTCTTTTTCACTCATCAGTTCAAGCAATTTGCCTGAATCGGACGACGATACAATCATTTGCTGCTCCAAATCGGCAGACTGCTGCTCCAACTGCGCAATTTCACGCTCGAGCGAGGACAGCTGTTTTTGCAGATTTTTCGTGCCGCCCGTGCGTTTGGGACGCTCTGCAGGCTTGGGCACATCGTCGAGCGTCGGCACGGCGCGCTCCTTTTTGCGCGGCGCAGGAGCGGACTCCGGCGCGGGCAGAGCGCCGCCCTTTTCTCTCCATGCAAGAAATTCGCTGTATGAACCGATGAAATCA
The DNA here is from genome assembly GCF_951230135.1 of Butyricicoccus sp. Marseille-Q5471. Lineage (GTDB taxonomy): Bacteria > Bacillota > Clostridia > Oscillospirales > Butyricicoccaceae > Agathobaculum. Next base: position 301,949 of record NZ_CATNVC010000003.1, on the reverse strand, counting down.
GTCAAAACACCGTTATCCAGATACAAAACGCGGGTCGCAAACCGCTCCACAAAATAGCGGTCATGTGACACGAACAGCAACGTGCCGTCAAACGATTCGACCGCCGACTCAATCCATTCGCGGGATGCGAGATCAAGATGGTTGGTCGGTTCGTCCAAAATCAGCAGGTTGAGCGGATCGTACATCAGCTCGCACAAGCGCAGACGGCTTTTTTCGCCGCCGCTGAGCATGCTCACGGTCTTCATCTGCGTTTCGCCCGTGAACTGGAACGCGCCGAGACGGTTTCTCGCCACCTGCATGGTGACATTTTTGTCGTAAATCAGCGTGTCAATCAGGTTGCGGTGCTCATTTGGAAAGTGCACCTGCTGCGGCAGATAGGCGGGCTTGAGACCCACGCCCTTGCGGATGACGCCGTGGTCCGGCTCCTGCTCACCGAGCAGGATTTTAAGCAATGTGGTCTTTCCCGCGCCGTTCGCACCCAGAATCGCCACCTTTTCACGATTTCGGATATTGAAACTCACATCATCTAAAACCGTCCTATCACCAAAGGTTTTTGTAATTTCACGAACCTTCAGCACCTCTTCGGTTTCATAATTCGGGTCGCCGAAGCGCACGCTCATCGACTTGTCGGTCTTGGGACGGTCGGTCACCCTCATGCGCGAAATACGCTTTTCGATGGACGCCGCACGCTTCGCCAGATGCTCGGTTCCGTGCTCATGCATCTTTCGGGCAACATCCTCCAAACGCTTTTTCTCGGCCACCTCGTGCTCATGGTGCTTTTGCTGCTCCTCACGCCGACGCTCGCGCTCGACCGCGTAAAAAGAGTAGTTTCCGGCATAAAAATCGCAGGTGCAGTCGTGAATTTCGATGATTCTATCGCAGCATTGATCCAAAAACCAGCGGTCGTGCGAAATGGTGAGCACGGTGCCGCGATAACGCTCCAAATACTCGCCCAGCCAGCCAACCGCGTCCATATCGAGGTGGTTGGTCGGCTCGTCGAGCAGCAAAATATCGGTCTTTTCCAAAATGATGCGGGCAAGGTTGATCCGGGTTTTTTCGCCGCCCGAGAGCAGCTCAAACGGCTGCTGACGCATTTTCTGCGGGATTTCCAAACCGTTGCACACCTGATCAATCTCAAAATCGCGGTTATAGCCGCCGAGCGCGTCCAATCGCGCTTCCAGCGCGGCATAGCGCTTAAGCAGCGAGGTATCATCCGGCCGATGCGCCATTTCGGCGGTCAGCGCCTCAAGCGCGGCAATGATTTCATCCGACTCGCGGAAGGCCAGACGCAGCACATCCTCGACCGTTGCGTGCGCAGGAAAATCAGGCATCTGATCAATGATGCCCGCGCTTTTGCCCTGACCGATTGAAACGGTGCCGCCGTCATGGGGCAGGCGGCCGGTGAGAATGTTGAGCAGGGTGGTCTTGCCCGCGCCGTTCGCGCCGAGCACAGCCACCTTTTCACCCGGCTGAATATCGAACGAAATGTCCTGTAAAATCAGGCGGTCACCGTAATATTTGGTTAAATTCTGTACGGAAATATCGGCCAAAACAACTTGGCTCCTTTCGGAATTACTTAAAAACAGGGGAGAGCCGCATGCTCCCCCCTGCGCCGCGGCGCAGAAGCGCAGCGGCATAAAACAGGAAATAGCAGAAATCTGCTATTTCCGTCAAAAAGCACGACATGCGCGTGGTTTTTGACACAAACCGACGGAGAATTGTGCCTGTAAGGCGCGGTTCGGAGTCGGAATACTCGATTGCAAGCGTGGTTGCAATCGAATTTTTAGTACGGCATCAGCGGAATCTGCTGCGGCTCAGCCGCGCCCTCAGGCAGCAGCATCGCCGTCAAATCGGGACGGGCAGTCTCGATAAAGTTTACCCCGCCGCGAATCAGATAAGTCAGCGCATCCATATGCTCGGTCTGCAAGCTCATCGTAAACAGACCGGCGCGGCGGCAGGCACGCAGCAAGGCCGGCGTCCAATCCGTCACGACGGCGCGCAGGCCGAACAGACCGGTCGTCTGCGCGGCACGTACGAGCGCTTCGATGTTGTCCGGCACGGCGGGCAGCTCGCCCATGATATGCAGCTCCGGGTTTGCAACGGCAAGACGCGCGGCCTCGACCAGTCCCAACCCGACAAAAATCGTCTCATCCAGGCATTCGGCATGGCGCAGCGTCATCCGAAGCTGCGGCAGCAGTGTCTGATTGCGCACGGTAATCGCAATTTTGGCGCGGCAGGTCTTTGCAAGCTCAATGGCTTGTCCGGCCGGCACCAGCTGGGGACAGGCCTGATGCAGTTCCGCATAGCTGTAATCGCTGATGTTCATGCGCGTGCCGTCAGCCGCATTGCTGTAGCCATCGGCCGAAAGCACGGCAATGCCGTCCGCCGTCATATCAACGGACAGACAACAGCCCTTCGCGCCCTCTTCGTTACCGGCAAGGATGGATTCCAGACTATCCCGGTCTGTCCCCATACAGCCGGACGCCGAAAGTACAAACGTATCCTTGTTGGTATAATACATATACCTACCCTCTTTCTGTCTTACAGGGTCTCAGGCTCCTCGTAGGTCACACCCTGGGTGTCAACGGTAACGCGCTTCATGCGCTGCTCCTGGCGGGGACGGTCGTGCCAGTCGCGGGGCGTGTTGACGATGCCATCGGCCACGTCCATGCCTTCAATCACCATGCCGAAGGAAGCATACTGGCCGTCCAGATGCGGGGAATCGGTGGTCATGAGGAAAAACTGGCTGCCGGCAGAGTTGGGATCGGCAGTGCGCGCCATGGACAGCACGCCGCGGCTGTGAATCAGATCGTTCTGGAAGCCGTTCTGGGTGAATTCACCGCGGATGGTGTAATCCGGGCCGCCGCGTCCGGTGCCTTCGGGGTCGCCGCCCTGAATCATGAAGCCCGGGATAACACGGTGGAAAATCGTATTGTCATAAAAACCCTTGTTGATCAGCGAAATAAAATTGCGCACGGTGTTCGGGGCAATTTCGGGATATAATTCGGCGCGGATAATACCGCCCTGTTCCATTTCAATCGTAACGATAGGATTGCTCATTACATTATCACTCCAAATTCAAATTTTGCGTATACTTATGATTATTGTAGCAAATATAATTGAATTGAGCAAGTCATGTTTCCATAATGCAAACATCTCCCTTGGTTCTTTCACATTTTTCACCCAGTTATTCACAGCCGGTCGGTGGATAACTGGGGATAACTATGTGGACAAAGTGGATAACTCCTTGTATTCCCCTGCCGAAGACGATGAAATGAGGGAATTCTCTGTTTACGATTTGTAATATTCCCAGTAATTTTCTGTCAGCTTTTGTATAAACCCTTTCCACAGGCGGCACACTTTGTTTGCAGGGTATCCTGCAGGAAGGGAGCAGCAGCAATGGCAGACGAAACAGAAAAAATTGAAGCACCGGAAGAAAACAGCATTGCGCAGACCGGTTCGATAACGGCAAGAACCAAGCACGGAACGGTTCACTGTATCACAATCATCGGGCAGATTGAAGGGCATATGGAACTGCCCTCACAGAATAAAACCACCAAGTACGAGCATTTGATTCCGCAGATTACGGCGGTAGAGCAGTCGGACGAAATTGACGGCCTGCTGATTTTGCTCAACACTGTGGGCGGTGATGTGGAAGCGGGTCTTGCAATCGCGGAGCTTATCGCGGGCATGCGCAAGCCGACCGTTTCGCTTGTACTAGGCGGCGGCCATTCCATCGGTGTGCCGCTCGCAGTGGCGGCGAAAAAGAGCTTTATAGCGGCCTCGGCGGCGATGACCATCCATCCGGTGCGCATGAACGGCACGATTATCGCCGTGCCGCAGGCGTTTGAGTATCTCGCAAAAATTCAGGAGCGGATTGTTGACTTCATCACCTCGCACTCAAAAATCAAGTCTGACCGTCTGCTCGAGCTGATGCGCGAAACCGGACAGCTGACGGCCGACGTGGGCACGGTTATTTCCGGGGAAACCGCGGTAGAAACCGGCCTGATTGACGAGGTCGGCACGCTGAGCGACGCCCTCGACGCACTGTATCAAATGATGGGGGAAAAACCAAAAGAGCCGCCCGAACCGCAAAAGTAACCTACAATAGTCCTAACGCGACGTAAATATCAAAAAGTCAGGACTTGCGCCTGACTTTTTGCCTGCGTCACAGCATATCATAAAATAGATTGCGAACCCGCAATTTCATAAAAACCGGGGCTCTGCCTCGGTTTTTATACAAACCGACGTAGAATTGTGCCTGAAAGGCGCGGTTCGGAGTCGGAATACTCGATTGAAAGCATGCTTTCAATCGAAGCACAAAACAAGGGCCCCGTCACCAGACAGGACCCTTTAATTTTGAACCATGCAGTTTTCCTTTCCTTGGGAAACATTGATTCTTTGTATTCAATTTTTTCCGATTTGTATGCATCCTATCGTTCACGGGAGTCGCCCGACTGCGGTTCGTTGTTCTTGATTTCGATTACCTTCTTACATTCGGGAACTCTATGTGAAATTTTGCTGAGCAGCGTCTCTTTCTTGCGAGTCATTACCGTACATCAACCCGAATCATTTTCAGGAGCCTTTGATACCATCTCATTGCCCGTCTCTGATTCGCTTTTGCTTCACCATACTCATCAGTATGCCCATCGGCCACTGGGTGAACACTATTTTTGGTCTGGTGCAGGTGTTTTGATTTCATATTCCGCAGACGCGCTTCGGGTTCTTTCATGCGTGAACCTTGCTTTCCTGCCGCTTTGATCCGCGATTCTCTGTCTTGTGCTCTGGACGAGGATTGGTCTAATCGAGGATAGCTTCCCCAGAGGTTTCGTCCCCACTTACCGGAGGCCGATCATGCTTTGCAGGCGGTTCGAGGTTGTTACTTGGAACTCGCGTTTTTTAATAGCTATCACCTGAATCGTTTCTTTCGGTTACAGCGTCGCAGCGAGTCCCGCGAACTGGTAGGACGCTTCTTCTAATACCATTGGACTCACTTCCTTTCTGCTTTGCCAGCTCATTTCGTCTTACAGAATGATTGGGGTGTCGCCCCGCTCCAAAGCCCCTGCTTTGGCATTTGGTGTTTGCCCTTCTTCTTTCTGTGCCCTTATAATATCATTGATATTGCACAACGTCAAGTGTATTTCGATGTCTTTTTATGGTGAAAATAAACGAGTATTTCCACCTCTTTTCAGCGTTTTACCTCTTTGCATGACGCTTTGAATTTGATATAATAAATACGTTGGGGTTTGTATGCCCCTCTTTTTTTTAAGGAGGTTTTATTATGGATATTTTTAGTTTTTATATGCCTACCCGCATCTTTTTCGGCCAGGGCGCGGTCAAAAAGCTGGCGCGCGCAAAGCTGCCCGCAGGCAAGGGTCTGATTATCACCGGCGGCACCTCGACCACCCGTCTGGGCTATGTCGGCAAGGTGTCTGATGCGCTCGCTGAGGGTGGGCACAAAACCATCGTTTACAATAAGGTGCAACCGAATCCGACCATTGAAAGCGTTCGTGAATGCGCCGCGCTCTGCCGGAGCGAGGGATGCTCCTTCGTGGTCGGTCTGGGCGGCGGCTCGTCGATTGATACCGCCAAGGCGGTCTCCATCATGGCGACCAACGACGGCGACTGGTGGGATTACATCCACGGCGGCTCGGGCAAGGGACAGCGCATCAAGAATGACGGTCTGCCGCTTGTTGCCGTCACCACAACTGCGGGCACGGGCACCGAGGCCGATCCCTGGACCGTTATTTCCAACGGCGAGGAGAAAATCGGCGGCGGCGGCGACAAGACGTTTCCCGCGATTTCTATTGTCGATCCCGACTTTATGATGACCGTTCCGCCTCATTTGACTGCATATCAGGGCTTTGACGCACTGTTTCATGCTTGTGAAGGCATGCTGGCCAACATTTCCAGTCCGATGAGCGAAATGTTCAGCCTGCGCGCCATTGAGCTGATTGGACAGGCTCTGCCGACCGCTGTGCAGGATGGCGGCGACAAGGATGCACGTGCAAGCGTTGCACTGGCCAACACGCTCGCCGGCTTCGTTGAGACGCTCTCTTCGTGCACGAGCGAACACGCCATCGAGCACGCGCTGTCCGCATTCCACCCGAATCTGCCCCACGGCGCGGGGCTTATCATGATTTCACAGGCCTACTGGAAGCGTTTTTACGCCTCCTCGGGCGACCGCATGGTCGCAATGGCGCGTGCACTCGGCTTTGCCGACGCATCTGCACCTGAGCACTTCGTCGAAGCGCTGCACACCCTGCAAAAGCGCTGCGATGTAGCGAGCCTTAAAATGTCCGATTACGGCGTAGACGGCAACGATCTGGGCAAATATGCCGACAATGCGCGCGACACGATGGGCGGTCTGTTCCGCGTCGATCCGCGCGAGCTGACCCGCGATGATGTGATTGAAATTTTACAGGAAAGCTATAAATAATGCACTTATTCTGAGGTGACAATGAGTGAATCAACATATTTCTAAAATTATATCGTGGATCATGATTGTCATTGCAATTTTATTTATAGGGTTTGCGTTGATGAACCCGCAGGCAGGCTTTCCCTGGAGTCAGGAAACCACCTATGTGCTTTATATGGTGTATATTCTCCTGATTATTTTCTTTATGATGGCGCCATTCCAGAAAAAATAGAAACAGTAATCTGTTATCAAACAAAAGAAGGTTATTTTTCGCATGAAACACATTTTGATGATCGCCACCGGCGGCACAATTGCCTGCCGTCAGCAGGGACGCGGCCTTGCACCCTCGCTGACCGGCGAGGAGCTGCTCGAATTTTTGCCCGAAATCCGCAACATTTGCCGGGTCGTGGTGGAAAATCCGCTGTCGATCGACTCAACCGATATGACCGCTGAAGATCGGATGAAAATTGCGACCACCGTTTGGCAGAATTACGACCGGTATGACGGTTTTGTCGTCGCGCACGGCACGGATACGCTATCCTACACAGCCGCATTTCTGTATCACGTGCTCAAAAACCTCAACAAACCCGTCATTTTAACCGGCTCTCAGCTGCCGATGGGCGTTGAAGATTCGGATGCCGAGCGCAATTTGCTCGATGCGTTCCGCGTCGCGTCCGCGGGTTATGTGGGCGTCGCCGCTGTGCTGCACGGCAAGGTCATCCGCGGCAACCACGTGGTCAAGGTGCACACCACCGATATGGACGCGTTCCAATCCATCGGCGCGCCGCTTGCCGGCACGGTGGATGACGAGGGCAATGTACGGCTGAATATCGTGCCGCTGCTCGGCGGCGAACCGCGGTTTGTCGATCAGGTCGATCCCAAAATCGTGCTGATGAAGCTGGTGCCCGATCTTGACCCCTCCATTTTCGATTTTTTAAGCCGCTATCCCAAGGTCATTATCGAAGGCTTTGGCTCGGGCGGTATCCCGACGAGGCTGGAAAAGGTCGTGCAAAAGCTGATTATGAGCGGCACCAAGGTGTATTTGACCTCCCAGTGCATCGAGGGCGAAACCAATCTGCACAAATATGAGGTCGGCCGCCGTGCCGAGGCCATGGGTGCGATTTCGCTCGGCCACCGCACAACGGAGGATGCGCTTGCGGCAATCATGTGCGGAGAACTGTAAAATTTTCTGTTATAAACTCGCTCCTTTCCGTGCATACTTTGCTTGGAAAGGAGTGTTTTAATATGCAGATTACCATTGATCGCGGCGGCTGTATTTCGTGCGGCCTGTGTGAAGGCACCTGCCCGAGCGTTTTCCGCATTGCGGAGGACGGTCTTGCCGAGGTGTATGAGCAGCCTACCGCTGCCAATCAGGCAGAAGCCAAGGAAGCCGCAGACGCTTGTCCGGTATCGGTCATCCACGCAGAAGGTTAACACACTTCGCAAAAATAAAAAACCCCGAACGGTTTGTTTCGGGGTTTTTTATTATTTCTTGATATTTGCTTCGTAAAACTTCTCAAACAGGCTCATCATCAGGCCCTTGCGCCGGTTTTTGCCAAGGTGTTTCAGGTATTTCCAGCAGGAAATCGCCGTAATCAGCCCGCCGACGGTGCAGACAATCATGTCCTGCATGGTGTCGCTCACGCCGGTCAGCGCAACCTGCTGCGGATCTGCGCCAAACAGGGACACGCCATACTCCCAAATCTCCCACAGCACCGCGCTGGTCATGGAAAACATCCACGTATACGCTGCGGCATTGAACGCGTCCCGCCGATCGAGACGGCGATCTGGCTTGTGATAGAAATAGACGATTGTGCCCAGTGCGGCAAAGAGAAAACCGGATAAAAAGTGCAGGATTTTGTCCCAAAGCGGAATAAAATCATATGCACCGAACAAACTTGCGAACGAAACCGCCGCAAACACAAAGCCGTTGAATACCAGCTCCAGCAGCGGCACAGGCTTCAAATGCGCGACCTTATACAGCACAAACGGGACAGCCGGCAGCGCAAGTCCGGCCACCGCGAGCAGCATATTATAAGCGGTGCAGTCAAACGAAAGGCGGTACACGATTGCCGCCACGGTCAACACATAATAGGCGATCAGCGTGATACGACGCATGAACGGCCTCCTCTCAGCGGTTTTTTTGGTATTCGGCGACGGCGAGCTCATCGCAGCGGTTGTTGTACGGATTATCGGCATGACCCTTGACCCAGTGAAAGGTCACATCGTGCTGATCGAGCAAATCGAGCAATCTTCCCCACAATTCCGGGTTCTTAGCAGGTTTTTTATCCGACTTAATCCAATTTTTCGCACGCCAGCCCTTAGCCCATCCCTTGACAATGCCGTCAATGACGTATTTCGAATCGGAATACAAATCGACCTGACAGCGCTCGGTGAGCGTTTCGAGGGCGGTAATGACGCCGAGCAGCTCCATGCGGTTGTTGGTGGTGTTCGGCTCAAAGCCGGACATTTCTTTTTCAAACTTGCCGTACTTGAGCACCGCGCCCCAGCCGCCCGGTCCAGGGTTGCCGGAGCACGCGCCGTCGGTATAGATGGTTACATTCTTCATAGTATCTCCCAAAAAAGCGTTTCCCCTATTGTATCACAAGATTTCCAAAAATAAAACCGCAAATAAACTTCTTAGAATCCCCCGCGCCGCAGCGCGCATTCAAAAGGACTGGCGGCATCGCCGTCAGTCCCAAAAAGGCAGGACATGCGCCTGCCTTTTTGACCCCGACCCAGCCGCCTTGGGCGGCGTCATTCGGGTATCGAAAGTCGGTTTCCTCGGGAACCGATTTTCGTATCTAGGGGACTTATGAAGTCCCCTGGAAGAGAAAAAGCGGGCGTCTAAACGCCCGCTTTTCCTCATTCACTCTCTTCTTCCGATAAGTCGGTGGTATCTTCTTCTTCTCTATCGGTGCGCGCGATGGAAATGACCTTAACGTCCTCTCCCGTACGCATCACGATAACACCCTGCGAGCCGCGGCCGCAGGTACGGATTTCCTCAACCGGCGTACGAATAATAACGCCGTCGTCCGTAATGATCATCACATCGTTGTCGGTGTCCACAATCGACAGACCGGCCACAGGCCCTGTCTTTTCGGTCAGATTGTGCAGCATAATGCCGCCGCCGCCGCGGTGATGCACGGTGTATTCCTCCACACCGGTGCGCTTGCCATAGCCGTTTTCGGTCACGGTCAGCACCTGTGCGCCCGGACGTGCCCGCCCCGCGCCGATGACATAGTCACCCTCGGCCAGACGGATGCCGCGCACGCCGGTGGCGACGCGTCCCATCGCGCGGACTTCGTTTTCGTCGAAGCAAATCGCGCGGCCGTTATGGGTCGCAATGAGAATATTCTGGCTGCCGTCGGTCAGGCGCACGTCGACGAGTGCGTCATCCTCATTGAGGTTGAGCGCACGCAGGCCGGCTCTGCGGATATTTTGCAGATCGCTGAGCACAATACGCTTGGCGATGCCCTTCTTCGTGACAAAGAACAGGTATTTATCGCCCGCAAATTCCTTAATCGGGAACATTGCGGTGATTTTTTCATCGGGATCAAGCTCAAGCAGGTTTACGATGTTCATGCCCTTGGCGGTGCGTCCCGTCTCGGGAATCTGGTAGCCCTTGAGCTTGTAGACCTTGCCGCGGTCGGAGAAGAACAGAATCGTATCGTGCGTCGAGCCGGTGAAGATGTCCTTTGCAAAATCCTCCTCGCGAGTGGACATTGCGGACACACCGCGGCCGCCACGGCGCTGCGAGCGGTAAACCGAGGTCGGCTGACGCTTGATATAGCCGAAATGCGTCAGCGTGTACGCGCAGTCCTGCTCCTCGATGAGATCCTCAATATCAATTTCATCGGCAACGCTGGCAATCTCGGTGCGGCGCTCATCGCCGTATTTGGCCTTGATTTCCTGCATTTCCGCCTTAACAACCTCAAGAATGTTCTCGTCCGACGACAAAATACGCATAAACTCGTTAATTCTGCCTTCAAGCTCCTGATATTCATCGTCAATCTTCTGCTGCTCGAGGCCGGACAGACGACCCAGACGCATGTCGACAATTGCCTGCGCCTGCGGCTCATCCATGTGGAATTCGAAGTGATCCGAACCGTCCACAATGCCCAAAAGCGCAACCTGGTCAACCCAGAACGGCTCAGCCATCAGGTTTTCCTTGGCTTCCGCCTCGTTTTTAGAGGCGCGGATGATAGCAATGATGCGGTCGATGTTATCGGTCGCAACCTTAAGACCCTGCAGAATGTGCGCGCGATCCTGTGCCTTTTTCAGGTCAAACCGCGTGCGGCGGGCGATAACATCCTTCTGGAAGGCGATATACTGGTCAATAATCTGGCGCAGCGAGAGAAAACGCGGCTGCACCTTTTCCGGCGCGGCGGCCGAAATCGGCACGAGTGCCAGATGAATCATCGAGCAGGTGTCTTCCAGCTGGCTGAATTTATAAAGCTGGTTCAAAATGACCTGCGCGTTTGCGTCACGGCGCACGTCAATCACGATGCGCATGCCTTCACGCGAGGAATGATCCTGAATATTCGTGATGCCCTCAACGCGTTTGTCCTTGACGAGGTTCGCCATTGACTCGACAAGACGCGCTTTGTTGACCATATACGGAATTTCGGTAATGATAATCTGGCTGCGGCCGTTGGCCAATTCCTCGATTTCGCAGCGGGCGCGCACCTTGATCTTGCCGCGGCCGGTTGCATAAGCGGCGCGGATTCCCGAACGACCCATCACAATGCCGCCGGTCGGGAAGTCAGGCCCCTTGATGAACTGGCAGATTTCGTCCAGCTCGGCCTCCGGATGGTCGATGACATAGCAAACGCCGTCGATGACCTCGGTCAGGTTGTGAGGCGGAATATTGGTCGCCATGCCGACCGCGATACCCGACGAGCCGTTGACCAGCAGCGTCGGAAAGCGGGAGGGCAGGACGGACGGCTCCTTGCGGTCGTCGTCAAAGTTGGGCACGAAATCAACCGTGTCCTTCTTGATATCGGCAAGCAGGGAGTTCGAAATCTTGGACATACGGGCCTCGGTGTAACGATAAGCTGCCGGGGGGTCGCCGTCGATCGAACCGAAGTTGCCGTGACCATCAATCAGCGGATAGCGCAGCGAAAAGCGCTGCGCCATACGGACGAGCGCGTCGTAAACCGATGCGTCGCCGTGCGGATGGTAACGGCCGAGCACGTTACCGACCGTGGTCGCGGATTTGCGGTAGGGTTTGTCCGAGGTCAGGCCGTCCTCATACATGGCGTAGAGGATGCGGCGGTGCACGGGCTTGAGGCCGTCGCGCACATCGGGCAGCGCGCGGCCGACGATAACGCTCATCGCGTAATCGATGTAGCTCTTTCTCATTTCCCGGTCAAGGTCGACCGGGACAATTTTTTGCTGTTCGTATTCTTGACTCATTCTATGCCTCCAAAGGATTGTTGGCGCGTTTCAAAGCCGGAATTGGCTTAGATGTCGAGATTGATAACGTTCTTTGCGTTGCGCTCGATGAATTCGCGGCGCGGCTCTACCTTTTCGCCCATCAGCAGAGAGAAGGTTTCGTCCGCAGCGACAGCGTCCTCCATCGTGATTTGCAGCAAGGTGCGGCGGGTCGGGTCCATCGTGGTCTCCCACAGCTGGTGGGGGTCCATCTCGCCCAGGCCTTTATAGCGCTGGATGCGGACATTATCGCCCATTTCCGCAAGGCACGCGCGCTGCTGCTCTTCGGTATACACATAGCGCACATCCTTGCCCTTTTCGTTCTTGTAAAGCGGCGGCTGCGCGATATAAACGTGTCCCTTTTCAATCAGCGGACGCATAAAGCGGAAGAAAAACGTCAAAAGCAGGGTGCGGATATGGCTGCCGTCGACGTCGGCATCGGCCATCAGGATGATTTTTCCGTAGCGGAGCTTGGTCGTGTCGAAATCGTCGCCGAAGCCCGCGCCGAAGGCGGTAATCATCGGGACGAGCTTTTCGTTGCCGTACACACGGTCAAGTCTTGCCTTTTCGACGTTCAGCATCTTGCCCCAAAGCGGCAGGATGGCCTGATATTTACGGTCGCGGCCTTCCTTGGCCGAGCCGCCTGCGGAATCACCCTCGACGATGTAAATTTCGGTATAGGTCGGGTCTTTTTCCTGACAGTCGGCCAGCTTGCCGGGCAGTGCAGCCGAGTCGAGCGCCGACTTGCGGCGGGTCATCTCGCGCGCCTTCTGCGCCGCCATGCGGGCACGGGACGCGGCCTGCGCCTTTTCGATGATGGTGCGAGCAACGGCGGGATTTTCCTCAAAGAAGGTCATCAGCTTGTCGCCGACCATGGTTTCGACGAGCGTACGCATTTCGCTGTTGCCGAGTTTGGTCTTGGTCTGTCCCTCGAACTGCGCTTCCTGCAGCTTGACCGAGATAATCGCGGTCAGGCCTTCGCGCGCGTCCTCGCCCTTAAAGGCTTCGCCTTCCTTGATCAGGCCGAATTTGCGGCCGTAATCGTTAATCACGCGGGTCAGCGCCGATTTAAAGCCGGTTTCGTGCGTGCCACCCTCGGTGGTGTTGATGTTGTTGGCAAACGACACGAGCGACTCGGAATAGCCGTCGGTATACTGCATGGCAACCTCGGCCATCGAGGTTTCGCGGCTGCCCTCCATGTAAATCACTTCATCATGCAGCGGGGTTTTGGCGCGGTTCAAATGCTGCACAAACTGGCGGATGCCGCCCTCGTAGTGCATGATTTCCTCGTTAACCTCGTCGTCGCGCTCGTCCCGCAGCGTGATTTTGATGCCGGCATTCAAAAACGCCTGATCGCGCAGACGCTTTTCCAGAATATCAAACTCAAATTCAGTGGTCTCGAAAATTTCCGGATCGGCATGGAAGCGAATGGTCGTGCCGGTTTCGCTCTCGCACGGTACATTTTCCATTTTCTTTGCGGTTACGCCGCGCTCAAAGCGCATGGTGTGCTTTTCGCTGCCGTCGCGCACCTCAGCCTCCATCCAGTCGGACAGGGCGTTTACAACCGACGAGCCTACGCCATGCAGACCACCGGAAACCTTGTAGCCGTCGCCGCCGAACTTGCCGCCGGCATGCAGCACGGTCAAAACAACCTCGAGCGTCGGGATTCCCATCTGCGGATGAATGCCGCAGGGAATACCGCGGCCGTTATCCTGCACGCGGATGATGTTGCCCTTTTCGATGGTGACCTCAATATGCGTGCAGTAGCCCGCGAGCGCCTCGTCGATCGAGTTATCGACGATTTCATACACCAAATGGTGCAGACCCTGCGCCGAGGTCGAGCCGATGTACATGCCCGGACGTTTTCGGACGGCCTCCAGACCTTCCAAAACCTGAATCTGGCTTTCGTCGTACGTCTCTGTGACCTTTAGGTCGAGCATTTCGTCTTTGATTTCTTCACTCATACTCAAAAATTCCTTTCATGGAATGCCATTACATACCCAGCGCTTTTTCCGCGCGCCGTTGGAGCACCTTGCTCGACAGCTGGGTCAAATAAAGATATTCACCCAGTTCGCTGACGCAGAGCACTGCGGCGCGGGGCAAATCGTCGTACAGCTCAATGATGCGGCCCTCTTCCTGCATCCGCTCGATGAGCCGGCGCGTGCGGCGGGATGCGGTTGCGGTGTCCATATCAAACACGCACACGACCTGCCGCATGGGCACAATATAGTCCTGTCCCAGATGGAGATACAAATCGGTTCCTCCCATCCTGCTTATGCCCGATGTTGCTGTGCGCACGAGGTGGACACAATAGAGAAGGGGTACTATCGGGTACCCCCTTTGCGCTTCAGCATCGCTAAAATATATTATACCACTTTTTCCACAGTTTGTGTATGTATCTGTGGATAAAATTAATATTTTTTTCCGTTTTGTATGGGAAATATACCACCCGCGTGCAATTTTTCTGCGGCTTCGTCCTCACAGCAGGTAATGAGCACCTGTCCGTCCCCGATGCGGTTCAAAACGAAGTCCTGCCGGCGGCGGTCAAGCTCGGACAGCACATCATCCAGCAGCAACACGGGATATTCGCCGTCCTCGTCGAAAAACAGCTCGCGCTCGGCAAGCTTTAAGGACAGCGTGCACGTGCGTACCTGTCCCTGCGAGCCGAAGGCGGCGGCACTGCGGCCGTTCAGGTCGAGCAGCAAATCGTCCTTATGCGGCCCTGAAAGACAGGATTTTCCCGCAATTTCAGCAGTTTTGTGCGAAAAAACATGGGAAATAAGCTCCTGCTCAATCTGAGCGGCGGGAGCAAACGGATCGGTCACCGTGGACACGGTTTTGTACGCGCCGGTCAGTGCTTCGTGCGGCGCGATGTCGCTTTGCACGAGTGCTGCGGCAGCCAGCAGCTTTTTGATGTAATACGCGCGGTAGCGGATGATCTGCGCGCCGAGCTTTGCCATGCGCAGCGAAAAATCCTCCCAAAGATCCAATAAGGCAGGTTTTTGCTCCGCATCGCGCAGAATACGGGTCTTATGCTCGTGCGTGCGGCTGTATTCCTCCAAAAATCGGGCGTAATTCGGCCGCAGCTGGCACAAAGCGGTGTCCAAAAACCGTCGTCTCGCGCTTGCGCCCTGCCGGATGAGCAGCAAATCGTCCGGACAGAACAGCACAGTTTTTAGCACACCCGCCGCGTCGCTCTGCCGCTTCTGGCGCACGCCGTTTTTAAAAATTTCCATGGATTTCGTACGAAACAACCGCAGCTCCAGTTGAAAATCACGGTTTTGCGCGTTAAATTCCGCTAAAATACGGGAGGAATCGGTTCCAAACCGCAAACCCTCTTTTTTTTGCGCCGTGCGAAACAGCTGCATGGTTGAACAGGCTGCAACCGCTTCAAGCAGGTTGGTTTTACCTTGTCCGTTTTCGCCGCAGATGAGGTTCACCGACGGGTCAAAAACGAAGGATTCCTGCTCATAATTGCGAAAATTATGCAGTTCGAGCGTATTGATGTGCATTTTTTCTCCAATAAACCGCGTTTAATTTCCGGTGCGGACAACAAAGGTTTCGCCGCCGGCGGTCACGACCTGATCGCCGTCATGCAGCTTTTTGCCGCGCATGGTGCACGGCTCGCCGTTGACGAACACCTGACCGTCGGCGATGAGGATTTTAGCCTCGCCGCCCGAACACACGATATTTGCGAACTTTAAGAACGCGTCAAGCTTAATAAACTCGCCTTTTACAGAAATATCAGTCATTTGCCTTTAACCTCACCGGCAGCACCAAATAGGTGTATTTATCGCCTTCAATGGGTGTGATGACAACAGGATTGAGCGCGCCCTTAAGCGACAGCCGCACGGTTTCCTCACCCGAAGCACGCAGGGCGTCAAGCAGATAACGGTTGTTGAAACCGATTTCAAGCTCCTCCACTTCGCCCTCGAAGGGACATTCGTCGTAGCTCTTGCCGACAGCGGTGATGCACGAAAGCTGTGCATAAGAGCCGTCAAAGTGGAAACGAACCGGATTTTTCAGCTTCTCGGACACAATCAGCGACACACGCTCGATGCAGGTAACCAGCTCTGAGCGGCTGACCTTGATTTCATGCTCAAATTCTGCGGGAATGGCGGCACGGTAGTTGAGAAATTCGCCGTCAATCAGGCGGGTAATGAGCGTTGTATTGCCGATGCGGAACAGAATGTTCTTTTTATCGGGATAGATTTCGACGATTGCGTCGGCGTCATCGCTTAAAATACGCTCAATTTCGCGCAGCGAGGAGCCGGGCACGACGAATTTCATGTCCCCGGAAATGCCTTCCACCGTTTCACGGCGCACCGAAAGACGATAACCGTCTACCGCGACGACGCTCAGGCACTTGTTTTCCAGCTCAAACAGACAGCCGGTGTGAATCGGCTTGGATTCATTGTCGGAAACCGAGAAAATGGTCTGCGCAATCATGCTTTTGAGCATTGCCTGCGGCAGATTGATTTCGGTTTCGCAGTCAACCTCAGCCAAAGCGGGAAATTCGTCGGCTTCGGTGGCAATCAGATTGAAAACAGCGCGGCCGCACTTAATGGTGGTCAGCAGCTTGTCATCGGTTTCAATATAGACAACATCGCTCGGCAGCTTGCGGACGATATCGTAAAACAGGCGGGCGTTCAGTACAACGCGTCCTTGCTGCACCACTTCGGCAGCACCTGTGGTGCGGATACCCATAGACAGGTCATAGCCTGTAAGGGTCAGCTTGTTTTCCGCTTCTACAAGCAGACCTTCGAGCAGCGGCATAGCGCTTTTGCCGGTGACGGCACGGGAAGCGGTACCGATCAAAGATAACAGCGTTTCTTTTTCACAGGAGAATTTCATCGGAAGTTCCTCTCTTCTCGGAATTGGTAAGGATAATATAGAATGGTTTTTATCGTAGTAGTAGAGGCTGTGCAAACTGGGGAAAACCTGCGGACAGTCAGGTATGGCGCGGGAAATGTCATTCACAGCGGGATGTGGAAAGTTTTTTGTCGATACACAGCGAAATTGGGTGAAAAATTTATCCACAGGGAAAGACCTGTGCAATCCACAAGGAACTGGGGAGAAATTCACAGGGGGATGGGGATAGAATTTAAGGCTCTGTTTTCCTCAAAATGAAGGATTGCAGGATAGAACTTTCATTTTTGCAAAATGCATTTCCAGTAGAATTTCCAGTTATTCGCCGCGGATGTTATTATGCAGCTTTTTGATGACTTCTTCGGTCTCGCCCGAGTGCTTGCGCTCTTCTTCGATCTTGTTGCAGGCGTGCATGACGGTGGTATGGTCACGCTTGAAAATCTTCGCGATGTCGGGGAAGGAGTATTCAAGCTCCTGCCGAATCATATACATAGCCATTTGCCGGGGGTATGCAACGTCCTTCGAGCGGTTTTGCGAAATCATCTGCTCGACCGGAATATAGAAGTAGTTGGCAACGGCCTCCATGATGCGCTCGGGTGTTGGGTTCAGACCCGGGTTTTCGGTTTTGACCGCGTCAATCGCGCGCTGCGCCAAATCCACGTCGACGGATTCATCGACCAGCTCGTGCATGGCCTTGATTTTCTTGACCGCGCCCTCAAGCTGACGGATGTTTGCCTGAATATACTGCGCGATATAGGTGGAAACGTCGCTCGGCAGTTCAACACCCATCTTTTCAGCCTTGGCGCGGATGATAGCGACGCGGGTTTCAAAGTCCGGCGGCTGAATATCGGCAAGCAGACCCCATTCAAAACGGGTTTTCATGCGGTCCTCAAGGGTGTTGATTTCCTTCGGCGGCCGGTCAGAGGTCAGCACAATCTGACGGTGGGACTCGTAAAGCGCGTTGAAGGTATGGAAAAACTCCTCCTGCGTACGCTCTTTGCCCGCGATAAACTGAATATCGTCAATCAGCAGCAGGTCGGCCATGCGGTATTTGATACGGAAATTCTGCACATTGCCTTCCTGAATGGCGGTGACCAGCTCGTTGGTAAAATCCTCGCCCTTGACATAAATGATGCGGTATTCCGAATGCGTTTTGCGAATGGCGTTCGCAATTGCGTACATAAGGTGGGTTTTTCCCAGACCGGATTGACCGTAAATGAACAAGGGGTTGTAAATTTCGGCCGGGGTTTTGGCAACGGCGAGCGCAGCCGCGTGCGCAAATTTGTTGGAAGAGCCGACGATAAAACGCTCAAACGTGTAATCGTCATACGGAGAAGAGGATGCCGAGGTCGGCGCGGAATATTCGCCTGTGACGACCACAACGGTGACCGGATCGCCGGTCAGCTCGTTCATCGCCTGCTGCAGCGGTTCGATGAACTTTTGGTCAATGAATTCTTTTTTGAACTGCACCGGAGAGTGCAAAATCAAACGGTTGTCCGAAAAGGAAACAACCGTCACGTCGTCAAACCAAGCCGAAAGGCTGGAAGGCGGAAAATCACGCTGGAGCAGCTCGAGCGCCATATCCAATATGTTATTGGCCATGAAGAGCCTCCTGTCTATTTTTATACATTATAAATAATAGCACAAGTTATCCACAAGTTCAATGAACAATTGTGTACAAATCCGCGGCGATGTAGTTGGAAAATGCTCCACGCCCCAACTTCTGGTGGGTGCAACCAACTCCTGCCCATAGATGTTGAAAACACAAAAAAAGCTTGACATTTTGGTCTGTTTATAGGATAATACTTATTGTCTCATATTCTGCGGACAGGCAGCGGCATGTGCCCGCGTCTTACCGGACTTATGCCGGTGCCCATCCGTAATCCAATTATAGGGAGGTGCACGAAATGAAGAGAACGTATCAGCCGAAGAAGCGTCAGCGCTCCAAGGAGCATGGCTTCCGCAAGCGCATGCGCACGACCAACGGCCGCAAGGTTGTGGCTCGCCGCCGCGCCAAGGGTCGCGCACGCCTGACCCACTAATTATCGTTATACCCAAAAACGGGCCGTCGAATTGTCGCGGCCCGTTTTTTGCCAGTTTATAAGGCACACGGAAAACAGGATTTGGGCCGAATTGCCGTGGGAAAAGAAGAAATTTCGGTCAGCTTTGCAGAAAATCAGATGCAAAGAATGCGTTTTTTCAGGGCATCGAAAAAACGGGGAGCAATTATGAAATACACAGTATCCATCAAGCAAAACCATGAGTTTCGGCGGACTTATCACCGGGGCAAATATACAGCCAACCGATATTTGGTGCTGTACTGCCGCAAAAACCGGCTGGGTCAAACCCGCCTGGGACTCACCGTCAGCGCCAAGCTCGGCAATGCCGTGCAGCGAAATCGGGTCAAGCGCCTGCTGCGCGAAGCCTACCGGCTGCATGAAACCGAATTTGCAACGGGCGCTGATTTTGTGCTGGTCGCACGCAGCCGTGCGGTTGGCGCAACGTACAAGGAAATCGAAAAATCACTGCTGCGCGCGCTGGCCGAAACGCCGGGCGCTGCGGCAGAGAAATGAAGCGGGTCATGCTGGCGGTCATTCGGTTTTACCGCCGTTACATCTCGCCTTCCATCGCCCCGCGCTGCCGTTACATTCCGACCTGCTCTCAGTATGCGGTTGAAGCGATCGAAAAATACGGCGCGCTCAAAGGCGGCTGGCTCGCATTCAAACGAATCATGCGCTGTCATCCGTTTTCCAAACGGGGACCGTATGACCCTGTCCCTTAGACATGATAATTCTTCCCCCCGCGCGGGGAAATCAAATGAAAGATCCGTTTTTGGAGGTTTAACATGCCAGAAGAACAACTTCTCAACCTAGTGAAGGACCCGAACATCTTTGGTTACGCCATTGTTCGTCCCTTCGGCCTGCTGCTGATGTGGATTTATGACATCGTCATGAACTACGGCCTGACTGTTATTCTGTTTGCACTGCTCGTCAAGATTATTCTGATTCCGCTTGCCATCAAGAGCAAGAAGAGCATGATGGCCATGTCGGCAATGAACGCGGAAATGCAGGCGCTGCAGAAAAAATACGCGAACAACCGTGAAAAGCTCAACGATGAAATGCAGAAGCTGTACTCGAAGCACGGCGTAAGCCCGATGTCCGGCTGCCTGCCGACCTTTATTCAGCTGCCCATTATGATGGGTCTGTATTATGCTGTGCAGCAGCCGCTGCAGTACATGATGGGCCTGAGCAAGGATTCTGTGCTTGCGCTGGCAAACTTTATCGGCCTTGACAATCTTGCGGGCGCGGGTTACACCGTGCAGATTACCATTGCCGAAAAGCTCAACGCCTTTCTCGATCCGGCGACCGGCGTGTTTAGTCCCGAGGTCACCAGCCTGATTACCGATACGGGCGCACAGCTCATTCCGCTCGACTTTAACTTCTTCGGCCTCAACCTTGCGATGACGCCGTCGCTCAAGGATCCGAGCATTATGTGGCTGATTCCGATTCTGTCGGGTCTGACCGCGTTCCTCTCCAGCTGGGTCATGCAGAGAATGCAGGGCACGCAGCAGCAGGGCGCTGCAGCGAACCAGATGAAAATTATGAACATCATGATGCCGCTGATGAGCGCCTATTTCGGCTTCATTCTGCCGGGTGCAATCGGCATTTACTGGATTTTCAACAACGTATTCACCTGCCTGCAGGAAATCGTGCTGGGCAGATACTTCCGCGCGAAAAAGGAAAAGCAGGAATCCGAAGCCGCACAGATGATGGCTGACGAAAAGGCTGCCAAGCGCGCCGCACAGCAGGCCGCGCAGAAAGAGCTGAACGAAAAGAAAAAGAAGGGGGATAAATAAAGATGCTTAAGAGCATTGAAATGACCGGCGAGACCCGTGATGCGGCGATCGATGCCGCCCTCAAATCGCTGGGATTAGATCGTGACGACGTTTCCGTCGAGGTACTGGATAACGGTAAAAAGGGATTTTTGGGAATTGGCGCAACGCCGGCCAAGGTGCGCGTAAGCTACGAAGCACCCGACGAACCCAAGGCAGAAAAAAAGCCGGAAGTCAAGCCGGAAAGCAAGCCGCAGAAGCTGTCCATCACGACGGAGGATACTACGCCCCGTCTGGTCAAGCCCGCGCCCAAGGATTTTGTGCCGGAAAAGCTGAATGTGGACAAGCCGCAGCGCGAAGACCGTCCGCAGCGCGAAGACCGTCCGCGTCGCGAAGGCGACCGTCCCCGCCGCGAGGGTGACCGTCCCCGCCGTGACGGCGACCGTCCGCGCCGCCCGCGCGAGGAGCGCCCGATTGTGCCGTCTGTTCCCAAGGAGCGTGAGCTGATTCCCGTCTCCGAGGAATGCATGAAGAAGGCCGAGGGCATGGCGACCGAGTTTATTAACGGTCTGCTCCAGAAAATGTGCATCGAAGGCGAAGTGAAGATTCTGCCGCAGGTTGAGGTAGATCAGCTGCGCGTTGAGATCGCAGGCCCGGATATGGGTCCGGTCATCGGCCGCCGCGGCGATACGCTCGACGCGATTCAGTATCTTGGTTCGCTGGTACTCAACAATACGCTCGATGAGCACATCCGTCTGTCGGTCGACACCGAAAATTACCGCGAAAAGCGTGCCGACAGTCTGGAACGTCTGGCTCGCAAGATGGCGATGAAGGTGGCGAAATCCCACCGTTCGATGACGCTCGAGCCGATGAACCCCTATGAGCGACGCATCATTCACGCCGCCCTGCAGGAATTCAACGGCGTGACGACCTACTCGACCGGCACAGAGCCCGGCCGCCGTGTCGTCATCGCGCCTGACAACAGCCGCTCCCACCGCTGATCGACCGGGGGGAACGATATGTACGATACCATTGCCGCCGTTTCATCCTCCGGCGGACCGATCGGACTGATCCGGGTATCGGGTGAGCATGCAATTGCAGCGGTTGAGGCGGTTTTTCGTGCGAAAAACGGCAAACCTCTGTCCGCTGCCCCGTCGCAGAAGCTGGTTTACGGCACGCTGCACGATAAAAACAACAACATGATTGACAGCTGTTTTGCGGTCTGCATGCGCGCGCCCCACACCTACACCGGTGAGGACATGGCTGAGCTGCAGTGCCACGGCTCGACCGCGTTGCTGACGCAGGCGCTTGAAGCGCTCTTTGCGCAAGGCGTGCGGCAGGCTGAGGCAGGCGAATTCACACGCCGTGCGTTTTTGAACGGCAAAATGGATTTGGCTGGCGCGGAAGCCGTGCATGATCTGATTACCGCCCGCACGGCCGAGGCCGCGCAGAATGCGGCGGCGCAGGTCATGGGCGCGGTCGGTTCGCCGGTGCGGGAAATCCGTGAGGAGCTGCTCGGTATGGTGGCGCATTTTCATGCCATCGTCGATTTTCCGGATGAGGACATTGATCCCATTCTGTTTGACGACGCGGCTGCGCTGCTCCATCGGACGACCACCCGGCTGTACGGCATGGCGGAAAGCTACGAGCGCGGGCGTATCCTGCGGGAGGGCGTGCCCTGTGTCATTCTCGGCAGGCCGAACGCCGGTAAATCCACGCTGCTCAACACCCTGCTCGGCCGTGAGCGCGCGATTGTCACACCCATTCCGGGCACGACGCGCGACCTGATTGAGGAAAATGTCAAGGTCGGTTCGATTTTGCTGCGCGTGTCGGATACGGCGGGTCTGCGCGATACGACCGATCCGGTCGAACAGGTCGGCATCGACCGTGCGCTGGCGCAGGCTTCGGCCTCGTCGCTCATCCTTGCCGTGTTTGACGGCTCGCAGACGCTCGGTGATGAGGACATGCTGGTATTGGCTCGTGCAGCCGGTCAGCGTGCCGTTGCCATCGTCAATAAGAGCGACCTTGC
This sequence comes from Butyricicoccus sp. Marseille-Q5471, assembly GCF_951230135.1. GTDB lineage: Bacteria > Bacillota > Clostridia > Oscillospirales > Butyricicoccaceae > Agathobaculum. Next base: position 279,365 of record NZ_CATNVC010000003.1, on the reverse strand, counting down.
ACAGCAGCTGGATATTGACCGCATCAAGCATCATTTCGAGCACGTTGTTTATCTTTCCGCGAAAACCGGAGAGGGACTCGATGAGCTGCTACACCTGATTCCAAATTTAGTCGGCTTGACGGACGGCGCGTATGACGGCGCGCTGATTACCAACGCACGTCAGGCCGCCGCGCTGGCGCGTGCCGCAGAACGGTGCGAAGCCGCGCTTTACGCCGCACAATCCGGCATGACGCCCGACGCGGTCGTGATGGACGCGGAAGGCGCGATTGCCGCCCTCGGCGAGATCACGGGAGAGACCGTGACCGAGGCCGTCGTCACACGCATTTTCAGTGATTTCTGCGTCGGCAAATAACCGGAAGGGCTGTTGCGCCTCGCGCAGCGGCCCTTTTGTTTTCCACAGGAAATCATTAAAATATTGATTACTATTTGATATATAAATATTAAATTATAACTAATTGTATTTGAAATTTTTAAAATATCAAAAAGTTATCCAGAGTTTACACAGAGTTATCAACAACCTGTGCACATGATTTCCACCAGAGGAAATCATGCCAATCCTCCGCGTTACACAAAGAAAGGAAAGCCGTCCATGACGATTTTTCAAGCAGAAACCTATGACGTTGCCGTAATCGGCGCGGGTCATGCGGGTATTGAAGCTGCACTGGCCTGCGCCCGACTCGGCGTGAATACTGTCTGTTTTACCATTAACCTGGATGCAGTCGGCAATATGCCCTGCAACCCCGCGATCGGCGGCACGGCCAAGGGGCATCTGGTGCGCGAAATTGACGCGCTGGGCGGCGAAATGGCGCGCGCGGCGGACGCGGCCTGCATCCAATACCGTATGCTCAACCGCGGCAAAGGCCCTGCCGTGCACTCGCTGCGTGCACAGGCTGACCGCACCGCGTACCGCTCTTATATGAAGCACGCGCTCGAATCGCAGCCGCATCTCAGTTTAAAACAGGATGAAATCGTGTCGATTGAAACGGAAAACGGTGCGGTTTGCGCCGTGGTGACAGCGGTCGGCGCGCGCCATCCGGTCAAGGCGGCGATTATTGCATCGGGCACCTTCCTCGGCGGCCGCATTATCATCGGCGATTTCACACGAGAGGGCGGGCCGGACGGCATGTTTGCCGCGGTCGGCTTGACCGACTGCCTGAGCATGCTCGGCCTGCGCATGCAGCGCTTCAAGACCGGCACACCGCCCCGCATTCACCGCCGCTCCATCAATTTTGACGGACTGGAGGAGCAGCGCGGCGAGGATGAAATCATCCCGTTTTCGTTTGAAACCGAGCGTCCGCCGGAAAATCGTGCGGTCTGTCATCTGACCTATACGACCGAAAAAACCCATCAAATCATCCGCGATAATTTGGATCGTTCGCCGCTTTACAGCGGCAAAATTGACGGCGTCGGCCCGCGTTACTGCCCCTCTATTGAGGATAAGGTGGTGCGTTTTGCCGATAAACCGCGCCATCAGCTCTTTTTGGAGCCGATGGGTCTTAACACCGAGGAAATATATGTCCAGGGGTTTTCGTCCTCCATGCCGTTTGATGTGCAGCTGAGCATGCTCAGGGCGGTCAAGGGTCTTGAGCACGCTGAGGTCATGCGTCCGGCTTACGCCATCGAGTATGACTGCATCGATCCGCTTGAGCTGCGGCCGACGCTCGAGACGAAAAAAATAACCGGTCTGTACGGCGCGGGACAGTTCTGCGGCTCATCCGGCTACGAGGAAGCGGCGGCACAGGGTCTTGTTGCGGGCGTGAATGCCGCGCTGCAGATTAAGGGCGAAGAGCCGCTCGTGCTCGACCGTGCGGACGGCTATATCGGCACACTGATTGACGATTTGGTTACCTGCGGCGCAAGTGAGCCGTATCGCATGATGACCTCGCGCTCGGAATACCGCTTGCTGCTGCGTCAAGACAACGCAGACGAGCGTTTGGTGCCGATTGGAGTAAGGATAGGCCTGAACCCTCCTGCGCGTGGAGCACGCGTGACGGCCAAATACGAGGCAGTGCAGCAGGAGATAGACCGCGTCGCCAAGGTCGGCGTCGCGCCGACCGATGTGCTCAACGGTATGCTTGCCGGCAAGGGCAGCACGGCTGTTTCGTCCGGCTGTAAGCTGATTGACCTGCTGCGCCGCCCGGAACTAAGCTATGCCGATCTCGCGCCCTTTGACCCTAATCGTCCGGCGCTGCCTGCCATCATTCGCGAGCAGGTCGAAATCCGCATTAAGTATGCGGGCTATATTGAGCGTCAGCTGCGTGATGTGGAGCAGTATCGCCGTCTGCAAAGCCGTTCGTTGCCCGCCGGACTGGATTATGCCGCAATTGATTCGCTGCGTCTGGAAGCGCGGCAGAAGCTTGCTGCGGTGCAGCCGATTAACTTTGGGCAGGCCGCGCGTATTTCGGGCGTTTCGCCGGCTGATATCACCGCGCTGATGATTTATTTGGAAACCAAGTGGAAGGGGGCGCAGGAAAAGTGACCGAACGCGAACTGCTGCAAAGCGGTCTGGAGCGCCTTGTCCCCAACTATTGTCCACAGGTTGTGGATAAACTCTGTGGATTCTCCGAGTTGCTCATTGAGAAAAACAAGGTGATGAACCTGACCGCGATTACCGACCCGTGCGAAATCGTCACCCGCCATTTTCTCGATTGCGCCGCGCTTGCATCCTATATTCCAGATAGCGCGCGTGTGCTTGACGTGGGAACCGGCGCCGGTTTTCCGGGCATGCCGCTTGCGATTTTGACAGCAGGGGAGTTTACGCTGCTTGACGCGCTGCGCAAGCGGACAGATTTTCTAAATGACTGTATCGTAGCGCTTGCGCTGCCGAACGCGGTTGCCGTGCACGCCCGCGCGGAGGATTTTGCGAAGGAGCACCGCGCAGGGTTTGATGTTGCGACCTCCCGCGCCGTGGCTGAGCTGAACGTCCTGTGTGAATTGGCACTGCCGATGCTCAAGGTGGGCGGCGTGTTCTACGCGATGAAGGCCGTCGACTGCGATGAGGAAATTTCCCGCGCGGAAAATGCTATTCGCACATTGGGCGGCGCGCCGGCTGAGGTGATTGATTACACCGTCCCGCACACGGATTTGACACGGCGCATTGTTAAAATCGTAAAGTATGAGCAAACGCCGGAAAAATATCCGCGGCGATTTAAGAAAATAGAATCGAATCCGCTCTGAAAATCAGAGGGAAATTACAGGTTGTATTGGAAATACGACCTGTAATTTTTTGTCCGAAAATAGGTGGAAATGTGTGTTTTGCCGAAGAATTTGACAGATTTGAGTCGAAGAAAGCAAGTATTGCGGTCGATTTTACTTGCCTATATGTAATAATATGGTAATCTATTACCAGTGGACATACTTTGGGACATAATGACGGAGGGATTCAAATTGATGTCAGTTTTAACGTTGGTTACGGGCAAAGAGGAGCGCACGCTGCGGCGTGTGCGGGTAGGAGAGATCGCGCGCAATCCCAATCAGCCGCGTAAGTATTTTGATCCGGAAGCAATTGCACAGCTAGCGGAAAGCATCCGTCAGTATGGTGTACTTAATCCGCTGACCGTGCGTCGGCTGTCAAACGGCGCATACGAATTGGTAGCAGGGGAGCGTCGGCTGCGCGCGGCGCGGGTTGCAGGACTGAACGAAGTACCGTGTCTGGTCATTTCGGCGGATGAACAGAGCTCTTCGGCAATTGCGCTGGTTGAAAATCTACAGCGCCGTGATTTGGACTTTTTTGAAGAAGCGTATGGATTTAAGCAGCTGATTGATCGCTACGGACTGACACAGGAGGAAGCTGCGCGCAAGGTAGGAAAAACGCAGAGCGCGGTGGCAAATAAGCTGCGGCTGCTCCGCCTGAGCCAGCAGAACGTGGAGCTGATTCGCAGTGCCAATTTGACTGAGCGCCACGCCCGCAGCTTGCTGCGGCTCGAGAACGAGGAAGAACGCATCAACGCAACACATTATATTATTGAGCATGAATTAAATGTCAGCCGCACGGAGCAATATATTGACAAGCTGCTGCAGGAGAAGGAAGCACAGGCTGCGCCGCAGCAGGAGCGCAAGGTTGTGCGCCTGATTAAGGATGTTCGGTTTTTCCTCAACACAGTGGATCGAGCAGTCGGCGTCATGGTAGACGCGGGCATCGGCGCAACGCTCGACAAAAAGGAGCAGGAAGGCGAGATGATTCTGACCATTCATATTCCGCATGTACGGGAAAATCAGGCATAAGCAAGCAGAATAGACGGGGAATGTTTCACGTGAAACATTCCCCAATTCGTTTTTTTGGATGTTTCACGTGAAACATTGTGCGAATGCTTTGCAATCGGAGAAAGAGGGTGGTATAATGGAACAGTACGATAATACCAGAAAGAAAAGGAGAAAGGCATGGGCAAAATCATCGCTTTTGCAAACCAGAAGGGCGGCGTCGGCAAAACGACAACGGCTATCAATCTGGCGGCCGCATTGTTCGATCGCGGCAAGCGCGTGCTGCTCTGTGATTTCGATCCGCAGGGCAACGCGACCTCTGGATTTGGCGTAGACCCGCGCGGTTTGGAAACCTCAATTTATGATCTCGTCGTAGCAGATGAGCCGGACGTGAAATCGGCCATCGTCTCCACAAAATGGGTGGATTTGATCGGTGCAAACGTCAATTTGGCGGGTGCAGAGTTGGATTTAATCGCATTGGAGCGCCGCGAGTACCGTTTAAAGGACGTTTTAGATCGCGTCAAGGACGATTATGAGTATATTTTCATCGACTGTCCGCCGTCCCTTGGTCTGCTGACACTCAACTGCTTGTGCGCGGCAGACAGTTTTCTCGTGCCGCTGCAGTGCGAATACTACGCACTCGAGGGCCTCAGCCAGCTGATGACGACCGTGCGTATGGTACGCAAGGCACTCAATCCGAAGCTAGAGATTGAGGGTGTGCTGCTGACCATGTTTGATGGACGAACCAACCTGTCCATCCAGGTCGTGGAAGAGGTCAAAAAGCACTTCCCGAACGAGGTGTATAAGACCGTTGTGCCGCGCAACGTGCGCCTGAGCGAAGCACCCAGTCACGGCAAGCCAATCACCGATTACGACCGCTATTGTCGCGGTTCTGAAGCATATTTAGAGCTTGCAGATGAAATGCTGAAGAAGAGTGAGAAAAGGGGGAAGTAAGGCGATGGCAACGCCCAAAAAGGGACTTGGCGGTGGTTTGTCCAACCTGTTTGGCGGCGAAACCGTAGTCGATCTTTCAGCGGAGAGCGCATCGCAAAGCGTCAGCTCACTGCCGCTGAACCGTGTAGAACCCAATCCCAATCAGCCGCGCAAGGTATTTGACCCGCAGGCGCTGGAGGAATTGGCCGAAAGCATCCGTCAGCATGGCATTATCACGCCAATTACCGTGCATCGCGGCGCAAAAGATGGGTATTATGAGATTATCGCGGGCGAGCGTCGCTGGCGTGCGGCACGCATGGCAGGTCTGGAGCAGATTCCGGCCATGGTGCTCGAGGTAGAGCAGAGCCAAATCATGGAGTTGGCTTTGGTTGAGAATTTACAGCGCCAAGACTTAAACCCGATTGAAGAAGCCGAGGGTTATGACCTGCTGATGCACGAGTTTGGTCTGACACAGGACGAAGTTTCGCGCCGCGTGGTCAAAAGCCGGTCGGCGGTGGCAAATTCGCTGCGTTTACTGGCTTTGCCCGAGGAAGTGCGCAAGATGGTGAGCAACGGCAAGCTGTCCGGCGGACATGCCCGTGCTGTGTTGGCGGTGAGCAACGAGGAAGAGCGCGTCGATGCCGCCAAGCAAATGGTCGGCTTGTCGGTGCGTCAGTCCGAAGCATTGGCCAAGCGACTGAACAAGAAGCCGCCGCAGAAACCCGAGCCGGAGACCGCATTTTCAGTTGATTATGTGGCTGAGGTGGAAAAGGAGCTGGAAGGCGTGCTCGGCCGCAAGGTTATCATCGAACAGGGTAAAAACAGCGGCACATTGTCGCTGGAGTATTACGGCGCGGATGATTTGGAGCGTCTGATGGACGCGCTGCGCGGTCTGCGCGTATAAGGAGGAGCCAATGGACGAGAAAAAGATGCCGGAAACACAAAAACAGGAGAAAAAGCTGAGCCGTACAACGCTTACCTTTTATATCATCGGCCTGTTTTCCGTTGCAATCGCGCTCATTTTAATCAGCTATGTCGCGCAGGTGCGCAGTGACAAGCAGCTCGAAAACCTGAACACCAAGCTCAGCGAGCAGCAGACCGTTGCGCAGGGAGCGACCCAGAAAATGGAAGACATGCAGAAGCAGCTTGATGCACAGGACGTGGCGCTGAACGCCGTGCGCGAGTCCCTGGCGACCGAGGAAGCGCAGAGCAATATTGCAAGCGCGGCCACCCACATGATGGACGAGAAAAACGCGGCGACCGTACTGGCGCAGGCGTGGCAGAAGCTGTCCGAGAGCGATGAGCAAGGCGCGAAAACGCTGTATGAATCGCTGATTTCCACCTATGGCGAAAATAGGATGCTCGCGAAGAGCGCGGACAAGCCAGAGGAAAATATGTCGGCTGACGTTGCAGCCTCGTTTGAGGCACTGGGCAAAAAGCTGGCCGAGCCAAAACAAGAAGAGAAATAAAATAGATATAAGGAGTCATCAAAATGCTGGATATTAAGCTGTTCCGAACCAATCCGGACGTAATTCGGGAAAACATCAAGAAGAAGTTTCAGGACGCAAAGCTGCCGATGGTGGATGAAATCATCGACATGGACCGTGAGTTCCGCGCTGCAAAGAGCCGCTGCGACGAGCTGCGCAGCCTGCGCAACACCAAGTCCAAGCAGATTGGCGGTCTGATGGCCAAGGGGCAGAAGGACGAAGCCGAGGCCGTCAAGGCCGAGGTCAAGGCGATGGCTGACGAGCTGGCCGCGCTCGAAGAGAAGGAAAAGACCCTACAGGTTGACATCCGTCAGCGCATGATGGTCATTCCGAACATCATCGATCCCTCGGTGCCGATTGGCAAGGACGATGCGGAGAACGTGGAAATCGAGCGGTTCGGCGACCCGGTTGTGCCGGATTACGAGATTCCGTACCATGTTGAAATCATGGAGAAGTTCGCGGGCATCGATTTGGACGCCGCCCGCAAGACCTCGGGCAACGGCTTTTACTATCTGGCAGGTGACGTTGCACGTCTGCATTCGTCCATCCTGTCCTACGCGCGCGATTTTATGATTGGCCGCGGCTTCACCTACTATATTCCGCCCTTCATGATTCGTTCGGATGTTGTGACCGGCGTTATGTCCTTCGCTGAAATGGAGAACATGATGTACAAGATCGAGGGCGAGGATCTGTACCTGATCGGTACCTCGGAGCACTCGATGATCGGCAAATTCATTGATTCGATCAACGATGAGGACACCATGCCGCAGGCGCTGACCAGCTACTCGCCCTGCTTCCGTAAGGAAGTCGGCGCGCACGGCATTGAGGAGCGCGGCGTTTACCGCATCCACCAGTTTGAAAAGCAGGAGATGGTCGTCGTCTGCAAGCCGGAGGAGAGCAAGGAATGGTATGATAAGCTGTGGAAAAACACGGTTGATTTCTTCCGCACGCTCGATATTCCGGTGCGCACGCTTGAGTGCTGCTCAGGCGATTTGGCCGATTTGAAGGTCAAGTCCTGCGACGTAGAGGCCTGGTCGCCGCGTCAGCAGAAGTATTTCGAGGTCGGCTCGTGCTCCAATTTGGGTGATGCACAGGCACGCCGCCTGAACATCCGCGTGCGCGGAAAGGACAGCAAGGAGCTGTACTTCGCGCACACGCTGAACAATACCGTCGTTGCGCCCCCGCGCATGCTGATTGCCTTCCTGGAGAACAACCTGCAGGCAGACGGCACGGTGCGCATTCCGGAAGCACTGCGTCCCTATATGGGCGGCCAGGAATGCATGAAGTGAGGGCGGAAAAGATGGAAATCGGAATTAAGGGCGAGCGCACGCTCGTTGTAACCAAGGAATTGCTGGCCAATCAGGTCGGCAGCGGTCTGGTGGCGGTGTTCGCCACCCCGATGATGATTGCAAATATCGAAGGCACAGCGGCGGACAGCGTCGCCCCGTCGCTTGACGCGGGCAAGACCACGGTCGGAACGCTGGTCAACGTCACCCATGTCGCGGCAACGCCCGAAGGCATGGAGGTTCGGTTTGAGACTGAGCTGACCGAGATTGCGCCGAACGGTAAGGTGCTCACCTTCCGTGTCGCGGCGTATGACGAAGCGGGCCTCATTGGCGAGGGCACACATCAGCGCGCCATCGTGGACAAGGAGCGTTTTGAAAGCAAGGCGCAGGCCAAAAAACAGAATTAAAAAAGAGGGAAGGGCAGTGCAAACTGTCCTTCCCTTTGTTATTTGCATATGGAAAAAGCAAATTTTAAAAAAGAGAAATAGCGGGAATCAAGAAGTATTTTGCCTAAATCAATCGATTTTATACTAAAAACGTATATTCACTTGAACTTCTTCGGCAAAAGTGATATACTGAAAGAAATATGGAAAAGGAGTTTGGATTATGGTAAATGCGCACGAACGGAAAATAGAGCACGAAAACGAAGCACTGCGCAGCCTGTTTTCCAGCGCCTTCCCCTATTATTTTTTGGTGAATCTAGAAAACGGAATAACGGAACTGGGCGGTTCCGATATGCAACCGGAACGGGCTATGGCCACGCGTCCGTGGGAAAAAATCCTGAATATTATCTGCAAGGAGCATGTCGTGCAGGACGATCAGGATAAGTTTCTCGGCGCGTTCTCGCTTGACCGCCTAAGGGAAAGCGGGCAGCGGTATACCTCGTGTGAGCTGCGCTGCCGCGGAGAGGCACAGGAATACTGTTGGGTGGAATTCGGTTTGGCGCGAGTCGAAAAGCCGGCGCCGCTTGCGTTGGTGACCGTGCGCGATATCAGCGGACCGAGAATGTTGCAGTCTATTGTGGAGCGTTATGTGTATCGCACGTGCGACTTTTTCCTCTATCTGGACGCAAAAGTGGGGCATTATACACTGTACAGCGCACATAAAGACCCCAATCGGCTGCCGCCCATGCGCAGCGGAGACTATGCGCAGGCGGTCGAGAGCAGCGTCAAGCGGTTTATCGCGCCGGAGGATCAGGAAATGGTGCTGCGGGAAATGCAGCTTGACCGCGTCATCGAGATGCTCGATTTGCATGGAGAGCACACATTTTTCTGCGGCGCAATGCATGAAGAACGCGGCTATACACGCAAGCAGATGCACTTTTTGTACTTTGACCGTACGGAAAAGACGATTATGCTCATTTGCACCGATGTGACGCAGGGCTTTCTGGAGGAGCGGATGCGCCGTGATCAGCTGCGCCGCGCCCATCATCTGGCGCAGACAGATCCGCTCACGCAGGTGTACAACCACCGCGCCATCAAGGAAATGATTGAAGCCACGCTGTGTGATGAAACCATCAAATGCGGCGCGCTCTTCTTTTTGGATTTGGATGATTTTAAGCTCGTCAACGATCGTTTTGGCCATTCGCAGGGCGATGATACCCTGCGCGGCATCGCCAATATGCTGCGCAGCTCGGTGCGCGTGACGGATTTGGTCGGCCGTGTCGGCGGGGATGAATTTGTCCTCTTCCTGCCCGGCATTACGGGCGATGAAGATATCGCACGCTATGCCGAGCGCCTGTGCGCCCTGCGGGAAACGGATGAAAAGCAGAGCTCGATTTCGGTCAGTGTCGGCATTGCACGCTACCCGGAGGACGGACGGGACTATTCCACCCTGTCCCGCCGCGCCGATTTGGCGCTATACCGCGCCAAGAGAGAGGGCAAACGCCGGTATGCGTTTTACACTGCCGAGCAGTGAGGTCAACAGCCGGACAGCGAATGCAGCAAAAGGGGAAGCGGAAATGGAAGGAACAGTGGCCGCACCGCGGCGCTATGGCATGCTGGACAGCCTGCGCGGGGCGATGCTGATGAGTATGATTGCCTATCACGCGACCTGGGATTTGGTCAACCTGTTCGGCGTTCGCTGGACGTGGTTTGACAGTCTGGGCGGCTTTATCTGGCAGCAGAGCATCTGTTGGGCGTTTATTCTGCTGTCCGGATTTTGTGCACCGCTCGGTCACAGACCGCTGCGCCGCGGCCTGCTCGTGCTCGGTGCAGGCGCATTGGTATCCGCAGCAACGCTGCTTGGTCCGGCGGCGTCGCGCATCCACTTCGGGGTGCTGACGTTTCTGGGAATCTGCATGCTGCTCTACGTCCTATTGCGGCGGTTGCTTTGCCGCGTGCCGCCTGCGGCGGGACTTGCCGGCAGTGCCGTGCTGTTTGCGCTCACGCGCAATGTGAACGCCGGTTTTCTGGGCTTTGGAGAGTGGAATCTGGCCGCGCTGCCCGCAGGTCTGTACCGCGGGCGGATGAGCGCTTTTTTCGGTTTTCCGCCGTCGGATTTTTACTCTGCGGACTATTTTTCGTTGTTTCCGTGGGTGTTTTTGTTCTTTTCCGGCTATTTTTTTTACCGGCTGTGCGAACGGCATGACGGACTGCGTCTGTTTTCCACGGGCAAATGGGGCGCGCTCGGTACGCTTGGCCGCCATTCGCTGCTGATTTATCTGGCGCATCAGCCTGCGCTGTATCTGTGCCTAAGTGTGGTGTTTTGAACCCTTCGTGTCTGCCGAAAACGGTGGATGCGGAGGGTTTTTTCAAAAGACGCTTGCTTTTATCAAAATTCCTGTTATGATAACTATCATACCGGTAGTACCGGTTTGACAGTTGACAGGAGGTTCTCTGATGGGAGCTTATTTATTTGAATCAATCGCCGACAAAATTGAGCGCGATATCAACACCGGCGTGCTGGCGGTGGGCGCGAAGCTGCCCAGTGAGCGCAGCATGGCCGAAAGCTACGGCGTGAGCCGCAATGTCATCCGGGAGGCCATCCGTGTGCTGGGCGAAAAGGGCTTTGTGCAGGTGCGTGCAGGGCGTGGCGGCTTTGCGTGCAAGCCGAGCCAGAAGGATTTGTCGGACAGCCTGACCACCGTGGTCGAGAGCAGCAGCGCCTCGCTCGAGGAAATCGTCGAAGCGCGCGAGGTGTTCGAGGCGGCCGTGCTCAGCTGCGCCGCCGAACGCGCAACCGGGGACGATCTTGCCGTGCTGCGTGCGCTGTATGAGAAGATGGAGCGCACGGGCAGCAACGGCCGCGAATACGCAGCGCTCGATAAGGAGTTTCACATCGCACTGGCCGGCTGCGCGAAAAACAGCGTGCTCGCACTGCTCGCGGGCAGTGTGTACAACATGGCGGCCTCAAGCCTGTTCCTGATGACGCCGCTCAACCCTGCCCGCATGGTCAGTGCCCAGCAGGAGCACCTCGAGATGATTGAGGGTCTGGCGCAGCACGACGCGGAGCGAGTCCGCCGCGCACTGGCCGCGCACATCCACTGCCTGCGCGAGCAAATCGCCGCGCAGTAAGCGGAACGCTTAGCACATTGCCAAAGAAAACACATCTGTTTTTGGAAGATTTGTACAAAGTAAACATTGACGGAAGTAGGCAAACCTCGTATACTAAAAGCATCAATTCAAACGGTTCAACTGGTAGAACCAGTTGGAGACCGAACCGGGTAATCCTTAAGATTTTCGGCAAAGGCGCTGCAAATGAGAACTTTTTCTCATGCAGCGCCTTTTTTGTTTTTCTGGTCAAAGGGAGGTTTTCCGGTCGGTCGGACGAAAGGAGTGGAGCACATTGGAACGCGCGATGGTCAAACTGGAGAACATAAAAAAGTCGTTTTCGGGCAACGAGATTTTGAAGGGCATCGACCTGACAATCAACACCGGCGAGGTGGTGGTCATTCTCGGGCCGAGCGGTTCGGGCAAGACCACGCTGCTGCGCTGCATCAACTTTTTGGAGGCGGCGGACGAGGGCAGTGTGACCGTGGACGACAAGACCGTGCAGTGCAAAAAGGCGGGGAGTCGGGACATTCTGGAGCTGCGGCGCAAAACCGCGATGGTTTTCCAGAATTACAACCTGTTCCGCAACAAAACGCTGCTGGAAAATGTGATTGAAGGGCCGCTCGTCGTGCGCCGCGCAACGCGCAAGGAGGCGACCGACAAGGCGGTGAAGCTGCTCGACAAGGTAGGCCTTGGCGAACGGCTGGACAATTACCCCTCGCAGGTGTCGGGCGGACAGCAGCAGCGCGCAGGCATTGTGCGGGCGCTCATCATGAATCCGGAGGTCATTTTGTTCGATGAGCCGACCTCGGCGCTCGATCCGGAGCTGGTGGGCGAGGTGCTGGCGACGATCAAGGCGGTTGCCAAGACCGGCATCACCATGATTGTCGTGACGCATGAAATAGCGTTTGCGCGCGAAGTGGCCGACCGCGTCGTCTTTATGGCGGACGGGCGCATCGTTGAGCAGGGCCCGCCGGGCGAGGTCATCGAACACCCCAGAGAGGAGCGCACACGCGACTTCCTCAGCCGTCTGGTCGGCGAACAGGCATCTTAATGTACAGGTAAGCAAGGGCGGTTACCGGAGGGGGGAAACCGTCCGGCTTCTCCCAACGGACCGAATTATTTGTCATCAAAACAGGGGGAAACCCCGCTGATTATGGGAGGAGACAGTATGAAAAAGATCACCAAACGATGGGCGGCTATGGGGCTGACAGGCGCAATGCTGCTGACCGGACTTACGGGCTGCGGCGGCTCGAGCGCACAGGACACGGCGGGCGCAAGCGGCCCGAAGACGCTGGAAATCGCCGTGCTGACGGGCATGGCGCCCTACACCTACGTTGACGATGCGGGCGAATTCCAGGGGTATGACTACGAATTCCTGACCAAGGTGGACGAAAAGCTTGCGGATTACGAGTTCCACTACAATTCGGTCGAGCCGGACGCGGCGGCCGCCGCGGTGCAGGCCGGCACCTATGCACTGTCCTGCTCGGCGCACTTCGTAACGCCCGCACGGGAGAAGAATTTCACCCTGTCCATTCCGAACTGCTACTATCCGGTCAACCTGATTTCGCGCACGGAGGACAATTTTAAGACATTTGAAGATCTCGACGGCGCGGTGATGGTGCCCAATCCGCCAAATGATGGCCTGTATGTCGTGCTCCACCAGATGGCTGAGCAGTATCCGGACGTGAAGTTCACGCAGGAGGAAGTCTCCAACTACGTGTCCTACGCGGATTCCTGCCGCGGTGTGTCGAACGGCACGTGGGACTGCTGGTTCGGCGGTGATACCATGTTCTATGACGTGATCGAGCAGGAGCCGATGGACAATCTGGTCTGCTCTGACCCGATTACCTGTGCGCCCTGCGTGGTTGTCATCAACAAGGATATGACCGACCTGCGCGACGCGATTAACGGCGCGATCGCCGAGCTGTATGAGGACGGCACGCTTTCCATCCTCGCCGATAAGTGGCTGGGCACCGATGTGTTCGCTATCGCCGAGCAGACCGGCGCGCTCGAGGATTACAGCCAGTACCTGCCCGCATAATTTCCGCATCTGAGGGAAAGGGATGCAATGCCCTTTCCCTCTCTCCATTTCCTAACTGGTCTGACTGGTCAGACCAAATACATCATAAGACGGTGCTCGACCGTCTGAGAGAGGGGAGAAGGCAAATGCAGATTGCAATTGAAAAACTGCCCGTACTGCTGGGCGCATTGCCGACAACGTTCTATATCCTGTTCGTTTCGGTGGCCGCCGCGCTCGCGCTGGGCGCCGCGCTGACCATGCTCAAGCTCAGCCGGCATACAGTCCCGCGCGTCGCGGCAACGGTGTACATATCCTTTATGCGCGGCACGCCGATGGTCGCGCAGGTGCTCATCGCGTTTATCGGCATTCCGATTTTGATGCGCACATGGTTCGGCATGACCCCAACTGGCTCCACCAACCTGTTCTGCGCGGTCATCGCCTTCAGCTTGAATGAGGCGGCGTTTTTTGCGGAAATCTTCCGTTCGGCCTATCTCGCCATCGATAAAGGGCAGATTGAGGCCGCCCAGAGCATCGGGATGAGTCGGGTGCAGACCTTTTGGCGCGTAATCCTGCCGCAGACAGCGATGAGTGCGCTGCCCAACACGACCAATATGATAATCGAACTGATGAAGAATACATCCGTTGGCCTTGCAATCGGCGTTGTCGATTTGATGGGCATGGCCAAGCAGGTTTCCTATAACACGATGGGCGTCGGCCAGACGCCGATTTTCCTCGAAACCGCCGTGCTGTACTGGCTGATTGGCATCGTCTTTATGGCGGTTTCCGGCAAGGTCACCGCGCATCTCAACCGGTGCGACCGGCAGACGGCCACCGTACGCCGCAGAACAGGAGGGGAGCACGCATGAGCTTTGATTTTGCTTACGCGGGCATGTGCTTTGCGCCCATCCTGCAAAAATTCGGCGTGACCATGCAGATGGCGCTGCTGTCCACCGTGCTGGCGCTGCTTGTGGGCGTGCTGCTTGCCGCCGCGATTGAAACGCGGTTTCCCGTGCTCGGCCCGCTGTCGCACTTCGTGTGCTCGTTTCTCAAGGGCGTGCCGGTGCTGGTGTTTTTGTACCTCGCCTTCAATTCGCTGCCCGACGGGCTGATTGCCGCAGGACTGTCCTATGACCGCCGCAACCCGCCGCAGCTGCTGTTCGCCGTGCTGGCCTTCGGCCTGGCCTATGCGCCCTATATGGCGGATATGTTCGTCTCGGCCTACCGCACCGTGCCCAAGGGGCAGAAGGAGGCGTGCATGGCGGCGGGCTTCACCGGCTTTCAGGCCATGCGGCGCATCATCGTGCCGCAGATGGTGGTCGTAGCCGTGCCGATTTTCGGCAACCACTTTGTCAATTTACTCAAAACGACGTCGCTTGCCTATCTGGTCAACATGGTAGAAATGATGGGCGCGGCCAAAAACTACGCGACCGGCTTTCAGATGTTTCTCGAAACCTATATCGTCGCGGCGCTCATCTACTGGGGCATCTGCATTGTGTTTGACCAGCTGTTTGCGGTGCTCGAAAGACGGCTGGGTAAATTCCGTGAAAGAACGGCGGCGGTCAAAAAGCCGGGCGTGCTGACAGCCGTGCTCGGCGCGGGGAGGTAAAAACATGAAGGATTTTTCGTTTCAAATGCCCGCGCGCATCGTCTTTGGCGAGGGCAAGGCGCTCGCGCTCGGCGCGCTGTGCCGCAGGTTGCTGCCCGAAGGGGAAGCGCGGGTGCTGCTCGTGACCGGCCCGCGTGTGTCGAAGGAGCCTTACTTCGCCGAAATCGTCGGGGCGCTCGAGCGGGACGGCCTGCACGTCACGGTCTTTTCCGACACCCGACCCGAGCCGACCGTCTCCTCGGTCGACAAGGCCGCACAGATGGTGCGGCAGAGCGGGGCGAAGCTGCTGATTGCGGTCGGCGGCGGCAGTCCGATTGACTGCGCCAAGGCGATGGCCGCGCTCGCCACGAACGATGGTTCCATCCGGGATTATCTGTTCGGCGGCTGCAAAACCGTCAAAAACGCGCCTCTGCCGCTGATTGCCGTACCGTCTACCGCGGGCAGCGGCAGCGAGGTTACGGCGGCGAGCGTGGTCGACGACACCGAGCGCGGCGTCAAGCTGTCGCTCACGCATGAGAGCCTGATTCCGCGCTTCGCAGTGGTCGATCCGCTGCTGCAGCGCGGCATGCCGCCCGCTGTCACCGCCGCGACCGGCATGGACGCGCTGACCCATGCGGTCGAAGCCTATGTGTCGGTTAACGCAAGTCCGATGAGCGACGCGTATGCGGAAAAGTGCATCGAGCTAATCGGCACGCATCTGCGCACCGCGGTCGGCAACGGCGCGGATTGTGCATCGCGCGGCGGCATGGCGGTTGCGGCCGTACTCGGCGCGGCGGCCTTCCTCAACGCGGGACTGGGCGCGGTGCACGGCGTTTCGCAGTCCATCGGCGGCGCGGCACATACCTCGCACGGCGCGACCAACGCCGTCATGCTGCCGGTTGTGATGGCGCGCAACCTGCCGGGCAGTCTCGCCAAATTCGCACGCATCGCCGCACTGCTCGGCGAGCGCACCGAGGGACTTTCCGAGCGGGACGCGGCGGAAAAGGCCGTTCAAGCGGTCAAAACGCTGTCCGCCGACATCGGCATTCCGAAGCGCCTGTCCGACCTCGGCGTGCGGCGCGATATGTTCGATGAAATCGTGCGCGGCACGATGGGGTACCGTCTGCTGGCCGTCAACCCCGTCCGAATCACCGAGCAGGACGTTTACGACTTTCTGGAGAAGGCGATTTAACGTGAACGAATATTTGTATCTGCGTCCGCCGTGCACGCCGCGTGCGGAACGCAACCACAACAGTTATAAAGGAGAGATTGTTTCATGTCTACGATGAAATTTTCCGATTATCAGCCCTATCTCAGCCCCGCGCTTGCAAAAAGCACCGATTTGGTCGTCGAGCGCGGCGAAGGCTGTTACGTAACAACCGTTGACGGCGAAAAATACCTGGATTTTGTGCAGGGCATCGCGGTCAACGCGCTTGGCCACAGCCATCCGGCAATCGTAAAGGCCATTTCCGAGCAGGCGGGCAAGCTGATTAACGCCTCGTTTAATCTGGTTAACTTCCCGACGACGCTCGCGCTTGCCAAGCGTCTGGCCGAGCAGTGCCCGGGAGAGCTGTCGAGCATCTTTTTCTCGAACGGCGGCGCGGAGGCCAACGACGGTGCGCTCAAGCTTGCCCGCGCATACACCAAGCGTCCGGCGATTATCGCATTCAAGGGTTCGTTCCACGGCCGCACGATTGGTGCAACCACGGTCACAGGGTCGAATGCCAAGTACCGCAAGCACTACGAGCCGCTGATGGGCGGTGTGTACTTCACCCCCTATCCGACGCGCGACCTCTGTCCCGCAGGTTTTGACGAGGATCAGCGCACCGAATACTGCTTAAACGAGATTGAAAACCTGTTCAAATACATCGTCGCGCCCGATACGGTTGCCGCGATTATGATGGAGGCGGTGCAGGGCGAGGGCGGCTATGTCGTTCCGACCAAGGCGTTTGTGCAGGGCGTGCGCGACCTGTGTGACAAGCACGGCATCCTGCTGATTTTTGACGAGGTGCAGTCCGGCTACGGCCGTACGGGAAAGATGTTCGCGTCCGAGCACTTCGGCGTCGTGCCCGATATTATGACGGTCGGCAAGGCGATTGCGGGCGGACTGCCGATGAGCGCGGTCATCTCCACGCCCAAAATCATGGCCGAGTGGCACGCCGGCATGCACGGCACGACCTTCGGCGGCAACCCTGTCGCCGCGGCAGCCGCCCTCGCCGTGCTCGACGAGTTTGAAAAGCAGGATATTCTCAAGAATGTCAATGAAATGGGCGGTTATCTCAAGAACCGCCTGCTCGAAATGAAGGAAAAGTACCCCATTGTGTACGACGTGCGCGGTCTTGGCCTGATGGTGGCAGTCGAGTTCTGCCGTCCCGATGGCACGCCTGCGGGCGATCTGTTCGGCAAGGTCAAGGATTTGTGCTTTGAGAACCATATGCTCACGCTGTCCTGCGGTGTAAACGGCAACGGCATGCGCTTTGCGACCCCGCTGAACGTCACCAAGGCGGAGCTTGACGCGGGACTTGCCATCTTTGAGGACGCGGTTGCCGCTGTGTGCCGGGAAGCGGGCTACTAAGGAGGAAACAGCATGGCCAAGGTCATTTATTACAACATTGACGACAACTTAGACTATGAAAACCGCCTGCTGCGCGAGTGGGGCGTGACCGATATCGAGCTGATTGAAATGAAAGATCCCGACCGCAAAACCGAATTCACCGAAGCCGTGCAAGCGGCGGACGGCGTGGTCGTCGAGTACGATCAGGTGACGGCGGCGCGGATGAAGAAGCTGCCGCACCTTAAAATCGTGGCGCTGCAGTCAATCGGCTACAACAACGTCGACATTCCTGCGGCGACGGCGCACGGCGTGTGTGTGACCAACATCCCCGGCTTTTGCACCGAGGAGGTGGCGACCCACACGGTCGGCATGCTGCTCGACCTTGCGCGGCAGATTACCTTTCTCGACCGCACGGTGCGCGCGGGCAAGTGGAATCCGCTGCTCGGCCACACCATGCGCCGCCTGTCGGGCAAGACGTTCGGCATGGTGTTTTTCGGCTCCATCCCCAAGGCGATGCTGCCGGTGCTCAAGGCGCTCGGCATGCACGTGCTGGTCTATGCGCCGACCAAAACCCGCGATTATCTCGCGGAGTTCGGCGTAGAAAAAGCCGAAACGCTCGAGGAGCTGTGCGAAAGGTCGGATGTGGTATCGATGCACTGTCCGCTGAGTGACGCGACGCGCGGCATGATGGGCGCGGCGCAATTTGCGAAAATGAAGCCCTCGGCCTTTTTTATCAATACCGCACGCGGCGGTGTTGTGGACGAAGCGGCGCTTGTGTACGCCCTGCAAACGGGTGAAATTCTTGCCGCTGCCGTGGACGTGATTGAAGACGAAGCGACCGAGCAGAGCGCGCTTTTCGCGCTCGAAAACACGGTCATCACCCCGCACGCGGCGTTTTTGTCGGAGGATTCGTTCTACAACGGCCGCAAAATGGCGCTCGAGCAGCTGGTGCAGCGCCTGAGCCTGCGGCAGATTCCAAGCAATCTGGTCAACAAAGAGGTACATATCGCGTTCTGAGGAGGACTTTTGATGAAGCAGGAGATTTTCTGTAAAGACGTGGCCGAAGCGGCGGGTCCCTATGTGCAGGGATTGACCTTCGGCAGCATGGTATACGCAACGCAGGTGGGCATCGACCGGGACGGTGCACTTGTCGGCGGCGGCATCGAAGCGCAGACCCGCCAGACGATGGAGAATCTTCGTCTGGTGCTCGAGCAGGCCGGCTCGTCGATGGACAAGGTGCTCAAATGCACGATTTATATCGCAAACGCCGCGGATAAGCCGGGCATGAACGCGGTGTATCAGACCTATTTCAGCGATCCGTTCCCGTCGCGCTGCTGTGTGCAGGTCGCCGGCATGGAGGGCGGGGCGCTGGTGGAGATGCAGGTCGAAGCGTACATCTAGTCCAGGGGGGATCAGTCCCCCTTGGACGCGGGTCCCAAGGCAGAGGTGCCTTGCTGCGGCGAAGCCGCGGCAAGGCGGGTATCCTATGGCGCTGCGGCGCGTGGGGCGGCGCAGCGCGACAACTTATTTTGATTTGGGGGCAACACGGTATGTGTATGCGTGTGGAAAACCATGTGGTGCTGGATACGGCGCCATCCGGGCGGCTGGTCACCATTACGGTGGACGGTCAGCCTGTCGAAGCCTTTGAGGGCGAAGCCATTCTGGCGGCGCTGCTGGCGAAGGGAATCATAATCAATCGCTATACGGTCAAAAAACAGGAGCCGCGCGGGTTGTTCTGCGGCATCGGGCAGTGTACCGACTGCGCCATGATTGTCGACGGCAAGCCCAATGTGCGCACCTGCATCACGCCGGTGCGTGCGGGCATGGTCATTGAGACACAGAACGGACTTGGAAAGGCGGGTGCGTGAGCATGCTGGAACGCGAGATAGTCGTCGTCGGGGCGGGGCCTGCGGGTCTGTCCGCCGCCATCGAAGCGGCAGGCGCGGGCGCAAGGGTGCTGTGCATCGACCTCAACATGCGGCCGGGCGGACAGCTTTTTAAGCAGATTCACAAGTTTTTCGGCTCGTCCGCGCACCGCTCGGGCACGCGCGGCATCGACATCGGCCGCATGATGCTCGACGAAGCCGAGGACAAGGGCGTGGAGCTTTGGCTCGGCTCGACCGTCATCGGTCTGTTCCCGGGAAATAAAGTCGGCGTGCGCCACGGACAGGACGGCACGGCAGGTGCGTTCGTCACCGTGCACGCGCAGAAAATCATCGTCGCCGCGGGCGCGAGCGAGAACGTCGTCCGCTTTGACGGCTGGACGACCCCGGGCGTGATGGGCGCGGGCGCGGCACAGACGATGGTAAATGTAAACCATGTAAAGCCCGGCAGGCGCGTTGTCATGCTGGGCAGCGGCAACGTGGGACTCATCGTGTCCTACCAGCTGATGCAGGCGGGGTGTGAAGTCGCGGCGCTGGTCGAGGCTGCGCCGAAGATCGGCGGTTACGCGGTGCATGCGGCAAAAATCGCCCGCGCGGGCGTGCCGATTTATACGAGCCACACCATCAAGCGGGTCGTGCCGGACGAGAGCGGGCGCGTGTGCCGCGTGGTCATTGTCGGTCTGGACGATGCATTTCAGGAAATCCCCGGCACCGAGCGCGAAATCGAAGCAGACACCGTTGCCATCGGCGCGGGACTCAAGCCGACGACCGAGCTGCTCGCGCTTTTGAAGTGCGATTTTACGTTCCATCCCGTTTGGGGGCGCGTGCCGCTGCACAATCGGGACATGGAGACCTCGCAGGAGGGCGTTTACATCGCGGGCGACACGACCGGTGTGGAGGAAGCAAACACCGCGCTTGAGGAAGGCCGCATCGCGGGCATTTCGGCGGCGGCAGCGCTCGGCTATCTGTCCGAAGACGAGGCCAAGGCACGCAAGGACGAAATCTGGGCGCGGCTGGCCGCTTTGCGCATGGGGCCGTTCGGCGAAAAGCGCGAGCAGGCAAAGCAGGATATTCTCAGTGCGTTTGACGAGAGCCGCGGCGGCCTTGCCGCGGTGTGAGGGGGGAAGAAAACATGCCATTACTGAAATGCGGCTACCTCACCTATGAGGAGCTTCGGGCGCTGCGCGCCGTTCCGTCGGACGCGCGGTATGCCAAGGGCCCTGTGGCGGTGATCGAGTGCGTGCAGGAAATTCCCTGCAATCCGTGCGAAACCTCGTGTCCGTCCCGTGCCATCTGCGTGGGCGACCCGATTGTCAATCTGCCCTGCCTTGCCGAGGAGCAGTGCACCGGCTGCGGCATGTGCGTGGCCAAGTGTCCGGGCATGGCGATTTTTGTGGTCGACAAGGCGTATTCGGACACGACCGCGACGGTCGGTTTTCCCTATGAATACTTCCCGCTGCCCGAAGAGGGGGCGGCGGTGACCGCGGTCGACCGCGCGGGACAGCCGGTGTGCGGCGGCACGGTCGTTCGGGTGATGAACCCCAAGGCCTTCGACCACACGCCGGTCGTGACGGTGGAAATTCCGAAAGCATTTGCCGACGAGGTGCGCGGCATCGAAAGGGGGACGTGCTGATGGAACGATATGACGACGAGATAATCGTCTGCCGCTGCGAGGAAATCACGGCGGGCGAAATCCGGCAGGCCATCCGCGAGGGCGCGCGGGACGTGACCGGCGTCAAGCGCCGCGTGCGCGCGGGTATGGGACTGTGTCAGGGGCGCACCTGTGAAAAGCTGGTACAGCAGATTTTGTGCAGCGAGCTGGGACTGCGGCCAAATCAGGTGGGCGCGTCCAGTCCAAGGCCGCCGGTGCGGCCGATTGCCTTCGGCGAGCTGGCTGACGGGGAGGTCGTTTGATATGACAACGTATGATGTAACGGTCATCGGCGCGGGCGCGATCGGCTCGTCGGTCGCCTATCACCTGTGCGAAAAGGGGTTTAAGGTCGCGCTGATTGACAAGGGGGACATTGCGCACGGCTCGTCGAGCCACTGCGACGCGGTCGCGCTCATCTGTGACAAGCAGCCGGGACTCGACACCCGGATGGGCGCGGCGTCCATTGCGCACTATGCGGAGCTTGCACAAAAGTTCGAGTACGATTTTGAGTTTGACCGCAAGGGCTGTCTTTACGTGTGCGAGACCGATGCGGAGTACGAAGCAGCGTCCGCCTACGCCGCCCGGCAGGCCGCCGACGGCTACGAGATGGGCATGGTGGACAACAAAACCCTGTGCGAAATGGAGCCGTACCTTGCGAAAGACATGGTCGGCGGCATCTGGACGCCGGGCGACGCAGCGATGAGTCCGTACAAGGTCTGCTTTGCCTTTACCTACGAGGCCGAAAAGCTCGGCCTTACCAAGTACACCTACTGCAATATTTCGTCCGTCACGCCGGTATCGGGCGGGTTTCACCTTTCGACCGATCAGGGCGAGCTGATGACAGGCAAAATCGTCAACTGCGGCGGCGTGTGGGCGCCCGACATCGGGGCGCTGTCCGGTCTTTCCATTCCCATTCAGCCGCGCAAGGGCATGAATCTCATTTCCGAGAAATGCGAGAAGATTTCCTTCCACAAGGTGCTCGAATTCGGCTACATGATGAGCAAGTTTGACAGCATCAACTTTAAGCGCAATGTTTCGCCGCTGGTGGAGGAGTACAACGTGGCCTTCAACATCGAGTACACGCACGCAAACAACGTGCTGCTCGGCGGCTACCGCGGCTTCCGCGGGTTTGACATCCGTTCGGAGGTTGAGGCTATGAAGGCCATCGCCGAGCGCGGCCTGCGCTTTTACCCCGTGCTGCGGGACATCAACTGCATCCGCTCCTACGCGGGCGTGCGGCCGTTTATTGAGGATCATCTGCCGATTGTGTCCGAGGTTGACACGCTGCCCGGCTATTTCATCGCCGCCGGACACGAGGGGGACGGCATCTGCCTGTCACCCATCACGGGCAAGCTGATGGCGCAGCTCGTCGCGGGTGAAGAGACCGATTTTGATATTTCCGGGCTCGATTTCGCACGTTTTGCCGCGCAGAAAGCGAGCGCGTGACATGGCAGGGGAATACGGTTATTTCGCGCCGGGCGCGGGCGGCGTCATTTCCCAGCCGGCGGGGCAGAATGCGGCGGGATTTCCCATCGGTATTTTGTATATCGACGAGGTCAATTACCCGCTGCTGCCCGGCAATGTCGTCAACGCCTGCACTTATTCGTATCCGGTTGCGATGGAGCCGGTTGAGGGGCTGACCATCGCGCAGCTCTTCGCGGCGGGGGACGAGGTGCTGCCCATGCTGCTCACCGCGGCAAGCAAACTGCAAAGGAAGGGCGTGCGGGCAATCACGGGCGCGTGCGGCTTTTTCGGAAATTATCAGCGGGAAATGGCGTCGGCGCTTGATGTTCCGGTCGCGCTGTCGAGTCTGGTGCAGCTGCCGTGGATGCGGATGCTGTTGAAACCCGCACAGCCGATCGGCGTGCTGACCGCCGACCTGTCCTCGCTGACCGACCGTCTGCTTGCCGCCTGCGGCACGACGAGCCGGGAGGGGCTTGTCCTGCGTGACCTGCGGCATGCGGAGGCGTTTTCCTGCATTCTGGAGGGGCGCGGCACGTTTGACAACGAGCAGGTGCGCCGTGAGGTGGTGTCCGCCGCGCTTGACGCGCAGCGGGAACGCCCCGACCTCGGCGCGATTCTGCTCGAGTGCAGCGACATGCCGCCCTACGCCGTCGATGTGCAGCGGGCAACCGGCCTGCCGGTGTTCGATTTCACAACGCTGATTGATTTTTTGCACAGCGCCGTCGCGCACAAACCGTTCAGCGGGTTTATTTGATTTTTGAACAAACCTTCCGGCGGCGCGAACACGTTCTGGAAAGACAAAAGAGACGGCAAACGCCGTCTCTTTTTATAAAGGGGAGAGTTACATTGCAAACAATGCTGCCACTGATTTTCAAAATCCTGCTGCTGATGGGGTTCGGGTTCGTCGTCAAGCGGGTAGGACTGCTGCCGGACGAAATCGAGCAGGGGTTGACGCGGCTGCTGCTCTCTGCGATTTTACCGCTGTCCATTCTGGCTTCGGGTGACGTGACGCTGTCCGCGCCGCTCGCCGCGGGACTAAAAACGACCGCACTGCTCGCCGCAGGGTATTACCTGTTTGCCATTTTCGGCCTGCGGCTGCTCTCGTGCACACTGCCCCTCGGGCGGGACCAGCGCACCGTGCTGGTCGTCATGGGGGCGTTCGCCAACACGGCATTTCTCGGCTTTCCGATCGCGCAGGCGCTGTTCGGGAGCGAGGGCGTGCTGTACTGCGCGGTGTACAACATCGGCTATCAGCTGACCTTTTTCACCTGGGGCGTGTCCGCGCTCGCGGGCGGGGGACAGTGCGACCTCAAAACGCTCGCCAAAACGCCGGTGACCGTCGCGTCGGCCGCAACCGTGCTGCTCGTGCTCACACCGCTGCGTCTGCCAGCCGTGCTGCAGGACGCGGTTTCGTCCATTGGCGGCATGACCACGCCGCTCTCGCTGCTGCTGATTGGCTGCGCCTTCACACGCATGCGCCCGACCGAGCTGCTGCGGGACGCATGGTCGTATCTCGTCAGCACGCTGCGGCTGCTTGTGTTTCCGCTCCTGATGCTGGGCATCGTGCTCGCGCTGCGGCTGCCTGCTGTGCCGTCGGCTTGCTGCGTGCTGCTGACCGCGCTGCCATGCGGCTCTCTGGGCGCGATTTACGCCGAGCGCTATGACTGTGCGCCGGGGTTTGCCGCTCGCGCCGTTGTGCAGACGACACTGTTGATGGCCGTCACCTTTCCGGCGCTGCTGCTTTTGCTCGGCAGGGTAGGACTGACATGAGCATCGGGCAGGCGATTTCATGCGCGGGGCGCTGTATCTCACCCGTTGGATGCGGTCGACTTCGGAACCTGTATCGGGGGTTCGGGCAGAATAATACCCGGCGGCGTCCGTGATGGGACGCCGCCGGGTATTGTTTTGCGGTGTATTTTGGTGAATGTTCATTCATTTGATATCATTTCAACCCACAGATTACTCTGACAAGGGGGATTTTATCACCTTGCGCGCAAAAAAAAGGTCAAATTAAAAACTATAGAAAAATCCTCGATATCAAATAAATGAATATTCTATTATATATGATGACATCATACAGTGCAGCAGGAGGTGATGAAAAATGTTTCACATTCGCAGTCCATCAGGATAGCCGCAGCGCAATGCGCTCTGCCGGGTGATAATGGGGAGGAAATATTGTTTGCGGTGGTGGGGGGAGTATGCTCAAAAGAGAAATAATACTATAGCAACAATTAAAAGTGCGAATGCACCTGTTATGATCCAACTCCGCACATGAGCTAAATTCATAGTCCAAGAATAAAGACCTTTTCTCCTTACGAAAAGATTCCAATCATCTTTATTGTAATATATTCGTCCCATCATGTGTTGCTGAATTTCTTCTTGGGAATATTTTCTTTTTATTAAATTTCCCTCACTGCGTCAAATAGAAACAACCCGATTCCATTCTATCACGCCCTGTACAATAAAAAGGCCTGACTTCCTTTTGGTGGAAGTTAGGCCTTTTTTGCATCCATGGGGGAAAATAGATTTATGCTTTGGGTAAGATTATGCTCATTTTGCGTTGTGATGGTTGCTGATTAAGAGAAAATTTGTCGCAGTTATGTTTTATATATTTAATATCCACATACCATTATCATATGTATAACGAACAACTTCACAATTTGAATATATAGGAGCTTTGTCTATTTCAAATATCGACTTTGACTTTGTACACGAGTATAATACACGTAAAGCCATTCCATGTGTCATAACGAATACTTTATCATAATCTTTTTTAATAAGATCATCTAAAAAGTAAGAAATCCTTGCTATCATATCATGAAGTGATTCACCATTAACTACAGGTTCATATGTTTTAGGGTCTGTAAAGAATCGCATTCCTGATTGTGGAAACTTTAATGAAGCCTCATCGTACGTCATTCCATCCATAACACCTAAATTAATTTCAGACAAACGATCATCAACATTAATTATATATTTATTGTCAAATGCTATGTTTACAGTATTAACAGCACGTTGTAAAGGACTACTATATACCACATCAAATGAAATACTATTCAAATTTTGTCCCAATTCTTTAGCTTGCATAATCCCTTTTTCTGTTAAAGGTGAATCCGATTTGCTACCTGCTAATCGTTTTTCAATATTTGCGAGTGTTTCCCCATGTCTTGAAACATACAACTCCATTTTTACCACCTATTATATAAACAACCTTTACTGCAATAATAGCACATAAAATAAAAACCATCAATCATTTCTGATTGATGGTTTTTTGGTGCGGGTAACAGGACTTGAACCTGCACGTCTTGCAACACCAGAACCTAAATCTGGCGCGTCTGCCAATTCCGCCATACCCGCATGCAGTTATAGTATACCCTGATGGCAAGGGTCTTGTCAATGCATGATGAAAATGAGCGGGAATTTCTTTAAATTGTTATATCCAATAATGGGGCTTTGTGATATACTAAATCTGTATAAGTGTTTGTCAAAACCGAGAAACGGGAGCTCAAATGAAACCCTTTAAATATCTTTGTTTGCTGCTTGCGATGCTGAGCGTGCTTTCCGGCTGCACCTTCCCCTCGGGCGACGATTTGCTCGCCGCACCGCAGGCTTCTGCAAACTACAAATCGCTTGAAGAAGAACTGAAAAAAATCCAGGCGACGCAGAACTATACCGCACCCATCGGCGGTCAAAACCGCTCAACCGTACAGCTTGCCGATTTGGACGGCGACGGGGTGGACGAGGCGATTTCCTTTTTTGCCAGCAACCCGGGCGCGGGCGGCAGCCAGTTCAGCGTCTACATTCATAAAAAGCAGGATGAGGCTTACGTGACCACCGGCTCAATCGTCGGCGCGGGCGTGGCGATTCAGTCGGTCGAGTATCCGGTCATTGCGCCGGACGGCCGCCGCGGCATCGTCATCGCATGGAAGCAGTCGACCGAGGGAACAGGCGCGCTGAGCGTGTGCACCCTAAACGAGGAGGGCGCACCCAAGGTGCTGCTCGAAACTGAATACACCGCAATGGAGCTGGCCGATTTGGACGGCGACGGCGCACAGGATTTGCTGCTGCTCGGCGCGGACGAATCCGGCAAGCGTGCGGCGCGGCTGTATCAATATCAGCGGGGCGAGCTGGTGCTTGCCGGCACTGCGCCGACCAATGCGGAGGCGGTCAGCGTGATGAGCATGACCGGCGGCCGCGTGGCAAACCATACCCCCGCCGTCTTTGCGGAGGAGAAAACCGAAAGCGGCGTCGGCCTGATGACCGATATTTTCGTCTTCAGCGACGGACAGCTGCATAATATCACGCTCGACGGCGAAGCCGCGGCAACCTTCGGTACGTATCGGCCGGTTTCGGTCTATGCGCGCGACATCAACGCCGACGGCATCACCGAGCTGCCTCGCGCCACACTGATGGCGGGTTATGAAAATGCCGCCGCGGCGGACGCGCTCTTCATGCTTGATTGGTATGTCTATGGGCCGGCCAGCCAGCCGCAGCGCGTCATGACCACGTACCAGAACGTGTCGGAGGAATGGCAGTTTACCATCGACAACGCATGGCACGACCAGATTACCGCCGTCAAATCGAGCGAAAGCGGCCTGACCGCCGTGCATTTTTCGCAGTATGTCAATGCAAATCAAAGCCTGCCGCTCTTTTCGATTTACTGTGCGACCGGCACGCTGCGTGACACCTACGCCTCGCGCGAGAATGTCATTCAGCTGGCGGAAACCGATAAGGCTGTCTTTTTCGCCCGCATTGATGATGTGAGCGGACAGGCCGGCATCCGAATCGACGAATCGGGAATTCGCGCACGATTCAAACTGATTGCAACATCGTGGAACACATGACCCCGTTTTTTCGGGGATGGATTGATAAATAATAGGAGGAACAAAAATGAAACGCAAGATCCTGGTACTCGAAGATGAAGAAAATATCCGTTCCTTTTTGGTTTTAAACTTAAAGCGTTCGGGTTATGAGGTCATCGAGGCAGAGACCGGCGAGCAGGCGCTTGAGCAATATCATGCAAATCAGGACATCGCAGTCGCCGTGCTGGACGTGATGCTGCCCGGCATTGACGGTTACGAGGTCTGCCGTGCGATGCGCGCCGCGGGGTATGCGGCGGGCGTTATCATGCTGACGGCACGCACGCAGGAGGCCGACAAGGTGACCGGGCTGATGAACGGTGCGGACGATTATGTGACCAAGCCCTTCTCGGTGATTGAGCTGGCCGCCCGTGTGGACGCGCTGTACCGCCGTGTTTCGGGTTCGCCCTTCTCGGAGGAGGACGTGATTAAGTCCGGCCCGTTCAAGCTCAACCTGCGCGCACGTGAGGTGCTGAAAAACGGCATTAAAATCGAGCTGACGCAGATTGAATACGGCCTGTTGAAGGCGTTTATGGAGAACATCGGCAAGGCGCTCAGCCGCGATGATTTGCTTGAAATGGTGTGGGGACACCACTATGTGGGCGAACTGAAGATTGTTGACGTGAACATCCGCCGTCTGCGCATCAAGATTGAGGACGATCCGGCCGATCCGAGCCACATCGTCACCGTGCGCGGGTATGGGTATATGTGGGAAGGATAAATAGTTCCAGGGGGAATCCAATTCCCCCTGGATACGCAGGGCGGTTCCGAAGAAACCACCCTGCGATACCCCCAGGACGCCGCCCGAGGCGGCTGGGTCGGGGTATAAAAAGTCAGGCGCATGTCCTGACTTTTTATGAAAACCGCGGGGCGGTTTCCTATTTTATGCGCGCGGCGCGCGGGGAAGGCACGAACCTATGAACAAGCACAACAACAAAAAAAAGCCTGATACGCAGACCGAAATTAAGGTACAGCACTCGCCCGGCGGCATTAAGGGCCGCTGGATGATGAATTCACTCAGCTTTGTGCTGGTCATTCTGGCGACGGTGCTGATTTTGGTGTCGGTGGGCGTGTCGGGCTATTATTATGCGGCAATCCGCGATAATCTGGTGCGCCGCGCCACCGGCTTGTCCAGTGAGTTCCAAAAGGACTGGACGGAAAACTACGACCAGTTCTACGCCCGCGCCGAAAACACCGTGCTCGATTATGCGGGCAAGGAAAAGGTTGAGCTGCAATTTTTAAACCGCTACAACCGCATCATGCTGTCCACCTCGGGGCTGACCTCGGGCGGCGCTCCCTCCACGGAGGATGCGTCGCAGGCGCTGACCGACCAGAAAACCGCAATTTTCACCGGCCGCGATCCGCTCTCCGAAGAGCGCGTGATGAGCGTCTCGACCCCGCTTTTCTCCGAAAACGGCGACTTGATCGGCGGTGTGCGCATTATTTCCTCGCTCCATATCGCGGAGCGGCAGATTTGGTTCATCATCGGCTTGACCTCGCTGTGCAGTCTGGGTTTTCTCATTCTGGTCGTGGCGAGCAACAACTAT
This sequence comes from Butyricicoccus sp. Marseille-Q5471, assembly GCF_951230135.1. Taxonomy (GTDB): domain Bacteria; phylum Bacillota; class Clostridia; order Oscillospirales; family Butyricicoccaceae; genus Agathobaculum. The sequence goes on along the minus strand of NZ_CATNVC010000003.1, from coordinate 250,402 downwards.
TTCATCAAATCCATCGTCGGCCCCGTGCTCAAAATCAACACCATCGCCAAGGAAATTGCGGACGGCCGCTACGGCGTGCGCCTGCAAAAAACCTATGACGACGAAATTGGCGAGCTGTGCGACACGATTAACTACATGTCCGACGAGATTTCCCGCGCCGAGCGCATGAAAAACGACTTTATCTCCTCGGTTTCGCATGAGCTGCGCACGCCGCTGACCGCCATCGGCGGCTGGAGCGAAACGCTCATCGCGGGCGGCGGCGAGGACCCGGAGGAGGTCATGCAGGGTCTGACCATCATCCAGAAGGAGGCCAACCGCCTGACCCGCATGGTGGAGGAGCTTTTGGACTTTGCGCGTATCGAATCCGGCCGGATGAAGCTGGAAATTGAGCTGTTTGACCTGTCGATTGAGCTGTACGAAGCCGTTTATATGTATGAAAACCTGCTGCAGCGCACCGGCATGCGCCTGACCTATGACGAGGACGAGCATGATAGCTACTTCGTCAGCGGCGACCGACATCGTATGAAGCAGGTGTTCCTCAACATTCTCGACAACGCCGCCAAGTACGGCGCGGACGGCAACCGCATCGACATCACGCTGTGCCGCGAGGCGGGCAAGGTGCTGGTCAGTGTGCGCGACTACGGCGCAGGCATTCCCGAAGCCGAGCTGCCCTTCGTCAAAGAGAAGTTTTATAAGGGTTCGAGCAAGCGGCGCGGCAGCGGCATCGGCCTTGCCGTCACCGACGAAATCGTAAACCTGCACGGCGGCTCGCTGACGATTGACTCGAAGGTAGGCGAGGGCACGACCGTGACCATCGCGCTGCCTGTGGCCGATACGCAGACCATCGCAAAGCCGTCCGAAACGGAAGGAGAAGCATAACCCATGTCAAATAAAAAAACCACGATCGGTGGGCAGGCCGTCATCGAAGGCATCGTGATGAAGGGGCCGAACAAATCCTGCACGGTCGTGCGCAAGGCAGACGGCACGCTGGTTGTCACCGAAAAGGAAACCAAGCAGCCGGCTGCCATTTGGAAAAAGCCCGTGCTGCGCGGCGCATACAGCCTGTTCACCGCGATGAAGGACGGCATCGAGGCCATTAACTACTCCGCCTCCTTCTTCGAGGACGAGGAGACCGACGGTCCGCCCTCCAAATTCGAGCTGTGGCTGGAAAAGAAGTTTGGCTCGGAGGGACTCAACAAGTTCATTATGGGTCTGTCAACCGTCATCGGCATTGCGCTGCCGGTCGCGCTGTTCATGCTGCTGCCGAGCTTTCTGGGCGGCCTGCTGCCCGCGGGTGTGGGCGTGCTCGGACGCAATGTGCTCGAGGGCATCGTGCGTATCGTGCTGTTTTTGCTGTTCATGTGGTCGGTGTCGCATATGAAGGATATCCGCCGCACCTTTGAATACCACGGCGCGGAGCACAAGACCATCTTTTGCTACGAAGCGGGCGACGAGCTGACGGTCGAAAACGTCCGTCGTCAGGGTCGGTTCCATCCGCGCTGCGGCACAAGCTTTATGTTCGTGCTGATCATCATCGCAACGATTGTCTCGTCGATCGTGTTTTCGATTGTCGATATCACCAATCCTTTTCTGCGTATGCTGGCGCATCTGGTGCTGCTGCCGCTGGTCGTCGGCCTGTCGTATGAGTGCAACCGCTTTGCCGGCCGTGTGGACAACACATTCACCCGCGCGCTGCGCTGGCCAGGACTGATGATTCAGCGACTGACCGTGTTTGAGCCGGACGATTCGATGATTGAGGTCGCAATCACGGGCATGCAGGCTGTCATTCCGACCGACGGGTCGGATAACTGGTAACAGAAAACGCGCAGGGGGTGAAGGTTTGACCAAGACGATTAATGATGTGTACATGCAGCTATTCAAGCGCTTTAAGGAGGGCGGCTCTCCGCAGCCGTCGCTTGAGGCGCGGGAGCTGACCGCTTATGCGTGCAAGGCGGACAAGCGCAAGACCGCCGACTGGGGGCACTGCTACTTAGACGACGCGACCGTCGACTATGCCAATCTGCTTTGCGACCGTTGTCTGGACGGCGAGCCGCTGGCCTATGTGCTTGGCGAATGGGATTTCTATGGGTTGACCTTCAAGGTCACGCCCGATGTGCTCATCCCGCGGTCGGACACCGAGCGCCTGTGTGAGCTTGCCATCGAGCGGGCGCGGCAGGTGGTTAATCCCCGCGTGCTCGACCTGTGCTGCGGCTCGGGCTGCATCGGCGTGGCGCTCGCGCACGAGGTGGAGGATGCCCACGTGACCGCGGTGGATATTTCGGATGAGGCGCTGCTTGTTTCCCGGGAAAACGCGCGGCGAAACGGGGTGTCCGCCCGCTATGTCGCCCTGCGGGGCGATGTGTGCAGCCGTCCGCAGCACCATCTGGGCGCGTTCGACATCATCGTCTCCAACCCGCCCTACATCACGGCGGACGAAATGCGTGGTCTTGACCCCAGTGTGCGCGATTTTGAGCCGGAACAGGCACTTTTCGGCGGGGAAGACGGTCTGGATTTTTACCGCACCATCTGCTCCAAATGGGGCGAGCTGCTCGTGCCGGGCGGTATGCTGCTGTTTGAGTGCGGCTACCGGCAGGCGGGCGAGGTGGCCGGCATTTTGGAAAACAACCGGTTTGCCGGCATCGGCGTGACCGAGGATTTCTCCGGCGTGCCGCGCATCGTGTACGGCTATACCATTTGAGGAAAAGTGAAATTTGAATGCAGGAAAATTATCGAACAAATTTTCGATTTTTTCTTGCATTTATTTTTTTATACTGCTATAATGAGTGCATCGAACAGAAATGCGAACATGCAGGAGGCAGTGCACATATGGCTAGCAAAAAGCAGCTTGAACCGGTCGCACCGGCAGCAGATAAGAAAAAGGCGCTCGCCGCCGCCCTCGGCCAGCTGGAAAAGCAGTTCGGCGCGGGCGCGGTCATGCGGCTTGGCGAAAACACCGGCATGGCGGTCGAGCATATTCCGACCGGCTCGATCGGACTCGACCTTGCGCTGGGCATCGGCGGCCTGCCGCGCGGCCGTATCATCGAGATTTACGGGCCTGAGTCCTCGGGTAAGACGACGGTCGCCCTGCACGCGGTGGCCGAAGCGCAGCGCCTGGGCGGCGAAGCCGCGTTTATCGACGCAGAGCACGCGCTCGACCCGATTTACGCCAAGGCGCTCGGTGTAGATATCGACTCGCTGCTCGTGTCCCAGCCGGACACAGGTGAGCAGGGTCTGGAGATTGCCGAAGCGCTCGTGCGCTCGGGCGCGATTGACATTGTGGTCATCGACTCGGTCGCAGCGCTCACGCCTCGCGCCGAAATTGAGGGCGAAATGGGCGATTCCTTTGTCGGTCTGCACGCCCGTATGATGAGTCAGGCCATGCGTAAGCTGGCAGGCTCGATTGCAAAGTCCAACTGCGTGGCGATTTTCATCAACCAGCTGCGTGAAAAGGTCGGCGTCATTTACGGCAGCCCTGAGGTCACGACCGGCGGCCGTGCACTCAAGTTCTACGCCTCCGTGCGTATCGACGTGCGCCGTACCGAGCACCTCAAGAACGGCACCGAGCTGATCGGCAGCCACACGCGCTGCAAGGTGGTCAAGAACAAGGTTGCGCCCCCGTTTAAGGAGGCCGAGTTCGACATCATGTACGGCGAGGGTATCTCCCGCACGAGCGAGCTGGTCGATCTGGGCGTGCGCTATGGCATGGTGCAGAAATCGGGCGCGTGGTTCTCAATGGGGGACATGCGTCTGGGACAGGGCCGCGACGCTGCCAAGCAGTATTTTAAGGATCATCCGGACGAAGCGGACGAGCTGCAGCAGCGCATCATGGACGCTGTTGAGGAGGAGCGCCGCAAGGCCGTTCAGCTCAAGGCCTCCAAGGGCATGGAAACAGCCAAGCCCGCCGCCGCACCGGCAGCACCCAAGGCGTCCGCCGCCAAGGCCGTGTCGATTGACGCGGACGATTTTGACGACGTAGACGACATCGAATAAGGAAAAAACAGGGCGAAGCACAGCTTTCGCCCTGTCTGTATTTTGCTATGAAGGATTTGGAACAACAATATCGCGACGCGCTCGATTTTGCGGCAAAGCAGCTGTCCTACCGTGCGCTGTCGACCGAGGGACTGCGCAAAAAGCTGCTCGAAAAGGGCTGCACCGAGGACGCGGCCGATTATGCCATCGCGTGGCTGACCGAGCGTGCGCTGCTCAGCGACACGGCCTATGCCGAAAGCGTCGTGCGGTCGTACGCGCGAAAAGGCTACGGTGAAATGCGTATCCGACAGGAGCTGACGCGCCGCGGGGTCGACCGTGAAACGGCGGACGCCGCGATGCAGGCGTTCTCGCCCGACCGGGCACAGCTCTTAGCGCTGCTCGAAAAGCGTCTGCGCGGCGATGTATCCGACCGTAAGGAGATTGACAAAGCGGTTGCCGCACTGCAGCGCCGCGGTTTTTCGTGGCAGGACATCCGCGACGCACTGGCCGAATACGGCGAAAGCCTGCCGGACGTGTGCGACTAAATGCATGTTTTGTGGTGCTGACAAACAGTTCGGGTCATGATATAATGAGTACAATTGAAAAGAATTGTGAATAGGAGAACCAAATGAGCAAAATCGGATTGATTTCCCTCGGCTGCTCGAAAAACCTCGTCGACAGCGAGCATATGCTCGCCCTGCTGCGCGACGCGGGGCACGAAATTACCGAGGATATGAGCGAGGCCGAGGTAGGCATTGTCAACACCTGCGGTTTTATTGAGGCCGCTAAGACCGAAGCGATCGAGACGATTCTCGACACCGCCCAGTTTAAGCAGACCGGCAGCATGAAGGGTCTGATTGTCACCGGATGCCTCGTGCAGCGATATGCGGACGAAATGCGTGCCGAGCTGCCCGAAATTGATGCAATCTGCGGTACCGGCAGCTACGAAAACATTGCGGACGCGGTTTCTGCCGTGCTGCGCGGAGAAAAGCCCGCCTATCTGGGCGATATGGCTGCCGCCGCGCTCGAGGGCGACCGCATGGCGCTCACGCCGTCCTACACCGCCTACTTCAAGATTGCCGAGGGCTGCTCCAACCGCTGTGCCTACTGCATCATCCCCAAGCTGCGCGGCCCCTACCGCTCGCGCGAGCTCAGCGCCCTGCTGGAAGAAGCGAAAAAGCTGTCCGACGCAGGGGTCAAGGAGCTCATCGTTATCGCACAGGATATCACAAAATACGGCATGGATTTGCCCGAACATCGCCGGTTGCTGCCCGAACTGCTGCAAAAGCTGTGCGAAATGGACTTCACGTGGATTCGGCTGCACTACCTCTATCCCGACCAGATTACCGACGAGCTGATTGACGTAATCGCCGTCGAGGATAAGATTGTCAAGTATCTGGACATCCCGCTGCAGCACGTGTCGAGCCGCATTTTGAAGGCCATGCACCGCCCTGGCGGCCGCGCCGAGTTTGAAGCGCTGATTGACAAGCTCCGCACGCGCATCCCCGGACTGGTGCTGCGCACCAGCCTGATCGTTGGTCTGCCTGGCGAAACCGAGGATGAGTTTGCCGAGCTGTGCGAATTTTTGCAGAATACCCGCATTGAGCGCGTCGGTGTGTTTGAATTTTCGCCCGAGGAGGGCACGGAAGCCGCGCTTCTGCCCGACCAGATTGATGCGGAAACCAAGTCAAACCGCCGCCTGATTGTCGAGGAATTGCAGTCCGGCGTGATGGACGACTATAACATCAACCGCCACAACACCGACATGATCGTGCTGACCGAGGGCTTTGACAGCGAGCAGGAGCTTTACTTCGGCCGCACCTACGCCGACTCGGTCGAGGTGGACGGCAAGGTTTGGTTTGAAAGCGAAAGCGAAGTTCGCGCGGGCGATTTCGTCACCGTGCGCATCACCGACAGCCTGGGGGCCGACCTGCTCGGCGTGAAAAAGGAGGACTGACCCATGACCACCGCCAATAAAATCACCATCATCCGCATTCTGATGATTCCGTTTTTCATTTTCTGCGCCATGCAGCCCGGCGCCGGGATGCAGATTGCGGCGCTTGTGCTGTTCTGCGTCGCCTCGTTTACCGACTTTCTGGACGGCTACATTGCCCGAAAATATAATCAGGTCACGGATTTCGGCAAATTTGTCGATCCGCTTGCGGATAAGCTGCTCGTCACTGCGGCACTGCTCCTCTTCATTGAAAATGGCATTTTCCCCGCGTGGATGGTGTTTATCATCCTCGCGCGTGAGTTTATCATCACTTCGCTGCGCATCGTGGCCGCAAACAAGGGTCGCGTGCTTGCCGCAACGTGGACGGGCAAGGTCAAGACCTGCGTGCAGATTGGCGGCATCATCCTGTTATTCCTGTCGCTGATCGTCTTCAACCTGACGCCGCAGGGCATGAATTCTGCACCGCAGCCCATCTGGACTGCCTTGGTGTGGGAGATTGCACCGTGGATTGTGACCATCGTCACCCTGTACTCCGGCTGGGACTACCTCGCCAAGAACTGGGATCTCATCAAGGAGGGCGCAGTCAAGCAGTGACCTGAAACCGACAAGGTTTTGCCTTGACAGTCCCTGAGAAAAGACGTACAATAAACACAAAGAAAGCAGCAAGGAGGCGCTTACCAAGCCCGTTCCTTGCTGCTTTTATTTTGTTTGAAAGGCAGGCGACCCCTGATGCGCACCCTAACCGAGCACACGGCGGCCATCAACACGCGCCTTGCGCGTTACGGCATCCGCTATGGCAAGATTGAAAACCACATGTATTACGAGCAGCGCGCCCCGTTTGACGGACAGCCATGCGTGCTGCCGGCGGACGTTTTTGCGCGGCTTGCGCAGGGCGTGGCGCAGCGCGTGCACGCGCTCAACCTCTTTCTGCAGGATGTTTACGGCGCACAGCATATCCTACGCGCGGGCGTGATTCCGTCCGATTTTGTGCACACATCGGCGGGATTTCTGCCGCAGTGCGCGGGACTTACCAAGGATGGGTTCCTTGCCGCCGCAGCGGTCGATGTGGTGCGCGGCGCGGACGGCGTATGGTATGCGCTGAGCGACCGCACCGCTGCACCCGCGGGCATGGTCTATCCGCTGGTCACGCGCGAGCTTGCGCGGATGGACTGCGACCTCACCGGCGTGGCGGACATCAGCCGTCTGGGGCAGTGGCTGGCGCAGTCGGTTGCGCGGCAGAACGCAGGCGGCGCGGCGGTCGTGCTCACGCCCGGACGGAGCGACCCGCGTTGGTTTGAGCACCATGTGCTGGCCGAGCGGATGGGTGTGCCGCTCGTGTCGGCGGACGATCTTTTCGTGGAGGACGATGTGCTGTTCCGCCGTCTGGAGGGCGGGCAATCCGAACGAGTCGGCGCCGTGCTGCGCCGCGTACCGGACGCCCTGCTCGACCCGCGCGTCCTTTCGCCGGACAGTACATGCGGCGTACCCGGCCTGCTTGGAGCCTGCCGCGCGGGAAATGTGCGCGTGCTGAATGCGCCGGGCAGCGGCCTTGCCGAGGACGGCGGGCTGTATCATTTTGTGCCACGCATCATTGAATATTACCTGCATGAAACACAGATTCTGCCCAATATACCAACTTTTCTGCCGTATTACGAGAGCGAGCGCAAGTACATCATCGACCACCTGTCGGACCTGATTGTTGAGGATGTCGAGGGCGGCTACGGCACGGTGGACGGCGCGGGGCTAAACGCCGAGCAGCTGACCAGTCTGCGCCGCACGCTGATTTCGCAGTCGCGCCGGTTTGTCGCGCGCCGTAAGGTGACGCTCGCCTCGCTGACGACCGAGGACGGCGCGGCCGAGCAGCTGGGCACGCGTCTGTTTGCCGTTGCAGGGGAGCAGGGGCCGTGCGTCTGGCCGGGTGGTTTGACGCGCTTTGCCCGCGACGGACACGAAGGCTTTCAGGACACGTGGGTCATGCAGAACGCATAACAACAGTTCCGTAAAACGGCCGCGCAGACGCACGGTACACATAAAAAAGTCAGGCACAATGCCTGACTTTTTGTTGTCTGTTTTCGCGGTGCGGAACTATACTTGAATCAGATATACTTAATGCCCTACGTGGTCTTTCCCTGCCGAAACTGAACGGGCAGCACGAAGTCATCCTGTGCAAGCGGCACGCATTCAATGCGCTCGAGCAGCACATCCACCGCACAGGCCGCCATCGCCCGCTCATCCTGCCGCGCGTGGGTGAACGTGTATCCGGTCGGGGCAAGGTAATCCTCGTCGATGCAGCAGACGCGCAGTCCGTCTCGTCCGAGCGTCACGCCCGCCTGCTCGGCCGCATGGGTCAGGCAGGAGACAATGCCATATTCGGTGGTGATTACCGCATCCAACTGCGCGGCGTTTTCGGTTAAATAGGCGCGCATTTCCTCGATAATCCCATGATCGGGCGCATTTTCGGCCAAATCCTGCGACACATGCACATAGCAGGGGGGACATTGGGGCAGACCGAGCCGGTCAATTTCATCAAAAAAGCCATCCCGCCGCTCGGTGAGTGAGGTGGTTTCGCCTGCATCCAGCGAAATCAGGCCGATGCGCCTGCAGCCGCGCTCGTGCAGATGGCGCACCAACATCGCGGTCGCGCCCGCGTTATCCGACCGTACCGAGGGCACCGGAATGCCCTCCAGCTTTTTGTCGACCAATACAATGGGGAAATTGTCGATAATCAGCCGCAGCAGCGTGGTGTTATAATGATTGCCGTGACAGGGCATGATGATGAGACCGACCACACCCAGCGACAGCAGGAAGGACAGCTCCTCTGTTTCGCGGTCGCGGTCGCCATAGGAATAGCGCACGCAGAGCTTATAGCCATGCTCGGAGAGCAAACGGTCGACCGTATAGAGCAAATCAAGGCCAAAGGGTGTGGAAACGTGCTCTAAAATCATGCCGATCAGCCGCGGATTGTACGGTCGGGGCGCACTGGCCGCCGCATCCACGACGGCAGAACCGCGCACAAAGGTGCCCTTGCCCGGCACGCGGCGGACCAAGCCTTCCTCCGCAAGCATGGAAAAGGCCTTTTTGATGGTGATTGCGCTCACACCGAACCGCGCCCGCGTTTCGCTTTCGGGCGGCAGCTTGCTCCCTTCGGGCAGCACACCGGTCTCTATTTCGTTTTTGATGGTCTCGTACAGCTGTTTGTACAGGAATTTATTATCCCCCATAGGACAAACCTCGCATTAAATATGTTAAATATATTATTTAATCTTTTTGCCCATTTGTCAATTGGTGAACCTGACAGAAGTGAGCCTTGGTTTCGCACATCCTTGTGCAGGACGCGCGAAGCCATGAATTTCTTGCGAAATGCGTGAAATAGGGGTATACTATCTCTATCTGGGATTCTTTATAAGGAGAAAATGCCGATGAAAGACGGATTTATCAAAGCGGCGGCGGCCACACCTGCTCTGCGCGTGGCGGACTGCGCTTATAATGCGCAGGAAATTGCAAATCAGGCGCGGTTAGCGGCCGAAAAGGGCGCACAGATTGTTGTGTTTCCCGAGCTTTGCCTGACGGGCTACACCTGCGGCGACCTGTTTTTGCAGGAAACGCTGCTGATGGGCGCGGTGGACGCGCTTGATACGGTGTGCAGCGAAACAGCCGAGCTGCCGCTGATTGCGGTCGTCGGACTGCCGGTGCGCAGCCGCGGTAAGCTGTATAACTGTGCGGCCGTGCTGTGCGGCGGCGAGGTGCTCGGCCTTGTACCCAAGCAGTACCTGCCCAATTATTCCGAGTTTTACGAGCAGCGCCACTTCGTTTCCGGACGTGAGATGGAGGCGTGCACGGTCACACTGTACGGCCGCAGCGCGGTCATTGCGGATGTGTCGCTCGCGTGCGACCAGTTGTTTGCCTGCGAGGACTTTCCGGAGCTGACGCTCGGTGTGGAAATCTGTGAGGATTTGTGGATTGCGACGCCGCCGTCGACCAAGCTTGCGCAGATGGGCGCAACGGTGATTGCCAACCTGTCGGCCTCGGACGAAATCGTCGGCAAGGCCGCTTATCGACGTGATTTGGTGAAGAGCCAGTCCGGCCGCCTGCTGTGCGCCTATGTGTACGCGGACGCGGGCTTCGGCGAGTCGACGCAGGATCTGGTCTTTGCCGGACACGACATGATTGCCGAAAACGGCACGCTGCTGCGCGAAAGCGGCCTGTTCGAGAGCGGCATCATCTACGCCGACCTCGATTTACAGCGCCTGCTGCACGAGCGTCAGCGTATGAACACCTTTGAAACCGTGGATGAGGGCTGGCGCATCGGATTTTCCCTGCCCGCGGTCGAGTGCGACCTGACCGACCGCTTGTTCCCGCGCATGCCCTTCGTGCCGTCCGACAAGGCGCGGCGTGACGAGCGGTGCGAGGAGATCCTCACCCTGCAGGCCACCGGCCTTGCCACCCGCCTCAGGCACACGCACGCGAAAAGCGCGATTATCGGCCTGTCGGGCGGACTCGACTCCACGCTTGCGCTCATCGTCATGGTGCACGCGTTTGACATGCTCGGGCTTGACCGCAAGGGCATCCGCGCGGTGACCATGCCCTGCTTCGGCACGACTGCCCGCACCAAGGGCAACGCCGAAAAGCTGGCCGACGCCTACGGTGTGACCCTGCAGACGGTTGATATCAAGGCCGCGGTCGATCAGCACTTCAGCGACATTGAGCAGTCCAAGGACGAGCACAGCGTCACCTATGAAAACGGTCAGGCGCGTATGCGCACACTGGTGCTGATGAACCTTGCCAACAAGCACGGCGGCATGGTGGTCGGCACGGGCGACCTGTCCGAGCTTGCGCTCGGCTGGGCGACCTACAACGGCGACCATATGTCGATGTACGGCGTAAACAGCTCGATTCCCAAGACGCTGGTGCGCCATTTGACCGCATACGAGGCAGAGCGGACGGAGGGCGAGCTGTCCGCCGTGCTGCGCGACGTGCTCGATACCCCGGTGTCACCCGAGCTGCTGCCGCCCAAGGACGGCGAAATCAGCCAGTGCACCGAGGAGCTGGTCGGTCCCTACGAGCTGCACGACTTTTTCCTGTACTATCTGTTGCGCTTCGGCTACCCGCCGCGCAAGGTGTTCCGCGTTGCAAAACGCGCGTTTGACGGCGTTTATGAGCCGGAAATCATCAAGCAGTGGCTGCTTGTCTTCCTGCGCCGCTTTTTCAGCCAGCAGTTCAAGCGTTCCTGCCTGCCGGACGGCCCGAAGGTCGGCTCGATCACTCTTTCGCCCCGCGGTGACTGGCGCATGCCGACCGATGCCTGTGCGGCACTGTGGCTCGACGAGGCCGAACGCCTGTAAGGAGAAAGCCATTTTGAAAACGCTCATTCGCAGAATCGCGGCGGTCGCTACCGCCGCGCTGTTCTGCATGAATCTGTATTTTGAGCTGGCGCCGAAATACGCGATCGGCCCGACGTGGAAGTTCGGTTTTGCCGCCGTCTTCGCCGGACTGCTCGCGCTTGCGTTTTTCTGCGGCGTCACACCGGGGCAGAAGCAAAAAAGGATGCACGATTATGTGCTCATTCTGTTCTGGTATTACATTTGGGTGCTCATGAACGTTTTGTTTTTCGACAGCACCTTTGGACGGGGCTTTTCGCTTGATTTGAGCTTCGGCGCGGTCAACTTGGTCCCGTTGCGCACCATTCACGATTATCTTGCGGCCTACGGCTACGGCAATATTTCGCTGTATCTGGTCGTGCTCAACCTCGCGGGCAATCTCGTCGCCTTCGCGCCGATGGGATTTTTCCTGCCCGCGCTGTTTCGCTGGCAGCGCAGCATTTTCTTTTTCACCGCAACGCTGACGCTCGCCATCACGGCGGTCGAGGTTTCGCAGGTCTATTCGGGCACAGGCTCGTGCGATGTGGACGATTTGATTTTGAATCTCGCGGGCGCGCTCGTCGTGTACATTTTCTGCCGCATTCCGCCTTTGTGGCGAAACGTGTGCCGGATTACACCAAAAAAGGGAGATTGACACCATGTTTGAAACGGTTTTGATTGCAGGCCTCGGCCTGATGGGCGGCTCGATGGCGGGCGCGGTCAAGCGGCACACGGATTGCCGCGTGCTGGGCTGGAACCGCACGCGCGAAACGGCCGAGCGCGCCAAGGCGGACGGCATCATTGACGCGGTCGCGGCCGAAGCGCTCTACGGCGAGGCCGACCTCATCATCATCGGCCTGTATCCGCAGGCGACGGTCGACTGGCTGCTGGACGCGATGCCAAGGCTCAAAAAGGGCTGCGTGATCGTCGACATGGTCGGCGTCAAAACATTTATGGTCGACCGCTTGGAGCAGGCCGCCATTGACCATGGCGTGCACTTTGTCGGCGGGCATCCGATGGCGGGACGCGAGTTTTCCGGCCTTGACTACGCGATGCCGACGCTGTTTGACGGCGCGAGCATGATTTTTGTGCCAAACCGGAGCAGCGATGAGGGTGTTTTGCAGGCGCTGGAAGCGTTTTTTCTGTCGCTCGGCTTCGGCCAGACCGTGCGCTGCACCGCCGAGCAGCATGACCGCATGATTGCCTTCACTTCGCAGCTGGCGCACGTTGTCTCCTCGGCGTATATCAAAAGCCCCGAGGCCGATCAGCACAACGGCTATTCGGCGGGCTCGTACCGCGATTTAACGCGCGTTGCAAAGCTCAACGAAACCATGTGGAGCGAGCTGTTCCTCTGCAACGCCGAGCCGCTTGCGCGCGAGATTGACGAAATCATCGCGCATCTCGACGAATACCGCCGCGTCATCCGCGCGGGCGACCGTGAAGCGCTCACCGCGCTGCTGCGGGACGGCCGCGAACGCAAAGAGCGTCTGGGATAATAAAATAACGAGAAAAGCACCGCGAAACCCTCGGGTTTCGCGGTGCTTTGTTTTGCAAAAATCAGCAGGCCGCATCGGTCTTGCGCTGCTGTTTGAACTGATACATTTGCTTGTCTGCCGCCGCGATGGCGCTCGCGGGGTCGGAGTGTGCACGGTCATAGTGTGCATATCCGAGAGAGACCAGCGGAAGCCGATAATCTGCCGCCCGTTCTCGGATAATCAGCTTCAAAAACCGCCGGATACCGGCCTGCACGGTGTCCTCGTCATGTCCGGGAATGATAACGCAGAATTCATCACCGCCAATGCGGTAGCAGCGACCCAAGGCGGAAAATGCATCGAGAATACAGGTGGAGACGACGGCCAGCGCCTGATCGCCCGCAGGATGACCGTAGGTATCGTTGACCATTTTGAAATCATCCACATCAAAAACTATAATAAACGCAGATTCAGCCAGGTTTTCCAGTGAATTTTCATACATGCGGCGATTAAACAGACGGGTCAAGGGATCAAATTTGAGACTGAGCTCGCAGTAGAATGCATAGTAGATTAGGAATGACATCGTCGCGCAGGCCCATGTTAAATAAATCTGCGGAAACAGCAGCTGCACCGAGGTACCCACTACGAAGAACACACAAATCAGCAGCAACGTCGAGCCGGATTTGTCCTGATATCGGTGGACGGCATCGCGCGTTTCGGTCGCAATCCAGATAATGCTCAAAAAGTAGGCGCCGAGAAAGACAAAAAAGAGCGGCCCGCGGGAGTAGACGTTGGCGTCGCTCACTCGAAAAATCAGTCCGTATCGCACCGAAAGCAGGCAGAGCAGGGCATTAAGTGCAGCGGGAATCAACAAAAATTGATTGCGATTGCCTCGTTTCTCACCAACGGCAAAGCTGATGAGCAACGGAATGAGCGGTGTTACGCCAAAGCCGATGACGTTAAACAGCTTGTGCAGCAGCACGTATGGCTTGCTCGCCGCGGCGCAGTGCAGCGTCCCGATTTCGGACACAATGGCCGCAATGGTAAGGCTGATTGCCATCATAAAAAAACGGCTGGAGCGCTTGGGAAGCACGCTGCTGCTCGCAATCATGTGAAGCACAAGTGCCATCACCGTAATATTAAGTAGGGCAAGCGCGGTGTAATTTCGTAGCATATCCTTCTCCACTGTAAGAAATTCCATATTTATAATAATCATAGCACAGGTTTCCCGAATAATCAAATGAGGGGACAAGGGCGAGATGCACGGAAATCCAAGCTCACAATCGTTATATTATATAAGAACGGCCAAAACAAAAAAATGTGACAAAAAAAGGCGAACAGCCGTGTAGCTGCTCGCCTGCAATGTGTTTTTATTCAAATTCCAGTGTATAAGCCAGCGTGTCGCACACGTTCGGCTGTAAAAGACGCACACCGTGCTTGTTTGCAAGCTCTGTGTCGAGATAGGCGCAGTCAGGCAGCGCACTCCACGGCTCGAGGCACACATAATTGCCCTTGCGCGGCGAATAGCGGCTCCAAACGCCAAGATACGGAAAGCCTGCGAAAGACAGTGTAACTTTTTCCGCGCTCTTGCGGCTGCCAAGCGTGACGGTGGATGCCGGTAGGTTTTCTAATATCAGCGCATCAAGCGCGAACACCTCCGGGGTCAAATACAGCCGTTCTGCATCAAGCGGCACTTCGCGCGTCTGGTCGAGCAGCATCAGGTTTTCGTCAGAACAGCGAGTGTGCAGCACGGTGCTGCCTGGGAATTCGACATAATAATCCTCCATGCGCTCGCCCGGATGCAGCGCGGTGCACAGGCCATCGTGTCCACCCAGTTCAAAGGGCATGACGGACGCAGAGCAGTTGTACACGGTGCATGTCTTGGTAAGGCGCGGCCCGTCGAGCGCAAAGCACACGGTGAGCACAAAGTCAAACGGATAACAGGCGCGGGTATCCGCGTCGCTTTCCAGCGTGAAGGTGATGGAGTTCTCGCGCTGCCCGGTGACAGAAAACCGTTTTGCGCCCGCAAAACCGTGAATCGGCATGCGGTAAGGTGTGCCGTCGAGCGAATAGGTTTCGTTTTTGAGCCGTGCAATGACCGGAAACAGCAACGGTGCATGCGCATCCCAAACTGCAGGGTCGGCCTGCCACAGCCGCTCGAGGCCGTTCCGGTCGCGGATGCTGTGCAGTTCTGCACCGATATCGCAGATTTGTACGTGTAAATAAGGATTTTGAATGGAATGCAGCATAATTACTCCTCGTTTTGGCTCAGAATATGCCAAACTGCCTTGGCCGCACCGTCGGAGCTGTTGTCGGCTGTGACGAAGTCGGCACAGGCCTGCACGGCGGCGGGGGCATTGCCCATGGCGACCGCGAAACCGGCCGCGTTGAGCATGCTCAGGTCGTTTTCGTTGTCCCCGATTGCGGCGCATTCGTCCGTCATCAGGCCGAGCTGCTCACACAGATGCAAAAGTGCCGTGCCCTTGTCCGTTCCCGCGGGTAAAACCTCGAAATTGTCCTCACCCGAACTGGTTAGCGTGATGCCGGGCAGCGAAACGAGCGAAGCGCGCACGTTGGCGAGCATGCTCTCCTCGCCGCAGGCAAGCAGCTTGCAAATCGGCGCATGCGAGTTGCGGGCATGCGCGGCAAGGTCGGGCACAATGACGAGCGCCTCCGGACGGCCGATGTAGCCGTTGTCTCCGGCGAACAATCGGTCGCGGGCGGAAGCGGTCGTCACAATCTGGCCGTTGGCATAGTACATGACCGCAAGGCCGTGCGCCGCCGAACAATCGAGCGCAGCGTAGGCGCTTTCGGGCGGCATAGTCCAGTTTTGGAGGATGTGCAGTGTGCTGCGGTCGGCAATCATCGTGCCGCCCTCACAAATCATGCGGTCCGCGCAGCCGGCGCGTTCGGCAAAGGCTGCGGCTTCGGTCAGACTGCGGCCGCTGCACACGGTGACAAGCACGCCCTGCGCCTGTGCGGCGGCGATAGCACGCACATTCTCCGCGCTGATTTGCTTGCGGTGGTCAAGCAGCGTGCCGTCCAGATCAACAGCAATCAATCGAATCATCGCAGCCGCTCCATAACCGCCTGCAGCGTGGGCATCGCCGGAATCGCGCCGCGCTTTTCCACGCACAAACTGGCAGCGGCGCAGGCAAATCGTGCGAAGTCTGCGGCTTCGTCGAGGCTGATTTCCTCGGGGTACTTGCTGCATTCGCTGAGCATGCTCAGGAATGCGCCCCAAAATGCGTCGCCCGCGCCCGTCGTGTCAACGACCGTTTCGCAGGCAAAACCGGGCACGGTTTGCACGCCATCCTTGGTGCAGACAAGCGCACCCTCCGCGCCGAGCGTGACCACAACGAGCGGAATACCGCCCGCAACCAGGTGCTTCGCCGCCTGCGCCGGGTCGGCGAGGCTGGTGAGCAGCTCGCACTCGTTGTCCGACAGCTTCATCACGTCGGTCAGCGGCAGCAGCGAGCGCATGTGATCAATTGCGGTCTGTACATCGGGCCAGAGCAGTGCGCGGTAGTTGGGGTCGTAGGAGAGGACCACGCCCGCCGCCTTTGCCGCGCGAATGGCAGAAAAGGTTGCGCTGCGGGCGGGTTCATCGGTCAAAGAGAGCGAACCGACATGGAAAATGTTCGTGTTTTGCAGCAGCTCCATGTCCAAATCAGCATCACAGAGCAGCGTGTCCGCGCCCGGCTTGCGGGCAAAGGAGAAATCGCGCTCGCCCGACTCGGTCAGGCTAACGAAGGCAAGCGTGGTGAACGCTTCGTCGGTCTGCATCACGCCGCGCGTGTCAATTTGTGCATTTTGCAGGGTTTCCAGCAGGAAATCACCATGCATATCACGGCCGACCTTGCCGATGAAAGCGGTCTTTTTGCCGAGCTTGGCCAGCGCCGCGAGCACATTTGCCGGCGCACCGCCCGGATTTTGCTCAAATAGGCGCATACCGGACGCCGAACGACCTGCGGGCGTGAAGTCGATCAGCGTTTCGCCGAGCGCGACAACGTCGTATCTCATAGCGTGCGATCCTGCGCGGCGTTGATGGCCGGATCGGTGTAGATGTCGAACTCGTCGCGGCTGCAGGTGGAGAATTCGGAAACCACGCAGCCCTCGGGGCCGGACTGGAACCAGTGCATGGTGTTGGGCATGATGGTGTACTGCTCGCCGGGATTCAGGATGACCTCATGGCGGCAGGTGAAGTACTGCGGACGGCTCTGGGGCGGTACGGCCTTCATGGTCTCGTCGGTCACGTTGGGCGCACCGTCGACATACAGGA
Source organism: Butyricicoccus sp. Marseille-Q5471 (assembly GCF_951230135.1). Lineage (GTDB taxonomy): Bacteria > Bacillota > Clostridia > Oscillospirales > Butyricicoccaceae > Agathobaculum. The sequence continues at coordinate 233,368 of NZ_CATNVC010000003.1, read as the reverse complement.
ACACCTGACCCGAGCGGCAGCGGAAGGTCTCTTCCTTGCCGATTTCGCCGCATACGGGCGGATGGCGGTGCTCCGGGCAGGTCTGACCGGGCAGCAGCACCAGCTCCTTGGCGCAGCAGCGGGCGGTGTTGACGTACTCAATCAATTCAAGTCCGATTTCATCGACGCAGCCGAGGTCGTATTCAGCGACCTGAAACTTCTCCCACTCCTCGTCGGTGACGGCAATTTTGGCGTTCTCGAAATAGGGCTTGCAGGCGGCCTTCAGGCGGTCGTAATCGGTTTTGTTCAGCATGGGTTTGTCCTCCTTTAATAATGTAAAATCAGTGTTTTGATCTCAAACGGGTGGAATTGCAGGGCATTTTGTTTGAGCGGTGCAAAGACCTCCTCGAGCAGGTTGGACTGCTCGGCGCGTGTGACATAGGGCGCGAGGGTCAGTGCGGCATTCGTGCGGCAGCCCTCGCACTCGTACAGGCGCACGGCGAAGGCGCGTGCGGCAGTCTCGTGCAGAGGCTTGATGGACTCGATGATAATGTTCGGATTTTCTACGCGAAGCGGCGTTTCCGGCAGGGTTTGTGCACCGGAAAAGACAATCGGCGGGTTGTTCAGGCAATACGCCGCACGCACAGTTTCCTCTGCGCAGAGCGCACCGACGTGGGGCAGCAGGGCATAACTGAAGTCGTGCACGCCGCTGTCGCTGCTGTCGTCCGGACGCAGGCCGCCCTTGTGCAGGCTCAGGCGCATGCTGCCGCCGCGCACGGACACGCCGTATTTGCAGTCGCTGAGCATGCTCACGCCGTAGCGCGGCTCGGAAAGGTCGGTGTATTTGTGGCTGCAGGTCTCAAACATCGCCTGCTCGCGTGCATTGTTGCGGGTGGTCGGACGGCGAAGTGCGCCGAACTGAATCTCATGCGTGGAAAAATCGGTGCGGATGTCGGTATCGAACGCCGCCTTGAGGAAGAGATGCTTGTCGTTCCAGTTGCAGCGGCTGTGGAACTCAATAATCGGACGGCGGGCGTAGAACACCACGTCCTGCGTGAGCGTGCTCAGCGCGGTCAGTCGATAGGTGCAGCGGAAGCGGATTTGGCTCTCGCCGGCGCTCACGAGCTCGCGGCGGATAAGCTGCGCGGTCGGGGCGAAGCGATCCTCCATATCGGGGTCGATGTCCCAGTTATCCCACATGTAGGGCACGTCCTCGGCGAGCAGCAGCGTGCCGAGCGGCAGGCCGGAGCGCACTTCGCGGTCGGCTCGCTTGTCGAAAAGTGATGCTAAACCGCCGTTTTCATCCCATATCACGCGATAGAACGGAGTTTCAATCGTGTTTTCGTCCCAAATAAAGTTACCCACAGAGTTTTCCACAGCCTGTGCATAAGTCGGTGGATAAGCACCGAAGGCGGGGAGGGAAAGTCCTTCAACCGCGGTCACAGTGCGGCCGAACACGTCGGTAAAGGTCTGACCGGGCACGTCACCCGATTCAAAATAAACCGTGTCGTCACGCGCAAAGCCCAGCGGATTGAACACCGTATAGCCTGCACCGTCGGCGGCGAGGGTTTCACGCTGCAAATCGCGGACAGACGCAATCATTTCGCCCATTTCAGCGATGCTTTCGGTGTGCGCGCGCTCGATGCACGAGCCGGGCAGGATGTCGTGGAACTGGTTTTTGAGCAGCGTTTCCATGTGCGGACGGATGCGGGCATCGTCCGCGGGCGCATCCTGCTGCACGGCGCGCAGGCAGGTCAGCACCTCCAGATCGTGCAGCGCCTGTTCGCCCTTGCGGTTGTTGCGCTTGATTTGGTGCTTGCTCGTCAGCGTGCCGCGGTGCAGCTCAAGGTAGAGTTCGCCGTGGTGCACGGGCGCGTTTTTGCTCTCGCGCTCGAGCTCCCGCCCGAATTCCTGCACCGAGCAGTGCTCGGTTTTGGGGCAGCCGTCCAGATCGGCTTCACGTTTTGTGTATTCAATGCTCTCAAATTCCGGACCGCCGCCGCCGTCGCCGTAGCCGTAGGCAATCAGCTTGCGGCGCGAAACCGTCTTGTTTTTGATTTCCTGGGTAAAGTTTTCCGCGCCCGCCGTGTAGCGGCTGAGCGTTTCGGGATCGGGATAGCAGTGTGTGGCGTTAAAGTGGGTGAACACGCGTGTGCCGTCGAGTCCCTCCCAGTAGAAGCTGTCATAGGGGAACACGGTCGTGTCGTTCCACGACAGCTTGGTGGTGAAGAAATAGTCCACGCCGCAGCCCTTCATAATCTGCGGGATGGCGGCGGAGTAGCCGAAGGTGTCGGGCAGCCAGAAGTTGTTCGAGCGGAAGCCGAAGTGCTTTTCGGTGTATTTCTGTCCCCAAAGGAACTGCCGCACCATGCTTTCGCCCGAGGTGATGTTGCAATCGCACTCAATCCAGACCGCGCCGCCCGGCTCATAGCGTCCCTCGCGCACCTTCTCGCGAATGCGCTCAAACAGGGCGGGGTAGTGGCGGCGAATCATCTCGCTGTGGCACGAGGAGGACTGGAAAAAGCGAAATTCCGGATATTCCTCCATCAGCGCGAGTGCGTTTGCGTAGGTGCGCGCGCATTTGCGCACGGTTTCATCCACCGGCCAGAGCCATGCGGTGTCCATGTGGCTGTGACCGACGACCGGGGTAATCGGCGCGGAGGCGGCATTTTTGGCCGCAAGCAGCGGGCGCATGATGTCCCGCGCGCGGATCAGACCGTCCTGCCAGTCGGTGTGCTCAAACGGATCGGCAACGCACGCATCGACAACCTCGCACAAGCCGCGCACCACGTCACCGCGGCGGAAGCTGTCCTCCGGCAGGGCGCGGACGAGCGAGCAGAGCACGTGCAGGTCGAACACAAAGCCGGAAACGAGAGGATTTTTGACGCAGACGGCGATTTCCTCGAAGGTGTGGGAGAAATCCTTAAGCCCGGTGTCCTCATAGGGCTGGCAGCCGGGAATGTTGTGTCCCGCGTAGTATTCAAAGGCAAGGTCGAGCGCCGTGCCGGCAGGGGCGCCGGCCGTGATGCGCGCCGCCCAGTGGTTGCCGTGGGTGTCGACCGTGTACTTGGTGGTGAAAATCGCATGGGGCGCACCGTCCAGATAGAGAAAGCCCTCCCAGCCGCCCAGACGGGGCAGCACGTAAAGCGGCTTACCCGCGAGGTGGTCAGGCACGGTGTAGCTGCCGCGCAGCCAGAGCGTCGACCACTCCGCGCCCCATTTGCCGCCGCGGGAAATGGGGGCATAGCCGGTTTCGGGCGGCGCGTACAGGTGCTCCTCGCACGCGAGCGCACCGACCGTTACCTCGCCCACCGGCGTAAAGAGCAAGCGGCCGTACAGGGTTTCAAGCCGCTCGGCCTTGTGCAGCACGCGGGTTAGATGTTTTTCGTTTACCATACTGTACTCCTTTTATCGGATGATAAAGCTGCGAATGCCGAATGCAGGCAGATCGAAGGAGAGTGCATCCCGCGTCTCTTCGCCCGCGGGCGTGCCGCGCAGGTCAATGGGAGCAAGGGCGCGTCCGGGCGCGGACAGTGTTGCCGTGCGAGGGGTCAGCGCGGTGTCGCGCAGGGTGAGTACGCGCGAGCCGTCCGCCTGCGCAAGGTACTGCACCACCTGCACGCCCTCGGGCAGGGTCAGGCGGCTGTGCTTTTCGGCAAGCGGCAGGGCGAACGCGCCGCGGGTCAGCGTAAGCGCACGGTCGTAAACCGCGCCACCGCAGGTGTCCGGATAGCCGAACAGGGTAAAATCATAGGTAAAATCGCCGCCCAACCACTGCGGGAAGTTGGTGCCCCACATGTTGTTGAACAGATTCCAATAGAGGATGGGTTCGTGCTCCTCGTAGCGCGGACGGTAGGCGTAAATGCCGGTTTCGCCGATTGCGCAGAGCGGCGCGTCGTGCGAAATGCAGCACAGGCCGCCTTGCTCGTCCTCGGCGCAGGCAAAGGATTCGACGCAGTAGAGTGCGTGGTTTGCGCGGTCGACGATGTCGGCGGCGGGGTCGATGAGGTCGCCGTTCTTGTTCATGCGCCAGCGCGGACGCTCCTCCGCCATCGGCAGGGCGAGCGAGCCGGATTCGACAAAGGGAGTTTCCGCTTTGCCGTCCAGATGCACGCGTACGAACAGCTCATCGCCCTTGGGCGGCAGGGAAACCGAAACGGTCACACGGTCAGCGTCGCCCAAGGCTTCGTGCCCCGTGCCGCGGTAGTGAAGCGACACGGTCGCGCCGTCGATGGACAGGCTTTCAAAGCGCGGCGTGCAGATGGTGCGGCCGCATTCGGGATAGCTGTCGCGGCCGTTGTCGCGCACGCCCCAGTCGGAAAAACGGTAGGCATAGGTGCGCAGGTATTCGGTTAAATCGTCTGCGCCGTAGCGGTCGTAGCGGTAGTCAAACACGCCCACGCCGCGGCGCTCGCGCAGCAGTGCGCGGCCAAGCTTTTTATCAAACAGTTCGGTGATTTTGCCGCGCTGCAGGTCGATTTTAAGAAGATAGCGGTGGTTTTCAAGCGTGTCCCCGTTCAGCCGGAGCGGCGCGGCAGGCGTGTGCGCGGGCAGCGGCGAAGCGGACAGGGCGGGCAGATTTTCGGCGTACACACGCGTCTCGCCGCAGATGTTTTCACCCTCGGGGGCGGGCATCCAGCCGGTGAACGCGCTGCCGTTCGGGTTGAGCGCGGAAAACGCATCGCCTGTGCAGGCAGCGGCAAGCGCGGCGCGGCTCTGCTCGTCTGCGGTGCAGGCGCGGACGCGCTGCTCGTCCCACGAGCGTTCCATCAGGCGGTAGGACGGAGAAGTGCGCTCTGCCGCAAAGGCCGCCTTGTCGTACACACGGTCGGGCAGCCAGGTTTTCACGTCCAGTCCCCAGGTGTGCTCGTCAAACAGCATCAGATTTTCGTAGGCCGCGGCGGTGTGGGCGTGCACGTCCGCGTCGCTTCGCTTGGACAGCGCGGCGGCGGCGTTCGCCGCCACCAGTGCTTCGCGTGCGCGGCGCACCTGCCGCACCTCGGCGGGATAGGTGCCTGCGCCGTGAATCCACGTGTCGGCCAGATCGCCCGCGACGACGGGCAGGCGGCTCAGGTCGCATTCGGAGAGCGCACGGTAGAAATCATCCATCGTGCCGCAAACAATCTCCGCGTCGGGGAAGGTTTCGCGTGCCTGCGCAACCATGCCGCGCAGCATGTCGGCCGACTGCGGGCCGCAGTTGTCGTGCGTGTGCATCAGCGCCATCCAGACCGGGAAATCCCAGCCCTCCGGCGGCGTCAGCGTGGAGCCGTAGCCGCCCGCGCCGTACATTGTGACGACCTCGCCGCCGTCCGGCCCGCGCCAGCGGAACAGATGGGGCACCTTGGGGGGTGTTGCAAACTCGTTGCAGCCCAGATGCAGGAATTTCACACCCGCGCCCGCAAGGATGGTGGGCAGCAGGCGGCCGTGGCCGGGGACGTCGGTCATCTTGGCGCTGACGGGCAGCGGCAGACCGTACTGCGCGGCAAGCTCCTTGGCACAGCCGAGGCCGTAAATCGCGTCTTCCACGCCGCCGAAGTCGAAGTGCGAGGTAAAGGGCAGCGCGTGGAAGGCGATTTGACCGTTTTGAGTCAGCCGGTCGAGCGCGGCGCGGTCGGCGGGGGCGGCCTGCTGCATAACGCGCAGCGGCCACGAGGGCATCGTCCAGACATAGCGCAGGTCGCCCATGTCGGCCGTGCCGTCGCAGGTCTCCACGACCTCGCGCAGCATTTTTCCGGCGTATTGATCGATGATATGTGCGGAAAGATCGGTGAAACCGATGTCAAAATGCGTCTTAAATACGAGTATTATCTTCATTATAATCCATTCCCTGTTAAAAGTAAATCGGGTTTGAGATCAGCACGGGCAGGTCGCCGCGCACAACCTCGAAGCGCACGAAGCGTGCGTCCGGAAACGTCCGTTCCGCCGAGAAGGCGTGTGCCGCAGGCGGGAAAATCAGTTGCTCCGCGCCGCGGTCGGTCAGTATGCGCAGGACATCGCCCGCGCGAAGATTGTCAAAGGAAAAGGCGACCGGTGCGCCCTGCGGCAGCGTTTCGCCGAGCGGCGCATCGAGCACCGGGCCCTTGGCGGTGGCGGTGACAAAGCTGCTGCCCGCGCGGATGGCGGAAAGAATGTCCGCCGGGGCGGGGGAGAGCGCATACAGGCAGGTGCAGGGCAGGCCGATCATGCCGAGCGGTTCGGGGCGGTGGAAGTCGCTGCCGCCTAGGATGGGCAGGTGTCTGCCCGCGCATAGCTGCTCGTGCCACCATGCAAGGCAGGCCTTGTTCGCGCCGCCGACCGTGCCGCCGTTCCAGATTTCGATGAGGTCGAACGGTACATCAAACCCGAAATGCCAGCCGCAGTTGGGGCAGAAGGGATGGTTTAACACGATCAAAGCGCCGTTTTGGTGCGCTTCCTCGAGCTTTTGCTCGGCCTCTTGCTGCGAATTGACGCAGAACGCCGAGCCGAACGGCCGCGGTACGCCCAAAAGGCCGGCGTGCCCCTGATAGTGCGTCCACTCCGTGCCGGGCAGGATGGTGATATCCGTTAGCGCGGGCAGGTTCAGATTGTGGGCATAGTTGTTGTGATCGGTGATAAAAATGTAGTCCATGCCGAGCTGCCGCGCGGTTTTTGCCGTGTCGTAGACCGACATGCAGCCGTCCGAGCCGAGGGTGTGCATGTGGGTGTCACCCCGGAGCAGGCGGCGGCGCTTTTCGGTGAAGCGAACGGTGTATTCCACATCGAGCCCGCCCGCTTCAATCTTGTACGCGCCGCAGATGATGGCCCACTCGCCGGGCAGGGTGTCAACGCGGGCATAGCCCTGCGCGCTGTCCCACGCCGAGAGATGGATGGCGTTCCGATCCGAGCCGGATGAGCCGACAAATTCCCCGCGTCCGTCGCGCACGGCGAGATCGACGATGTTGTCCTCGGTGCACAGCGTGAAGCCGTCTGCCGCATGGTCGCGACGGCGGGGATAAGCATAGGAAATATCAATGCGGCACACGTTTTCCGGCACAGAAAAGGGGATTTCAAAGTAAGTGCGCTCCTTTTCGTGCGGAATGTGCAAAGTAAAGCTGATTTCTTGTTCCATAACGCAGTCCTTTCGCGCCCCTCACCGGAGCGCAGCGACGATAAAATACCGTAAAAACCGGGGCTTCGCCTCGGTTTTTACACCACGACCCAGCCGCCTAGGGCGGCGTCATTCGGATATCGAAAGCAAGGTTCAAAGGAACTTGCTTTCGTATCCAGGGGACTTATGAAGTCCCCTAGAAGTAGTGTTACTCCTTGCTCGCGCCCAGTGTCATGCCCGAAAGCAGGAAGCGCTGCGCGAACACATAGATGAGCAGCAACGGCACGGTCGAAATGACGATTGCCGCCATAATGGCGTTGTCCGGTGTCATCGCCGCGCCCGACTGTGAAACGTCGGTTTGCAGAATCATCGCCTTGAGCATGAGCGGCAGCGTGTAGTATTTCTGCTCGGTGACCAACGTGGCGGGCAGCATGATGCTGTTCCACTTGCCGACAAATTCAATAAAGAACACCGTTGCAAGACCGGGTTTGGAAATCGGCAGATAGATGTTGCCGAAAATGCGAAACTCGCTTGCGCCGTCAATCCGCGCCGATTCGGCCAGCGAATAGGGCACGGAGGTAAAGTAGTTGCGCATCAGCAGAATCGAGAAGCCGGAAATCAGGCCGTTGAGAATCAGACCGGTGTAGCTGTTGAGCAAATGCAACTGCTTATTCATCTGGTAGACCGAAATCAGCGTCAAATCGCCGGGAATCATCATGGTGAGCATGATAAAGGAGGTGATTATCTTGCGGCCGGGCAGCTCCTTCTGAATGAGCACATAGCCTGCAAAGGCGGAAAGCACGACCTGAATGACTGTGCCCACGGTCGAGACAAACAGCGAGTTCAGGAACGGGCGGGCGAGCTTGGTGACCTCAAATACGTACTTGTAGCCTTCCAGACTAAATCTCGACCACCATAGCTTCATGCCGGATGCGGCCGCGTCGAGCGCGGTCGAGGTGGACATGACGATGACGTTCCACATCGGGATGGCCATAGTCAGGAAGATCAGGCCGAGCACCAGCCACGCAATGGTTTTCTGCGGTGCGGTCAGCTCGTTGCGGATGCCGCGATTAGTTCGTTTCATGGAATCCTCCTCAATCTTCGTAGGTGTCGTCGTAGCGCATCAGCTTGCGGGCAACGGCAGAAATGATCAGCGTTGCAACCAGAACAAGCGTTGCGCCCGCCGTTGCAGGGCCAATCTTGAACTGCGTGATGCCGTCCGTGTAAATCAGGTAAAGCAGGTTGCGCACCTTGTCGTAGATGGACGCGTTGCCCATGATGAAAATCTGGTCAAAGTTGCGCATCACGCCCATAATGCCGAGCATGGCGACGACCTTCATCGTCGGCACGATATTGGGCACGGTGATTTGGAAAATCTGCCGCAGGCGGGACGCGCCGTCAATCGAAGCCGATTCATAGATCGAGGGGTCGATGCCGACGATGGCGGCAAGGAACAGCACGGCGTAATAGCCTGCGCCCTTCCATGCGCCGGTGAAAATCATAATCGCACGGGCAAAGGAGGCCTCGCTCATAAAGACGATGGGCGAAAATTCCGCGCCCTTGACCAGCTCCAGAAAGCCGTTGACCATGCCGGAGGGGGAGAAGAGCAGAATCCAAAGTCCGCCGACAACCGACCACGAAAGCAGATACGGAATGTAGGTGACCGACTGAATGGCCGACTTTGCGACCTTGTTTTTGACCTCATTAAGCAGCAGGGCGATTAAAAGACCCCATACAAACTGCAGCACGAACGTGCCGATGCCGACAATCAGCGTATTGACAAAGGCCTGCGAATACTGCGGGTTGGAAAAGACATAGCGGTAGTTCGACAGACCGGAAAAGGTCGCATTGCCGAGCAGCTTGACATCCTGAAAGCTCGATACAATGCCGAGCCCGAGCGGGTAATAGGAAAAAAGGATGAAATACACGGCGATTGGCAACAGCATTAAGTAGATAAAACGGTGTTTATGTAAGGCGCGCACCAGCTTGCCGGGACGGCGGCGCACCGCGGTTTTCGGTTGATTCAATCGAATGACCTCCCTGATTTGGATAAAGTGAGGGGCGCCGGAGCTGGCTGACAGCCTTCGGCGCCCCTCTTAGAAAGATGAAAGAGACGGGAATTTTACTTGTCGGTAAAGCCGAGGGTTGCCAGCTCGTCGGACAGACCCTTGACGCCGTCAGCCGCGCTGACCTCGCCCTTGACCATCTTGATACCCCACTTGCCAACGGTCTTCTTATAGGTATCCTCGTCCGCGAGCGAGGGGTCTACCGAAGCGTACTGACCCAGTGCCAGGGCTTCCTCTACGCCCGGGTTGTAGCCGAGGGGATTGACAAAGTCCTTGAAAATCGGAACGGGAGCACCGTGGTCGTTGCCGTGCGCCTTGCCGGTCTCGGTCTGGGTGTAGGCGGAGCCTTCCTTGGTGTAGTCGTTGCCTTCCATGCCGATGGACAGCAGCTCGCCGCCCTCCTGCGTTGCAAAATACTCAAGCACCTTGATTGCGCCGTCCACGTTCTTTGCGTTGGCCGGTACGGCGAACAGGCTCGCCGAGCCCTTGACCAGCTTGTAGCTGCCGTCCGGCGTCTGGGTGCCGGGCAGGCTGACGATTTCGTACTGATCCTGCGATATGCCGCCCGCAAGTGCGTTGGAGTTATGCAGGCCGAGCCATGCCGCCCAGTCAACGCATACCGCGGTCTTGAGCGAGGAGGCTTCCATCTTGGCACGCATGTCCTTGGTCTGGTCTACAAACGAGGAGGGGTCGAGCAGACCTTCGTCATACAGCTTCTTGAACCATTCCCAAACCGGAATGGCCTCTTCGGTGGCATAAGCGCAGGTCTTCTTGCCGTTGACCTCGCGCACACCGTTGGATAGACCGGCCGATGCGAACCACGGCTGCAGATCATAGCTTTCGCTCAGCACGCAGTTGAAGGGGTAGAAGTCCTTGGTGGTGTTGTTTTCCTTGAGCGCCTTGAACACCTTATAATAGCCGTCGAGCGTCGGCTCGATCTTGGTGTAGTCAATGCCTGCCGCTTCGAGCATCTGGCGGTTGAGCTGCACCACGCGGTGCACTTCCTTCTTGTTGAAGCCTGCGTAGACCTTGCCGTCCACCGTGATATCGGCCCATTCCTGCGGGTCGATGTTGTTCGACAGGATTTCGGAATTCTTGACACGGTCGGTAATATCAAGCAGTGCGCCCTGATCAATCAGCTGTACGTACTCGTTCGCGCCGCAATAAATCAGGTCGTATTCCTCGCCGCCCTGCAGCTTTTGCATCAGCACCTTGTTGTAGTCCGAAGCGGGCTTTTCAATTTCGATGGTCAGGCCGGTCGCCTTGCTCAGTGCCTCCGAGAACAGCTTCATTTCGGCATCGTCCTTGCCGCCGGTGACGTTGGACATGATGCGAACCGTGCCGGTGGGTGTAGCCGCGGCATCTCCGCCGCTTGCCGAGGGGGTGGAGCCGCTGTCTGCGCTGCTGCCGCCGCCGCAGCCGGTCAGTGCGCTCATTAACATACATCCGGCCAGCATGCCGGATAATACCTTGGTCTTTTTCATAACAACTTTTCTCTCCTTCTCAATATGCCGATTCGGGTTGGCTATTTGTTGTGCTAATCATATCATCAGAAATATACTTTGTAAAGGCATATTTGGTATTTTGCATAGTTTTGAGGTTTACAAAAATAAAAAATCGGCAATATAGGCATAATAACGCGAATAATTGCCGATAAAGCCTATAAAAAGTTTCGGTATTTTGAGCGGATATCAGAAATATACTTTGACTATCTTAAAAAGTATGTTTAATGTGACAAGAACCAGCCGAGCCGCTGCGGATAATCGGAACAGCGCAGGCACAAACTAAAACCCCCGTCAAAAGACGGGGGTTCGTGTCATTTTTCGGCGGTTTGCGTAGGTTTACGCCCGAAAGAGGTGTGGGACAGCGCTTTTTGCAGCGCGGGCAGCAACGCCATCGCGACGACCACCGCGATAATCGTGTTCGGCACCGAGGTGACGAGCTTGGGCACATTGCCGATAAACGCCGGAACAAAGCCACTGCCGCCGATCATCAGTGTGATAATGCCCTTGAACATATAAAATACTGCAGAAAAGACGGCCGCGACGACGCAGGCGGTCAGGTTGCGGCTGAATTTCTTCGCCCGTGCGCCCGCCCAGTGCGCGATTACGCCGCACAGCCACGCCATCAGGAAAAAGCGCACAAAGGTCAGCCACGCTTCGGGCACGTATTCCGGCGTCATCAGGTCGAAAAACATCGAACCGATGCCCGCCGCCAGACCGCCGCGCACCGGGCCGAGCAGCAGTCCGCACAGAAGAACGAAGGCGTTGGCCAGCTTAATCATCGTCGTGCCGGTCGGTGTCGGAATGCGGATGGACAGGAACATGGTCACAACGAACACAACCGCTGCCATGAGGCCAACCATCACAATATCATACAGAGAAATGCGATTATTTGTGGATTTCATTGTAGTTACCCCCTCTGATTGTTATATTTGTGACTTTATGATACGCGATAATTGGCATTCTTTAAATATCCAATTTACGAATATTTTATAAGGCCAGATGGATAAGTATAAAAAGCCTGCGCATACTAGGGCAACACCGAAAGGGGAGAATTGCATGAATTTAGATAAGGAACAATATCAGCAGATGCTGCAGCAGAAAAGCCCGAATTCGCCCTTGTGGAAGGACTGCCTGAAGGCATTTTTAATCGGCGGGTTGATTTGTATGGTCGGTCAGGGCGTGAGCAGCTTTTACAAAGCGCGCGGCCTATCCGTTGCGGACAGCGCGGCGGCGACCTCCATCACGATGGTCTTCATCGGCGCACTGCTGACCTGCCTGCACCTGTATGAAAAAATCGCAAAGCATGCCGGCGCAGGTACAATTGTGCCGATTACCGGCTTTGCAAATGCCATTGTGTCGCCCGCAATGGAGTTCAAAAGCGAAGGTTTGGTGCTCGGTCTGGGCGCAAAGCTCTTTGCCATCGCGGGGCCGGTGCTGGTTTACGGCATTTCGGCGAGCGTGATTTATGGACTGATTTTAGTCATTATGCAGGGCGCATAATCGGCGCAAGAGAGGGAAAACGAAACTTCTCTCCCGTACACACAACGTTTCAGAGAGGGGAATTTGGCATGATGTTCGGCCAGACGACTTGTAAGACAGGGGGCGGCGCTTAATGGCAAAACGGATTGGCGAGCGCACGCTTCGGTTTGAAAATCCGCCCGCAGTGCTCGCACATGCGGCCGCGGTCGGCCAGAAGGAGGGTGCAGGCCCGCTGGGCAAGCGGTTTGATCTGGTTGCGCAGGATGACCGGTTCGATCAAAAATCGTGGGAGCTGGCAGAAAGCCATCTGCAAAAGAAGGCGATTGACCTCGCGCTTGAAAAGGGCGGCATGCAGGCGAGCGATTTGGATATGATTCTCGCAGGCGATCTGCTCAACCAGTGCATCGGCTCGGCCTTGGCCTCGGTCGATTCGGGCACGGCGTATCTCGGTCTGTACGGCGCGTGCTCGACGATGGCGGAAGGCCTGGCGCTCGGCTCGTGCCTGATTGACGGCGGCGCGGCACGGCGTCTGCTCGCGGCGGCATCGTCACATTTCTGCTCGGCCGAACGGCAGTACCGTTTTCCGCTCGCCTACGGCGGACAGCGTTCGCCGACCGCCCAGTGGACGGCGACAGCGGCAGGCGCGGCTGTTCTGGGGCAGATGGGAAGCGATATCCGCGTCACACACGCGATTTTCGGCCAGCAGGTCGAGATGGGCGTCAAGGACGCGAGCAATATGGGTGCCGCGATGGCGCCTGCCGCGTGTGACACCCTGTCGCGCCTTTTGCGTGACATGAACGCCAAGCCGACCGACTTTGACTGCATCGTCACCGGCGACCTCGGTCACGTCGGCGCGGATTTGGTGCTGACGCTGCTGCGGGAGCAGGAGAACCTTGACCTCACCCCGGTTTATTCCGACTGCGGCAGCCTATTATATAAGGAAGAGCAGGATGCGCATGCAGGCGGCTCGGGCTGCGGCTGTTCGGCCTGCGTGCTGTGCGGCCCGCTGCTGCGCGACATGCACGAGGGCAAAATCCGCCGCCTGATTTTTGCAGGCACGGGCGCACTGATGAGTCCGACCTCGATTCAGCAGGGACAGGCCATCGCGGGCGTGTGCCACGCGGTTGTGCTTGAAAGAGGAGGGAAATCATGAACTGGATGGACTATTTCAACGCATTCTGGGTCGGCGGCCTGATCTGCGCAATCTGCCAGATCGTGATTGACAAGACCAAGCTGACGCCCGCGCGCATTCTGGTCACGCTCGTCGTGCTGGGCGTTATTTTGCAGGGTTTCGGTTTGTATCAGCCGGTGGTGGACTATGCGGGCGCGGGCGCGACCGTGCCGCTGCTCGGCTTCGGCTACTCGCTGGCCAAGGGTGTTGCCAAGGCGGTTGCGGAGCAGGGACTGCTCGGCGCGTTCACCGGCGGCGTAACGGGCGCGGCGGGCGGCATCGCGGCGGCGATTGTGTTCGGCTGTCTGTTCGCACTGCTCTCAAAGCCCAAGAGCAAAAGCTGATTCCACCCTTTTATCCACAAGCCTGTGCATAAAAAAGGGCACAGCCAAATGCCTCAGTCTAATAAGGATGTTTCAAAAGACGGCAGCCATGATGCACTTTCATGGCTGCCGTTTTTCGCTTTTCGGGGGATTGGGACACTTTCCGGATTGTCATACCATGACGTATTTTGTCACAGCGGTGCAGTGGTTGCGATGGTCATTGAGTACTGGTATAATGAGGGGCAGTAGATTGTTTATATTTTGCGAGGAGGTCATACTTTGAATACTCTTTTTGAAAAATACAAGAGTCTGTGTATTGATGGCAGTTTAATATCCCTGGAAAATGGTGATTTGTCGTCGCCCTACTTTTGTTATCCGGTCAATGCAAAAGTGATAGGATTTGAAGGATGCATTCTGTATTGTGCCATTGCCGAATATGGTGAAATGATATTTGCATCAAACCCTGAAAGTTGTGCAGATAAAAACGTATATCCATTGGCTAAGAACTTTTCTGACTTTATGCGGCTCATTTTGGCTTGTGGTTCGACAAATCCAGTTGAGCAAATTGTTTGGATGGATAAAGAGCAATTCGAGCAACATATGCAAGATGAACGAGCCATTCAGACGGGGAAACAAAAAGCAGTATTGCTATTGCTTAGTAAAGAGCTGGAGTTGTCCCCTATAGAAAATCCTTTTGAATATGTTAAGGCAATACAAAAAGATTTTGATGATAGTCATATCAAATTCAGCGATGAATACTATGATGTTTTGGGCATAGAGAGAAATTGCTAAACTCTAATCTATAGTGAGATTCTGAGCATACTACGAAATTAAGGCATCACCGCTCCAATGAGCAGTGATGCCTTAAAATTATGGACGCTGACGGATGCGCCGTTTCGCTCTTGTTTACTTGTCCTCGTCCTTGCTGATCTTGACCACCAGACCGGAGAGCGCGAGCAGACCGATGAGGTTGGGGATGACCATCAAGCCGTTAAACATGTCGGACATGTTCCAAACCAGATCGACCTTGAGTGTCGAGCCGAGGATGATGAACAGGACGACAATTGCCGCGTAAATCTTGACCGCCTTCTGGCCGAACAACGCCTTGACATTGGTCTCGCCGAAGAAATACCAGCCGATAATCGTCGAAAATGCGAAGAACAGCATGCAAATCGCGATAAACACGTTGCCGAACGAGCCGAACGCCGCGTTAAAGGCCTCCTGCGCGAGAACAGAGCCGGTGTGACCATCCGCCCACAGGCCGGAGGAGATGATAACCAGCGCGGTCAGCGTCAGGATGATGAAGGTGTCGATAAACACGCCAATCATTGCAACAACGCCCTGATCGCCGGGCTTTTCCACCTTAGCAAGTGCGTGCGCGTGCGGGGTCGAGCCCATACCGGCCTCGTTCGAGAACAGGCCGCGCGCCACGCCGTAGCGCATCGCCTTCTGCACGGAAATGCCGATTACGCCGCCGGTGATGGCCTGCGGATTGAACGCCATCACGAAAATCTGCTTGAATGCAAAGCCCACGGTTTCGTGGTTGATGAACAGAATCGCCACACAGCCGACGATGTAAAGCGCCGCCATCAGCGGCACGACCTTCTCGGTGAAGGAGGCAATACGCCCCACGCCGCCGAGGAAAATGAACGCCGCGACGACCGCGCAGGCGATGCCGACATAGACAGCCTTGATGCCGAACGCGTTTTCAAACGCGCCGCCGATGGAGTTGGACTGCACCATGTTGCCCATAAAACCAAGCGCAAGGATGATGGCGACCGAGAAAAAGCCCGCAAGGAACTTGCCGAACTTGCCCTTGAATGCCGCGCGGATGTAGTAGCTCGGGCCGCCGGTGACGTGACCGTCCGGGCCGACTGTCTTGAACTTCTGCGCCAGCACGGCTTCACCGTAAATGGTGGACATGCCGAAAAACGCGGAAACCCACATCCAGAAAATCGCGCCCGGGCCGCCGGAGGCGATGGCGGTTGCCGCACCGGCGATGTTGCCCGTGCCGACCTGCGCCGCGATTGCAGTGGTCAGCGCCTGGAAGGACGACATGCCCTCGTGTCCGGCCTTGTCGCCGCGCAGCGAAAAGTTGCCGAACAGACGGCGCATGCCCTCGCCGAACTTGCGCACCTGAATAAACTTGAGACGAATGGTGAAATAGATGCCCGTGCCGCACAGCAGGAACAGCAGCAGGTAGTCCCACAACACCTTGTTGACCACGTCAACGATACTTTCGATAATTGCCACTTCTTACATACCCCTTTTTCATCTTTTTTTGCGCCAAACAAAAAAATGCCAAACCCCGCACGTGTCCCCCGCGGAATTTGGCTCTGAAAATTCGGCGGATAACCCGAAAAAACGGGGTTCCACCGGTCTCATACTCTGTCCTTTTGCCTGAGAGATTAGCGGATTTTCGCCCGCCTTGCACCTTCGGCATCTCACTAAAGAGACTTCTCCAGAGCCACATCCATCCATAGTCTTCATCCGGCTCGGCCGGACGCCTGAGAGTTTTGCTCCTTCGGCAGTGGGAATTCCCACTTTTCCTACAGACTTCGTTTGTCGCTTTTAAATTATGTAGCCTGACCACTATACCAGAAAGCGCAGAAAAAGTCAAATTTTCACCTGATATTGCTTTACATTGCTAACAAAATGGGATAAAATGTCTTGACAGATGTGATATAATAATATGATATAAAATTCGGTTTTTTCCTCGAAGGGAGGACATTTATGCAAGCAATTAATGACGGACTGCAGAGCATGCTCGACAGCCTGACCGCACTGCTTTCGGAAAATCCCTTGGTCGGCGCGTGGTACACGACGGTTGTGCGGTTTGTGTTCCCGCTGCTCGCCCTGATGATTCTGGTCGGCGCGATTCGCTCGCTCTGGAAGGTCAAGCACCCGGACGAGGTTTGGGGCTACCTGACGATGAACAACGGTGCGCGTCTGCCTATCACCCACTGGGAGAATATCATCGGCCGCGCTCCGGCCTGCGATTTGCAGCTCGGCTATCAGTCGGTGTCCCGCCAGCACGCCGCCCTCATCCGTGACGATGACGGCTCGTGGACAGTGTATGACCTCAATTCCACCGGGGGCGTACAGGTAAACGGTCTGGATGTGGACGAGTATGCCCTCGTCAACGACGGCGACACGCTCACCTTCGGCGGTATTCCCGCGGTGATGACGCCGATTTTAGCCGAAGAGAAGCGCGAGCAGATGTATGAGCGCCGCATGGAAGGCCGTCCGGCCGGCATGTGGGGCGCGCTTGTGCTGCTGACGCTGTTTCAGGTGCTGACCGCGCTGCAGCTCATTGTCGCCGCAGGCGACAAGGCCACCATTACCATCCCGCTGACGTTTTTCGCCTTCACCATCGTGTGCTGGGCGTATTTCCTCGCGCTGCGGATGTTCCGGCGCATCGGCTTTGAAATGGAGACCATCGCCTTCTTTTTATGTACGCTGTCGCTTGCGATTACGGGTTCGTCCGCGCCGGAGTCGCTGTTTAAGCAGTTTATCTCCATTTTAATGGGACTGCTCGTCTTTCTCGTGCTCGGCTTTTTCCTGCGTGACCTGCCGCGTGCCCAAAAGGTGCGCTGGGTCATGGCGGCGGGCGCGATATTCCTGCTTGCCATCACGCTCGTCATCGGCACGGGTGAATACGGCGCGAAAAACTGGATTAAGTTCGGCGGTTTTTCGTTCCAACCCTCCGAAATCGCAAAAATCTGCTACATTTTTGCGGGTGCGGCAACGCTTGAACGTTTGTTCAACAAGCGCAACCTGTGGATGTTCATTGTGTTGACCGCCGCGTGCGGCGGCCTGCTCGCCCTGCAGAATGACTTCGGCACGGCGCTCATTTTCTTCGTCACCTTCCTCGTCATCGCCTATCTGCGCTCGGGCGACTTTGCGACACTCGCCCTGATTTGCTCGGGCTGCGGCATCGGCGGCCTGATGCTGCTGCGGCTCAAGCCCCACGTCGCCAGCCGCTTTGCGGTCTGGGGGCACGCGTGGGAGGATGCGTCCGACAAGGGCTTTCAGCAGGTGCGCACGATGTCAGCCTCGGCCTCGGGCGGAATGATTGGCGTCGGCGCGGGCAAGGGCTGGCTTTCTGGCATATTTGCCGCCGATACCGACCTTGTTTTCGGTATGCTGTGCGAGGAATGGGGGCTGATTATCGCGGTTTTGAGCGTTTTGTGCATCATTACGCTCGCCGTGTTCGCCGTGCGTGCTTGCCGCGCCGGACGGTCGAGCTTTTACACCATCGCAGCCTGTGCCGCGACCAGTCTGCTCGTGTTCCAGACCTGCCTGAACGTGTTCGGCGCGGTCGATATCCTGCCGCTGACCGGCGTGACCTTCCCGTTCGTGTCGAACGGCGGCTCGTCGATGCTGTCGGCGTGGGGCATGCTCGCCTTTTTGAAGGCGACCGACACCAGACAAAATGCGTCCTTCGCGGTCAAGCTGACCCCGCGGCGCGAGCTGAGAGGGGAGGAGTAAGCCATGCGGAAAATCGAAAAACGAACGGTATTCTGCCTGATTCTCGCCGGCCTGCTCGGCCTCGGCCTTGCGGTGTTCTGCTTCCGCTTTGCGGTGGACGGCGGCGACTGGGCGTCCTTCCCGTCCAACCGGCATTTGTACAATTCCTCCGGCCAGCTCAAGGGCGGCACCATTCTCGACCGTGACGGCGATGTGCTGACGTGGATCAATGAGGACGGCAGCCGCAGCTATTTTGACAGTGCGGACGTGCGGCGTGCCACGCTGCACGCGGTGGGTGACCCGGCGGGCAACATCGGCGCGGGTGCGCTGACCGCCTTTGCCGACAAGCTTTCGGGCTACAACCTGTTCACGGGCGCGTATTCGCCCCTCGGCGGCGGTAACTCGGTCTATCTGACGATTGACGCATATCTGAACAATATCGCCTATCAGGCATTGGGCGGCAAAAACGGCACAGTTGGTGTTTATAACTATAAAACGGGTGAAATTTTGTGCATGGTATCCACGCCAACCTTTGACCCCGCCAACCCGCCGAGCATTGATCCGGACGATCCGCAGTGGGACGGTGTGTACGTCAACCGTCTGCTGTCCGCAAATACCACGCCCGGCTCGATTTTCAAGGTCGTCACGCTCAACGCTGCGATTGAAAATCTGCCCGACCTGTTTTCGCGCCACTGGACGTGCACCGGCTCGGTCGATGTCGGCGGCGACGCGGTCACCTGCCCCTATGCGCACGGCGAGCTGGACATCGAATCCGCCCTTGCCGTCTCGTGCAACGGTGTGTTCGGACAGCTTGCGGCCGAGATGGGCGGCAAGACGATGGCGAAATACACCGATGCGGCGGGCTTGACCACGGCCATGCGGGTGGACGGCATCCAGACCTCCAAGGGCAGCTTCAAGTTCGATGGCACGGAAAACCAGCTTGCCTGGGCGGGCGTCGGACAGGGGCAGGATGCGATGTGCCCCATTAATATGATGCTGTATATGGGTGCGATTGCAAACGGCGGCAAGGCGGCCATTCCGCGCCTGATTGAGAAATCCACGACTGATTACGGTCTGCCGACCGGCGTGTACGCGCCGCGCAAGTCGTCCGAGCTGATTGCCGCCGACACGGCGGATACTATCGCGGACATGATGCACAACAACGTCATTGCGACCTACGGGCAGGATCGTTTCCCGAACATGGACATCTGCGCCAAGTCGGGCACAGCCGAAATCGGCGCGGATAAAAGTCCGAACGCGTGGTTCACCGGCTTTCTGCGTGATCCCGAAACGCCGTATGCGTTCATTGTGCTGGTCGAGCAGGGCGGCGGCGGTGCGTCCGTCGCGGGCACGGTGGCGAGCAAGGTGCTGACCGCAGCAGTCGAAAAAGGGTATTAATCAGCAAAGAGACGGGGAAATCCCGTCTCTTTTTTCATGCCGAAGTCCGGTTTAACGGACGAGCTGTTGGGTAGAATAAAGGTATCAAAACAGCAACTGGAGGACGGACGGGATGAAAACAGCATACACAGCCATTCAGCTTGCGGGAGCGGTACTGCTGCTGCTGACAGCGGGCGCATCGGACGCGGGAGTCACAACGGTGGGCGAAATCGCCTATGGACTGGCCGTCTCGGGGCTGCTGGTCGGCGTGGGCACGATGGGCAAGCGCCCGCGTGCGCGTCGCGTAGTGCGCCATATCGCAAAGCGCGTCTAAAAAAACGGACGAACCAAATGGTTCGTCCGTTTTCCGTTCTCCAAAAGGAGCGCAGCGACATAAAAAAGTAAAAACCGGGGCTTTGCCCCGGCTTTTACGCCCCGACCCAGCCGCCTTGGGCGGCGTCGTTCGGGTATCGGGGTTTCCTTGCAAACCGCCCGCCGTATCTAGGGGACTTCCGAAGTCCCCTAGACCCACTTGTTACATTTTGTCAAGCACGCGGTAGCAGCGGCTCTTGGTGTAGCTCTGCTTAAAGCTGGTGCGCGCCAGATTGGCCGCGGTCTTGGCTTCATCGCTGTTTTTGTCGTCAAAGGTCTTGAGCGCATCGTTTGCCGCGCTTTCCGCACCGGTGTCGCGCTCCTTGACCCAGTCCTTGTACTGGCTTTCCTCGGAAGCATAAGCATCCGCGTTGAGCGAGGTCTGCAGGTGGTCATACATGCTGTTCAGCAGCGTATCCCACGCGTCGAAGGAGGACGAGGTCAGCTCAAGCTGCTCAGCCGTTGACGAAGCCGAGGACAGCTTCTTGTCAAACTCCTCAAGCTGATCGATCTGGGTGACGAAGGCGTCCTTCTGCTTGGCCTGCTCCTGCGCCGTTTCCTCTTGACGCTTGGCAGCGTCCTGCTTCTCGGTCAGCGTCTTGCGCACGTCCTCAATCTGCTTTTTCTGTTCGGACGTAAGGCTGCCGTCGCTCGCCAGTGCATCGAGTTGACCGGCCGCGGCGTCAAGCTTGTCGCTCGCGATATAGTCGACCGCCTGCTGCAGGTCGGCGGCAAATTTGCTCTCGCTCTGCTTCTGGTTGGCTTGCGTAATCAGCTCGTCAACCGCGTCATACAGCGGAGAAGTCGTGTCCGTGATGCGGTTTTTCAGGTCGGTCAGCAGTGCCAGCGCCGAGCTGTAGTCGCCGCTTTCAACCGCGTCGCGTCCCTGCTGATAGCTCTTGAGCAGGTCGATCTGCAGCTGGATGGAGGACGGGTCCTTCGCATCCGCAAGCGCGGCCTGATAGGCTTCGAGCGCATCGTCGAACTTGGCGCGTTCCATGTACTTTTCGGCCGCGGTGATGTTTTCATCCGGTCGGCGGGACATGGCGAACCAAACGCCGCCGCCAATCAGCGCAACGACGAGCACGACAACCAGCGCAATCACGCCGGCCTTTGCGCCCTTGCTCGGCTTTTTGTAGGGCCGGTCGGACGGATCGGGTTCAAAATAGGTGGTGCGCGGTGCGGTAGACGCGGACTGCGGTGCAGCGCGGCGCACGGGCGGCACGTCGATGGGCGGCATCTGAGGCGTTTCGCCGGTGTCTGCCAGCGGATCGGCCGGCTGTGCGGCACGGCGGTCGCCCTGCATGGCTGCGTCGAACGCAGCGGTGTCGATGGGAGAGCCGAACGGATCGTCCGCCTTTGGCGTTGTGTTTTCCTCGGGGATGGGCGTGAATACTGCGGTTTCGTCGTTTACGCCGACGATTTCGGTCGGCGCACCGCAAAACGGACAGAATTTGCCCGCAACCGGCAGCTCTTTGCCGCAATTTTTGCAAAGCATGATTAATGTCCCCCTCGCTGTTGATATAAAAATCCTATGATAGTATAGCACGCCCGCATTCCATTGTAAACCTTTGCTTGATTTATGCGGGGAAAGCGTGGAAAATAGCAGTTTTTTTGTCGTATCGTTTCTTGACACTGTCAGGTGCTGACCGTACAATATAAGTAGTATGGGCGATAGGTCCAAGTTTAGGGAGGAACAGCAATCTTGAGCAAACGACTTTTCTGTGCGTTTCTGGCGGCAGCGATGCTGCTGTCGAGTGCCGCTGCCGCAGGGACGGACACAGCGGATGCCTCGACGGAGACGACACAAACCGGCACGGCCGTGCCGGACGAAAACACCACCGCAGGCGATGCCATTGCACCCGCCGGGCGCGCGATCACAGTGGTTCCGACGGCGGAGCCGCTGAACGAGCAGTCCGCAGAGCAGGCCGCCTTTCCGGATATGACCGGCCATTGGGCCGAAGCCGAACTGCGCCGCGCAGTGGAGCTGAACCTGCTGAAGGGGGCAGACGGCAAGCTGCTGCCCGACCATGCAGTGAAAAGCTCGGAAGCGTTGACCATTTTAAACCGCACCCTCGGCGCGACGGTCGCTGCTGATATTTCGGGCCTGCATCAGGTGCCGCAGAGCGCTTGGTACGCCGAAGAGGTGGCCAAGGCCGTGCATCTCGGGTTAATCGACCCGTCCGACACCCGCAATTTTGATACGAACGCGACCCGCGCGGAGGCATTTGTGCTGCTTGCCCGCGCATTTGTGTACGAACGTGCCGAGTCTCCGGATGACGCGCTATCCGCCTTCCCTGATGCCGGCAGCATGACGGACGAGCAGCGCCGCGCCGCGGCCGCACTGGTCGGTACGGGCATCGTCAAGGGCGACAATAAGGGGGCACTCAACCCCTCCGCCAAGCTGACGCGTGCGGAGTTTGTCACCATGCTGCTGCGCATCGTGCCCAATTTCCCCGCGGAAAAGGATGATTTGATTCCGCTCATCGGCGGTGCGCTGATTGGAAGCGACACGGCGCTCAATTCCGCCCTGCCGGACGGCGACCGTGTTTTCGCCTGCGGTGCGAACGAAATCGTGCTGTCCGGCGTGTCTGCGACCGACCGTTTCGTGCTCAAGGGCATGGAAAACGCCTCGTTCCGCGCAGATAGCATGACCTCGCTGAATCTGCTCGCGGTTGACGCGGCAGGCAGCGCAACGCTGACCCTGGCAGACGGCGCGTCGGTTTCGACGCTCGTGCTCGCCGGACAGGGCGGGGCAGTTACTTATTTGGGCAACGCGCAGAATATTGAAATCACCGCGTCCAACCGCACCATCCGGCTGTCCGGCGTGCAGGCTGCGTCGCTCACCGTCACGGGCAGCGGCAACACCATCGTGGTGGACGGTTCTGCGGCGGTGGTGTCGATTGCGTCCACCGCGGTGAACACCGCGCTGACCATGAACGGTCAGGTCGATACGATGACCGTATCCGGCCGCGGCGCCAAAATCGACGGCACAGGCAAGGCCGGCAGCATTGATGTGCGCGCGGTCGGCAGTGAAATTACGCTGGCGGCGGATTCGCATATCGAGAACATCGACAACGGCCTTGCAGGCGTGACGCTCGAAATGGGCGTGCCCACCAAGGTGACGGCGGGCGGCCAGCTGGTCACGCAGGTCAAGTTCAGCGGCGTTACCGACCCCAAGCTGTGCAGTGCGCAGTGGTACCGCGACGGCAAGGCGATGGACGGCTTCGGCAACGATTCGTTTGAGCTGGCCGCAAATACTGTCTCCAAAATCACGACCGGCTTTGAGTTTACCAAGGACATGGCCAAAAGCGTGACCATGGGCTTTAAGCTGACGTATTTTAATCACTCAACCGGAGAAAACGAGGAGCGCTATGTCGAAAAGACCGTGCCGATTGAAAACTATTCGGATGAGTGGTACTATCAGCGGGACGTAAACCGCATTATGGCGTTGGTGTCGCACGAGTATAAGGGCAATTACACCGCAAAATACGCCATCAATAACGACTACAAGGACTACGAAAAAGAGGTGTGGATTAACGCCAAGGGCTATTCGAGCAAGACGAATTACCTCATCTGGATTAACCGCGCCTATCAGCACGTCAATATTTTCACCGGTTCTGCGGGCAACTGGAAGCTGCATCGCTCCACTCTGGTGGGTACGGGTGCGGATACCTCGCCCACGCCGACCGGCCTTACCACGGTCTCCTACAAGTCCGCCGCCGGCTGGACGACGGAAACGTATACCTGCAAACCGGTTGTCGGGTTCTATCCGGGCACGGGCTATGCGTTCCATTCCCGCCTGTACTATCCCGGCACGACCAAGCTGATGGATTCGAGCATCGGCTATCCGATTTCCCACGGCTGCATCCGTATGTACGATCAAGATATTAAGTGGATTTACGATAATATCCCGATTGGCACGGCCGTCGTTATTTTCTAAATCGGTTCAAATTAGAATGGTGTTTCCGATTTGACAAGCCTGACGCTCTTCCTTCGGGAAGAGCGTTTTTGGTTGTTAGCGTATCAAACTGTTTGCAGCTTATACATGCTGCTCTTGCGTACAACCATTGTGAACAGCCGGAAAAGCGCGAAAACTCCGCTTTTTGTAAGTTGTTCCAAGAGGGGAAGTTTGACATCATTGCAGGATTGCGTTACAATATATTCATTATCCATCGCAAGAAACAGAAAGGAGAAAGCCCGATGACATCACAACCGAATTTTATTAAGGAAGAACTACTTTCCGAGCTTTGTCAGAGCTTCCGCCAGAATACTAAGATACCAGCCGAGCTTTTCTCTCGTTATGGCATTAAGCGCGGCCTGCGCAACGCGGACGGCACGGGCGTGCTTGTCGGCGCGACGCGTCTTGGCAACGTACACGGCTACATCCTCAATGAGGGCGAGCGTGAGCCGATCGAGGGCCGTTTGACCTATCGCGGTTACAACGTTTATGATTTGATTCGCGGACTCGAGCAGGAAAACCGCTTCGGGTTTGAGGAGGTCGGCTATCTGCTGATGTGCGGTTCGCTGCCCAACCGCGAGCAGCTGCAGCAGTTTCAGCACACCATCGGTCTGGAACGTGCCCTGCCTGAGAATTTTACCGAGGATATGGTTATGCGCGCGCCCAGCCGGGATATCATGAACAAACTGGCCGCGGCGACACTCGCGCTGTACTCGTATGACGCGAACCCGGATGAGACAACGGTCGAGAATATCATGCGGCAGGGCATCAGCCTGACGGCCAAGTTCCCGGTCATCATCTCGCACGCCTATCAGGCCAAGCGCCGCTATTTTGACGGCGACTCCATGTTCCTGCACGTGCCTGATCCCAACCGTTCAACCGCGGAGAACATCCTGCACCTCATCCGTCCGGACGGTCAGTTCACCGACGATGAGGCCAAGCTGCTCGACCGCTGCCTGATTCTACACGCCGAGCATGGCGGCGGCAATAACTCGTCGTTCACCGTGCGCGTTACCTCTTCTTCGGGCACGGATACCTATTCGGCGATTGCCTCGGCGGTTTCCTCGCTCAAGGGTCCGCGCCACGGCGGCGCAAACCTGCGCGTCGTCACCCAGTTTGAGGAGATGAAGGCGAATATCATGAACTGGAAGGACGAGGACGAGGTGCGCGCTTATCTCGCCAGGGTGCTCGACGGTGAGGCCGGCGATGGTTCGGGTCTGGTCTACGGCATGGGGCACGCGATTTATACGCTGAGCGACCCCCGTGCGGTAGCGCTCAAGGACGCGGCGCGTCCGCTGGCCGAAAAGAAGGGCATGACCGACGAAATGGATCTGCTGGAGCTGGTGGAAAAGCTGACGCCCGATGTATTCCGCGAAAAGAAGGGTCTGGATAAGCCGATGTGCGCCAATGTCGACCTGTATTCCGGCTTTGTGTACAAAATGCTTGGCCTGCCCAAATCGCTGTACACCCCGCTGTTTGCCACGGCTCGTATCGTCGGCTGGATGGCGCATCGTCTGGAAGAGGTCACAACGGGCGGCAAAATCATGCGTCCGGCCTATAAACCGCTCGCCAAAAGCAACGAATACCGCTACCTGCCCGAACGGGACTGATCAGCAAGCGTAGCGGATTGCATAAAGGGAAGAAAAGGTTATTGTGCAAGGTGTCAAAAATGATCGGCCAAATTCCTGCAATATTGCATGAAAAATCAATTGAAAAATTGTGCGAAACGACTATAATAGAAACATAACCAAAACCTCAATTTGATCCTCAATCCTTTCTCTTTACTTAATGAGAAAACGGCGCGCTGCTTGGCAGCGCGCCGTTTTCTTTTTTGCGCGTTGCGGCGCAAAAAGCCGACAGACGCGGTTTCGCATCTGCCGGCTGACTGTTTTAAATGGAAATCTGTCCGGTGACCTTGAGCAGCTCACCTACGAGGATGCATACGATCAGAATGGGAGCAACCCAACGGATCATGACCTCAAACAGACGCTTGCGATGGAACTTGAAGTTGCGCTCGACCTCGTCCGACACCAGCTTGGTGCCGACCACGTGACCGACCAGAACGCAGGTCAGGAAGGCGACGATGGGCATGAGCACCGAGTTCGAGATGAAGTCAAAGAAGTCGAGGAACTGCATGCCGAGCAGCTTGACGCCCGCCCACGGGCCATAGCCCAGGCAGGATGGCACGCCCATTACAATGACAATCACTGTGACGATAAGCGTGCAAAGGCGACGATTCCAGTGCAGCTTGTCGTGCACGATGGAAACGACCGTCTCCATCAGCGAGATGGACGAGGTCAGCGCCGCAAACATAACGAGCAGGAAGAATGCCGTGCCGATGATGTGACCGAATGCCATCTGCTCAAACACCTTGGGCAGCGTGCCGAACATCAGGCCCGGGCCGGCGTTGATCTGGCTCGGGTCGCCGCCGTTGAAGGCTACAACGGCCGGAACAATCATCAGGCCCGCAAGGAAAGCAATGGCTGTGTCGAAAATCTCAATCTGGCCGACCGAACGCTCAAGATTGGCTTCCTTGGGCATGTACGAGCCGTAGGTGATCATAATACCCATTGCCAGCGACATCGAATAGAACATCTGACCCATCGCGGCAAGCACGGTGGTCATCGAGAAGTCCTTGAAATCGGGCAGCAGGTAGAACTTGAGGCCTTCGATTGCGCCCGGCATGGTCAGCGAGTAGCCGGCTACGAAGATCGTCAAAATGACGAGCACAGGCATCATCACGCGGGATACCTTTTCAATGCCCTTTTCCACGCCGAGCAGCACGACGACCGCAGTCACCGCCACATAAATCAGGAACCAGAACACCGGGGTGGACAGCAGGCCGCTGCCCGAGAAACCGATGAAATCACCGAAATAGTCCCCCTGCGAGAGCGCCGCGCCGCCGCCGGAAATGTATTCGAAGAAATATTTCATCACCCAGCCGCCGATGACGCAGTAATACGGCGTGATGATGACAGGCACAAGCGACGCCAGCCAGCCGAGGAAGGAAAACCGCTTGTCGAGCGCCTTGTATGCGCCGATGGTGGACAGTCCGGTTTTACGGCCGATGGTGATTTCGGTAATCATCAGCGCAAAGCCGAAGGTGACCGCCAGACACAGGTAGACGAACAGGAAGATACCGCCGCCGTATTTTGCCGCAAGATAGGGGAATCGCCAGATGTTGCCCAGTCCCACCGCTGAGCCTGCCGCCGCCAGCACAAAGCCGACGCGGCTGGAAAAACTGCTTCTCTTTTTCTCCATTATTTTTTGTTACTCCTTACATTGATGTTGCTACTCTTTATCATGACGCCGCAGATTTGGCGGTCATTCCATTAAATTAAAATCGCTGAGATACAGATAGGCATCCAGCAGGTTGGCCAAATGGTAGTTGCCCACCACGTCGGCTTCGGTGTGTGCGTCCCCCGGCATGGTTTCGGGCACACGCAGACCGAGCACGCCCAGACGCTCCGCATTTGCGCGGCTGAGCCGCCCGCGTTCGTCCATCGCGCAGAGCGCCCCGAGCTCGTGCACCATTGTTTGGGCGAGCTGCTCGCAGCCGCGCAGATAGACCGTTTGCTGATCATGGTCGCTGTGGCGCGGCCAGTTCTGCTTTTCGAAAATCTCGAGTTCCTCGCTGATGCGGTCAAGCTGTGCGTGCAGGGGGGATAAATCGGGATAGTGTCCATGCAGCACGCGCTCTCCTATATAATGAGGAATGGTTTGCAGCAGGTGCGTCAGCAGCTTGGAAATCTGTGCGCGGTTGTTGTACGGCTTGATGGCAACGTTGATGGCCAGCGCCGTGACAAGGCCGATCGAGGTATCGAGCAGGCGGTTGACACTATAAATGAAGGCCTCGTCCGGCGGGGACAGGCAGATGGAAACGAATACAATGCAGGCCAGCGGCACGGCGAAGTGCAGCCGGAACTGAATGCAGACCAGAATCAAGCCGATGATGCCCAGACCGATGCCGATATAGCGGAAATTACCGAAGAGCGTCACGAACAGCAGGCCGAAGCCCGCGCCCGCGATGATGCCGAAGAACTGCGTCACGCAGGACTGGAACGCATCGCCCAGTGTGCGGTTCATGGCGACGATTGCGCCAATGGCGGCAAAAATAGGCGCCGGACTGCCGCGCAGCGTGGCAAACAGCAGCGCGAGCGCAACCGCAGCGCCGGTTTTGACCGTTCGCAGACCGACATGAGGCAAATATCTTCCTAAAGACATGCGCATATCACCCCATTTTGAATAATATGCTTATTCTAGCACATAGAACGGTCGAGTACAAGGGTAACACGGCATTTGCATTGAAAAGCGGTTTGTGATAGAATGCCCCTATCGGAAACGATGTATGTGAAGGAGGAATTCGGATGAAGCAGTATCAATTCGGTGTGCTTGGCGCGGGCAATATGGGCACAGCCATTGTCGAAGGTGCAGTGCGTGCCGGCCTGTTCGCGGCAGGGGACGCGCTTTTATTTAACCGCAGCGCGGAAAAACGGCAGTTTAACGCCGCAAAGGGCTTTGCCGTGACCGCGGACTATGCCGAGGTTTATACACAGTGCGAGTGTGTTGTGCTCGGTGTCAAGCCACAGAATTTCAGCGAGGTGCTGCCCCGTCTTGCCGCCTGCAGGGTGGAACGCAAGCCGCTGCTCATTTCGATTGCCGCAGGCGTGACCTTCGGCACAATTGAGGCCGTGCTCGGTGCGGACACGCCGATTATCCGCGTCATGCCCAACACGCCGCTGATGCTCGGCGAAGGCGCAAGCGCGCTGGTCAAAAACGCCGCCGCAACGGACGAGCAGCTCGCCGCTGTCAATGCGCTTTTCGGCACGATGGGCGTGACCGCCGTATTCCAAGAGGAAAATATGCTCAACGAAGTCATTCCGTATAACGGTTCGCTGCCCGCTTATGTTTACCAATTTATTGATGCCTTCGCAAAAAGCGCCGAAAAGCATGGAATTTCCCGCGAGGATGCGCTGCCGCTGATTTGCAAGACCTTCATCGGCGCGGCGGAAATGGTGCTTGCCGGCGAAAAAACGCCCGCGGAGCTCATTCAAGCCGTCTGCTCGCCGGGCGGCACGACCATTGAGGGCGTGCATGTGTTTGAAGCGTACGGACTCAATGCTGTGGTCGCGGAAGCGAGCGATAAATGCATCGCGCGCGCCTATGAGTTGGGTAAATGACCGCGCTCTGCCATTGACTTTAAAACGCGGTTATGGTACATTTAATACAACCCGAATCACGGAGAGGAAGTGGATCTCGTGAAAAAATCGACGAAATTTAAGACAGCTATGCTGCTCACCAGCCTTGCAGTTGCCGCCGGCGCGACCGCGGCAGTGATTCTGCTGGAAAAAAAGCGTGAGGAAGAGGTTTACCATGAAGCTGAGCTCAAGGCCATGGATGAACTCGAGCAAATGATGCGTGCCGAGCAGGACTGCGCGTCCTGTGCCTGTGCCGAAGAGTGCGCCGCGGCAGACGCCGCTTATCAGGACGCACCGGAAGAGGATGCGCCCGCACCGGCCGACGATATCCCCGAAGAGGACGACGAGCCGGAAGCTACCGAATAATGTGACAACACGGGCGGGGACAGATGATCTCCGCCCGCATTTTTTATAAAGGAGAACAACAAATGATACAGTATGAAGGACGCGTGTTTCGTCCGCCTTCCGAGGCGTACAGCCTGATTGTGCAGGTCACCATCGGCTGCAGCCACAACAAGTGCACGTTCTGCGATATGTACAAGGAAAAGCAGTTCCGTGTGCGCAAAATTGAGGATGTCAAGCGCGATTTTGACGACGCACGCCGCCAGTACCGCCGCGTTGACCGCATTTTTCTGGCTGACGGCGATGCACTGATGTGCCGTGCCGAGCATATGGCGGAAATTTTGCGGTATATTAAAGCGGTGTTTCCCGAGTGTGAGCGCGTGACAAGCTACGGCTCGCCCGCATCCATCCTCGTGAAAAAGCAGGAGGAGCTGAACCTGCTGCACGAACTGGGACTGGATATGATTTATCTGGGGTTGGAGTCCGGCTCGGATGAGGTGCTCAAACGCATCAACAAGGGTGAGACCGCCGATGAAATCGTCCGCGCGGGCCTGATGGTCAAGCAAGCGGGCATGAAGCTTTCGGTCACCTGCATCGCAGGCTTGGGCTCGATGGAACTTTCCGAAGAGCACGCCGTCAAAACAGCAGAAGCGCTTTCGCGGATGAAGCCCGAGTATATCGGACTGCTGACCCTGCTGTTTGAGCTGGAAACGCCGCTCATGCGTGAGTGGCAGGCGGGACGCTTTTATCTGATGAACCCGATTGAAATTGCGCACGAAACGCTCATCCTGCTCGAGCATATTGATTCCGAGGGTTCGGTGTTCCGTGCAAACCATGCGTCGAATTATGTCAACCTCGCCGGCACGCTCAACCGCGACCGTGAAGCCATGTGCAGCCGTCTGCGGCAGGCACTGGAAGGTAAGATCCAATTCCGCAACGAAGCCTTTCGTGCAAGGTAACCAAAATAGAA
Source organism: Butyricicoccus sp. Marseille-Q5471 (assembly GCF_951230135.1). GTDB lineage: Bacteria > Bacillota > Clostridia > Oscillospirales > Butyricicoccaceae > Agathobaculum. The sequence goes on along the minus strand of NZ_CATNVC010000003.1, from coordinate 203,089 downwards.
TTCAAAAATTTTACAATTCAAATCAATTCCTTAAATTTTCTGAAGGCATACAAGAAATTTTAAAAAAATGCGGGACATTAGCGGCAAGTTGTGCTATAATGACTTCGTATTTTGAGAAGAGATTGAATTGTGGCTATCCAGTTGGAGGATGAAGAATGGATTCCGTGTCCCACATCCGCGTGGCAAATCTGCTGATGAAATATGTGGAGCAGACTTGCGGCGTTACTTTTGAACAAAGTGGTTTTCTGTATGGCAACCTGAAGCCTGACCTGACCGGTACCTACCTCACCAAGCGGCATTATCCGTCGCTGATGATGGAAGAGGTAATGGAAAAAATCCGGGTGTTCGCTGCGAAATATACCATCGGACCGATTAACGGCCATGAGCTGTCGGTCGATTTGGGAGAAATCTGCCATTTCATGACTGATTTCTTTACTTACCCGCATAACGACGATATTTACGATCATAACCTGCTGGCGCACTATGTCTATGAAAAGCGCATCGCGCTCGTCATCCGCCGCAGGCTGGACGATCAAAAATTTGAGCAGTGGGCAAGCCCGCTGATTCCCCCGCTCACCGTGGATACGCTCATCGGCCGCATTGAAGCCATGCACGAGCAGTACCGTATGCAGCAGCGCAAGCACTGCATCAACGATGACATCATGCACGTCTGCCGCGCAACCGCGCTTCTGGTGATGTCGGTCATCAATATCTGCTACGAGCAGGCAGAGGTCGGCGTTCCGGCGACCGCTTAACGGAAAATTCGAAAATCCTGCTGCCGAACCGACAGCGGGATTTTTTTAACTCAGCGCAGCTGAAACGACGATAAAACCGCAGCAGAACACCGGCATTGAAGCATGCCAATCCAGGTCGGCGCGGTAAAACGGAACGAGAAAGAAGGTGACGCAGATGAAGAAGATTAAATTGCCAACTAACGTCATCATATCCATCGTGATTATGCTGGGCTTCGGGGCAACCGCGCTTTTCTCGTATCTCTCGTCTCAGCAGCTATTTTATGCGGATGTGGAGGCTGTTTCGGAGCTGACATCGGAAAATATATTTGTCAACATCAACAACCTGATGGATCGGCCGATGAATATTTCGCTGACCATGGCGAACGATACCTTCCTGCGTGACTTTATGCTGACGGAAGCGAAGGATGAGCTGCATCATAAGAATATTGCCACGCTGCAGGATTATCTCGCGTCCTACCGGCAGAAATACAACTTTGACTCCGTGTTTTTTGTCTCCACCAAGACGGGGTATTATTATCACTATGCCAATGGAATTGACCGCACTCTGACGCCTGACAATCCGGAAAATGATTGGTATTACGAATTTTTGAAGGATCCGAGCGAGTGCGCTCTTAATGTGGATAACGACGAGGCCAAGGATAATACGATCACCATTTTTGTCAACTGCAAGCTGCTGGACGACCAGGGCAATATTCTGGGCGTTGTGGGCGTTGGCATGGAAACGCCTTACGTGCAGCATTTCCTGTCTGAAAACGAAGAAAAATATGGCGTGCAGGCCTTCCTGATTGATGCACACGGCAAGGTGCAGCTTTCCTCCACCGCGACGGGCTTTGAGAATGTAAACCTATTCGATCAGGAGATTTACAGCTCCATGCAGGATGCGATCCTCAAAAACACCGAGGGTGCGGAGCAAAGATGGTACCACAGCAGGGAGGTGGACGGCCATGTTGTCTCCCAATATATCCCGAATCTCAATTGGTATCTTGTCGTAGAAAAAAATATTACCGAATTCAAAGAAAGAATGACAGTTCAGCTTGGCTTTGGTCTGCTGTTCAGCGTGATTGTGCTTGCTGTTGTCATCTCGATCGTTTCCGCGGTTAACAGGCGCAACAAGAAGATGCTTGTCAGCCTGGCGCAGATGGATCAGCTCACCGGAATCCGCAACCGCAACAGCTATGAACAGCAGATGGCCGAGTACAGCGCGCGGCTGAGCAGCCTGCCGGGCTTCGGCATCGGCATATTTGACCTGAACAATCTCAAACGGGTCAACGATCTGTACGGGCATCAGGCGGGCGACGCATGCATCAAGCGCTTTTCTGCCCTGCTGTGCACCACCTTCAAAAGCTGTCCGGTTTTCCGTATCGGCGGCGATGAGTTTGCCCTTGTGCTGCTCAATATGACGGAGGCTGAGCTTGAACGGTCGCTGCGGGTGCTGCGCGAGAAGCTGGAGGCGGAGCGTGTGGGCGAATTTGCGATCAGCGCGGCGTTCGGCTACGCGTTTTATGACAGAGCGCATCCGCAGGATTGGAATGAAATCTTCAAAACGGCGGATGACAATATGTACGCCAATAAGGCAGCGTCCAAGCGGCAGCAGGACGGCAGTTAATCCGATCAAAAACAAGCGGCGGAACACCAAGGTGTTCCGCCGCTTTGCTGATGCTGTTGTTATATTCCATGCTCCTGCGTCGCGCCGAGCTTTTTCTCGTGAATCAGGCGGGCGGCATAGACCGCGGGCGTGTCGAGCAGCGAGGTGAAAATGAAGATGATGTAGCTCGAAAGCGTGATGGAGAGCAGCGTCGGCCAGTCGTACGTGCCGTAAAACGCGAAAAGCGTGAAAAGCATGGCGTTAAGCAGCTGGGATACCAGCGTCGAAGCGTTGTTGCGCAGCCATAGGAAACGACGGCTGTCGCCCGTGCGTCGGGTGGTCAGCGCCCACCACGTGTGGTAAAGCCAGACATCGAAAATCTGTGCGATGGCATAGACCGCAAGCGAGGCAATCATCATACGCGGCGTGTTGGAGAACACCGTGCGCATGGCGGGCGAAGCCCAGTCGCTTTGTGCGGGTACGTACAGCAGCCACGACTGCGATACCAGAATGAAGAGAATATTGGTTAAAATACCCGCATGCACCGCCTTCTGCGCGGCCTTTTTACCCGCGACCTCGCTCAGGATGTCGGTCACAAGGAAGGTGGAGGCAAACAGGATGTTGCCGAGCGTCATTTCCATGCCGAAGGCGTTGACCAGAATCAGCACCTCGATGTTGGCGGCAATGGTCGCAAAACAGGTGAAGGCCATCAGGCCGCTTGTCCCAAAGAGGTAAAACCAGAGCAGCACCGAGCCGTACAGCAGCACGACCGAGCCGATTAACAGCAGTTCATTTGTCATTTTTACAGGCCTCCTACGCCAAAATCGGTATTGTTCAGCAAAATATCGACCCGTGGGTCGTCCTTGAAGCGGGGATAAATCTCCCGCACAAAAAGTTGGTGTACGTCCGCGTCCGGGCGGACATCGGTCGCGTTTTCAACCATGAGGTTGACGCATACGCGGTCAAAATGGGCAAGTCCGGTTTGGATATCGCTGAGCATGCTCAGCGCGGTCTGTCCCGAAAGTCCAAACAGCAGGCAGCATTCGTCAAACTGCTCGGCGATTGCGGCGGGGTCCGTCTCGTCGATGCCCTTGTCGAGCACGCGCTCGCGGAAGTTTGCATCAAAGCTCTCGACGCCGATTTTCACATGCAGGTGAACGCCAAGCGTTTCAAACCGCGCACGCAGCGCGGGGATGCGGGTGCGGTAAACCCAGTGGCTCTCGACATGAAGGTCGCGGATGCTCTTTTCGCGGCAGACCTGCTCAACGAGTGCGATGGAGGACGAATCCAGCTCGAAAAACGAGCCGGAGTTGATGACCTCAAGCCGGCCGAACACGCCGGTTACCTGCCCGAGCACCGCGCGGTTCACGGCGAGGTTGTCCTGCTCGTCCTTCGAGCAGTCCAGATGATAATCGCAAAAGCGGCACCGCCGCCATGTGCAGCCCCGTCCGCGCAGCAGCGCGATTTCGCGGGGGTTTTTGTCGTCAATCACGGAATACCGTGTTAAATCAGCCACAGCTGCCCCTTTCCGGCAAAAAAATATGGCACGCCCACGGGCGCACCATCACAAAGCCCCCGCGCCTTGCCGGCCGGGGAATGCCTAGTTTTGTTTATAGACAGGATGGTTACGAACTGTCTGTTTTTCAGTTGTAAATCGCAGTATACAGGAAAAAAACACAAAAGTCAAGCATAGACTTTCCCGAATGGGAAGGGAAGTGCATGTGATGGAACAAATAAAGCTGATCAATGACATGGTGCGTGCCTTTGTCTGGGGCATGCCGATGCTGCTGCTCCTGCTGGGCACAGGCGTGTGGTTCACGGTCAAAACCGGATGGTTTCAGCTGCGGTACATTCGGCTGTGGCTGCAAAAGACGCTGTTTTCCTGCTTCACCGGCCGCGCACGTCAGGGGACGGACAAGGGCGCGATTTCGCCCTTCGCCTCGATGTGCACGGCGCTTGCGGCGACGGTGGGCACGGGCAACATCGCGGGCGTGGCCACCGCGCTGACCATCGGCGGGCCGGGCGCGGTGTTTTGGATGTGGGTGTCGGCGTTTTTCGGCATGATGACCGCGTTTGCCGAAAATACGCTCGGCCTGCTGTACCGTGAGCGCGGAGCGGACGGCGCGTGGCGCGGCGGGCCGATGCTCTATCTCAAAAACGGCCTGAAAAGTCCGTTTCTGGCAGGCGCGTTCGCATTTTGCTGCATGCTCGCCTCTTTCGGCATCGGCAACATGAGCCAGTGTAACTCAATCGCAGAGGGGCTGTCGGGCACGTTCGGCGTGCCGCCGCTTGTCACCGGACTGTGCACAGCGGCCGTGCTCGGCGCGGTCATGCTGGGCGGCCTGAAGCGGATTTCCCGCGTCACAGAGACGCTCGTGCCCTTTATGGCGCTGTTTTACATGGGCGGCGCGGCGATTGTGCTGGTCGTTCATCGCGGGGGACTTGCGGACGCGTTTTCGCAGATTCTCTCCTGCGCCTTTGACTGGCGGGCAGGCGTGGGCGGCGCGGCGGGCTACGGCATGCTGCGCGCGCTGTCGTCGGGTGTGTCGCGCGGGGTGTTTTCGAACGAAGCAGGACTCGGCTCGTCGGTCATGGTACACGCAGCGGCGGACACAAAAGAGCCGTGTGAACAGGGCATGTGGGCGGTTTTTGAGGTATTTTTCGATACGATTGTCATGTGTACGGTGACGGCACTGGTCATTCTGGCGTCGGGCGTGTACGACGTGGGGCAGTACGGCGCGGCTGCCGGTACGCCCATTCTGTTCCGCCTTGCAACGGGGGCGCGGCTGACCTCGGCTGCGTTTTCCACCGTGTTCGGCGCGTGGGGCGGGGCGTTTATCGCGGTGTCGCTCGCGCTGTTTGCGTTTTCCACGCTGCTCGGCTGGTCGTACTACGGACAGCGCGGCGTGGAATACCTGTTCGGCGCGCGGGCAGTGCCGGTTTACAAGTTCCTGTTCGTCGCTATGACGGTGTGCGGCTGCACGATGGAGCTGTCCCTTGCGTGGGAGCTGTCCGACACCTTCAACGGCTTGATGGCGCTGCCCAACCTCGTCGGCGTGCTTGCGCTTTCGGGTCAGGCGCTCGACGAATGGAAGCGTTATCGCCGCCGTTTGGAGCCTATGGGCGGCAAAAAATACAGAAAATAGGGAAAGCGACAAAGGCAGACCGTGTGAGGAGCACTTTTTTTGGCGGAAAAGAAGCAATTTAGCCTTGTAAATCGTGTAAATCCCATGTAAAATAGAGAAATAGACTGCGAACGTTTGCGGCGTTCGGAGGAATAGAAAAAATATGGGGGACTTTATTGCTTATGGATTTGACTGCAACCGTATGGACACTGCTGCCGCCGATCATTGCAATCGCGCTGGCGCTCATCACCAAGGAGGTCTATTCGTCGCTGCTCATCGGTATTTTGACAGGTGCGCTGCTGTACAGCGGCTTCAATCCGCTGCACGCACTGGAAACCACCTTTGAGGTTATGGGCGGAAAACTGGGTGGAAACATCAATATCTGCATCTTTTTGGTGCTGCTGGGCATTTTGGTTTCGCTCGTCACCAAGTCAGGCGCATCCCGCGCTTACGGCGAGTGGGCGGTAAAATCAATCAAAAGCCGCCGCGGCGCATCGTTTGCCACCTCGTTCCTCGGCTGCTTCATTTTCGTGGACGATTATTTCAACTGCCTGACCGTCGGCACGGTCATGCGTCCGGTAACGGATAAATACCGCATCTCGCGCGCCAAGCTTGCGTACATTATCGACGCGACGGCCGCGCCCGTCTGCATCATCGCGCCAATTTCCTCTTGGGCGGCGGCGGTTACCTCGTCCCTGCCCGAATCGAGCGGGATTGACGGCTTCTCGCTCTTTATGCAGACCATTCCCTTCAATCTGTACGCCCTGCTGACGCTCGGCTTCCTCGCCTTCCTGATAGCGAGCGACTTCGATTTCGGCCCGATGGCCAAGTACCAGAAGCGCCATGAGCAGGACGATCTCGCCCACATTGAAGAAACGCACGTGGTTGCGGGCGCGGGCAAGGTCGGCGACCTGATTATCCCGATTGCCACGCTGATTGTGCTGTGCATCGCCGGCATGCTGTACACGGGCGGCATTCTGGACGGCGTGGGCGTTGTAGACGCGTTTGCAAACTGCGATTCCTCGACCGCGCTGGTGCTCGGCTCGTTCACGACGCTGATTGTGACCTTCCTGCTCTACATTCCGCGTAAGATTCTGACCTTCGGCCAGTTCTGCGAGGCCTTCACCGAAGGCTTCCGCTCCATGGTGCCCGCCATCATGATTCTGACCCTCGCGTGGACGCTGTCCGGTGTGTGCTCGGGCGATTACCTGAACATCGGCGGCTATGTGTCGAGCGTCGTCGGCGGCGATTCGGTCGTCACCATGCTGATGCCGGCCATCTTCTTCGTCGTTGCGCTCGGTCTGGCGTTTGCCACCGGTACCTCGTGGGGTACCTTCGGCATCCTGATTCCGATTATCGTTGCGGTTTTCGCCGATACGATGAGCCCGATGCTCGTGCAGACCGTGGCGGCCTGCCTTGCGGGCGCGGTGTGCGGCGACCATGTTTCTCCGATTTCGGATACCACCATTCTGGCCTCTGCGGGTGCGCAGTGCAACCACATTGAGCACGTTTCGACCCAGATGCCCTATGCGCTGCTGATTGCGGCGATCTGCTTTGTCGGCTATCTGGTCGGCGGCCTGACCGGCAGCGGCTATCTGGCGCTTGCAACGGGCGTAGTGCTGCTCGTGATCACCGCCTGCGTACTGACGGCCAAGAACAAGAAAAAAGCATAAAGCAAAAACCGTAAAGATGCGGGCGGACGAATGTGTCCGTCCGCTTTCTCACGCGAACATCGTCACAAAGGGTGAACAATTTTGACAACCGATTTAACCGAAGGAAATCCTTCCAAACAGCTGTTTTGGTTCTCGATGCCGCTTTTGGCGAGCGTTGCCTTCCAACAGCTGTACCAGATGGCGGACTCTATCATCGTCGGCCGGTTTGCGGCGACGGCTGAGGCCGGTGAGCTGGCGCTTGCCGCGGTGGGCGCGAGCTTTCCGATTACGCAGCTTTTCGTCGCCGTGGCGACCGGCGTCAACATCGGCGCTTCGGTGCTGGTGTCGCAGCTGTTCGGCGCAAAGCGCTTTGTCCGCATGAAAAGCGCGGTTTCGACCGCCATGCTGACCACCACAATCATCGCACTGCTGCTGACGCTGCTTGGCAGTCTGGCCTGCACGGGTATTATGTCCGCGCTGCAGACCCCGGCCAATGTGTTTGCGGACGGCGCGCTTTACTTACGGGTTTACGTGTTCGGACTGCTGTTTCTGTTCCTGTATAATGTCTGCACCGGCATTTTCAACGCCATGGGCGACAGCCGAACGCCGCTGATTCTGCTGGTCATTTCCTCGGTGGTAAACGTGGTGCTCGACCTGGTGTTCGTGGCACAGCTGCACTGGGGCGTGGCGGGCGTTGCATGGGCAACCTTCATCGCGCAGGGCGGTGCATCGGTGCTCGCGCTGATTCTGCTGCTGCGCAGGATGAAAAGCTTTGACACAGGCGGCCATTTTCTGTTCTTCTCGGTTGAAATGCTGCGCCGATTGACCAACTATGCCGTGCCATCTATCGCGCAGCAGAGCTTCGTATCGGTCGGCAACGTCATCATTCAGTATTTGATCAACGGCTGCGGCGCGTCGGTCATGGCGGGGTATTCGGCGGCGATTAAGGTCAATTCCTTTGCGCTGACCTGCTGCATGTCGTTCGCCTCCGGTCTGTCCAGCTTTGTCGCGCAGAACATCGGCGCGCGCAAGCTCGACCGCGTCGGACAGGGACTCAAAGCGGGCGCGGCCTACTCCATCGGTTTGTCAGTGGTGTTCACCGCAGTGATTCTGCTGAGCGCCGATCGGCTGATCGGCCTGTTTCTGCCTGCGGGCAGTGCGTCGGCGGCCATCACGGTCGGAAGGCAGTTCCTGTTTGTCGTGGTGCCGTTCTACATCGTCGTGTGCGTCAAGTTCGTGTGCGACAGCGTGCTGCGCGGCGCGGGCGCGATGCGTCCGTTCATGATTACCACCTTTTCCGACCTGATTATCCGCGTGGTGCTGTCGATTATTCTGTTCCGCGTGCTTGGCAGCGAGCTTGGTATCTGGCTTTCGTGGCCGCTTGGCTGGTTCCTCGGTTCGGGTCTGTCCGCGTATTTTTACAAAACAGGCGCGTGGCGTAAAATATTGCCCGAGCTGTAATGGCAAAACAATTGAAACCCTCCCAAAATGGGAGGGTTTTTTTTGTGCATAAACGCTGATTCATTGCCGCAAACTGTAAAAGGGAGGGGAATGGACTTGATAAATTTGATGCATGCGAGTAAAATATATGTAAACGGTGTGCGCGCGTTGAGCGGAATTGATTTTGCCGCGGAGGATGGAGAATTTGTTTCCATCATCGGCGCGTCCGGCTCGGGCAAGTCGACACTGGTACACCTGCTTGGCCTGCTCGATACCCCGAGCGACGGCCGCTATCTGCTCGATGGGGAGGACGTATCCGCCCTGCGTCCGCGGGAGCTTGCCGCGCTGCGGGGACGGAAAATCGGCTTTATTTTTCAGCATTTTCACCTGATTGAAGGCATGTCGGCGCGGGATAACGTTGCGCTGCCGCTGCTTTTGCAGGGCGTGCGCCGCGAGGAGCGGCTGGAGCGGGCGGATGAAGCGCTGGCGGCGGTCGGTCTGTCACACCGCGCGGGACACCGTCCGGCCGAACTTTCGGGCGGTCAGCAGCAACGTGTCGCGGTCGCGCGCGCAATCGTCACCAGACCGCGTGTGCTGCTTGCGGACGAGCCGACCGGCAACCTTGACCCGGCGGCGGCTAAGGACGTGCTCGCGCTGCTGTGCGAGCTGCATCGGCAGGGAAATACAGTCGTACTCATCACACACGATATGGCGGCGGCCGGCCGTGCCGAGCGCACGCTGTATCTGGAAAACGGTGCGCTGCTATCATAAAACGGAAATTTTGGAGGATGCATATGAATCGACGGGACAAGACCAATTACTATCTCGACATGGCCGAGGTCGCGCTCGAGCGCGGAACCTGTCTCCGACGCAATTTCGGCGCGGTCATCGTCAAAAATGACGTAATCGTGTCCACAGGCTACACCGGAGCGCCCCGCGGCCGTGAAAACTGTATCGACATCGGTTCGTGCATCCGCAAGAAGCTGAATGTGCCGCGCGGGGAACGATATGAGTTCTGCCGCTCGGTGCACGCCGAAATGAATGCCATCATCAACGCTTCGCGTGAGCAGATGCTAGGCGCGACGCTTTACCTCGTCGGACGCGACATGGAGACAGGCGAAATCATGCAGGATGCCAATTCCTGCACCATGTGCAAGCGCATGATTATCAATGCGGGCATTGAGCACGTGGTCATCCGCCGGGATCGGGATACATATGATATTGTCAGCGTTCGGGACTGGATTTATCACGATGATATTCTGGACGGGCAGCGGGGATACTAAGCGGTGAGGGCCAAACGAGCAATCGGTCGGCCTTTCCGATAGATGCGCAAGTGCGCAGAGGGTTTTAATAAGAAAGGAGTTTTACACAATGGAACTGAAGCTGCTGAAATGCATGCACTGCGGCAACGTAGTGGAAAAGGTAGTGGATCACGGCGTACCGGTTATCTGCTGCGGTGAGCCGATGAAGGAAATGCACGCGGGTGCGACCGACGGCGCGATGGAAAAGCACGTGCCCGTTGTCAAGGTCGAGGGCGATAAGGTCACGGCCTGCGTGGGTGAGGTCGCCCATCCGATGAGCGACGAGCACCACATCGCCTTCATCATTCTGGTGACGGACAAGGGCGTTTATCGCCGCGATTTGCCGCATACTGGGGCACCGGAGGCCAAATTTGCGCTGTGCGACGAAAAGCCGATTGCGGTTTATGAATACTGCAACCTGCATGGTTTGTGGAAAAAGGATCTGTAAGAAAAGTGAAGCAAAAGCCGCTGCCGATCAAGTCGGACAGCGGCTTTTTCCCCTGAAAGGCAAAAAAAGACCGCCCCCCGGAGGGACAGTCTCTTGTGTATCCTATTAAAAAACGATTTGCTTACTCCGCCGTGTAGGGGAGCAGAGCGATGTGACGGGCACGCTTGATTGCGTCGGTCAGCTGACGCTGATGGCACGCACATGCACCGGTCATACGGCGGGGCAGAATCTTGCCGCGCTCGGACATAAACTTGCGAAGCTTCGCAAGGTCCTTATAGTCAACATGCTCGACCTTGTCTACACAGAAGGTGCAAACCTTTCTGCGACGACGGCCGCGCTGGGGACGCTCCGAACGTTCCGGACGGGGCGTGTATTCCTTCCTGGTTTCTTCCATTGTCACATAACCTCCTTATTAGAATGGGACATCGCCGTCGTCATCAGCGAGCTCCTGGAAATCCGAACCGCCCGAGGGCAGATCGAATGCGGGAGACACCTGAGATCCGGCGGGTTCAGGGCGCATCTGGGAACCGTTATCATAGCCGCCAAAGCTGCCGCCGCCGTTTTCACGCGACTTTTTGGTCTCACCAAAGGAGACTTCGTCGCAGTTGATTTCGATGGCGGTTCGGTTGTTACCGTTCTGGTCCTGCCAACGGCGGGACTGGATGCGGCCAACCACGATGGCCATGACGCCCTTTGTGAACCACTGAGCGACAAATTCAGCCTGACGGCCCCATGCGACACAGTCGATGAAGTCGGTCTGGCGTTCGCCGTTGGGTCCCTTCCGATCGCGGTCAATCGCGAGGGAGAAAGAACAAACGGCCATGTTGCTCTGGGTGTGGCGCAGCTCGGGATCGCGGGTCAATCGACCCATCAGAATAGCCTTGTTGAGCATTTCAGCACACCTGCCTTAGTCGTCCAGGCAGACGATGAGGGAACGCATGATACCGTCCGTGATCTTGTAGATACGGTCGAGCTCAGCCGGGAAAGCCGGAGCAGACTCGAAACGGACGAGCGTGTAAGTGCCCTCGGTCAGATCGTTGATCGGGTACGCCAGCTTGCGCTTGCCCCAGTCCTCAACCTCGACGTTCGTGCTGTTCTGCTCGATGAGCGCCTTGAACTTGTCCACGACAGCAGTAGCAGCTGCCTCTTCCAGCGTGGGGTTGACAATGAAGATCGTCTCATACTTGCCAGTGATCTTTGCCATAAATTTAGCACCTCCTTTTGGACTTTTGGCCCACAACCTTTGTTGTGAGCAAGGATACCCTACTATTATATCGTGTGAAAACAAAAAGTCAAGGAAAATATCAAAAAAAGATTGACGAAATGTCAGAGCCGTGTTACAATAACAAGGCTGACAACCTGAGATGCTTGTGTGGCTCAGTTGGTAGAGCAGCGCATTCGTAATGCGCAGGTCGCCGGTTCGAGTCCGGCCACAAGCTCCAAGAAAACCCGCTGTTTCGTAAGAAACGGCGGGTTTTTTGCATCTGTTTACCGCTCATGGTTGCCGAGCGTTTTTTCTGGACATACTGGAAAAAACATGAGGTGATGACAGTGCGCAAACCAAACCATATTGCAATTATTCCGGACGGCAACCGCCGCTGGGCGTGCGAAGCAGGGCTGCAAAAGCGCGACGGCTACGACCACGGCCTGACGCCGGGCGTTGCCTGCCTGCGGCTCGCGCAGCAGTACGGCATCGGCGAAGTCACGTATTATGGCTTTACCACCGACAACTGCAAGCGTCCAAAGGATCAGGTGCAGGCGTTTACCGACGCGTGCGTTGAGGCGGTCAGAATGGTGCAGCGGGAGAACGTATCCCTCCTCGTGGTCGGCAACTACGACTCGCCGATGTTCCCGAAGGAGCTGCTGCCCTATGTGCACGAGCGCACGGTATTCGGCGACGGCAGAACCCGGGTCAATTTTCTGGTCAATTACGGTTGGGAATGGGATTTGGGTAACATGCAGACCGGCACGCGCAGCCGAAAAACCATCTGGGACAACCTCCGCTCCCGCGATGTTTCCCGGGTCGATTTGGTGCTGCGCTGGGGAGGCCGGAAGCGGCTGTCCGGCCTGCTGCCGGTGCAGACGGTGTATGCGGATATTTTCACGATTGACGAGATGTGGCCGGAGTTTGCCGCAGGGCAGTTTGAACGCGCCATGCAGTGGTATGATACGCAGGATGTGACCCTTGGCGGCTGAGTCCGCCCGGGGTGCGCGGGCGGGCATATTGACAAGGATTGCCGCATATGGTATGATAAAAAAACTGTAATAAGGGAGTAGTCAGCGAGGCTTGTTCCGGCCGCGCGGCAAGGCCAACATACTGAAGAGCCTGCTCTTCTGGTTTTGCATGAAATGACGAGACTTATCTGTTTAAGCGACAGATGGGTCTTTTTTTATGCCCTTTCTGGCGCGGGATAACATAAGGAGGACAAGAAATGGGATTATGGGAACTTTTTATCATCGCGGTGGGGCTGTCGATGGATGCGTTTGCGGTATCCATCTGTAAGGGGCTTTCGGTGCGCAAGCTGCGGCCAAAGCATGCGCTCATCACGGGCGCGTATTTCGGCGGTTTTCAGGCAATGATGCCGCTGATTGGCTTTTTGCTGGGCGTTAATTTTCAGTCGTTCATCACCAACGTCGATCACTGGATTGCATTCGTGCTGCTTGCACTGATCGGCGGCAACATGGTGCGCGAGTCGCGCGGCGGGCAGGATGACGAGGGCACCTCGCTCAATGACTCCTTCTCCTTTGCGACCATGCTGCCGCTCGCGGTCGCGACCAGTATTGACGCGCTCGCCGTGGGCGTAACCTTCGCGTTTTTGCAGGTCGACATCGTGCCGGCCGTGCTGTTTATCGGTCTGACGACCTTTGTGCTCTCGTGCATCGGCGTCAAGGTCGGTCATGTATTTGGACTGAAGTATAAGTCCCGCGCCGAGCTGTTCGGCGGCGCGGTGCTGATTTTAATGGGGCTGAAAATCCTGCTCGAGCATTTGGGATTGCTGGGCTGAACAAAACAGAAAGAGGGCGCTGTCGCTTGCAAGCGATAGCGCCCTCTTTTACTATGATTCCTCTAATCCGTTGCCCGCCGCCTCGATTTCCGGCCACCAGAGGACTTCCGGCTGATGCTGAAAATGGTCGCCGATGGTTTTCTCCATCCACACCATGTTGTACCAGCGCTTGAACTTATAGCCGCATTGATGGAACTCGCCGACCATGCGATAGCCGAGATGCTCGTGAAACCGCACGCTGTCCCGCGTGAGGTATTCGTCCTCGGTCTCCGGACAGGCAATGCAGGCGTTCACATTTAGAATACCCTGCTGCCTCAGCGCGCGCTCCAGCGCGTGATAGAGCTTGCATCCGATGCCCTGGTGCTTGCAGTCCATGCGGACATAAATGGACGTTTCGACCGCCCAATGGTATGCGGCACGTTCGTGAAACGCCCCGGCATACGCATAGCCGACGAGGACACCGTTTTGCGCGGCAACCAGATAGGGATAGCGCTCCTTGACGCGCCTGATGCGGGAGCGAAATTCGGACACGCTGGGTACGTCATACTCAAACGTAATCGCGGTCTGCTCAACATACGGCGCATAAATACCAAGGAGGTCTGCGGCATCCGCTTCGGTCGCAAGTCGGATGATGAAATCGTCCATTTTATTCGGACAGCAGCATACGGTCGTTTTCGATGTTGAATTTCTCCAACAGATCGCGCACGGAGAGGTTTTTCTTCTCCTCGCCGCGAATGTCGACCACCACGCGGCCAGCGTCCATCATAATCAGACGGTTGCCGTACTGGATGGCATGCTTCATGTTGTGCGTGACCATCAGCGTGGTCAGGCCGTCGCGTGCGACGATTTCTTCGGTCAGCTGCAGCACCTTGTCGGCCGTTTTGGGGTCGAGCGCGGCGGTGTGCTCATCCAGTAGCAGCAGATCGGGCTTTTGCAGGGTCGCCATCAGCAGCGTCAGCGCCTGACGCTGGCCGCCTGACAGCAGGCCAACCTTGCTCGTCATGCGCTCCTCGAGTCCCAGGCCGAGGGTGGCAAGCTTTTCGCGGTAAATCTCACGCTCGGCGGCGGTGATGCCGCTGCCCAGACCGCGTGTTTTGCCACGTCGGTAGGCCAGCGCGAGGTTTTCTTCGATGCCCATCGTCGCGGCGGTGCCCATCATCGGGTCCTGAAACACGCGGCCGAGATACTTCGCACGCTTGTGCTCGGGCAGTCCGGTCAGGTTGAAGCCGTTTAGGTGAATCGTGCCCTGATCGACCGGGAACACGCCCGCAATGAGGTTCAGGATGGTCGACTTGCCCGCGCCGTTGCCGCCGATGACGGTAACAAAATCGCCGTTTTCAAGCGTCAGATTGAGGCCGTTGATGGCCTTTTTCTCATTAATTGTGCCGGCGTTGAAGGTTTTTTGGATGTTTTTAAGCTCCAGCATGTTACTTGCCCTCCTTTTTCGCGGCCTTGTTGAAGTATTTGCCCTTCCAGTAGGGGATGGCGAGGAAAATCGCAACCACAACGGCGGAGAGCAGCTTGAGGTCGTTGGCGTTCAGACCCAGCCAGAGCACGACCTGAATGACAGCGTAGTAAATAATTGCGCCGAAGCCGACGGAAAGCAGCTTGAGTGCGAAATTGCGGAAAATCTTTCCGAAAATAACATCGCCCACGATGACGGCGGCCAGACCGATGACAATCGCGCCGCGTCCCATGTTGACGTCCGCAAAGCCCTGATACTGGGCGAGCAGTGCGCCGGAAAGCGCAACCAGTCCGTTGGATAGCATCAGGCCGAGCACCTTGGTCAAATCGGTGTTGATGCCCTGTGCGCGGGACATGTTGGGGTTTGCGCCGGTCGAACGAATCGCGCAGCCGAGCGAGGTGCCGAAGAACCAATACAGCAGGGCGATGATGACGACCGTGAAGAGCGCGCCGATGAGAATGGCGTTGGGAATGCGGCGCAGCGAGACGAGCAAATCGTATTTATCGACCGAAATGGCCTGATTTGCCTTGCCGCTCATGATGCGCAGGTTGATGGAGTACAGCGAAAGCTGCGTTAAAATACCGGCAAGCAGCGCCGGAATGCCCATCAGGGTATGTAGAATGCCCGTGATAAGACCCGCGAGCAGACCCGCGATAATCGCGCCGAGCATGGCAAGCCACACGTTGCAGCCGTTTACCATCAGGATGATGCAGGTCGCGCCGCCCGTGGTGATGGAGCCGTCGACGGTCAGGTCAGCGACATCGAGCACCTTATAGGTGATAAATACGCCGATTGCCATGATGCCCCAGATGAGGCCCTGGGCCATCGCGCCGGGCAAGGCGTTGAAGAGATTGACAAAATTCACGTTCATTCCCCCAAAAGGTATTTTTCATTACAAACACACGTTAACATTATAGCGAAAAAAAGCGGAAAAGGAAAGTCCTTTTCCGCTCTTTTTAAAAAGATGCCCGATTATTCCGCAGCGATGGCTTCGTAATCCGCCGGCGGGGTGATGCCGAGCGCTTCACAGTTCGCCGCATTGTACTTCTTGGTTACGTTGGGCGCAAATTCCACGTCCATCTTGGTCACGTCCGCACCGTTTACCAGAATGTCGTATGCCATCTGGCCGGTGGTCTGGCCGAGCTCATAGTAGCTGATCGACAGAGTAGCTACGCCGCAGCCGGAGCAGATGCCCTCTTCACCCGCGATGACCGGAACCTTGGCCGGCAGGCAGATGTTGTTGATGATTTCGGTGTTCGACGCAACCTGATTGTCGGTCGGTACGTAGATCACATCGGAAGCACCGACAGCGCTGGTGCAGATCGAAGCGATGTCGTTGGAGTCAGCAAAGGAATACTCGGTGCAGGTGTAGCCCATCTGCTCCAGAATCGGCTTGATGACCGAAATCTGGTAAGCCGAGTTCGGCTCGCCCGAGCAGTACAGCAGGCCGACGTTCTTTGCATCCGGGAACATTTCGTTCAGCATCTTGGCCTGCTCCTCGAGGGGGGCAAGGTCGGAGGTGCCCGAAATGTTGCGGCCGGTTGCGCCGGTCCAGTTGTCGATTTCAAGCGCGGTCGCATAGTCGGTGACCGAGGTGCCGAGCACGGGAATGGAATCGGTGCCTGCGGCAGCGGCCTGCAGCGGCGAGGTCGCGTTGGCAAGAATCAGATCAACGTTCGAGGAAACAAAGCCGTTGACGATGGTAGCACAGGTCGGTGCATCGCCCGAAGCGTTCTGCTCGTCAAACTCCACCTTGTTGCCGCCTGCCGTCATCAGCTCTTCGAGCTTTTCGCGGAAGCCCTGGGTTGCAGCGTCCAGTGCGGGGTGCTGCACGAGCTGGCAGATGCCAACTTTAAAGGTTTTGCCGGTCGCAGCCGCATCGCCGGCGTTATCGGTGTTGCCCGCAGCAGCATTGTCGCCACTGCCGCCGCATGCAGTCAGGCTGAGTGCCATTGCGCCCGCCATCAGAGCAGCCAGAATTCTTTTCTTCATTATGTAACCCTTCCTTTGCGATAAAACATTCAATGGGAAGCCGCCTGCGGCTTCACTTTTACATTTTAGCAGTTAAAAGGAAAAAGGTCAAGACTGTATGGAAGGTTTTTCATGCCGCTTTTTGCGAAGAAGTGCGCGGATATTTGTAAATAAACTATCAATCTTGTACGACGGCGGTTGACCTGTCACGCCCGCTGTCGTACAATAATACCAAGGGAAATTCAAACCTTCCCAAGAAATGAGGGGATTTGGATGAACATTTCGTTTTTCTTGAAGCCAAAGATAGAGGTTTCGTACTTATATGAGGACTGTCCGGCGCGGCAGGCGCTCAGCGACATGATGAAGAGCGGATTTACCGCCATTCCGGTGATTGACCATAAAGGCATATACCTCGGCACAATCAACGAGGGCGATTTTCTGCGCATGCTGCTGATGAAAAAGCCGGAAGAGGTCAAAAGTATGACGGTCGGACAGGTGCCGCGCCGCGTGCGCCATCGTACGGTCAGCATTGACGCGCGGATGGAGGATTTGGTGGATTTGGTGACCGAGCAGAACTTTGTGCCCGTGGCGGACGGCCGCGGTGTGTTTATCGGTATCATCACCCGGCATGATGTAATTCAGTACCTGCGTGAGCATAAATAAGCGGTAACAGGGGGAGTTTTATGGGCAGATCAGGCGGCGGAGGCGGCGGTTTCTCCGGCGGAGGCGGCTTTGGCGGCGGCGGATTTTCCGGCGGCGGGCGTTCCTCGGGCGGATTTTCCGGCGGCGGCCGCTCGGGCGGCGGCTCAAACGGCGGCTCGCGCGGCGGATATGGCGGATTCGGCGGTTACGGTGGCTTCGGCCGCATCCGAACCGGACCGATTATCATCAACAATTCACCCCGCAATTACGGCGGGGGCGGTTCAAACGGCGGTCCACCCGCGGGCGGCGGCGGACCCAACCGCAGCAGCGGCTCGGGCTGCGGCACATTTGCCATTTTGCTCGGTATTTTTGGGGTGCTGCTGCTGGTTTTCGTCATGATGAACGGCATTATGATTGGGGACGGTGCGCCGCGCTCCACCGTGGAACGCGAAGCCCTGCCCGCGAGCGCGGTGAGCGAAACCGCCTACTACACGGATGAACCCGGCTGGATTACACAGCCAAGGCAGCTTGAAAGCGGCATGAAGAAGTTCTATGAGCAGACCGGCGTGCAGCCCTATCTGTATATCCTGCGCGACGACGCGGCCGCAACCGTGAGTGAGCTGCAGAAGAAGGCGGAGGAGCTGTATCCCAAGCTGTTCTCGGACGAGGGGCATTTCCTTCTGGTGTTCTGTGACAACGGCCAAGGCTCGTATAACTGCGGTTATACGGTAGGCACGCAGGCAAAAACGGTCATGGACAGCGAAGCTATCGGCATTCTGGCCGATTATCTGGATCGCTACTATTCCTCCAACATGGGGGAAGAGGAATTCTTCAGCACCACGTTTGAAAAAACGGGCGAGCGCATCATGACGGTCACAAAGTCGCCGGTTCCGGTGATTGTGATTTGCGTGTCGGTTGTTGCCGTGGTCGCGCTGCTGTATTTCTGGCGCAAAAAGGCGCGTGAGCAGCGTGAGCGGGAGCAGAAGCGGGCGGAGGAAATCCTCAAAACGCCGCTTGAGAAATTCGGAGATCAGGAGGTCGAGGACCTCGCCAAGAAATATGAGGACGGCGAAAGCAAGCCGTAGGCACTGTAAGGAGGACAAAAGCAAATGGGCATGTTGGAACGTTTTAGTGACATTGTAAAGGCGAATATCAACGACCTGCTGGACAAATGCGAAGACCCTGCCAAGATGATTGACCAGTATCTGCGCGACCTGACCGAAAATCTGGCCGAGGTCAAGCGGGAAACCGCGGGCGTGATGGCAGAAGAGGCGCGCACCAAGCGTCTGGTGGACGAAAACGCTGCAGAAAGCAAGCGCTATGAGGAGTTGGCCAAAAAGGCGCTGGCCGCGGGCAGCGAGAACGACGCGCGCGTATTCCTCGGCAAGAAGCAGCAGCATGACGCAAAGGCGGAAGGGCTGCAGGCCACCTACGCCGCCGCGCATGAAAACGCGGTCAAGATGCGCCAGATGCATGACAAGCTGATCGGTGATATCGAGCAGCTCAATGGCCGCCGTGAGGCGATTAAGGCCAAGGTTGCCGTTGCAAAGACGCAGGAGAAGGTCAGCAAGTACTCGTCCTCGGCCGACAAGACGGCGGGCGCGATGAACGCCTTTGACCGCATGGAGCGCAAGGCCGACGACATGCTCGACCGTGCCAACGCGATGGCCGATTTAAACAGCAAGCCGGTGGACGAAGCAAGCGAGCTGGAGAAAAAGTATGCCGAAAACGGCGCGAACGCCGCCGTGAGCGACGAACTGGAACGCCTGAAAAAGGAAATGGGCTTATAAAGCAAACAAAAAAAGACCGCTGCATGAGCAGCGGTCTTTTTATTTTGGTTTACTTCAGAATAACGCGTTCGCGCACGGTATCCTTAACGATAATGGCCAGACTTTGCGAGGTGTAGCCTTGGCAGGCAATCTGCGCCGTGTAGGTAGAGCGCTTGAGGCGGAAGGTCGCCACGCCGTCTGCGCCGGTGTTGACAATCTTGCCGCCGATGGTCACCGCAGCGCCCGACAGCTTGGCGCCGTACGAGTTGGTCACGGTGATTTCGACCGTTTCAAGAATTTCGCCCGTCAGCGTGACTGTGCGTGCGTTGGTGACGCTGGTCGTGGCGGAAACGCTGGCGGTGAAGCGGCTGTCCGAAGCCTTGAGCGTGTACGAACCGCGCTTGACATAGAAGACTGCCTTGCCGCTCGAATCCGTGTTCACGGTCTGCACCGGCGTACCGGTCTCCGCGTCCGACGGGGTGCAGGTGGCGCTTGCGCCAGAAATGGCGTTTCCGAGGTCGTCCACTACGGTGGCGGTTAGCGCGTAGGTTGTCACATAGTTGACGCGCAGCACGGGGTTAACGCCGCTCGACATGACGAAGGTGAAATCAGCGTAGTTCGCGCCGCTCGTCGCAAAGGAGGACACGGCGGACTTGCTCAGCGTGATGACATTGCCGTTCGTCTGGTACTGCCAGTTCTCCTCGAGGGTCTTGTTATTGCTGCGGATGTACTTGAGCGTTGCACCGTTTGCGGGCTTGAGGGTAACGGTCAGGTCGGTGTAGCCGCCGGACGAGGTGTTTGCGTCAAAGTCGGCGGTGCTCTGCGACAGGGCGTTGACCGGCGAGGTATCCACAACTGTAAGAGAGCAGGTCATCGACGAGCCACGGCTGGGCACAAAGGTCACGGTGTACGAGCCGGTGCTGCGCGAGGCAAGCGCCGACAGCTTGAGTGTGACAAGGCCGCTGGTCGAGGCGTAGGTGTAATCGTCTCCGCGCGTCAGCATGGTGCTGCCGATTTTCACATCGGACAGTGTGGTGCCGGCCGGCAGGGTAACGGTCACCGACTGGTCCGCGTAGTTTGCGGATTCCTTGTACTTGTCAAAGGTGACGGTCGACGGACTGACGGCGGTCAGCGCGCTGTTGATGCTTGAAACCGCGATGGCGGCCTTGGTGCCGTCCTCAAAATAAAGCTCCATCGAGTAGGTGCCGGCACTGAGCGTGGTCAGATAGGTCTTGTACACGCGGATGCCGTTCTGGCTTGTCAGCAGCGCATAGTCGGTGCCTTGCTTGAGGTTTGCGCCGTTGCAGACGACCTTGGTCAGGTCGTTCTTGTCTGAATTAAAGGTAAAATCATAGGAATGCGCGATGGACGAGGTGTCGCTCACATCAAAGCTGAGTGCGGCGGGGGAGACTGACACGCTCGACGAGGACTTGACTTCCTCGCCCGCGATGGTCGCAGTCACGCCGCTTGCCAGCTCAACCGAGCCGGGCTTCATCAGCAGATTGCAGCCGGTGGCGTTGAGCTTTGCCTTCTGAATCGAGCCGCCGCCGGAAACCGTGACCTTGGCGTCAGCCGTCAGCTCGTTGATCTCGGTGCCGCCGGTGGTGAGGATGGTAGCGGGCTGGCTGACCTTAGTCGTCCAGACCTGACCGTCGAGCGTCAGCGACAGGCCAGAGCCGCCGAGCGTCAGGTCGGACAGGCCGCCTGCCGACACGCTGAGGTTGCTTTCGCTCAGCGAAGCGGAGGTCATGACCGTGGTCTGTCCGATGTTGGTGTTGCCGGAGCAGATGACCTGCGGGGCGATGCCGAGTGGGGTGGAAACGACCATTTGCGCCGTGTTTACGCCGTCCAGCGTGACTGCGCCGCCCGAAATAATCACGCGGCCGGAAACATTGACGTTCTTGAGCAACACCTCGCCCGAGAGCACGCCCTCGGTGATGTAGAGATTGCCGTTCACCGTCGTATCGGACAGGGTGCAGGGCGCGGTGATAGAGACGTTTTTGGT
Organism: Butyricicoccus sp. Marseille-Q5471; assembly: GCF_951230135.1. GTDB lineage: Bacteria > Bacillota > Clostridia > Oscillospirales > Butyricicoccaceae > Agathobaculum. Next base: position 181,926 of record NZ_CATNVC010000003.1, on the reverse strand, counting down.
GGTGCTCTGCAGGTTGGCCGATGTGTAAACACCGCTTTTGGTGTTCAGCGGCGTGCCCATGTAGAAGTAGAGAATCTTGGCAATCTCAGCGCGGGTAATCTGTCCCTGCGGCTTGAGCGTGCCGTCGGTATAACCGTTTAAGTAGCCGTTGTCGATTGCGTCGGCCAGATACTCGCGGCTCCAGGAGTTGATGGTGCCGCTGTCCTTAAAGCTGGTCAGCAGGGAATCGCTGCTGGTGGGTGTGTACTTTTGCAGACGGCCCAGAATGGTCGCGGCCTGCTCGCGGGTGAGCGTGCCGTTGGGATTCATCTTGTTGTTGCCCACACCGTTAATGTAGCCGTGCGCTACCGCGATTTGGACGGTTTCATAGTACCAATCGGCCTTGGCAACGTCAGCAAAGCTGATGGTTGACTTCTGCGTGAAGTCAAACGCGCGGTTGATGTATCGCATGAACTCAGCGCGCGTGATGGCCTGATTGGGCTTGTACTCGCCCGTGCTGGACGAGGGATTCATGATGCCCTGGTTGCTCAGCGCCTCAATATAGCTTTTGGCCCAGTGATTCTGAATGTCGGACGCAGCAAAGGCTGCAGGCAGCGTGCAGATCAGCAAAGCGGCAGAAAGCACGGCGGTAAGAAATCTTTTCACTCTGTTTCACCTCTTATTGTTTTTCTTGGTTACACGTTCCATTTTACCATTGTTTTGCTTATTTGTGTACTGTAAATTTACGCCTGCGGACGAGCAGGGATGCCCTTTTGCGGAAAATGCTCCCTGAGTTAGACGAAAACGGCGCGAAAAGGGTTCCCCGCAACGCGGCGCGGATGGGAATCAGACAAGCAGCAGGAGTTTTACGAACTGTGCGCGGGTCAAGATGCTCTGCGGGTCGATGCGGCCGTCCGAGCCTTGGATCAGCGCCTGTTGTACGCACAGCGCGGCGGCGGCGCGTCGGTTGGCGGAAAGCTGCGCCGCATCGGAAAAGGCGGAGAGCGTGCTGTCAATCCGGGTGGAGGGCAGCGCGGTTTTTCCGTCCTTCAGCAGCACGTTTGCAAACAGCTGCATGGCGTCCTCCCGCGTGACGGCGGCGTTGGCGGAAAATCCGTCCCACAGGCCGGTGAGCAGGCCGCCGGTGTAGGCCGCGCCGACCTCCTCTGCGTACCATGCGTTCGGGTCATAGCCCGGCTGCGCGGGCACGGTCGCGGGGGTCAGGCTGCGGCTGCGCGCAACGGTGGTACAGACCTCGGCATAGGTGATGGCGTCATCCGGACGGAAGCGACCGTCACTGCCCTGCACCAGTCCGCGCTCGGCGGCACGCAGGATCAGCGGCTCGGCCCAGTGTCCGGACACATCGGTGAAGCGAACGGCGGCCGCGTTCTGCTGATAAGGGGTCAGCAGTGCCTGGAAGCAGGCGCTGTCGCGGTTGACCGCATCACCAAGCTGCTCAAAGGAAAGCAGATAGCGCTCAGTGTAAGTGCGGCGGGTGCTGCTCTCGTACTCGTTGTAGAAATAGGTCACGCCCGCGGTGCTGATGCGCGGAAAGCTGTACAGATAGATGGCGTGCTCATCAGGCAGCAGGCTGCGCACGGTGGACAGATAATCGCTTCCGAGCAGGTCGGAAAGCTGATACTGTTTGCCGGTGTTCAAATCAAAGGCCAGATTGTTGTTCCAGACGGCGGAACCCTGACCCTTGCCGCTGACACAGTTGGCCGAAACGACCAGAACCGACCCTTCGAGCGACACGCCGTAGGTGCCTTCAAGCGCCTCGTACTCGGCGGTTACCGACGGACCCTTGAGGAAAAGGTCGCGGATGGCAGCGTTGATCTGCTTTTGCACAGCCGTATCGGCCATGCCGCTGATTTCGGGGAAGGTGACGTTCCAGCCGTGCTCGGTGCCGTCCTTCTGATAGCCGAGGAATTTTTCATACCGCACGGACTTGGCGGTCAGGCCGCCGCCGAGGTCGAAGGAGGTTTGCGGGGCGTAAACCGTCTGCCCGGTGGCGAGGTTGATGTACCGCATCTCGCCGTTTTGCGTGACGCGCACGATGTTTTCGGTCAGCAGGCGCGGCTGCTCGGCGTTTTTCAGGCTGAAGGCGAAGCCGCCGTTGCGGCGGAAGAAAATCAGGCTGCCGTCGCTCATGCCGTGCCACGACAGACCGTACTTAATCTCGGAAAAGCCCCCGACGTACTCGGGCGTGCGGTAGACCACGTTGCCCGATGCATCGACCGCCGCGGCCGAGCCGTCCTCGCTGCGGGCGGCGTACAGGCCTTCGCCCATGTAGCTGAGGTAGTAATAGGCGGGTTTGGTCAGCACGCGGCCGTTTTCGTCAATCAGCCCCCAGCGGTTGATTTGGCGTACCATGGCCGCGCCCTCGTGGAATTCGGAGATGCGGTTGTAGATAAAATCGGTCAGGTACTGGCCGGTGATAATCGAGTACAGCGCCTGATTGCTGCCGTCCGACACGATGAGCGTGTCCTCGCCGTAAATGGTCAGGTAAGAGGGCGTCATAAAGCGCTCCAGCTGGCTGACCACCGCGCCGGTCGTATCAATGACGGAAAACGAGCCGTCAGCGGCCTCCACGACCGCCCGGCCGCCCGAAAACGAGCCTGCGCTCTTGTAGCTGCCGGAAAAGGCAGCCGTGCCGTCGGCCTTGACATAGCCGTACAGACCCGAAGCCGGACTTTTGCACAGCAGCAGTCCGTCGGCAAAGAAGCCCTCCGCACCGGCATAGGAGCCGATGAGCTCGCCCGCGAGGGTGTAGTATACGCTGCGGTCGGCATACCGGTAGGCAATGGCGTCACTTGAAAAATCGACCGAAATAGGCGCATCGGCATAGGGTATAATTAATTTGCCCTGGCGGTTGATAACGCCGGTCTGCCATTTTTCGTCCTCCACCGCGGCAAGCCCGCAGTCGGCAAATTCGCCGGCCTTGGTGTAGACGAAGGGCAGCACGGTCTGTCCCGATTCATCTAAATAGCCGTACAGCGTCACACCGTCCGCCCCGGTGCGCACGGCGGGAAAGGCGGAGCTTGCGTCTGCCGCCCCCGCGCCGACCAGCAGTGTCAGCACAGCGGCAAGTGCGCAGATTGTCTTTTTTATCATCTTTCAATACCATCCTTGGGTAATCATTTCTATGTATCCAAATTATATCCCCTGCCCGCGCCCCTCACAATAGAGCGCGCGAAACTGTAACAATGGTGACACAAAACCGTTATATTACAGCTGCGAAACGGCCCGATCGATTGCTTTACATCGACAAAACGCTGTGATAAAATACTTATGTTGGAAAATGCTTACGGAAGGGGGACTCGTTGGCATGTCCAGGAGCTTTGGCGCGCTTCGATTTTTATTCCTCGCGGGCTTTCTCGCGGCGGCCGCAGCCGTGCTGCTGCAAAGCGGCTACGCGCTCGCCGTGCTATTGGCGTGCGCAGTGTTCTGCTGCCTGCGCCGCCGACCTATCCCGCAGTTCACCTTCTGGCTGCTCGCAGGCGGCATCGCGCTGCGGGTCGCGGGCGTTTTCGTGCTGCACCCGCCGCTGGAATCGGACTTTCGCATGATGTACGAGGCTGCGCAGTCGCTGCTCGCGGGCGATGTATCGTTTTCGCACACACCCTATTTTACCCTTTGGGCGTATCAGAGCGTCTTTGTCGCGTGGCAGGCGATGTGGCTGCGGCTCTGGAACAATCCACTGTGCTTGGAACTGGTAAACGCCGTCCTCGCCGCGGGCACGGTCTGCCTGCTGTATCGCATGGTCCGCCCCCACGTGCGCGAATCCGCCGCGCAGACGGCCGCCGTGCTGCTGACGCTGTTTCCGTTTGCGCTGTCACTACCGACGCTGCTGTCCAATCAGATTCCGTCCGCCTTTTTCCTGACGCTCGGCCTGTGGCTGGCCGTCTCGGCGGACTGCAAAGGCCTGCGGCTCTGGCGGTTTGCTCTGGCGGGACTTGCGCTGCAGCTGGGCAATTTGCTGCGGGCAGAGGGCATTATCGTACTGGTTGCTGTGCTCGCATGGGCGGTTTTTGAGCTGCTGCGGCGGCGGGAGGGACGCAAACGTCTGATTTGCGGCCTGCTGCTCCTGCTTGCGGTTTACGGCGGGATGCACGCCGCGGCGGACGGCATCGTCCGGACAAGCGGTCTGAACGAAAACGGACTGTCAAACGGCGATCCGACGTGGAAATTCGTCACGGGACTGAATTATAAGACCGCAGGCGGCTATTCGGACGACGATTGGACAGCCACCGCAGCAACGCTCGACGAAAACCATCGCCCGACTGCCGAGACCGACGCGCTGCAAAGCGCCCTGCTGGAGGAGCGGCTGCACGTGCCGCCCCTGCGCCTTGTGCGGCATTTCGCGCACAAAACGGAGTACCTCTGGTGCGCCGATGCGCTTGACTGGGCGTTCGGGCATACGCAGAACGATCCGACCGCACCGCTCGGCCTGTCGTCGCATGAGAGGCTGCTCGATATGCTTAAGGAATTTGATCGCGGCCTGTTTTTCCTCGCACTGGCACTCGCCGCCTGGGGATTAATCGGCCCGCGCGGACGCTGGGGCGCACGGGAAACCGCCGCATACCTGCCGTATTTCGTCGTATTCGCGGCGTTTTGCGCGCTGCTGCTGATTGAGGTGCAGCCGCGCTATGCGTATCTGCCGCAGCTTTATGTGTTCACGGCCGCCGCCTTCGGACTGGACCGGCTGGGGGAAGGGAGAAAAAATGAAGGATAAGATTTCGCTCGTCGTACCCTGTTATAATGAGGAGGCCGCGCTGCCGCTGTTTTATCAGGAGGCTGACCGTGTGACCCGCGACATGTCCGGGATTGATTTCGAGTTCGTGTTTGTCGACGATGGCTCGCGCGATGGTACGCTGTCCATCCTGCGTGAGCTGGCCGAGCGGGACAAGCGCGTGCGCTTCGTGTCCTTTTCGCGCAATTTTGGCAAGGAAGCAGGCATGCTGGCCGGTCTGGAGGCCGCGACAGGCGATTTTGTCGCGCTGATGGACGCCGATTTGCAGGATCCGCCCGCGCTGCTGCCCGCGCTCTATAAGGCCGTGACCGAGGAAGGCTACGACTGCGCTGCGACCCGCCGCGTCACGCGGCAGGGCGAGCCGCCCATCCGCTCCTTCTTCGCGCGGTGCTTTTATAAGCTCATCAACCGAATTTCGGATGCCGACATCGTCGACGGCGCGCGCGATTACCGCCTGATGCGCCGCACGGTGGTCGATGCAATTTTGTCCATGCGCGAATACAACCGCTTTTCCAAGGGCATCTTCGGCTGGGTCGGCTTTAAGACCAAGTGGATTCCCTTTGTCAACGTTGAGCGCGTCGCGGGCGAGACCAAGTGGTCGTTCTGGAAGCTGTTTCTCTATTCGCTCGAAGGCATCGTCGCGTTTTCGACCGCGCCGCTTGCCATTGCGTCCATTTTGGGATTTCTGCTGTGCGTTATTGCGTTTGTGTTCATCGTGCTAGTCGTTATCAAGACGCTGGCCTTCGGCGACCCTGTCGGCGGCTGGCCGAGCATGATGTGCATCATCCTCTTCCTCGGCGGCATTCAGCTGTTCTGTATGGGCATTCTGGGACAGTATTTGGCCAAAACCTATCTCGAAACCAAGCACCGCCCGGTTTATCTGGTGCGTGAGACCGAGGAGGGCGTCAAGTGAGCCGTCTGGTCGACAAAAAGTTGCTGAAATTCCTGTTGGTCGGCGTGGTCAACACCCTTGTCGGCACGGCGATTATGTTCGGGCTGTACAACCTTGCCGGCTGTACCTACTGGGTGTCCTCGGCCGCAAACTATATCCTAACCAGCATTTTGAGCTTTTTCCTCAACAAATACTTCACGTTTGGAAACAAGGAAAAGAGCGCGGCGCAGGTCGTGCGCTTTGCCGTCAATATCGTGGTGTGCTATCTGCTGGCTTACGGCATCGCAAAGCCGCTGTGTCTGCAATTGCTTGCGGGCGCGTCGGTTGCCGTGCGCGATAATGTGTCGATGTTTGTCGGCATGTGCCTGTTCACCGGCTTTAACTATCTGGGACAGCGCTTTTTTGCATTCAAAGAGGACAAATAGAGCATGAAAAAAGGCGGAGCCGACTGGCTCCGCCTTTTGGTTTAAAGAAAATCAGCCGATGGCACGAACCGAGATCATACCCTCGATTGCGCCGAGCTTCTCAATCATGGCTGCATTCGGCTCGACCGAGATGTCCATGATGGTGTACGCATAGTCGCCGCGCGAGCGGTTGCCCATGTTTTCGATGTTCGCGCCCTCTTCCGAGAACACGCCGGTGATCGCGCCGATCATGCCCTGCACGTTCTTGTGAATCATGCACATGCGGTAGCCGGTTTCATACGGTACCTTGAGGTTCGGGAAGTTGACCGAATTGCGAATCGTGCCCTTTTCTAGGTACTCGGCAATTTCGTAAACGGCCATTTTGGCGCAGTTGTCCTCGCTCTCGGGCGTGGAAGCGCCGAGGTGGGGCAGAACAATGGCGTTCTCCTGCTCCAGAATCACGTCGGACGCAAAGTCGGATACATAGCAGGCGACCTTGCCGCTTGCCAGCGCCTTGGCGATTGCCGGCTCGTCGACCAGCTCGCCGCGGGCGAGGTTGACCACGCGCACGCCGTCCTTCATCTTTTCGAACGCGGCTTCGCCGATGATGCCCTTGGTGTCGGCCAGCAGCGGAACGTGAACGGTGATGTAATCGCAGTTTGCGAAAATTTCGTTGAGATCGGTCACGTGCTTGACCGAGCGGGACAGCTGCAACGCGCCGTCAACCGACAGGAAGGGGTCGTAGCCCCAGACTTCCATGTCAAGACCGACCGCGGCGTTGGCAACCTTGACGCCGATTGCGCCCAGACCGATAACGCCCAGCTTTTTGCCCGCGATTTCGGGGCCGGCATAGGTTGCCTTGCCCTTTTCAGCAGCGGGGCCGATGTCGGGCGTGCCCTTGAGGCCGCGCACCCAGTTCGCGCCCTGCACGATCTTACGGGAGGACAACAGCAGTGCGCAGATGACCAGCTCCTTCACGGCGTTAGCGTTCGCGCCCGGCGTGTTGAATACAACGATGCCCTCTTCTGCGCAGCGATCAACCGGAATGTTGTTTACACCCGCGCCTGCACGTGCGATGCACTTGAGGTTCTTCGGGAATACGACGTCGTGCAGCTTGGCCGAACGGACGAGCACTGCGTCATAGTCTTCAAACTCTTCGCTGCAAACATACTTCGCAGCGTCAAGATTATCCAGACCTACCTTGGAAATCTTGTTATACAGCTTAATCTGATTCATTATTTCTGATTCTCCTCTGCGAACTTCTTCATGAATGCAATCAGCGTCTCCACGCCCTCAACCGGCATTGCGTTGTAGATGGAGGCACGCATGCCGCCAACCGAACGGTGACCCTTGAGGTTGGACATGCCGAGCGCCGCGGTTTCCTTGGCAAACTTGGCGTCGAGCTCTTCGTCGCCGGTGCGGAAGGTGACGTTCATGTTGGAGCGGCTTTCCGTTTCGGCCACGGCCTGATAGAAATCCTGGCTGTCGAGGTAGTCATACAGCATGCCTGCACGCTTTTCGGCAAGCTTCTGCATCGCGGTCACACCGCCCATTTCCTCCACCCATGCGAGCACAAGGCCGAGGATGTAGATGCCGTACGTGGGGGGCGTGTTGTACATCGAGTCCTTCTCGGCCATCAGCTTCCAGTCGAGAATGGTGGGGTACTTTTCGGTCGGGTAAGCGCCGAGCAGATCCTCGCGCACGATGACAACGGTCACGCCTGCGGGGCCCATGTTCTTCTGCGCACCTGCGTAAATCACGCCGTACTTAGAAACGTCAACGGGCTTGGAGAGGATGTTGGACGACATGTCAGCCACGACCGGAACGCCTGCGGGCGCTTCGGGATCGTAGTGGAACTCGGTGCCGTAGATGGTATTGTTGGCGCAGATGTAGAAGTAATCCGCGTCAGAGCGGATGTCCAGTTCGGCCTGCGTGGGCACGCGGTCGAAGTTGCCCTCCTTGGAGGAGAATGCGACATGGATGTCGCCGAACTTCAGCGCTTCCTTGTAGGCAAGGTTTGCAAAGTTGCCGGTGACGGCGTAATCGGCCTTGCCGCTCTTCATCAGGTTCATCGGAACGGCCGCAAACTGCGTGGTCGCACCGCCCTGCAGGAAGAGCACCTTGTAATTGTCCGGAATGGAGAGCACGCGGCGCATGGCGGCCTCGGTCTCCTTGATGATGCCGTCGTATACCTTAGATCGGTGACTCATCTCCATGACGGACATGCCTGAGCCCTTACAATTGAGCATTTCGGAAGCCGCGCGCTCGAGCACGGGAACCGGCAGCATAGAGGGGCCTGCGGAAAAGTTGTAAATACGATTGTCAGCCATTGGTGAGTTACCTGCCTTTCAAAATTAAGGGTGCTATTCGTAAATGAATGCAGTATTAATTATAATATAACAATTCATTCTTTACTACGTTAAACACAACCAAAAATCCTTCCTAAAAAGACGAATGTATGCACAATATGGACATAGGAAAAGGCAGGTGCAGACGGCTGAAATTTGCATGTTTCGGGACATACTGGTATACTGAAAGCAATTGACTCATAGAAAGGGGCGTGCGATATGATCCGAAGACACGACGCACACCGTCATACCCGCGCACAGCGCCGCTGGGGCGACAGCGTACTGCCGATTGCGACCGCGCCGCTGTTCCACACCCTGCAAATGCTGGCGACGAGCGACTCGGCGCGTTTCCATATGCCGGGGCACAAGGGCGAACCGGTGTTCAGCAGCTATGCTGACGTGTTCGCCATTGACTTTACCGAGACCTACGGCACGGGCAACCTGTACGAGGGCGAAGGGCCGATTCGTGAAGCGGAAATTGCGGCTGCGCGCTATTTTCACGCGGAGGACTGCTTTTTCCTGACCGGCGGATCGACGCAGGGTATCCTTGCGATGCTGGCGGCCGCTGCAGGTGAGGGGGGCGCGGTGCTGCTCGACCGAGGCTGCCACAAATCGGTCTGCCACGGCTGCGCCCTGCTGGATTTGACGCCGTATTTCATCGGATCGGACACGCTCGAACGGTTTCACGTGCCTGCCGCGCTCCATCTGCGTGAGGCCGAGGAGCAGCTGCGCGCCCATCCCGAAATCCGCGCCCTGCTGCTGACCTCGCCGAACTACTATGGCGTGTGCCGCGATGTGGAGGCCTTCGCCGCTCTGTGCACGCGGTACGGCGTGAAACTCCTTGTCGATGCGGCGCACGGGGCGCACTTTCCCGCTGTCGGTCTGCCCACGCCGGTCGAGCAGGGAGCCGATATGACCGTGCTGTCCATCCATAAAACGCTGCCCGCACTCGGACAGTCCAGCGTACTGCTCATGCGCAAGGGCACGGATCGCCGTGCGCTGCGCGAGTTTACCGCGCTGTTCGGCACGTCGAGTCCGTCCTATCCCATTATGGCCTCGACCGACCTTGCCCGCGCCTATATGGAAGGGCGGGGGCGCGAAGCCTATCTCCGCGCGGCGGAAAGCTGCGCCGAGCTGCGGCGGTATGTCAACACGCACACCAAATTTCATGCGCTGACCACGGATGATTTTGCCGAGCTCGACCCCTGCCGCCTGACCGTATGCACGGACGGTGCGAACCTCACCGGCCATCAGCTGGCCGATCGGCTGTGGAGCGGCTTCGGCGTGGCCTGCGAGATGGCCGACGGGCAGAACGTGGTGTTCATCCTGACCGGCATGGACGCGGCAATGTCGCTCTACCGCCTACGGCGTGCGCTGCGGCGGATTTCGCAAACCTGCGCCCCGGCTGAACCGGCGGGGGTGCATGCGGCCTTCCCGCCTGCCGAACGCGTGAGCTCGGTGCGGCAGGCATGGTTTTCCAAAAAGATGGCCGTGCCTGTGCGGGATGCGGCGGGACTGGTCTGCGCCCGTCCGGTCACACCCTATCCGCCCGGCGTGCCGCTTCTCTGGCCGGGCGAGAAAATTACCCCGGCGCACGTTGAATTGTTGACCGAAAGATGGTACAATGAAATCAGCGAAATCCAAGTTGTGATACCTTAATTAATGTTACACTCGAATAAAAGGGGGAACCTTTCATGAAAATGGTACTCGCCATCATCAATTACGACGACGCACAGGACGTTATCAACAACCTGATGAAGGCCGGCTTTTCGATTACAAAGCTGGCAACGACGGGCGGCTTTCTCAAGGCCGGCAACGTCACCATTCTGATCGGTCTGGACGAGGATAAGCTCGACGCCTGCTTCGACATCATCCGTGAGCATTCGTCCACACGCCGGCAGGTCATCCCCACCACCGCTGAGCTGGGCATGGGCTTTTTCCCGTCCACCCCGGTGCAGGTCGAGGTCGGCGGCGCAACCGTGTTCGTGCTGAACGTCGAGCGCTTTGAAAAGCTGTGATTTCCTTTGACAGCCTGCCGGGCAACCGTACGCTCAAGGAAAGCCTGCAACACGCCCTCACCGAACGCATTCCGCAGACCATTCTGCTCTCGGGCGACGACAGCGCCGGACTCGAAACCCTGTCCACCGTGCTCGCCGCCGGCATTTTGTGCGAGACGGCGGGCAAACGACCCTGCGGCATGTGCCTGTCCTGCCGCAAGGTCGAGGGCGGCATCCATCCCGACCTGACCGTCGTGGACGAGGGCGAAAACGAAATCAAGGTCGACGCGGCAAGGCGCATCAAGTCGGAAAACGCCATCATACCGGGAGACGGCGACCGCCGTGTGACCGTCATTCGGCACGCGCAGAACCTCAATCCCGCCGCGCAGAACGCGCTGCTCAAGGAGTTGGAGGAGCCGCCGTCCTACGCGTTTTTCATCCTGACCGCCGAACAGCCGGACGCGCTTTTGGAAACGGTGCGCTCGCGCTGTGCGAAATTTGCGCTCGAGCCGCCGCAGGCCGTGCTGTCGGACGACGAAGCCGCCGCCCTGCTCGCACCCTATCTGGCCGCCGTTGCCGCCGGACGGGAGGAGCAGATGATGCAGGCCGCTGTCGGACTGGAAAAAACGCCGCGCCGGCAGCTTTTGGGTCTGCTTGGGCTGCTGCAAGCCGCCCTGCGCGACGCCGTGCTCGCCGCAAACGGACTGACGGTCGCCCCCCTCGTGCCGCAGCTGCGCGAGCAGACCGCCGCACTGTCGCGCACCGTGACGGCCGCGCGCCTGCTGCGTGTGCATGACTTTGTCGACGAACTGACAGGGCGTGTCTCCCGCAACGCGGGCGCGGCCGCCATGACCTGTGCGCTGACGGCTGATGTTTACCGAATTTGTTTTATATGAATCCGCAGGAGGATCAATATTTGACCAGTATTATTGGCGTTCGCTTTAAGGCGAACGGAAAAATGTATTATTTTGACCCCAAGGACAAGCAGGTCCAAACGGGGCAGGCTGTCATTGTCGAGACGGCGCGCGGCCTCGAATACGGCGAGTGCGTGCAGGGCAATACCGAGGTGCCCGAGCAGTCGGTGGTGCAGCCGCTCAAGAGCGTCATCCGCGTGGCGACTGACGCCGACCGTGAGACCTTAAAGCGCAACCAGAAGCGCGCGGACGAGGCCTATATCATCTGCAAGCGTAAGATTGAAGAGCGCGGCCTGGAAATGAACCTCGTGACCGTCGAATGCACGTTTGATATGAACAAAATGCTGTTTTACTTCACGGCGGACGGACGCGTTGACTTCCGCGAGCTTGTGAAGGATCTTGCAAGCGTGTTCCGCACGCGCATCGAGCTGCGCCAGATCGGCGTGCGCGATGAGGCCAAGATGATCGGCGGACTGGGCGCGTGCGGCCGTGAGCTGTGCTGCTCCTCGTATCTGGAGGATTTTCATCCGGTGTCGATCAACATGGCCAAGGAGCAGAATCTGTCGCTCAATCCCGCCAAGATTTCGGGCACGTGCGGCCGTCTGATGTGCTGCTTAAAGTATGAGCACGAGGCTTATGCCGAGCTGCAAAAGGTCACACCCAAGAACGGCAGCATTGTCGAAACGCCGGACGGACGCGGCAGAGTCGTGTCCACCCAGATGCTGCGCGGCACCTGCAAGGTGCAGCTTGACGACAGCACCGACCATACGCCGGTGCAGTTCCAGTGCACCGAGTGCTGCATGGTGCGGGGCGGCGGCGGATGCCGCGGCCGTGGCTGTTGCGGCGGCGGTGCCGAGCAGGAGGCGGAAAAGCAGGACAAGCTGGAAAAGGCAGAGCGGCCGGAAAGAGCGGACAAGCCGGAACGGACGGATAAGCCCCGCGCTGAGCGTCCCGCAAAGCAGGATAAACCGCGCGCCGAGCGTCTCGTAAGACAGGATAAGCCGCGTCCGGAGCGCCAGCCGGCCGCTGCGCAGGTGGACGAGGTTCAACCGGATGCCCCGGCAGAGGACGAAGGCTCCGTCGAGGGCGCACCGCGCCGCAGACGCCGCCGCGGCGGCCGCCGCCGTACGGGTCGAAAACCCGGGGAAGATGGCGAACAGCAGTCCGAGGGCACTTCCGAAGAATAATTTTTTGCACGCTCCGACTTGTGCGGAGCGTGCTTTGTTATTTCCGATTTTCTATGTTTTGGAAGGTGTGGGGACTGGAAAAGTTTGATATTTTCGGAAAAGTGTAAAATCTTTTCATAATGTCGCACAAAAACCCTTGCATTGACAGGTGATTATTGTATAATTTAGATAGAGCCACAAATCTAGGACGAGGTGAAAGCTATGGATTACATGATGGAATACAGCCGTTGGCTGTCGCGCCCCGAGCTGAACGAGGGCGAGCGCGCAGAATTGCAGGCGGTTGAACACGATAAGGAAGAGATTGAAAGCCGGTTTTTCGGCCCGCTTTCGTTTGGTACGGCAGGCCTGCGCGGTGTGCTCGGCGTCGGCCTGTACCGCATGAACCGCTTCACGGTCGGACAGGCTACGCAGGGACTGGCTAATCTGATTGTGGAAAACGGTGCGGAGGCAAAGAAACGCGGCGTGGCGATTGCGTTTGACAGCCGCAATTGCTCGCCCGAATTTGCCCAGCAGGCCGCCTGCATTCTCGCGGCAAACGGTATCCACGTGCGCCTGTTCGATGAGCTGCGCCCTACGCCCGAGCTGTCCTTTGCCATTCGGCATTACGGCTGCATCGCGGGCATCAACATCACGGCCAGCCACAATCCCAAGGAGTACAACGGTTATAAGGTCTACTGGGAGGACGGCGCACAGCTGCCGCCCAAGGAGGCTGACGTGGTTGCCAAGGAAATGGCAGCGACCGACCTGTTTACCGGTGTAAAGTCGGGCGATTTTGAAGCCTTCAAGGCCGAAGGCCTGATTGAAATGCTCGGTTCCGAGACCGATGAAGAGTACCTTTCGCAGGTGCTCGCCGTTTCGGTCAACCCTGACTGCGTGCGGCAGGTGGCGGACGAGTTTAAGCTGGTCTACACCCCGTTCCACGGCGCGGGCTATCGCCTTGTGCCCGAGGTGCTCAAGCGTCTGGGCTACAAGCATATCCTCTGCGTGCCCGAGCAGATGGTGATTGACGGCAATTTCCCGACCGTTGCCAGTCCCAATCCGGAAAATAAGGAAGGCTTTCATCTCGCCATCGAGCTTGCCAAGGCAAACGGCGTGGATTTGATTATCGGCACCGATCCGGACGCCGACCGTACCGGCATTGTGCTCAAGGACAAGTCGGGCGAGTACATCACGCTGTCGGGCAATCAGGTGGGCGTGCTGCTTGTGGATTATGTCATCACCGCGCGCCGGCTGACCGGTACGATGCCCGAAAATCCGGCCGTGCTCAAGTCAATCGTTACGACTGAGATGGCGCGTGCCGCGGCAGAAAAGAACGGCGTTGCGTGCTTTGATACCTTTACAGGCTTCAAGTTCCTCGCCGAAAAAATTAAGGAATTCGAGAAAACCGGTTCGCATCAGTACATTTTCGCGTTTGAGGAGTCCTACGGCTATCTCTGCGGCGATTATACGCGCGATAAGGACGCAGTCACGGCCTCGATGTTGATTGCCGAAATGGCGGCCTACTATCGCACGCAGGGCAAGACCCTGTTTGATGCGATGGAGGAAATGTACGAAAAGTACGGCTACTTTATCGAGCAGACCATTTCGATCACCATGCCCGGCGTGTCGGGTCTGACCCGCATGAAGGAGCTGATGGCCGAGCTGCGCGAAACCCCGCTGACCGAGGTCGCCGGTGTGCCGGTTGCCTACGCGCGCGATTATCTGCCGGGCACCCGCACCTGTGTGGCGGACGGCAAGACCGAGCAGATGGAGCTTTCCGGTCAGAACGTGCTGTATTATGAAATGCAGGGCGGCACGGTGTTCATCATCCGGCCGTCCGGCACCGAACCCAAGGTCAAGGTCTATATCATGGCCAAGGGCGAGGATAAGCAGCAGGCGAGTGACAAGGTCGCGGCTTATGTGAGCGCGGCGCGCGAAATCGTCAAGTAAATGCAACGCACGGAGCGGTGCGTCAAGAAGCGGCATGCATTTCGTCATGCCGCTTTTGCTTTGCCAAAGAGCGCCGCCGGTTGATTCTTTGACTGCCGCATGATATAATAATCGTAAGTGCAGTCATTTTATGGTTCGCTGCAAAATCATCGCAACAGCGACATAAAAATAGGGCTTATTGATTCAGAACGCCTGCTGTTTTGGCGGGTGAGAAGGATGGTTCGCAATGGATTTTGTGCTGGAAGCGTGCGTCGATTCGGTCGAATCGGCGATGGAAGCCGCAGCGGGCGGCGCAACGCGGCTGGAGCTGTGCGGCGACCTGATTGTCGGCGGTGTAACGCCCGACCCTGCGCTCTTTGAATGCGTGCGGGAAGCGGTGGATTTGCCGGTGCGCGTGCTGCTGCGGCCGCGCTTTGGTGACTTTTTATATACCGATGCGGAATTTGAGCTGCTGCGGCGACAGGTGCGGCGCTATGCCGCCATGGGCGCGGACGGTGTGGTCATCGGCGTGCTGCGGGCGGACGGCACGCTCGACGAAGTGCGCATGGCCGAGCTCATCGCACTTGCGCAGGGTGCAGGCGTGACGCTGCACCGTGCGTTCGACCTGTGCCGCGACCCGTTTGAGGCGCTGACGGCTGCAAAACGGCTCGGCGTGGACACGATTCTCACCTCGGGACAGCGTGCAAGCTGTACCGAAGGGGCGGAATTGCTCTCGGAGCTGGTTCGGGCGTCAAACGGTACGCCGCGCATCCTGATTGGCGCAGGGGTGAACGCGGCGGCAATTGCTTCGCTCGGCGCGGCGACCGGTGCGCGGGCGTTCCACCTTTCGGGCAAGCAAACGCTCGAAAGCGGCATGAAATATCGGCGCGAGGGCGTTCCGATGGGGCTGCCCGGCATTTCGGAATATGAAATTTGGCGCACCGATCGCACCGCCATCCGTGCGGCGCGGCAGGCTCTCGAAGCGCTTGACAAGGGGGAAATCTGAGATGCAGATTCAGAAAATTCTCAACAATAACGTGGTGGTAGCGCTCGACGAACAGGGCGCGGAGACCGTGCTCATGGGGCGCGGCCTTGGTTTTGGCCGCAAAACCGGCGATCCGGTGAACCAAGCCGCGGTTGAAAAGCGCTTTACCCTACATAGCGAACAGCTTTCCGATAAATTTCAGCAGCTGATGACGAGCATTCCGATGCCGCATTTTCTGATGAGCGAGCGCATCATCAACCATGCGAAGATTGCCTTGGGCAAGACGCTGTCGGACAGCATTTATGTCACCCTGCCCGATCATATTTCGGCCGCGATTACGCGGTATAAGGACGGCATTCGGCTGCCCAACCCGCTGCTGTGGGATATTCGCCAGTTCTATCCGGATGAGTTTTCGGTTGGTCTCAAGGCCAACGAAATTGTGCTGGAGGAGACCGGCGTGCAGTTCACCGAGGATGAGGCCGGCTTTATCGCCATGCACTTCGTCAACGCGCAGATTGACGGCGAAATCCGCGAAGTATACGATATGACCTACCTGATGCAGGAGGTTTTTCAGATCGTGCGCCGGGAATTTGGCTATGAACCCGATCGGGATTCCATCAATTACTACCGTTTTGTGACGCATCTGAAATTTTTCGCCCAGCGCATCATGAACGGACAGCGCTACGGCAACGGGGAAGAGGATCTGCTGGCGGTCGTACGGTATAAGTATCCCAAGGCATACGAATGTGCCAGACAGGTCTGCGCCTATGTGCGCCGCGATAAAGGGTTTGACGCGGGACAGAACGAACTGCTGTACCTGACCATTCACATCGCCCGCATCACGGAGGATTGCGACAGCAACTAAAATTCTATGACACATCATCAGGCTGCCTTCTTGGAGGGCAGCTTTTTTGATGCATGGATGCCGATGGCACGCAAAACGGCTCTCCGCAAAAGCGGAGAGCCGTTTGAAATCATGGGTGAAAATCCCCATTCATCCCGCATCTCTTCATTCCTATGCTGCCAGTTACAGCAATTTTCCTCGCAGGATAATGGAGTTGACCTCCAGATTTTCATCAAGAAGGACGACATTCGCAAGCTTGCCGGCCTCCAGACTGCCATAGTCATGTGCCACGCCGATGGCGCGCGCGGGGTGCAGGGACGCCGCCTTGACGGCCTGCCCGAACGGAATGCCCATCTTGACCGCGCTGCGCACGCAGTCGAGCAGACAGGTGGCCGAGCCGGCGATGGTGCCGTCGTGCAGCGTGGCCAGATTGCCGCGCACGGTGACAGCCTGACCGCCGAGGGAATATTCGCCGTCCGCAAGGCCGGTTGCCATCATGCTGTCCGAAATCAGGATGACGCGTCCGTCAAACAGCCGGAAGGTCGCGCGAACCACCGAGGGGTGGATGTGCACGCCGTCCGCAATCAGCTCGACCGCGACCGCGTCGCAATCAAACGCCGCGCCAATAACGCCGGGCGCGCGGTGCGACAGGGGGGGCATCGCATTGTACAGGTGCGTCACCTGCCGCGCGCCGCGGCGGAAGGCCTCGGTGGCGGTGTCATAGTCCGCCGTTGTGTGCGCCACCGAAATGCGAACCTCGGAGCTGAGCGCTTCGATGGTGTCCATCGCGCCGGGTTGTTCGGGGGCAATATCGCAGATTTTGAACAGGCCGTTTGCCTTGTTCTGCAGGCGGCGGAACATGTCCGCATCCGGTGCGTGCAGGTATGCGCCGTTCTGCGCGCCCTTTTTGGCGGCGGAAATGAACGGCCCTTCCATGTTGATGCCGACCAACGCGGCTTCGTCCGTATCCGTTTGATAGGAGGCGGCAGCGGTTGCAATTCCGGTAAGTTTGTCCTCGGGATAGGTCATCGTGGCCGGACAGATGGCGGCAACGCCGTTCTGTGCCTGATACTTGGCAATGGCCGAAATGGCCTCATGTGTGCCGTCACAGAAATCATAGCCGACGCAGCCGTGAAAATGCACGTCAACCAAACCGGGAATGGCGTACAGGCCGCCCGTGTCGGCAGCGTCCGCCGAGGGCGCAGCCGCAGTGATGCGGTCGCCGGAAATGGACAGGCCGCCCGTTTGGAACGTGCCGTCCGGCTGGAAAATCTTCAGATTACGAAAATCCATTTGATCACCTGAGTTCCTTTTCCGTGCACAGCGAGAGCGCGGCGTCATCCGCCACGACCGATACGTCGGTATGCAGCTGCAGAATCGAGGCGGGCACCATGGGGGTCACCGGGCCAAAGCACGCATCCCGCAGGATTTGCGCCTTGTTTTCGCCCGAAACAATGATGATGATTTTGCGTGCGAGCATAATGGTCTGCACGCCCATCGTGTAGGCCTGACGCGGCACATCGTCCGCGCTTTCAAAGAAGCGCTTGTTGGCTTCGATGGTCGACTCGGTCAGGTCAACGCAGTGCGTGCCCTTGGAGAAGGACTCGTCCGGCTCGTTGAAGCCGATGTGTCCGTTAAGACCCATGCCCAAAAGCTGCAGGTCGATGCCGCCCGCGGCACGGATGGCCTTGTCATAGCGCTCGCATTCCTTTTCGATGTCCATCTGTGCGCCGTCCGGCAGGTTGATGCGTGCGGCCGGGATGTTGATGGCGTCAAAAAAGTTCTTGTGCATGAAATAATGGTAGCTTTGGTCGTGGTCAGCGGTCAGCCCGCGGTATTCGTCGAGGTTGAAGCTCGTGCATTCGCCGAAGTTCACGTCGCCCTTGTTATACCATTTAATCAACTGCTCGTAAATACCAATGGGGGATGACCCTGTCGCCAGACCGAGCACGGAGTTCGGTTTCAGAATTACCTGAGCCGAAATGATATTGGCGGCCTTGCGGCTCATGTCGTTATAGTCTTTTGCACGGATGATTTTCATATCAGCACCTCATATTTTCATTCCTGTTTCAAGGATATCACGGAATATCCTTCGTGGCGACTGAAACTCGCCGATGAAACAAAGACTGTTAAAACTGCCAAAAGGAAGGCGGGCATTGCCGCCCGCCTTCCCCCGGTTGCGCCGCAGCGCAATTTACAAACTTACTTTAGCATTTTGGCCATTTCGTCGGCTACGAACTGAACCTTGGTGCCCACAATGACCTGCACCGAGGTCTTGGAGGGACGCATGACGCCAGCAACGCCGGCAGCCTTGATCTTCTTTTCGTCGATTGCAGTGTAATCCTTGATTTCCAGACGCAGACGAGTGATGCAGTTGTCGAGCGAAACAACGTTGTCCTTGCCGCCCAGACCTTCGAGGATCTGCGCTGCAACAGCGGTGAAATCGTTGTTGGAAAGAACGGCCTTGTTGTCGTCGATCTCGTCGTCATCCTCGCGGCCGGGGGTCTTGAGGTTCCACTTGGTGATGACGAAGCGGAATACCACGTAGAATACCACGAATGCTGCAATGCCGAGCGGGATAATCATCCAGGTCTTCGCCGCTGCCGGAAGGGAAGCAGAGAACACAAGGTCGGTCAGGCCGGCGGAGAAGGAGAAGCCTGCGCGGAAGCCGACAGCCACCGTGATGACGGTGAAGATAGCGTACAGCAGAGCGTAGATCACGTACAGTGCGGGAGCGAGGAACATGAATGCGAATTCAAACGGCTCGGTAACGCCGCAAACGAATGCGCAGATAGCAGCCGCGCCTACCAGACCGGCGGCAATCTTTTTCTTGTTGGACTTGGCGGTGTGAACGATAGCCAGCGCCGCACCGGGGATACCGAACATCATGCAGGGGAAGAAGCCGGACATGTACATGCCCAGATCGTGACCGGCCTCGGCAGAGGTCAGGCCGCCCCAGAAGCTGCCCAGATCGTTGATGCCGATTGCGTCAAACCAGAATACCGAGTTGAGCGCATGGTGCAGGCCGAACGGGATGAGCAGACGGTTGAAGAACGCATAGATACCAGCGCCGATGGAGCCGGTGGAAACAATCGCGCCGCCGAACGCAACCAGTGCGCCGTAGACGATCGGCCATACGAAGAACAGGATGGCCGCCACAACGATCGAGATGACCGCTGTAACGATTGCGACACAGCGCTTGCCGGAGAAGAAAGAAAGTGCATCCGGAAGCTTGGTGTCCTTAAACTTGTTGTAGCAAGCGCCGCCGATGAGGCCGGCGAGGATGCCGATAAACTGGGTTTCGATCTTGGTGAACGCGGGGTTTACAGCGTCAGCTGCAACACCGGTCAGAACCGAAACAACGCCGGGGTTTAAGAGCTTGGTAATCATCAGCCAGGAAACCAGACCGGCAAGACCTGCGGTGCCGTCCTTATCGTTGGCCATACCAACTGCTACGCCGACAGCAAACAGCCACGACATGTTGTCAATCAGTGCGCCGCCTGCCTTAACCAGGAAGAAACCGATGATCTGGAGTGCGCCGGTGATGTCACCGCCCTGCATGGTAGCCGGGCAGAGCGCGTAGCCAATGCCCATCAGAATGCCTGCAACCGGCAGACACGCGACAGGGAGCATCAGGGACTTGCCGAGTTTCTGTAAATACTTCATCATAAGAGTTTGCCCCTCCTTTTTCTCTTTTGCCGCCTATTTTGACAGCAGTGTTGATGTCTATCGACGTTTTGGCCGTCCCAGCCGAACGGATGGCCAAAGCGCCATTTCCACCGCCCGCGCCTATCGGACGGAAAGAAATCCTTACAGGTTCTGCTTGAGGAACAGCTCCATCTCCTCTGCCGCTGCGTCCTCATCCGCACCGGTGATGGTCAGCCGGAGCAGGTCGCCCTGCTTTGCGCCCATGCTCATCACGCCCATGATGCGCTTGGCGTCGACCTCCTTCTTGGGGGATGCAATCTTGATATCGGACTGGAATTTCCCGGCCGCCTTGACCAGAAGGCCTGCCGGGCGTGCGTGGATGCCCAGTTCGTCGGTAATCGTGTATTCAATCGTTTTCATGCTGTCAAATCCTTTCTCCGTGGTTACTTCTTCAGCGTCAGCAGCGCGCCGCCGGCCGAAATCGAGCCGGGCTTTGCGCCCTCCACCGCACTGTACGCGTCACTGTTGCAAATGATGACCGGCGTTACGATGTCGTAACCTGCGGCTTTGATGGCCGCGGGATCGAACTCAATCAGCAGGTCGCCCTTTTTCACCTTGTCCCCAGCCTTGCAGCGGGCGGTGTAGTGCGCGCCCTTGAGCTGCACCGTGTCCAGCCCGACATGGATGAGCACCTCGGCGCCGTCCGCCGTCGTCATGCTGACCGCGTGGCCGGTGTCGAACATCACATCAATCACACCGTCAGCCGGCGCGGTAACGCGCCCCTCTGCCGGAATAATGGCTGCGCCTTTTCCCAAAATGCCCTGCGCGAACGTCGGGTCCGCGACTTCATCGAGCGGAACAACCGTTCCCGCAAGCGGGGCGGAGATTTCAATTGCAGCGCTGCCGCCACCCATCAACTTCTCCTTTAATTTTCCAAACATATCATCACACCTTTTTTGAGCAGTATATCCAGTGGGCATCGGAATAACCCTCCGGAAAATAAAAAGAACCAAATCTCAGCACAAGAAGACAGCTTAACTGTTTTCCTGCGAGAAATTTGGTTTTGCCCGCCGAAGCGGTAACAATCCAACCCACCGAAGTGGTCTCTTCACTTATCTGCACTCATTGTAACAAAGCGTTCACAAATTAGCAAGCTCTTTTTAGCAGTTTTTCCATGTCGTTTTACTTAAAAAATAAAGCAGAAAATTGGCAAATTGCACAAAATGATTGAGAAGTCGGCACATCGCGCACAACCTGTTGACGGAGCAGTGAGGATGCGATATGATGTCGATAAGACAAGAAAGAAAGGGAATTTTCAATGCAGATCGATAATAATGAGCTGGCTATTTTGCAGGATCGCCTCGACCGGGAGGGGTTTAAGGAAGAAGCCTGGAAAATCAAGCAGGAATTTCTAAAGCAGGTGCGCGAGTCGGGCGACCATTGTCCGTGCCGCGAGGCCTGCCCGCATCACGGCAACTGCTTCGAATGTGTTACCATCCACCGCGGCCACCGCGACCATCTGCCCCTGTGCATGTGGGACATGGTAAACGAGCGCCTTGCCGCGCTCTCGCACATGACCGAGGGTTCGCTGCGCGACTATGAAGACCGCAAGGCGCGCGAGGAAGCCGAGGCCGAAGGCTGCGGCGGCTGCTGCGAAGGCTGTGCAGGCGGCTGCGGCGAGGGATGATGCGCTCTTGACCACGCGCCCCGCGGTGTGCTACCATATTACATAAGAGGGAACACGCGAAAGGGGCCGGCGGATGATTCAGTGCTTTGTCAAAAAAGAATATGAGCCGCCGTTCGGGCTTACGGCGCTGCCGCGCCTGTTTTCGTGCAGCCATACCGACGCCGAGGGCAGTGTGCATCCGCGCGTCATGCATGCGCACCACGATTTGGTGGAGATTGCGCTGATTTGCGGCGGGGAAAGTGTGTATTTCGTCGGCGGCGTGGCCTATCAGGCGCGCCGCGGCGATCTTTTCATCTATAACAGCGGCGTGGTGCACGATGAACGCTCGGGGCCGGAGGCGCGCATTGCCAGCTACAGTCTGGCGCTCGGCGGCCTTGCCGTGCCCGGCCTGCGCGAAAACGCGCTGCTGCCTGAGGATGCGCCGCCCGTCTACCACCTGTCCGAAGCGCAGACCGCGCGGCTGGAGCGGCTGTACGCCGTGCTGTTCGACGAGCTGACCGCCGGCGGGGACGACGGCTGCCACCATCTGCTGATGGCGCTGCTGTCGGTCGTCAGCCAGTACATCGGAGCAAGCACATCGGCGCACTCGTCGGACGAAAACGCGCTGTCCCGCCGTGTCAAGGCGTATATCGACGCGCATTTTGCTGAGGAATTCAGCTTGCAGGCACTGGCGGACGGACTTCGCGTCAGTCCGTACTACCTGTCGCACGTGTTTAAGGATGTGACGGGGTATTCACCCTTGCAGTACGTGCTACGCCGCCGCATCGGCGAAGCACAGACCCTGCTCATCACGACCGGTCTGCCCATCACGCAGATTGCGGCGCAGGTGGGGTATGATAATCCGAGCCACTTCAACGCCCAGTTTTCCAAGGCGGTGGGCATGTCGCCGCGCAGCTTCCGTAAGGAGTACGTGGTGCACAAATAGCCTAGCGCAAGATTTTGAAAGTCCGCTTCAAAGCGCCGCCGTTTGGCGGCGTTTTTTTATCAAACAAATAACAAGAACGCTCTGTTTTTTTCGGCGGATGGGCGGTACAATGAAAGCATGAGAACGGGCGGCGTGAGAGAGCCGTCCCCAACGGATGAGACCGTGCTACGGAAGAGGAGAATGTATTATGAAGACTGTTAAAATCGGTTCTGTCGGCCTGGGTCGCCTGGGTTACGAGCATGCAAGCAACATTGCCACCCAGATTCCCGGCTGCGAGCTGGCTGCCATCTGCGATGTAGACGAAAAGCGCGTCAAGGAAGTCGCGGAGGAGTTGGGCGTTACCTATACTTACACCGACTTCGAGGAAATGTGCAAAAACCCTGAGTTGGACGCAATCGCTATCGTATCGCCCTCTTTCCTGCACACCCAGCAGATTGAGATTGCAATGCGCAATGGCAAGCACGTGTTCTGCGAAAAGCCGCTCGGCACTGACGTGGCCCAGTGCAAGGAAGCCGAGAAGGTTGTTGAAGCACATCCCGAGCTGATTTTCCAGCTGGGCTTCATGCGCCGCTTTGACAAGTCCTATGCCGAGGCCAAGCGCAAGATTGAAAACGGCGACATCGGCAAGGTCGTGCTCGTCCGTTCCTACACGCAGGATCCCCGCACCACCATCGAGTCCACGCTCAAATTCGCGCCCCACTCGGGCGGTCAGTTCCTCGATATGTGCGTGCACGACATCGACCTGATTCGCTGGTTCACCGGCTCGGACGTCAAGAACGTGTGGGCAATCGGCGGCGTGTTTGAGTTTGATCTGTACAAGGAGCTCAACGACGCGGACAACGCGGCGGCTACCGTGCAGATGGACAACGGCGCGATGGGCTTTATGTTCACCAACCGCACCCATGCCGCAGGCTCGAACGTCGAGACCGAAATCATTGGTACACACGGCACGCTGCGCATTGCGAACGTCGGCGCAAAGAACCTGCTCAACATCGTTGACGAGCATGGCTCGCGCGAGGAATACTATCCGGACTTTATGAGCCGCTGGCACGAGGCCTTTGTGGCAGAGTTGGTCGCGTTCACCAATCATGTCCGCACCGGCACAAAGCCTGCCGACCTGACTGTGTACGACGGCACCGCCGTATCGGAAGCCGCATACCGCTGCAAGGAGTCCTTCGAAACCGGCGCAATGCTGCCGATTCGATAAGTAAGTTCCCATTTTCATTTTTATCCTTATATGCAAGAGCCGCCGCACACGGTGCGGCGGCTCTTGCGGCTGTTTAATAGGACGGTTTACGGGGATAGGGACGCGGCTCGTCAGTGAGGCCGGCTAAGTAGTCCATGCTGGTATCCAGTGCGACGGCAAGGCGCTTGCACTGCTCGAAGGTCATGTATCGGATTTCGTTTTCCAGTTTGGAATAATCACTTTGGTCGATGCCGGTCAGCATCTGCATTTTAATCTGCGTATAGCCTTTGGCGCGGCGCAGTTGTTTTAGACGATTCATATTCATCACCAATTAAATTATGGCAAATTGACCTATTGACTTTAAGGTGAAATTGACCTATTATGAATATGGGAATGAAGCAGAACATAAAAAGAAGCGGGACGGTGTAAGCCATCCCGCTTCTTTTATGCTTTAGCCGATCATGTGGGAAACGCTGTTTGCCGCGGAGTGAGTCGCCTTGTTGACCGCGTGCTCGGCCTTGTGCGCCGCCTGCTTTGCGCCCTTGCGTACCGAGGGGTTCATCATAGCGCCCGCCGCCATCATGGAAACAACCGCTCCTGCAACCGCGCCGGTTGCAATGCCGGAAACAAAAGAAGATACTCGCATGTGTGTCCGCCACCTTTCAAAATTATCGGATTTGGTGCTGCGAAGATAGGTTGCCCGCTTTGAGGCACTTTGTTGCATCGTCCGGCTGAGCAAAAATTTCATAAAAAAACAAGTTTCTTTTGTCGCTTCGACTGTTTACAAATGTCTGCGCATAGGATATAATAAATCAAACAATCCGCCTTTAAGGCGCGGCCAGCGAGCCCGCCAAGGTAGAAAACAGTGCATACGCCGTCAGCCAAACAGGGGGACAGGTGTAATATTTTGTGCGGCTTTCTGCTTATGTGGCGGAAGGCTGTTTTTTGTTATTGCAAATCAATGGGAGGAGGCGTTCCATTGCCCGAAAAAAAGGCGGTCATTATGGATGCAGACGGCGTGCGCCGCGCACTGACCCGCATCACATATGAAATTGTGGAAAAAAATCAAGGCGCAGCCAATTTGGTGCTCGCGGGAGTCAAAACACGAGGCGTGTTTCTGGCCCGCCGCATTGCCGAAAAGCTGTGTGAGGTAGAGGGCAAAGCGCCGCCCGTCATCGAGCTGGACGCAACCCCGTGGCGGGACGACAAGCCCCGCGCGGACGACGCACCTCTGCCGCCGACCGACCCGCGTGTGACCGGCGCGACTGTCATCATCGTGGACGATGTGCTCTACACCGGGCGCACCGTGCGCGCCGCAATTGAAGCTGTGTCCCACATGGGGCGCGCAGGCCGCATGCAGCTGGCCGTGCTCGTCGACCGGGGACATCGCGAAATTCCCATTCGTCCGGACTATATCGGCAAAAACGTGCCGACCTCTCGCGAGGAGCGCGTTCGTGTCCGTCTGACTGAGGTGGACGGAGCGGATGACGTGCAAATCTTATAAGCTAACCTGTCCGTTTATCGCATCTTTTATGAAAAAGGAGTGCAGCATTTATGTCGATTCAAACACTGGTAGAGAAAATTAAGGAAAAAGGAAACCCGACCGTTGCAGGTCTGGACGCACGCCTGGAGTACATCCCGCCGCACATTTCGGGCCGCAATATGATGCTGCACGGCGAGACGCTCCGCGCAGCTGCCGAGAGCGTCGTCGCGTTCAACTGCGGTCTGATTGATGCGCTGTGCGACATCGTGCCCGCCGTCAAGCCGCAGGCCGCTTACTATGAGCTTTTGGGTTCTTACGGCGCAATGGCGCTCAAGGAAACAATTGACTATGCGCACGCAAAGGGCATGTATGTCATCGGCGATATCAAGCGCAACGACATCGGCGCGACCGCATCGGCGTATGCCGAGGCTTATCTGGGCAAGACCCGCATCGGTGACACCGAAATCGCGCCCTACGGCTGCGACAGCGTGACCATCAACGGCTATCTGGGCACCGACGGCGTTGAGCCCTTCCTCAAGGAGTGCCGGGCCCGCGAAAAGAGCCTGTTTATGCTGGTCAAGACCTCGAATCCGTCCTCGGGCGAGCTGCAGAACCGCGATATGGAAGGCATGCCGCTCTATGCGCGCATGGCAGAAATGGTCGCCAAGTGGGGCGTGGGACTGGATACGCCCTGCGGCTACAATCAGGTCGGCGCAGTGGTTGGCGCAACCTATCCGGAGGAGCAGCGCATCATTCGTGAGCTGCTGCCGCGTGCATATTTCCTCGTGCCGGGCTACGGCGCACAGGGCGCAACGGCAAAGGATATCGCAAACTCCTTTAACGACGACGGCCTCGGTGCAATCGTCAATTCCTCCCGCGGTATCATGTGCGCATGGAAAAAGACCGGCGGAGATGGGCATGATTATAAGGAAGCCGCCCGCGCGGAGGCCATCCGCATGCGCGATGACATCGTAGGGGCGATTAAGTAAAACGGCGAAAATACAAGCGGGCAGCCGCCAAAGAGGCGGCTGCTTTGTTGAAGATAACACTCGTGCGGTTTTTTATGCATAAAACCGCATAAATTTTCAAATTATCTTACACACAACGCTGCAAGTATGGTATAGTGTGTAGTATGAGAGACAGAAGTGTGCGCAGCGCGTGCGCAAAAGCCGGAATCATCGGAGGCAGGGCGTGCCTGCAGCCGAATTTCTAAAGGAGCGTGGAATTTTGAAAAAAGCGTATTTACTGCTTGCGGACGGCACCCTGTTTGAGGGTACGGCTGTCGGCTACGAGGGACAGTGCATCGGCGAGGTTGTATTCAACACCGGTATGGCCGGTTATCAGGAAGTGCTGACCGATCCGTCGTATTTTGGCCAGATTGTCACAATGACTTATCCGCTGGTCGGCAACTACGGCATCAACTTTGAGGACTATGAGAGCCGAAAGAGCTGGGTTTCCGGCTTTATTATGCGCGAAATGTGCGATTTGCCGTCCAACTGGCGTTGCAAGCTGTCGCTGGATGACTACCTCAAGAGCCAGAAGGTCGTCGGCCTTGCCGGCATCGACACCCGCCGCCTGACCCGCATCCTGCGAAACAGCGGTGTAATGAATGGCGTGATTTATACAGAGGGTTATCAGCCGGACAAGCAGACGATTGCGGATATGAAGGCCTATGTGGTCAAGGACGCGGTCAAGTCCGTCACCTGTGCTGAGAATATCGTGCATCCCGCAGAGGGCGAGCAGAACTATCGCGTGGCGCTTTTTGATTACGGCGTAAAATACAACATCGAGCGCGAGCTGTGCAAGCGCGGCTGTGAAGTGACGATTATTCCGGGCGACACCGCACCCGAGACTGTGATCGGCGGTGGGTACGACGGCATCATGCTCTCAAACGGCCCCGGCGACCCGGCGGAAAACGTGCAGATTGTTGAAAACCTCAAAACCCTGCGCGAGAGCGGCATCCCGATTTTCGGCATCTGCCTCGGCCATCAGCTGATGAGCCTTGCAATCGGCGCGGAAACCTGCAAGCTCAAGTACGGTCACCGCGGCGTTAACCACCCCGTCAAGGATCTGGACGAGGATCGCACCTACATCACCTCGCAGAACCACGGCTATGCGGTTGTCGGCGAAACGGTCGACCCCGCCGTCGCACGCGTGCGCTATGTCAACCTCAACGACGGCACGGTTGAGGGCGTGGAGCACATCGGCAAGCCCATCTTCACCGTGCAGTATCACCCCGAAGTCTGCCCGGGACCGATGGACACCAGCTATCTGTTTGATATTTTTATTGAAAATATGGAGAAAACCAAGGGAGGTGCTCAGTAATGCCGCTGCGCAAGGATATTAAGAAGGTTTTGGTACTGGGCTCTGGCCCGATTATTATCGGCCAGGCGGCCGAGTTTGACTATGCAGGCACGCAGGCCTGCCGCGCCCTGCGCGAAGAGGGTCTGGAGGTTGTGCTCGTCAACTCCAACCCCGCGACCATCATGACCGACAAGGCCATGGCGGACAAGGTCTATATTGAGCCGATGACCGTTGAAGCCGTACAGGAGATCATCAAGAAGGAACGCCCGGACTCGCTGCTGCCCAACCTTGGCGGTCAGACC
Source organism: Butyricicoccus sp. Marseille-Q5471 (assembly GCF_951230135.1). Classification (GTDB taxonomy): domain Bacteria; phylum Bacillota; class Clostridia; order Oscillospirales; family Butyricicoccaceae; genus Agathobaculum. The sequence goes on along the minus strand of NZ_CATNVC010000003.1, from coordinate 154,180 downwards.
GGCCTGAACCTTGCGATGGAGCTGTGCGAAAACGGTTTCCTCGACCGCATGGGCGTGAAGCTGCTCGGCGCGAATCCGGAAACCATCGCCAAGGCCGAGGATCGCCAGATGTTCAAGGACACGATGGAGAAAATCGGTGAGCCCTGCATCGCTTCCAAGGTTGTGCACACGGTTGAGGACGCGGTTGAGTTCACGCGTGAAATCGGCCTCCCGGTCATCATCCGTCCCGCCTACACGCTCGGCGGCACGGGCGGCGGCATCGCCTACACGTGGGAGCAGCTGCGCGAAACGGCCGCAACCGGCATCATGTACTCCCGCGTGGACGAAATCCTCGTCGAAAAGTGCATCGCGGGCTGGAAGGAAATCGAATACGAGGTCATGCGTGACCATAAGGGCAACGCCATCACCATCTGTAATATGGAAAACGTCGACCCGGTCGGCGTGCACACGGGCGACTCGGTCGTCGTTGCGCCCAGCCAGACGCTGTGCGACAAGGAATATCAGATGCTCCGCACCTCGGCGCTTAAAATCATCACCGAGCTGGGCGTGGAAGGCGGCTGCAACGTGCAGTATGCGCTGCATCCCGAGTCCTTCGAGTATGCCGTTATCGAGGTAAACCCCCGCGTTTCGCGCTCGTCCGCGCTCGCTTCCAAGGCGACCGGCTATCCGATTGCCAAGGTGACCGCCAAGATTGCGGTCGGCTACGGTCTGGACGAAATCGAAAATGCCGTTACCGGCAAGACCAAGGCCTGCTTCGAGCCGACGCTCGACTACTGCGTGGTCAAGTTCCCGCGTTGGCCGTTTGATAAGTTCGTATACGCTGATAATTCGCTCGGCACGCAGATGAAGGCGACGGGCGAGGTCATGGCGATTGACAACTCGTTCGAGGGTGCGCTGATGAAGGCCGTGCGCGGCTGTGAAATCAAGCTCAGCTCGATGATTATGCCCCGCCTTGCCGAAAAGAACGAGGCGGAAATCCGCAAGGGCGTTGCCACCGTGGACGATCAGCGGCTGTTCCACATCTGCGAAGCCTTCCGCCGCGGCATGATGTCCATCGAAGAAGTGCACGATGTGACGACCATTGACGTGTGGTTCCTCAAAAAGTTGATGCATATCATCGAAATGGAGCACGCGCTGGAAAAGGCCGATGCAATTGACGCCGACCTCTACCTGCGCGCGAAAAAGATGGGCTTCCTCGACAAAACGATTGAAGAGCTGTCCCAAAAGGACATTTCGGCCGTCAAGCGTCTGCCTGTTTACAAGACGGTAGACACCTGCGCCGCCGAGTTTGAAGCCGAAACCCCGTATTACTACTCCACCTTCGACGACGAGAGCGAAGTAAAGCCGTTCTCCGGCAAAAAGAAGGTGCTCGTGCTCGGCTCGGGCCCGATTCGTATCGGACAGGGCATCGAGTTTGACTACTGCTCGGTGCACGCTGTTATGGCACTTAAAGAGCTGGGCTGTGAGACGGTTATCATCAACAACAACCCCGAAACCGTATCGACTGACTTTGACACGGCTGACCGCCTCTATTTCGAGCCGCTGACTCCCGAGGACGTGACCGGTGTTGTAAATGCCGAAAAGCCCGACTACGCCATCGTGCAGTTTGGCGGACAGACTGCCATCAACCTTGCCGCCCACATCGAAAAGCTCGGCGTGCCGATTCTGGGTACCCCTGCGTGGTCGATTGATGCGGCGGAGGATCGCGAGAAGTTCGACGTTATCCTCGAAAAGTGCAGCATTCCGCGTCCGGCAGGCCATACGGTCATGACCGAGGACGAAGCCGTTACCGCGGCGGATGAGCTGGGCTATCCGGTGCTCGTTCGTCCGTCCTACGTGCTGGGCGGTCAGGGCATGGAAATCGCGTACAAGGAAGAGGACGTGCGCGAATTTATGAAGGTCATTACCCGCAACAAGGTGGAAAACCCTGTGCTGGTCGATAAATACATGATGGGACGCGAAATCGAGGTTGACGCCATCTGCGACGGCGACGATATCCTCATTCCCGGCATCATGGAGCATTTGGAGCGCGCAGGCGTGCACTCGGGCGACTCCATTTCGGTCTATCCGTCCATCACCATTGAGGATCGCCACAAGGAAGTAATCATCCAGTACACCGAAGCATTGGCGAAGAACCTCAATGTGCTCGGTCTGGTCAATATCCAGTTTGTGCTGTATAACGATGAGGTCTACGTGATCGAGGTAAACCCGCGTTCGTCGCGTACCGTGCCGTATATTTCCAAGGTAACGGGCGTGCCGATGGTCGATTTGGCGACGCGCTGCATGTTCGGCGAGAAGCTGCGCGACATGGGCTGCGGCACCGGTCTGCATCCCGAGGGTGAGCATTACGCCGTTAAGGTGCCGGTGTTCTCCTTCCAGAAGCTGCGCGATCTGGACACCCAGCTCGGCCCTGAAATGAAGTCCACGGGCGAGGTGCTCGGCGTTTCGACTTCGTTCCGTCAGGCGCTTTTGAAGGGTCTGCTCGGCGCGGGCTTCCAGATGAAGAAGAAGGGCGCGGTGCTCATTTCTGTGCGTGATTCGGACAAGCAGGAGGCCATCCGCATCGGCGAACGCTTTGAGCGGCTCGGCTTTGAGATTTTTGCGACGAGCGGCACGGCAAACGTGCTCAACCGTCACATGGTCGCGGCGAACGCCATCCGCAACGTGGACGAGCCCAGCCCGAACATCATTGACCTCATCGAGTCGGGCAAGATTGACTATGTCATTGCCACCTCAGTTAAGGGTCGTCATCCGGAACTTGGCTCGGTGCACATTCGCCGTACCACGGTTGAGCGTGCGATTCCGTGCCTGACCTCGATTGACACCGCCTCGGCGCTGCTGCGCTGCCTTGAGGGCGACGTGAAGATCGAAAACTGTGAAATGGTCGATATTAACACGCTGTAAGCTTGGTATAAACGAAAAAGAGGAGAAACCGAATGGTTTCTCCTCTTTTTTCATGGTTTAGCGTACGACCTCGATAATTTCTTCGATTCCGCAGTCGAGTGCGACACACACTTTGAGCAATACGTCGATATCATAGCGCGAAATGTTATCCTTGAAATAGCGGTCTAACGTCTGATAGGGAATCCCTGTCATTTTGCAAAGCTGATAGCGGTTCATCGCGCGTGCTTCCATTGCTTCGCGTATCATCAATTTAATACTGCTCATTCTATCACCTAAATTATACATTAACCATAACTTAGCAAATTTACAATTGGTCATTTTTAGTATATGATCAACTATATATTATTCGAGTGATATAGTGAGCACCTTTTAAGGAAGTTTACGCAACCTACCGCACGACCTCGATAATTTCTTCGATACCGCAGTCGAGCGCGATGCACATGCGCAAAAGAATATCGCTGTCATAGCGAATGACCTTGTTTTTATAGTAATTATCCACGGTTTGGTACTGAATGCCGGTTCGTTTATGCAATTCATAGCGCGTAATGTTCAGGCGCTGCAACGTTTGATCCAGACGAATACGAATACTGCTCATTTTTGTCACCTCATATATACCCTAATCAATATATATTTAATTGACAATTCATTTATATGCATATATATTTATATAAAGATATAAAGGGAGATGAGGATATGAATAATAAAAAAGCGGAGCGGCTTATCGAGGCCGTGGCGCAGAAAAACGGTGTAACAACACAGGAGGTTCGCCGCGAGCTTGAAACGATGATCAAGCAAATGTTCTCCGCTCCATCGGACGAGCTGACGCGTTTCCGCCAGAGCCAAATCCCCTGCAAAGGCGCGCGCCCGACGCCGGAGGAGCTGATTGTCTATCTCGTCGGCCGGATGTAGCGGCTTTCTATTGCCCTGCCTTCCAAATTGTGGTATGATAGGCTCGTGGAGGGATGGCTGATGAAAAAACAAAACCCGCTGCTGATTACGGCCTCGGCAATCGCGCCGCTGCTGAGCATCGTGTGTTACCTATTGCAGTCGCAGGTGACTGGTTTAGTCACGCGCGGTGGGTCCATGGGCTGGCTGATACTGGTGTATCCGTTGCGAATCCTGAGCTATTTGATTATCACACTGTGCTGTTTTGCCGCCTTGCGTGCGTGGAAGCCGCAGTCGACCGCTATGCTTACGCTCGCATCCGTCTGCGTGTTGTGCCTGCTGATTGCAGTGCCGCCGTATCTGGGCGCACCGTATCTGTCGGCGACGCTGTGGCGCAGCACCGCGTTGGTCATCCCGCAGATGCTGTTTGGCCTCATCTGCGCGCTCATTGTGCTGCTCATTCGCAGCCGTGAAATCTGAATATTAAAAAGCTGCTGAGCATGCTCAGCAGCTTTTTTGTTTAATCAATCGCAATTCGCTTGAACATGCGGTAATGCTTGCCGTTTTCGTTGACATGCTCGCCGCGCTGCTCAAAGGAAAATTTATGATAGAATCCCTTGGCGCGTTCGTTGTGCTCGGCCACGTGGGCGCATAAGTAGGTCTTGCCCAGCCCGCGGTATACGCTGATGGCCTGCCCTAGAATCTGTTGGCTCAGCCCGCCGCCGCGGTATTTTTCGTCGATGCAGAAACCGCCGACCATGCCAACCTCGGGTTCGTCCTGCTTGGTAGTGTCCATCAGCACGAGCGCAGCGGTGTCGCCCGTGTCGGGCAGGATGCCGAAGGTGACCGACCGCGGACAAATCTTCTGCATCGCCGCCACGCGCTCGAGCAGCTCGTCGGGATGCAGGTTGCTGTCCGTCCCGTAGGCGTTTTGGTGCAGCTCGCGCATGTAGCGAATGATTTCTGACGCATCTGCATCGTCCAGCGGATTGGCGCGGCGGAACCACACCTGCTGCGTGGTGGGCGCACCCTTTGCGTCCTTCCAGCCGAGCGCCGCAAAGGTGGAGAGTGCGGCAGGGAGGTGGGAGGCGTCGTTCTCGTAAATGACCTCGACCTTGTCCGGACCGTCAAACTCCAGCTTGGCAACGCAGGTGTTGTCGCCCCAGCCGATTTCGCCCATTTGCTCCGCCTTCCATCCATGCGCCAGCGTCAGCGCACCGCGGATGGCCGAGCCGTGGGTGACGACGGCAATGGTCTGTCCGTCGCGCTCGCGCACCAAATCGCGCACACCGTTCAGCATGCGCTCGCCCGAGCAAATCACGCTTTCGCCGTGCGGCGGCACCGCGTCCCACGGGCGGGAGCGCCAGTTTGCGTACTCCTCCGGCCAGAACAGCGGCAGCTCCGCCCAAGTGAGATCCTCCCAGTCGCCCATGTCAATCTCGCGCAGAATGGGGCGAATTTCCACCCGCATGCCCTTCGCGCCCGCAATCGCGCCCGCCGTTGTCCGCGCGCGGAACAGGTCGGAGGAATAAATTGCGTCAAGCGCTACGTGCTCAAACCGCTTGGCAAGGCAGGGGAGCTGCTCATATGCGCGGGGGGTGAGCAGGCTGTCATACTGGCCGTGGCAGCGGCGGTAGACATTGCCCTCGGCCTCGGCGTGGCGGATGAGATAGACGGTCGTATTCATGTTCAGACCTCCACCGCGCCAGACAGCTCGCGGACGGATTTGACACCGTGCGCGTCCATCCACGCGGTCAGCTCGTCGAGCGCCTTGACCGGTGCGAGGGGATCGGCGAACATCGCCGTGCCGATTGCGACCGCATCTGCGCCCGCCATCAGCATTTCAACGATGTCGCGTCCCGTGCGGATGCCGCCCATGCCGATAATCGGCACGTCAACAGCCTTGCGCACCTGATAAACCATGCGCACGGCGACGGGGAACACCGCGGGGCCGGACAGGCCGCCCATGACGTTGGACAGGATGGGACGGCGCTTCTCGATGTCGATGCGCATGCCGAGCAGCGTGTTGATGAGCGAGAGCGCGTCCGCGCCTGCGTCAACGGCGGCGCGTGCGATTTCGGCAATGTCGGTCACATTTGGGGACAGCTTGACAATCAGCGGCCGCGTGGCCTTGCGCTTGGCGGCCGAAACGACCTCCTGCACCATGTCCGGACGTGTGCCGAAGGCCAATCCGCCGCATTTTACGTTAGGACAGGAGATGTTCAGCTCAATCAGGTCGACGTCGGCAGCCGAGATCTTCTCGACCATGCCCTCGTATTCCTCGACCGTGTTGCCCGACACATTGGCGATGATTTTGGTGTCGAACTGGCGCAGATAGGGAATCTGCTCCTCAATAAAGCGGTCGATGCCCGGATTTTGCAGGCCAACGCAGTTGAGAATACCCATCGGCGTCTCCGCGATGCGGGGCGCGGGGTTGCCGAGCCGCTCGTGCGGGGTCATACCCTTCACGCCGATGCCGCCGAGCATCGAAAGGTCGAAAAATTCGCCGTATTCATGCCCGAAGCCAAAGGTGCCGGAGGCGGTCGTCAGCGGGTTTTTGAGCTCTACGCCGCAGATGTTGACGGTCATATCCATTACCACTGTACCTCCTCTGCATCAAATACCGGGCCGTCCTTGCAGACATGGCCGTAGCGGGTTTCGCCGTTCTTGGCACTGAGCGCACACGCGCAGACCAGACATGCGCCGATGCCGCAGCCCATGCGCTCCTCCATCGACACCTGACAGGGAACCCCTGCTTCCTTGGCAATCGCTGCGATGGCCTTCAGCATGGGCTTGGGGCCGCAGGCGGCAACGCCGGTCGCGCCGGTGATTTTCTCGCGCAGCACATCGGTTACAAAGCCGTGCACGCCGTAGGAGCCGTCGTCGGTGCAGACGGTGTAGTCAAAATCCGAAAACTCAGGCTCGAGTACAACGAGGTCACGCGTGCGTGCGCCGGCAATCATCGTGACCGCAGCGCTGTTCTTCGCGCAGGTCTTGGCGGTCAGCAGCATGGGCGGCACGCCGATGCCGCCGCCGAGCAGCACGGGGCGTGCGCCGAGCTTTGCAGCATCAAAACCGTGGCCGAGGGGACCAAGCACGTCGATTTTATCGCCTGCTCTGCGCGCAGCAAGCCACGCTGTGCCGTCGCCCTTGACTTCGTAGAGCATGGTGAGCGTGCCTGCCTCGCTGTCCGCATCGCAGATCGAGATCGGACGGCGCAGCAGATTGCCCTCGCCGCAGGTCAGGTGGACAAACTGGCCGCAGGCCGCGGAGGCGGCGATTTTCTCGGTCTTAATCACCATGCGGTAGAGTCCGGAACCCAAATATTCATTTGCGCGAACCGCGCAGATTTCCTGAATTGCCATTTCAATTCCCCTTTCGGTGGTGCTGTATTTATTGTACAGGATTTTCGCACAAAAGGCAAAGAAAAAACGCTCCCTCGTGATGAGAGAGCGTTTTTGTGAAGTTCAAAAGAAACTTACTTGAGCTCGACCTTAGCGCCGGCAGCCTCAAGCTTCTCCTTGATCTCGTTAGCCTCAGCCTCGGGAGCAGCTTCCTTGATGGTTGCGGGAGCGCCGTCAACCTTCTCCTTAGCTTCCTTCAGGCCCAGACCGGTGATCTCGCGAACAACCTTGATAACGTTGATCTTGGAAGAGCCAGCCTCAACCAGAACTACGTCGAAATCGGTCTTTGCTTCAGCAGCAGCCTCAGCGCCGCCTGCAGCAGCACCAGCAACAGCTACGGGCGTAGCAGAAACGCCAAACTCTTCTTCCAGAGCCTTAACCAGCTCGGACAGCTCCAGAACCTTCAGTTCCTTGACTGCATCCATAATCTCCTGTACAGACATGGGATATACCTCCGTTTTGTTTTAAATTTAAGTTAAAATAAAGAATTCTTACTCGGCAGCGGGAGCTTCCTCCGCGGCTGCTGCAACGGCTACCAGATCGGCAACCTTCATATCCTCGTTGCCCTCGGCCTTCTTGACGATCGCGTCGCAAGCAATAGCCAGCTGCATGATAGGATAGTTGAAGCTGTACAGAACCTGCGCGATAAGGGTTTCCTTGTTCGGCATGTTCGCAAGCTTCTGGACCTCAGCTTCCCCGATGACCTTGCCTTCCAGGAAACCAGCCTTGATCTTGAAGTTCTCGTGCTTCTTAGCGAATTCGCCCAGAATCTTAGCAGGAGCGACTACGTCGTCAGTCATGCTGATTGCCAGAGCGGTGGTACCGTTCAGGTGCTCGTCCAGAGCTTCAAAGCCCAGTTCGTTGCACGCGAAGCGGATCATGGTGTTCTTGATAACGGCATACTCAACGCCAGCGGCACGCATATCGCGGCGCAGCTTGGTATCATCCTCAACGGTGATGCCCTTATAGTCGACCAGTACGCCAGCGGGAGATTTCTTGATCTTCTCAACCAGAGACGCAACAAGTGCCTTCTTTTCTTCCAAAACCTTTGCGTTCGGCATCTTTTTCACCTCCTAAAAAAATAAAGTACCCTTTTGTACAAAGACAAGAGGGTACACAATAAACAAATCTGTTTCATGTGCTGACCTCGGCGGGCGGCGTACAAATCGCCTTTCAAGCCTTGCGGCTGCCTGCTGTCTTTGACCAAGCTATTACAGTATAACAGCGTGATATTCACTTGTCAAGCACTTTTTATAAATTTAAGAGCTGCCTTTTGAGCAGCTCTTAAAGGAAACAGACTTAGTCCATCAGCTTGGCAGCATTGACCTTCACGCCGGGGCCCATGGTGGAAGCAACCACGCAGGAGCGGACGTACTGGCCCTTTGCAGCCGACGGCTTGGCCTTGATAATCGCGCCCATCAGAGCGTTGAAGTTGTCAGCCAGCTTCTCCGCGCCGAAGGAAGCCTTGCCGATCGGGCAGTGGATGATGTTGGTCTTGTCCAGACGGTACTCAATCTTACCTGCCTTGGATTCCTGAACAGCCTTGGCTACGTCCATCGAAACCGTGCCTGCCTTCGGGTTCGGCATCAGGCCCTTAGGACCGAGCACCTTACCAAGGCGGCCGACGATACCCATCATGTCGGGCGTCGCAATGACAACGTCGTAGTCAAAGAAGTTTTCCTTCTGGATACGCTCCAGCATATCCTCGGCGCCAACGTAATCAGCGCCGGCGGCCAGCGCTTCGTCAGCCTTTGCGCCCTTTGCGAACACCAGAACGCGAACGTTCTTGCCGGTGCCGTGGGGCAGTACGATTGCGCCGCGGACCTGCTGGTCAGCGTGACGCGAGTCAACGCCAAGCTTTACGTGCAGCTCGATGGTCTCATCGAACTTTGCCTTGGCAGTGGACAGAACGGTGTCCAGCGCCTCGTTGGTGTCGTACAGCTTGGAACGATCAACCAGCTTTGCGCTGTCTACATATTTTTTACCTTTATGCACAATAAATCCTCCTTAAGTGGTAAGCGGGAAATTCCCTCCCACTGTATGCGGCGGAACTGCCGCAGTTCGTTTCGCTTACTTGGGGGCAAGAGCCGGTTGCTCTTACTCCTCTACCGTTACACCCATCGCGCGGGCGGTGCCGGCAACCATGCTCATTGCAGCTTCCAGAGAAGCGGCGTTCAGGTCGGGCATCTTGATCTCGGCGATCTTCTGCAGGGAAGCCTTGGACAGCTGAGCAACCTTGGTCTTGTTCGGAACAGCCGAACCGGACTCGATGTTGCATTCCTTCTTAATCAGAACAGCTGCCGGGGGGGTCTTGGTGATAAAGCTGAACGAACGGTCAGCGTAAACCGTAATAACGACCGGGATGACCATACCCACGTCGTTCTTGGTGCGCTCGTTGAATTCCTTGGTAAAGGCCATGATGTTAACGCCGTGCTGACCCAGAGCCGGACCTACCGGGGGGGCCGGCGTTGCCTTGCCTGCGGGAATCTGGAGCTTAATATAACCTACTACTTTCTGTGCCATGGTTGAGGGTTCCTCCTTCAATAAATGTGGTGGCTGGCGAGCGTTTCGCACGCTCTCCCACTTGCCATGCGGACGAAAAAGCTGTCCGCTTTTTGTTTAATCGTTGAGCGTCTCGACCTGGTCGAGCTCAAGCTCGACGGGGGTTTCGCGGCCGAACATGGAAACGACAACGTTTACCTTGTTCTTATCAGGCTCCAGCTTATCGACAACGCCGATAAAGCCGGCCAGCGGACCGTCGATGACGCGCACACTGTCGCCTTCCGCGTAGCTGATCTCGATTTCGCGCTTTTCAACGCCCATCGAAGCGATCTCTTCCTCCGTCAGCGGAATCGGACGGCTGCCGCCCGATTTATCCTGACCGACAAAGCCGGTGCAGCCGCGCGTATTGCGCACGAGATACCAGGTTTCGTCTGTCATCACCATTTTGACCAGGACATAGCCCGGAAAGAGCTTGCGCTCAACCTCACGGGTTTTGCCGTCCTTGACCTCGGTGACGGTTTCGACGGGGATGTTAACTGCGGGGATCAGGTCATGCAGCTTGCGGTTTTCGACCGCTTTTTCGATCGAAGAGGCTACTTTGTTTTCATAGCCCGAGTATGTGTGAACCACATACCACTTTGCAGCGTCTGACATTAAAAGCCTCCTTACGGTCAGGCGGCGGAAGCAAATTGCATCAGCAGCGCCTGCACGCCGAGGTTGAATACGGCATCGAGGATCCAGATAAAGATACCGACGATTACAACACTGGCGAGAACCACCAGCGTGTTGTTAATGGTCTGCTGGCGGGTAGGCCAGACGATCTTGCGGCACTCACTCTTGAGCTCGCGGAACCACTTGCCGATGCGAGAGAAGACAGAGGGCTTCTTAACCTTGGTTTCTTCAGCCATGAAGCAACTACTTCCTTTCTCTTACTTAGTCTCTCGATGGGGCGTATGCTTCTTGCAGAAACGGCAATACTTGTTCATCTCAAGACGGTCCGGATCATTCTTCTTGTTCTTCATCGTGTCATAATTTCTTTGCTTGCACTCAGTGCAGGCGAGCGTAACCTTTACGCGCATTAACGGCACCTCCTTCTTAATTCGGCCGGAGCTTTTTGGTGGCCGGCCATGTTGTCCCGTTGTCCATATATACCTTTTATATATGCGTGGGGACTTTTTGCCTCCCTTTGCCAGCGTTCTAACGCGTTTTTTCAGACACACGAAAAAAGCGCGCAAAAAAAAGAACCTGCATAGGTTCATTTATTATAGCATGCCAATTTAGGGTGGTCAAGTTTTTCTGTAAAAAAAACTGCCTTAAAAAGTGCTGAATTTTTTAAAAATTTGTGTTATAGTTATACTAACCACAAGATATAGGAGTAAAACGATGAAGATATTGGGCATAGATTACGGTGACGCACGCACCGGGCTTTCCATCTCCGACGCGACCGGGCTGCTTGCGGGTTCGCCGAGCGTCATTCACGAATGGAATTATGACAAGCTGGTCGACAAGCTGACCGCACTTATCGAGCAGGAGAAAATCGAAGAAATTGTGCTTGGCCATCCGAAAAACATGGACGGCACGGTGGGCGCGCGCGCGCAGAAATGCGAAGCACTGGCTGATACGCTCAAGGAACGCACCGGTGTGCCGGTCGTGCTGTGGGACGAGCGCCGCACCACGGTGGCCGCGCATGATATTCTGCATCAGGCGGGCAAGAAAAGCAAGCAGCACCGCCAGACGGTGGACGCGGTCGCGGCTTCGCTGATTTTGCAGGGATATCTGGACTTCAAACGGCGGCAGGGATGACAAAACCCGCCGGAAACGGCGGGTTTTGGGAAAATCAGGTGCGCGGATGGCCGAGCGCAATCAGGCGCGTCCAAAGGTGGGCGGAATACAGCGTTGCACCCGCGCCAACCGCAAGAATGCCCCAGCAGGCGGCATAGTAGGCGAGCGAGCCGGCGGTTACAACGCGGCAGACGATGACAATCAGCGCAATGAGCGCAATCAGCAGGACGGCCAACACGGCGAGGCCGCGGCCGAGAATGGTTTTTTCTTGGGTTTCCATGAGGAATGCCTCCAATCATCAGGTTTTTCTTATGCTGTTATTGTACCGTTAAAATCGCCTGTTTTCTATGCCTTAATTAAGGCATTATGCCTATCGCGCCGAACGGTTTTAAGCAGTTTTCATAAAACACTTTACGGATTTTAGGTGCAATTCACGGGCAATCATGTTTGAGCAAAGGGGACACGGAGACAGCGATATGGATACGACTGATTACGAAATTTTACGCATCCTGCAAGCGGACGGGCGCATTACGATGAAGGCGCTGGCGGGGCGCATCAGTATGAGCGTGCCCGCGGCGGCCGAGCGCGTGCGGCGGCTGGAGGAGCAGGGCGTCATTCAGGGCTACCGCGCCGAGATTGACCCGGCCGCGCTCGGCCGGCGGGTGGAGGCGGTAATTCTGGCGATCGATCGGCCGGGGCTGTCCGTCAAGCTGCGCGAATTTGCCGCGGACTGTCCGGATATCACGGAGGCGTGGGATCTCGCGGGGCGGGTCAATGTGCTGCTGCGCGTCAGCTGCCGTGATATGCCCGCGTTTCAGCAGCTTGCCGCATCGCTTCAGCAGTTGTGCACAACCGAATCCTATCTGTTTCTGAACGAATTTAAGAATACCGGCGTGCCAATCGAAAATGAATAGACATAAATAAAGGCGGTTCCCCCAAGGGAACCGCCTTCCGGCTTGTCGCAGAATGTTCCGCGCCGTCGCGCATATTAAATAGCCAATTGCAGCATCGCTGTAATTTACATAAAAAGGCAGGACATGCGCCTGGCTTTTGATACAAACCGACTGCAAGTGTGCCCGAAGGCGCGCGCAGCAGCCGGAACAATCGTTTGAAAGCGTGGTTTCAAACGAAGGCTGTCGACCTTGTCGACGGCCAAATAAAGGCGGTTCCCAAGGGAACCGCCTTCGCTTTTTACTTGGTTGCCCAGTTGCCGGTGGCAAGCGCGGTCAGATAGGCGTTGATGAAGCCGTCGATCTCGCCGTCCATGACAGCATCGATATTGCCGGATTCAAATGCCGTGCGCGTATCCTTGGCAAGGGTATAGGGCATAAAGACATAGGAGCGAATCTGGCTGCCCCATTCAATCTTCTTCTGGTCGCCCTTGATGTCGGAAATCTTATCGAGATGCTCGCGTTCCTTGATTTCGACCAGCTTGGAGCGCAGCATGCGCATACAGTTGTCCTTGTTCTGGAACTGGCTTCGCTCGGTTTGGCACGAAACGACGATGCCGGTCGCCTTGTGAATCAGACGCACCGCGGACGAGGTCTTGTTGATGTGCTGACCGCCCGCGCCGGAGGAGCGGAATACCTGCATTTCGTAATCGTCAGGCTTGATTTCAAAGTCGGTGGAGTCGTCCGGAATGTCCGGAATGACTTCGATGGCCGAGAACGAGGTGTGGCGGCGGCCCGATGCGTCAAACGGCGAAATGCGCACCAGACGGTGCACGCCGGACTCGCCCTTGAGGAAGCCGTAGGCGTTTTCGCCCTCAATGAGGATGTCGGCACTCTTTAAGCCGGCCTCGTCGCCGTCCTGATAGTCCATGATTTTATAGGTGAAACCGTGGCGCTCCGCCCAGCGGGTGTACATGCGGTAGAGCATCTCGCACCAGTCTTGCGCCTCGGTGCCGCCCGCGCCCGCGTGGAACGACATCAGCGCGTTGTGCGAATCGTACTCGCCGGTCAGCAGTGTGCCCAGCTTCTGTTCGGCGATGCCCTCTTCGAGCACCTTGTAGCCGCTTTCCAGCTCCTCGAGCATGGACTCGTCGCCCTCTTCGATGGCCATTTCGCAGATGGTCATCAAATCCTCCCACGAGGTTTCCAGCTTGTTAAAGGATTCGATTTTGCCGCGCAGCGCACCCATACGGGATACGACCTTCTGGCTCGACTCGGGATCGTCCCAAAAGCCGGGCTGCGACGACTTCATTTCCAGCTCGCTGACCTCGCGTGCGGCCTGTTCCAGACCGAGGTTGCCGCGCAGTTCATCCAAATCCGGTTTGATATTGGTCAGTTTGACCTTGTATTCCTCAAATTGCAGCATGTACATGCTCCTTCACAGATACAAATTTTTCAGTACCTTATAGTATAGACAAAAAACGGCGCGTTGTAAAGAAAATTTCGGTTTTTGCTTGACAAACTGTGCAAAGATGCATATATTAAGGAGAGATAAAGGGGAGTAGCTCACGCACCGTGCGTGAAGCGCGGTCGTCAGTACGTTCGGGATGCCCGAACCGGCCCGCTTCGCAAGTAGCGAGACTTTTGTTGCATTTTGTCATGCAAGAAAAGTCTTTTTTTATTGCATGAAACGAGGGAAAAGGAGATATTACTTATGATGTCATTTGTTTACCTGATCGTCGGTTTTGTGCTGTTGGTGGTGGGCGCCGATAAATTTGTCGCGGGCGCATCTGCGGCCGCGCGCAGACTGGGCGTGCCCGCGCTCATCGTCGGTCTGACCGTGGTCGCTTTCGGCACCTCGGCGCCTGAGCTCGCGGTCAGCGTGACGGCTGCAATGAGCGGCGCGAACGAAATCGCGGTCGGTAACGTGGTCGGCTCGAACATTTTCAATCTGCTTGTCGTCGCGGGTCTGTCGGCGGTGCTGTGTCCGCTCGCGCTCGATAGGGACATTCTGCGTCGCGACTGGCCGCTTTCCATGGCTGCCGCCGCCATTTTGACCGCTATGGTTGCGTGGAACGGCGATATTTCGCGTCTGGAAGGACTGGTGCTGCTTGCGCTGTTTGCCGGTCTGATGGTGCTGCAGCTGCGCCCCGCGCTGCAAAACCGCGCCGCGCTCCTCGCACAGAAGGACGAGAACGAGGTGCAGATGAAACCCTCGTTGATTGCGGTGAACATTGTGATCGGGCTGGCAGCCATTATCCTTGGCGGTCAGCTTGCGGTAAACGGCGCGACCGGCATCGCCCGGATGTTCGGCCTGTCGGAAACGCTGATTGGCCTAACCATCGTTGCAATCGGCACCTCGCTGCCCGAATTGGTAACCTCGCTCGTGGCGGCGCGCCGCGGACAGAACGATATCGCAATGGGCAATGTTATCGGGTCGAATCTGTTTAATATTCTGCTCATTCTGGGCGTTTCGGCGGTCATTTCACCGATTTCTGTGCTGCCGACCGCTGTGATTGACGGTGCGATTCTGCTCGTGGTCAGCCTGCTGTTCTATTTGCCGGCACGCAAGGGCACGCTGTCCCGTCCGGTGGGCGCGGTGATGGCGCTGACCTATGTTGCCTATACGGCTTATCTGATTTGCCGCTGACGGCACGGCGTTCACAAAAAATTTGTTTCTTTGCGCACACAGCTGTGATATAATAAGCTGATAAAATAAGGAGCGTATGGCTTCCTTCTTGAAAGGCTGATCTACGAAAATGGCTAATTTTCTGACAAAGCTCTTCGGCACGCACTCGAGCCATGAGCTGAAAAAGATTTATCCGATTGCGGATAAGGTAGAGGCGCTCGAGGACAAGTTCCGCGCCCTGTCTGACGACGAACTGCGCGGCAAGACCGCCGAATTTAAGGAACGCTATCAGAACGGCGAAACGCTTGACGATTTGCTGCCCGAGGCGTTTGCCACCATGCGCGAGGCGGCCGACCGTGTGCTCGGCATGCGGCATTACCGCGTGCAGATTATCGGCGGTATCGTGCTGCACCAGGGGCGCATCGCCGAAATGAAAACCGGTGAAGGCAAGACGCTCGTGGCAACCCTGCCGACCTACTTAAACGCACTGACCGGCAAGGGTGTGCACATTGTCACAGTCAACGATTATCTGGCCAAGCGTGACTCTGAGTGGATGGGCAAGGTCTACCGTTTCCTCGGCCTGACCGTCGGTCTGATTGTCCACGATGTGCAGCCGCAGCTGCGCAAGGCGATGTACGATGCCGATATCACCTACGGCACCAACAACGAATTCGGTTTTGACTATCTGCGCGACAATATGGCCATCTACAAGCAGGCGATGGTGCAGCGCGGCCACGCCTTCGCCGTGGTCGACGAGGTTGACTCCATCCTCATTGACGAGGCGCGTACCCCGCTGATTATTTCGGGTCAGGGCGAGCAGTCCTCGGCGCTCTATCAGCTGGCCGACCGCTTTGCGTCGGGTCTTAAGCAGCTTCGCGTCAAGGAGATTGACGCAAAGGAGGAGCAGGACGACATCGACGCGGACTACATCGTCGATGAAAAGGCCCGCACCGCTACGCTCACCCCGCACGGACAGGCCAAGGCCGAGGCCGCGTTCAAGGTCGAAAATCTGTCAGATCCCGAGAATACCACGCTGCAGCACCACATCAATCAGGCAATCAAGGCGCGCGGTGTCATGCAGCGCGACGTGGACTATGTCGTGCGCGACGGACAGGTTATCATTGTCGACGAGTTTACCGGCCGTCTGATGTTCGGCCGCCGCTATAACGAGGGTCTGCATCAGGCCATCGAGGCCAAGGAAGGCGTTAAGGTCGAGCACGAGTCCAAGACCCTTGCGACCATCACCTTCCAGAACTACTTCCGCCTGTACGGCAAGCTGTCCGGCATGACCGGTACCGCGCTGACCGAGGAGGAGGAGTTCCGCCACACCTACAAGCTCGACGTCATCGAAATTCCGACCAACAAGCCCATTCTGCGTCAGGACAATCCCGATGCGGTGTACAAGAACGAAAGCGGCAAGGTCAAGGCGATTATTGCCCGTGTTGAGGAATGCCACGCCAAGGGGCAGCCGATTCTGGTCGGTACGGTTTCGATTGAAAAATCCGAGGAACTGGGTGCAATCCTGAAGAAAAAGGGCATCAAGCATACCGTGCTGAATGCAAAGTACCATGAGCGTGAGGCTGACATCGTCGCGCAGGCAGGCAAGCCGGGCGCGGTCACGATTGCGACCAACATGGCAGGCCGTGGTACCGATATCATGCTCGGCGGCAACGCCGAAACCATGGCGCTCGACGAGCTGCGCCGCGGCGAATACACGCCCGAGCTGCTGGCCGAGGCCAACGGCCATGCCGAGACCGAAAACCTCGAAATCCTCGCCATCCGCGAGAAGTTCGAGGAGCTGTACCGCAAGTATAAGAAGCAAACCGACGAAGCGGCCGAGCAGGTGCGCGCGGCCGGCGGCCTGTATATTCTGGGCACCGAGCGTCACGAGTCCCGCCGTATCGACAATCAGCTGCGCGGCCGTGCCGGCCGTCAGGGCGACCCCGGTGAATCCTCGTTCTATATTTCGCTGGAAGACGATTTGATGCGTCTGTTCGGTTCGGAGCGCATTCAGAACATGATGGACACGCTCGGCATCGAGGAAGACGAGCCGATCGACCAGAAGATTCTGTCCGGCGCGATTGAGAACGCTCAGAAGAAGATTGAGTCCCGCAACTTTGCCACCCGTAAGCACGTGCTGGAGTATGACGATGTGCTCAACACCCAGCGTCAGACTATCTATTCGCAGCGCCTGCAGGTGCTCGAGGGAAAGGACATCAAGGATAACATTGTTTCCATGATTGACGCGACCATCGCGGCTTCCGTGCACGCGGCAATCGGCGAAAACCATCTGATTACCCCCGAAATGGTCGACGCGGCGCGGCGTCCGTTCATCGGCGTGTTCCTCCGTCCCGAGGACTGCACGTTCACGCCCGAGGAGTGTGATGACCTGACCGCTGACAAGCTGATTAACGTCATGGCCGACCAGGCGCACAAGGTGTACGACATCAAGGAGCAGCTGCTCACCGCGCCCATCATGCGCGAGCTGGAGCGCGTTGTGCTGCTTAAGAACGTTGACACCAAATGGATGGATCATATCGACGCAATGACCGAGCTGCGAAACGGCATCGGCCTGCGTGCGTACGGTCAGCACGATCCGGTTGTCGAGTACAAGCGCGAGGGCTTTGATATGTTCGATGCGATGATTGACTCGATTCGCGAGGACACCGTGCGCATGATTTTCCTGGCGCAGGTTCGCACGCGTGAGGAGCCGAAGCGGGAGCAGGTCGCCAAGGAGACGGCAACTGCAAGCGCGTCCGACGGCACGACGGTCAAGGAACCGGTGCGCGCCGGCAAGAAGATCGGCATGAACGATCCCTGCCCGTGCGGCAGCGGCAAGAAGTACAAAAAGTGCTGCTATCTGAAGAACCCGCAGCAATAACTGCATAAAGATTCCCCTCTCGCGGAAAAATAGACCGGGAGGGGATTTTTTTATGTCTAATTCAGCCAAATATGCCGTGATCGGCGCACTGGCCGGGGCGGCAAACGGCTTTTTCGGAGCGGGCGGCGGCCTGTTTCTCGTGCCCATGCTGGCCGCGTGGACGGGTCTTGAGCAGCGCCGCGCGTTTGCCACCTCGGTCGCGGTGATTCTGCCGCTGTCCATTGTTTCGGCCATCATTTACTGGATGCGCGGCGGGATTGACTTTTCCATCGCGTGGCCCTATCTCATCGGCGGTGCGATTGGCGGCCTGATTGCCGGACGCATCTTCAAACGCATCGATATGACGTGGCTGCGCCGCATTTTCGGCGCGCTGATTCTCTATGGCGGCGTGAGGGCGGTGCTGCTGCTGTGATTTGGGCGATTTTAATTGGTCTGGCAACCGGCATTTTGTCCGGCTTCGGCGTGGGCGGCGGCTCGCTGCTGCTGCTGTATTTGACCATGTTCGCAGGCGTGAGCCAGTACCGCGCGGGCGGCATCAATCTGCTGTATTTCATTGCGTGCGCACCGGCGGCGCTCGTTTCGCACATCAAAAACCAACTGGTGGAGTGGAACGCGGTCAAATGGAGCGTCGCGGCAGGCGTGCCGACCTCGATTCTCGCGGCAATCGGCGCGGCGGGCATGAATGTCAGCTGGCTGCGTCGGCTGTTCGGCGTGCTGCTGCTTTATATCGGCTGCAAGGAATTGTTTACAAAAAGGAAAAATTAAGGAACTTTTATCGGATGCATTCGTCTCAATAAATACCAAATAAACAGAGAAGGGGTGTATTGAGATGAAAAAACGTCTATTATGTCTGGCAATGACGCTGATTTTGCTGATTGCAGCCACTGCTTGCGGGTCAAGCGGCGGAAGTCCGATGGAAGTGGCCGATTCTGCTGCATCAAGCGCAGACACCGGCTGGACGGAAACCGCCAAGCAGGACGCGGCATCCGGCACGAACGGCGCGTTGTCTGCGGTGCGTGCCAACGCGAAGCTGATTCTGCGGGCAGAGCTCATGCTGGAATCACAGGAGTTTACCAAAACGAGTGAGAGCATCGATACCCTAACCGCGCAGTACGGAGGCTATTTCGAGCAGAACGGTGTCAGCGGAGACGTGGGAAACCGCTATGCCGACTACACCGTGCGTGTGCCGCAAGCGAAGTTTGAAGAATTTCTGAGCGCGGTCGGTGAACAGTGCCACGTGGTCAGCAAGAGTCAGTCCGCCGAGGACATCGCCGATCAATACACCGATGTGGAGACGCGTCTGGCGACGCTGCGAACCAAGCATGAGCGCCTGCTCGCTTTGCTCGACAAGGCCGCCACGATGGAGGATATCATTTCGCTCGAAACCGCGCTGAGCGATACCGAATACCAAATCGAAAGCCTGACCGGACAGCTGCGCAGCTATGACAGTCTGGTAGACTTTGCAACGGTGCAGCTTTCCGTGCGCGAAGTACAGGCGCTGAGCGCGACAGCGGAAGGCAATAGTTTTGGCGCACAGGTGCGGCAGGCAGCCGCAAGCGGCCTGAACGGCCTGACGGCATTCTGCCGCGGATTGGTGCTGACGGTGGTCACAATTTGGCCGCTGCTGCTGGTGTTGGGCGGCGCGGGTGCCGCAGCATGGCAGATTTTGAAGTACCGCCGCCGCAAGCAGGCGGAGCAGGATGCGGCGCTTCAGCAAAAGAACACGGACGAAAAGTGAGTGTAGGCATAAAAAAGAGAAGGAATCGCGGTTCCTTCTCCTTTTTTATAACGCTCCATGTTGGCATGCAAAAAAGCCTGCGCCGAAGCGCAGGCTTTTGTTTGTTACTTTGCGTACTCGATGGCGCGGGTTTCGCGCACCATGTTGACCTTAATCTGACCGGGATAGTCGAGCTCTTCCTCGATTTTCTTGGCCACATCGCGGGCGAGCAGCACCATGGCATCGTCCGAAATCTTGTCGGGGTTGATGATGATGCGAATCTCGCGGCCGGCCTGAATGGCATACGAGCCGGTGACGCCGGGGGTCTCGTTGGCGATGCCTTCCAGACGCTCCAGACGCTTGATATAGTTTTCCACATTCTCGCGGCGTGCGCCGGGACGGGCTGCCGAAATGGCATCCGCCGCCTGCACGAGGCAAGCGATGACGGTCTTGGCTTCCACGTCGCCGTGGTGCGCTTCAACCGCGTGGATAATTGCGGGGGATTCCTTGTACTTCTTGCAGAGGTCTACGCCGATCTGAACGTGGCTGCCCTCAACCTCGTGGTCAATTGCCTTGCCGATGTCGTGCAGCAGACCAGCGCGGCGGGCAGGTGTGGGATCGAGTCCCAGCTCGCTTGCCAGCATGCCGGCGATGTGTGCAACCTCAATCGAGTGCATCAGCACGTTCTGGCCGTAGCTGGTGCGGTAGCGCAGACGGCCGAGAATCTTAATCAGCTCAGGATGCACGCCGTGGATGCCGGTTTCAAACGTTGCGCGTTCGCCTTCGGACTTGATAATCTGCTCGACCTCGCGGCGGGACTTTTCGACCATTTCCTCGATGCGAGCCGGATGAATACGGCCGTCGACAATCAGCTTTTCGAGCGCCAGACGTGCGATTTCACGGCGCACGGGGTCGAACGAGGAAAGCGTGATGGCTTCGGGGGTGTCGTCTATGATCAGGTCAACGCCGGTCAGCGTTTCGAGGGTGCGAATGTTGCGGCCCTCGCGGCCGATGATGCGACCCTTCATTTCATCGTTGGGCAGCGGCACGACGGAGACGGTCGCCTCGGCGACATGGTCTGCGGCGCAGCGCTGAATCGCGGTGGAGATCAGTTCGCGGGCGGTCTGCTCGCTCTCATCCTTAACACGTTGGTTGATTTCGCGGAGTTTGATGGCGGCGTCGTGCGTCGCCTCGTTTTCGATGGAAGCTACGAGCATCTCGCGTGCTTCATCGCGGGTCATGCTGGCAATGGCTTCAAGCTTTTCAAGCTGCTCGGCCTTGATGCGCTCACATTCTTCCTTGTCCTTCTGCGTCGCGGCAAGCTGCCGGGACAGCTCTTCGTTCTTGCGGTCGAGCGAATCACTTTTTTTGTCGATTGCTTCTTCGCGCTGAATCAGGCGGCGTTCAAGCTGCTGGGTCTCGTTGCGGCGCTCCTTGAGCTCGCGGTCGGCTTCGGTGCGCTGCTTGTGGATTTCATCCTTCGCTTCGAGAATGGCTTCGCGTTTTTTGGTTTCTCCGGCCTTAATGGCTTCGTTGATGATGCGTGTCGCTTCCGTTTCGGCAGAGCCGATTTCCTTTTCCGCAACGCTCTTGCGGTACAGAAAGCCAATGACAACGCCCACAACGAGACACACGATACCGGTAATCAGCGGTATAATGATATTGCCCATTGTTTTGGTGTGTCCTCCTAATTTTGTTTTTTGGGTACAGTTTCCGGCAGAACACGGGAAAATGACGCCTGAAGTGCGTCCATACGTATCGAAAACGTCGGTGCGAATGAAATGCGCCGGCGGCGGTAATTCCAGCTTCTACCTTGGGTAAAAAAGAAATTCTGCTTGAATTGTTTTGTATAATCCCTTGAAAAACCGCATTCGGCCATGCGGCTGTATCACAACAGGTATTATATATGATAATTGTAAAGCCTTTTGGTCAAACTGTCAAGAAAAACACGGTGAGTGCCGTACATATTTTGGCGTTTCTTGAAAAGAACGATGACGCGCTCTTGTGACCCATGCGGCGATTTGATATAATGGTACAACTGTGAATGGAGGGATTTTCGATGCATCCAACCATGCGCCGCGTGCAAAGCGGTTCGATTCTATACTATACTTGCGATAAACTGCCCGTCCGCCATGCGTTTACGACCAAATTCGGCGGCGTAAGCACCGGCCCGTGCGAGAGCATGAACCTTGGCTTCGGCCGCGGGGATGCGGAGGAAACTGTGCGGGAAAACTACCGCCGCCTGTGTGGTGCGCTCAAAATGGACGTCAGCCGTGTCACGATGACCAAGCAAATCCACGAGGATGAGGTCACGGTCGTGACCGAGCAGGGCGTGGGCATGGGTCTGTGGCAGCCGATGGCATGGCAGTCGGACGCGATTGTCACCGCGCTTGGCGATACACCGCTCGCCGGATTTTATGCCGACTGCGTTGTCACACTGCTGTACGACCCCGAAACCCACACCTGCGGTGTATGCCATTCGGGTTGGCGCGGCACGGCGAAGGGGATTTTGGGCAAAACAGTGGACCGGATGGCCGCGTCCCTAGGCACCAAACGCGACAGCTTGATTGCCGTCATGGGGCCTTCAATCCATCGGGAATGCTTCGAGACCGACTCTGACGTGCCCGATGCCATGGAAGCGTTGCTCGGCGCGTGGGTGCGACCCTACGTTGCGGAGAAGGGCGTGAAATTCCATGTCGACCTGCAGGGCATCAACGCGGCGCTGCTGTGCGAGGCGGGACTGAACGCGGAAAACGTCATCGACAGCGGCATCTGCACGATGTGCGAGCACGAAACCTTCTGGTCGCACCGTGTGACAAACGGCGTGCGCGGCGTACAGGCGGGCGTGATTTGCCTGTGAAGAGGAAAACGATGAAACGAATGAAAAAACGCCTGACCGCGTGCCTGCTCGCGGCGATCTGTCTGCTGAGCGGCTGCGGCGGCGGGCAGGCGGACGGGCAGGATGAACGCCCGCCCGATACGGTCAAGGTCAGCGCGGGCTATTTCGGCCTTGCGCATTATGATAACGGCGCGCTCAACCCCGTTACCGAAAATACGGCGATGAACCGCCTGCTGTGCGAGGCGATGTATGAAGGCCTGTTCGAGGTGGGCGAGAGCTTTACCGCGGTGCCTGTGCTGTGCGCAGATTATACGGGAGACGGCACGACCTTCACCTTCACCCTCAAAGACGGCGTGACCTTCTGGTCGGGCGCAGCGCTGACGGCGCAGGACGTGGTTTCCTGTCTCGAAGCCGCGCAGACGGCCGAAGCCTCTCCCTATTATGCGCGCATGCAGCAGGTTTCGTCGATTGCCGCTGTGGGCGATAAGCAGGTGCGCATCGTGCTGAGCAGTCCCAACGTCAATTTCCCGCGCCTGCTGGATATTCCGATTTTCCGCGCGGGCGAAAATGAAACCTTTCCCGACGGCACCGGACCGTTTCGCCCGACCGAGGAGAGCGGAAAATGGTTTTTGACCGCGAACGAAAACTGGCAGGGGGGCTATCTCGGCTCCATTCGCAAAATCGCACTGGTGACGGTGTCGCGGGCGGATGCCGCCGTGTCCAGCTTTGAAACAGGAGATGTTTCGCTCATGCGCACCGAGCGGATTTCGAGCGGCTCCACCATCATTTCGGGGTTGGTCGATGCCGTGCAGACGGCGAGCGCCGACCTGCACTATCTGGGCGTGAATATGAATCATTCGCAGCTGCAAAACGCCGCCGTGCGCCGTGCGCTGAGTGCGGCAATCGGACGGAAAAACCTGTGCGACACCCAGCTGCAAACCTTCGCCGACCCAGCGATTCTGCCGGTCAATCCGCAGCCGTCAGGGGATAACTGGAGCCTCAACATGCAGGCGGACACCGAGCGGGCGACCGCCCTGCTCGCCGAAGCCAAATTGGAGGAGCCGCTTGCGATCACCCTGCTCGTCAACAGCGATAACGCGTTTAAAACCGCGGCGGCGGATCAGATTGCCGCTGCATGGCGCGCCATCGGCGTGCAGGTGACGGTGCAGAAGGTCGAGTACAGCGCCTTCACCGAGGCGGTGCAAAACGGAAATTTTGATGTATACTACGGCGAAACCCTGCTCATGCCGGACTTTGACCTGCGTCCTCTGCTGTCAAGCGGCGGCGCACTCAATTACGGCGGGTACAGCAGTGCGGCAGCCGATACGGCAATGGCCTCCGCGCGCCGCGGCGAGGATTTGAATGCGCTCTATCAGCAGCTGCTCGACGATATGCCGATCATTCCGATTGCCTTTGAGCGGCAGCAGCTTGTGCTGCGGCAGGGGCTGATTGACAGTCTGCCCGCCGCGCCCTACAACGCATTTGCAGGGGTGGAGAACTGGCGCACAGGTGAGAATAAGTGACTGTTGCAGGAAATGAGCGCACAGCGCTCTTTTTCTGTTTTCGTGCGTGAAAACGCAAGCAAAGGAGTATTATTGCAATGGAAAAGGTGGTTTTAGGCCTTTCGGGCGGCGTGGATTCGGCGGTTGCAGCCGCGCGTCTGCGCCAAATGGGGTATGAGGTGCACGGCCTGTTTCTCGAGCTTGGCCTCGGCGGCACGGAGACCGCGCAGGAGGTGGCGGACGAGCTGGGCATCCCGCTCTACATCGCGCATCGGCGCGAAGCGTTTGAACAGCAGGTCTGCACGTATTTTGCTGATGAATTCAAAAACGCACGCACGCCCAACCCCTGTGTGGTGTGCAATCCGCTCATTAAATTCCGCGCACTGACCGATTATGCAGATGAAATCGGCGCAAAGTATGTCGCGACCGGTCACTACGCCCGCACGGGCACGGACAGTGAGGGCCGTGCGCTGCTGCTTCGCGCCCGCGCGCAGAAGGATCAGACCTATATGATGCATCGCCTGCCGCGACGGACGATTGCACGGTGCGTTTTTCCGCTCGGCGAGGCCGAGGGCAAGGATGAGGTGCGAGCGAATGCAAGAGAGCTGGCGCTCGGCGTGTCGGACAAGCCGGACAGCATGGACATCTGCTTCATTCCGGACGGCGATGTGCACGGCTGGCTCGAGCGCCACGGTGCGGCGCTGCCCGAGGGCGACTTTGTTGACGAGACAGGCAGGGTGCTCGGCCGTCATCTGGGTCTGCACCGCTACACGGTGGGACAGCGCAAGGGGCTTGGTGTCGCAGCGGAGGGACGGCTGTTCGTCCACGCGCTCGACACGGCAAACAACCGCATCGTGCTGTCGCTAAGCGACGTGTACAAAAAGGAAATTATGGTGCGGAATATCAACTATATTGCACCAGAATACGCGGAAAACGGCGCGTTTTCGTGTGATGTGCGTGTGCGTTTTTCCGTGCACAGCAACCGCGCGACAGTCTATCCCGACGGCGAGCATGCCCGCGTCGTGTTTGAGGACGCGGTGCGCGCGCCAACGGCCGGACAGTCAGCCGTGTTCTACGACGGCGAAATCGTCATCGGCGGCGGCTTTATCGAGGGGTAAAAGGGGTTTCAACATGCAGGACAAAAAGCAGCTTTCCGGCCACATCATGGCCTTGTTTTCCGTGCTCGTCTGGGGCACGACGTTTGTCTCGACCAAGGTGCTGCTGCGCACCTTTTCGCCGGTTGAGATTATGGTCACGCGCTTTGCGCTTGGCTTTGCGGCGCTGCTGCTCGCCGGGCGGGGATGGCTGCGGCTGCAAAAGCCGCGCCACGAATGGTATTTTGCCGCCGCGGGGCTGACGGGCGTGACACTGTACTTTCTGATGGAAAACATCGCGCTGACCTATGCTTCGGCCTCGCTGATCGGCGTACTGGTGTCGGTCGCGCCGCTCTTTACCGCGGTCGCGGTGCGTCTGCTGCTCGGCGGTGAGCCGATGAGCCGGTATTTCTTTGCAGGCTTTGCGCTCGCAATCGCCGGCGTGGCTGTCGTGTCGTTTTCGGGCGTGAGCGAGATGCATTTCAGCCCCGTGGGCGCAGTCTTGGCCGTGCTGGCCGCTGCGGTATGGGGATTTTATTCGGCTATTGTGCGTAAAATCGGCACGTTCGGCTATCAAACCGTGCCTGCGACCTGCCGCGTATTCTTTTACGGTCTGCTGTTTCTGGTGCCGGCCGCCATTTGGGACGGCTTCCCGGGCGGTCTTATGGCGTGGTTTACACCGCTGCATCTGGCGAATCTGCTGTTTTTGGGACTGTGCGCATCGGCGCTGTGCTTTGTGACGTGGAACCGCGCGGTGCATCTGCTCGGCGCGCTGAAAACCAGCGTGTATGTGTACATTGTGCCGGTCATCACCATCCTCTCGTCGGCCATCGTGCTGCACGAGCGGCTGACTCCGCTGATGGCGGTCGGCACGCTGCTCGCGCTCGGCGGGCTGTTCCTGTCGGAAAAGCGGGAAGCGGCAGCGGACGAAACATAAAAATAAATCAGGGCGTCATCGTTTCAAGCGATGACGCCCTGATTTGTTCTGGTTTTGCTGCTAAATATGGTTCGAGGTAATCAAAAGCTTTTGTAAAAATCCAGTAGCTCCTTCTTAATGGCAGTGCTCAAGGCGTGCCACCGGATGCCCTCAATCGCGCCCTCCAAGGCACAGAGACGGTTATAACAGGCAGAGGAATCCATCGCCCGAATGCGAAGCCACGCCTGCTTGCTCCCGATTTCGGCGAGTTTTTCCGGCGAATCGATGCCAACCTGCAAAAGCTGCTGCTCCAGCACCGCGCCGATGTTGGGGAGCTTGGATAATTCACACATAATGGCCTCCTAAGCGTGTTTGAGTACGAAAAAACTCAGTTAAACGCCTCGTCGCCGCTGTTTTCAAACATGCGGCGAACGCGGTCGCGCAGCAGGGGATAGGTTTCGAGCGTCGGGTCGTGTGACAGGAGTTCTTCGGCCTCCTCGCGCGCCGACTGCATCAGCGCCAAATCGGCGGCGATGTCCGCAATGTGCAGGGCGGGCAGACCGTGCTGCCGACGGCCGAAAAAGTCGCCCGGCCCACGCTGTGCGAGGTCGGCGCGCGCGATTTCAAAGCCGTCGCTCGTTTTGCACAGGGTTTTCAGGCGTTCGCGTGCGGTTTCGCCCTTGTCTGCGCCGAAAAATACACAGAACGACTGCCGTGTGCCGCGCCCGACGCGGCCGCGCAGCTGGTGCAGCTGGGACAGGCCGAAGCGTTCGGCATCCTCAACCACCATGAGGTTTGCGTTCGGCACATCCACGCCGACCTCAATCACCGTGGTCGAAACCAGAATATCGTACTGCTTCTCGGAAAATTCACGCATAATACGATCTTTTTCCGCGTTTTTCATGCGCCCGTGCAGCACGGCGACGCGTCGGTGCGGAAGCGCCTTCTGCAAATCAATGGCGTGCTGCTCTGCGCTTTTGAGGTTCGTTTCGCCCTCCTCCACCAGCGGGCAGACGACATAGGCCTGACCGCCGAGCGCAATCTGCTTGTCGATGAAGCGGGTGATGCGCTGCCGCATGTTCTGGCCGACCGCGTAGGTCTCCACCGGCGTGCGGCCGGGCGGCACCTCGTCGAGAATGGATACATCGAGGTCGCCGTACATAATCAGCGCGAGGGTGCGCGGAATGGGCGTGGCCGACATGACGAGGATGTGCGGCGCGTGTCCTTTGGCCGCGAGCGCGGCGCGCTGGGTCACGCCGAAGCGGTGCTGCTCGTCCGCGACAACCGCGCCGAGGTTTGCAAACTGCACGCTCTGCTGAATGAGCGCGTGCGTGCCGACAACGACCTGCGCCGCGCCGCTTTCAATGCGGGCAAGGGTCTTGCGCTTTTGCGCGGCGGTCATCGAACCGGTCAGCAGTGTGAGCGTAATGCCGAGCTTTTCAAGGATGGGGGTCAGGCTTTTTGCATGCTGCGCGGCCAAAATCTCGGTCGGCGCCATGAAGGCGGCCTGATAGCCGTTCTGCGCCGCGAGCACGCACAGCGCCGCCGCGACAATCGTCTTGCCCGAGCCGACGTCGCCCTGCACCAGACGGTTCATCGGCCTGCCGCTGACCACATCAGCTGCCTGCTCTGTGATGGCGCGGCGCTGTGCGCCGGTCGGCGAGAACGGCAGCGCGGCAAAAAAGGCGGACAAATCGGTGTTTGCAAACAGCAGGCCTTCATCCGCGCGCCGCCGTTCCTTGAGCTGCTGCAGGCCGCAGCACAGCAGGAACAGCTCCTCAAATATCATGCGCCGCCGCGCCTCGGCCACGTCGCGCATGGTCTGTGGGCGGTGGATGGAAATGAGTGCGTCCGACGCGTCGACAAGGTTGTATTTCACGCGCAGCAGCTCGGGCAGCGGGTCGGGCCAGTCTCCTGCGACGGCGGCAAGCGCGGATTCGGTCACTTGCTCCATATTGCGCTGGCTCACGCCCGCGGTCAGCGGGTAAACGGGCACAATGCGTCCAATCGGCTCACCCGTTTTGGGCACGGGCTCGGACTGGGGCGATACCATCGTCCGCCCGCGGCCATAGCCTTGCACGGAACCGTAAAACAGGTATTCCTGTCCCTCGCGCAGGGTGGCAGCCGCGTATTTGTTGTTGAAATAGGTGATATTCAGCGTGCCAGTCTCATCAAACACGGTGGTTTTGGTCAAATCCAGACCCTTGCGGATGCGGCGCAGCGTGGGAGCAGTGCCGACGATGCCGCGCACGCAGTATTTGTCCTCCTCGTCGATGTCGGCGATGAGAGTGATTTTCGTGCGATCCTCATAGTCGCGTGGATAGGTTTCCAACGCGTCGCGCAGCGTGCGGATATGCAGTTTTTCGAGCAGCTTTGCCTTTTTCGGACCAATTCCCTTGGCAAACTGTACGCTGTCATCGAGTGCGGGCATGAAAAGTCTCCTCCAGACGGACAGACGCGCCCGGTTTTCTCCCGGAATCGGGGAGCTCCGGGCGCGCCGCATTAATATTCTCGGTAAACCGCCTTGACCACGCCAAGAATCTGGCAGCCGGTGCCGTCAATCGGGGGATAGGCGGGGTTTTCGGGCAGCAGCCACACGCCGTCCGACGTGACGGACAGGGTTTTGCAGGTGGCTTCATCTTCAAGCAGGGCGATGACGATATCCCCGTTTCGAGCGGACAAATCCTGCCGCACGATAACGAGATCGCCGTCCATTATGCCCACGCCGATCATGGACTCGCCGCGGATGCGCAGGGCGTAGTATTCGCCGCCGCCGACCGCGCCCTCAAACGGGACGTAGCCGATGTGCTCCTCAACGGCGAGGATGGGCATGCCGGCAGTGACTCGGCCGAGGATGGGCACGCGCGGCACCATGGATGGCCCGCCGGTGGGAGACAGGGCACGGGATTTGTGGTCGCTACCCTCCAGATAGCCGGCCTCCTGCAGTTTTTTCAGGTGCGCGTGCACGGTTGAGGGGGAGCGCAAATCCATTTCGGCGCAGATTTCACGCACCGAGGGCGGATAGCCGTGTTCCAGCGAAAATTCGCTGATGAAATCGAGAATCCGCTGCTGTTTGGCGGAGATTTTCTTCATCATATCAGGTACTCCTTGTCAGACAGAAAGGAACATTAGTTCGTGTTTTAACCATTATATCGTGAATGAAACCAAAAAGCAAACATTTGTTTCTGTATTGTAAGCAAAAAAATTGCAGAAAAGTGCCGCATGACTATTTTACTTGTATTTGTGCATCATTTGTTATAAAATAAAGAGTAACCAAAATGCAAACGCATTCCACTGATCGTCAGGAGGGTTCTTTTATGACAATCAAAACCGATCTGGGATATATCGAAATCACAAATGAAGTGCTGGCCGGCATCGCAGGCTATGCAGCCTCCAGCTGTTTCGGCGTCAAGGGCATGACCATGCGCTCGGTGACGGACGGTCTGGCGCATCTGCTGCGCCGGGAGAACCAGTCGCGCGGCGTGCGCGTGCTGGAAGCGGCGGATGGCGGCGTCAACATCGACCTGCACATCGCGGTTGAGCATGGCGTCAATATCGCGGCGGTCTGCCGCTCGATCATCGGCGAGGTGCGTTACAATGTAGAACGCCTGACCGGCGTGGACGTGAAAAACGTCGACATCTACGTTGAGAGCATCAAAGCCGATTAAAGGGAGAGTTTTTAGGAATGTCAGACAAGAAAATCACGGGTGCGCTGTTTCAGTCGATGGTGACTGAGGGCGCGTTGGCCATTGCCGAAAAGAAGCAGCAGGCCAATGAACTGAACGTATTTCCGGTGCCCGACGGCGACACCGGCACCAATATGTCGCTGACCATGGCCTCCGCCATGGCTGAGATGCAGAAGCTCTCCGAGCCGACGCTCGCCAAGGCGGTTGACGGGGCGGCGTCCGCGCTGCTGCGCGGTGCGCGCGGCAACTCGGGCGTTATCCTGTCACT
Organism: Butyricicoccus sp. Marseille-Q5471; assembly: GCF_951230135.1. Classification (GTDB taxonomy): domain Bacteria; phylum Bacillota; class Clostridia; order Oscillospirales; family Butyricicoccaceae; genus Agathobaculum. The sequence continues at coordinate 124,281 of NZ_CATNVC010000003.1, read as the reverse complement.
GCTGTTCCGCGGTCTGGCCAAGCGCCTGCACGAGCTGGCTGAGGCCGGCGGCCGTGATTTCGCGCTTGCTCTGCGCGAGGGCGTCGACACTGCCTACAAGGCCGTTATGAAGCCGGCTGAGGGCACAATCCTGACCGTTTCGCGCGTTTCCGCACAGTACGCGGTCGAAAAGTGCCAGGCAGAGCCGGGGCTTTCGGTCGAAGCGGTGTTTGAGGCCGTACTTGAGCGCGGCAAGACAGCGCTGGAGGAAACCGTGCACCAGAACCCCGTGCTGGAAAAGGCGGGTGTGGTCGATGCGGGCGGCTTTGGCTTCCTCGCCATTCTGGAAGGCATGTTTGATGCATTCCGCGGCATCCAGAAGGAGCGAACTGCGGCAGTGGAAACGACAAAAACAGCGGCTGATTTTTCAGCAATTTCGGATGAGGACATCACCTTCACCTACTGCACCGAGTTCATCGCCGAGCGCCGCGACAAGGCGCGCAATGTTGGCCGTATGCGCCAGATTTTGAGCGAAATCGGCGACAGTCTGGTCGTGGTTGAGGATGACGACATCGTTAAGGTGCACGTCCATACCGACGAGCCCAACAAGGCAATCGGTGAAGGGCTGAAGTTTGGCCCGCTGCTGACCGTCAAGATTGAGAACATGCGCGAGCAGCACACCGCCAAGGTGGTGGAGGGCACGGCAGACGCACCCAAGGAGCGTGTCATCGTGCCGCCCGAGAAGAAGTACGGTTTTGTTGCCGTTGCTGCGGGCGCAGGCCTGAAAAACGTCTTTACCGACCTCGGCTGCGACGTGGTCGTGCAGGGCGGTCAGACCATGAACCCCTCGACGGACGACATTCTCCGTGCGGTGGATGCGGTTCCGGCCGAAATTGTGTTCGTGCTGCCCAATAATAAGAACATCATCATGGCCGCGGAGCAGGCCGTTTACCTGTCCGAGACCAAGAAGATTGTAGTCGTGCCGACCAAGACCATTCCGCAGGGCATTTCCGCGCTGCTCGTGGTTGATACCGACGGCGAGGAAAATGAAATCACTGCTGCAATGAAGGAAGCCGCGGGCAACGTGCGCAGCGGTCAGGTGACCTATGCCGCGCGCGATTCCGAATTTGACGGCAAGAAAATCAAGGAAGGCGAATTCCTGAGCCTGTGCGAGGGCAAGCTGTGTGCCAACGGCCGCGAAAACGCGGTGCTCAAGCGTCTGGTGCGTGATCTTGTGCGTGAGGACAGCGCGTTTGCCACCGTTATTTACGGCGAAGGTGTGACCGAGGAGCAGGCTGCCGAGGTTGAAGCGCTGCTGCGCCGCGAGAATAAGGATATGGAGATTACGGTTGTTGACGGTGGTCAGCCGGTGTATTATTATATCCTGTCAGTAGAATAAAATCTTCCAAGGGGGATGCTGTCCCACTTAGATATGAAAATGGCCTCCCCTTTGGGGGAGGCTTTTTGGAGTGAATGGTATGTCGGTATTCGATATTTTTGCAAAACTGGACCGGGAAAAGACGGCCAAGGCCGCGCAGCCGATCGAATGGCTGGTGGTCGGACTGGGCAATCCCGGCGCGAAGTACGAGGGCACGCGCCACAACGCGGGCTTTCGTGCACTGGAGGGCTATTGTAGCCGCACCGGTCAGAAGATTGATAAAATCAAATACAAGGCACTCATCGGTGAGGGCATGCTCGGCGGGGCGCGCGTGCTGTTTATGAAGCCGCAGACCTTCATGAACCTGTCGGGTGAGGCGGTGCGGGATGCGGCGGCGTTTTACAACATCCCACCCGAACGCGTCATCGTGCTCAGCGACGATATTTCGCTCGATGTGGGTGCGCTGCGCGTGCGTGCAAAGGGTTCGGCAGGCGGACAGAACGGCCTGAAAAACATCATTCAGCACCTCGGCACGGACGAGTTCCCGCGTGTGAAAATCGGCGTGGGACAAAAGCCGCATCCGGAGTATGATTTGGCCGACTGGGTGCTGTCCCGCTTTACGGCGGACGAGCAGCAGGCCATCGACAAAGCCTGTGCGGACGCGGTGGACGCGGCGGCGTGCATCATTTCCAAAGGCTGCCCTGCTGCGGCGCAGGAGTTTAACGGCAAGAGAGTCAAATAAAAAAGGGAGCAAACATTGTTTGCTCCCTTTTTGTGTGGAAAATCACTCTGTAATCAGAATAAAGCCGGGGTTTTCTGCTGCCGCGCCGGCAAGCACGCGCAGGGTTAAGTCGCCGTAGTTGCCGAGGTTGATGACAAGCATCTCGGCATGCCGCAGGGTCAGCCGCGTGCGCGGCAGTGCGGTGAGCAGATCATACAGCGCATCCAGATTGCGTCCGTAGCCTGCCGGAAAGCCAAACGCGCCCGCAAACGCGTCGTGCAGCTGATCGCGTGTGTACAGCGTTTCCGCATCGAGCAGCAGATCCCGCATGATTCATTCCTCCCCCTGAATCAGTGTGAACGTCTCGTAGTGGTCGTCGGTATAGAAAATCAGTCCGTCGTTGGAGAAAACGATGCGTTTTGCGCCCCGATCCTCCGTGCCTTGTGTGTCAATATCGCATTCAGTATAGGTGCGGCCGTCCTCCTCGGGCAGCGAGCCTTCATAGTTGCCGAACCGGTCGCCGCCAATCGCCTTGCCCGGCGCGAAGGCGTCCAGCGAACCGCCCTCCCAGCCGAGCGCCTGTGCGTCCGACTTGGTCATGTAATTGCCGGGCAGACTGCCGTACTGCATCAGATAGAGGGCAACCTCCTCCTTACCGGTGTACCAGCCTTCCTCGTCAAGCGGGGTGTCGCCCAAGGCGAGCGTCTGTATCGCCGTGACGGCAGGGCCGAGCGCGGGCGTTTGGGTGTCTGCACTCTGTCCCGCGTCCTGCGGCGTGGCAACGGTTGCGTTGTTCGGACTGCCGGGGTCAGCCGCATTCTGCGGACTGCACGCGCCGAGCGGCAGCACCGTCATCAACAGTGCGAGCAGCAGGGACAGTGGTTTTTTCAGTTGTTTCATTGTATTCTGCCTTTCATTCCGCGTTCGGGTAGAACAGCACGTAAAGTTTGTGATACAGCTCCTTGCCGCGGCTGCCTTCCACGTCGCGCAGCTTGCCGTCTACAAAGACGAAGCCATCTGCACTCACGCCGATGGAGCTTTCATTGCCAAAGGTCACCGTCAGCGTGCTGCCGCCGAGCGAACGGTCGGACGGATGCAGCAGCTTGGGATATTCGGTGTAGGTATAGCCGCCGAGCGCCGTAAGCACCGCGTCAATCTGCGCGCGCTCGGTCAGGTCGGCGATGGGAACATCATTTTCGGCAAGCTTAAGCTCGCTTTGCACGCCGCTTCCGGCGATTTGCGCAAGCGTTTGCTCATGCATGTTAATATAAATCAGGCGTCCGGCGATAAACAGCAGCACCAGCAGAGCTGTGCCGCACAGCGCGAACACGAACGCAGTGGATTTTCGCATGGAAGGTCTCCTTACATCCTGGGTGGGTACTGTTAGCATAGCGCAAATGGTGGGGACTGTCAACGAGGGAAGGTGTAAACAATTTGCAACAAAGCGGGCGCGTTTGCATCGCGCGAAGCCGTTTCAAGAGCCGCAAACAACATTAGAATACCCTTCCTGCGCGTCAGGATACCAAAACAAGCGGAACATTTTTCATACGAGAATAGAGTTATACAATTAGTATAAAAAGATATAGTTTAAACGAAATGGACTGGAAAGCAAGTGCAAGTATAACAGACCAAAATATTCCTTGACAGCGTGCCCCGCAATGTGTTACGATACAGCCAAACAAAGGGGAGTAGTCGGCGCGGCTTTGCCGCGCGGCATCGCCAACAAGCATGTGCGGAGCGTTTGATTCCGCTCTGGCTGTTGCCTGAAATGACCAGACCTGTGTTTCCTTGCGGGGAAACACAGGTCTTTTTTCATACAAAAAGGGTAAACTGATAAAAGAGGTGCATTTATGGAATTTTTATGGGAGGGACTGCTGTCGATTACCTGGCAGCAGCTCGTCATGTACTGCGTGGGTGGTCTGCTGATTTATCTTGCGGTGCAGAAGCAGTACGAACCCGCGCTGCTGCTGCCGATGGGCTTCGGCGCGATTCTGGTCAACCTGCCCGCGTCCGGCGTCATCAACCAGATTACGCAGGGCGTGGGTGAGACACACGGCATCATTCAATGGCTGTTTGAAAACGGCATCGAGATTTCCGAGGCGTTTCCGCTGCTGCTGTTCATCGGCATCGGTGCGATGATTGACTTCGGACCGCTTTTGGCCAACCCAAAGCTGTTCCTGTTCGGCGCGGCGGCGCAGATCGGCATTTTTCTGACCATCATCGTCGCGGTGTTTTGCGGATTTGACATCAGGGACGCGGCCTCGGTCGGCATCATCGGCGCGGCGGACGGCCCGACCTCGATTCTGGTGTCGCAGGTACTCAAATCGAGCTATGTAGGGCCGATCGCGGTAGCGGCGTACAGCTATATGGCGCTTGTGCCCATCATTCAGCCGTTTGCCATCAAGCTGGTGACCACCAAAAAGGAACGCGCCATGCGCATGCCCTATGCCAGCGGCAAGGTCAGCCGCCGCACGCGTATCCTGTTCCCGATTCTGGTGTCCATCGTGGCCGGACTGGTCGCGCCTGCATCGGTATCGCTCGTTGGCTTTTTGATGTTCGGCAACCTCATTCGTGAATGCGGCGTGCTGAACAGCCTGTCTGAAACAGCACAGCACGAGCTTGCCAACCTGATTACGCTGCTGCTCGGCATTACCATTTCGTTTTCTATGCGCGCGGAGCAGTTTGTCTCGCTGCAAACGCTGATTATCCTCGGCTTGGGACTGGTCGCCTTCGTGCTTGACTCGGTCGGCGGCGTGCTGTTCGCCAAGCTGCTCAACCTGTTCTGCAAGAATAAGGTAAACCCGATGATTGGCGCGGCAGGCATCTCGGCCTTCCCGATGTCGGCGCGTGTGGTTGAAAAGCTCGGCATGGAGGCCGATAACCAAAACCACCTGCTAATGCATGCAGTCGGCGCAAATGTTGCGGGACAGATTGCCTCTGTTGTCGCGGGCGGCGTGATTTTACAGTATTTCATGGGCTGACGAAAGGAGCGTTGCGGTATGGAAGCAAATTTAGCGGCAGCGATTGAGCTGCTGGGACGCGGCATGGCGGGCATTTTCACCGTGCTGATCATCATTGCGCTGACGGTGGCGCTGCTCGGGCGGCTGGACAGCAACAAGCAAGGATAATGCAAAACAGCGGCAATCACAGGTTACGTGATTGCCGCTGTTTTTTTAGCATTAGAGTGTTGAAAGTGAAAAAAGGCGGTTCCGAAGAACCGCCTTTTTCTTTTTACAGATTAATCGGGGTCAGACGGAGGTAATCCTCCATCGTGCCGTCGTTCATGCAGACGTCAATAATCTGCTTGCCGAGCGGGCTGAGCTCAGGCGTATCGAACTTCTGCAGTTCCTTCTTGAAGAAATCGGTCAGAATCTTGGCACCGGCGTCATAGCCTGCCTCGCCCATACGGTCCTGTGTATCGCAGCGCAGGAACTTGGAGCGGATCTTCTGTCCGTCGATCTTCATGTCCTTGAGCGCGTAGCCGAGCAGCGAGCAGCGTGCCGGCTCGAGATGCTCAGGCTTGATGCGGCCGTTGTGGCGTGCGAGGAATTCACGGGAAATCCACTCTGCGGCAAAGCCGACCTTGTAAACACCGATGTGCTGGTTCGGGATGAGCACATAGCGGGTGTTCGGGCAGTTCGTAATCTGCTCAAGCAGCAGGTTTGCCTGCTTGACGCGCAGACCGGTCGCAAACGGCCAGTAGGAGCCAACGCCCTCGCTCTTGAGCTCGCCGCCGCCCACGATGGACGGGTTCTTAAAGCCGCGGGGAGCAACCAGACGCCACAGCCACGCCAGTGCAGGCGGGATGATGTGCAGCATGCCCATAATGCCGTAGTTCGGGTTCTCCGCAGTGGAGGGGGGCATACGAACGCCGAAGGAGCGTACGTCAACCTCGACCGGCTGGTGCACGATGTGCGGCACCTTGTCGCGCGGTACAATGGCGCGCGGGTTGGGGCAGGGCTGACCGTTGGAGTCAAGCGTGTGCTCCCAAATCAGGCAGGTCGCGTTGCGGTGTGCTTCCATGTTGAAGAAGCAGAGCGGCTCGTCGGGCTCGGTGCAGATGCGCTCGTAAACCGGGTCGCAGCCGTAGTGCGTCACGCCGTCCATACGGAGGAACCAGCCGTCCTCGCCGTCAACAAGCACAAGCTTGCCCGAGTTGTTCTGGAGCGTAGAATAGCAGGTCGCCATATCGTCACAAACAGGCTCGATGGAGCAGGTCTGACCGATATTGATGATGGTATCCTCAGCGGTGACCGTGTTGTGGGACAGCAGAACGGTGCCGTCCTCCAGGCGGGAGATGTCCTGCAGCATTTCGCTCTTGCCGCCGCCGGATGCGCCCTCGTGCATGATGACGATTTCGTTCTCATACGGGGTGACAATGCGGCCGCAGGAAGCGTGCGCAGTGACCCAGCCTTCGTGCTCGCCGATGTCGAGCAGCACGGAGTAAACGCCCTTCTTCGCGGACGGGCCGGGATAAAGGTTATAGGAAAATACCTCGTGGCACTCAGCCGAGCGGTTGTGTACGCAGACCTGACGGCCGTCAAAGTGGGTGTGGCGGAAGGGAGGTGCAACGTAGACGATTGCGCGGGGTGCGTAGCCTTCGGTCTCCTCGGCAGAGACAAAGCCCTGCAGGTGCGCCAGTGCAAAGGCAAAGAACGCAGCGTTCTTCGGGCAGACCAGCAAGGAGCCGTAGCCGTAGACGTTACCGCCCGAGTTAAAGGGCATCAGGATCAACTCCTGCGTCTTGAACCAGTCCATGGTTTCCTTGCGCAGCTTTTCGAAGGGATAGCCGTACTTGTCGGCAAAACGGGGCTTGTCGGTCGGGCCGTCGTCGGCGATGCGCATGCAGTCGGGGTCGCGGCGGCGCATGTAGTCCTCTACATAGTTGACGGCAGCGCCGTTCTTGCAGCGGGTAACGTCGGCTTCCTTCACAGGGCCCTTGCCGGCAACGTCGAACACAACGTTGTAGCGAGCCTCGTGGTCGGGGCCGAAGCACATATCATAGAGCTCGGCCTTGGTCGTCGGCACCGAAACGCCCTTGCAGTTTTCGATGACGTCGATCAACTCGTCAGAAAAAGTGAATTTTGTCAGAAGCGGGTTCATCAGATTTCCTCCTTTGGCATCGTACGGGAGCTTCGCGCCTGAAATGCGCGGATGCGGCCGATGCGGAACATGGCAGATCCATGAGGTAGTATTCCTCACAAGGCCAATTTTAGTTCATTTATAGCATACAACAAAATGAGCCTTCGCGTCAACTGGTTTTTCTCTATTTTGCAAGATGTGAAATAAAAACTTGCAAAATAGCCAAAAAGCGCACCAGAATTTTGCCAACATGTCAGGTGGATTCTGCACGAATGCGGACGATGCGGCTGCGGATGGGTAATTTACTCATTTTTGTATCATGCAAGCGAAAGGGGACGGTATGCCCGTCCCCCTTCGCTTGATTAATAGCCGTAGCCTGCCTTCCAGCGCTGGAGGGAGAGCGTGGCGTTTTTGTAGCGCACGTCAGCGGTCGGCGTGCCGGATGGTACGCCGAGGATGTCCGCGTCGCCCTGAACGACGTAGCCGTAGGTCTTCCAGCGGTTGACAGCCTGCTCGTAGGCCGCCTGCGTTTGCGCGGTGGTTTGATCGGTCTGATACTGCCGATAGGCAAGCGTGGGCGTGCCGTTTAAAAAGCCGGACAGACCGGCGACCGACAGGCTGTAATCGCGGTCGGCGTTATACTGCTGCAGCGCGGCCTGCGCCTGCTGAAGCGCCGCGTCAGACGATGCGGCATAGTAGCTGCCGGACAGGGAATCCAGTTGGTCGTCCGCGCTTTGCTGCGCGGCGGCGCGTGCGGAAAGACGAGCTGTGCCAAGGGTGTTCAGGTCGCTGCGGTACTGGTTATCGACTGCGATGCGGCTGGTTTCGGCCGCACCCGAGGTTGCATCGGAATAGCGGCTGCCCATATTGAGTCCCAGCGCGGCCATCTTCTCCTCGTTTCCAATGACGGATTTGCGGGCGTTGATGTCGGTTTGCGTCATGCCGGCGGTGTAGTCGTTGTCAATCGAGGACAGGTTGCTTTTCAGCTGCCGTGCAATGCGGCGGCGCGCAGCCTCAAATTGGGAGAGGCGAGACTGCTCCGCCGCATCGTACAGGGCGCTGACCGTCAGCCCGCCGGATTTGGTGCTCGATGCGGAATAGGGGCGGTAGCCGCTCGTCCAGGTGGAGACGGCGTCGTTGCCCGCAACCTTGCCTGCGAGGCCTTCCGCGTCAATCTTATTTTGACGCTCGACGAGCAACTGCTGTCGTTTTCCTTCGTCGGATTCGTTTGCGATGGCTTCTGAGTAGTCAAAATCTTTTTGATAAGTTGCCATAGAAATCCTCCTTTCATTTTTGGTGGCTTTGTATAAACAGAGCACAATATGCCATAAGTCTACAAGAAAACAGGCATATCGCCTGCTGCTAGTGAATGATTTTTCCCGTTGTCCAGAGGATGGTCAGCGCGAGCAGGCCAAACGGCTCGTCCGGACGGTCGTTGCCGATGCGCACGGCAAACTGCGGCACCCTGTGCTGCCGCCAGCGGGTGCGGTAGCTGATTGCGCCCGGCATGCAGCGGAAGGAAAGGCGCGAAAAATCTAGCGTTTCGAAGGAAAACAAATCCATGTTCCGCGAAAGTGCGAGCAGCACGCCGTTTTCGTTCTCGTACCGCACGGTAGCGCCCGAGCGGGAATAGGGCATGAGCGTCGGAATGACATCGCGGATGGACTTGAACCGCGCCCACTGCCCGAGCGGCAGGGTGGGCGTACGCCAGTAAGCGTCGATTGCCTTTCCGTCGTCGAGGTAAGCGTGCTGGTCGTCCGCAAGGCAAAAACGGCACAGCCGTCCGTCCTGCGTGCCGAACCACAGTCGGCCGTCGAGCACGGCAAGGCACTGTGCGGGCACATTGTCCCAGTAAAACCACGCGGGTGCACCGTCGGCTTCGCTCAGACTGCCGTCCGCGATGTAGACATGACCGCCCACCGCGAGATAGTATTTGCCCTCGTGCACGACGGCGCAGGCGTTTTGGAGATCGGGCTCGGCAGACAGGCGGGGACTGACGGCCTCGGAGACGTTGCGCAGCGTGCGCTGTTCGGCAACAGCCGTGCCGTATGCGCCCATCACGCCCCGCGCCGAGAGAAAGAGCGGCAAATCATTCAGTGTCGCGAAGCTGCGGCGGGCTATCGCGCCCTCGCCCTGTGCGCCCTGTCCGAGCGGATAGAGCGCCGTGCCGTCGTCAGCCATCAGATAGGTGCGCAGAAAGCTAGTCGCCTCCTGTGCACCGCCTGCTTTGACAATCATCTGGCTTTCGTACTGCTTGAGGTAACCCATAATCGCAGACGCATCCGTGCCCATTTGGGTGTAGCCGGTGTCGGGGAAATAGGTGGGATCGTACAGCCCGCTCTGCCAGTCGCAGGCAGGCTCGTCCGGATTGCCCGAGAGAAAGACGCGCGTGTCGTTTTTGCCGCCGTACAAACCGGCAAAGCGGCATTTGTTGATGCGCGCGAGATGTCCCTCGACGGTTTTGGAAAAGGTGATGGCAACATTGGCAAGGCCGTTGCCGTTTGCGGGCGCGGCGGACAGCGTGACCATGCCGGTCGCGCGGTTGACCGAGGAGACAGTCGCGGCCGTGCCGTTCACGGTCGCGGTCACTGGCTGGTCGTCAAGCTCCTTGGCGTCCACCTGAAACTGCGTGGCCGAGCCGTTGCCGATAAAGGTGTTGATGCGCTTGGGCGTGAGCAGGTTAACGGCTTCGTAGCTGGTGCCGCCGCCGGTTGGGGCAGCGGAGATGGTCGTGGTCGGCACGAACGCGGTTTCGTTGACGGGAACGGCTTCCCACGCGGTGTCGTCTTCGTTGCGGCGCACCACGCGGTAGGTCAGCCCGTCGAGCAGGTAGAGTGCGCCCTTCATGGTGAAGGACTGCGAAAAATCCTGCTGCATACCGATGCAGAGCTCGGTCGTTGTGCCGTCCCACAGGCGGCATTGCAGCGCTTCACCCGCGTGGACGACCGTGCCGGTGCCGTCGGGCAGGGCGAACAGGCCGAAAATCGGTCCGCTAAAGGTCGCCTGCGTCTGATAGCCGGTGCGCTTGACCAGAAACTCGTTCTGCTCGCAAATGAGGTTCTTGAGATCGGGCGAGCGGGACAGCGACACCTTGGTCGGATGGGTGCGGAAATCCGCGCCGCCGAAGCTGCGCACGACGGTCTGCTGCACGGCTTCGGTCTGCGGAAACTGGTAGGGCTTCATTAAATCATCTCCTGCACCGCCGTCATGCACGCCGGACAGTGCGCGAGCAGGCGAGAGGAAAATTCACTGCCCGCCCAGTTGAATTTGTCCTTGTCATCCTCTGCGACGAGCAGCGCGGCCAGACCGTAGGGAAAACACTCGGCAACGAGTGCATCGTCCGCCGGGATGTGCTCGGTGAGTCCGGTCATGCGCGGCGGGACGGCAAAGGGCGGCTGTCCGTCCATCTCGCGCAGCGCGTTGATTTCGCGCAGGCAGTTGGCCAGCAGCTGGTTTAGGGCAGGCACGGCAAAGGTTTCATAATAAGCGCCGCTGTCGCGGGTTTCGCTCAGCAGGGCGAGGGCGGCGGCGTAGCATTCGGTTCCGGTCATGGAATACCTCCTTTAAAAGGTGCGCGGCCGGCAACGCGGCCGCGCGGCAGCGTGAATCAGGCGACGACAGAGGGGTATTTGCCCGTCTGCACCGCGTAGGCGCGGATGGACTTACCGGTTTCGGGCGTGAGCGTGCCGGAAACGTATTCCTTGGCGGAATCCGAGTAGCGCGGGTCGGTGCCGTCGAGCGTGTAGCGGATGGTGCCGCTGCCCGTAATCTGGCTGTTCGAGATGGTCGGGGCGGTCGAGACGGCGCCAGTGGCGACCAGCGCGTATACGCCGCCGCACTTCGCGCCGAGCACGTAGGCGTCATAGTAGTGACGGCCTTCGATCAGCGCACCGGACACACCGACCGGATCCTCGTGCACCTTGGCGTCCGCGATTTTGTACGGCATGAGCACCGCATCCTTGTGCGCCACCAGAAAATACACGTTGGAGGGCAGATAGCTCTTGGGCACGCGCACGACGTTCATGCCGAACACCTCGCCGCACACGCCCTTGGCGATGGACTGGCGGGCGAGCACGTCCACGCCGGAAAACTCGTCCGAGGTGCAGACCAGCTTGTACATTTCACTCGTCAGATAGAGATAGCGGTTGTCATCGGGCACAAGCGCGTCGTCCAGTGCCTGTGATGCGTCCGCGATTTTGGAGATGATGTTGGCCTTGGTCGGCTTTTCGCTGGCGCACAGCGTGCCTGCCATCGTGACAAAGCGTGAAAAGGCGTATTTATCGGCGGTCGGGGTGGATTTTTCGTTGAGCTGTAAGCGCAGCATGTCGGCTGCGTTCTTGACGAGGTTCTGGTCGAGGTTGTTGCCCTTGTCAATGGTCAGCGTGAACGCCTTGTCCTGCGTCATGGTCAGCTCCTGCACCACGTCCTGCATTTCGCTCACATCACCGTAGCGGGCAAGGCCGCCGTCGCGGTCGTAATCGACCTCCTCGACGGTGATGGGTGTGTACACCTTGAGCGTCTTGACGCCCGTCAGGTCGAAGGTCGTCGCGGTTTTGCCCTTGATAAAGGACGAGCGGGTGAATACCTCGGCAATCTGGTCAGAGTATTTGCTTGCAAGATTGATAGCCATATGTATAATTCCTCCTAAATATTATAAATTGTAATTACTTCCCGAGCAGGGCCAGGGTGACGGGGTCGATGCCTGCAGGCTCGCCATCGCCGCTTGCCGGCCCGACGGCCTGCTTGCGGTTTTTCGTGTTCTGCTCAAGGGCGGCAAGCTCGTCGCGCAGCTCGAGCAGCTCCCATTTGCGGAACGCCGAGACGAGCGAGCCCTCCTGCTGTGCCCATTCCCAGACCTGTGCGGGGATGTCCTCGGGGCGCACGTCAGGATATTCCTCGACAAAGGATGCGTAAATTTGACCGTTTGGCATACCGTTTGCCGCGCGGTTGCGGCGGATGACGGCGTTCTGCTTGGAAAGTCCCTGCGCGGCGGCTTCGGTCAGCTCATTGAGAGTCAGCTCGCGCGTTTCGCCGTCTACAGTGACCGGATACGTCGGTTCGGCGGGCTGCTCGGGCGGCTGCTGCGCGTTCGGGTCGGCGAAGAGCAGTGCTTCGTTAGGTTGGTTCATGGACGGGTTCCTCCTTTTGTGTGTCGCGCTGTACGCGCAGGGCGTGCAGCAGGTCGTGTTTGCCGCGCACCTGATAGTCAGGCACGTTTTCCAGATAGATGAGCGGGTCGGAGATTACGCCGCTTTCGAGCAGATGATCGTTCGTGACCGTCTGCATGGTTTCAGACCAGTAGCTTGCCGCACCCACGTCGACCTGTAAGCGCAGATCAAGTCCGGCGAGCGTGCCGAAGTCAAAGGCCTGCATCTCGGGTTCCTCACCCGCTTCGTTCGGCACGGCGAGACGGCGCACGCCGTAATGTGCGCCCATCAAGTCGAGGAAGATGCGCGCCCAGTCCTCGGTGAAGCGGTAAAACTCCATGCGGGTCAGCTCCATCGGCGCGGCAGTCGCATTCTGCACCGCCACAATCGCCGAGGTGTTTTCCGCCTTAACCGTGCCGAGCGCGGCTTCGGACGCACCCATCAGCTCCATCGTGTCCTTCATCATCTGGTTCAGCAGACCGAGTACCTGCGTCGAGATTTCCGGCGCACGGAACGCGGTCGCGATGGCCTCGTTCGGATTGCCGCGCATGCCGACGGCCTTGCCCACGTCGTTCGACCAACCGCCGGGGAAGCGTGTCATGTCGTATACGATTTTGGGGAACGCGACCTGCTTGATGCACTGCACGTACATCGAATACAGCTTGTTAATCGCGATCTGGTTGGGGATGGCTTCGGTAATGGGGCTTTCGCCGTGGCACGAGTTGCGCACGCGGTTCCAGGACAGATAGGTGACCGGGTACAGGCGGTAGGGCAGCGTTTTTTCGCGCATGACGGCCGCAGTGCGGGTGGTTTTGCAGAAGGCCACGCCGCCTTCAACCTTGCGCATGTGCAGCAGCACGGTCACGCGGCGGTCGTCCTCCTCGTAAACGGTCATGCGCTCGGCTTCTGCGTCGGGCACGATGGCGTTCACCTCGTCGCGCGGCAGACCGTTTGCGCGGGCCTCGCGCCGCACCTCGTCCACGTCACGGCGCATCGCAATGATGATGTAAGGCTGCTTCTGCACCTCGTCGGACGCGGTGTTGCCAAAATAAATGTTGGTGGAGTCGATCAGTTCGACCGCCAAATCGCCCTTGACCGCCTGTCCGGTCTCCAGACTCGGGTCAAAGTGGATGTAAAAGCAGCTGTCGCCGTCCACGCAGGCGTTTTTCAGCAGGCTGCGGCCGAGGGTTTTCACGCCCGACCGCTCGATTGCCGAAGCAAAGGCGCGGTCGAGCACGCGGGCGGTCTTTTGGCTTTCCGCGTCCGTGTCGAAGGGTTTGGCGTGCACTGCAACGTCGTCCGACACCAGCATGGATACGAACAGGTTGACGCAGCGGCGCAGCACATTGAAAATCAGCGGATCGAGGGACTGCACGCGTAATCCCTCCCACTGGCGGCCGAGGTAGAAGGCTTCGTTCTTGCGCACGCGATCATACAAACCAATCGAGCGCTTGTAGTCCTGTCCGCGCTCGTACTTGCGCCAGAGCGCGGCGGGTGACGGGTCAAATTTCATCGGTCTCCTCCTCTCCGCCGTAGGTGAGCATGGCGCGGATGTCGCGCGTCAGCTGATCGTCGTCAGCGGCGGCAGCTTCCGCCGTGGACTCGCGCCTGCGCGGCAGCCGCAGCCCGCCTGAGACAACCGCACCCGTCACAACGAGCGCGACTGCACAAAGGCAGTATAAAATGATGGTCAATGGTCTTTCCTCCTTGTTCAGTAGCCGAGAAACGCGCCGATTTCGCCGTCGTACACGGTCGGACGCGCTTCGGCGGGCGGCTCGCGCACGGTTGCCGCATAGCCGCGCAGCGCATCGGGCGCGTGGGTCAGCTCATGCGGGGAGCCGGACACGTCCGAGGGATTGCGCTTGTCGTGCTGCAGTGCGGGCAGTGTGCGAATCAGGTTGCGGCAGGTGTCGAAAATGGTGAGCTTTGGGCACAGAATGCCCTGCTCGTCCGCGCGGGGCGCGAGCAGCTCATGCAGCGCGAGCCAGCCGGAAACGCGGTTGTTGTCGCTCTTTTCAAAGGCAAGTCCGCTCTCCGCAAACAGCTCGACTGCGCTTTTTCCTGTTTCCTGTCGCCGATTCCACAGGTCGGGCGGGGCGAGACGGGCATAAATCACCTCGTTTTCGGCCTCCTGCGCGAGAATCTGCACCGCGGCTTCCGAGATAATCAGATTTGGCCGATACAGCTCGCGGTAAACCACGCTGTGTCCGCCGGGCGACTGCGCAATCCAGAGCGCGGCAAGCATGTCCAGACCGTAGTCAATGGTCAGATACCGCCGCCAGTTCCGCGGGATGGCGTGTGGCGGCACCACGTGCAGCGGCACGGAGAATTCGCCGAAATACCGCCCCTCGTCCAGCTCCCAAACGCCGTCGAGCAGGGCACGGCGGTCGTTCGGGGACAGCAGGCGCAGCCGCTTCTCATAATCGCGGTCGGCGCGGCGCAGAAACGGATTGTCGGACAGCTTGGCGGGCAGAAAGAGCCGTGCGCCGCCATCGAATTCGGTCGGGGTGTCGGGCGGCATCGGGTCGATGTACCGCGCTTTCACCCAGGCATGTCCCACGCCGCCGGGGTTTGTTGTGCTTTTGACCTGCTTGGGGTAGCCGTTTGCCCCGCGCACGCGGGAGATGAGATAGGTGAACTGGCTTTCGGTGAAGTGTGTCAGCTCGTCAAAGCGCAATACGTCATATTCGGCGCTTTGATAGCGGGTCACATCGCTCTCCGCATCGCAGTAGCCAAATTCGAGCACCGAACCGTTCTTAAACTCCCAGCGGTGGTCGCTCACCTTATAGCTTGCAACCGCCTGCGGATAAAGCCTGAGCGACGCGGGGACGAGCGAGCGTTCCAGCTCGGGCATCGTCCGGCGCAGCATCAGCTGGCGCGAACCCGGATAGCGCAGCGCGAACAGCAGTGCATCGACCAATTGTCCGTGGCTCTTGCCGCCGCCTGCCGCGCCGCCGAACAGCGTTTCAAACGCCTCCGACTGTGCAAAGGCCATTTGCCGGTCGGTCAGTCGCAGTCGGAGTCCACAACCTCGATCTCGACGCGAAACGGCTGCTCGCTCGCGCTCTCGTCCGGAATCAGCAGCGTTCCTTTGCCGACCGTGCGGTCGAGAATCTCCTTGATCGCGGACAGCCTGCTCGCCGCAGGGGCCTCCGCATCCTCGGCGATGTCGTAGAGCATCCGCACGAGTGCGTCCGCGTCGGCTTCTGTATGTCGCAAGATGGCATCTCCTCCTTTCGGGTGGTGGATTTGCTTACCCAGCCCGTGAGGCATAGAATAGCCGCAGGTCCGAAATTTGTCAATGAAAATGAGAACAAATGTTCGATAACTTTTTCTTGCAATTTTTGGCTGGGTAGGGTATGCTAATAACAGAAGGAAAAACACAAAAAAGGAGTTAATGATGAGAGAAATCGATCTAATCGCCCTCGATTTGGACGGAACGGCCCTCTCGCCGGGCAATGTTGTATCGGATGAAACACGCAGAGCCGTCGCGCGGGCACGGGCAGCCGGCTTGCATGTCGTCGTCGCGACCGGGCGCATCTGCGGGGAAGCGCGGGAGTTTGCACTGCAAATGGGGGCGGACGACCTGATGGTCACCTCGGGCGGGGCGACGCTGTCCTCGGCGAAATACGGCAACTGCACCATGCGCATTTCGATGCCGTGGGAGCCTGCCGTGCGCGCGGCAGCGGTGGTTGAGCGCGTCGGCATGACCGCCATGGTCTATGCGGGGGAAACGCTGCTCATCACGCCCTATGACGATCTGGAATTCGGCAAATACAAGTCGAACGAAGGCTATCTTGCGGTCAAGCAGGTTGTGCCCTCGGTGGCCGAGCATATCGCAAACGAGCACCTGTCAATCGACAAGATTTTCGTGCGCAGCCGGGACAATTTCATGCTCCGCAACGCTCGCGAGCAGCTGACGCAGATACCCGGTGTGCGTGTTATGTCGTCAGCGAGCGACAATCTGGAGATTATCTCGCCCATTGCGGACAAGGGCATGGCGCTTGGCATGCTGTGCCGTATGTTGGGCACCGGTCTGTCGCGCGCCGCGGCGATCGGGGACAGCGAGAACGATTTGGAGATGCTCCGCGCGGTCGCCCTGCCGATTGCAATGGGCAACGCGACGGACGCGGTCAAGGCCGCCTGCCGCCGCACGACCAAAACCAACGCCGAGGAGGGCGTGGCTGCCGCGATTGAGCGCATTCTGGCCGAATAAGCAGAAAAAAGGCTTCCCATCTGGACGGGAAGCCTTTTTTCGCCTCTTTTCCGCCCGAAAAACAGGTGGTATCCGCAGGCAGATTATGCTATAATATTACCATATGTTAAAATGTTCCCAATCGAGAGGAGAGTCATTATGAGCTTGCTGCTTGCAATCGTGCTCGGCCTTGTGCAGGGCCTGACCGAGTTTCTCCCCGTGTCGTCCTCCGGCCATCTGGTGCTCGCGCAGACGCTGTTCGGCGGCGCGGCCAATGTTGAGGCCGATTATATGCTGTTCGATGTGCTGCTGCACTTCGGCACGCTGTTGAGCGTGGTCGTTGCGTTCTGGAAGGACATTCGGGAGCTGTTCGTCGAGTTCTTCGGCTGGGTGCGGGACGGCTTCAAGATAAACGGCCATCCCTACCGCCGCTTCATCGTGATGCTGCTGATTACCATCGTGCCGATGTTTGCGGTGCTGCCGTTCAAATCCAAGCTGGAAAGCGCGTTTTCCAGTCCGCTGCTCGTCGGTCTGCTGCTGCTCGTGACCGCGGTGCTGCTGCTGCTTTCCGAAAAAGCGCCCAAAAAGCACAAAACCGAGAAGGACGCCACCTGGTTGGACGCGCTGCTCGTCGGCGTGGCGCAGTGCTTTGCGGTTCTGCCCGGACTGTCGCGCTCGGGCACTACCATCTGCGCCGGTCTGTTCCGCGGCTTCTCGCGGGAGTTTGCGGTGCGGTTCGCCTTCATCATGTCGCTGCCCGTTGTGCTGGGCGCGAACATACTGGAGCTGGCGGACGCGATTCAGTCGCCGCCCGCGCAGGCCGTTCCGTTTTACATCTATTTTGTCGGCATTCTGGTCGCTACGGTGGCCGGGCTGATCGCAATCCGTCTGGTCAAGTACGTGTCCAAGAGCGGCAATTTCCGTCCGTTCGCGGTCTACTGTGCGCTGATTGGCGTGATTACCCTTGTTGTTTCGCTCATTCAAATGGTATAAGAGAGGTTTCAATCTGTGGCTGCTAGAAAATCCCCAACAAAAAAAACCGCGCCCCGTAAGAATGGTACGGCGGCAAAACGTGTCGAGCCTGTGCATGAGCCGATCATGTCACGCGTGGCATGGGCGGTCGTTTACGCCTTAATCGGTCTGCTGTGCCTGCTTGCCCTGCTGCCGATTGACGGTTTCGTGCTCAAGGCTCTGCGTCAGTGTATCGGCGCGCTCATCGGCACAGGCGTGTATGTGCTGCCCTTCGCCCTGTTTGCGCTGGCCGGTCTGCTGTTTGTGCGTGAGAAAGGCCCGGTGCGCCTGCGCGGTACGGCGGTTGCGCTGCTGCCGTTGATTATCGGCGCAATCGTACATGCGTTTACGAGCGCCAACGACTATGATTTCTCGATGGCAACGCTCGGCTCGCTGGTTTCAACCGGCATGGATGCAAAATCAGGCGGGCTGCTGTCCGGCGGGCTGTATCTTGTGCTCGAATGGGCACTCTCCTCAATCGGAGCGCTGCTGATTCTGCTGGTGCTCTTGGTCGCGGCCTCGCTGCTTGCGCTGCGCATCACGCCTGCCGCCCTGTTCGAAATGTTCAAGGCGCCCGAATACGACTATCAAGACGAGGACGAGCGCGAAAAGTATGAAGCGCCCGTCAAGCTCCCCAATGTACATGAGGTTGCGGCCGCCCGTGCACAAAAGCGTGCGGAGCGCAAGGTTAATATTGACATCCCGCTGGATGATACACCGTCGGCAGCCGAACCACCTCAGAAAAAGCCCATCCCGCCCGACGAATATCTGCGCACAATCAACAATCAGCCGGGCGCGGGTGAGTCGGGCAGCATCATGGATTTGGTGCGCCCCAAACCGGAGGAGGACGATGAGCCGCCCTTCCCGATGGACAAGCCTGCCGAAAAGGCGGCCAAGCCCGAAAAAATATCCGAGGACGAGCAAAGCGCCCTCAACGCCGCGATGGACGAAAGCCAGAAGGCGCCCGTGCCGGTGTATGATTATCCGCCGCTCGACCTGCTGACGGTCGGCAAGCACACGCCCGTCGCCAACGCCGAGCACGAGCTGCAGGAAAGCTCGGCCTGCCTGATTGACACCCTGCAGTCCTTCGGCGTAGATGCGCAGATTATCGGCATCGTGCGCGGCCCGTCGGTCACGCGGTTTGAGCTGACCATCCCGCGCGGCGTGAAAATCTCGCGCATCACGGCGCTTGCGGATGATATTGCGCTGTCGCTCGGCGCGGTTTCGGTGCGTATCGCGCCCATTCCGGACAAGGTCGCGGTCGGTATTGAGGTGCCCAACAAGTCCGTCAACACCGTGTTCATCCGCGAATGCATCTCGTCCGCCGCATTTGGCAGCGCCAAGAGCCGTCTGTCCTTTGCCGTCGGCAAGGATATCACGGGCAAGCCTGTCATCGGTGACATCGCCAAGATGCCCCATATGCTGATTGCCGGTACGACCGGTTCAGGTAAATCGGTCTGCATCAACTCAATGCTGATTTCATTGCTGTATAAATCCACGCCCGAAGAAGTTCGCTTGATTATGGTCGACCCGAAAATGGTCGAGCTGGGCAACTATAATGGCATTCCACACCTGCTCATCCCGGTCGTGACCGATCCTAAGAAGGCGGCGGGCGCGCTCAACTGGGCGGTGGGCGAAATGGAGCGCCGCTATAAGCTGTTTGCGGACAATTACGTGCGCAACCTCGTCGGCTACAACGATTTGATGCGTGCCAAGCGTGCCGAAGCCGAGAAGGAAGAGGGCGGCGTGCCCGATCAGTATAATGTGCTGCCGCAGATTGTTATCGTCATCGACGAGCTGGCCGACCTGATGATGGTTGCCGCGAAGGAGGTCGAAACCTCCATCTGCCGTATCGCCCAGAAGGCGCGTGCCGCAGGCATGCACCTCATCGTTGCCACGCAGCGCCCCTCGGCGGACGTCATCACCGGCATTATGAAGGCGAACATTCCCTCGCGCATCGCCTTTGCGGTGGCAAGCCAGATTGAATCGCGTATTATTCTTGACACCACCGGCGCGGAAAAGCTGATTGGCAAGGGCGATATGCTCTATGCGCCGCTTGGCGAGGGCAAGCCCACCCGTGTGCAGGGCTGCTTCATTTCGTCGGACGAAATTGAGGCCGTTATCACGCGAATCAAGGAGACAAGCACCGCTGAATACAATGAAGAGATCCTCGAACACATCGAGCGCGTGGCCGAAGCCTCTGAAAAGGGCGGCGGCGGAGCAGGCGGCGATGCTGCGGGCGATGAGGATGAGATGATTGAGGAAGCGATTGACGTCATTATGGACTGCCGACAGGCATCCACCTCGATGCTCCAGCGCCGCTTGAAGCTCGGCTATTCCCGTGCGGCGCGCATCATCGACCAGATTGAGGAGCGCGGCATTATCGGCCCGAATGAAGGGTCAAAACCGCGGCAGATTCTGATTTCACGCGAGGACTGGCAGGCAATGAAGCTGCGCCGACACGATATTTAGTGGAAGGCGAGGGAACGTTGTTCGCCGTTATTTATGATTTTATTGGGAGGAATTTATTATGGCACTGACCAAAATCAACATCGCAGAGCAGTCGTTTAACCCCTTTGAGCTGATGGGGAAGGACTGGATGCTCATTTCCGCGGGCAACGTCAACAAATGGAACACCATGACCGCAAGCTGGGGCGGCGTTGGCGTCATCTGGGGCAAGCCTTCGGTAACAGCCTATATTCGTCACAGTCGTTATACAAAGGAGTTTGTTGATAACTCAGAGTATTTTACATTAACGTTTTTACAGGACGGACACCGTGACGCGCTCAATAAAATGGGCACCCAGTCGGGCCGTGCCATCGATAAAATGCACGAAAGCGGCCTGACCCCGATTTTTGTGGATGGTCAGCCGGCCTTTGCGGAGGCGAAGCTGGTGCTCGTATGCAAAAAACGCTGCAAGAGCGAAATTGCGCCCGAGGATATCCTGCAGGAGGCAACCATCGACAAGTGGTATGGCGACCGTGACTTCCACACGATGTACATTGGGGAAATCATTGCGGCATATCAAGGCTAAAAAGTCACAATTTGATCACACACTATACAAACGCATCAGGTAGAATAGAAAAAACAGAGTTTAGGCAACACCGCACAATTCGCTGCTAGCGCCTTAAGCGCACGCTTGCTTGCATCTTTTCCGTCATATGCGCCAAAAATGCTCGCAAATACACAAAGTATTTGCCGCGCTTTTTGACACATCTGGCAAAAAATCTGACTGCGCAATCCCGCACTTAGAATTGTGCGGTGTTGCCTTTACCCTTTGGGGAGGATCACATTTTGAAAAAGAGATTGCTGTCCCTGCTGCTGTCGCTTTCGCTGCTCGCGGCATCGGTGCCGCCCGCGTTTGCGGCTGAGGGATACAACAACTTCACCACCATCGCAACCTATGCGCAGGGGCAGTTTACCGATGTTGCTGCTGACGCATGGTATGCGGAAAACGTCAAAACCGCGTATGAGCTCGGCCTGATTAATGGCAGCAGCGCGAATGCCTTTACCCCCTCGGGCAGCCTGACGGTCGGCGAGGCCATCAAGCTGTCCGCCGTGCTGCACCGCATTTACACGAGCGGCAGTGCGGCGTTTGAGGCATCAACGCCGTGGTATCAGACCTATGTCAGCTATGCGCTGCAAAACGGCCTCATCACGGCAGGCTATGCCAATTATGATGCCGCAGTCACCCGTGCGCAGTTTGCCGTTATCCTTGCTGCCGCACTGCCGGACGAAGCGCTGCCCGTCATTAACGATGTAGAGGACGGCGCGATTCCGGATGTCTCGACCGCCAGCCTGTATGCCGCGTCGGTTTATCAGCTGTACCGTGCAGGCGTGCTGACCGGGTCGGATACTGCGGGCAGCTTCCGTCCGTCTGCGTCCATTCAGCGCGCAGAGGTTGCCGCTATTGTCACGCGTATGGCGGATCAATCGCTGCGCCGCAGTGTGTCTCTGCTTCGCACCGCATCTGTCGAGCTGACCAGTGAGCAGCTCTTTGCCCAGTGTTCGCCCGCCGTGTTTTACATCGTGGTGTATGACAAGGCAGGCTCGGCCATCGCGTCGGGCAGCGGCGTGTTTTTGTCGGAAAGCGGCGAGGCCGTGACCAACTATCACGTGATTGAGGGCGCAAGCTCAGCCAAAATCCGCACGAGCGAGGGCAAGGTGTACGATGTTTCCGGCGTATATGCCTATGACGCGGATTTGGACTTGGCGCGGATTCAGGTCAAGGGCAGCGGCTTTCACAGTCTGCCGCTCGGCGACAGCCAGAACCTGACGACCGGCGCGGCCGTGTATGCCATCGGCAGTCCGCAGGGGCTTGAGAACACGCTGTCCAACGGCATTATTTCCAGCGCGCACCGTACCATTGAGGGCATGGACTATATCCAGACCACGGCCGCCATTTCGCATGGCTCTTCGGGCGGCGCACTGCTCAATACCAAGGGCGAGCTGATCGGCATCACTTCTGCGTATATTGAAGGCGGTCAGAATCTGAACCTTGCCATTCCGGTGCGCTATCTGGAGGAGCTGAAAACAAGCAGTCTGGTGACGTTGTCCGCAATTGTAGCGGAATCGAACAAGGTCACCACAACGGCCGCTACCTATGCCGGATTTTATCCTGCGCCAGATTTCGGTGCGTACGCGGGGGTATCTGCCTATCAGACCGACACCGCCAAGGGCGTGACCACCTACGCCTATCGCGCGTCCGATATCAAGGGAACCGCGAATACGGTCATTTCCGGCTATCTGAACCTGCTGACGCAGAATGGATTCGTCTTTGCGGGCAGTCAGGAGCAGACCGGTTACAGCAGCCTGACCTATTATCAGCAGAGCTATACCCTCATGCTGACCATCGGCGCGGGCAAGGCCGGGGTGGATGAGTATGTCCTAATCAGCCTGAGCAATACCTAAAACTTGAAAGGAGACCGCCAAAAGAGTGCGGCCTCCTGTTTTTTTGCGAAGTTTTGCAGGAAATCCTGCGTGAAGAAAGAGTGGATGCAGACATAACGAGCATTTTCGTTTCATTTCACAAAATCAGGTAAAATATTGCGAAAAATGCGATAAATATAAATTAATATTGTTACGCAATCGTTTGCAAAACGCAATTAAAAAAGTAAAAAAAGAGTGATTGGGAATAAAAGAATAATTTTCCGTCAAATTAAACAATATAGATATTGGAAATCGGTATATTCCCACAATGGAACATAGAATAGGCAGCGTGTTATAATAGCGTTGTTAAATGAAGTGAGTTCAAGAAGAGGCAAAGAAATGAAATGGAGGAAACGACCCAAATGAAGAAGTATGTTTACATGTTCCCGGAAGGCAATGGATCGATGCGTGAACTGCTCGGCGGTAAGGGCGCAAACCTGGCGGAAATGACCGGCCTTGGTATGCCGGTACCTCAGGGTTTTACCATTACTACCGAAGCCTGCACCCGTTACTATGAAGACGGGAAGACGATCTATCCTGACATCCAGGAACAGATTATGGAATATCTCGACAAGCTGGAAAAGGCCACCGGCAAAACCCTCGGTGATCCCGCACAGCCGCTTCTGGTTTCCGTCCGCTCGGGTGCGCGTGCGTCCATGCCCGGCATGATGGACACCATTTTGAACCTCGGCATGAATGATGAAATCTGTCAGGCGGTCGCCGCGCTGACGAATAATCCCCGCTTTGCCCGCGACTCCTACCGCCGCTTCATCCAGATGTTCTCGGATGTCGTGATGGAGCTGCCCAAGTCCTCGTTTGAGCAGTTTATTGATCAGGTAAAGGACAAGAAGGGTGTCAAACTCGATAATGAGCTCGATGCGGACGATATGTCCGAACTGATCGTGCTGTTTAAGGATCATTATAAGAAATCCCTCGGCTCGGACTTCCCGCAGGATCCCAAGGTACAGCTGATGGAGTCCGTCCGTGCGGTATTCCGCTCGTGGGATAACCCGCGTGCCAATACTTACCGCCGCATGAACGACATTCCGCATTCCTGGGGCACCGCTGTCAACGTCCAGTCGATGGTATTCGGCAACATGGGCGAGACTTCGGGCACCGGCGTTGCTTTCACCCGCAACCCTGCTACCGGCGAAAAGAAGCTGTACGGCGAGTTCCTGATGAATGCACAGGGCGAGGACGTGGTTGCCGGCATCCGCACGCCGCAGCCGATTTCCGCACTGGCGGACACCATGCCTGAGGTTTATCAGCAGTTTGTGGACATTTCCTCCCGTTTGGAGCAGCACTACGGCGATATGCAGGACATGGAGTTTACGATTGAAAACGCCAAGCTCTACATGCTGCAGACCCGTAACGGTAAGCGCACCGCGCAGGCCGCTTTGAAGGTCGCGGTTGACCTTGTGGATGAGGGCGTTTGCACCAAGGAGCAGGCCATCATGAAGGTCGAGCCCAAGCAGCTCGACGCGCTGCTGCATCCGACGTTCGTGCCTGCCGCACTCGAGGCTGCAAAGCCGATTACCACCGGACTGCCGGCATCCCCCGGCGCTGCCTGCGGCGCAGTCTACTTCACGGCGGAGGAAGCCGCTGCCGCGCATAAGAAGGGCGAAAAGGTTGTTCTGGTGCGTCAGGAGACCTCGCCTGAGGACATTGACGGCATGGCCGTTTCCGAGGGCATCATGACCGCCCGCGGCGGCATGACCTCGCACGCGGCGGTTGTCGCGCGCGGCATGGGCACCTGCTGTGTTGCCGGCGTTGGCGGCATTAAGGTATCTGAGAGCGCCAAGACCCTGACCTTTGCCGACGGCACCGTCGCGCATGAGGGCGATTTCATTTCGCTCGACGGCTCGACCGGCAACGTATACCTCGGCTGCATCGAGACACATGAAGCCGAGCTGACGGGTGACTTCGGCCGCTTCATGGGCTGGGCGGATGAAATCCGCACCCTGCACGTCCGCACCAACGGCGATACCCCGCGCGACGCAACGCAGGCACGCAAGTTCGGCGCGGAAGGCATTGGTCTGTGCCGTACCGAGCATATGTTCTTCGAGCCGGAGCGCATCAAGGCGGTGCGTGAGATGATTGTGTCCGACACGGTCGAGCAGCGCAAGGCGGCACTGGCTAAGATTCTGCCGATGCAGCGCGGCGACTTTGAAGGCATCTACCGCGCGATGGGCGGCCTGCCGGTTACCATCCGCTTGCTCGATCCCCCGCTGCACGAGTTCCTGCCGCACGAGGATGACGAGATTCAGGAGCTTGCTGCTGAAATGGGCATTTCCTTTGAAAAGCTCAAGGGCAAGGTCGAGGATTTGCACGAATTTAACCCGATGCTCGGCACCCGCGGCTGTCGTCTGGATGTACTGTATCCCGAAATTGCCGAGATGCAGACCGAGGCAATCATTTCTGCCGCACTCAACGTCTCCAAGGACGGCCTGAACATCGTTCCCGAAATCATGATTCCGCTGGTATCTGAAATCAACGAGCTGCGTTATGTCAAGAAGGTCGTCAAGACCAAGGCTGACGAGCTGATTGAAGCATCCGGCCAGAGAATGAAGTATATGATCGGCACCATGATTGAGACCCCGCGTGCAGCCGTCACGGCTGACGAGATCGCGACCGAGGCCGAGTTCTTCTCCTTCGGCACGAATGACCTGACCCAGATGACCTACGGCTTCTCCCGCGACGACGTGGGACGTATCCTCGACTGCTACTTCGAGAAGAAGATTCTCGAGAGCGATCCATTTGCCCGTCTTGACCAGAACGGCGTTGGCAAGCTGGTTAAGTACGCAGTGGAGAACGGCCGCAAGGTTCGCCCGGACATCAAGCTGGGCATCTGCGGCGAGCATGGCGGCGACCTGTCGTCCGTCGAGTTCTGCCACAACGTGGGTCTGAACTATGTTTCCTGCTCGCCCTTCCGCGTTCCGATTGCCCGTCTGGCAGCGGCGCAGGCGCGTGTTAAGGAGCTTGGCAAGGCGTAACTTCCAAAAGTAAGAGCGGTATCCACAACCCTGTGGATACCGCTCTTTTTTATTGGTCTATCAGGCTTCACCAATTAACAGCGCAACCGATCGTGCGCCGACTGTGAACGCCCCTTGCTCGATGGACGTGTCGGGAGCAAACGGCGCATCACAGGCCGTGTGCATCGTCAGATGCCACGAAAATCCGGTCGGCAGCGTGGGCAGCGCCTGCCGGTGCGCCTCCCAGTGCGCATTGACCGCGAGCAGCACAAAATCGTCTGCGGTGTCCTCTGCATTGCGCCCTGTGAACAGAATGCCGATTTGCCGAGTGTCAGGCGTGATGTGGTCGTTCCAGACCTCGCCGCAATGCAGGCTGACATCCGCCCATCCCGCGTGGGCGGGCGCGGTCGACCCGCGCAGCACGGGATGTGCTTTGCGGAACGCAATCATACGGCGCACAAAGTCAAATAAGTCGGCGTTCGTGTCCAAATCCGACCAATTAAGCCACGAAATGAGGTTGTCCTGACAGTAGGCGTTGTTGTTGCCGAACTGCGAGTTGGCGAACTCGTCGCCCGCGAGAAACATCGCTGCACCCCGACTGGACAGCAGCACTGCAAAGGCGTTTTTGCGCAGCCGTGAGCGCAGCGCAAGGATTGCGGAATCGTCGGTCGCACCCTCCGCACCGCAGTTCCAGCTGTTGTTGTCATCCGCGCCGTCCGTGTTGTCCCAGCCGTTCTTTTCGTTGTGCTTTTGGTTGAAGGCATACAAATCGTGCAGCGTAAAGCCGTCGTGGCAGGTTAAAAAGTTGACGGATGCGTTTTTGCGGTCAGGATACAGGTCGGGCGAGCCTAAAATGCGCTGCACCGCCGCCTGTGCAATACCGCCGTCGCCTTTGAGAAAGCGGCGCAAATCATCGCGATAACGGCCGTTCCACTCAGCCCAGCGGTTCCACGATGGAAACGAGCCGACCTGATACAATCCACCCGCGTCCCAGGCCTCGGCAATCAGCTTGACGCCTGACAAAATTGGGTCAAACGCCAGACTTTCGAGCAGCGGCGGGGAGGAGAGCGGGCCGCCGGTTTCGTCACGGCCGAGAATGGTGGCCAAATCGAAGCGGAAACCGTCGACGCGGTACTCGGTCACCCAGTAGCGCAGGCAGTCGAGGATGAACTGCCGCACGGTCGGGTGGTTGCAGTTGAGTGTGTTGCCGCAGCCGGAGAAATTGTAGTATTTGCCGTCCGGCGTGAGCATGTAGTAAACGTTGTTGTCAATGCCGCGGAAGCAAAAGCAGGGGCCGCGTTCGTCGCCCTCGGCGGTGTGGTTGAACACCACGTCCAAAATGACCTCGATACCGTTCTCGTTGAGTGTTTTAATGAGCGTTTTGAGCTCGCGGCCCTCGCGGTTGTATTCGACCTCGGCGGTGTAGGAGGTGTTGGGCGAAAAGAAGCTGACCGTCGAATACCCCCAGTAGTTGTACAGTGTTTCACCGTCGATTTTGCGGGCGTCCGCCAATTCATCAAACTCAAATACCGGCATCAGCTCGACCGCGTTCACACCCAGTTTCTTCAGATAGGGCAGTTTTTCGAGCAGCCCGGCAAACGTGCCCGGATGCGAAACACCTGCGGATTCGTGCTTGGTAAAGCCGCGCACATGTGTTTCATAAATCACCATGTCCTGAAACGGCAGGCGCGGATTGACGAATTCCCCCCAGTCGAAATTGCTGCGGACAACGCGGCTGTGGTAGCCGTGCTCCTCGGTCATCTGCTGTCCCCAGACGCTCTGTCCGGTCACCGCGCGGCCGTAGGGGTCGAGCAGGAATTTGGAGCGGTCGAACAGCAGACCGCGTGCGGGATCGTGCGGGCCGTCCAAACGGTAAGCGTACTCGAACTCCTCAATGTTGAGGCCGAACACAATCATCGAATAAGTGTTGCCGACGCGGAAGCCCTCCGGAAACGGCAGTACGGCAAAGGGCTGCTGCTCGGTGCGGTGAAACAGGCACAGCTCGCAGTGCGTCGCGTAGCACGAGTGGAGGGTGAAGTTGACCCCGCCCGGCACGAGGGATGCACCGTTGGACAGAAACAGGCCGGGGCGCACCGAATAGCCGCCGATTTGGTGGGTGGGCGGCAGCGGTTCGGGCGCGGCATGTGACAGCGGCATAAAAAACCTCCTAACAAAAACGGTCAAAAATTGAAAAAGAGCGCCATAAAGCGCTCTTTTTTGCTTATTCTCCCATAACCTGAAACACGATGTCGCGCACGCGGTTGCGCGTGTCGCACTCGATCAGGGTTAGGTTCTGCCACGGACCGATTGTCAGCTCGCCGTTGACAAACGGCACGGTGATGAACGGTGAGAGCAGTGCCGCCTTGATGTGGCTCGAGCCGTTGTCATCGTGCCATGTATCGTGGTGGTGGTAGTGAATCACGCGGCCGGTTTCGTCCCGATAGGGCGAAAAAACGTCCATCGCGGCCTTGAGGTCGTGGTGCACCATGCCCGGCTCGAACTCGAGCGTGGTCAGTCCTGCGACGCCGCCGGTGGTAAAGCCGGTGATGATGCCGGACTTCATGCCGGTCTCGCGGCAGGCGTTTGAAATGGCGGCGCGAAAATCGTCCGTCACGTCAATCATGCCCATATGCGCCTTGGTTTGATAGGTTTTGGTATCGGTATATACTGCCATGAAGCTGGTTCTCCTTTTATTGACACTGCAAATATTGCCCATACAGCGTTTTGTCCAAATCGCGCGCAAGCATCTCCAGCTGTTCGCGGCTGATGTAGCCGC
Source organism: Butyricicoccus sp. Marseille-Q5471 (assembly GCF_951230135.1). GTDB lineage: Bacteria > Bacillota > Clostridia > Oscillospirales > Butyricicoccaceae > Agathobaculum. Next base: position 96,091 of record NZ_CATNVC010000003.1, on the reverse strand, counting down.
GGTTGTAAGCGATCTCTTCCAGACACGCGATATAGCGTCCGGTGTCGTCCTGCACGCGCTTGACCTCCAGTCCGGAGGACAGCAGGTTATCTGCCGTGCCCGCGTCGAGCCAAACGAAGTCGCGGTCAAGCTTTACCACGTGCAAATCGCCGCGACGCAGGTATTCGAGGTTGACGTCGGTGATTTCGAGCTCGCCGCGCGCCGAGGGAGTCAGATTGTGCGCAATCTCCATGACCTCATTATCGTAAAAATACAGGCCGGGGATGATGTAGTTGGATTTCGGGAAACGGGGTTTCTCCTCGATGGAGACAGCCGCGCCGTCCTCATCGAACTCGACCACGCCGAACGCGCGGGGGTCGGTCACATAGTAGCCGAAAACGCAGGCACTTTCCTTGCAGGTCAGCGCCTGATTGAGGTAGTGTTCAAAGTCGAGCGAGTAAAAAATATTATCGCCCAGGACCAGGCAAACCTTGTCGCCACCCACGAACTGCTCGCCGATGAGCAGGGCATCCGCAATGCCGCGGGCAACCTCCTGCACGGCGTAGGTGATGTTGACGCCAAAGCGTGCGCCGTTTCCAAGCAAGCGGTAAAACGGACCCTCTTCTCCGGGCGGGATGATAATCATGATGTCGCGGACACCGGCCTGCATGAGCACAGCAAGCGGATAATAGATCATCGGCTTGTCATAAACGGGCAGAAGCGGCTTGCAGACCGGGCGGGTCATGGGGTACAGGCGAGAGCCTTTGCCGGCTGCTAAAATGATACCTTTCATAAAACATCCTCTATCTCGAAAAAAATTAGGGCAAGGCCAAGCCCTTTGTTTATTATAGCATAGCGCATGAAAAAGCACCACATAAAAAAGCAATAAGTGGTAAACGCATGGGCGCAATAAATGCGGGAAGCCGTTTTCGATTTGAGAATTAGGAGAAGTGACCTCGCGCCCGACAAAAACGCAAAAAGAAGGGCGGCAGGCATCAAACGGCGGATTGCAATCAAAAGCTCGGCACAGAATTACATGGGGTTCGATTGATTGGTTGCTGCCTGTCAGTGAATGGGCGCAGCCTACTCTGTGGCGGAACTGTGTTCTGACTTCCATTCCTCCGTCGGCAGCGGTACATCTTTTCGTGTTTCCGCATCAAAGAGCGTGGTAAAGAGCGCCATGAGCAGAACGCCGTTTCCACTGTCCTGAATGTACCGTAGCTGCAGTCTGCATCGCAGCAGACCCCCGGTGCTGTTGTGCATCCAGAACTCCGTCGCCGCGTCACCTCTTTGCCCGGCAGCCGCCCGGAACGCATTGATTATCCGCTCCGTATCTGCCTTAGACAGCGTAGAAATCATCTGCTGATTCAGATCCTGCCGCAGCGCTCCGAACATTACGCGAAACGCTGTGTTCACCCGCATGGGATTGCAGTAGTTGTGGCCGAATTCAAAGACGGCCAGCGGATTCATGATGCTGTCAAACAGTCGGCTGGCCTGTTCCGAGGATGACCATATCAAATCCAGAACCTTATTATCCGGCTTCTGTTTTTCACTGAGGATGGGCGAGTCGATGGCATGCGCTTTGACAGACACTTCATATTCCTCCGCCGGCATGGGTTTGGCAAAATAGAAGCCCTGTACATAGCCGCAGCCCACGCTCTCCAAAAAATCCAACTGCCCCTTGGTTTCCACGCCCTCCACAATAACATCCAGCCCCAACCAGCCCGCCATGCGAATTACCGATGCCAGAATGCGCTCGCTTCGGCTGTCTGAACTGTTGGCCGGTAAAAACCGCATGTCAACCTTCAGTACGTCGATTGGCACGTCTTTCAGCGTGTTCAGCGAGGAGTAGCCGCTACCGAAATCATCCATCATGATGACAAATCCGGCCTTTTTCAGCTTCTCCACCGTCTTCTTCATCTGCTCCGGATTATCCATGTAAGCGCTTTCTGTGAGCTCCAGATTTAAAAGGGAGGGGGAGAGACCGTATTTGCCCACCAACGCCCGCAGAATTTCCACGAGATGGGGGTTATACATATTGACGCGAGAGATGTTGACGGAGACCGGATCGGGGTTCAGCCCCGCATCGCTCCATTTGCGCAGCAGGCGGCAGGTGCGTTCCCACATATAAAAGTCCAGCTTGGCGATGAACCCGTTTTTCTCGAATATGGGGATGAATTGCCCCGGAGAAATCAGACCCCGTGCAGGATGGTTCCAACGAGCCAGTGCCTCTGCGCCGTAAACACATTTCCGGGCAAGGTCGTACTTTGGCTGCAGATAGACCTCGAACTGCTCACTGTCCAGCGCTGCCTGCGCTTCGCTCATGATTTTCTGCTCGATTACGACGGCCTCGCTCATTGTCTGCTGATAATATACCACCGGCGACTGAAAGCCGTTCTTGGTAAGCTTCGCCGCCTCTCCCGCACAGTCGCACATCGCCTCAACGGGGGTGGTACGGTCCGTGATACAGTAGACACCGAAGGACAGCTCCTGATAGTAATTTGCTCGATACGTTGCAAATTGACGCTGCAGTTGAGCGGCCATCGCAGCAATCTGTTCTTTGTTCAGCGGCGCGCAGGCACAGAACACATCCGCTTCCAACCGCCCGAGGGTACACTGGTGGATAGGAGCAAACTGCTCGCGAAGCTGCTCTGCCAAAAATTTCAGCAGCGCGTCGCCCGCACTCGCGCCAAAGAAGCTGTTGACTAGCCGGAAGCGCTTGACATCCACGTGAATCAGCGCATAGACCTGTCCCGAATCTGTTTCGTCCAGCATACGGCGTGTGACTGATAGGAACTGCTTGCGGTTGTAAAGTCCGGTCAGTTCGTCGTGTTCCGCCATATGGCGAATTTGATTGGAAAGGGCATTTTGACTGCGGCCAATCGTATTTTTCAGCCGCAGCTTCAGCAGGTCCGCATCAATAGGTTTGCGGATAAAGTCCCACGCCCCCAGTTTCAGACACTCTTTTTCATCACTTCCGTCCTGCGCCGATGTCGCCACGAGGACGGGGATGTTAGCATAGGCGGGGGTTTGAGAGTAGACTTTCAAAAACTCCAACCCATTCATGACCGGCATCAGCAAATCCAGAAGAATGCCCGAAACCGATGGATACGCTGATGCGAGATAGTCCAGCGCCGCACGTCCGTTTTCGGCCTCCACCACCTCATAGGAGTCGGACAGTATTTTTATGATTACTGCGCGGTTGATCGGATGATCCTCCACCAGTAAAATTTGTTCTCTCTTCATGATGGTACTCCTAAACCGAAACGGATTTAAAATTGCCCCCGGAGCCGGTTTTCAAGCGGCGAAATTTAAGAAGGCCGCGGAAGGAAAACAGTCCGGGGGCAGTAGGGGGTATTTCAAAAGGCTTGTTCGCGCGTTAGGGATAGCGCCCCGTCTGTGCCGCGAAGGATCGCTTATTCGTTAGTAGGCGCTGCGGAGCTGGAGTACGTCAGGGAACCTGCCTCACTCGTCTTAGAGTCTTCGCCCTGCGCTACGGTGACCGTAAGGTCCTTGTGCGCACGGCCGAGCAGACCTTCAAAATACGCTGTCTTAGAGCCGGAGGTTTCCGTTGCCCATGAGCCATAGGCTGCAACACTCGTATCACCGGCGTTGCTGATGTTCAGCGTGCCGGAGAATGTGCAATCTTGCACCGTCAGCGGGAAATAAATTGATTGATCGCTCGAATCCTGTTCATAGGACGTGCCGCCGTACATTGCGCCGGCCCACACAGAACTGGGGCCTGCGGCGGCGTCGATGGTAATTATGCCGGAATAGCGGCAATTCTCAATCACCACTGGAGTGTCTGCGCTGGTTCCACTGATTTGCTGGGCAAGACCGCCCACGATGGCCGATTTTCCGCTCTTGCATTGGGCTGTCAAAGCCATGGAAACGTCGCAGCTCTGAAAGCTATCGTCCACAGAGTAGCAGGTAATGCCGGAAGGCCGATAAGAGGTGTTGGATCCGGTAACCGTCACATTTTCATAAGTCGTACCATTGGAAATGCCCGCGATACCGGCAATGTTTGCAGTGGTGGACGAATTGTTGATGGTGGCGTTCAGGGTCAGATTTTTGATTGCGGCATTTTCGACCGCCGCAAACAGTGTACCCGTCCATGTACCATTGGCAATCAACTTGGTCAGCGCGGTCTTGTCCACGGTGACAGCAGCGGTAGCTTCGCTGGTTGACTAGCCTCTGCGCCATAGTTGGAAATGGTCACCGTGACGGTTTGGCCAATCTGGTCATCGGTCAGGGTAAAGGTTTTCCCGGTCGCGCCGGTAATTTCAGCGCCGCCCGCCTTCCACACATAGGACAGCGTGCCGGTGGCATCGGCATTGACTGCGGCGGTGAGGGTCTGGCCCACGCAGGGCGTGCCCTGAATCGCGGCGGAACTCAAACCCACAGCGGCAGGGATGGTGACAGTCACGGCCTCACTGGCCAGTGCGGTATCTGTTGCCTTCACGCGCACCTGATAGATCCCCGCATTGGCGGTGACCGGTGCGTCGGCATCCACAGACGTCCAAGAATCAGCGGCGACCGACTTGTATTCCATTTTGTCGGTTACGCCGGTAATCGTGCCCATCCCACCGATGGTGGTGGGAGGCGTAAAGCTGACGCCGGTGGGTTTTACAGCCTTGACGGTAACGGGGGCTGCTGTGGTAGTGACGGTTACACCCTCGGGCGCGGTAATCTGGGTGACGGAAACCGCAGCTCCGGCGCTGACTGCGATCGTTGCAGTTTTTGTTACATCGATGCTGCCAACGGTACCGCTGCCGCTCAAAGTGAGATTACCGCCTGCTTCGACGGTGTTTACGGTTTGATTTTCGCCTATAGCAACCTCAGCGTCTGCTGGCGTCGTGACGGTATTCACGTTGGCGTTCAGTGTCAGCGTGCCACCCGCCGCAACCGCCACAGTCCCAATCTGGCTGTTCGGTGCAGTGATGGTGGCACTGCCGGCGGTCTTAATCGTGGCGACAGTGAGCGCGGTGCTCTCAGCGGAGATTGTAACATTGCCGCCCGCGGTCAAATCGCTGACCGCGCCGCCGCCGCTGAGGGTAATGCCGCCATTGGAGATCCCGGCATTCAAAGTTCCGACAGTACCGTTGACCGTCAGAGACGGGGCAGAGGAATTTGCAGTAACCGTCCCCGCCGTGCCGCCGATGGTAGCTGCGGCAGTATTTACAGTCAGTGATACGCCGCTAGCCGAACTGGTGATGGTGGGAGCGCTCCCGGTGGTAGCGAGTGTGAGAGAAGCGCCATCCGCAGTTACATTGATTTCGGTGGAGTTGCCGCGCACGGCCACCAGTTGATTGGTGCGCACAACAACGGAAGCCGGATTTGCGCTTGTATCATTCAGTGCGCCTGCACCCAGGAAATTGATGTTGCGCTGACGAGAGCATCATTATTAAAGGTGTTCTGAGATACGGCATGAATATTGATTGAGCCGTTCACCGTTACACGATTCGTTACGGTGGCATTGGGCGCGTTGACCGTCAGAGAGGACACTGAGGCCGTTGCACCATTTAGGTAGATTTGTGCCGCGCCGGTGGAATTGACGGTCAGGTCCCCAATGCTGGCGCTGCCCAGATTCAGGGTCAGAGTGCGGACGCCATCATTGGTAATCGAGATATCGTCGTTTACTGTGATGCTGTTGGTCGATTCAATCGTTGCTGTGACATTTGTCGCACTCTTCTGTGCAGCCTCGATAAAGCCGACGGCGGTATTGGCGCTGTTGGAAACGGAGGAGCTGACACTGCCGCCGCCGCTGCTGGGTGTGGTGACGGTTTTGCCGGTGCTCAGCAGCAGCGCCAGACGGTGAACCACTGCCGCGACCTGAGCACGGGTGGACAGCGCGTTCGGGCCAAAACTGCCATCGGCGTTGCCGTTGATGAGACCGTAGGAGCGGCAAAGCGTAACGGCACCGGCGGCGTATTCGGCGATTTGGCCGGCATCGCTGAAGGCTGCGGCAGAGCCGGTGCCGGCAAAGGTCACCTTGTGTTTTGCCGTGTAGTATTCGATGTACCGCGCCATAAACGCGGCCATCTGCTGGCGGCTGACCGGCTCATCAGGTGCAAACCGGTTGCCGCCGACACCGCAAAGGACGACGGCACCAGAGGAATCATCATACAGATGGTTAGGACAATGGATAAAAGCCTTCGTCCTTTTGTTTTCATTTTTTCTCTCGTTTAATAGGTCTATTTGTTTAATGTTGTGCTAAAGCACATTTTACTGTATCAGCCTCCTCGCCGAACAAATTCCATTCTGTGACACGCCGCTTCCCCTAAGACGAAATTGTAAAACGGCAGTTGCTTTTCAAAAGAGCAAAACACAAAAAGAACAGACCCCACCTGTGGCAAAGTCTGTTACATATTGCAACTGGCTGGCATTCCTATTCGGAGAAGCCCCTATAGCTTTGCGTCACTGATTTTCAAACAGCTTTGCTAAATTATGAAATTGTAGGAATGATTGCTCTTTGCTTGGCATCAACGGGTGATACACCCGCGGCTATTGTTTATTGTACACGAATATTCTCCTAAAATCAACAAATTCTTCCTGATATCGCCATAGTCGCTTCGCGAGTCATTTGTTCATTGGGATAGCCGTCCTGCCGGACGTGATTTGTGCAAGGTGATGGCAACGCCGTCAGATTTCGCTTAACCCAATCAAGGTCTGGAGCGTTTGATACAGCTTTTGCGGTTCAATGGGCTTTGCCAGATGCGCATTCATACCGGTAGCCAGGCTCTTATGTTCATCCTCATAAAAGGCATTTGCCGTCATGGCGATAATCGGAACGCCTTTAGCATCCGGACGGGCAAGCGCACGAATCTTCCTTGTGGCTTCCAGTCCATCGCACACCGGCATGCGAATATCCATCAGAATCGCATGGTAGTATCCGTATTTGGATGCTTGAAACAGGTCGAGACCTACTTGCCCGTTTTCCGCGATTTCCACGCTGACGCCGATTTTTTTCAGCAGCTTACGGGCAATCTCACGATTCAGCGGATGATCTTCACAAAGAAGCACTCTTTTTCCATCCAAATGGTAGCTGCTTACGTCGGCGCAATCCTTGGAAGCGTCCGACGCATCTGCAATTTCGGGGAAAAGGGTCACCGTAAAGACAGTGCCTGTTCCCGGCGCACTTTGGCAGGAGATGGTTCCGTCCATTGCCGTCACCAATTCCTTGACGATGGCCAAGCCAAGCCCTGTTCCGCTCTCTGTGTTTTCGATGCGGCGCTCCTGCTCAAAAGGTTTATAGAGCCTGTTCTGCTGAAACTTTTCCGTCATGCCGATGCCGTCGTCTGTGACGGTGAAAATTGCGCAGCACCGCTGATTGTCTTCTCGGCTCGGCTTCACATCAATCCTAAACGAGACATGCCCGCCGGCAGGGGTAAACTTAATGGCATTATTGAGCAGGTTGATAAAAATCTGCTGTAAGCGCAGCTTGTCAAACATTAAGGCTTTGGGATTGGACAGCTTATTTTCAATGGTAAATGCAACGCCTTTTTTCTCCGCCTTCGGCCGCAGCATATTCTCAAGCGTTTTAATAAAATCCGAACTCATATACGGCTCGGGGTAAACCGTCAGCGTATTCGCCTCCAGCTTGCTCAAATCCAGAGTGTCGTTGATGAGCTGAAGCAGATACTTGCTGGAGTCTTGGATTTTGCGGAAGCAATCCTTGGCTTCCGGGAGCTGATTGCTCTCCAGCCCGAAGCCGGAAAATCCGATAATTGCGTTCATCGGGGTGCGTATGTCGTGACTCATGCGGCTTAAAAACTCCGTTTTGACGCGGGTCGCCTGCTCCGCTTGCTCCAGTGCCTGCTGCAAGGCGGTTCTCGCCGCTTCCTGCTCGGCATAGATGCTCTCCACATCAATTTGGGACATCAGGAAGGTTTTGCGGCTGGGATCAATCTCTGTAAACTGCAGCTGCTTGCGGCGAACTGTGCCGTCCGGCATGCGCATACCAAAGCTGAATTTATAAATATTGCCATCCTGAATCTGCGCCCAGACGTGTGTGATTTTACAGCCCGCAATCACACGCTCCAAATCCTCTGGGCAGACGTGCGCGTTGAGCCACGCCTCATTCTGTGCTTCAAAGGACAGATGCTCGTTATAAAGATGCGTTTCCGAGCCGATTCCGTAATCAAGGGCAGAGTCGGTAGACCCGTCCACGACCACGAAGGAATCATAGTCTGTTTTCGTAACGGTCTCCATAATGGTCTGCATCACTTTCTCCTGCGTGATGTCCACACAGGAGATATGTGCGACCACGTGTTTCGTCTCGGGATTCTGAATGAGATGCACACTGTAATTAACCCAATAGACCTTGTTGGTATCATACAGCCGTGTCAGCTCCATGGATATCATAAACTCTCCGCTGCCAAAACTATGGAGCAGAGCCTGGGGGGTAAATACGTCATTAAATCGTCTGCGCCGCTCGTCACCCATGATCATCTTTGCGGTCTGCGAAAAATATTCTTCTGCCGTACCGCCAGCCAGATTCAATATGGTTTGAAATGTGCTGCTGACTTCCAAAATGCAATTAGCTGTCAAGTCCACAATAATGGTGGATAGATTGTCGCTTTGACCGGCTTTCCGATAGGATAGTTCTTCGTGAAATTTCTTTTCTGCCTCTCGCTCACGCGTCACGTCTCTGCCTGCGCCAAAGGCTTTAACGGGTTTCCCTGCGTCATCATAAACAGTGGTGTAGCCAACGCGTTCACACCACCATCCGGCCTCGTCGGTGGTCTTATACCAGATGTCCTCGGTTACCTCGGCCTCCCCCTTGCGCAGCCGTTCAAAAACCCGCAGGAAACGCGGGATAGAGTCCGCGCGCACATAGCAGTGATCCAAGGTTGACTGAATATAGTTTTCAATATAAAAGCAGTTTTGCTTGATGCGTGAGGAATTTGAAATGACATAGAGACAATCCTTTTGGATATCGTACTCCCAAATATTAATTCCGGCGCTCTTGATGGCCACCTCATAGCGAAGCTGGTTTTCCTGAAGCTCCTGTTCAATTTTCTTGAGCTTATCCACATCGGTGAACACAGCCTGATAAAAGCACTCACCCTGCGGGCCGGGGGCATAGGCGGCATTCAGATTCACCCAGCGCGGCTGTCCGCTTTTGGTGCGTATTCGATAAGTGATGGTCAAGTTTTCTCTGCTTGCAATGGCAGTATGGATGGCCCCTAACAGCCGGTCATAATCTTCATCATAGGTAATGGAGAGCATATCCCGGCTGTCCATCAGTTCTCGTTCTTCCCGTGCATAACCCGATAGCTCACACAGACCGTCGCTGACAAAGCGCGTCAGCACTTGTCCGTTGAGCATCTCATACTGCGCAATGCCGCCGGGTACTGCGTTGACCAACACCTGGTAGTTGTTCAAAGCGCTTTGCGCCTTCTGCCGCAGGTCATCCATGATGTGCTGCGTATAAATCAGCTTTTCCTGCGCCTCGCGCTCTGCTGTCACATCGGCATAGCTTGCGTAGCAGAGCTTCGATCCGTCCTCCTGCGGGACAATCACGCCGTTTAAGTTAATCCAGATATACTTGTCCGCCACCTCGCTGAAGGAGCGGTAGGTGTGATTGACGCGCGCGTTTGCCTCAATGGCCTCATCCAGCTTGCGCTTAAGCTCCGGAAAATCCTCCGGATTCACCCTTGAATAATCCGTTTTTTTCAGGGCGTCCGCCTGATGCTCCGGCAAGTATCCGAAGATATCGATAAACGCCTGATTATAAACCGCGGGACGGCTTCCGGCTGCATCAATCCGGTACATACACATTCCGCCGGGGATATGTTCCATCACGGACTGCAGCTGCTTTGTCAGCTCCACATTTTTCTGTTCTGCCGCACGGGTTTCGGTTACATCCTGAATGTACTCCACGTGGGCGGGAATCCCGTTCCAATCAGCCAGTCTGCCGCGCATGGAATAGATGGCTCCGCTTTGGGGGGATTGGAATTCCCGTTCTAAATACGCATCCGCACTCATTTTTTTCAACTTGCAGAATGGACACGGCGAGGTTCGATTCATTAAAAAGTCGTAGCATTTTTTGCCGGCGTAGTCGATGGTTTCCTTCCCAAGTTTGCGAAGGCCGGTATGGTTGATATACAGAAGATTGTAGTTATGGACGTCACTGACATAGATGAGGCTCGGCGTCTCGTTGACCAGATTGTCATAAAGCTGTACCATCCGCTGCGGGATCTGAAAGACCGCGTGGATGAGCGGTTTTCCATCCTCTTTCCCAATCACAATGCCGTTGAGCCGCACCCATACCAAGCTTCCGTTTTTATGATAAATGCGGTAGGTTTCATCAATTGGTTTTCCGCTTTGCAGCGTTGCGATTGCGGCGGCTGCAAGGCGGTGCCTGTCCTCAGCATAGACGATGGATGCGGCATCGTCTCCGATAATCTGTGCATACTCCTCGCGGGTGTGTCCGGTGAGTTGGGCGACTCCATCTGAAAAGTATAGGGTTTCAAAGCGCCGCTCGGTCAGCTTATAGATTGCGATGCCGCCCGGAATGCTGTTGACGAGATTATCCATCTCGTGGGTGGCTTTCAGCAGCTGCTTGCTGTGCCGGCGCTCGCCCTCGAAGTCGCTGCGCCCCAGCACGTTGTGGACGCGGGCGCGGATAATCCGATTGTCGGCAGGCTTTGGAATCAAATCCCACGCACCGGCCTCCAGCGCCTCAAGCTGGTAGTCCGATTCTGCGGTCACGGCAATCACAGGAATCGTGTCATATCCCCACTGCTTTAACCAACGCAGCACCGCAAGTCCATCCATGTCCGGCATCATAATATCCAGCAGTATCATGGTAATTCTGCTTTTATATTGTTCGATAATTTGGACTGCCTGATGCCCGCCCTGCGCATGAAGGATGGAAAATTCTCCGCGAAAGCATTCTTCCAACACCGCGCGGTTGACATCAATATCATCGACAATCAACATGATCTTTTCTTTCATTTATTGCCTCCATGCCCGTATGGTGCTTTGTAACATCTTATTGAGTGCAGGAATACCGTTGCGTCATGCCGCTCGCTGGCAGAGATTCGGTAGCCGGGCAGGCTGCAGTGCGCTGCCGCTGTACGAGGATTGCGCGGTTATAGGGATGTCCGCAGCTCGGTCTGGTCGGTGTACAGGGCAAATATCCGCTGACTGCCGTCCGGCTGCAGTTTGGTGTTTGTTTGCATGCGCAGCCAAACATAGTCCTGCTTCATTCCATGAAACACGCGAAAGACACAGTCTGCCGCTTCGCCCCGGTGCAGGACACCCTTCATAGCGTCGCGCAGCTGTTCTAAATCCGCCGGATGGACATGATCGGTCAGCAACTTCTGCGTGTTTTCATAGGCCTGCGCCCGGTCACAGCCGACGATTTCATGGAACTGATTGCTGCATGCAAGGGTTTCAAGCTGATGCCCATCCCACTGATAGAGACACAATGCCCCGGGCACGTTGTCCACCAGGCTGGCGATGCGCTCGATCAGCTGCTGATTCTGCCGTTCCATTTGCTTGAGATGCGTGTTATCCGTCACGATGACATAAAACTCGTCGCCGTTGTCATCTGCGTGGAGATATCCCGCGTCAAATACCCAGCACAGCGTGCCGTCCTTTTTCTCGATCCGGTATTCACAGGTATCGAAGCTTGAAACGGCAATCTGCTTGTCAATTTCGTTCAGCACCCTTGCCCGATCCTCCTGCCAGACGAGATTATCAAAACGGTTGCCAAACTTCTCGTCAAATTCTTCTCGCGTGTAGCCTAGCATACGCAGCATGTTTTCGCTGACAAAGCTAAACTCCTGCGTGTGTGCATCATAGCGAAACAGGCCACCCGGCAGCAAATCCAGAAGCATCTGCCTATCCGTCGCGAGCCTTGACATCTCTCGGGCAAGCTGAAACCGCTTTGTATTGTCATGGATGTAGTGGACACGGGCTTCCCGGCCGCCCCAGGGGAACAGCTTGCTCTTCACGATATAGCTTTTATCGGAATTTTCCGGCTGGATTTCCTGCTCATAGTACTCATGCGTCATCTGGTTGATTTTGATACAATGGCTGCAGGGCGCGGCGTTACCCCAAATCGCCTTATAGCAGGGCATGGACAGGCAGGTCTTACGGTCCTTTCCCGCCAAGGTGCAGGCCACGTCGTTGATGTAGTGGAGCTTGTAAGTTTCGGCATCACAAACTACAATCGCGTCACTGGACTCATCCAGCAGCCAGTCCATGTTGCGGTGCAGCATCTGCTCCGGCAGCGTCTCCTCACCGCCGTAAATGTGCCAACAGTTTTTCCCCAGACGCTTTGCAATCAGCAGCGCCAAATCGGCGTTGCTGTAGATCTCCTGATAGCTTCTGCCATACTCTGGCACCATGCAGACTCCGATAGAGCAGCTGACCTCGGTCTCCTCAATGCGGAAATTCAGCTTTGTGCGCATTTCATCCAAGCGGTGCAGCAATTTTTCCTGCGTGAGCGCTGTCCGCATAAAAACGGCAAACTCGTCTCCGCCCATACGGCAGATGGAGTCCTCCTCACAGAACAGCGTTTGCAGTGTGCCTGTAACCTGACGAATGGCTTCGTCACCGCGCCCATGACCATACTGGTCATTTACCTTTTTGAAGTTATCAATATCAAGCATAAAGAATACAGCGCCGCGGTTTTGGCCTGCGGCAAAGAAATCCTGCACCTGCCGCTCCATCTCCATGCGGTTGTACACGCCGGTCATAGGGTCAAGCTTGGCTTCCGTTGCCATCTGCTGCATTTTTAACAGCATGCGCTTTTCCCGTTCCAACGTCTGTATGGTATTGCGTGCGGTCACATTCTGCACCCGATGCAGGGCAACATCCATATTGTACGGCTTTGAGAGAAAGTCGCTGGCGCCCAGCTCGAACGCATGAGCCTCGCTGGTTTCGCCTGCCTGCGAGGTTAGAATCACAGGGATAGAGGCAAACCGGGGCGTTTCACGCAGTAATTTCAGCAGCTGAAAGCCGTCCATCACCGGCATGATGAGATCCAACAGGATAATGGCAATATCCTCGCAGTGCTCTTCGATATATCCATAGGCAGCCTGTCCGTTATCTGCTTCGACGATGCTGTAAGCCCCGCTAAAATACTCTGCTAAAATCTGACGGTTCAGCTGCACGTCGTCCACAATGAGCATGACCTGATTGCCGGTTTTTTCACCGATGAGCAAAGTGCCGTCCTGACAGTCCTTTTTCGGCTCGGTCACCGGGGTTGCAAGCTGTGTGGTTCTGAGCAACTCCGTGAATTGCTCCACCGGCATGGGCTTTGCATAATAATACCCCTGTACATAATTGCAGTCCATGTTGCGCAGCAGCTCCACCTGTTCCTGCGTTTCGACGCCCTCCGCGGTGACCAAAAGATTCATCCATTTGGCAAGGCTGATGATGAAGCTCAGAATATTTCGGCTGCCGTTTATGCCGGACTCCTTCTGAATAAAGCGCATGTCCAGTTTCAAGATATCAATCGGAAGCTCCGAGAGCATATTGAGGGAGGAATATCCGTTTCCGAAGTCATCCATTTCAATGATAAACCCCAAACCCTTGAGCCTGCCAACGACCTCAATGAGCTGCTGCGGATTTTCTGTATAAGCGGTTTCAGTGATTTCTAGGTGCAGCTGATTCGGGGGAAGACTATGCTTTTGGACGATTTCAATCAGCGTTTCGGGCAGATCAATCTGATAAATATCCTTGCGGGAGACATTGACGGACACGGATACATATTTTTTTTCGGCCGCAATCCAATGCGCGATAATTTCACAGGACTTGTCCCAAATATAACGATCCAGCTCTGAGATAAAGCCGTTTTTCTCAAACAGCGGGATAAACTCACCCGGGCTCAGCATGCCCAGTGTCGGGTGCACCCAGCGCACCAACGCTTCAGCTCCGGCAATCTGCTCGCTGTGTATCTCATACTTAGGCTGAAGATAGACCTGAAACTGGTTTTCCGAAAGTGCGCTGAGCATACTGTTGATGATTTCCTGTTCCAGGCGCAGCTGCTGACGAATGGAATCATCATAAAAAGCGCAGATGCATTGATACTGCCCCTTGACACTGTCGGCAGCCAGCATGGCACGGTCGCACATCAGTTCAATGGGAACGTTCTTTTCCGTGACCGGATACAAACCGAATTTCAGAGATATTTTCATATTAAGGGGATAAGTACGCAAATTATTTTCAGCACCCTCTACAACGCGCTGAAAACTATCCGCATCAAAAATCGCCGGCAACAGCGCCGCAAAATGATCGGCGTTTAGTCTGGCGCATGTTCCATTGCTTCGATGCACGTCATGTGCCAATTGTTTTGCAACATATTGCAGCAGTTCATCGCCCGCCTTTGTGCCAAAACTGTCGTTGACCAGCTTAAACCGCTCAATATCCGTGACCACCAGTGTGTAGTTATTGTCGGTGTCCTGCTGTAGAATCTCCACAGCACGGCGGTAAAATCCATCCTTGTTGTAAAGACCCGTCAGATCATCGCGCTCAATGCGAAGGAGCGTCGTATTGGTCTCATACAGCTCAATCAAGTTTGCAAGCCGCTTGCGCAGAACCGCAGGGTTATACGGCTTGGCTACAAAGTCCCGAGCACCGAGTCGGAGAGCTTTTTCTTCTGTTTGGTTTTTATCTGTCTGCGAAGCCACAATGACCGGAATAGCGGACATTTTTGCATTGCGGGCAATGGTCTCTAAAACGGCATAGCCGTCCATCTCCGGCATAATAAGATCCAGAAGGATTGCCGAAATTGTATCGCCTTGCTCATTTAAAATAGCAAGCGCGGTTTGTCCGTTTTCCGCTTCCAAAATGTCATATTGGTCGCACAATAGCTTCCCTAATATTTTTCGGTTTATGAACTGATCATCGACGATTAATATTCTCTTTCGCATATTGGTGCCCCCCACAGTATGAATCCTGCGCTGCGCCGTCCTTGGTATGCGCACCGCCATTGTCATTGACAAATAATGAAAGACATTGCATGTCCCACCGTGGGACATGCAAAATTAAAAATAATACCTTCATAAGTTGTTATTTAATCGGGGAATCATTTGACGGAATGTTCGTTGCAGACACAGCGGGTTCTGGACGTCTATCGATTTAGGTAGCGGGAAATCATATCCTGTGCATCGGCAAAAATGTTTTTTTCATACATTACATGCGTTTCGTCCTCCATATAGGACATGGAGGATAGCATTTGCGCAACGCTGATATACGTGGTTCAAATCAGAGCTGAAGCCCTGACGGGATCGAGATCAGGGCGAATGCTCCCGTCCTTTATGCCCTTCTGCAGCAAGTGGTAGTATGGGACGCTCTGTCGAAGCCACAACGCGTCTGTATCAACAATGGTTTTATTGAGGTACATGCAATCCAAGGTCTGACTGAATATTCTGAAATATTTGATGTTCTCCAAGTACATTTCGTGTTTCTTTTCCAGTATAGACATAATAATCTCATATCCGAACTATCCACCGCCTGTAACACCGCCATTACCGCCGGATGTGATGTGACGCTGACTGACGGAACGGTGGAGCATTTTAGTCTGATGGAAACCGACCAAATCAATCTATCAACCGCGGTCGCTGCCTGTGAGCAGGGCGCAACCGCGTACCCCTACCACGCAGACGGTCAGCTGTGCCGGTTGTATCCAGCGGCTGATATCGTTGCCATCGGCACGGCAGCCACTAAGCATAAGCTGTATCACACTACCTACTGCAACCACATCATGACGTGGGCACGTCGTGCAGAGTCGGTGGACGAGCTGCAGGGTATTGCATATGGCGCGGCGCTGCCGGAGGATCTGGCAGCAAATATGGAGGCGGTGCTTGGTAATGCGTAAAACACTGTACCATATCCCGATCTTTATGATTGGCGGCCTGCTGTACATGCTGGTGGAAATCCTATGGCGCGGGTATACGCACTGGAGTATGGGCGTGCTCGGGGGCGTTTGCTTTGTGACTATCGGAATGTTTGACGAATGGAGGGTATACAACCCTCCGCCGCTGATTGTGCAGATGCTGATAGGTGCATTGGTCATTACCGCTAGCGAATTAGTTATCGGCCTTATCGTCAACGTTTGGCTGGGCTGGAATGTGTGGGATTACTCCGCCGTCCCCGGCAATGTGTTGGGGCAGATTTGCCCACAGTTTACAGTAGCATGGTTTTTCCTGTCCGGCGTTGCAATCTGGGCAGAAAATCGGCTGCATGACATTATAGATTGGGCGCAATCGCGCCGGAGGTGAAAATTGAACGAGGTCTTGGTTGCCATCATTACGGGTGGTTTGTCTCTATTGGGGGTGGTTGCTTCTAATCGGTCGGCCGCCCAGCGCACCGAAAACAATATCCGCGTATCGCAGGCCGTCACCGACACAAAGTTGGACGACCTGACGCGAGAAGTGCGCGAGCATAACAACTTCGCAAAGCGAATGCCGGTTGTTGAAGAACAAATCAAGGTGATTAACCATCGGATTCAGGATTTGGAGGATGCAAAATGAAAGAGAAAATCGCAAAGCTGCTTGAGGTCAAAAGCCTTGTTACGCTGACCCTGACAGGCGCTATGGTCGGCATTCTGTTTGGTACACATGAAGTGTCGCAGGATGCGTTGGCACTGTTCTGCACTAGCTACGGCGCAATCATTACATATTTCTTCACGCGGAAGGATGGTTAACATGGGTAGCATCAGAATCGACGTTTACGACCGAAATGAATACGATATCTGGTTTGCGGCTGCACCGGCCGATGCGACCGTTAAACCTGCAAAAACACTAAGGCAGTGGGCGCAGGAGCAGGGCGCGGACATCACGTATAACCTTGCTTGGTTCAATATGGTTGGCAAGGGAAACGATCAATACGGCGTTATCAAGGGCCGCACGTTGCAAGACCTGCGCTGCAAGGGTGTGATGTGCGGATACGGAGGAACAGCGGAACGTTTGACATTGGACAGCGGGAACTACGTGTCCGGTGTTAAGGTTGCAATTAAGGACTGCGTGGTGCAGAAGGGATTGACCACCAGCCGCGTAAACGCATGCAGCCGCAACATGTGCGGAATGCTGGCGGATGGCCGGTATATTCACGTGCAGTCCTCGGACGGTTGCACGGAGGACGAGGTCGCGCGGTATGTCAACGGTAAGTACACTGTTGCATTGCTGCTGGTGCAGGACGCAGGCGGCAGCACGGGCATGTACCGGGCGTCGGATGGATATCTGTTTGCCCCACAAAAGGAAGGTACAAACGGCAGGCCGGTGTGCAGCGTGGTCTGCATTAAGGCAAAAAACAAAAAGCAGGAGGACAGCAAGGTGGGTAAGAAGGTATTCATCGGTGTAGGCCACGGCGGCAGCGATCCGGGAGCAGCGGCAAACGGTCTGGTTGAAAAGACTGTGAATCTGACCATGGCTCAGGCGTTATGCGACGAGCTGGTGCGTCACGGTGTAGAGGTGCGTATGAGCCGAGAGAAGGACGAGAACGACACCGTCGCGCAGGAAGTTTCCGAGTGCAATGCATACGGCCCTGACCTCGCGGTCGAGGTACATAACAATGCGGGCGGCGGCAAGGGATTTGAAGCGTATATCTACCCCGGCAGCGCAACCGGCCGTAAAATGGCCGAGAACATCGAATCCGAAGTGAAGGCCATCGGACAGAGCAGCCGAGGCATTAAGACCAGCACCGGATTTATGTGGGTTCGGTCGACTAAGGCTCCGTCCGTGCTGCTGGAAGGCTTCTTCGTGGACGGCGCGGATCACACCAAGTTTGACACGGTCGCAGAACAGCGTGCAATGGGCGTGGCCTACGCTAAGGGCGTGCTGAAGACGCTGGGAATCGCATATGTCACACCCGCCGATGAAGGCGCAGCCGTGGAGAAATTGCAGGACGCAATGGACAAGGTGCAGAAGGCTGCGGGACTGGACAACGACACAATGGGGTATCTGCTGGCCTATGAGTACGGCGCAGAGTTGATTTACAAACTGGCGGCAGCGGTAAAGTAAATACCGGTGTCAGATTCTGACCCCGGACGCAAAGAAGCCCCTCTGGCCATGGCTGGAGGGGCTTTTCCGTATTTAGTATAAGCATAAAATTTATGTTATTTTACGATAAAATGTTGATAATTGAAATATTTTCCTTTATAATGTCTTTATTGACAGAGGGGGATAATATGTGGGTGTGACAAATGATGTAATACGCAAGTTGGCAATGAAGTCAAGAAAAGATACGGCCACGGGGCATTTTCTTGCATTTATGTACCAGTTTCTTAGATCTGACATTGTCCAAGGCTTCTTTCATTTTGCGGCACCGATCGTGGCGAGCGTGGGAGCGTTTCAAAACGGAGTGTGGAACTGGACGTTTATTGTTTGCTTTGGAATCGCCTACATTATCGCACTATGTGTTTTTTATAGGATAAACCAATATAAATCTCAGGAATGCCTTTCATACAAAAACAGTGCGGCTTTGGTTACCGACTTATCGACCCTGCTATATGGAATGAAGAAATATGGTGATGTGCTTCAGCAATCGATTGTAAACGATCCATCGTTTGATACGTTTTCTCGGACACAATACTTTGAATCGGTAGCTGAAAACGTGTGTGCTTCGGTATTTGGTATGCTCAAGAATCGATTTGGAAATAATAGATTCAAGGTATCGGTTTTTCAGCAATTTCAACAGGAAGGCCGCGCACATATCAAAATGATTGCTGAAAAAAGCGCAAAGTTAGATAAGGCGGACAGCTATCAGCAGATGCATTGCTTAGAATCCGATAAAAAACTTCCATTTTTCTGCAATGTTTTCTTGAATGCCGATGACGATTATGTTATCCTTGAGAACGAAGATCAGGTAAACAAAAAATTCATTAGGATAAAGGGTCACAAAATCACAACCAAACAGTATATTGGAATACGTGGAATTACCGGAATTGATACGGTTGGATTTGTTTTACAGATATGCACATATACTAAAAATCAATTCGGTCAGCATGACGAGATGGAGAAGTTTTGTGATGAAAATTTGATTCCATACCGAGAGGTACTGCGAGTCGCTTTTAATCAGAGGCTTTTGCAAGAGACCATTGCTGACTCCCTAAAGAATGGAGATGCGATCAATGAACGCTACGAATGTTTGTCCATTTCGCGTTGATGCAAAAAAAAATCAAACGGCTTTAATCAGAGAGATAAACATGACTCTTCTGACAAAGAAAGAGATTTTTGAGAAGTCGAAGGCCGCCGAAAAACGCATGCGTGATTTGAGGAACGAGCTTTATTCTAGAGCATAGCTGCGCGCATTTAGATAATGAATACGATGTCTCACACCGCCCTCCGGGGCGGCCTTTTTCATTTAGTTGACAAAATCCTACCGGAATCGAAAACCAGTTGACACGGCATGATGTCAACTAGCGCGCACAAAATTGAATATTTGTCAACTGAGAAAGTCACACTGGCGCACCGCCATAGAATGCCTAGTCCCTGCGCTGGAAAAATACCAGAGAGATTAAAGATGCCCCCGGCTTGTCCATCGGATAGGCCGGGGGGGGGTTGTTGTATTGATGGGTTTATTATAGCACTTGGCGGGCGGGTGTCAATGTGCGCAAATAGGTGACACACTAGGTGACACACTAAACGGCGTAAAATAGCTATAAAAGGCACATGTCAGCCTAAGTTACAACAACATCGATATACGCTTAAAAGTTTAATATATAAAACAAAAAGCATCCAAACGCAGTGTTTGAATGCTTCAATGTTGGTGATCCAGCGGGGATTCGAACCCCGGACACCCTGCTTAAAAGGCAGGTGCTCTGCCGACTGAGCTACTGGATCGTAAGGGGTTTTAATTGGCAGGGACGGCTGGATTCGCTTTTCCTCGGAAAAGCCACGGCGGTTACAATATGCCACCGGCATATTGCTAAGAGCCGCCTTTCGAATCCTAGAATGAAATTGGCAGGGACGGCTGGATTCGAACCAGCGAATGTCGGCGTCAAAGGCCGATGCCTTACCGCTTGGCGACGCCCCTGTATTCGCGGGTCGGAATGCTGCCCTTAGAGACAACGCGCTGCGATCAGCAGCGCGTCGTAGGGTAATATGGGGTGGATAAAGGGATTCGAACCCTCGACCCTCGGAACCACAATCCGATGCTCTAACCAACTGAGCTATATCCACCATATGAAGTTAATCAGCGGAAAGACTGGCACGCCAGGAGGGATTCGAACCCCCGGCCTACTGCTTAGAAGGCAGTTGCTCTATCCGACTGAGCTACTGGCGCATATCAATTCCAAGCCCAAATAAAAATTGGAGCGGGTGATGGGAATCGAACCCACGTGTTCAGCTTGGAAGGCTGACATTCTACCATTGAACTACACCCGCGGGTTTTCTGACGCTTATATAGTATAACAAGGAAAACACATCTTGTCAACAAAAAATGAAAAAATTTTAAAGAATCGGACAAAGAAGATATTTTTATCCTTCTTTGTCCGGTTCGCATGCTGCAGCGCGCAGATCTATTTCAAAAAAAGCAAGAAAATAGGGTGTATTTCATCGCCAGGTGCTGCGGAAATTAGAAAATCTGCGTGGGCAGCACGTGCTTTTCACGAGGCGGGAAGGTGGCGTCAAATCGCGCTACCTCATCGGGCGGGAGCGAGAAAAAGGCTTCGCTTTCACAAAACACGCCCGAAATGCCGGCAAGCGCATCCTCGTGCAGCTCTAAGGCCATCAAATAATCTGGTGACTGGCCGTCGGCGTCAGTGATGCCATAGGAACCCGCGGGTCGGAAGCCGAAGCGGGGATAGTATTCCGGCCGTCCGCACAGCGCGACGGCGGATGCGCCCATCTCTTTGGCCTTCGGGAGCGTAAAATGCATCAGCGCAGAACCAACGCCCGTCCGCTGGCAGTCCGGCCGCACACTCAGCGGACCGAAGGTCAGCATCGGCCATCTGTCGCCATTCGGTTGTACAATCGCGGCATGACTGTACGCAATGTGGCCGACGATTGCACCGTCCTGCTCTGCCACGATGGACAGCTCTGGAATGAAATCCGGATGGGAGCGGAAAATGTGGATCAGGTAGTGCTCGTCGCAGCCGGGCTTGAACACATCCCAGAACGCTTCGCGCGTCAGTTGCTCGACCGCGCGGTAGTCACTTGGGGTTTCAGGACGTAAAATCAGGTTATTCATGGATAAAATCCTTTCTTCCGTCGCCCTGCGGGACGAAAAAAGGGCACGGCAGAAACCGCGCCCAAAGCAAACAAAGTGCTTGACGTTTCGTTCTGCAAGGCATGATGTGGCGCAAAAAACCAGACCCTTTACAGGGCCGCTTTTCTGCGTGCAATCAAACAGCACTTACAGAACCGGCAAACAGACACTTCCTTTTTCTCTTCAGATGCTCTCAGTATAGTGCACTGTCTGTGGGATGTCAATACCGACGGCGCGCAAAATTATCCCGAACCGTATCAGACAAAAAGCACCTCCGACCGTCTGATGTGGTCGGAGGTGCTCGTTTTCGTGTCAATCGCGCGAATTAAATGGTATCAATCTTGATTTTGCCGTCAGTCGTGGTGAGATGTGCGCCGCTCAGCGCAAAATCGGCTGTAACCATATCGGTTGCAAGCGGATTTTCAATCTCTTTTTCAATCTGGCGGCGCAGATTACGCGCGCCAAACTTGACGGAGAATGACTTTTCGGTCAGATAATCGACAATGCTGTCCTCCCACGTCAGGCGGATGTGCTTGTCGGCAAGGTTGGCGGCCAGCTCGCCCAGCATGATTGCGGCAATGGCGCGGAAATTCGCCTCCGAAAGCTGATTGAAGGCGATGATTTCGTCGACACGGTTCAAAAATTCGGGACGCATGATCTGCTCAAGCGCCTTCATTGCGCGTTCCTTACTCTGCTCGGTCACGCTCTTGCCGAAGCCGACCGGCGTCGAATTGGTGGACGAGCCGGCGTTCGAGGTCATGACGATGACCGTGTTTTCAAAATTCACCACGCGACCCTGCGCATCGGTGATGCGGCCGTCGTCCAGAATCTGAAGCAGGGCGTTGAGAATATCGGGGTGCGCTTTCTCGATTTCGTCAAACAGTACGACGGAGTACGGGCGGCGGCGGATTTTCTCGGTCAGCTGACCGGCCTCATCGTAGCCGACATAACCCGGCGGCGAGCCAATCAGGCGGGATACCGCATGCTTCTCCATATATTCGGACATATCGAGCCGCACGAGCGCGTCGGGCGAGTCAAACAGGTCGAGCGCGAGCTGTTTGACCAATTCGGTCTTGCCCACGCCAGTCGGGCCGACGAAGAGGAAGGAAACCGGCTTTTTCTTGGGGCTGATGCCCGCACGGGAGCGTCGAATGGCGGCGGCGATAGACGAAATTGCCTCATCCTGACCAACCACATGGCTTTTCAGACGACTTTCCAGTCCGCCGAGCCGTGCGCTTTCCTGCGCACGTACCTTGGATGCCGGAATGCCAGTCCAAAGCTCGATGACCTCAGCCAGTCCCTGCTCGTCGACGCTCGGGGCGGGTTTGGTCAGCAAATCGTGCAGACGGCCTTCCACCTGCAGCAGACGCGAGCGGCACGAAGCCATACGGGCGTAAACATCCTCCGCTTCGTTGCTCTGTGCGGTCTGGGTCAATAAATCAAGCTGTGTCTGCAGGCTCTCCAGTTCGGCCTGCAGGGCAGGAATCTCGGACAGCTGCGGAGAATCAAGGTTGAGCCGCGAACAGGCCTCGTCAATCAAGTCGATTGCCTTGTCGGGCAGAAAACGGTCGGTGATATAGCGCTCGGACATCTGAGCCGCCATGTCGCAGATTTCGTCGGGCACGACCACGCCATGGTAGGTCTCGTAGTACGAGCGGATGCCCTTTAAAATCTCAGCGGTGTCATGGACACTCGGCTCGCCGATGTGCACCGGCTGAAAGCGGCGTTCCAGTGCCGCGTCTTTTTCAATATATTTGCGGTACTCGGCGAAGGTTGTCGCGCCGATGACCTGAATTTCGCCGCGCGAGAGCGCAGGCTTCAGGATATTCGCAGCGTTCATCGAGCCTTCCGAATCGCCCGCGCCAACGATGTTATGCACCTCGTCAATCACGAGTACGATGTTGCCAAGGGCACGCACTTCCTCAATCAGTCCCTTCATGCGGCTTTCAAACTGGCCGCGGAACTGTGTGCCCGCGACGAGCGCGGTCAGGTCGAGCAGGTGTACCTCCAGATTGCGCATTTTAAAGGGGATACGTCCCTCTGCAATGCGTACGGCCAGTCCCTCGGCAACGGCGGTCTTGCCGACACCGGGGTCGCCGATCAAACAGGGATTGTTCTTCTGGCGGCGGTTCAAAATCTGAATCACGCGGTCGGTCTCGCGGTCACGGCCTACAATCAGGTCAACGCGGCCTTCACGCGCCTTGCGGGTCAGGTCGTCGCAGTAGGTGTTCAGGTATTTGCGCTTTTTGTCTTCCTTAGGCGGGTTTTGAGAGCGGGTGCGGGTGCCTTCGGAGGAGCGAAGCGGGCTTTGCGGGCCAAAAATCGAGGGCAGCGACGGTTCGGTGGACGATTCGTGCGGTGCATCCTCGTCCGTATCATCGGGCCCTGCGGGGACGAGGCCGTTCAAATCCTCAAGCGAGTTAATCTCGCCTGCGAGTGCTTCGATATCGTCCTCGGTGATGCCCATTTGCTCCATGATGTTGTCGAGCGGCTTGACACCCAGCTCACGGGCGCATTTGAGGCACAACCCCTCCTGCGAGGTCTTGTCAGGCCCCTCGATTTTGGTGATAAAGACGACCGCCACATTTTTTTTGCAGCGGGAGCACATTGGCATATTCATATAAGCAAATCTCCTTTGGGGATTAGATGGCAACAGGCAGCAGGCCAATCAGGCGGGCCAGCAGCACCGTGTCCTCGACGCGCTGCGGGGAAAGCCAGCCGAGCGTCGTATAGGTGATGGGCGAAAACCATTCGATGCCGATCAGGATGAGCGAAACCAGCACCAGACCACTGGCCGCGCCAATCACGCCGCCGCCGAGCGAGTCCAGAATGCCGAGCGGCGTGAGGTGTGCAAGAAAGTGCAGTCCCTTGGACGCGAGCGTGACCAACCAGCCGAACAGCACGGAAAACAGAATCAGCAGCGCGATGAACGCGACGCTTTCCGCCATGCCGGCGGCGGCCTCGGTGACCGTTTGCTGCAGACCCTGCAGCGCACTGCCGCCAAAATTCTGGACGCGGGTCTCGAAGACCTTGCCCACAATCGGCGTCACCACAAAACGGGCGAGTCCCGGGGCGAGCGTGCGGGCGGCGAAAATCGCGCCCGCGATGGCGGCCAGCTTGCCGACCAGTCCGCACAGGGAGCGGACAAAGCCCTGCCGCAGGCCGAGCACGATGTTGACCAGCACGATGGCCAGTATGATCAGATCGGGAAGGTTAAAAAGGTTTGTCAGGGTATCGGGCGTAGATGTCATTGCGTTAATTCCTCAGATTCGGTCGAGTTTGCGGTGAACAGACGGGTGTTTTTGGCGTACAGGGCATAGACTGTGCCGTCATCGGTCAGCAGCACGCGGCGCGCACCGACGGCCTCACCGTTCATCCAGAGCGGTGTAAGGTCGCTGCCGAAAACCGAAACGCCGGTCGAGGTCAGTACGGCGGTACCTGCTCTGGATACGGCAAGCGCGGAGGGCTCCTCGGCGATGGAAATCGGCTCGCTCAGCTTGCCATTCTCGGACAGCACGCGGATATCGGCGCGCGCTGTGCCCGAGTAGGAACGCGTTGCCAGCGCAAGCATGCCGTCATTGGCCGAAAACGCCAGTAAATCGCTTGGAGAATAGGTCAGCAGTTCTTTGGCGGTCTTGCTGCCGCGGTCGGTAAGGTACAGGCCATCGTCACACAGGGCGGCGACCGTCGTGCCGGAAAGCGGGATGAGGTTCAGACCGAGTGCACTCGGAATCACAGCATCGCCCGTCTGTGCGCCGCCGGATACCGAGAAGAACAGCACATGTGAATCAAGTGAAACACCGTTTTGCTTGAAACAGAGGGCGGCAAGCGTCTTGCCGTCCGGAGAAAGCGTCGCCGATACGATATAGTATTCCGACGAATTCCATTTAAACACCTCTTCGCCGCGTGCATTGTAAACGGCGGCGGCGGTGCGGTAGCCCTGCTCGTCCGTAATGAGGACGAATTGGCCGCTCGCGCTCAGCGAGCCGGTGGAGATGGCGGAGGAAAGCGTCAGCTCAGCTGTCGGCGCGACGGAGTTGAGCAGTGTTGCGCCGTGGCCGCCGCGGTCGTAGGCAAGCACATAGTCGCCTGCCGACTCAACCACCATGGAGGAATAGGCCAGCTGGCGGCGCTGTGAGACCAGTCCGCCCGGACGCGCCATATACAGCGTGTCGCTGTCGGCATAGGCCAGGCCGTTGCCATACAGTGCGGCATCGGAAAAAGAACCGTTCTCGTATACGATGGTGGTCACATCACCTTCGTGCTGACGCAGGCCAGAGATGGCCGTGCTCGCCAACCGCTGAATTGCGGAAGGCGTGAACATGCGATAATTGACCAGCAGAAAGAAAAAGGTTGCTATCACGAGCAGCCAACCGGTGGCAATGCGCAGTGTCAGGCAAAGCCGCACGCGCTTATCCTCGCTTTCGCGGAGGATTTTCTTGCGCTCGCTGGCCGAGCGCGGAAACCGGATGACGTTTCCCTTGTTTTTGACGTGTCCGCCCAAAAGTCCCACCTCCTCATTGTAACGCGTTCGGGACTGCGAAATGTAAATAAAAAGTGAATATCAAAAAATTACTTAAAAAGTGCAAACCTGTCAAGCTCCGGGGTATGGTCATACCATAGGCGGTTCATGAACAGGCCGCAGGCGGGCAGCGTAGGCCCGGCAAGCTCGCGGTCGCCCGATTGCAGGATGGCGGTCACATCGTCCGGCGAGAGCTTACCGCCGCCGGCGTAGACCAACGTGCCCGAAATCGCACGCACCATGTTGTAAAGAAAGCCGTCCCCGCATACGCGGATGCGGATAAGGCCTTGCTCATCCTGCTCCGCCTCGCACCAGAACACGGTTCGCACGGTCGATTTGACCGGCGTGCCTTGGCTGCGCACGGCAGCAAAATCCTGCTTGCCGACAAACCGCTGCGCGGCTGCCTGCATTTTGGCAACGTCAAGCGGATAATTGTAACGATAGGCTCTGCCCGAGAGAAAGGGGTCGCGCATCGGCGAAGGATAGACGTAATACGCGTATTCCTTCTTGGTGCAGTCAAAGCGTGCATCGAAGTCCTCGGGCACGCACACTGCGCCGGTGACGGCAATGTCCTCGGGTAGCTGTGCGTTGAGTGCGAAGGGCAGGCGCTCCATCGGAATGGTGCAGTCCGCCTTAAAATTTGCGACATAGCGGCGGGCATGCACACCGGCATCGGTGCGGCCGACGCCCGAAACGTGCGTTTTCTGTCCGAGCAGGCGGTGGATGGCCTCCTCCAGCGTCTGCTGGATGGAAGCTCCGTTCTTCTGCACCTGCCAGCCGTGATAATTGGTGCCGTTATAGGATAAAATCAATGCGATATTCATGTATGCCCTCGTTTTACAGGCCAAAACGGCCGAGCGTGATGACCGAGCCGAGCACGACCGCGCTGATGACCATAGCACAGACGTCCACGCGCTCGATTTTCAGCTGCTTCATGCGCGTGCGGCCGACGTCGCCGCGGTACAGCCGGCATTCCATCGCAGTTGCAAGCTCGTCCGCACGGCGGAAGGCCGAAACGAACAGCGGCACCAGAATGGGTACCATGGCTTTGGCGCGCTGCACGATATTGCCTGATTCAAAGTCCGCTCCGCGCGCCTTCTGCGCCGAGATGATCTTTTCGGTCTCCTCGATCAGCGTCGGGATGAAGCGCAGTGCGATCGACATCATCATCGAAAGCTCGTGCACAGGCGCGTGCACCTTTTTAAGCGGGCCAAGCAGGCGCTCGAGTCCGTCGGTCAGCTGAATGGGCGAGGTCGTGTAGGTCAGCATCGAGGTGGCGATGATGAGCAGCATCAGGCGCAGCACCATAAAGAAGGCGATTTTGATGCCCTCCTTGGAAATATGCAGAAAGCCCCACTGCCAGATATAATCGCCCGGCGTGTAGAACAGATTGAGCACCGCCGTAAAGATAATGATGAACAGCACGGGTTTGAGTCCGCGCACGATAAGCTTGGGGGAAATACCGGAAATGCCGATAATCGCGGCGAGAAAGCCGATGATGATCACATAGGAAATGGGTCCTGCGGCAAGAAAAAGCGTGATAATCATGGCGACCGTCAGCACGATTTTGACGCGGGGATCAAGCCGGTGTACGGCGCTTGTGCCGGGGAAAAATTGGCCGATGGTAATGTCCTTGAGCATCAGCGTGCACCCCCTTGCTTGTAGCTGCGCACGGCAGCAAGCGCCTGCTCGACGGTGAAGACCGAGGTATCCACGTCGATGCCGCGCTTTTTGAGCTCAAGCATGACCTTGGTGACCATCGGAATGTCCAGTCCGGCGGCGATGATTTCATCGGCGTGCGAGAATACCTCGCGCGGCGTGTCGCAGAACAGCACACGGCTGTGATCCATCACGAGCAGACGGTTGGCAAGCTGCGCGATATCCTCCATCGAGTGGGAGACAATCAGCACGGTCGCGCCCGACTGGTCGTGGTAGTCCTTGACCATGCCGAGGATTTCGTCGCGTCCTCCGGGGTCGAGTCCCGCGGTCGGTTCGTCGAGCACAAGTACGTCGGGGCGCATGGCAATCACGCCTGCAATAGCAACGCGGCGCTTCTGTCCGCCCGAAAGCGCGAAGGGGGACTGCTCGGCAAGCGACGCATCCAGACCGACAGCCTGCATGGATTCGCGCACGCGCACGGCAATTTCGTCCTGCCCCAGCCCCATATTGGTCGGGCCGAAGGCGATGTCGCGTGCAATCGTCTCCTCAAACAGTTGATATTCGGGGTACTGGAATACCAGACCGACGCGAAAGCGCGTCTCGCGGCTGCACTTGCCCTTTTCGTTCCAGATGGACTGCCCATCGAGCAGGATTTCGCCCGAAAAGGGTTTCAGCAGGCCGTTGAGATGCTGAATCAAGGTCGATTTGCCCGAGCCGGTGTGACCGATGACGCCCAGAATTTCGCCCTTTTCAATTTGCAGATTGACATTGTCGAGCGCTTTGCGCTCAAATGGGGTGCCTGCTCCGTAAACGTAAGTCAGGCCCCGCGTTTCAAGAATGGTTGACAATGGGTTGTCCTCCGATTTTACTGTAAATACTGCTCTAGAATATCCGCGCATTCGGTGACGGAAAGTGCATCGATTTTCAGGTTTGCACCATCTTTCACGTTCAGTTCATGCAGGATTTCGATGGTCTGCGGCACGGTCAGCCGCGCGTCGCGCAGGGTGTCCACCTGGGTGAAAATCTCCCGCGGTGCGCCGTCGAGCAGCACATTGCCGCGGTGCATGACCACCACGCGCTGTGCCTGCACGGCCTCGTCCATATGATGGGTGATGAGGATGACCGTGATGCCGTATTTGTGGTTGAGCTCGCGCACGACCTCCATCACCTCGCGCCGACCCTGTGGGTCAAGCATGGCGGTGGGCTCGTCCAGCACGACGCAACGGGGCATCATGGCGATGACGCCTGCGATGGCGATGCGCTGTTTCTGTCCGCCGGACAGCCGATGCGGCGCTTGCGTGCGGTATTCGTACATGCCGACCGACTTGAGCGCATCGTCCACGCGTTTGCGGATTTCGGCGGGCGGCACGCCCATATTTTCGAGCGCGAAGGCCACATCCTCCTCCACCACGGTCGCAACCAGCTGGTTGTCGGGGTTCTGGAACACCATGGACACGGTTTTGCGTACCTCATAGGTGTTGCTTTCGTCCCGCGTGTCCATCATGTCGACGTAGCACACGCCGCCGGTTGGCAGACGGATGGCGTTGAAATGACCCGCGAGAGTCGATTTACCCGAACCGTTGTGACCGAGCACGGCGACAAATTCACCGCGGCGGATTTGCAGGTCAACGCCCTTTAAAACAGGGGCGGACAGGCCGTTTTCGGTGGGATAGGCGTATGTGAGCGCTTCGGTTTTGATGATTTCAGACATGGTTTCAGTCCTTTTTGTCCTTGTTCTTTCGGTGGCGCTGCACCAGATAGCAGATGGCCAGAAAAATGATAAACGAGGGGAATGCAATAAAACAGATCAGAATGGTCAAATTCGTGATACTGAACATCGGTTATTCCTCTGCAATAAACCGCGCGCTTGAGCCGCACGGCAGCACAAGGCCGGTCGATTCGACCCGCAGACCCAGTTCCTGCGCGTCAATCTTGCCTGCCGCGCGCCGTCCTGCCGTGATGCCGAGCAGATAGCTCATCACCGCGGGGGCAAGGCCGGTCGAGTAGCTGGAAATCAGCACGAACAGCGGCTTGTCGGACAAAAGCTCCATTGTCAGCTTGACAAAGTCGGCGATGTCCTCTTCAATCTTCCACGTTTCACCCGAGGGGCCGCGTCCGTAGCTGGGCGGGTCCATGATGATTGCATCATACTTGCGTCCGCGGCGGATTTCACGCTGCACAAACTTTTTGCAGTCGTCCACAATCCAGCGGATGGATGCCTCGCCAAGGCCGGAGGAAGCCGCGTTCTCGCGCGCCCACTGCACCATGCCCTTTGATGCGTCCACGTGGCACACATTTGCGCCCGCGTTTGCTGCCGCCAGCGTTGCGCCGCCCGTGTAGGCGAATAGGTTCAGCACATTGACCGGACGCCCCGCGCCGCGTACCATCTGGTCGATAAAGTCCCAGTTGGCAGCTTGCTCGGGGAACAGACCGGTGTGCTTAAACGACATCGGCTTGAGCTGAAAGGTCAAATCCTTGTAGGAAACCGCCCACTGCTCGGGCAGCTTGCGGATTTCCCACTTGCCGCCGCCTGCGTTCGATCGGTGATAAATGGCGTTGGGCTTGTCCCATGCGCGGCAGCTCTGCTCCTTGGGCCAGATGGCCTGCGGGTCGGGGCGGACGAGGATTTGGTTACCCCAACGCTCCACCTTTTCGCCGTCTCCGCAGTCCAGTACGGCATAGTCTTTCCAATTGTTCGCAATCCACATAAAATACATACCTCATTCGGGTGTTAAATACACAATATATCAGCATCTATTTTATCACCAAACGGTGCTGTACGCAATCAAAATTGTGTCAAGACAGCGAAACAGGCCGCACATTCATGCAGCCTGTTCCAGAGAAAGAGTAAGAAATAGGAGTGTAGAAAGGTATGTGCAGTGTCTTGGGTGTGTTTACAGCACAAGACCGCGCGGCGGCACGGGTGCGGAAAACACAATTTGCGTTTCGGTTTTGCCGAATTTCTGAAGCTGACCGATAAAGCTGTCCAAATCCTGTGTGGACGGAAAGGAGACCTTAATCAGCATCGAATAATTGCCGGTCACGCAGTTGCACTCGAGTACGTTGGCGCACGACCCGATAAACGGATAGAACTCCGTCTTTTGCGCCGGCTGCATGTCCAGATTGATGTAGGCCAGAATGTGCTGACCCAGCTGAAGCGGGTCAAGGTCAAGCGTGTAGCCGCGAATCACGCCGCGCTTTTCCAAGCGTTCGATGCGCGCGGAAACGGCGGGCGAGGAGAGACTCACTTCTTTTGCCAGATATTTAATCGGTGAGCGGGAGTTTTTCTGCAGCAGCTGCAGCAGTTTCATATCAATTTCGTCCATGGTTGCCGTCGTTCCTTCCTTTATTAGGAAATAAAAAATAGGAGCTCGCCCCTTGAGGCGAACTCCTTTGTTCATTTCATATTATAGACTTTTGCGGGGCGACTGTCAAATAAAATGAAGCGTCTTTCGGGATTTTGTTGGTTTTGCACGTGGGACTGCCTGATTTTATTTTGTTTTTAAGAAAAGGTGTGCAAAAAATCAGGAAGCCGGCTCGGGCTGCGGGGAGGGAGCAGGCGCTTGCTGCGAAAGCTTGCGGGTGATGTGGCGGAACATCAAAATCGCCATGACAATCGAGCAAAGGTCGGCAATCGGCTGAGTATAAATGATGCCGTCTAAGCCAAACAGCGCGTTGAAGAGGAATAGGCACGGCACAAAAATGAAACCCTGGCGGCTGACCGAAAGCACGAGGGAAGCCGCCACGCGCCCCATGGCCTGCAGGGCGTTGGTGAGCACGAACAGCACGCCGAGCACAGGCGCCGACCACATCAGCGCGCGTAGCATAGGTACGCCGGCCGAGATGACGGTGGGGTCGGCGATAAAGACCGAAATAATACGGTCCGCCCCGAACCAGTACACGGCGGTGAGCACAACGCCCATCAGCGTGGTGCACAGCACGGAAAAAGTGGTCACGCTCTTCAGACGGGAGACATTTTTCGCACCGTAAGCATAGCCAATCAACGGTTGTACGCCCATTGCAAGGCCAAGCTGTACGAAAATCACGAGCATGTTGGCCTTGGTCGCGACGCCCATTGCGGCGACAGAAGCATCACCGTAGGAGCTGAGGAAGTTGTTGAGCAGGATGTTGGTCGCGCTCATCAGGATGTTGTTGAGCGAGGCGGGCAGGCCGATGGCGATGACGCCGCTGAGGATGCCACGCACCGCAAAATCGCGCACGCGAATGGAGAGCATGGTCTTGCCGCGCAGAAAATAGCACAGATAGAACAGACTTGCCGCCATATTGCCGATGACAGTGGCAATCGCCGCGCCCTTAACACCCCAGCCGAGCGACAGAATCATAATGGGGTCGAGCACGATGTTGACCACCGTGCCGACTATGTTGCCAATCATCGAAGCGGTCGCCGCCCCCTCTGCGCGGATGAGATTGCCAAAGGCGGTGGAGAAAATAATAAACGGTGCGCCGAGCGCAATCCAGCGCAGATAGTCCTCCGCATAGCCGACGGTGTTCGCGCTCGTGCCGATGGCGGTCAGAAGAACCGGCATGGCGGATAGGAAAACGACGACCATCAGCACGCCCCAAATGAGCGAAGCATAGCAGCAGAATGCGCTGACATGCTTGGCACGCTCGGGCTCGCCCGCGCCGAGCAGGCGGGAAATCATGGAAGAGCCACCGATGCCGAACATGTTGCCGAAGGCCATGAAAATCAGGAAAATGGGCGTTGCCACCGAAACGGCCGCGACCTGATTGGCGTCGCCCGTCTGGCCTACGAAAAAGGTATCCACCATATTGTAAATGACCACGACCAGCATGCTGAGCACGGTCGGGATGGCCATTTGGGCAACAGCCTTGGGGATGGGCGCATCTTTGAATAGCGATTCGTTGTTTTTATTCATTATATTACCTCCTGTATATCTGAAAATTAGGTAGTTCACTACATAAATGGCCGAAAGAAAACGTCAGCATCCGCTGACGTTTTGATAGACGCGTGCCAGAAAGTCTCGCAGCAGCAGCAGCTCCTCATCGGAAAAGCCGCGTGCGGATTGCTCGTCCAGCTCATCGCGCATTTGTTCCATCACACGGCTGACCTCGGCGGCCTTGGTCGTTGTCCGCACGATGCGGCAGCGGCGATCCTGTGCGGAGGGAGCGGTCGTGATAAAGCCTTTGCTCTCCAAACGGTGCAGGATACCAATTACCGTTGGGTGGCGGAGTCCAAAATGCGTGCTGATGTCCTGCACGGTGGCCGGTTCATCTCCGCGCAGCTCGAGAAAACGCAGTACATCGCTTTGGGCAGTCGTCAGGCCGAGCGGGCGCAGGGCGGCATCTGCCTTGGAGATTGCGTGGATGTGGATTAGCTTGAAATACTCGCCGGGAAATCTGCTTTTCGGCATATCACACCTCCATTACGTAGCTTGCTACGAAATTATATCAAACAGAAAGCCGTTTTGTCAACGGCTTTCCGAAGATTTACTTTTTCCGCTTGGATTTTGCCCAACCCTTCTTGGAGGGGGCAGGCTTGCGTGCAGCGCTGCCGCCGGAGGCAGGCGTTCTCGTCGGTGCAGCGGCCTTTTTGGCGGGCTTTTCGGGCTTTTTCGCCGCAACAGGCGGCTTTTCTCCGCGGTTCGGGCGGACAAGGCACTCTTTCCCGAAGCCAATCAAATCCTCGCGCCCTGCTTTTTTCAGTGCGGCAAGCACAATCGGGCGTTTGTCCGGCCTGCGCCACTGCAAAAGCGCGCGCTGCATGGCCTTTTCCTCGGCCGTTTTGGCGACGAACACCGGTTTCATCGTGCGAGGATCGATTTCGGAATAATACATCGCAGTCGACAGCGTGCCGGGCGTGGGATAGAAATCCTGCACCTGCTCGGGCATATAGCCAACCTTGTTCAGGTACTCGGCAAGCAAAATCGCGTCGTCCAGTCCCGCGCCGGGGTGGGACGACATCAGATAGGGCACCAAATACTGTTTGCGCCCCAGCTTTTGATTGATGCGGGCATAACGTTCGCGGAATTGTTCATATACGGAGAATGATGGTTTGCCCATATAATACAGAGCGTTATCGCTCATGTGCTCGGGTGCCACCTTGAGCTGACCCGAAATGTGGTGCTCCACCAACTCGCGGAAGAACGCATCATTGTGGTCGGCCATCATATAATCATACCGCAGACCCGAGCGCACGAACACCTTTTTCACGCCCTCAATCTGCCGCAGCTCGCGCAGTAGCGCGAGATAATCCGAGTGATCGGCTTCGAGATTACTGCACGCGTTCGGGAACAGGCAGCGCTTGTCGCGGCACAGGCCGTGCTTGTCTTGCTTTTTGCAGGAGGGGAAACGGAAATTCGCCGTCGGCCCGCCCACATCATGGATATAGCCCTTAAATTCAGGCATTGCGGCAATCTGCTTGGCTTCCTCAATTACGCTGTCGTGGCTGCGCGCCGAGATATAACGCCCTTGATGGAAGGCCAGTGCGCAGAAATTGCACGCGCCGAAACAGCCGCGGTTGTGGATGATGGAAAACTGCACCTCCTGAATGGCGGGCACGCCGCCCTCGGCCTCGTAGGAGGGATGATAGGTGCGCTGATAAGGAAGCGCGTAAACGCGATCCATTTCCTCGGTGGTAAGCGGTTTTGCAGGCGGGTTCTGGACGAGCACGCGCTTGCCGTGGCGCTGTAAAATGGCCTTGCCGGTCACAAAGTCCTGCTCGTCGTACTGCATTTTGACCGAACGGGCGTAATCTGCCTTGCTTGACAGCACATCGTCGAGTGCGGGGCATTCGACTGCGGGGAAAGGCAGCTCCTGCGCGTCGTGCGCGAGATACGCCATGCCGCGGATGTTTTTGCAGGCATCCGCGCCCTTTTTGCCGTGCTTGAGGTTGCTTGCCAGTTCCTTGACCGAGCGCTCGCTCATGCCGTACATTAAACCGTCCGCGCCGGTGGAGTCAAGGATGGAAGGCATAATGCGGTCAGCCCAGTAGTCATAGTGGGCGAACCGGCGGAGCGAAGCCTCGATGCCGCCCAGATAAATGGGCACATCGGGGAATGCGCGGCGCGCGAGCATCGAATACACCGTCACCGCGCGGTCAGGGCGCTTGCCGGCCTTGCCGCCGGGGGTGTACGCATCGTCTGAGCGACGCTTTTTCGCAGCCGTGTAGTGGGCGACCATTGAGTCGATGTTGCCGCCGTTGATGAGCACGGCGTAGCGCGGCCGTCCCATAGCGGTAAAATCGTGCTCGTCGCGGAAATCGGGTTGGCTTAAAATAGCGACCTTGTACCCCGCGTCCTCCAGAACGCGGGAGATGATCGCCGTGCCGAACGAGGGGTGGTCAACATATGCGTCGCCTGTGACAAGCAGGAAATCGCAATAGAACCAGCCCTTTTCGGTCATCTCTTCGTGAGAAATTGGGAGAAAATCTGACATAATTATACCTTTTCGTTTTAAAATCCGCAGAACAATAAAAAAATAACCGCTCCCGAAGGTTTGCGGTTATTCTTCAAATCACTTCCTGAGTTGGGAAAACCGTACGGACGGTATGCCCTATTACCTCTTTATTATAACCAAAACCATCATATTGTCAAGCCATTCCGCGATGTTACGGCCTGTTTTATGCGCCAGAAATTTTTTGAAAAACCCTATTGACAAATTGGGAGAAGGAATGTACTATTGTGTTATGCAGTTAATACAGCGACACAAAAGACAGTCGCAAAAGGAGTGAGCATATGCAATGGCAACTGAGAGGAGACCGTCCGATCTATCAGCAGCTGATGGAGCAGCTGACCGAACAGATCGTCAGCGGTCAGCTGCTGCCGGGGGATAAAGTGCCGCCGGTGCGCGAGCTGGCAGCGGAAGCGGGCGTAAATCCAAACACCATGCAGCGGGCGCTGGCCGATTTGGAACGGGAAGGGCTGCTGTACACCAACCGCACGAGCGGACGTTATGTAACGGAGGATAAGAGTATGATTGATGCTGTACGCGAGCAAATCGCGGCTGACCGCATTGCGGATTTCATGAACAGCATGCGGCAGCTGGGTTTTACCAAGGAAGGTATTGTAAAGCTGCTGGAAAAGAGCAGTATGGGGGAGGGCAACGAGGATGCAAACAAATGAACTGGTGGTTTGTCAAGGCCTGAGTAAGAGCTTCGGCTCGCTCAAGGCGCTCGACAATCTGAATTTAACCTTGGAGCGCGGCCGCTTCATCGGTCTGCTGGGGCCGAACGGCTCGGGCAAATCGACGACGATTAAGCTGCTCAACGGTCTGCTGCAGCCGACCGCGGGCTCGCTGACGATCGACGGGGCGCAGCCCGGCGTGCACACGCATGAAATTGTCAGCTACCTGCCTGACCGTCCGTATCTCAATGACTGGATGCGCGTGTGCGATCTACTGAGCTTTTTCTCGGATTTTTATAAGAACTTCGATCAGGTCAAGGCGAATGATATGCTCAAGGCGCTGCAGATCAATCCGATGGACCGCCTCAAGACCATGTCCAAGGGCACCAAGGAAAAGGTACAGCTGATTCTGGTCATGAGCCGCAAGGCACAGCTTTACCTGCTTGACGAGCCGATTGCGGGTGTTGACCCGGCGGCGCGCGACTATATCCTAAACACGATTTTGTCAAATTACAGCGAGGACGCGACCGTTCTGCTGTCTACTCACCTGATTGCCGACATTGAGCGCGTGCTCGATGAGGTGCTTTTCCTGAAAAACGGCGTACTCACGCTGCATG
The DNA here is from genome assembly GCF_951230135.1 of Butyricicoccus sp. Marseille-Q5471. GTDB lineage: Bacteria > Bacillota > Clostridia > Oscillospirales > Butyricicoccaceae > Agathobaculum. Next base: position 60,044 of record NZ_CATNVC010000003.1, on the reverse strand, counting down.
AAAGCGTCGATACCATTCGGGAGCAGCACGGAAAATCGGTCGATATGCTTTTCCGGGAGGTGTTCGCATGCTGAGCAAGCTGACTAAATATGAGTGGAAGGCCTGCGCCCGCGCGTGCCTGCCTGTCTACGGTGCGGCGCTCATCGTCGCGCTGATTAACCGTGTGCTGTCCGGCTTGCAGCTTGAACATACCATGGGCGATGTGCCAATGATGATTGCCGCCATGATGTATTTTGGCGTTATGGTTGCGGTATTCGTCGTCACGGCGGTTATTTTGGTGCAGCGCTTCTATAAAAGCCTGCTCGGGGACGAAGGGTATCTGATGTTCACCCTGCCGGCGACGGTCGGTCAGCATATTTGGGCGAAATCCATTATCGCGCTTGTCATGTGCGTGCTCAGCGGAGTGGCCGCCGTGCTGAGTGTGGTTATTCTGGCCGCGCAAAGCTCGCTGCCGCAGGATATCTGGAATTTGTTCACTGACTTCTTCCGCGTGTTCCGAGAGTCCCAGTTCGGTGCGGTAAATGGTATGTTCTACATGATTGAAGCCTTTGCACTCTGCGCCCTGTGCGGACTGTTTGGCATTCTGTTCATCTATCTGTGCATCGCGCTCGGTCATATGGCCAAGAAGCACCGCGTTGCAATGGCGGTCATCTGGTATTTCATCCTGTCGACCGTGGTGCAGATTGTAGCAAGCTTTCTGCTATTCAGCAACGGCGCCACCTCGCTGTATCAGATGATGTTCAGCTGGGTCGAGCACATGCCGGTTGCGGCGGGAGTGCATGTCGGTATGCTGGTGCTGTGTATTGGCGCGGCGATTCCGACTGCCGCATGCTTCCTCGGCACACGATATATTTTGCAGAACAAGCTCAATTTGGAATAAGGAAAAACGGAGAAGGGGGCGTGCATAGGCGCGTCCCTTTCGTAAATCTTAAGATTTCTTTGGAGGAAATCTTTCGAATATGCTGATAAACTAAAATTGTGAGGGGAGGAAAACAGCATGACAGCGATAAAGGATCAGAGAAAAGCAAGAGCAAAGCAAAAGTACCGTGTGGGACAGCTCGTCATGCTGTTTTTCACTTTTTCATTCCTTGGATTTCTGTGGGAAATCGGTCTGCGCTGGGTCGTGGAGGGTGAATTGGTCAAGCGCGGCACGCTCGTCGGTCCGTGGCTGCCGATTTACGGTGCGGGCGGTGTGCTGGCGGTCTGCCTGCTGCGGCGTGTGGCGGAGCGGCCGGTGCTCACGTATTTGGCCTCGTGTGTGCTGTGTGCGGGCATTGAATATGGGACAAGCTGGTATCTGGAAAGAATGTATGGCCTGCGGTGGTGGGATTATAGCGGTTATTTTATGAATATACACGGCCGTATCTGCTTGGCGGCGGTCGTGTTGTTCGGTCTGGGCTGCTGCACGGCGATTTACTTTGCCGCACCCTCCTTCGTGCGCCATTTTGCAGACCTGCCGCGGCGGGTTCGCCGCACGGTCAGCGTGGTGCTAGTGCTCATGTTTGCACTGGACTTCGGATGGTCTACCCTGCACCCGAACACCGGCGCGGGCATTTCGGATTATCCGGTCAGCGGCTCCTCGCAGCTCACTGTCATCGATCCGCCGCAGGCTGTGCGCCTGCTGCGAAACCTGCTTAAATAATAGGGGGGAACACCGCATCAGCCGCGCGCGGCGAATTATGCGGTGATCCCCTTGTAAATTGCCCCCTATTCTGTTATGCTGAAAACAGGATAGGGGGCGATTATTATGAAATGTCTCAATTGCGGTGTTCACTATGATGACAGCGAGAGTGAATGTCCGATTTGCGGTACGAAATCGGGCAGGGGAAAACACGCGAATGTGCCCCGTTATACGAGCTATACACACGACACGCACAGCGAGCAGGAGTGTACCCATCGCAGCTTTACGTCAGCGGCGGGGCAGAAAAAGCCGCAGCGCAGTGCGGTCAGTGCGCCGTTGGGCGGGAATAAAAATAAAAAGGAAGAAACCAAGGCCGGCAAGGCGGTTGCAACGGTGGTCGCGGTGATTATCGTGCTGGCACAGATTCTGCCGTCCTGCGCCAGAACAATACTGGACAACGGCGCGGCCTTTTTGGAAGAGAACAACTGGTCGGTTAGTGCGCCTGAGCCGGATGTACCCATGCCGGACAACGGATATACGGACGATTCGTTTGCGGAGGCTGACTATGTTTACGCCGCCGACCTGCTGGGGTCTGAACTTGGCGTGGAGCTGGCGGACGGAACGCTGTCCCTGTCGATTGATGAATATGATAACTATACCCTGCGCCGTGCGGGAGCTGACTGGGATTACAGCGAGTCCGGCTGGCTGTACTGCGAGCTGCTTGATTCGACCTATGATGTGTATAACGAGACGCATAGCGCCGATCAGTATGATGCTTATTATATGGAGTTTGCTCCGTCGGAGAGCGAGAGCACGGGCGGTGCGCCGGAGCTGATGACAGACAGCCGCTGGCTTGTGCTTTACATTGACCGCGCGACCGGCGACGCCTCCTTCTGGGATTACGATGGACAGTGTGCCACGCTGTTTGGCGGTGCGCAGGAAGTCGCAATCTGGCAGGTACAAAATGGCTGATTGGGTCTTGCATCCGGTTGGCTGACGTGGTATGATAAATACAATCCAATATGGGAATGAAGCGCTCCCACGGGAAACCGAAACCGCATATCAAAATGCTGATGACTTCTGCTTTTACGCAGAAGTTGTCGGCATTTTTTTGTATTTTTAAGGAGGAAAACATATGTTAACCAGTCTCGCAATTGTACTTTTGGGCGGCATGGTCGCGGGTGCGCTCGCGGCACGCCTGCGTTTGCCCGCGCTCACCGGCATGGTGCTGTTCGGTGTGCTCGTCGGCCCGGGCGTGCTGGGCATGCTCAGTCCGGAGCTGCTGAATATCTCGGCCGATTTGCGTAAGGTTGCCCTTATTATCATCCTCACCCGCGCCGGGCTGGCGCTTGATTTGGGCAAGCTGCGGCAGGTCGGCCGGCCGGCGGTGCTGCTGTGCTTTGTGCCTGCGGCCTGTGAAATCCTCGGCTGCATCCTGCTCGCGCCCCGGCTGCTTGGCGTGAGCGTGCTGGAGGCTGCAATCCTGGGTGCGGTCATCGCAGCGGTGTCGCCCGCCGTGGTCGTGCCGCGCATGCTGCGCCTGATTTCGCGCGGACGGGGTGGCAACATCCCGCAGATGATTATGGCGGGCGCGTCGGTGGACGACGTATTCGTCATCGTGGTGTTCACCGCGCTGACCGGTCTCGCGGTGGGCGACGGCTTTTCCGCGCTGAGTCTGGTGCAGATTCCGGTTTCAATCGCGCTGGGCATCCTTGTCGGTGTGCTGTGCGGCCTTGCGCTGCATTGGGTGCTGCTCAGAATCGAGTGCCGCGACAGCATCCAGACGTTGGTCGTGCTCAGCCTGTCGTTCCTGCTCTGCGCGGTTGAGGATGCGCTCAAGGGAACGGTTCCCTTTGCATCCCTGCTCGCCGTCATGGCGATGTGCGCGGTCATTTTCCGTAAGGATGCCCCCCGCGCCGAGCGCCTTGCGGGCAAATTCGGCGAGCTTTGGGCGGGTGCGGAGATTTTGCTGTTCGTACTCGTCGGTGCGACAGTGGACCCGCGTTATGCCGCACAGGCAGGCTTGGCCGCCGCCGCACTGATTGGCGGGGCGATGCTGTTCCGCATGGGCGGTGTGCAGCTTTGCCTGCTGAAAACACCGCTGAAAAAGAAGGAGCGGCTGTTCTGCGGTTTTGCCTATATGCCAAAAGCGACGGTGCAGGCCGCAATCGGTGCGATTCCGCTGTCGATAGGCCTGCCCTGCGGTGAAATCGTGCTCACTGTGGCGGTACTGGCCATCCTGCTGACCGCGCCGATTGGCGCCGCGCTGGTGGACGGCACGGAAGAGCGCCTGCTCGGTTGAGCTTGCGGTGTGCCGCGGTGCGTGGTACACTGAAGCAAAGGAGCGATGCGGATGGAAACGGTTTTGATCAGCGCGTGCCTGCTCGGCGTGCGCTGCCGGTACGATGGGGCGAGCAAGCCTTTGGCTGAAATCGAGGCACTGCGGCAGCAATACCATCTAATTCCGGTGTGCCCAGAGGTGTTCGGCGGCCTGCCCACCCCGCGTGAGCCGGCAGAGCGGCAGGGCGAGCGGGTGGTCACTCGCAGCGGACAGGACGTGACCGACGCCTACCGGCGCGGTGCGGAGGAAACGCTGCGGCTCGCGCAGCTGTTCGGCTGCCGTCTGGCCATTTTGAAGGAGAAAAGTCCTTCGTGTGGGTCGGGTGAACGCTATGACGGCACCTACTCCGGCACGCTGACAGCAGGCAATGGCGTCACCGCCGACCTGCTTTTGCAAAACGGCGTGGCGGTGTTGGGCGAAAGTCAAATTCGCATAAGCGATGGAAAAATAATCGAAACAACGGGGAGATGGACAGATGAGCGTATTTAAACTGTATTTCAGTCCGACCGGCGGCACAAAAAAGGTCGCAGATCGAATCGGTGACGCGTGGGAAGAAGGTGTGCAGAGCATTGACCTGTTTGCGTGGGAGCAAAACAGGGAAGGGACGGCGTTTTCCCCGCAGGATGTGTGCCTGATTGCCGTACCTGCCTTTGGCGGCCGTGTGCCCGCACTTGCGTTGGAATGCTTAAAGACCATGCAGGGAAACGGCGCACGAGCGGTGCTGATTGCGGTTTACGGCAACCGCGATTTTGATGACACCCTGCTTGAGCTGCAGAACGCGGCAGAATCCTGTGGTTTTACGTGCACTGCGGCAGTTGCAGCCGTGGCGGAGCATTCGATCTTCCGCCAATTTGGCGCAGGGAGACCCGATGTGCAGGACAACTTGCAGCTATCCGCCTTTGGCAAAGAGCTGAAGGCGCGGCTTGAGCAAGATGATTGCGCCTCCACACTTTTCGTTCCGGGAAAGACGCCCTATCGGGAGTATCACGGCGTTCCGCTCAAACCGAAAGCGGATAAAAGCTGTACAGCATGCGAACTGTGCGTCAAACAGTGTCCGGTGCAGGCAATCCCCGCAGACGCGCCGCGCACGGTGAATGAGAAAATCTGCATCTCCTGCATGCACTGTGTTGCGATTTGCCCGCAAAAGGCCAGAAAAAATGCCAAAATGCTGATGATGGTCGGTGCGAAAAAAATCGGTCAGGCGTGCGCGGAGCGAAAAGAGAATCAGCTTTTCCTATAATCCGAATCGGCACCTAGTATCCATAAAAAATCAGGGTGTCATCGTTTTTTGAACAATGACACCCTGAAATACTAGTTCTGTCTGGCAGCTCGGTTCCCGAGCTGCTTTTTATTTTGCCGGTACTTCCTGTGCGGCTTGCAAAATCAGCTTGCCGTCACCCTCATCGAGCGTCACGTGGTCGCCCGACTTGATTTCGCCCTTGAGCATGCTCTCGGCTACGAGATCCTCGACCTGATTGGTGACCGCTCTGCGCAGCGGACGCGCGCCGTACACCGGATCGAAGCCTGCCTTGGCCAGATGACGCTTGGCAGCGTCTGTCCAGTCCATCTCGATGCCGTTTTCCTGCATACGAGCCGCAACCTGTGCGAGCATGCTGCCCGCAATCTGCGCAATCTCGTCCTCAGACAGGCGGCTGAACACAATCACATCGTCAATGCGGTTGAGGAATTCGGGGCGAACCGTGTTTTTCAGCTCGCCCAGCACCTCTTCCTTGATTTTCTCAAAGGTGGGCGCACCGCCGGTCTGCTCGCCCGCCGTAAAGCCGAGCGATTTGCGTCCCGCGCCGGTAATCTTCTGCGCGCCGATGTTGGAGGTCATGATGATAATGGTGTTTTTGAAATCTACATGGCGGCCCTGACCGTCAGTCAGCACACCGTCCTCGAGAATTTGCAGCAGGATGTTGAACACATCGGGATGCGCCTTCTCAATCTCATCGAACAGCACGACCGAGTACGGGTGGCGGCGCACCTTTTCGGAGAGCTGACCGCCCTCGTCGTAGCCGACATAGCCCGGAGGCGAGCCAATCATACGCGAAACGGCGTGCTTTTCCATGTATTCGGACATATCAATGCGAATCATCGCGTTTTCATCGCCAAACATGGACTCTGCCAGTGCCTTGCACAGCTCGGTCTTGCCAACGCCAGTCGGGCCGAGGAAGAGGAACGAGCCAATCGGCCGCTTGGGATCGCGCAGGCCGACGCGACCGCGCCGGATGGCTTTGGCGACCGCAGTGACGGCTTCTTCCTGACCGACGACGCGTCCGTGCAGCGTGTCCTCCAAATGGAGCAGACGCTCGCCCTCGTCCTCAGTCAGGCGGGAGACAGGCACGCCTGTCCAACCTGCGATAACAGCGGCAACATCGGCTTCGGTGACCGCGCCATGCGCACGGGTCTGGCTGTCCGACCACTCCTTCTTGCGCGCTTCAAGCGCGTCACGTTTCTGCTTCTCCTCGTCGCGCAGACGGGCGGCATTCTCATAGTCCTGCCCCTTGACGGCCTCTTCCTTTTTGGCGGAGACAGCCGCGATTTCGTCCTCGAGCTCCTTGAGGTCGGGGGGCGCGGTCATGGTCGACAGACGCACGCGGGAGCAGGCCTCGTCAATGACATCAATCGCCTTATCGGGCAGAAAACGTCCGGTCACATAGCGTACCGACAGCTTAACGGCGGCGTCAATCGCTTCGTCCGGGATGTTGATGCGGTGATGTGCTTCGTAGCGGTCGCGCAGACCCTTCAGGATGGCAACCGCATCCTCGGGGCTCGGTTCGCCCACCTGTACAGGCTGGAATCGACGCTCGAGTGCCGCGTCCTTTTCTATATTCTTGCGGTATTCGTCAAGCGTGGTCGCACCGATCACCTGAATTTCACCGCGAGAAAGGGCAGGCTTTAGAATATTGGCCGCGTCAGCTGCGCCTTCGGCCGCGCCTGCGCCCATCAGCATGTGCATTTCATCGACGAACAGGATGGTGTCGTGGCTGCGGGTCAGCTCCTCAATCACGCTTTTGATGCGCTCTTCAAACTCGCCGCGGTACTTGGTGCCGGCAATCATGCCGGTCAAATCAAGGGAAACAACGCGCTTGTTGCGCAGCGTCTCGGGCACATCGCCGGCAATGATTTTTTGCGCCAGGCCTTCGACAACGGCGGTTTTGCCCACGCCGGGATCGCCAATCAGGGCAGGATTGTTCTTGGTGCGGCGGGACAGAATCTGGATGACGCGCTGAATCTCATCCGCACGGCCGATGACCGGGTCGAGCTTGCCTTCGCGTGCGGCCTGTGTCAAATCGCGGCCGAACTGGTCGATCGCCTTACCGCCGGCCTTACCGGACGAAGCGGGCGCTCCCTCCATCTGCAAATCATCCTGTCCTGCGCCGAGTGTTTCGGACAGCTTGGCGGCAAGGCTGGACGTCGTGACATGCAGGTTTCCAAGCGCGGTCAGGCCAACATTCTGCCCCTCGCGCAGGATGCCGAGCAGCAGATGTTCTGTGCCGACATAGCCGCTGCCCATCTGTCCGGCCGACTGAATGGCCAGCTCGATGATGCGCTTGGTGCGCGGGGTCATGCCCTGCGGCGCGGATGCATCGGGTGTGCCGCGGCCGGACAGGGTTTCGATTTCCTGCACGAGCGCGTCGTCGGTCACGCCCACAGCGGTCAGTGCCTTGGCAGCGGGGCCGCCGCCCTCACGCAGCAGGCCGAGCAGCAGGTGCTCGGAGCCGATATAGCTGTGGCCAAAGGAAGCCGCGGCGTCCTGTGCCAGTGCAAGCGCACTCTGTGCGCGCTCGGTGAAACGGTTTTGTTGAAACATGTAGAACACTCCTTTCGAGCGTGTAAGTGATGAGTTTAGGTGAAAGATAGGTTTTGCGCGGCGTTTCGCATGAGCTGCGCGCGTTTTTCATCGCGCTCCTGCGGTGCGCCGCCAAGCAATGCGGGTCGAACGGCTTGTTCGAGTGCATAAAGTGACTGCGGGTCAATGCCGGTTAAGTACCCCATCTGCAGTCCGACCAACACGTCGGAAATGCAGCCGATGGCCTCGCCGGTCTCCATCAGAAAGGCTGATTTCATCGAACCCGCCGCGCGGCAGATGCGGTCGCGCAGCTGTGGTTCCTGACGGGCGCGAACCTGCTCCCGCGCTTTTTTCTCCGCGTCGATGACAGCGGTTGCGGTTTCGACCAGACGGTCGGTCAGGTCGGCGGCCGATGCGCCGAGCGTTACCTGATTGGAAATCTGGTAAAATCCGCCGACAGCCTCTGAGCCTTCGCCGTATGCGCCGCGCACCGCGCAGCCGCGGCTGCCTGCAAAGCCCGTAATCTGCTGAATGCCGCCTGTCAGCGTCAGAATGGGCAGGTGCAGCATCACCGAGGCACGCAGGCCGGTGCCCACGTTGGTGGGGCAGGCGGTCAAATAACCGAGCCGCTCGTCATAGGCAAAGGGTGTTTCATTTTCGATGAGAGTCGCCACGCGCTGCGCGGTTTCCAAACACTCCTTGGGGCAAAGACCTGCGCCCATGACCTGCAGACGGAGGTGATCCTCCTCGCCGATCATAATCGCCACGCCGCCTTCCCTGGATGCGATCAGCCAGCCGCCGTTCTGGGCAAGCTCGGGCGAAATCGTATGCTGCTCCACCAAGGCCGCAGCCTCGGTCGAGTGCGGAAAAATCTGTTTCTTTTCAAATTCCGCGCCGATGGCGGGATTGCGCCGCAGGGCGGAGAAAATCTTTTCGGCAATCTCCTCGTGCTGCTGTTCGGTCAACCGGAAGGGATAGCCTTTTAAATTGCGCGCCAAACGCACGCGGCTTGAGGCGGCAAGCCCCAAAAAGCCGCCGGTGATGGAAAACGTACTCATTTCTGCTCGCCCTCCAATCTGCGGATTTCGTCGCGCAGATGCGCGGCCTGTTCGTAGTCCTCCTGCTCAATTGCGGTTTTCAGCTGGGCTTTGAGCGTGTCAATCGTGTCGGCTTTTGCCGGCTCGGCGGCAGGGGACGCGCCGATGTGGCGGGTCGCGCCGTGCACCTTTTGCACATAGGGGTCAAGGATGTCGGCAAAGGTTTGGTAGCAGTCGGGGCAGCCGACGCGGCCGGTCTGACGCAGCTCATGTTCGGTCAGGCCGCAGGTCGGGCATCGGCGCTCGGTGTCAAGCATGGTTGCGGCTGGTGTGCCAAGCATATCCTGCCAGAGTGAACCGAAGCCGCCGCCGAGGAAGGAGTGGAAGGGGTCGCTCCAGAATCCGCCGAACTCCTGAAACGCGGATTCAAACGCACTGCCGAGGTGCTCTTTCTGTGCACATTCGGGACATAGGTGCATTTCGCGGGTGGTACCGTTGATGGTTTCCTTGTAATACATGGTGGCTTCATTCTTGCCGCATTTTTCACATTTCATAAGATAGCGCTCCTTTCCGAGAGCTGTATGGTGTAAATTTGTTGACAGAGAGAAGAAAATCGGGTTGCCGTCAGGTGGCAATGCCCAGAATGGCACATCGGAAGATGGCTGCGCGCAGGCGGTCACGATCGTTATGATCGACCTCGGCAAGTGCGCCGTCCGAGCAGGCGGAGAGCAGCAGCTGTCCCTCAGTCGGACTGAGCAGCCGTGCGCCGACCAGTGCCCGTGTCAGCTTGGCCGCGCCATTTTGAGTCAGCCGGCCGCCGATGCCGCGCGCGGCCTCGACCAACGTGCGCTGCTTGTCATCCATCATTCGGACGATTCGGATATAGCCGCCGCCGCCGCGCTGGCTTTCCACAAGGTAGCCGTTCTGGGGAGAAAAGCGGGTTTCAATGACATAATTGATCTGACTGGGCACGCAGTCAAACTGCTCGGCCAGCGTTTTGCGCTGCAATTCGGCCACACCGCCGCCGTCAGACAGCATCTCGCCGATAAAGTCGGCGATTAAATCAGACATTTTCATGGGGTTGATTCTCCTTCGGATCAGGGGCCTCATTTATCTGACCTTTCCTGACCTATGATTCTATTATATACAGTCTGGTCAAGAATGCAAGTGAAATTTCTGACCATTTCTGACCAATTGGAGAAACTAGAGCGAATTAATAGTTGGTTTTCTCGCTCAATCTCTTGATATCATTGAAATTCATTGATTTTCGCACAATTTTAAATAGAGAAAAGTTAACGGCAGCTAACCATGTTTTGGGTTTGCTTTTCTGCAAGGTTGTGTTACAATAAGTTTGTAAATCATTATGGAGGTGCAATACCAATGGCATATGTTATTTCTGGCGGCTGCATCAGCTGCGGCGCGTGCGCGGGCGAGTGCCCGGTTGGCGCGATCGCTGAGGGCGATGGCAAGTACGAAATCAACGCAGACGCTTGCATCGACTGCGGCTCTTGCGCTGGTGCCTGCCCGGTAGGCGCTATTTCCCAGGGCTAAGTTTTTTACTTAGTGCTAGGTGATACATAGCGAATAAGAAATCCGTTTTGCTTTGGCAAAGCGGATTTTTTATTTTTCTTCGGACAAGCTAAGGTTGCACAATTTAACCAAGAGGTACCCATTTTGCACTGGAAAAAATGGCTATGATTACGATTGCCTTTGTTTGGGGCGAGGACTATAATTAAGCATGCTTCATTCGGGCGTATATTTAATAGGTAAGAGCACGTCTTTTGACGTGCCGGGATTAGGGGGGAATATTTATGGATTATTCATTTCTGTTGGTCGTTGCATTGATTATGCTTTCAACCAAGGTGCTGGGGCTTGCATCGGAAAAGGTGCACATGCCGCAGGTTGTCGGCGCGCTGCTGGCAGGCCTGCTGCTTGGGCCGAGCGCATTCAATGTTGTTACCGAAACGGATTTCTTGATGAAGGCCGCCGAAATCGGCGTTGTCATTCTCATGTTCACGGCAGGTCTGGACACGGATCTGGAAGAACTAAAGAAAACAGGCTTTGCTTCCTTCATCATTGCGGTCATTGGCGTTGTTGTGCCGTTTATCGGCGGCGTCGCCTGCTATCTGGCGTTTGACAACAACGGCGCAGACCCGATGAACATGCTCAAGGCTGCATTCATCGGCGTTGTGCTTACCGCCACCTCGGTTTCGATCACGGTCGAGACCCTGCGTGAGATGGGTAAGCTGAAAAGTAAGGTGGGCACTGCAATTTTGGGTGCCGCTGTCATTGACGATATTCTCGGTATCATTGTGCTGACTGTGTTGACCGGTTTTACCGATCCCAACACCAAGCCGCTGATGGTATTCGGACGTATCGCGCTCTTTTTCGTGTTCCTTGCAGTGGTCGGCGTGGTCATGTATAAGGCATTCCACAAGATGGACAGAGTTTGGGGTCAGCATCGCCGTATTGCGATTTATGCGTTGGCGTTCTGCTTTATCCTGTCGTTCGTGGCCGAGCATTTCTTCGGTATTGCGGATATCACGGGTGCTTATTTTGCAGGCATCATCCTGTGCAACATCTCGGATACCAGAGAATATGCGGCAAAGAAGCTGACGGTATTGAGCTACATGCTGTTTTCGCCCCTGTTCTTCGCCTCGATCGGTATTAAAACGCAGCTCAGCGGTCTGACACTGACCATGGGACTGTTTGCGGTCGTACTGACGATTGTGGCCATCCTAACCAAGGTCATTGGCTGCGGGCTGGGCGCAAAGATTATGGGCTTCCAGGCGTATGATGCAATGTCAATCGGCCTGGGCATGGTCTCCCGCGGCGAGGTTGCGCTGATTGTCGCGCAGAAGGGCGAACAGGCGGGCTTGATTGACCCGCATTTCTTCCCGCCCATTGTATTGGTCGTCATCGTAACGACGCTCATCACACCCATATTGCTCAAGTTCGGTATGAAGCGGCAGACGCCCGCCAATACAGAGATGACCGCGCAGGAGACTGCCGGTCTTCCCAAAACAACACATATTTAAACGTTTGACAAAAAAATCGCCGCTTGCGGCGATTTTTTTTGTTGCCGGCGCGGCAAAAAGGGTTTCCGCGCAGCACTTTGTGTGCTATACTAAAACTGTATGTCAATATGAACCAATAAGGAGGAAACCATAGATGAAACTGCAAAAGGTACTGCCGCTTGCGGCGGTTGGTCTGTGTGTGCCCGGCGTGGCGCTGCGTGGGCTGCATTTGCTCAACGGCTTCGACTTCGGGACAGGCCTGCCCGCGGTGGGTGACCGCTGGTTCTGGTTCTGTGTGATTTTTTTCGTGCTGAGCGCTGCTGTCTGCCTTGCGCTTTCTCTGCCGCTGCGGCAGGAGCGTGAGACGCCGTTTGAGACGCTGCTCGGCACAAGGGCCGTGGGTTTTCGCATGGCGGCCGTCGTTGCGGGACTGCTGCTGATGGTAAGCGGCGCAGCGTATCTGTATTTTACACTGACCGTGCCGGAAGAGGATGCTGCGGCCTGGGCGCACATTCTGGAATATGTTTACGGCGGCGTGACCCTGCTGACCGGCGCAAGCCTCATTGGCCTTGCCAAGGCGCAGGGAACCGAAATGACTGCTCGCTCCGCCGGACTTACCTTGGCCCCGCTGATTTGGAGCTGCCTGCACCTGCTGGTCACCTATCGGCTGACGTGCGTGGATCCCAAACTGCCCTCATTCACCTTTGGACTGATTGCCGATATTGCGGTCGTACTGGCCTGTTATCATCTGGCGCGCCTGCTGTATGGAGCGCCGCGTCCGGCAAGCCTTGCGTTTTTTGGCGGTCTGGCCTGGGTTCTGGGGGTATCGGATTTGGGCGGCTACGGTCTTGCGTGGCTGATGGGGCAGCGTGCGGTTGAATGGCCGGCGAAAACATTGCTGCGCAGTGGGATGACAGTTGCGGTGTGCATCCTGCTGTTAGCTGAACTGTGTGTGATGACACGGGGTCGCAGCGAAGAATAAGAGCGGATAAAAGGGGAATAAAAAGATATGGTAAGCGCGTTTATCAATGATTTAAAGCGGGAATTTAAGGGGTATAACGGCCAAAAGCTGATGAAGGACCTGATGGCGGGTCTGACCGTCGCGGCAGTGGCGCTGCCGCTGGCGCTGGCCTTTGGCGTGTCATCCGGCGCTACGGCGGCAGTTGGTTTGGTCACGGCTATCATCGCGGGACTGGTTATTTCCGCGCTGACCGGCGGCTATTATCAGATTTCCGGCCCGACTGGCGCGATGGCGGCCATTCTCGGTTCGCTGATTGCGGTTTACGGCATGCAGGGCATGTTTATTGCGACTTTTCTTGCCGGTGTGCTGCTCATCCTTGCGGCTGTGCTGCATCTGGGCAACCTGACCGCTTTTGTGCCCGCACCGGTCATCACGGGCTTCACTTCGGGCATTGCGGTGATTATCGCGCTCGGGCAGGTGGACAACTTCTTTGGCACACATTCGGAGGGCGGTTCGGCACTTGCGAAGCTGCTGTCCTACGGCAAGCTGGGTTTTCGGCCTGATTTCGTCACCGTGGCAATCGGCCTGATGGTCGTACTGCTGATGGTATTTTTCCCGAAAAAGTGGAATGCTGTCGTGCCGGCCTCGCTGATTGGTATTATCCTTGCAACCGCAGTGACGATGATTTTCAAGCTCGACATCACGACAGTGGGCGAGATTCCCAAAACACTGATGCTTGAGGAGCGGCTGAGCCTGTCCGCGCTGGATTTGTCCACCGTTTCCGCACTGATTGCACCTGCATTCTCGATTGCCATGCTCAACATGCTGGAAAGCCTACTGTGCGGCGCGTCCGCCGGACGTGCAACCGGTGTCAAGCTCAATAACGATCAGGAGCTGCTCGCGCAGGGCGTAGGCAATCTGGTGCTGCCGTTCTTCGGCGGCATCCCGGCCACGGCTGCACTCGCGCGTACCTCGGTTGCCGTTCGTTCTGGCGCGCAGACCCGCCTGACCGGTATTTTTCATGCAATTGGTCTGCTTGTGATGATGTTTGTACTCGCACCGGTCATCCGCTATGTGCCGCTGGCCGGACTGGCGGGCGTGCTCATGGTCACCGCGTGGCGCATGAACGAGTGGGAAGCCATTCGTTACATGTTCGGACACCGCTTCAAGGGCGCGATGGCAAAGTTTTTTGTCACCATGATTTGCACCATTGTATTCGATTTAACGGTTGCGATTCTGGTGGGCGTCATTCTGGGACTGATTCTGATGGTAGTTCGCCTGAGCAAGCTGCAGGTCAATTATGAGCGCGTGGACATGAAGCGTGCAGGCATTCAGGATGAGGCGCTAGGCGAGCGGTACGGCAATGCGATGGTGGCGTATATCACCGGACCGATGCTGTTCGCCAATATTTCCGCAGTGGAGCAGATTACCGCGCGTGTTGAGGGGTGCGATACCGTGCTGCTGTCGATGCGCGGCGTGCCGACGGTGGACATCTCGGCGGCGCAGGTGATGCTGAGCATGCTCGAAAACCTGAAGGAGCAGGGCGTGGACGTTGTGCTGTGTGGCCTGCCCTCCGGCACGATGCAGATGATGCGCCGCGCGGGCATTGTCGACCTGCTGGGTGAGGATGCGTTTTACTGGAGCGTCGAGCGCGCGCTGCTCGATCACCGTCCGCGCTTGAGCGCGTGAATGGAGGAGGAAACAAGAATGCTGTTTGTATGCTATCCGAAATGCACCACCTGCCAAAAGGCACAGAAATGGCTTGAGAGCAAGGGTGTAAGCGCTGAAATACGCGATATCAAGCTGAATAATCCGACCGAGCAGGAGCTGCGGGTGTGGCATGAAAAGAGCGGTTTGCCGCTGAAGCGGTTTTTTAACACCAGCGGGCTTCAGTATAAGGCGTTGGGACTGAAGGATAAGCTGCCGCAGATGAGCGAAGCGGAGCAATTTGTCCTGCTTGCCACGGACGGCATGCTGGTCAAGCGTCCGATTTTGGTGGGCGAGGATTTCGTGTGCGTGGGCTTCAAAGAGGAAGTCTGGGCAGAGAAGGTTTAAAAAGAAATGAATTGACAGGACATGCCCGATATGCTATAATCAATATTGCTTATCGGGCATGATATGGAGCGGTATCGAAGTGGTCATAACGAGGCGGTCTTGAAAACCGTTTGTCCGAAAGGGCGCGTGGGTTCGAATCCCACCCGCTCCGCCATGATTATCTTGGTGAGCAGAAGTGCATATTGGTATGGAGAAGTACCCAAGTGGTGAAGGGGCTCCCCTGCTAAGGGAGTAGGGCTGGAAACGGTCGCGAGGGTTCAAATCCCTCCTTCTCCGCCATTCAAGGTATCGCGTGATACCGATACGAAATCCCGTCGAGAAATTGACGGGATTTTTTCTTATTTAAAAGAGAATAAAAAGTTCCGTCTGAAGAATTAGAGACCTGTCGATGCATCAATCAACAGATCTCCTTTTTTCTTCTACGGTTAAGAGCTGACGCAGCTTTTGGGATAAGAAAACCGCCGAATTTTCATCGGCGGTTTCTTTCTGTTCGCTATGAATTGTCTCAGAAGGGTCAATTCCGAGGTTGAATCGAATTTCAATGCGGTCATGATAAACCAGCACCTTGTCTACAAAGAGCGCCAGAAGCTCACGAGAGCGCTCATTTCGCAGGGTACCCGATGCGAACATCGTGCGTGCGGTACAAAATGCATCATGAAGTTTGTCCAGATCCACAGTGGCCTGCGTCTGCTGTCGCATCAACGTATCCAGCTGATGCTCGGTCTGCACCTTTTGGGTCTCCAACTCCTGGAGCTTTGCAGAGAGGGTAGCGGATCCGGTGGTCATCATCACATTGACAATGTTGCGGATGTTCCGGTCGATCTCTTTCAGCCGCCTTTCGGCAGCCTCCCGCTTGATAATTGAAGCAGTGTCAAGAGAGCGGAGGTAGTCCTGATATGCATCTGCAATATCCGGAAAACTTTGCTCACTGAAGATATAGCCCGAAAGCTGCTTTAGGACGAGCTGTTCAATATAATCCCG
The DNA here is from genome assembly GCF_951230135.1 of Butyricicoccus sp. Marseille-Q5471. Taxonomy (GTDB): domain Bacteria; phylum Bacillota; class Clostridia; order Oscillospirales; family Butyricicoccaceae; genus Agathobaculum. The sequence continues at coordinate 44,235 of NZ_CATNVC010000003.1, read as the reverse complement.
ACCAATGCTGCCATTAGAACAGCGACTAGCGCCATGATGCTGTGAACAGCGATAAACCACTCGTTGGGGATGATTGGCACGAGGCTTTTGATTAAGGCCCGTATATGCGGCACCACATTCCCCACATATGATTTTGCCGGAGAGTAGGTACACTTCTTTGGCGGTATAACGTCCGGACTTGTGTCGGCGCTGATTCATCTTCGATTGGACTGCATCGAACATTTCCCGCTCAATGATGACAGGCACGGCGTCTTCAATTCGAATTACGTCGCTGTCAGGCTTATGAGCGTGGCGGTTATACTTGCCGTCGACGTCTTTTGCTGCACTTTTGTTGTAGACATATGTACCGCAGTACTTTTCATTGCGGAGGATTTCGTACAGGGAGCCTTTGCCGAATGGGCGATTCCGCTTGGTGTGATAGCCTTCTCGGTTCAGAGCCTGGATGATTTCCGTATATCCGCAGCCTTCCGAGTACATGGTAAAGATCAGGCGAACGGCTGCAGCCTCTTGTTCGTTAATCTGCAGCTTCATGGTGTTTCGATCGACGTCATACCCAAGTGGAGGGACGCCGCCCACATGCAGTGCCTTGTAGGCGTTCTCCCGTTTACCTTTTTCGACTTCGCGGGCGAGGTTGCGCACATAATACTCGTTCATCGCCTCTAAAACAGACTCAGTGATGATGCTCTCGGGTGAGTCGGAGTCAAACTGCTCAAGCACCGAGATTAGTTGTACTCCGTTTCGCTTGAGAAGACTACGGTACCCGATGCTGTCGTATCTGCTGCGCGAGAAACGATCTAGCTTGTGAACAATTACAAGGTCGAACCGCTTTTCCTTTGCATCCTGAACCATACGCTGAAAATCTGGCCGTTGGTCGGTCGTGCCAGATACCGCGCGGTCGACATAGGTGTCGACCACGGCGATATGATTCTGGGCAGCAAAGGTTTCAATCGCGCGAAGTTGTCCTTCGATAGACTCTTCACGCTGCAGATCGCTACTGTAGCGGGCATAGGCTACAGCGCGTATTGTTCCGCTTTGAGCACGCAGGCGGTCAAGCATGCTCATGCGGCATCACCACCGGATAAAGCCGTTTGGTGAATGGTCATCAGCTCGTGAAGGTCAGGGAGCAGAATCTGCAGAAAAGCAGACGCTGTAACCTGCTCTTTGGTGCTTTGGATAACAATTATTTTACGATCGATCATGATGAGCCTCCTTGAGTTTACGTGATAGGGTTGGGTCTTTGAACTATAATTTATACTTGAACACCGAGCCCAATCAGATATCCTGAGGAGTTAAATGATTGGGCCTGGTTGAAGCGTTAAGCCGCTTCCTTCTTCATGAATAAAACATTGGGGCCGCGGCCTTCACGGATAACGCCATATTTTTGCAGCAAATTCTGCATACGAGCTCCTTTTTGCAGCTCTTTCCATGCAGATTTGCTGATGTCGGCTTGGGCTTGTATCTCGGCAGGTGTGATCGGCTGCCCATCCCAATCGGAGAAAAACAAAAGCAACCGGTTATAGGTGGTAGGCTTGCCCTTATAGCGGCTTGTTTCGGCCTTGCAGCGGTCGAAGCAGGGGGGAAGGTCATCGATGTAGTCAGTATGACACCCGCCAAACCGAGAATGCAGTAGTCCCCAAACCCGTTCAGGCGGCGCGAACAGAAACACATGAATCTCGTCCTCGCAGTCATGCTTTCTGAGGGCGCATCGATAAATTTCCTGCTCTAAACGAGAGGCGAGGTGCATGGCCTCATATTCCAACAGCATAGGCAGTTGGCGCAGCAGGTCACGCGGCGGTTTCTTGCCACTCGTTTGCATCTCGATGTTGACGCGGTCTGCCAGATCACTCAGGTCATCAGCAAATCCTGCCTCATCCCAATAGGTATACGCGCGAGCCAGATAATCACTTGGAGGCAGGCGCGGATAGCCCAACAGGATAACATTGGTGCAATCCCGAAAAGTATTGGCACCATTGGTTCCGCCGAAGTACGGGAGACAGTCCTTGTTGCTATTGGGCATGCGTGCCATCTGTTCCAACGTTTCGTCAGCCAATGCAGCTGCCAGCGTGGGTCCCAGATCGCGGTAGCAGCAAAGAAAGGTCCGACCGGGATGCTCCCGCAGGATATCATCCGTCAGCTGGGCAAAGGCGGGGAGCTTCCATGGCTTGCTCATTGCAGAACGGGACACGTTCAGGCCATGGTGGCGATACACGTGGAATGTCAGCTTACGCAAATGCTTCGCCGGCGAGGATGGCAACCATATCACATTGGACAAATGCTTGTAATCGCCATCGGCCTCAGCAGTCGCATCAAAGATGATGGTCTGCGCATTGCCAAAGGAGAGCTGAGGTGGTGTGCTGTGCAGAATGCTGAAGTTCGGGTATCGCGTGAACAGGCAACGCTTTTCGTGCAGGGCACGCGTTACCTCGATGCACTCATGCAAAGGCTGGCTGAGAAAACCAGCATTTGTGCCCTCAAAACGTAATGCAAAGGCTTTGAGATCCTCCAGTGAGCTTGCGTCTTGATCAGAAAGCGTGCATAAGCCAAAGGGGTGATCTCGTGTCTGTCCATCATCGCAGATGATTGTGCTATTTCGTCGCAACGTTTCGAACGGCCGTTGAATATGTAGGGAGAGTCCAGTTTCTAGGCCGCGGATTCTTTTGTCACTTGCATCGCGGCTTTGTCCGCATTTTTCTAAAGCCGAACTTGCGTTGTTGATTTTCGTGAGATCCAGCATGGTCTGCTGAGCCATTTCAAATTTCTCATCAAAGATGATAAAACGGCGCGTGACAGACCCTTTTGCCCCGACACGGGTCAGTAAGTGGTCTAGCCCATCAGCACTTTGTCGGAGCAGGCCGAAACGTGCCTGAGTGATGCCGACGATGTAGCTCTCTTCAGCGTTCGACCTAAACTTGAGCACTGCACAGCGGTGTGCATAAGGGCAGCTGTCGCGTTGGCAATCCTCAAAGCGTTCGACCGCCTTGTTGGGGCAGTAGCCTGCACGTTGGCTTGAGGGAGTCCATCCCTGTAGCGCCGCCATGATGCGCATTCCCTCATGGGGGAATGCCCTCTCAAGCTCTGCTGCAATCTCGTTGAGCGTCTCGACCTTCTGAACAACAAGCAGCACACCGCCCAATGCCTCAGCTAGCGGGTCTTTATTGGTCTGTAATTCTGTGAACGCCCTGAGGAACGCGACAATCCAGGTTGACTTGCCTGCGCCTGCCCGAGCAGGAACAATCACGACCTCATCGGATGATGCGATGCCCAGAATTTGCTGGGTGACTTCGCCCCAATATTCGAAGTCCACGGCAGCCTTGCGATTGGCACAAATAGCGTTGAGATGCTTGACAACCAGTTTGACGAAGCGCTTGAGCTGGTATGGGCTGAGTGCCCACTGGCCTTCTGCATCGTTTGGGCAAGTCGGGCATAACACAGCGGCCTTGGAGACAGACGCGGCGGCGCCAATTGCCCCGTTAAGGGGGTTGAGCGCTTGGCAGATATCGGATTGCACGGCGGATGCGTTCTCCTTTGCCGAAAAAACGCTGCTTTTAAACATGCCGATTCTGTTTTTAGATTTATGCATTTTAATATTTCTCCTTTGATCTAACACGAAATAAGTTCAATTTTTATTGATATGGGTGGGCAAAAGCGCTGGCGCGGCGCGTTGCCTGAAGACAGCGCGCGTTGCCATGCTTTTAGCCAACTCATTTACCAATCGGCAGGGCTAGCACATACGTCTTATCCCGTGTGCCGTTGTCAAAAATGTCGTACCGATACCGGGAACCGGCGCTGGGCTGTTTGATGACCCCAGCCTCACCGAGCAGCTTCTGCAGTTCCCGCTCCCAGTTCGCTTGTTGGGCGAACGAGGTTTCAAAGCCGGCCTTGCGTGCAGCCTGCAAATAGGCTCGCGCCCAGGTGCCTTCTGGCATGACAAGAAATTTTTCACCGCCGATCTCCCTGTATGCCCCGAGGGACTTATCTGCCTTGACAAATCGCTCTCCAAGCGGTACGATTTTGGTGGATGTATCTTCCAGAAAAGTCGACATAATCTCGCTGAACACGTCTAGCTGTTCCATACGGCGAACCGGCTTCTCCTCGATTGGATCGGGATCAAAAACTGCTTTTGCACCCGCTCGATGAGTATCCGCCTGCTCTGCAGTTAGCCAGCCGCGCTCGACCACAAAATCTAGGAAGCTGAGGAGCACGCGGTAAGCAACTGCCTCGCGCAGCTTCTTTGGATCCAAAGTGACGGAAATGTAACGACTATCTGGGCTCCCGAATGATGCCCGGGCATCTGCGACAATCTCCGCTGCCCACTGGTTCTCATCCTCAGCACCGCTCCACCACTCGCGCAGGACAGCGGCGATTTCGTAGCGATGGTCGCGCAGTGCTTGCAGCGCAGCAGGAGCGTAATGAGAGAGTTCGTCCGGTGAGAGCCGTGCCGATCCCCATTCGTTTTTGCCGCAGCCAATGAGGAACACACAAGAATTCTGCATGTACTCATCCGCCTCCCGTAAGAAAGCACTGTCCGCGCCCAGAATGCAGGCAATTGTATCGGTGTAGGGGATTGGTAATACAATCTTCTTTTTCGCAGTGCTCGTTTGCCAAGCACTTTGGACCTTTGGCGCGCGAAGAATTACTCTGCTATAATCATGAAAATGATATCCAATGTACTGTGACTTTGAACGACAATCGATTATGGCTTTTCTTTTAACGCGGCAGTTCTTTCCGCTCCAGTGGTGCATGGTCACGCAGGCTTCTGCTATTGCGCTCATGATTTCAGTTGTTCCATCGCTTTGATCGGATGTTGATACTGCAAATCGCAAGTCGGGTACGGCCTTGCGAATAGCCTTACAACGCATTCCGCTTAGAAGGTACGCGAGTATCCGATTCCCAGATTGCGATACTTCATAGAGCTCTGGCAAGGCCAACAGCGTTTCGACTCCGATTCGATATTGATCAGATGTAGGTTCTAAGTTATTTCCGAACGCATCCCTGATTTTGCGGGGTGTATTCGTCAGAGGAAATGGTGGCTTGACGGTCTGAACGACCTCGCAGCTGTCCAGAAACTTAGCCATAGCCCGTTTTCTACCGCGTTCACTCAACTCCGCGAATCCTGGGATAAGTTTCGTGTAAAGCCGATCATTCGGTAGCCTCCAGCTCCCTTTATATTCAATTAGGATTCCCACACAATAGATTAGAATTATTAACATATTTTATCTCCTTCGGTGAGTTTGGTTACGTAACAACGATATCTTACAACAATGCCTTTGATATAAATAGAACGAAAAAACGGCTTAAATCTGACTTTTTTTAATTTATGACATGTTTTTTTGTATAATGTGAATGAAACTGCAGTTAAAAGTAAAATCAACCGGATTGGAGAGTGAATTTTTGTGAAAAATACCGATAACATGTCATTTGTAAACTATTTGAGCACGATTACAGAACGCGAAATGGATGCTGTTGTAAGATGGTGTTGGAGCCCGGGCTATTATGATACGGACAATTCTTTTTTCGACAGAATTGATACGCAAATTAATAAGATGTATGTACAGTGGATTGCGCGTATAGAAGTCGGGGGGCGATGGTGCGGTAATGATTCTCAAATATATTCAATAGGAAAAAACGTCTGGGATGGTTACAAAAAAGCTACGCGTCGTTATGATGTTTGCAGAGAATATTCTGGATTTGATAATACTGTGGAGCAACTTCTGAACTCCGAGTTTGCTTGGCGCGTCAAAACCATAACCACGGATCCGGCCTTGGCTATACATAGTTGGGATAACATGTATGAGAAATTTGTTAATGATTTAAATGATAAGCACGTAAGAAAGTGTGTTGATTCAGGTTTCGAAAACTTCCTGTATAGCTCCCTTTACTATCTCAGCTGTTTTTCATCTGATGGGCCGCACTTTCATGATCCACTCCGAATATACACTTATTTGAAGGACGCGCTTAATAGTACTCTGGAATGCATGGCAGAACTCAAGCGCAGGTATAGCGCGCTGCCTAATCTGACCGCTCAAAAATTAGAGGCTCCACATTCCCCATTGAAGATAAAGGGAAGAATCGTAAAATTTTTGCAGATAGTATCCAGAGAAGATATGGAGACTATCCTTCAAGCGCGTTTCAAACAATATTTGTCAACTGAGTTTTACGAACGAAATGATATATATATTATGGGTGAACTTGAGAATTTGCTAAGTTGGGCATATAGTATTCCGGATTATAATTACCTTCTTCCATTCATTGCTTCGCATGTGTTTGCTAGGTTTTATGAAGCCAGTCAGGTAACGGATCCCAAAATGGAAACGCTAGTGGATTGTTCCGCGACCTTTCCGACATATCTGCGACTATTCGACCGACATCAAAAGAGTCGCATATATTTGGAAGATGATCGACCTGAGTATGATAACCCTAATATTAGTCACCCCGTTATTAATTTCATGGACAGTATGATCCATGACATGTTTTCTCCGAACCTATATCCACACAAATGGGCGAATGCCAGCGCATCCGATTATTCTGCACAGATTCGTGTAAACTGGTTGGCCTTTTATCTGGAACAAAACCGCTATATGTTTGATCCAGCACGCTTGGACACGGTTTGTGTATTGCAGAGGTGGGATGTTATTTTGAAGATGTTTTTCAATGATTTAGATATTAATGAACAGAGATTATTGCGCGCAGCACATATTAGGCAGGAAGATATCATACCGCAGGACGAGGCTGAAGCTATACTGCAGGATTTTGAGTGCTTCAAGGAAAAACTTTCGGATATTGAGGAGGCAGCATTAGCCTTTATTTTATTAAAGATACCGGACTGGGAATGTGATGAACCGGTATTTGAATTTATCGAGGAGGAACAGGCCTTTCATATGTTCAAAAAATTTGCAATCCGTCAATTTGAAAAATATGGATGCAGAACCTCATCTCAGAGACGCAAAAAATTAGGCGCTATCCGATATGTCGCAGTAAAACATTTCTACAAAGAGTGCGTAAAAGATATGATCGATTTTCTAGAATCGTTAGTAGATAATAAAACACTACAGAATTTAGCCGATGTAATATTTCCCAGCAATTCCTAAGGGGGGGAACCCGTATAATATATAAGAGAATCTCCCCCTTCGAGACAGTCCTAGCCTGCTCGCATGTTCGCAATCAAGGGATGTAACTGTTTCGTCTCGACTCGTCTCACAATGTCGACTCGTCTGCGCCGACCAGAGGCGCATGCGGGAGCACATGTTCGCGGGGCTCCATGATGCACCTGCTCCTCTGGACACCTGCAACGCATGGCTTGTTATATGATATTTACTTCTTTAAAACACTTGATTAATATAACTTCGGCTTGCGATTCCGAAAGAAAAGGATGATCCTGACGAAGAGCTCCTTGGAGAGTCGAGTCAGAGAACATCCTGCATGGTTTCGGAAGGGGCATTGTTTTCTTTTGGGAACGCAAAAGCATTAAAAGTGTATCGAGGAAAAATCCAAATAAAAAGGCCGTCTTTTTCAAGACGGTCTTTTGTTATATCCAGTTATTTCAATATGGCGTGAATCTGATGATTTACAATCTGGCTTAAGGCACCAATGCGCTCTTTAGAAATTGCAATATCGGGATGCGGCTGAAACTGAAAGCCAGCCAAGTTCCTCAAATCTTGTTTAATTTCAACTGTTATTAACCCGCGCGCGGTTACAATGAAATCTTTTCCCAATCGTGGACGACATTTTTGGATATACCATTCCGGCTTAGCTAGTTGATCATCATCTAGCTCAGGGAACAGACTGCGGTTGTTGTCAAACACTGGTGCCATTTTTAAGACCTGCATGGTATCGGTATTAAATAGCACACCGAAATTGCCATAATGGCGATCAGGATTTAGAATCAGTGCATCCAATACACACATGCGCCGGAATGCATCTTCGCTGCCAATCGATGTGAAATACTTGAGCAGTGCCGGAATTGTACGCTCTCCCCGAAAGACACTGCTGGCTTTAGCAAAACCTAGTGTTTCAGTAGTAAAAAGCCGACATTTGCTAACCAACTTTCCGTGGTAATAATCGAGCTCATAGGAAACGGTGTCAGGACATAACACAGCGACAAGTTGCGATGCAAAGTATTCGGACAATGGTTCCAGTTCATATAGGGAACTGCCGCTTTTATATAGTTGGATATTGCGCCCCTCACGAACCCAGCACTTAGCATAATATCCGTCTGTGCCAAATTCGGGAGAAGTTGAAGATAAATCTGATTCGCTGAACGTACCATCAAACGCGGCTTCGCTAATGAGTTGGTCAAATTCATTTTGATATAGTGAAACATCTTCCCATGTCAGAGCTGAACCTGCTTCTTTCACCCAAAATGTATCATTTAAAGAAAGTGCATGTGTTACCTTGAGGAAACCTTCGAGGTCGTCGCATCCATACCGCTCCAGCAATTCCTTGATGTGCTGGCGGTGCTTGGGTGCTTTGCGTTGTTCCAGAAAAACAGTTAAGTCAATGTAGCCAATGGGCCGATTTGCAACAAGCCATGCCTGCTCTTGAAATTCTGGCTCATCAAACGAATTTCGGGTACACAAAAAATGCAAAAGACAGGTATCCTTGTTCATCAGATAATATGTAGTTGAATGATTCATATTGGATGCCTCCTTCTGCGTTATGGCAGTATTATACCACATAACGCCTTCTTGTGATACTAGGAAGAACCAGACGAAGCCTAGGATGTCAATCCGCCTATCTCTCATATCAAGCTGATCAAAAAAGAGCATGCCCAACGCATGCTCTTTCGATTTTTCAAAGCTATCCATTAACGAGCCTATATAGTATTCCGTGCTTTGAGTGATAGAATATTGACATAAATTCATTCGGCAAGCCAAGTTGTTCAGATGTTTACGTTAACACTATGATGCGAAAAGCTTACCGCAAAATCTCCAATCGATGCCGCAGCGCTTGTTCTTCATAGGAAGCAATCAGGCTGACAAGCGGTGCGGCATTGGGTGGATCACTGTAATATCGGTCAAAGCTATCGTAGTATTTACGCCGATCCGTAAACTTGATATTCACAGGAAGGAGTCCGGCTTTCATTAGTTCAAAGTTGAGTATCAACCGGCCTGTTCTCCCGTTTCCATCAATAAAGGGGTGGATGCCCTCGAAACGAAGATGGAATTCCGCCACAGCTTCGATGATGTGCATTTGCCGCTTCATCTCCTCGTACCAAGCAACCAATGCTTCCATTTGCACAGGTACCAGATACGGTTGCGGTGGTTCGTGACTGGCGCCGAGAATCCGGACCGGCAGACTACGGTAAACGCCGCGGTTGGCCGCATCATTCATTAGAACTAACGAATGAATCTGTTTTACTACGGATTCTGATAGTGGCGCATTCGAATCCACGAGCGAGACGATATATTCAAATGCATCCTTATAACCAATTGCCTCTAGGTGCTCCTTGATTGGTTTTTCAGCAATGGTAATACCCTCTTGCAGAATTAATGCGGTTTCACGCAATGTGAGCGTGCTGCCCTCAATTGCATTGGAGTCATAGGTGTGCTCAATGATGAACTCATCCCGAAGGCGTTGGAGTTCGGTTTGATTGAGAGGACGTCTTCCTTTTAATTCGGCTAGCAACTCATCAATCGCGGAAAAATCCATATCGGAGCACCTCGTTTCGTAAGAATATTTTAAGTATAACCAAGCTGACAGACAAAGTCAACGGCAGAGCACATATGACGTGTTGCATGCGTTGCGTCAATTCTCTGATACGCGCCGATAGAAAGTATTCGGTTTCATCCCAAGTTTCCTCATAGCCTCTACAGCCGAGATTTCGCCGTGCCGCCAGCGGGAAAGGACGGCGTCGAACTGTTCCGGCAGTGGTTTCCGCTTTCGTCCAGTATACTTCCTCTGCTCCTTAGCAATCGCGATGCCCTCGTGCTGACGTTGGAGAATATGCTCGCGCTCTAATTCGGCCACCGCAGCGAAAACGGTCAGCATAAACTTTCCGGTTGGAGTGGTGGTGTCGATGGCCTCCTTCTTTGAGACAAACTCCACATCTTTGGCGGTTAGTCGCTCCACCAGTTCGAGCAAGTCCCGAGTATTGCGTGCGAAGCGACTAATCGACTCGACAATCACCGTGTCGCCCTTGCGGACATATTCAAGCATGCGGTTCAGTTCTTGGCGATTGACGTTCTTCCCGCTTGCCTTATCAATAAACAGCTCATCCACGCCAAGGTCGCGCAGCAGCACCTCCTGTCGGGCGGTGTTCTGCTCCTCTGTGCTGACGCGGATGTATCCGATTCTCAATAAAATCACCTCCCGGTATTGCAATAGGGTTGGCTTGGATTCTGACATATGTCAAAACCCTGAAACCGACCCTATTGCCACACTTTTGGCCTATGTCATTGGGGTATACCCTATTGACATGGCTCGTCCTCGTCATCACTGTCCAACAGCTCGCCCAGGATCATACCTGCGGCCATGATGATGGTGCCAAGATTCATGCGTCTCCCCCCCCTCGCTGTGCTCATGAAATTACCAGCAGATATGCTCTGTTCGCTGCCACACGCCGCCGATATATCCGGTGGGACGGAAGGTGTAGCCATTCTTCTGAAATTCCTGTTTTACCGCATCATAGTAGTTAATGCAGCGACTTGCTCCATCCGCATCAGTACACCGGTACAGGCTGGGATTGAAGCAGCAGTCTAGCCGCCCTTCCTTTCTAGCCTGTTCAATTGCGCGGACAACGGATTTTACCGCTTCTTCAAAACCGGTTCCCGTGGTTTCATGCCGCGTCTGGTTAGCGCTTGGAATCGAAAGCATCAATTTTCCCTCCTTAGTATGCATACAGCAACTCACCCGTCAGCTCATGGAGCAGTGCCGGGTCATAAAGCAGTTCCTCAATCTCATCGGTCGTGCAGCCATAGTCGAGCAGCGCCTGCACCTCGTCTTCGCTGATACCCATCGCTTTGGCAGCGTCAATCAGATAATCTGTTTCAAGCGAGGTGTCTTCGAGTAGGTAGGAGCTGTAATACGGCGTATTTCGCCACCAGTGTGAGAAGGTGTGGTGCGGAATGAAACTGCCGCGGGTGATGTGTCCGTCGCGGTCAATTCTCAAAATTTCACCCTCCTCCGGCTCGATGATTTCGTTTGGCTTGCCGAGTTGCAGTCGGCGGACAGTCTTTCGAAGTATTTCACTGGTGGAGGCATAGAGATCGAATCCATCGTAGCGATAGATTGCAAGTGGGTTGTTGCCCACGACGAAGAACAGATTATCCTCACCATCCAACACCGTGAATACAAAAGAGCCCTCGACCGTTTCAGCCATGTCTTTCAGGCTGTCAAAGTCGAGGGTACTGTTTTGTTCGAGAAGTTGTACGGCGACGTAGCTATCGGTCTCGATTTTGGTCTTGGGCAGCTGCATGCGCAGTTCCTCATCGTTCCAGAGAACTCCGTTATGCGCAAGCGCAAACTGAGCATGCTCAGCCTTGCCGAGCCACGGATGGTTATTATAGTTTCTTTTTGCAGCACCCTGAGTCACCATGCGGGTATGGCCCATGATGACGTTCACTCCGTTCGGTACCCGGAATCGAAGTCTGTGAGCTGCAAGCGGGCGCTTATAGATGCGAAGTCTTCCGTTGTAGTTATAGGCGATGCCGGTAGCATCCGTTCCACGCACTTCGCACTCATGGGAAAGTACGCCGAGCATTCGGTTCTTTTCTTTTGCGCTGAGTACACTGTTGTAGTCAATTAATCCAAACACACTGCACATATTCAGTCCTCCTCCCGCATTTCCACTGGTTCATTCACATACAGCCGCCGTTCCTTTAAATAGTCAATCAACTCCGGCTCATTGATACGCTCCAGAAAGTCGAACCAACTCATATCCTGAAGTGCCTCGTCAGACAGCAAAACAGCCACGTCACAGAGGTGGTTTACCATCTGCAGCGTGGCCAGTAGAGTGTTCAGTTTAAGCGTTCCTCGGAAGATGCGAATCTCAATGGTATCGCTGTTTGTGAGGTTGACGGCAGTATATCTCCCAGCACAGGAGTTCTTTGCGTGGTCGAGCACCTCGCGCGGGCAGAGCTTCATTCCATATCGTGCCGCCCAACGGTTAAGCTGACTCTGTGTCCGCCGACTGAAGCGCAGCAGCTCCGGCCAGAATTTCTCCACGAAGAACACGAGACGCGCAATGGCCGTTTCCTGTTGCTCATATGTACAGCCGAAGGCCAGTCGCGAGATATGAACGTGAAGTCCGCAGGTCTGCGCGCGGTGACTCAGATAATACATGCGGAGTGCTTCACTGAGCACTTCTGCCCACGGCATCTCGTTCATGTGGTAGTTCAGAGTCATGGGGTGGGTGACAAGCTCCATGCCATCGTCCAAACTGCCATCTGTTTTAATGTAGAGATTTTCCGCATCATGATTCGCTACCTCAAGAATCTGCTTTGCGTTGGCGGAGCTCTGGCCGCCGCAGTCAATCTCAAGCTCCACGCCGAAATGACGCAGTCCTTTTCCGTGGAACACAAGATCCGGCATGTAGTTGTATTCGTGGATGGGACAGCACTCCTCCTGCTCATCATAGCAGTTTTCGCACAAAGTTTGGTCGTTCCACGCTGGGTGATAGGCATTACAGCTGCGCAGGAGCCCTCCGCAACTATCGCACCGGGTATAATGCTGCTCGAAGCAATCCTCGCACAGCACGTGATAGGCGTCCCCTTGGTCATCGTCGCGATAAATGCGCTGTCTGCACTCATCACAGAGAATGCTGTGCTCTCCTGCGCATTCACGGCACAATAAATCTTCTCCGCAGCGGAAGGCCTCATCGAGCGGAAAGGTTTCACCGCAATGCTCACAGATAAAAGTATTGGTATTCATGTGATTTTCCCCCTAAAATGAAAATAGCCCACCGATATCGGTGAGCGGTTTGTGTTGATGTCTTTACAATGCCTGTGACTAGTTTAAAATACAGATTAGTTGGCCGTCGAGGTTCAGGAACTCTTCCGGACGATCAAACAGCTTAGCATATCGAGCTAGCTGTTCTTCGCTAAGGCTTTCGAATTGCTCGCTCTCGGGCGGAGCAGCGCAGAGAAAACATGTGCCTGCGATAATGTCGTAGATTTCTCCTGTTTCCGGATACCGAAGCGCTCGGTTTAGCGGCAGGTTCAAAAGCTTACCCTCCTCGTGACAAATCAGTGCTACGGATTCCCCAAACGGATAAACGGCTTCGATAGGGCCGCCTACCATAGCCTGCATGTCTGCCAGACAATCACCGATTTCAACCTGCTGCGGAGACTGATGCGGTTCCAATAATAGAATTTTCATAATCATAAAGCTCCTCGAAACAAAGTAAGGACCCGAAGCGCAATGCTTCGGGTCCTTCTATCATTATAATATATACGTTAAATCTGTCGTTGTGGGTTTATGATTTCTCAATCTGTCCCAACAGCCATCGAACGTCAACATCGAGGATTTCAGACAGTGCTTTGAGCTCAATATCGGACACCGGACGTTTTTGCCCCTCAAGAAGCGACAATGCCGGAAGGCTAATCGGGACGCCTGCGACTTGCATCCGAGCAAGTAAATCTTTTTGCTTAAGACCTATCTGATTACGAGCTTCTGTTACCCGCGCACCGACGATGTTTCGGTTGCCGAGCGCTAGCTTGCGCTTATTCATTTCATCACCTACTGATTGCTTTTTATCAGTATAGTGAATTTTGCTGTTGCATAATTTGGCATTACCAAATATAATCAAAATAAGTAATCTATTATTGATTGCTTATAACGGGTATGCAGCATGTGCTGTGCCGAAACGATTTTTGTGGGAGGAAAAGTAGATGAAAAAGAAATATATCGATGGGAGCATAACTGTAAAAACACGCAAAGAGCTTGCAGATGCTATTAAGGCAAGATATAGAAGCATAGTTGTCATTGGCTCGTTTGCTGACGAACTTAGAAAAGACCTGAACAAAAAGCACACTGGACGAAAGGTGGGACAGGCGGCATCTTGGATTAGTCTCTTGGTAGGTCTTGTTGCATGGCCATACTTACTCGTAGCGCTTGCAGGATTTGCGATTACGGCGGATGATTTGGCGAACTATACTGTTTCAAGTGCTGAAAACACGATTACATTAACAATTAAAATGAAGAAGTAGTAGTGCAATAAGTATTAACTGAGCAAGGGGATATCGTAGAGTCAATCTTGCAGAATATCAAATTTTAGATAATAGGAGAAAACCAGTGTATACACAAAAAGACTTATTACTCCAATCAGCAGCGCGGCTTTACACGCTTGGCGTGGATTTGGAGGGGGCGCGGGAGACGTTGCGGCGGTTGGTGTCTATGCAGATGCCGTACGATTCTCCGCAGATGATTGCTGCACTCCAGAATTTTGAGGAGCTGGAGATGCAGTGGAAAGAGTTAGAACTACAACATTTAGGGCTGAAAACTCAGATGGACATTCGAATAGGCAACTCAACTAGATTTTCAATAGACACGTAAAGATTCGGGAAACAGCAACCATATGACGTGTATTCGCGTTGCTGAGACGATTTTAAGCTGTATTAGGAAACCAAATGCCAATTTATAATCCCATAAGAATATAGAAGAAGCCCATCATTACTGATGGGCTTCTTCTGTCGCTGATGGATAGAAAATATGGTCAATTTAGAGGGGTGATGATAATGGCAGAAGTAGCACCGCCTCATCTAGCAAGTCATACTTTGGGCTTTGCACTAACGGTATGATTTTCGATTGTGCTGATGTCCGCCTTCAGCGCATGGAATTGACGGAATAAGTAGGCAAATAGGCTGACTAGCGCATAACCGAGACACACACCGGTAAAATCAACCCAGACATCAAGTACATTCCCGGCTTGCCCCGTTGCAAAAAGTTGAATGGTCTCATCTACTAATGCAACTGAAAGCCCGCATAGCAGGGGGAGAGCGCTGCTACAGCGATATAATACGCGAGTTAGTAATGACAATTCAACGCCGAGCAGTGCAAATTCAGACGCATGTGAAATAAGGTGTAGCAAATCATTGCTCGATAATGATGTAATTGGCTCAAGATTGCCGGAAAGTGCTTGAAATACGAGTTGTCCCCATGCACTGTTTGTTGAAGGTAAAAGGTTCGGAAGAAGGGAGTAACCTAAAATGAACCACAGAGTCAGCAGAAGCAGAATGCATAAAAGGGTTTCCACGATACGACGTTTTATCATTGTTTTGATTTCCTCTTCGTAATCAAATGAATCGTGATTCCAGAGATAAAGCAGCCGATGGAGAAGCCGAGTAGATCAATCCAAATGTCTTTAATTGTAGAGGTACGCCCAGTAAACAGCTGAATGGTCTCATCTGAAAGCGCAATCAGCATGCCGAGCAGTAAAATACCCGGCAACGAATGCACCGGTTTCTTTTGGCGACGCACTGATAGTAGGGTTAGCACAGCACCCAACCCGGAAAATTCTGTGATATGTGCCAACTTGCGAATGTGAGAAGAGGTAAGAATGGTGGTTGCGGCGGCTTCCTGCTCATCGCTGTGTGTAATTTCACCACCGAAAGAGATTGTGATTGTATCACTGATATGATTTGAAATGCTAGAAGACAGGGCAGAATTGCCCCAGATAAAGCATAATATTGCTAAAATCAGTGCAATTGAAAAAAGGTTTCGTTTCATCTATTTACACCCATCGCATTCCCTCATTAGAACAATACTGGCGCTGTCAAAAGCACAGCGTTACAATAAATTTCCATACAATTGTAATACAGAGGAGCGAGGTTTGTCAAATAAATCTCTGCGTTGAAATATCGGTATGGAAAACAACGCGGATCAGATACAAAACGAGAGCAAAGAATAGCGACATGTTCGCGAATATAAAATGCAAAGTCCGAAAAAAGCAATCAATAGAATAATGGAAAGGGACAAGGAGAAAATAATTGTGGTAAAATATCCATTCAAGAGAGGAGAAATAGCATGAAAAATGTAACCTGTCGAATGAATGACACCATGATTAGAGATTTCGTCTGTTACCTGACCAAGGAGGAAAAAAGCCCGGCAACGATTGAAAAATACCAGAGGGATGTGAGGGCTTTTTATAAATACCTCAATGTGGACAAAACAGTGGATAAGGAAATCACAATTGCATATAAACAGGAGCTCATAAAAGCATACAGCCCAGCCAGCGTAAATTCTATGTTAGTTTCAATCAACCGCTTTTTGGGGTTTGTTGGCTGGAATGATTGTCAGGTGAAGGGCTTGAAGATCCAAAGACGTGCATTTGCAGAACCTGAATATGAGTTAAGCAGGGCGGAATACCAAAGGCTGTTGGAAGCTGCTAAAAACACAAAAAAAGAGCAGCTTTCACTGGTGATGGAGACAATCTGTGCTACGGGAATCCGTGTCTCAGAGTTGGAGTTCATCACGCTTGAAGCTGCTCGTATCGGCCGAGCTGTTGTGAATTGTAAGGGCAAGCGCCGGGTGATTTTTTTACCGGCAAAACTAACGAAAAAGCTGCTTGGGTTCGCGAATCAGCGAAAGGTTTCGTCGGGTTATATTTTTCGCACGCGGAAAGGGACTCCGATGAACCGCACAAGAATTTGGGAGGCCATGAAATCTCTGTGCCAGGCAGCTGGTGTACCGCGAGAAAAAGTCTTTCCGCACAATCTGCGGCATCTGTTTGCAAGATGCTATTACCAATTGGAGAAAGATATCGTCCATTTAGCTGATATTCTTGGACATAGCGATGTAAACACCACTAGAATTTACACGAGGGAAAGCGTGCTGGTTCATGAACGGCAGATAGCTCGATTGGGATTAATTATATAAAATCGGACATAATCCGCATTATGTTCGGAGAAACAGCTCAGGATTGGCATTCATCTACATAGTTCAATTTTCTGTCTTCATTGTATTACAAATATCGACAAAATTCAATACAAATATACATTTAGTTGCAAAGGCATATGGAATGACCTTTGGAATTTGCGCGGGCCAAACAGGCCGGGGCTTCATTAGCCATGCCTTCCGACCGTAAATATTTAGAGTTTGAATAAGCAGTGTATGCAAATGCGTATGCTGCTTATTTTTTTATTTAGATAAGCACCATCAATGGCCTTTCTCCGAACATAATGCGGATTATGTTCAAGGTGTAATAAAGCGGGACTAAAGATAAGTGTGATTGATGCTGATTGAAGCGGATTACATGATCTTAGATACATTAAAGGAATACTCAGTCTTGCAAGAGAAAGGAGATATAATATGCCACTATCAATAATGCGTTTTTCCTATAAAAGGAACACTCGACAGGAATCAATTGAGTCTTGGTTGATGCAAGATGAATGGATTTGTAAAGAGCTGTTGGAATTAGAGCAATGGGATTCTCAAACAGCCGCCCACTGCTTGCGTGTTGCAGAGCAAGTATGGCGTATGGCGGAAATACTCCATTATACCAATGATCAACGGATAAGCATTACGATAGCGGCAGCATTACATGATGTTGGAAAGATTTTTACTCCGTTAGAAATCCTGCATAAGCCGACAAAACTGACTGAGGTGGAATATGCCGTGATACAAAGGCATTCACTAGATGGTTATTCGAAACTGCGGGCGCGGCAACTTCCAGAGCAGATTGCGCTAAGTGTCCTTTATCATCATGAACATTGGGATGGGACGGGCTATCCAGCTAGACTAAGAGGTCTTGAAATCCCCCAAGA
Source organism: Butyricicoccus sp. Marseille-Q5471 (assembly GCF_951230135.1). Lineage (GTDB taxonomy): Bacteria > Bacillota > Clostridia > Oscillospirales > Butyricicoccaceae > Agathobaculum. The sequence goes on along the minus strand of NZ_CATNVC010000003.1, from coordinate 26,536 downwards.
TGCTGCTGTGATAGCACTATGTGATAGTGTAGATGCAATGCGTTATCGAAGGATTTATCGGAAATGTGAAATGACAGATATACAATGCCAATTAGAGCTAAAGAATAATAAGGGTAGGCAATTCGCTCCGAAACTAGTAGATGTGATTCTAAAGTATTGGGAACAAATTGTTGTTCGGGATCCAGTTTCCTTAAAGCTGGAAAAGCGGCATGGATAAAAGGGAAGCCCGTTGGATGCACTGGATAGAACTTGCTAAAACTTATAGAAGTTTGAATGGTGATTTGTTGGTTTCGAGGGACTATACTACCCCGAATGGTGAGAAGTTAGGACGCTGGATTGAACGACAACGGGCGGCTTATCATGGAAAAGGAACTTGTATGCTGGATCAAGATCGGATTCTCAAACTAGAACAACTGGGCATGGTTTGGGAATTGGAAGTGCGCACAGACTGGGATTCTTGGATTGATTTGTGCAGAGCATATCTTCGTGAGCACGGAGATTTACGCGTGCCAAAAACAATGAAGCAATCTGGACGCGCATTGGGAGAATGGATTTGCAGGCAGCGTCAACTCTACCACAGTGGGGGGCTTACGGAATTACAGCAGCTTGAATTGGAAGCATTGCACATGGTGTGGAGTGTAAATGAACGCATTCCGTGGATGGAGTGGTTTGGTATGGCCAAACAGTATTATGAGGAGTATGGAGATTTGCGTGTTCCGCTGCATTATGTAACACCCGAAGGCAAAAAACTGGGGCGATGGATTTGCATACAGCGAGACCGCTATTACACCATGGTGGAAAGGTGGAAAAACCACAAGGGGAGAAAACCTCTGAGTAAGCAGCAAATTGTGCATTTAAATAGCATCGGAATGCCGTGGGGACAGTATCGTACGAGAAAGGCCGCGACCCTGGAGAAGTAATGATAAGTGTACTTTGAGGAGTATGCCATGGTCATGGTTCAGACTAAAGTATGAACGAAAACCTGCCAAGTTTGCACGAGGCCTTGAACCATTCAGAGAATTCCTCTATTTTATTGATAGTGTGCTATCGACCGTGGTAATATTATGTGATATAATATGAAAATAATGGGTTATTATGTAGCCGGTAAAATTATACTATTACTTTTGTTCAGATCTTAGCAGCATCATTGGTTTAGCATTAAACCTTTCAAAGTCAAAGCTTTTAATGAACATTTGAAATGAATTTAGGCATAGTTGGATGACCGGAACAGAACTGCAAGCCAAATAAAGTGTGTGGAGAAGAAGAATGGACAAAGAGATTGAAATAGACCTTAGGGATTTACTGGTTATGTTCTGCCGCAGTATCAAGGTGATTGTATTGTCAGCGCTGCTTGGTGGCACGCTGGCATTTATGATTTCATACTTTGGGGTGACACCGATGTATACCGCATCAGCTTCGATGTACGTATCTAATAATGATAAACGCGGAAACGAGAGCATTACCGCCGGAGACCTGTCTGCTTCTCAGAGTCTGGTCGATACCTACATTGTAGTACTTAAGAGTGATTCGCTTCTGACGAAGGTCGCAGCACAGCTGCCGTCCGATTATGGATACACGCCCGAGGATATCCGAAAGGAATTCTCTGCAAGCTCAATCAATGGCACAGAGGCCTTTATGATTAGTATCGCAGATCCGGATCCGCTCAAGGCACAGACAATCGTCAACACGATTGCTGATGTGGCGCCGAGTGAAATCATTCGTGTTGTAAAAGCCGGCGAGGTTGAGGTGATTGACTTCGCGTCCCTGCCTGAAGTGCCGGATTGGCCGCTGATGCGCAATACGGCGATTGGCATTTTGCTGGGGCTGCTCCTGTCCATGTTAGGTATCGTATTCAAGAATCTGCTTGATGTGACGATCCATACCGAGGAGGATTTGATCAGTCACTATGATTTGCCGGTGCTTGGTGAAATACCGAATATTGCAGCAATGTCGACACAAGTCGAAGTGAGAAGGGCGAGCGCAGATGAAAAAGTTGAAGTTTAAAAAAGATGTGGCGCACGCTTCGCTGAGGGATGAAAGAAGCCGACTGTTGTATCATCAAAACCCATTCAGTGTGCAAGAGGCGTACCGCAGTGCACGGACAAATCTGATGTTCCTGCCGCAGCAGACCGAGGGCCGAGGTCAGATTCTGGTCATCACAAGTGCAAATATGGGTGAAGGTAAAAGCACAAGCTGTGCAAATCTCTCTATTGTTCTGGCGCAGAACGGAAAGCGTGTTCTGTTGATTGATTGTGACATGAGAAGTCCAAAGCAGAACAAACTGATGGATTATCCCCAGAGTCCCGGCCTGAGTGAATATCTTGCGGGGATTGAGTCAACGTTGACGGTACGTCGCAACGAGTGTGTTGATACACTGGATGTTGTCACCGCAGGCAGTACACCCCCTAATCCTGCAGAACTTTTAAGCTCTCCCAAGATGCAGAAGCTGCTTGCAGGAGTCTCTCAGGAGTATGACTATATTATGCTTGACACCCCGCCAATCAATCTGGTGGCAGATGCATTGGTGGTGAAAGCACAGGTAGATGGCTATGTTCTGATTGTCCGAGCAGATCACACTAATCGGACCGAACTGGATCATGCGCTGCTCAGATTACAGCAGGTTGAAGCACATGTGTTCGGCTTTGTGCTCAATGATGTCAATCCGAAATCGGGGAAGTACGGAAAATACGGAAAATACGGTAGATACGGTAGATACGGTAAGTATGGCAAGTATGGTGAGTATGGCAAGTATGGTGAGTATGGCGCATACGGAAACTATGATGCAAATGTTTATGGAGATCAGACGCATGATACATTCCGCATGACGACAGTACAGAGCCATGCTGATTGACTTTCATGCACATATTCTTCCGATGGCGGACCATGGTTGTGATAGCTTGGCAACCGCAAGGCGTCAGCTGCATTTGATGCGCCAGGCGGGAATTGCTGCCGTTGTTGCAACACCGCACTTCTATCCGCATCGGCATACGGTCGAACAGTTTCTTGCACGACAGAATCGCGGGATGCAGCTGATAAGTGACATGACAGAGGCTCCGGAAACTCCGACAGTGCTTGCAGGCGCAGAGGTGCTGGTCTGCTCAGGCCTTGAGCGGATGGACGGATTAGAACAACTGTGCATATGGCAGACCAATCGTGTGATTTTGCTGGAACTACCGTTTCAGGAGATTACAGAGGATATTTGGGACACGATTTGCGAGATAGAGGGAAAGGGTTTCCAACCCGTGCTTGCGCATCTGGATCGGTATGAGCCAAAGGTGGTGCATCGCGCATTAGAATTGAAACTCCCGATTCAGCTAAATGCATCAGCTTTCCGGAACGTTTTGCAGCGGCGCAAATGGAAAACCCTTGTGGAACAGCGGCAAGTCTGCGCCCTTGGCAGCGATTTGCACGGCGTAGACGCGGGTGTGGTCCGCCAGTTTCAAAACGCTGTCCGAATTCTGGGGGACAGTGCGGACATTTTGATGCAACGGACGGAACGGCTGCTGAAACAAGGTGTATCCGCTTTGAAATAGATGGAAAATGACAGATAATGCACAAATATACATCGGGAAGGTGGGGAAGCGAAATGCCGAAATTATTTGTGAAGCACCGAAAACTGTTGGTATTTGCTATGGATATGACTATTATGGCCTGTGTTGCTGTTATTCTGTTTATCCGCAGTCCGATGGGAAACGGTACGGGGGACGACCACCTGTGGCCGCTTATTGTTAATCTGGCGGTTTGGTTTATCTGCGTGATGGTGTTTAATGCACTGTTTCATACCTATGATAGCCTTTGGCGCTATGCGGAGGGCAAAGAGTATCTAGCACTGCTCAGTGGCTTTGGGTGCGGAACGATTCTGTATCTGGGCTGCACCAATCTCTTCGTGAAGAGGCAGCTTTCTGGACTGTATATGATTTCGGTCCTCGGCGCCTCGCTGCTGATGATGCTGTCGGTGCGGTTTCTTTACCGTGCTTACCGCAGAGGCGTGAAGCAGAAACAACGCAAAGCGCAGTTAAGCGTGCGCAAAATCGGTATCATTGGCATGGGAAACGCGGGATTTTCGCTGCTGCGCGAAATTGTCGGCAATGAAGCTTCGCCCTATGAGCCGATTGTTATCTTTGATGATGACCCAATGAAAATTGGGACAAAAGTGTTTGATATTCCGGTCAAGGGCCCAATCAACAAGATTCCGGAATACTTAGAAAATGGTGCAATCACTGATTTGTTCCTCGCAATTCCGTCGTTATCGGGTGAGCGGCGGAGTGAAATTCTCAAGCTCGGCGCCAATACCGGATGCAGGCTGCATATTCTGCCGGATCGTGTCAAGTCCATGGCTACCAATGCTCCGCTTCTGTCACAGATTCGCAATGTCAGGGTGGAGGATTTGCTCGGGCGCGAAGCGATTCAGTTGGATGGTGTGGGCACGCGTGAAATGATTCATGGCAAGACTGTGATGGTCACGGGCGGCGGCGGATCAATTGGGTCGGAGCTTTGCCGCCAGATTGCAGCAATGAGTCCGAAGCGCCTGGTTATTCTGGATGTCTATGAAAACAGCACTTATGAACTGCAGCAGAGCCTGCTGCGGCAGTACGGCTCCGCGCTGGATCTGAAGGCTGAAATTGCAACCGTTCAGGATGCGGCGCTGATTAGCGATTTGTTCAGAAAGTATCAGCCGGATTTGGTGTTTCATGCCGCAGCGCATAAGCATGTGCCGCTGATGGAGGCCAGTCCGCGCGAAGCGGTTAAGAACAACGTTTTCGGTACGCTGAACGTCGTACGCGCCGCGCATGAGACTGGCGTCGCCAGAATGCTTCTGATTTCGACAGATAAGGCGGTCAATCCGACCAGCATCATGGGCGCGACCAAGCGCCTGTGTGAGATGATTCTTTCGAGCATGCAGGGACGCAGCAAGACGGAGTTTGTCGCGGTGCGCTTCGGCAATGTGCTCGGCTCGAACGGTTCGGTAATTCCGCTCTTTCAGAGACAGATTGAAGAGGGCGGTCCGGTTACAATCACAGACAGGCGCATCATTCGCTACTTCATGACGATTCCGGAGGCGGTTTCTCTTGTACTGGAAGCCGGTTCATTGGCAAAGGGCTCACAGGTCTTTGTTCTGGATATGGGCAAGCCTGTCAGCATTTTGACCTTGGCGGAAAACCTGATTCGGCTCTCCGGATACATCCCCTATCAGCAGATTCAGATTGACGAGATCGGCCTGCGTCCGGGTGAAAAGCTGTTTGAAGAGCTGCTTGTCGGAACGGGCAATCAAAGGAAGACACAAAATGAACTGATCTTTGTTGAGGATGTACAGCCTGTTTCACCGCATTATCTGGAACAGATTTTGGAAGACCTGCGGGCTGCGGTTGAATCTGGAGATGATGCAAATGTTTTCGCGGTGCTGCACCGATATGTACCGGAATTCCGAACCCCGGCGGAAGCGAATGCCCGGTTCGTGCCGTCGGAGGAGGAACAGGGGAGCTTGCAGACCGAACAAGTTACATTTACCCCGGCACTGGCTGCAACCACGGGTCATGTATAACGGTCAAGCTGAATCAAAGGGAGGGTTGCGCGTTTGACAACACAAAAACGATATCGGCCGCTAAAAATCATTGCGATTGTGCTACTTTGCCTGCTGCTAGTCGGTGCTGGGCTTGCGGTATGGCAGCGGGATAACCTGCGTGCGGTCGTGGATTCCCAGCGATACAGTACAGAGGAATTGCAGCAGATGCTGCAGCAAAACGAAGAAAAGACGCAGGAGGTCATTGCGAAACTTGCCGGAGTGGAGGTGCGTTCGCCCACGCAGGAGGAGGTCACTGCCCTGCAAAGCGGTGAGATCACCGAAGGTGAGTTTGTTGCCATGCTGATGGGACAAGCTACCGCGTCCGACAGTAATGACACACAGGCAGCACCCTCTGAGGAGGAAGCCGCCAAGCAGCAGGCGGACGAACAGGCTGTCAAGCAGGCAGAGGTTTCTGCGCAGTTGTCGGCACTGGTAGGCCGCGTGTATGCGCTGCAGGCTAGCTTTACTGGTCAACTAGATGGATTGCTAGGTTCTGCCAAGCAGGAATATCTAAGCCTTCCGGCATCGAACCGTACGGCGTCAACTAAGGCCTCCATCGCAGAAAAATATATTGGACGTGCCGGCTCGCTTGAATCCTCCTGCGACGCGCAGATGGATGGGATTATTTCCGAGATGCGTCGGCTTCTCAAGAGCAGTGGGCAGGATGACTCACTCGCCGATCAGGTCGCTTATGGCTATGCCCAGGAGAAAAGCCTTAAAAAATCATATTATTTAAGTTATTATGGTTGATAATAACGGAAAAGGAGAAAAACAATATGAAAAGAAAGTTTTCCAAAGCACCCTTTGCCGTACTGCTGGCGCTGTCAGTAGCTGCAATGTCTACATCGGCACTTGCAGCAACTTCGAGCGAGCTGTCCGGTAAGTGGTACGAAGGTGCCATGAGCACCTGGATGGAGCGCGGCATCATCAAGGGGTATGAGGATGGCAGCGTTCAGCCCGAGCGCAGCATCACGCGCGGCGAGATGGCGGTTGTACTTGACCGTGTGATGGACTATCAGAGCAAGGCGAAAAACAGTTACACCGACCTCTCGACAGATAATTACAGCACAGACGCGATTCTTGGTGCATCTGCGGCAGGCGTTCTCAAGGGCTATGACGATGGGACGGTACGTCCTAACGAGAAGATTACTCGTGAGCAGGCGGCTGTTATGCTGTCCCGCGTTATGAAGCTGGACGGGACGAACACTGCTTCTGCCGGCTATCAGGATCAGGACAAGGTCAGCTCCTTCGCGGTTTCGTCGGTCAATGCAATGAAGGCCGCTGGCTACATGAAGGGCGATGCCAACGGCAATTTTGCGCCGCAAAGTGCTGTAACCCGCGCAGAGATTGCTACCGTGCTCGATAACATCTTCAAGGGCTACTATAATAAGGCTGAGACCTATACGGGAACCGTCAGCGGCTCTGCGGTTATTAATACCTCGGGTGTTATACTTAAGGATATGACCATCACCGGAAACCTTGTGATTGCCGAAGGCGTTGCAAACGGTGACGCAACCCTTGAAAATGTTACAGTTAAGGGGGCTGTTATCGTCCGTGGTGGTGGCACGAACTCCATTCATATCACGGGCAATTCCTCCATCGCAAATATCTCTGCAGCCCGTACGGACGGAGCAGTACGTATTGCGGTAGAGGGCAGTGCGGTCGTCAGCACGGTTGTGGCAGACAATGCGGTTGTGCTGGACGGTACAATCGGTTCGGTGACCGTTGCAGGTGCTGCTGCTCCTATCACGATTAACGGCAAGGTGGATTCAGTAGTCGTCGCCGAAACAGCGCAGGGTGCGACGCTGAAGGTTGCAGAAAAAGCAACGGTTGGCACACTCACGATCAGTGCGCCGAAAACATCGGTAGAGATTTCCGGTACGGTAAAAACGGTTACTACGACCAAAACGGCAACGAGCGCTGCTGTTACCACTACCGCGACGGCAAAGGTTGATACGGTTGTCGCAAACGGCACAGGCACTGCGATCAGCGGTACCGGCAAGGTAGCCAATGTATCCGCAGCGGCCGACAATGTCAAGGTTGATACCTCTGGCACGAAGGTGACGGTTGACTCCTCTGCATCCGGCGTAACGGCGGGCGGCAAGGATGTCTCCGGCGGTTCGAGCACCACAGTGCCTGACACTGGCAGCGGCTCTGGTTCTTCCGGCGGCGGTGGTGGCGGTGGTTCGACTACCACGACGTATAAGTTGGACGTATCTATTACAGACGGAACCAAAACGGTAAATAGTTCGGCCGATTATCAGCTGAGCAGCGAGAAGATTGTGAATGCACTGGGCACTGCTTATAGCAGTAAGGTGACGGAGCTCAAGGCTGCGTTTGGCGGAAGTCTAGGCCTTTATGCAATTGCAGAGGAAGGCATGGCTGCACGCAGCGATGCAACCAAGTGGGCGGCATTTGTAGAGAAGTACGAGAATGAGGTTACAGGCGATGGCATGGATTTGGTCGAGGATCTGGATCAGACGCTGGCCGATATGACGTTGGACACAAGTTATCAGCTTCAGTATACCCCTGTTGCTGGCACAACCTATACGGTCACGTTTCGCGTAGTCAGGAAATAAGCGTTCTGCGTGGAATGATAGATCTGTAGCAGGATAAACCGGACGTGATAAAAAGAGACGCCGGTCTGCGGCATACGTTGCAGTTTCGGTGTCTCTTTTTAACCGGCTTTCGGCGAAAAATGATGGATTAGTGCGAATGATGAGGGATAATACGCTTTTAGGTAGTTTTGATTGCATAAGAGATGTTTTATGGAATCAAAAGTGTTTTGAAGTATTTGCCTGAGGCCAAGAAATCATATTTAAGCGGATGGGGACAAAGGGTAATAAACTGAAGTTTTGAAACAAAATATCCGGCTAAAAAAGCCCCCAATTGTATGATGGTGAAAAATTTGATGATCAAATTGGAAAAGGGGGAGCTTTTCTCAGTCAAAACAATATGGAAAAATTCTATGTGCAAAGGTACTGCATCCGTTCCAAGTCATAGGGTGTATTTCCGCACATTCCTATATAATAACACGGTTTGATTATGGTGATTTAACTGCCCTGAGGCAGTAAGTGATATGCACGCGAGGGTTAAAGAAAATATCCATGTTGAGTGCTCGTCCGCAGTAAAAAGATTTCGGGTATCCCGCTGCTGTCGGTCATCTCTGGCAGCAAGTTGATTGGGACAATTATGATTATGTGCGAGGTGATAATATGGTTAATAGTAAAATTTGGCTGTCATCTCCCACGATGCACAGCAATGAAATGAAGTTTATCCAGGAGGCATTTGACTCCAATTGGGTTGCCCCTCTTGGACCTAATGTGAACGAGTTTGAAAAGGAGATGGCGGTTTATATTGGAATAGGCCATGCAGCTGCCTTGGTTTCCGGTACCTCTGCGCTCCATTTGGCTATCAAGCTTGCAGGTGTGAAGCGAGGGGACATTGTATTCTGCTCGGACATGACGTTCTCGGCAACAGTAAACCCGGTGTCTTATGAGGGTGGCATTCAGGTATTCATAGATTCCGAACGTGAGACGTGGAACATGGATCCAAGAGCGTTGGAAAAAGCGTTTGTAAAATATCCGCAGTGTAAGTGCGTGGTAATTGCCAATCTCTACGGTACGCCTGCCAAACTAGATGAGATTCGTGACGTCTGCGATGCACACGGTGCGGTGATGATTGAGGATGCTGCGGAGAGCCTGTCCGCTACCTATAAAGGCAAGCAGACCGGCACTTTTGGACAGTATAACACGATTTCATTACATGGTGACAAGTTCCTAACTGTTAAAATGTCTATACAAAATATAGTGAGTTAGAGAGCTGTGTATACAACATATTGCGGTTTAGGCTGATAATAAGATTAAAACCCTGCATGAGAAAAAGAAAATAACGCGAAATATTTTGCAAAACAACCAAAGCAGGTCATATATCGGGACCTAATTGGTTATCTTATACAATAATTTTTCTCTTTCTCTTTCTCTTGCGATTTTCACGGGGTAAAGTTTCTTACAAACATCTGATATTACGGTCACCTCAAAAAGCCTTATATATCAACACTTCTACGGCTTTTTGGTTTATATATTTTTAAGGCAACACCGCACAATTCTAAGTGCGGGATTGCGCAGTCAAATTTTTTGCCAGATGTGTCAAAAAGCGCAGCAAATACTTTGTGTATTTGCGAGCATTTTTGGCGCATATGACGGAAAAGATGCAAGCAAGCGTGCGCTTAAGGCGCTAGCCGCGAATTGTGCGGTGTTGCCTTAAGTTATTTTTAGATTTTCAACTGAAGTTTTGCAGTAACAAAGCTACACCCGCCACGAGGATAAGTTCCTTACAAAAACAATGAATGTTATGTAATTATCTTTACCTCATCAGTGTGTGCGTGACTAAAAACAAAGGAGTAAGAAATGAGCAATAGAATTTTTTTGTCGTCACCTACAATGCACGGAGACGAACAAAAATTCATAACAGAAGCATTTGAAACTAACTGGATAGCTCCTTTAGGCCCAAATGTTGATGGTTTCGAGCGTGAGATAGCTGAGTATGTCGGAATTAGACATGCCGCAGCTTTAGTGTCGGGCACGTCAGCTTTGCATCTTGCAGTAAAACTTGCCGGTGTCAAGCGTGGGAATGTTGTCTTTTGCTCAGACCTGACTTTCTCCGCTACTGTCAACCCCGTGTCATACGAGGGCGGTGTACAGGTTTTCATTGATTCCGAGAGGGATACTTGGAACATGGATCCAAAAGCTCTCGAAAAGGCATTCGAGAAGTATCCTGATTGCAAATGTGTAATCGTTGTTAACTTGTACGGAGTACCTGCAAAACTTGACGAAATACGCTCCATTTGCGACGCTCACGGTGCGACTTTAATTGAAGACGCAGCTGAGAGCCTTTCCGCTACATATGAAGGCAAACAAACAGGCACGTTTGGCAAGTATGGTATCTTTTCATTTAACGGAAATAAAATTATCACCACCTCTGGCGGCGGAATGCTTGTTAGTGACGATGAAGCGGGAATAAAGAAAGCTCGCTTTTGGTCAACACAATCCCGTGACCCGGCTCCGTGGTATCAGCACAGCGAGATAGGCTACAACTACCGCATGAGTAATATTGTCGCAGGTATAGGTCGTGGACAACTATTGCACATTGAGGAACATAGAAACCTCAAGGAAAAGATTTATCGTAGATATGAGGAAGGTCTAAAAAGCCTGCCACTCAAGATGAATCCCTACCTTGAATATAGCAAACCGAACTTCTGGCTGAGTTGTATTCTGATTGATAGGGGAGTAAATGTAACCCCCGAGCAGATTCGACTCAAACTTGAGGACGCAAACATTGAGGCTCGTCCAATATGGAAGCCCATGCATATGCAGCCGATATACCGGACCAACCCGTTTGTCACAGTCGAAGGCAACGGTAGAGGCCGCACAAATGCCTATATAAAAGGCTCTGGAATCGATGTTGGAGCCGATATTTTCCGGAGAGGGTTGTGCTTACCTTCGGATAACAAGATGACAGAAGAGCAGCAAGACCGGATTATTGAGATCATTCATAGGTGCTTTTTGTAAAAATGGGAACATCGACTGGGCATGGCTGAGAGCGTAGATAGGAAGATAAAACATCTGCTGAACATCAATTAGGGATGGGAATTCGCATCAGCATGTATTGGGTAGCCACATAGATTGAGGAACATAGATGATAATAGTTTGGATTATCCTTTGGATTATCGCGATTGCGTTTGCTGTCGGTGTGATTGCCGTCTTAGCAGACGCAATCGGGAAGAAGGACAGTAAGCATAAGCCTTATGGCCCATACGAGCATTTTGTAAAGCGTGGATTGGACGGTTTTCTTGCTACTGGGGCACTTATAGTTCTTTCCCCTGTTTTGCTTATTACAGCAATCATGGTTCGTGTGAAACTTGGCTCTCCTGTTCTCTTCACACAGGAGCGGCCCGGCAGAGACGGAAAAATATTCAAACTCTACAAATTTAGGACGATGACCGATGCCAGAGATGAAAAGGGAGAGTTGCTTCCTGACGATCAACGACTCCCGGCGTTCGGACAGAAACTCAGGTCAACTTCTCTTGATGAGCTGCCAGAGCTGATCAATATGATAAAGGGCGATATGGCTGTGGTTGGTCCGAGACCCTTGTTGGTTCGATATCTCCCACGATACAACGCACACCAAGCTCGTCGGCACGAGGTCAGACCAGGCTTCACGGGCCTTGCGCAAGTCCACGGCCGGAATGCCATTAGCTGGGAAGAGAAGTTCGACTGGGATGTGAAGTACGTTGACAATATTACATTCAAGGGCGATCTGCAAATAATCATAGATACAGTAAGGACTGTGCTTAAACGAGAAGGAATCAATTCCGATACTTCAGCAACAATGGAAGAATTTATGGGTACTGAGGAGAAAGCCTAATGAAAGATTTAATTATTTTTGGTGCCAGTGGCTTTGGCCGCGAGGTTGCTTGGGCAGTCGAAAGACTGAATAAAGTTACTCCCACCTGGAATCTTCTCGGTTTTATGGATGATGCTGATGATATCCAGGGAACCGAGATAAACGGGTACAAGGTACTCGGTAAAACTGCAGATGTCAGTAATTATCCCGATGCCTATTATGTAGTTGCTGTTGGTGCTTCAAGGACACGCGAGAAAATCGTCTCCAATATGAAGACGGTGAATCCTAGCATCAAGTTCGGAACAGTTATTGACCCCTCTGTTGAGATGTCTGATCTTGTGACCATCGGTGAAGGCACGATCATTTGTGCTCACACTATTATTACGGTCAATATTGAGATTGGGTCCCATGTAATTATCAATCTCGATTGTACCGTTGGCCATGATGCTGTCCTCCAGGATTTCGTTACTCTTTACCCGTCCGTAAATGTGTCCGGTATTACGAATATCGGTCACGCAGTAGAACTTGGAACAGGGATGCAGATCATTCAGGGCAAGACCGTGGGTGATTACAGCATAGTAGGAGCTGGAGCTGTGGTTGTCAAAGACATTCCGGCAAAATGTACGGCGGTGGGAAGCCCCGCGAAGCCAATAAAGTTCTTTGAAGAATGATGATGGAACGGATAGAGAGGATAGCTGAGTGGATATAAAGACAGTAACAGTTATAGGCGTTACCGGTACCATGGGCGCGAACGTAGCAGGTATCTTTGCCTCTTTTGGAGATGCAAAAGTTTACTGCGTCGGACGCGACATTGAAAAAGTTAAGAAAACGATTCCCCGTATTGTGAAGTCTGTAAAGGCAGACGCAATTGCGAAGAATCTGGTTCCTGCTGACTTCTCTATGTTGGAGAAGTGTGTCGCAGAGTCAGATCTCGTTTTTGAAAGTAGCAAAGAGGATATCGGGGTAAAGAAAGAGATTGCAGGTCAGGTTGCCAAAACCCTACAGCCGCATGCTGTTTCCTGCACTGGCTCTTCTGGCCTTTCAATAACAGAAATTGCAAACTGCTATCCTGACGGATTGAAAGAACACTTCTTCGGTGTTCATATGTTCAATCCGCCTTACAGTATGTCGCTCTGTGAACTGACACCGACAGCGTTCTCTGATCATAAGATGCAGGCTGAACTGAAGGAATATCTCAGTACAAAACTGATCAGAACTGTAGTCGAAGTCAAGGATTCTCCTGCGTTCCTTGGCAACCGAATCGGCTTCCAGTTTATCAATGAGGCACTTCGGTATGCCGAGCGTTTTAAGGACAACGGCGGTATCGACTATACCAGAAAGCTTTCGAGAGGCTTGTAAACAACCACTCGCTTGAAGCTGAAATCTGCCGGTACTTCCTGCTGGACTATATTGTGTACAGCCTTTATGCCACTAAGGAAGTGGGTTACACGATTGAGGCGGCTGATGATGTAATGGCCACGGGATTTAACTGGTGTCCGCCGTTGGCAATGTATCAGGCACTCTCTACTGTTGCCGATGTTCCGACACTCATCAGAGAAAACCTTCCTGATGTCTGTAAGAAAGTCAACATTGATGAGCTTCTCGCAGAAGTGAAGCCTTCAAAGTACGATTACAGACTGTATTTCAAATCTGGGAGGTAAATCAGATGAGCAAAGTTTACATACTCGGTGGCGCTCAGACAGATTTTGAGCGCAACTGGAAAAAAGAAGGCAAGGGCATGGTCGCCATCTTGAAAGAGGTTATGGCAGATGGACTTGCCCACGCTGGATTGAGTTTTGATGATGTAAAGGCACTTAACGGTGATAACCGTGTGGCTTGTTTCGTAGGTAACTTTATTGCAGAGAAATACGTGGATCAGGGTCACCTTGGTGCATTTCTGACTGAAGTTGATCCGGCTTTTTACGGTGTTCCGAGTGCAAGATATGAAGCCGCATGCGCTTCTTCCTCAGTCGCTATTGATGCAGCCGCAACGAAAATCCACGCTGACGAATACGATGTCGATATTGTCGTTGGCTGGGAACTGATGAAGACTGTTGACTCTAAGCTGGGAGGAGATTTCCTCGGCAGGGCTGCCTACTACGAGAAGGAAGGCAAGGGCATTGAATTGCCGTTCCCGAAACTGTTTGGTCGGCTCGCTGATGAAACTCTGAAGAAGTATCCGGAGCTTGATGAAAAGCGTTACATGGATGCGTTAGCGAAGATCTCAGTTATCAATTACAGCAACGCCAAGCGCAATCCTCTCGCTCAGACCCGTAAATGGTTTATGAGCTATGACCAAGCAAGCACGAGAGGGACAGATACGAATCCGCTGGTCGGCGGTAAGCTCGGCGTATCCGACTGCTCACAGGTGACGGACGGCGCTGCTGTCGTGGTGCTGTGCAGCGAGAAGTTCATTGCTGAACGAGGATACCAAGACAAGCCAGTCATCAAAGGCTATGGTCACAGGACTGCTCCGATGCTCTTCGATAAGAAAATGGCTGATAACGAAGGAAGCGAGTACATCCTTCCCTGGACGAGACAAGCTGTATTGGATGCCTACAAGAGAGCTGGGTTGATGGTAGATGACATAGATGTGTTCGAGACGCATGACTGTTTCACCAGCTCTGAATACGCAGCCATTAGCGCATTTGGTTTGACGGCTCCAGGGTATGAGTATGAAGCAGTAGAGAGTGGCCTGATCGATTTCGATGGTGACAAACCAATCAATCCTTCCGGTGGGCTGATTGGCTGTGGACATCCTGTGGGTGCTTCAGGTGCGAGAATGTTCCTTGACTTGTACAAACAGGTCACTGGAACAGCCGGTGGTTATCAGGTCGAAAGTGTGAAAAATGGCATGATGCTGAATATCGGCGGAAGTGCCACGACAAACTATGTGTTTATAGTTGGGAAAGAATAGAAAGGTTATGACGGGATGAGGGTATTAATCCTTGCCAATATGGATATTGGTTTATATAAGTTCCGGAAAGAGCTAATTGAGGAATTACTAAGTAGGGGCAATGAAGTGTACATCTCGCTTCCCGATGGTGATCTTGTCCGGCCATTTGAAAAGATGGGCTGCACTTTCATCGATACTCCAGTTGACCGCCGTGGGATTAACCCCAAGACGGATTTTGGCCTCTTCCAGCACTATAGGAAGATGATGAAAGAGGTTAATCCTGATCTCATTATTACATACACCATTAAACCTAATATCTATGGTGGTATTGCAGCGAGGTTGGCAGGTAAGCAGTATGCAGTGAATATCACAGGACTTGGAACAGCATTTGAAAATGCAGGACTGATAAGAACTGTTGTTGTTAATCTCTACAAATTCGCATTAAAGAAAGCGAAGGTCATCTTCTTTGAAAATAGCAATAATAAGGACGAGCTGTTGTCGTTTGGATGTTGCGATAAAGAGAAGACAGTAGTTCTTAACGGTGCTGGCGTTAACACAGAGACTTATGCCTATCAGCCTTATCCTAATAATAATGTTGTAAAATTCCTCTTCGTCGGTCGGGTTATGAAGGAAAAGGGCATTGATGAACTATTCGCTGCTATGCGGAGACTGGTAGCGGAAGGCCAGAAGTGTTTCTTGGATGTTGTAGGACCGTTTGAAGAGAATTATAAGGAAAAGCTGGAAGAGTACGAGAAAGCAGGATGGCTTAAGTACCATGGATACCAGGAGAATGTGATCCCCTTCATTGCTGCTTGTGATTGTTTTGTTCTTCCTTCTTATCATGAGGGGATGGCAAATACAAATCTTGAGTGTGCAAGCTCTGGTAGACCGATTATTACAAGTAATATCCCTGGTTGCAGGGAAGCGATTGTAGAGGGAAGTGGCTTATTGTGTGAGCCAAAGAACAATGAGAGCCTATATGAAGCTATGAAGGCAATGATAGAAAAGACCAGGGAAGAGCGAGAGCAAATGGGCCAAGTCGGTCGTAAGCACATGGAAGACGTCTTTGATAAGAAAAAGGTAGTAGAAGAAACAATAAAACATCTTATGTGAAGAGGAAAAGACAGTGGCAAAACTCAGTATTGTTGTTCCGGTCTATAATGTTCAAGATTATATAGACGAATGTGTTAGAAGCATTATAGATCAGAATGAGAATGACATTGAGATTGTTCTTGTAGATGATGGGTCAACCGATCAGTCTGGCAAGATTTGCGATTCATGGGCAGAAAGAATATCCAAAATCAAAGTAGTTCACAAAGAAAATGGTGGATTGTCCTCAGCTCGAAATGCTGGACTTGAAAAAGCCACTGGAGAATACATTCTATTTGTGGATTCCGATGATAGGATCGCTGCAGATAGTCTGACAGCTATTCTTGACTGTATTGAGGAAACGAGAGCCGATTATTACTTCCTATCTGGAAAGAAATTTTATCCAGACGGAAAGGAAGAACCTCTCGATGATCCGATACCGCGAGAAGACATTACAGGGAAAAAAAGTATAGATGTTGTCCGCTATATAGCGGGTCTTACCAAATACCCAGGAAGTGCATGTACAAAGGCGTACAAACGTGATTTTCTCGAAAAGAACTCTATTCGTTTTCCTTCTGACAGAAGGTTAGCTGAGGATTTGGGTTTCACACTTAGATGTATACTTGCCGCCACATCGTTTGATGTCTGCGCACATGATTATTATTTATACCGTCAAAGCCGAGAGGGCTCAATTACAAGTGCAACCACAGGGATAAATAAATCTTTTTGGAACTTAGCCATTTTTATTAAAGAATCAATATCTCAGCTTTCTGAAAACCATGAGCCAAAAGGTGAGAAAGAAAAGTATGCATTGAGTTTAGTTGCATATGAGTACTCTGTGGCCCTTGTTCATTTTTGTAGAGTCACTGAGCGTGTTGATGAAGCTTATTCACTGATGAAAGATGCAAAGTGGCTGAAGAATTATCTTGGTTCAAAAAGAGGGAAAATAATATCTCTTCTGCTGAGCACCTTAGGCATAAGAACAACGTCAAAGCTTCTTTCATATGCATACCTGAGAAGGGAAAGGATCAATAACAGATGAGAGTAGCAATAGTGACATTACATAGAGTTTATAATTATGGCTCTGTTTTACAGGCGTATGCTACTCAGGAAGTCTTTGAGAAGCGTGGACATGACACGAAGATAATAGACTATATAACCCCTCAAAGAACTAAATGGCGTTTGTTCTGGGGAAAAGGTGCCGAAGGACAGAGTAATGTCATCTACAGAATTGCAAAAATTGGGTCTTTCATTCTGAAGGAAAAGACTTTTGGAAGATTTGTGAGAACCCGGCTTAATCTGACCAAGAGATATGTAACAGCTGATGATCTGCAGAGGGATCCCCCGGAAGCTGATCTCTATGTAACAGGAAGTGATCAGACGTGGAATAGTCAATATAACGAGGGCATCGATAGAGGTTTTTTCCTTGACTTCCTTCCAGATACTGCTCGGAGAATTGCGTTTGTTTCAAGTTTTGGGAAGACAGAGTTAGATAAAGGGGAAATCGAAGAGACCAAGAGATTACTCAGAAGATATGAGAAAATTTCTGTACGAGAAGACTCGGCTGTAAAGATTATGACAGACATGGGGTTGGAAGCACCTACCCACCTGATGGATCCAACTTTGATGTTGGATAAAGAAGAGTGGTTGAAGATTGCATCTCCGAGACTCGTTAAGAAGCCTTATTTAATCCTTATGCTCTTATATAACGAGGACAACCACGCAACAGAATATGCAAGGAAAATAGCAGATGAGAAGGGGCTGAAGCTTGTAAAGATTTCTTGGGAGATGAAGAAACCTCCGTTAGTCGATCAGCTCTTCACCCATAGATCACCTGCTGATTTCTTATCCTTATTCTATTATGCTGATTTCGTCGTAACGAATTCATTCCATGGGCTGGCTTTTTCACTAAATCTTGAGAAGCAGTTTATCATTGTGCCTCGTAATGAATTCAATTCACGGATAGAAAGTCTTCTTAGATTGGTAGGATTAGAAGATAGATTGATTAACGATGGCAACATAAGTATAGCGCAAGATAGAATTGATTATTCCTTGCCTAACAAGAAAATAGTGCAAGAACGGAAACGTGTTGATGAATTCTTAAATCAGCTGAACATATAGTGCTTTCATTTGTATCTTGATCGTAAATAGTCAGATTAAGAAGACGCGTTTACGAAACAAGTTATAATGTGGTTCAACAGCTCTTGTATTTTCATTGAGTTTATATAGCAATTAACGAAGATAGGTGTAGGACTTATGTATAATATCCTTCATGTTATGGCTGGGGCAGATGCTGGTGGAATATCGATGGTGGTTCTAAACTATTACAAGTATTTGGATCACAATCGGTATCACTTTGACGTTGCTATAACATCGGATCATATTGGGATGAATGGAGAGAAACTGATTGAATTAGGAGCCAAAATTTATTTTCTTCCGCTGAAGTCTGAAGGAATAAAGAAATATAAAAAGGCATTATCAGAAATTCTTGATACAAATCAGTATGATTGTATTCATGTTCATGAGAATGAAACTTCTTATGTTGCACTTAGTGTAGCAAAAAAGCATAACATTAGTCGGAGAATCGCACATTCACATACAACATCACCATCATCGTCCTTGAAGAATGAATTGAGAAGACTCTCTGGATGCTTCCTTAACGGAATATATTCAACAAATATGGTGGGGTGTGGAGAGCTTGCAGGAAGACGTGTGTTTGGTAATCATAATTTCAATAAAGGCAAGGTAATTGTATTACCAAACGGAATTGAAACAAAGAGATTTAGCTACAATCAAGATGTGCGCAATAATGTCCGAAATGCATTGAATCTGGAACAAAATTTTGTTGTTGGTATGGTTGGAAGAATAGACTATCAGAAGAACAACATTTTTGCTATAGAGATTTTCAAACAAATTCATAAGAATATTTCCACTGCAAAACTCGTTATTGCAGGAAATGGGCCTGATGAGAATGCGTTAAAGGATGCGATAAGTTCCTCAGGGTTAACAGAGGAAATCATTATGCTTGGTAGAAGGTCTGATGTGGATCAACTGTATCAGGCGTTTGATATATTTTTACTTCCCTCACGTTTTGAGGGATTTCCAGTAGCGGCAGTAGAGGCATTGAGCAGTGGGCTTCCTGTTTTGCTTTCTAATACTATTACTAAAGAACTTTCATTTGGCAATGCAGTAGAGTATCTGCCATTGGATAATGTATCGGAGTGGGTCTCAGCTGCTTTAAAGTACACAAATGACCCATTTCGAAGTGTTAGACAACGTGAGGTTCTTGAACAAGGGTTAGATATTATGAGTTGCAAGAACATTTTAATGGATATCTACGAGGGGAGAAGGGATCTTGAGTAGGATCAAATATATCAATTCAAAACCGATAAGAAAGGATTACCTGCTCTATTTGTATGCAATCCATGTGTTTCTAGTATACTTAGATGGGTTTGTGAAGTTCCCGACCATTCTTATAAATGTCACACAGTATTTATTTATTGCCTTAGGCCTTGTACGTATAATAAGGAATAAGATGCTACGTGTTACACCGTATATGGAATGGGGACTTTGTTTTATAATAGTTATGCTGTTATCGCTGGTATATGCGCCTAATGCGAATGATGGCATGTGGTTGTCAATTATTCCGTTTAGTATACAATTTCTGGTCTATATCGTGTTATTTGATAATATAAAGACACTGGATGATTGTACTTGGGTCATGCACTTGTATATGATTGCAGGGCTTTTGTTTTCACTTGTGGCATTGATTTTTTATACAGGAGATTTGTTTTCTGGAAGAAGATTTGGATTCTCATTAGGTTTTAATCCAAATGAAATCATGGTTCAAATGATTCTCCCAGCAAGCTTTGCTTTTTTCATGGCATATAAAGATGAGCATGTAAACTACAAATATGTTGTATCCTTTGCTTTATGTGCACTTGTTTTGTTAAGTACGGGATCCAAAAAATCTGTTTTAATAGCTTTATATGTAATCATCTTCCTGCTTCTGAAATCCGAGAGAAAAAGTAAAATTAAAACAATCGTGGGCTTAATTGTTGCCGGTTTGCTCGCATATTATGCGCTATTTAATGTAGATTTTCTGTATAACTCATTAGGCAGAAGGGTCGAGGCATTTTTTTCACTATCCAATAACGTGATTACTAACGCTAATACTACGGACTACACACGTCATATGATGCGCAGGGATGCGTTCAGATTCTTCTTAGATAGTCCGATATGGGGAAACGGCTGCGAATCGTTTCGTTCCATTAGCTCCTATGGTACATATTCGCATAACAATTATGCTGAAATCCTTTGCTCATATGGTGCAATAGGAGGCGTGGCGTACTACATTCTGCCAATTACATACTTAATAAAATCAGGCAACCGATTGTTATTTAAGAAAGAAAAAAACATATATCTGTGTTTGATAGTTGGCTTGATCATTGTTTATCTTTTAATTGACTGGGGCGCAGTAACAACAATTTCAAGATACAATATGTTCTTGTTCTCGTTCTGTTCTGCTCTCTACTCTATACAAAGGAAAGTAGAATATGCTGAAGCTTAAGAAGAAAAAAATATTCTTTGTTTTGCCAAGTCTAACTTCGGGTGGAGCAGAGAGAGTAGTTTCTATCTTGTCAAATAGCCTTTCGGGTATGGATTACGATGTCAGTATCATCGTCTTCAATGATAAGGATAAAGCCTATGAGATAGATAATGAAGTAAATATTATTCTTGCAGGAAAAGGGATATCGTATAATCAACGACTGAATACAATATTTAAACTTGTTGATTTGCGAAGTATTATTAAGTTATATCCCGGAGCGATAGTTATTCCATTTCACGATTCATGTTTGAAATACGCTATTGCTGCAACAAAGGGATTAAATGCTAAAGTCATCGCTTGCGAAAGAAATGATCCGTACCACCTATATCCTACGCAGAAGAGCGCAGAAAAGATAAGGCATTTATATAGAAAGTCAGACGCATGTGTATTTCAGACAAAGGATGCAAGGGATTTCTTTAACATTAAAAATTCTAAGAAATGCTATATTATCCAAAATCCTGTCACTCAACCCTACTATACATGGGAAGGTAATATAAAATCAGGAAGATTGATATCTGTTTGTCGGTTGTCTGCGCAAAAAAACATTTATATGGCAATTGATGCTGTAAAGAAAGCTCTTAAAAAGGGCAACTTGAAATTATCGTATCATATTTATGGACAAGGAGAGTTACTAGGGGAGTTAGAGGATTATGTAAAAAGAGAAGGAATGTGCGACTATGTTTCTTTTATGGGAACAACAAAAAATGTACAAAAAGAATTATCGACACATTCTGTTTTTGTTTTATCGTCTGATTACGAAGGAATATCAAATGCTATGCTAGAAGCTCTTTCTGTTGGAATGCCTGTCATATCAACGGACTGCCCTATTGGTGGAGCGAGAGAGACTATCACGGATGGCGTAAATGGCATACTCGTTCCAGTGGGTGATTCAGATGCTTTAGCTGAGTCTATTATCCGTTTACTATCAGATGAGCGTTTAGCTAAAGAAATCGGTGCGAACGCAAGAGAAATAATAGATAATAATTCAGTAGAGGCTATTTCGCAGCAATGGGTCAATGTTATCGAAGGGTTATGCTGATGAGTACATGAGGCGTAACCTTGAGGATATAATTGTGATATTTGTTGGATTATAATGTTGGGGACATTCACTTCAACACCTTCAGACCAACAATTTTAAGGTTGATGTTTTTGAAAAGGTCGCCCTTCTGCAAAAAAGTGTAGATTCAGTTGTGACTCGCCATCCGGTGAGATTGAGTCGATTATGTAAAAGATAAGTTTAAGGGCTATAGTTTGTGCTAAAAATATATGCCTTTAGGACAGATGTGTGTCCATTGTTAAGGGGGGCATCATACTGACACTATATAGAGATATGCATGTTTGCCGCTATGCAGCTATCCACTCATATCCTCGGGTTTAGTAGTGTGTTGAGGTCTGATGGATAATTATATTAATCTTTACATTCAAAGAGAAGCGGATACCTGGTTTCATAACCTCATCGTTTCCCTTCGCAGAAAGGCGGGATATAGTGATGAATTTTGCTGGAATAGGTTTAAAGATAAGGCGTTATATTACTGAATCTGATTATCGGTTTATAATAAATGATAGCCTCGGTCTTCTAAAGAGAATGCCGGACGAGGAGTTCTTAAAAAGAAAATTTAAAATTATCATGGGGTATGATCTAGATCTTGACAAACCAGTATCATTTAATGAAAAAATGCAGTGGTTGAAATTGCATGACAGAAAACCGATATATACTCAGATGGTGGATAAATTTGAGGCAAAACAATATGTGACAGATATTGTCGGAAAAGATTTTATAATTCCTACATATGGCGTGTGGGATAGTTTTGATGATATTGATTTTTCAACACTGCCTGAACGATTTGTATTAAAATGTACACATGATTCTGGCGGGCTGGTGATATGTCGTGACAAAAAAAACATGGATATTGTAAAGGCAAGACAGAAAATCAACCACTCGTTAAGAACTAACTATTATTATTCCGGAAGAGAATGGCCTTACAAAAATGTTAAACCCAGAATTATCGCAGAAAAGTTTATGTCAAATGATAACAGCAACAGTATTAACAATACAGATTTGCCTAGTGGCTTGATTGACTATAAATTTTACTGTTTCAATGGGAAACCTGAACTTTTGTATGTTTCAAAGGGTCTAGAGAATCATAAAACAGCAAGAATCAGTTTCCTTTCACTTGATTGGAAATTCGCTCCATATTGCAGAACAGATTATACTCCTTTTGAAGATCTACCTTTGATGCCTGAAAACTATAACAAAATGATTGAGCTGGCAAAACTATTATCTGCTGGCCACTCATTTTTGAGAGTTGATCTTTATGAAGTCAATAAACATGTTTATTTCTCAGAGCTTACGTTCTCTCCTTGCAGTGGTTTTTTGCCCTTTGGAAGTAGAGAGCAAGACAATATGATGGGAAGTTTATTGAAACTAAACACAGGAGATTTTTAATGGATCAGTCGATAGGTAGCAAAGTAAAAAATGCAACAAAGTGGTCTGTCATCACCGAAATAGCCGCCAAACTTATATCTCCTTTTTCTAATATGGTATTGGCACGGTTGCTCACCCCAGAAGCTTTTGGCGTAGTGGCGACTGTAACAATGATTACTAGTTTTGCCGATATGTTTACAGATGCTGGGTTTCAAAAGTATCTAATTCAGCACGAATTTTCGGATGATGATGATAGAAGAAAGTCTACAACGGTTGCTTTTTGGACAAATCTTGCTATTTCACTTTTGCTATGGATTATTATAGGCGTAAATAAAGATTGGATTGCTAATATAGTTGGAAATCCGGGGTTGGGCGATGTGATTCTTATTGCGTGCTTCTCCTTGCCATTGACTTCTTTTTCCAGTATACAAATGGCGCTTTTTAAGCGCGATTTCGATTTTAAAACGCTTTTTTTTGTAAGACTTATATCAATAGCTGTACCTATTGTAGTTACTATACCCTTGGCATTTATTACACACAGTTATTGGGCGTTAATAATTGGCACAATAACTATGAACTTTGTAAATGCTGTTGTGCTAACAATAAAATCTGATTGGAAACCAAATCTGTATTTCAGCTTAAATAAGTTGCGGGAAATGCTCTCGTTTAGTTGTTGGACATTGGTTGAACAGATCTCGATTTGGTTAACTTCATATATTGGAACTTTCATCGTAGGCGCTTTATTGACAACATACTATGTAGGTCTCTATAAAACTTCAATGACTACTGTCAATCAAATCATTGCTCTGATTACGAGTGCAACAACACCGGTACTATTCTCGGCTCTTTCTAGAGTACAGGATGATAATGAAGTCTTTGAAGATATATTCTATAAGTTTCAAAGAGGCGTTGGTCTATTTGTATTTCCAATTGGGGCAGGCATCTACCTATATAGGGCCCTTGTTACAAGAATATTATTAGGAAGTCAATGGGGTGAAGCAGCTTCGTTTATAGGCTTGTGGGGCTTTATGAGTTCCCTGACTATTGTTTTTAGCCATTATAGCAGTGAAGTTTATAGAGCAAAAGGTAAACCACGTCTATCCTTTTTTGTACAATGCGCTCATCTGATTTTCTTAGTTCCAGCATTAATAATAAGTGGGAAATATGGATTCGAAGCTCTTTACATTACACGTTCTTTGGCCAGGATTCAGATGATTCTTATAAATCTCGTTGTAATGTGGGCGATATTTAAAATAACCCCAGCAAAACAAATTTTGAATGTTCTTCCAGAAATGATAGCTACCATAGGCATGGTAGGGGTTTCGCTTCTTCTGAAGCAAATTGGAAACAGTATCTTGTGGGAGTTTATCTCTATTTTTATATGTGCGGTAAGCTATTTTGCTATTATTATGCTATTTAAGAGAGAGAGACAGGAGCTGTTTGGCATAATATGGCCGTACATAGACAAAGCAAAAAAAACAATTCAAAAAAATTCGAGAGGGTGTTGACTTTATGGTTTTCGATAATACAATTTCTTCAGACAGACAGACAGACAGACAGACAGACAGACAGACAGACAGACAGACAGACAGACAGACAGACAGGAATATTATAAAGTCAAAAAAAGATTTGAAAGATTGGCTGCAATATGAGAAACAAAAATATCCCAGCGTGAAACCTCTATATTGGGTTTATCCGATTACAGAGGGAGATGCGATTTGGAGGTGGCAGAGGCGTTTACGAGTGACTGAATATTATCATAATAGTGGAAAGAAAATCCTCTATTACATTTCATTTGTAATGCTTAAAAGGCTGTCTTTAAAATATGGAATTAATATCGGCGTTAACTGCTGTGGAGTTGGGTTGCAGATAATGCATGTGGGATCAATCCTCCTAAATAATAATGTTAGATGTGGACGCGACTGCGCTTTTCATATTAATACAGCAATTGTTGCTGGGGGAACCGATGATTATGCTCCTGTCATAGGCAATAACGTCGTACTTGGAATTGGATCTACAGTTTTAGGTAATACATATTTAGCCGATTCAATTGCTGTGGGTGCAGGTGCTGTTGTAAACAAGCCTTTTTTTGAATCAAATATAGCAGTAGCAGGTGTTCCTGCGAAAAAAGTTAGTAATAACGGCCGAAGTGAGTGGAATAAATCACGGCAGTAATGTCGGTAAATACTTTTATCTTTGGAGATATGTAAAATGCGATCAAATGAATTGATACAAAGCCCTGAAAAATGTTCATCTTGTGGTGCATGCGTGAATGCATGCCCAGTTTCTGCGATATCTCTTTCCAAAGATAGTAAAGGCTTTTTATTCCCTAAAATAGAGGAAAGCAAATGTATCAATTGCAAAAAATGTATTTCTATTTGCCCTTTAAAAAATGCTTTTCTTTCAAATAACAGAAAAGATAGAGTTTATGCAGTAGTTAATAAAGATAAAAATCTTCTACGGATGAGTGCTTCCGGAGGGGCATTTTCTGCAATTGCTAGTTGGGCATTGGATAATGATTACTTTGTATATGGATGTGCTTGGAATCCGGAAATGTATCCAATTCACATATGCGTATCAAACATTTCTGATCTGCCAAAACTGTTAGGATCCAAATATGTTCAAAGTGATGCGGGAAGCGTATTCACAGAAATCAAAGAGAAACTCTTTGACGGCAAAAAAGTATTGTTTTCAGGTACCCCATGCCAATGTGATGGACTGCGACGATTTGTTGGGAAAACATTTGATAATTTGATCTGCATAGAGTTGGTTTGTCATGGTGTCCCAAGTGCCACTTTGTTTCATGATTATATTGAATTATTAGAAGCGCGATTGAACGGTAAAATATATGACTTAAAATTCCGGGATAAAAAGCGTGGCTGGGGCGCGTTATTACGTATTGATTATATTAATTATAGAGGAAAGAAAAGGACGGCTTTTCTCTCGCCTGATGAATCATTTTACTATTCTTACTACTGGGATGGCTATTTGTATAGGGATTCATGCTATCAGTGTAAGTATGCAGGACCAAATAGACAGAGTGATCTAACTATTGGTGATTATTGGGGCATTCAAAAGGTTCATCCAGAAATAGATGCTTCGCTAGGTGTTTCTGTGGTTTTATCAAGTACAGAAAAGGGCGATATGATATTAAGACAGACCACTGACTACTTATCGATAGTACCTTCAGAGATTGAAAAAGCACAAATTGAAAATGGGCAGCTCTTAGATTCATCTCAAAAGTCCGAGCTAAATGAAGTTTTGCTAGAGATATATGAAAAAGATGGCATTGAAGGATTAAGAAAATACTATGTGTCAAATTCTAAAAAGAAGATAATTAGAGGTAAAATAAAACGGTGGATACCTTTGAAAGTTAAGCGAGCAATCATCAAATTAATCTCATCTAATTAGATGACTGAAAGTGTCCTGGTATAGTAAAGTTGTAACACCGCTCTCTAAAGTAGTATAGTAGAAGAAAGCAAAGGAGAGAGCCAATGGGACACTTTACCGAAGAGACAAAGAAGCGGGTAGTCCGATACCATATTCAAG
>NZ_CATNVC010000002.1 GCF_951230135.1 Butyricicoccus sp. Marseille-Q5471 | reverse complement strand
GGCTTAATGTCCGTGCTAAAAACTGCTGAAATCTCAGGTGCAAGCAAGCGACGTTTGAAATATTTACAGAAAGCCGCCCTCGTTGTGGTGGACGAAGTGGGATTCATGCCCTTGACTCCGGCAGAGGCGAATCTGTTCTTTGGCTTTGTATCTTCCATGTCCGAGAAAACCTCGCTGATTATTACCTCCAACAAGGGTTTTGATGAGTGGGCTGATTTCCTTGGTGACGCCACCATTACGACGGCCATCCTCGACCGCCTCATCCACCACTGCGAGATTATTAACATGACTGGTAACAGCTACCGTTTAGCTCACCACCAGTCCATTACCGGCTAAAAAACTGGCGCTGAAAAAGTGTGCATTTGCTGGCGAAAAAGTGTGCACTTTACTTGACTGCTTACACGCCCTGATTTTTTTGGCGCATAAACACCGGACGGCTTTTCTAGTACTCTTTTAAGATTGCAAAGGCAAAGAAAAAAGCTGATTTCTTATCGAAATCAGCTTTTTTATGGTTGCGGGGACAGGATTTGAACCTGCGACCTTCGGGTTATGAGCCCGACGAGCTACCGAACTGCTCCACCCCGCGATATTTTGCCCTCACCTGAGGTGCTTATTTAATATATCATGTCAGGGCGCAACTGTCAAGGGAAAATCTAAAAAACTTTGATTTTTATTTTTGGATGAAACAACTGCCACCCGCTGGGTGGCTGCCGGAGGTGGACAACGTTGACGCCTGTACCTTTCTTGTCAGTCGAATTGCACCGGCTGCCGCCGCACCGCCGAGCGGTACAGGCCGCACAGAATCCGGCAGACAGCAAGTGACTGCTGCGCGGTAACAAGAGAATCTCTTCCGGTGCGAATCGCTTCCACAAAATCAGCAAGCTGCCGGCGGTTGGCTTCGTTTTCGTCATCGGCCGCGGGATAGGTGTCAAGGTAGAACGCATCGTCCCGCACACCGTTTACGTGCAGCATGCCGTCCCGCAGCTCCGCGCCTGCACGTGTGCCGCAAAGGGTCACGTCATTCTCATGGTCGGTGGGCACATTCAGAGCAAAGCTGCACGCAAGCTCAAGCGTTGCACCGCCGCGCAGATGGATGGTCGCAAAGGCTGCGTCTTCTACGCCAAATGACTTGGCGTCCCACGCACCCCAGCGGTTTGCGTTAGTCGGCTGGTCGGCAAGCGCACGGTAGGTTGCGCACATGGCAGACAGCGGTTCAAAGTCATCCAACAGCCAAAGTGCCAGATCGAGTGCGTGAGTGCCCAAATCCATCAGGCAGCCGCCGCCCTGCACCACGGGGTCAAGAAAATGCCCCCACGTGGGTACACCGCGCCGCCGCAGCATGCGGGAGCGCACGTAGTACAGTTCGCCGAATTCGCCTTGCGCGATGCGCCGCCGCAGGGCTTGCGCGGCAGGGGAGAAGCGCGCCTGATGGCCGATGGTGAGCGTTAGGCTGTTTCGCTCTGCAGCTATTATCATGGCCTGCGCATCGACTTCGTCGATTGCCATCGGCTTTTCGCAGATGACGTGCTTGCCCGCGTTCAGGCAGGCGGTTGCAATCGCGGCATGGGTATTGTTTGGCGCACACACACAGACCGCATCAATGCGCGAATCTGCACACAGTTCATCGAGCGATCGGTAAACGGCAGCACCGGACGCGCCGTAGCGTGTCCGGTACTGGTCCGCCTGTCCGCCGAGAAAGCCGAGTAGGCAAACCTCCGGCATCAGGGACAGGTTGTCTAGGTATTTGCTCGCGGCAATTGCACCGCAGCCGACTACGGCAATTCCGAGCGCGCTCATCAACCCTTCACCGATCCGGCAATCAGGCTGTTGACAATCTGCTCCTGGAAGATTGCAAACACGAGAATTGACGGAATCACCGCAATGGTAATGGCGGCAAACATAGCCGTATAGTTGAAGCTGAAGGATGAGGTGAAATAGCCGAGCGCGAGGGGCAGTGTGCGCACCGAGGTTGAGCTGGTGAGCACGAGGGCAAAGGTGAACTCATTCCAGCCGTTGAGGAAGGCGAGCACGCCCGCTGAAGCCAGACCACCCTTTGCGCAGGGCAGCATAATCTGGAAGAAGGTGCGGCAGAAGCCGGCGCCGTCTACATAGGCGGCTTCCTCAAGGGAGGGCGGAATCGCCTGAAAGGTCGATCGCATAATCATTAGCGACAGCGGCATGCTGAGCGCCGCATAAACGAGGATGAGCGCTGTTTTGGTATCCGTCAGGCCAATCTTGTTGATGACCAGATATACCGGATGCAGCAGCGAGGTGGTCGGTATAACCATAGATGCCGAAAGCAGCAGAAACAGGGCGTTTTTCAAGCGGAAACGGCAGCGTGCAAACACATAGCCGGCCATCGCAAGAGCAAGCACGTTGATGAAGGTACTGATGACGGTGATCACGACACTGTTGCTGAAAAACTGCAGGATGGGAGAAATCTGCAGTGCGTCCCGATAGCCGTTAAAGTTGAACTGAGTGGGCAGCGCAAGGCCGTTGGACAGGATTTCCTTATTCGTTTTGAATGAGGACATGATGACCCAAACAATCGGGAACAGCGCCACCAGTACGCAGAGCAGCATAAATAGGTATTTGAGCGTGATGAGCACGCCTTCTTTTGCGGTCAGTTGCTTTTTCATGCCTGCCCCTCCTTAATAATCCGATTCGTTCATTTTGAACGCTTTGTTGATGATGACCATTGTAATCATACCGACGATGATAATAAACACGCCGATGGTATTGGCATAGCCGTAGTTGTTTTCCTTCATCGCAGTCTGATAGAGCATCAGCGGCAGGTTGGTGGTTGCAGTCTGCGGGCCGCCGCCGGTTGTAATGTAGATAAGGGAGAACAGCTGCAGCATATAAGTCGCTGCCATAATAACGGTTGTGCCAATCATCTTTTTGACCATCGGGAACATGATGAATAGGTCAATCTGAAAGCTGGACGCGCCGTCAACACGCGCCGCTTCAATCAGTGATTCGTCTACGCTCAGTGCTTCGGCCAGCACGAGGGTGGTGGTATAGCCCGCAAAGAGCAGCCAGGTCATCGTGACGGAAGGGAATGCGGTCGCGCGTTCAAACAGCCAGTTGTGCTGAAAACTCTCAAGTCCGACCGCGCCCAGCAGGGAGTTAATCACACCGTACTGGGGGTTGAAGAGGTTGAGAAAAATCATAGCGATTGCGGACTGGGAGATAATGTTCGGAATCATGTAGCTGACGCGGACAAATTTCCATCCGCGCGGCTTCTTGTAGAGAATAAATGCCAGCAAAGTACCAATGAAAACATGCACGGTGCAGTGGATCGCGATCCAGACGACGGTGTTGCGAAATGCTTCGGCAAACACGGGGTCGCTCGTCAGCAGTTGGATGTAGTTGTCCAGACCGATGAAGGTAAAGCGGTTTGGCATCAGACGGTAGTCGAAAAACGAGGTGATAAATACCAGCACGAGCGGAACCGCGTAAATCAGCAGGAACAGGATACATGCCGGCGCGAGGAAAACAGGAATCCAGAGTTTGTTCTTTTTCACAGTGCGCCTCCTTGAAAAAATGAGTGCGGGCCGCCGCATATCGCGGCGGCCCGCAGCCTAGATGGGGGAGAAAATAAGGGGTTACTGATTTTTAGCGGCCGCATCGGTCAGCGCCTGCGCAAACTGCTCGGGCGTGATATCGCCGGTGGCAAGTGCGGGCATCTGCTGGCTGATGACGTCGGTCACGTTCGGGAACATATTGCTGGTAAAGTCATTGCTGCGGGTCTCCACCTCGTTGGCCATGACCAGGAAGTCCGCGAGCAGCGGGAACTTCTGCTTGGCCTGATCGGTTACCTCTACCTGCGGAGAAGCGGGGAGCATGCCCTGTGTTTCAAGCGCAAGCTGTTGTGCATGCGTCGAGGTGAAGAACTTGACCATTTCAACAGAGGCCTCGACCAGCTTGGGATCGTCCTGCTTGGTCACAAAGAAGCCTTCCAACGGTGCATAGTAGACAAACGGGCCGGGGTAAACCGCGCAGCCGATTTTATCGGCAAAGCCTTCGTCGGTCTTGGTTGTGTCGGAGAAGTCGCCGATCATCCAGGGACCGTTGCAGATCATCGCGGTGTTTTCGGAGAAGAAGTTGTTCGCTGCGTTTTCATAAACGCCGCCAACAGCGTCCTTGGTGGTGTACTTGGCAAAGGCCTGCTGAATTTTAGCCGCCGCATCGGTAACGGCCTTCAGGTTGTAATCGGTCGGCTGAGAGGTTTCCATAAACTTGAGGCCTTCTTCGCCGCTGGTGGCAATCATAGCGCCCATCAGAAGCTGTGTGCACCATGCGCCGTCGCCGGTGTCCATGGAAAGCGGAGTGATGCCTGCCGCAAGCAGTTTGTCGCAATCGGCAAAGAATTCATCCCAGGTTTCGGCAGGCTTGTCGATGCCGGCCTTGGCGTACAGCTCCTTGTTATAGAAGTAACCAACCAGCTGCAGCTCGCTGGAGGAGGCGTAAATCTTTCCGTCACGCGAGTTTACTGCGAGTGCCTGCTCGTTGTAATTGGCCTTCCAGTCCGCATCCTGATTGACATAATCGGTCAGATCGACGACTAGATCCTTGGCCAATGCCAGATCAAGCACCTTGTAGCCGCCGCCGTAAACGACCGGGGGCAGCTCACCGCCCGAAATCATGACCTTCATCTTTTCCAGGTAATTTGCATCACCGGGAATTTCTTCGATGACGATTTTGTACTTGCCCTTGTATTGCTCGTTGAATTCCTGCACCAGCTGTGCCACAACCGGAGCGGCGGTATTTACGCCGATTTGGAAGGTGGGATAGTTGATGACGACCTCGCCGCCCGCGGCGGTGTCTCCGCCGGATGCTTGGTTGCCGTCCGCAGCGGGTTTCCTGCCGCAGCCGGTCAGGCAGCCTGCGCCCAGTGTCATTGCCATAAGTAATGCCAGTAATCGCTTTTTCATCTTTCTTCCTCCTTTGTTTACGCGCCCTTGATTCGGTATCTTTATCATAGCAATTGGGCAGGGGAGGAACAAGGAAAGCTTTTGCCTAAATACAGGAACATTTTGCTCGAATCACAAGATAGGTTCAAAAACGAAATTGAAACAGAGTGAAACAAAAGTTGTGAAAACAGGAGATTTTGATGCGAGAAACCCACGCAACGGGGGTTTTGTGTTATAATGAGTATGACACAATGCAGAGGGGGAACAGAAGCGGTGGAACGGAAGAATGAAACAAAAGAACGCTCTTTGTTCTGGAGGGCAATTGCGCTCGTGCTGCTGCTGATTCTCGTGCCGGCAATGTTGTCGGTCGGCTATATCGTGACGGAGCTTTCGACCGAACTGCGCCGCAGTGCACAGGAAAGTGCGGATTTTTACAGTGCACAGCTGATTGAAAAGAACTCGAGCGCGATGGAGATGCTGCGCAGCAGCGTGGAATCCCTGCTCGGCAGTCGGGAGGTGCGTGCCATCATGGCGCAGGATGGCGCGCCGCTGACCGGCACGCAGCACGCCAAGCTGCAAAACACGCTTGACAGTGCAACGCTGTACAATGTCGCATGGACAGATCAATACATAGATTCGCTCTACCTGTTTTACGGTGAGGATACGCTTATCACCAGCGCACGGGACAGCCTGCTGCCCAGCGAACTGCTTGAAATTCGCAGCCTGTATGAGCGCTATGCGGACTTTAGCTCCTTCGGCGATTTGGTCAAGCCTGCCGGGGAAAAAGACTCTGCCTATTATATTGTAGATTATACCGATGTCAGCACGATGATTGTGTGCGGCAAAATCATCATCAAGGTCAATACCGGACGCATGATTCCGGCGGAGCCGATTCAGGCGATCTACCCCGGCGCCGAGGTGTTGTTCACTACGGACGACGGGGTGCTGCTCTCCGCCAAAAGCCAGACGGAAGACCCGAAGCTCGAGCAGCGCCTGCGCGAACTGGACGCGGGCGAGCAGGAGACAGGCTATGTGACATGGCGCGGACGCAGCTGTTATCACATCCGTCAGCCGCTGAGGCGCTATCGGCTGCAGCTCGATATCTTCATTCCGGAGAGCGAGATTGTCCGCGCAGGGCGCACCACGGTCGCTTGGTATCTGGTATTTCTGTCCGCGGTCGTGCTGGGCACGCTTTTTGCAGCGCTTGCCCTCGGACGGAGGATGATGCGGCCGGTGCAGCACAGCATCTCTACCATAGAGCACATGGCGGACGGCGACCTGACCGTGCGCATGCAGCGCACCGAATATACCGAGGTTAATACGCTTGTTTCGTCCTTCAACCGCATGGCTGAAAATTTGGAGCAGCTGTACGAGGATGCGTACACCAAGGGCATGCTGCTGCGCGAGAGTGAATATAAGGTGCTCGAAGCGCAGATTAACCCGCATTTTATCTTCAATGTGCTGGAAACGGTCAATATGCAATGTCTTGTGGCGGGGCAGAAGCAGACCAGCACAATGGTGACCGACCTTGCTGCGCTGCTGCGCGCGAGCATTGCGCGGGACGGCAAGCAGAAGGTCACCCTGCGGGAGGAACTGGAGTACGCGCGCTACTATCTGGACATTCAAAAGGCGCGTTTTTCGGATGAGCTTTGCTATGAAATCTCTTATACCGACGAGTCTGTACTGGACTGTTACTTACCCAAGCTGACCATTCAGCCGCTGGTGGAAAACAGCGTGGTGCATGGACTGGAAAAAAAGCGCGGAGGCGGCAAGGTCACAGTACAGATTTGGGAAGAGGATGACAGTGTTTACATTCGTATTGCGGACGATGGCGCGGGCTTCCTGCTCGGCGAACTGACCGATCAGGACAGCAGTCGCCACAATCACATTGCGCTGACCAATATTCAGCGGCGTCTGGCGCTGCTATACGGTGCGGAAAGCACATTCCGTATCAACAGCAGTCCGGGCGTGGGCACGGTCGTGCTGATTATCATTCCGGCGGAACAAAAGGGGGACTGACCAATGCGTGATATTTTACTGGTTGACAATGAGAACGCGATTTTAAACGGACTTGCGACATGCATGGACTGGCAGGCGCACGGCTGCCGCATTGCCGCTACGGCACGCAATGGATTGGAGGCAGTGCATCTCATCGAGCAAACAGAACCCGATATTGTCATCTCAGACATCCGTATGCCGGACATGGACGGCCTTGCGCTGGCAAAATGGGTGATGGAGCACGCGCCGCAGGTCAAGGTGATTCTGCTGACCGGATTTCCGGATTTTGACTATGCACAGCAGGCAATCAGCTACCGCGTGGTCGATTTTGTTCTCAAACCCTCAACAGAGGAAAAACTGGTGCAGGCAATCGAGAAAGCATGCGGCCAGATTGACCGCGAGAGCGATCAGCGCCGCACAAGCCGGCTGTTGGCCGACAGAGAGCAGCAGAGCTTGGAGCTGAAGCGCAACCTGCTGCTGTATGACTTGATATACCGAGCGAATTTGTCCAATATGTTCGCCTACCACCGTGTGGCCGAACTGGGGCTGAACCTGCTGGATTATCATGTGCTGCGGCTCGGCGTCGCGTCCAAAGCGCCGGACTGCGACTATGCTGCCTTCCTGCAGCATGCGCAGCACATTTTGCAAGAGTGCCTGAGCGGGCAGACCCCGTATTTCGTGCCCAAGGCCGATCGGTTCTGCTATGTGGTGCTCTGCAAGGCCGATGAAGCGGAGGTGCGCAGCGCCTGTCTGCGAGCGGTTTCCATCGCGGGCGAGCAGTCCGAATTTTTACTTACTATCGGCATGAGCCGCCGGCAGAACGATCCCCTTGCCATGCATCAGGCCGCGCGGCAGGCCGACCACGCGCAGCATTTTGCCGAGTATTCCCTGCAAATGCCGGTGGTGCGGTACGATGATTTGCCGGCACTTTCCCCCGCTGTGTGGAAAACGGTGACGGACGAGCTGAAGTTGTTTGAAAGTGCGCTTGAGCGCCACAACCGCTCGTGCGTGGAGGAAACGTTGGCGCGCCTGTTTGCATTTGTTCGCCTGCAAAAGCTGCCGCTTTCGAGTGTGCAGCGCATTTGCAGCATCATCCACAACTTCTGCGTCGGACTGCTGTTTAGCTACGACCGTTCCGACTGCTTGTCTGACGCGCAAACGCTCGCGCTTGAGCCGCTGTTTGAGCGTGGCTCGCTTGATGAAATCGAACAGCAGCTGACCGATTTTGTCTGCGGCGTGTTTGACGGCATCAGTGCGGCGCCGGGCAATATCGACAGCATCATTTTTTCCATCAAGTGCTATGTCGATCAAAACTATGCACAGCCGCTCTCTCTTGAGTCGCTCGCGTCGCAGGTACATCTGAGCACCAGCTATCTCAGCAAGCTGTTTAAACGTGAAATCGGTGAGAACCTAAGTGTTTATATTTTGAATGTGCGCATTGAACATGCAAAGCTGCTGCTGCGTTCAACTGATATGAAGACCTATGAAATCGCCGAGGCGGTCGGCATTGGCGATCCGGTCTATTTTTCCAAGCTGTTCAAAAAGGCGGTCGGGTGTAAGCCGAAGGAATATCGCGCCGATGGCGAACGTGCAACTGGACAAGAAATTGCTGCAAACATGCCCGTATCGTGCTAACCAAATGCGCATTGGCGCTACTATAATAAGATAGACAAAAAGCAAAGAGGAGGATTTTTGATGAATATTAAAATTGCAACCGCTCCCTGCTCGTGGGGCGTTTGGTATGCGGACGGCACACCGTCCGGCACGCCGGCCGATCTGTTTTTGGAACAGGCAGAACAGGCAGGCTATGTTGCGCTCGAGCTCGGTCCGGACGGCTATCTGCCGACCGATGCGGAAACGCTGCGCAGCGCGCTGAGCACGCACCATTTGGAAGCCTGCGCGGGCACTGCCTGCTATCAGTTCGATCAGTATGAGAGCTTTGAGGGATTCCGTGACCGTTTGGACAGTCTGTGCCGCCGTATGCAGTCGGTCGGTGCAAAGTGGTTGGTCACGATGGACGAGAGCGATGTCGGCACGCACAGTGAAAAGAAGGAGGATATGGACGAAGCGGTCTGGACCCGTTTTCTGACCATGGTGCGTGATATGGCTGAGTACGCCAAGCGGGAGTACGACATTCAGGTTGTGTTCCACCCGCATGTGCGTACAATGATTGAGACAGAGGCGGAGATTGAACGCCTGATGGACTTCACCGGCCTACCGCTCTGCTTTGACATCGGGCATCACGCCTATGCAAACGGCGGCTCGGAGCCGGGCGACACCTCTGCGCTTGACTTCATCCGCAAATGGGCGGACAAAATTCAGTATCTGCACTTCAAGAACGTGGACGGCGCGGTGCGCAAAAAGGTGATGGACGAAGGACTCGGCTCGGACGACGCTTTTGATCTAGACGTGATGTGCGACTTGAAGGACGGCATCGTTGATTACGAAGCCTTGCGCGACCTGTTGGAGGAAATCGGCTTTGAAGGCATCGGCGTCATCGAACAGGACATGCCGCGTGCCACCAACGCACAGGCTTTCGCCGCTGCAAAGCGCAACCTGGAATATCTGCGCAGTATTCACATGATTGGCTGATAAATTTACGGCATATGAAAGCGCCCCGACACCGGTCGAGGCGCTTTTTGATATGGATTTTGGGCTTCAGTCTTTTTTCTCCCGTCTGCGGAAGTAGAAGAAGACCAGCGACGCGGCGGCGAACGAGAAGACGCTGACAAGTACCATCATATTTGCCACGCCGACCGCGCTTGCAATCGCGCCGTCCAGCGTGTTGCCCACCATCGCGCCCAGACTGACGCCGACCGCGCCGCACAGCAGGTGCGCGGTGGACAGGTAGTCGGTCTGCACGGTTTCAAGCACAAAATCCACGAGCGCAGGCGTCAGCAGTGCGAAGGACAGGCCGTGCAGCAGCGTCATGACCAGTACGGTGGGGTAGTTCGGCGCAAGACCCATGCCGACGCACTTCAAGCCGAAAAACACCATTGCCGCCGCGAGAAATTGCCAGGCAGGGCGGCCGGTGCGCCGTTTGATGCGGCCGTAAACCAGCATGACGGGCACTTCGCTCATCGCCTGCACGAACAGGCCGAGGCCGACCAACGACTGGGTTCCGCCAAGCGAAGTGATGAGCGGGGAAAAGAAGCTGTCGGTCGCGCAGGAGCACAACGTACACAGAAAATACGCCGCCAGAACGACAAGATAGGGGCGATTGGTCAGCAGCGTGCGTGCACCTGCGCCAAGCGACACCTGCGCCGCGCCGCAGACGTGTGGATTCGGGATGCCCATGACGGTCAGCACCAAAAGCAGCAGCATTCCGATGAGCAGAGGAATGCCCGCGCGGCTGCCGAAGCGTTCTATCAGCACACCGAATACGGCGGCCGTCACCGCATAGGAAAACGAGCCACCCGCGCGCGTCAGACCGTAATTGAGCGGGTACACCTCGCTCATCAGGCGCAGCGCCCAGGAGTCAACAAAGTTCATCATGCACAGGATGGTCAAATCCAGCCCCATCACCGCAACGGCGACAGGCAGCATACTGCCGCCTGACCGAATTAGCAGCAGGTAGCAAAGGCAGCCGGCCGCCGCACCGCACAGCACGACCTGACGCGCGTAGGGAAAGCGGTCGCCCACAAACCCCCAGATAGGTTTGGCAACGAAGGCGGCGCAAGCGGCAAGCGTCATGGTCATACCGATGCGGAGGGAATCATAGCCGAAGCCTTGTAAAATGGGCACGATGAACGCCACACCTACGCAGCTCATCGCAGTGATCAGCGCTTGCAGGGCGAGAAAACGGCGGTTGATGCCTTGAAACTGCGTCACGTGATGGCCTCCTTTATAAAAAGCCGCCCTCCGGTTGGGAGGGCAGCTTATCAATCGATTGGTGTATTTGCCTTGCGAAGCGTTGTCTTTCGCCTTATTCCTCGATTTTGTCGCAGATTTGCTTAAACAGGGTAAAATCGTCCATCGCGTCCGCGAAGTCGGTCTTGGGCTGCACGCCGCTGACAATGCAGTCGTGGTAATACTTGACTTCGTTTTCAAAGGAATCGCGGTAGTCGGGACCGTAAAGGGTGGTTTTGGTGTCTGTCTTGGTCGACTCAACCACCTCGAAGGTGTGCGGCTGATAACGCAGGTACGGTGTTTCGTGCTTGATGTGCATGCGGCGGTCGTGCTGATAAATCTCAATAGAAGCGTCAAACTGCACGACATCCTGATCGTTCACAATTTCATAGAGGGCAAGGAAGTCGTCATAACGCAGCACAGCGATGACATGCTCGCCGTCCACCGCGACCGATTCCACCTTCTTGGGCATGCCGACCAGCTCGCGTACAGCCGCAAGTGTGTGGCAGCCGAGACCGGTCAGCATCTGATAGGTGGTGCGCTGCTGCTCGGTGCAGTCCTCGCCCAGTGCACGGCCGATCTGCTCGCGGCGGCGCTTGCCGCTCTCTTCAATCAGGTCGCGGCTGACGTCGCTCGGCAGGAAGGGCAGCTTGGTCTGGCCGATATAGAAGTCACCCTCAAGGATGATATCGCGGAAACGCATGTATTCAATCTTGCGGTCGTCCGCCTCAAGCAGCTCCTTGCACTTGAGGAAGCCCTGTGCGTAACGGCGCATGTAGCCGACCATGCAAATCTGCTCCGGATGTACCTTTTCCAGCGCAATCAGCTCTTCCAGCTCCTGCGGGCACAGCGTGACCGGCTTTTCGACGAACACGTGCTTGCCGGCTTCGAGCGCCGCCTTCGCGTACTCGAAATGATACTGGTCAGGCGAGAGGACGAACACGGCCTCCACCTCGGGGTCGCGCACCAAATCAAAGGGGGAAGGATAGGGGGTGGCGTTGTACTTGTCCGCAATATAGGCAAGCTGAGACGGCGATACGTCGGATACCGCGGCGATGCGATAATGCTCCTTCAGATCGCTCAGAATGGGCAGGTGCATGAGCTGCGCAACCGTGCCGACACCGATCAGACCAACCTTAACCATGTTAAATTCTCCTTTCACTGTGCCCGGCCTGCCGGGCAGCCGCTTGAAGGCGCGGAAACCTGTTGTTCATGCTTTTATTCAACCATAGGCCGGGGCGCAGGTCAATGCAGATTTTCGCGCACTTTATGGGAAGATTTTGACTGCCTTAGAAAGTAGGCAAAATAGTACAAAGTTATTCAACGCTCTCCCATTGCGGTGATTTGATGCGGTATGCTATAGTGAAAGCATAAAATGACATAGAAATGAGGAAATAGACGATGCAAACCATTATCTGCAAGGATTATGAGGAAATGAGCCTCCGAACCGCCGCAATGGTGGCGGATATTATTCGCCGCACGCTGGATGCGCTGATTTCCTTTCCGGGCGGCGACACACCGCTGGGTATGGTGCGGGAATTCGTTCGCATGGTAAATGAGGGCGAACTGGATATCTCCCGCGCAAAATTTGTAATGCTCGACGAGTGGGTCGGCCTGAATGTGGCGGACGAGGGCAGCTGCGCCTATTTCCTCAAGACCAATCTGTTCGGTGCGCTGCAGCATCCGTTTGCCGATGTATTCCAGTTTGACGGCAAGACTGGTGATGTGGGTGCAATGCTGCGTGCACATGATGCATTCATCACCCGTAACGGCGGCCTGACCGTCAGTGTGCTCGGCATCGGCATGAATGGCCATCTCGGCTTTAATGAGGACGGGGTTGACTTCTCGATGCGCTCCCACATGACGCTGCTGTCGGACACCACCAAGCGCGTGATGGGCAAGTATTTCGGCGGACGTGATTTGCCGCTGACCCACGGCGTGACGCAGGGTGTGGCGCAGATTATGGAAGCGAAGCATGTGTTCGTCATTGCAAACGGCGAAAAGAAGGCAGATATTGTTGCGCGTGCAATCAATGGGCCGGTGGATAACGCTGTGCCGGCATCGGTTATTCAGAATCATCCGAACGGCTGCTTTGTGCTCGATGAGGGCGCGGCTGCCAAGCTCTGAGGGAGGAAGGATTATGCATCAGCTGGCCGCGCTGCTGCGCGATGCACCCGCTCATCTTGCAGACAAGCGTGTGACCGCAGGGTTTGACGGATTCGTTGACCGCATTCTGCGTCCGGTATACAAAATCACGGGAGAATCGCGCGAATATTTTGAAACGATAGCGGATTTCGGCGCCTTTTTACAGCGCAAGACGGGGAAAAGCTGCTCGGTCGAGCTGGATGTGCAGACGCATAAGGTCGGCGGAAATTGCCCGATTTTCTCTTCGGCGCTGGGCGCGTGTGGTGTTGCAGTCGACTGTATCGGCATGTTCGGCGGGGCATCGTTTGACGCAATGCCGCCGTCCTGCCGTCGGCACAGCTACGCCGAGGCGGGCACGGCCGACTGTTTGGAATTTGGGGACGGAAAGGTGCTGCTGGCCGCACGATGCGCAATGGAGGGCGATCCGTTTTCCGAAGTTTCTGCCGCCGTACCGGCGCTCGCTGAGTTGTACGCGTCTGCCGACCTGGCCGCGCTGCTCAACTGGAGTGAGCTCGAGTACGCGACCGCACTTTGGACCGGCGTGTATGAGCGGATTTTTGCAAACACAGCGCCCGACCATGATAAAACCCTGTTCTTTGACCTGTGCGACATCGCCCGCAAGAGCGCGGAGGAAATCGAACGCGTGCTCTGCCTAATTGGGCGCTTCGGCGGTGTGCGGCACACCGTGCTCAGTCTGAACGAGAATGAATGCCAGCTGCTTGGTGGCCATATCGGAGTGTCCGGCGGACTGGAGACGGTGGCGCGTGCGCTTGCCGCGCGGTATGG
Organism: Butyricicoccus sp. Marseille-Q5471; assembly: GCF_951230135.1. Classification (GTDB taxonomy): domain Bacteria; phylum Bacillota; class Clostridia; order Oscillospirales; family Butyricicoccaceae; genus Agathobaculum. The sequence continues at coordinate 398,215 of NZ_CATNVC010000002.1, read as the reverse complement.
CGTGCATGAAGTCGTTGTGCATACGCTGCATCGCAGCTGTGTGCTTGCGTCAGACGAATGGCACGAGCGGCCGACCATCTTCTGTGAGAAGCCGGTACTCTCTACCGGCGCGGGAGATAACTTTAACGCAGGCTACTGCCTTGGCATCCTGCTGGAGCAGCCGGCGCAGGAGAGGCTGGCAGTTGCCAATCTCACCGCCAGCCGGTACATTACGCTCGGGCACAATGTGAGTCTCGCCGCGCTTGCGGACTACGCAGACTCTTTATAACGAAAAAGACCGGAAGGCAATCCAGCATAGGATTGCCTTCCGGCTTTTGTGTTACTCTTCTGCGTTCGGGATTTCAAACCAGAATATGATACCGCCCTCGGTGTTTTCTGCGCCGCAAGCGCCGTGCAGCGTTTCCGCAATGGCGCGCACGAGTGACAGGCCAATGCCGGTGCCGCCGTTTTCGCGCGAACGTGCGCGGTCGGTGCGGTAGAACTTCTCCCAGACCTTGGGCAGTTCCTCCTCGGGCAGGCCGTCGCCTTCGTTGAACACGCAGAGACGGATGCCGGTTGCGGTGTTTACGGCAGAAAGCTCGATGTGTCCGCCGTCCGCCGTGTAGCGGATTGCGTTAGAAAGATAATTCATCAGCACCTGCTCGAGCATATCACCGTCCGTGTGCACGGTAGCGTCGGTATGCGCATACCCCACAGTGAGACCGCGGCTGTTGCACAGAACTGCGGTTTTACGCACCGCGTCAGCGCACAGCGAATGCAAATCGACATCGTCAACATAGGTCTGCTCCGCGCCAAGCTCCAGTTTGGACAGGTTCAGCAGCTGCATGACCAGCTTGTTCATGTGGTCGGCTTCGTCGGTGATGGTGTCGCAGTAGAATTTGCGATCCTCGGGATCGTCGGCCACACCGAGCTGAAGCCCCTCGGCATATCCCTGAATGACGGCAATCGGCGTTTTCAGCTCGTGCGATACATTGACGATGAACTCGCGCCGCATGTCGTCAATGCGCTGCTTCTCCTCAATCTCCTGCGCAAGCTGCTCGTTCGACTGCTGCAGCTCGCCGATGGACTGCTCCAGATAGGCGGAAAGGCGGTTGAGTGATTGCCCCAGCTGGCCGATTTCATCGGTTTCGTTGCCCTCATACTTTTCGGTAAAATCGAGCCGCGACATATTGTTCGCAATCGCGCCCATGGTGATGAGCGGGCGCGTGAACTGCCGCGAGATGAAATATCCGCAAATGATGCAGATGACCAACGCGCAGCCGCCTGCGATGAGCAGAAACAGCAGAGTAAAGGTTGAGTTTTGCTCAATGAAGGCATAGGGCATGTAGGCAACCAACAAATCCGCATCCTTTTCGCCAATCACGCCGGTCAGACAGAGATACTGTTCGTTGTCGGTCAGCGCGATGGTGGAAAACTGGTATCGGCTCTCATCGAGCTGCGAGAAATCGACCGTGCGAATGGCGGAGAACAGCACGTCGAATATGCGGTATGGCTGCTCTTTTCCTGAAAAACGGTCAAGATACGGCGCTTGTGGAGTTGGATATGCTGCATCCGAACCGGAGGCGTTGCTGTGTGGGGAAATTGGTGCGGAATCCAAAGAGCCGGACGGCGTGTAGATGATGCCGCTTTTTGTAACAATCGCCAGACGCACCGCGTTGCGATTTTCAAGTGCGTCGAGCGTTTCGGTGATGTCGGTGATGTCCCCGGTGTAAACGCGCTGGATGCTTTCATAGGTCTTGCGCAGCTCGGCACGGCGGGTCATCAGATAGTAATCATCGTAGAGGAACAGGTTGAGCAGCAGCAGAACGCCGATAAACACGACCGCGACCGCGCTGATCGCGGCGAAGAATTTGAAGCGGATCGAATGGCGTTTCATTGGCATTATCCCTCAAAGCGGTAGCCGTAGCCGCGGACGGTCTCAATCATCGAGCCGGCCTCTCCCAGCTTGGCACGCAGCTTTTTCACATGGGTGTCTACCGTGCGCAGGTCGCCGAAGTAGTCATAACCCCATACAGCGTTAAGAATGCTCTCACGTGACAGAGCGATTGCACGGTTGTTTTTAAAATAGATAAGCAGCTCGTATTCCTTGGGGGTCAGGTCGGTTGATTTACCGCTGACAAGCACCTCGCGGCGCAGCTCGTTGATGGAAAGCATGCCCATCTGCGCAATCGGTGCGCTGACACGGCCTTCTCGCTTGAGCAGCGTGCGTACGCGAGCGGCAAGCACAACAGGGGAGAAGGGCTTGGTCACATAATCATCTGCGCCGTCCTCCAGACCGCGAACCTGATCGGTTTCCTCCGCGCGGGCGGTCAGCATCATAACAGGCAGATGTGCGCCGTCGCCCTCCTGTGCGCGCAGTTCACGCAGCACTTCAAAGCCGTCCAGCTTGGGCATCATCACGTCGAGAATGGCAAGATCGAGCCCTTCGCGACGGTTTTCGAGCGCTTGCAGCGCCTGTGCGCCATCGGCGGCTTCGATAATGTTGTGACCGTCTCTTTTCAGAAAGTCGCTGACAAGTCGTCGGATGCGCGCCTCATCATCGGCAATTAAAATCGTAGACATTGTAATCCCACCTTTATTTGGATATCTCAAGTATACGACATAAATTTGTCCTTTGTGTGAACAAATGACGGGAATTCGATGATTTACTCTTCGATTTGCTCCAAAACAAAGGCATAAAGCGCGTTCTTTTTGACGCCTGTCGCGGCGGAAACGGCCTTGACAGCGTCCTTTTGTGTTTGGCCGTCTGCCATGCGCTCGCGCACGGCGGCCGCAGCCGCTTCAAGGCGCTGCTGTTCGTCCTGCTCGGTCGGCACTTCAACGGCGGTGCCCTCGACGGTCAGCACGAATTCACCGCGCGGCGCGGTTTCGGCAAAGTAGGTGATGGCTTCGTCAAGCGTCATGCGCAGCGTTTGCTCGTGCAGCTTGGTCAGCTCGCGCGAGAGCGAGATGCGTCGGTCTCCGCCGAAGGCAGCGGCCAGATCGTCCAGCGTTTGGCGCAGCTTGTGGGGCGCTTCATAGAAAATCATCGTGCGGGTTTCGCCCGAAAGCGCGTCCAGATGCTCGCGCCGCGCCTTTTTGTTGACCGAGAGAAAGCCCTCGAAGCACCAGCGTCCGGTCGGCAGCCCGGAGGCCGCAAGCGCACACACGGCGGCGCAGCATCCCGGCACGGGGATGACCTCGACGTTGTGCTCGGCACACAGGGCGACCAGATCCTCGCCCGGATCGGATACGGCGGGCGTGCCCGCGTCGGTCACGAGCGCACAGCTTTCGCCCGCGAGCAGCTTTTCCAGCACCTGCTCGCCGCGCGCACGGCGGTTGTGCTCATAGTAGGAAATCATCGGCTTTTTGGGCAGACCGCACGCGGTCAGCAGCTTTTGCGTCACGCGCGTGTCCTCAGCGGCGAGAAAATCGACCTCGGTCAGGATGTCCCGCGCACGCGGCGACAAATCGCCCAGATTGCCAATCGGTGTGGCCACCAAATATAAAATTCCATTACTCATTGTAATAATCCCTCGAAAAATTATTTTCCGTATATCATTCGGTATTCATCTGACTCGACGAGCAGCGGCGGCTCAACGGTCAGACCCTCCGCGCTGCCGCCCTTGCGGCACTCGACCAGTACAGCGGAGGGAACGGCCGACGCGTTTTGATGCACAAAGCGCAGCCGTTTGGGCATCAGCCGCACGCGGGAAAGCGCTTCTAGCAGTGCCCACAGCCGCTCCGGACGGAACACCATTGCGCATTTGCCGCCCGTGTGCAGCACATAGGAGGCTGCGACCGCGAGGTCTTCGACGGTACAGTTATCGTCCTGCCGCGCGGTGGAACGCGCCGCGCCAGCGGCGGCCTTGCCCGAACCCGCCGCAAAATAGGGTGGGTTGCAGATGACATAATCCATGCTCCCATGCGGCAGAATTGCGCGCATCTGGCGTAAATCACCCTGTAAGGCGTTGATTTCAACGTCGTTTTCAGCAATGGAGCGTCGGAATAGCTCGAGCGGGCCATCCTGCAATTCCAGTCCTGTGATTTTCAGGTCGGGGCGGTAAAGCAGCAGCGAGAGCGCACCCGTGCCGCAGCCGAGGTCGAGCACTTTGGCATACCGGCGCGGTTTGGAAAAGGCTGAGAGCAGTACACTGTCCTGTCCCAGTTTAAAAAACGCATCGTCCTGCCAAAGCACCAGACCGTTGGGCAGGGTTTCTTTTGTCTGCATGAAAAACTCCTCAAATATCCTGCCGATAGCGTCCCCAGCGGCGTGCACCCATAGTCGTACCGGCGAGCGCAATCACGCAGAAGCCGAGCCAGACCAGAATTGCAGCATTCCATCCCAGATGCTCGGCCACCGCGCCGATTCCGTAGCTTGACACGGCCGAGCCGACATAGGCCAGGCAATTGAGCACACCCGTCACACTGGACGCGCGGCCGATTGTGCCGAAATGAATGGGCAGCAGGTTGATAATCATAATATTTGCGCCGACCATAGCAGTAGAGGCCGCAGTTAGCAGTAACAGCGAGAGCAGTGCACTTTTATCGGACACAAAGAACAAAATGCCGAGCGCGGCGATTGCGAAGATAAAAAAGCCGCCCGCGCCGGTCAGCTCGTTTCGGAGATAGCGTTTGCGCAGCCAGCGGGTGAAAAACACGCCCAGAATGTTCAGGCACGGCAGGATGATTGCCATTGCGACCGAGGCGGATGCACCGAAGTGGAAGCACTCGGTCATGAAGGTGGGCACCCAGGACTGGATGCCGTCCCGCAGCAGACCCTGCGCGACCGCGGCGGCAAGCGCGAAAATCGCGCCCGAAACGAGGAACAGCTTGAAGAGCGAGCCGCCTTGCGCCTCGGTCGGCGGGAGCAGCTCTTCGGTTTCGCCGTGCATGGCGGTCTCGTGCTCATAAAAGCTCATCCGCATCCAGAAAAAGGCGGCGGCAATCAGCATCAGCACTGCGGAGAGAACAAACAACGCCCGCGCATTGGTGCGGTGCAGCAGCAGTGAGGCGGTCAGGTAGACGAGCACCGTTGCAATCGGGTAAGTGGCGGCAGCGTTTGCGCAGGCGCGCACCCGATTGCTCGGCGGCAGCATTTCGGCAAATACGCGTGCGCAGGGCGACCAGATCAGCGCCTGAAACACGCCGTTTACCGCCCAGCAGGCAAGCATCATCGGATAGCTGCCGGCGGCGGCCATGCCGAGGTTCAGAATCGCCGAACCCACCACGCCGACGGTTATCATCTTTTTGGGCGCGATGTGGTCGCCGAGCAGGCCGCTGAGCAACTGGCACACGCCGTAAACAATGAACAGCGCGGTGCCGATGAGACCGGCCTGACTTTTGGTCAGCCCCTCGGTCAAAATAAGCTCGGCCATGACCGAGGTATAGCTCAGCCGGCCGAACAGCGCGACGATGTAGATACCCGCGCACAAAAAGAAAAGCCGGTCGGCAAGCCAGACCGGACAGACTTTTCTTGTCATTTGCCGGCCTTTTCGGCGTAGGCTTGTGCGTGAAGTTTGAGCTTGTCAAAGCTTTCCTCACTGATGACGTGTTCGATGCGGCAGGCGTCCTCCGCGGCGGTTTCGGGGTTGACTCCGAGCGCAATCAGAAACTGCGTGACGACCATATGACGCTCCAGCACCGAGGCCGCGATTTTGTGGCCTTCCTCGGTCAGCGACAGCAGACCGTTCTGGTCGATTGCAACATAGCCGTTATCGCGCAGCAGACCGACCGCGCGGCTGATGCTGGGCTTGGAGAAACCGGTGTAATGCGCCACGTCGATTGAGCGCACCGAGCCTTTTTCTTTTTGAAGCACCAAAATGGCTTCAAGATAGTTTTCAGCGCTCTCCTGAATTTTCATAAAAGGTGCGCCTCCTTTGGGATAATAATACCTTATTCTATCATGCCTTGCCGGATTTGGCAATATACGTGCGCTTGCAACGCGGAGCGCAAAGGGATACAATAGGAAAAGAGCAAAGAACGGAGGAAACACCCATGCTTGCGATTTTATCCCCCGCGAAAAATATGGAAACCGCACCGCGTGCCGATTTGCCGCTCAGTCGGCCGCGCTATCTGGAGCAAACGCGATTGCTCCATGAGAGACTGCGCGTGCTGGCGCCGTATGAATTGGAATCGCTCATGAAAACCAGCGCCGCGCTTGCCCTGCGTGCGGCGGGCGATTTTGCAGAGTGGACAGATGAGGGCGGGGACGCGGCGATTCTCGCGTTCGACGGACTGGCATACAAGCACTTGGATGCGAACTCGTTTTCCGCATCGGAGTTTTTGCGTGCCCAGCAGACACTGCGCACGCTGTCGGCGTTTTACGGCGTGCTGCGCCCGTTGGATGCGATTCGTCCCTATCGCCTTGAATTGGCGCACAAACCGGATGGAGAATCGCTCTACCGATTTTGGGGTGACCGATGGTATCGTGATTTGTATGCGGAAACGGATACCGTGATTAACCTTGCGTCGAGCGAGTACAGCCGCGCGGTGCGGCCCTTTCTGCAGGAGGGCGACCGCTTTGTGACCTGCGAATTTCTGGTGTACAGCAAAGGAAAGCTGCGCTGTCTGCCGGCAATTGCAAAAATGGCACGCGGACGTATGGCACGGTACATCGTGCAGGAGCAGGTGCAGTCACCCGAGCAGCTTGCAGCGTTCGATTGGAATGATTTCTCCTATGAGCAGAGCTTGTCGGACAACCATACGATGACCTTTATCAGCAGGGCGTAAAAAAACGCTGCGGCCAAGCCGCAGCGTTTGCTTTGTTCGGTTTGTGCAGCTTACTGCTGCGGAGGAATCGTGTTTTGCGTCGGCTGAGCAGGCGTCTGCGGCGCGGCGGGCTGCTGGGGCGCGGCGTAGTACGGCTGCGCAGCGGGCGGCTCGGGCGGTGTGGGCAGCGGCCCCATTTTTTCGTTGATTTCACGCATATGTCGGCACAGGCGGAACAGCAAAAGCGTCAGCTCAAAGCAGATGCGTGCGGCGATGTTGCCGCCGACAAAAATCAGAAGCGCCACAAAGAAGTTGGTAAACAGCATGACCACGCTCGTTACGGTCAGCGCGCATATCGTGATGCAGTACAGTAGCTTGATCAGCGGCTCCCCATAGAGCGTGCGGAAAGAGAGCACATCGTGCAGCTTGGCGGCTGTACCCTGATAGTGGTTGGGACGGCGCACAAACAGGCAGTACAACGCGATGCCGCCTGCGATGATGACAAGTGCAGCCAGAACAGGCAGCACCCATGAAAACGGAGAATAATAGACAAAGCCATTGTTGTAATAATAAGAATTAGACATGGGAGCCTCCTGACGCGGTCAAATTATTTGTAATTTTAGTGTAACATATGTGGCCAACCGTTGCAAGTGGAACGAAAATATAGTAACCTTATGACAGAAGCAAGAAACGGAGAACACAATATGAAAATCTTACACACAACACCCGCGCAGGACGGGTTTTATATGCCCGCGGAATTTGCACCGCACGAGGGTTGTCTGATGATTTGGCCGGAGCGTTCGGATTCGTGGCAGTATGGCGCATATGCCGCGCGAAAGGCCTTTCTGACGGTAATCCGTGCGATTGCGAAGAGCGAAAAAATGACCGTGCTGTGCTCGGAAACGCAGTACGACAATGCCCGCGCCCAGCTGCCGGACGAGGTGCGCCTGGTTGTCATGGAAACGGACGACGCATGGGCGCGCGACGTCGGGCCGACGTTCGTTGTCAGCAGAACAGGCGAGCGCCGCGGCATCGACTGGGGCTTTAACGCCTGGGGCGGAGAGGTGGACGGTCTGTATCCGAGCTGGGAGCGTGACAACTGCGTCGCCCGCAAATTCTGCGATCTGCTCGAAAACGACTGCTATGACAAGCGGGATTTCATCTGCGAGGGCGGTTCGATTCACGTGGACGGAGAGGGGACGGCGCTCGTGACCGAGGCCTGTCTGCTGTCCGCAGGACGCAATCCCGACCTGAGCCGCGCGGAAATTGAACAGGTGCTGTGCGATTATCTGGGCGTTTCCAAGGTGATTTGGATTCCCTCCGGCATTTATAACGACGAGACTAACGAGCATGTGGATAACATCTGCTGCTTTACCGCACCGGGCGAGGTCGTATTGGCATGGACGGACGATGAATCTGACCCGCAGTATGCACTTTCGCGCGCAAGCCTTGCCGCACTGGAGGCAGCGGTGGACGCGAAGGGCAGAGCTCTTACCGTGCACAGGCTGCCGCTACCCGCGCCTGTCACCATCACCGCCGAGGAGTGCGAGGGGCTTGATCTGTGTGACGGCGAGCCGACCCGTACGCCGGGCGAGCGTTTGGCTGCGAGCTATGTCAATTTCTACATTGCAAACGGCGCGATTGTCATGCCCGCATTCGGCGACCCGAATGACAAGCCGGCGCAGGATATGCTGCAAATGCTGTTCCCGACGCGCGAAATCATTGCCGTTCCCGCGCGTGATATTTTGATTGGCGGCGGCAACATTCACTGCATCACCCAGCAGATTCCCAAAAGATAAAAAGGAGAGTTTACAGATATGAGCAAGGTTACCGTTGCGGCCGTTCAGATGACCTACGGCCTGAAGCAGGCCATCGAGAAGGTGGAGGAGGCCGCCGCGCAGGGCGCACAGATCATCCTGCTGCCCGAGCTGTTTGAGAACTGGTATTTCTGCCAGGAGCGCAATTACGACAGCTATCATCTGGCCACTACGATGGAGGAAAATCCGGCGATTGCGCGTCTGCGTGAGCTGGCACGGGATTTTCGGGTCGTGCTGCCGGTCAGCTATTATGAGCGCGTCGGCAATACCACATTCAACACGGTTGCCGTAATTGACGCGGACGGCACGGTGCTCGGCCAGTACCGCAAGACCCATATTCCGGACGATCATTTTTATCAGGAAAAGTTCTATTTCACGCCCGGCGACACCGGTTTCCGCGTGTGGGACACGGCGTATGCGAAAATCGGCGTGGGCATCTGCTGGGATCAGTGGTTCCCGGAGGCCGCACGCTGCATGGCGCTGGAGGGGGCGGAGCTGCTGTTCTATCCGACAGCCATCGGCTCTGAGCCGATTCTCGACTGCGACTCTATGCCGCACTGGCGGCGCTGCATGCAGGGGCACGCGGCGGCAAATCTCATGCCGGTCATCGCGGCCAACCGCATCGGCACGGAAACCGTCGTGCCGTCGGAGGCAAACCAAAATCAGTCGTCGTCACTGACATTCTACGGCTCGTCCTTCATCGCGGACGAGACCGGCGCATTGGTCGAGCAGGCCGATCGGGAGAGCGCGGGTGTGCTGACGCATACGTTCGATTTGGACGCGGTACGCGAACTCCGTCAGAGCTGGGGCGTGTTCCGAGATCGCCGTCCCTCTATGTACGGCGCAATTACGCGGCACGGCTAAAATTCTCACGATGAGAAAATGAGAATAAATTATCACCCGAAATTTATCAGATTGAGGTTGACAAAGCGATATTTTGCGCATATACTAGCACCATACTGATAAACCGATGACGAAGACGAGTAGCTGGGGAGCCGAGCCTCCAAGAGAGCCGCGGGTGGTGAGATCGCGGCAGGCAAGACCCGAGTGAATGGACTTTATGCAGGGCAACGCGAAAGGATTTTTCCGAGTAGCCGCGACGGGGACTCCGCCCGTTACAAGGGGAGCGCGCATTGTTTGGATGCGTGACCAAAGCGGGCGCATTTGCGTCAACTTGGGTGGTACCGCAAGAGTGAACACACTCCTGTCCCATGGTTTGGGACAGGAGTTTTTTTATTTGTTTTCAAAAGAGTAATTGACATAAAAAGGAGAGATACTACCATGGCGAAGATTCCGCACAGATTGTATTTGACTGAAGAGCAGATGCCGACGCAGTGGTATAACCTGCGTGCCGATATGAAGGAGCAGCACGATCCGCTGCTCAATCCCGGCACAGGCAAGCCGATGACGGAAGAGGAGCTTTATCCGATTTTCTGCAAGAAGCTGGCACATCAGGAGCTTGATTCGATTGACCGCTATGTCGACATTCCCGAGCCGGTGCAGGATATGTATAAATTATACCGTCCGTCGCCGCTCTGCCGCGCATACAATCTGGAAAAGGCGCTCGGCACGCCCGCGAAGATTTACTATAAGTTCGAGGGCAACAACACTTCGGGCAGCCACAAGCTCAATTCGGCCATCGCTCAGGCGTATTATGCCAAGGAGCAGGGGCTCCGCGGTCTGACGACCGAAACCGGTGCAGGCCAGTGGGGCACGGCTTTGTCCGAAGCCTGCTCGTACTACGGCCTTGATCTGCGGGTGTTCATGGTAAAGGTCTCTTATGAACAGAAGCCCTATCGCAAGGCTGTGATGCAGACCTTCGGCGCGAACGTCACTCCATCACCCTCGCTGACGACCGAAGCCGGCCGCCGCATTCTGGAAGCAAACCCCGGAACCTCCGGCTCGCTCGGCTGCGCGATTTCTGAGGCGGTCGAAATGGCGACTAAGACGGAAGGCTATCGCTATGTGCTCGGCTCGGTGCTCAATCAGGTGCTGCTGCATCAGTCCATCATTGGCTTGGAAAGCAAAAAGGCGATGGAAATGCTCGACGAGTATCCGGATATCGTCATCGGCTGCGCGGGCGGCGGCTCTAATCTGGGCGGCCTGATTTCGCCCTTCATGCAGGATAAGATTCTCGGCAAGGCAGATCCGCGCATCATCGCGGTTGAGCCTGCGTCCTGCCCGTCCTTCACGCGCGGCAAGTATGCTTATGACTTCTGTGATACCGGCCATGTGACGCCGCTTGCGCGCATGTACACGCTTGGCAACGGCTTTATTCCGGCCTCCAACCATGCCGGCGGTCTGCGCTACCACGGCATGAGCCCGATTCTCTCCAAACTGTACCATGATGGCTACATGGAAGCGACATCGGTCAAGCAGACCGATGTGTTCGACGCAGCAGTACAGTTTGCCAAGGTAGAGACCATCCTGCCTGCGCCTGAATCGTCCCATGCCATCCGCTGTGCGATTGACGAAGCACTGAAGTGCAAGGAGTCGGGCGAAGCCAAGACCATCCTGTTCGGCCTGACCGGCACGGGTTACTTTGATATGGCGGCGTACGAAGCATATCTGAACCACAGCATGCAGAATCATGTGCCGACCGACGAAGAGCTGCAGCGTGGATTTGACACACTGCCTGTGCAGCCTGTATAATAGAAGTTACAAAGTGGAAAGGGGAGTGTCCCCATGAGTATGGCAGGAAGTTTTCTGGACACGATTGTTGCGCTCGCAATTCTGCTGTTTGAGTATATGGGCGTTGGTGTCATCATCTTCGCCGGCGTGCAGGGCATTATCAATTATGTCCGCCGCGACCCGCTGACCCGCCTCAAGCTGGCTAAGGGCATGGCGATGGGACTGGAGTTTAAGCTCGGCAGCGAGATTTTGCGCACAGTTGTCGTGCGGGAGTTTTCCGAAATACTCATCGTCGGTGCAATTATTCTGCTGCGCGCAGCGTTGACCTTCCTTATCCACTGGGAAATCAAAACAGAAGAAGCGGCCACTGGTGAACAAATCAGAGAGCCGTAACTGGAAAAAGTCCGAACCGAAAGGCTCGGACTTTTTTGAGGGCAGAGAGGGAATTATATGCCAAAACTTGTGGTATTCGCGCCGTTTGCGGCACGGCATCGGCAACTTATCGAGCAGTCGGCAGCGGGCTTGGAAACGGTGTTTCTGTCCGCCGGATTGTCGGCTGAAACGCAGAAGGCAGCACTTTCGGACGCGGAAATCGTTATCGGGGAGCCGGAATGGGAGGCGGTCGCGGCATCGGATACACTGCGCCTGCTGCAAATGACATGGGCGGGCACGGATAAATATACGCGAACGGGAAAAACCTTTCCCGACGGCATTGCGCTGTGCAACGCATCGGGTGCTTTTGGGCCGATGATGGCAGAGTATGCAGTGCGTCAACTGCGCGCGTTCTATCCGAATTCGTTCAATGGGCAAACCGCGCTGATTCTGGGTGCGGGCGATGTCGGCACGAGGACGGCGGAGCAACTGCATGAGCAGGGCGCAACCTGCATCGGCGTACGGCGTAATACCACGGAAAAAGAACCGTGCTTTGACCGCCTGTGCACGCTGCACGAGGCAGAGGATTGGCTGTGCCGCGTGGATTCCATCGTCTGCTGTCTGCCCAATACACCGGAGACGGTGGGGTGGCTGAACGCGTATCGCATCGGACTGATGCGGCAGGACGCGGTGCTGCTTAACATGGGACGGGGCAACTTCATCGACACAAACGCGCTGACCGAGGCGCTGCAAACCGGTCGGCTGCGCGGCGCGGTGCTTGATGTGACCGAGCCTGAACCGCTGCCGGAAGACCATCCGCTGCGGCAGCTGAGCAACGTGCGGCTTACCCCGCATATCGCGGGCGCAAGCTTCGGCGTATCGGACGATACCGAGGATCGCATCGCCGCGATTTGCTGTGAAAATGTGCGGCGCTATCTGCAAAAAGAACCGCTTCGCAACCGAGTTTTATAAAAACAAAACGTCTCCCATCGTTGGGAGACGTTTTGTTTTTAGCTGAAATAGACCAGCTCTTCGGCAGGCGCTTCGCCGGGCAGCACTTCGATCGCGTGCAGCACCGGACCTTCGCCGCGGTACTCGGGCAGCGCTTCGACGGTAATGGATGCGGTCACGCGCACCCAATCACGGGTCTGTAAATCGTTTGCGCTGTCAAATCGGCATAGAAAACCAAGAAAGCTCACGTCGTCCGCGCAGCAGACCATACCAAAGCGCCCGGGTACGAACGAGCCCTTCGGCACGTTTTCGCCGCGGAACACCATGCCGGTGAAACGCACGGTTTTGCCGGCATACTTGCCGGGGTTGCCCATCGCGTCCACATACCAAAGACCGTAGTCCTTGTCGGCAATGTCAATCACATCCGCTTCAATATCGAAGGGGAGAGGGAGGTTTTTGTTGTAATCCTCCGTATTGCCGTCCACATCATCCAGAAAGATGGTGGCGCGAGGGTTCATCGCATGAATGTTCTTTTCATAGAGAAAATCCTTCAGCTGTTCCGTGCAGCGGTTGAATACGACCAGATCCGCCGTTGTGATATGCTCGAACATCATCGGGCCCATGTTGGCGGAGTACAGCTGAAAGGTCGATGCGTCGACCGTTGTGACAATTTGATACAATTCCCATCGGCCGGGGAAGGCGGAAATTAGGTCGTCCAGACTCCACATGCCGTTGTATTCAACCAGTACGCGGTCGGGGTTGAAGCGCTTTTCGAGCAGCTTGAGCGTGGTGGGGGTCAGGCTCGCCGCATCCTCGACAGGCACGGCAACCGTGTTGCAGTTCAGCAGCTCGTCCTCGCTCAGCTCTTCGATGCCCTCTTCGCACAGGAGGAGCAGTGTGCGCTCGCCCTCGGTGAAGTCGGAATCAGACAGAATTTCGCGGATGAAACGGGTCTTGCCGCTTTCCAGAAACCCTGTGAAAACATATACCGGAATGTTATCCTGCGCCATTTTGATACTCCTTACAGCCCAAACAGGGTCTTGATGTGGTCTTCGTCCAGTTCGGCACCGATGACGCACAGGCGGCCTGTGTAGTCCGCCGCGCCGCGGCGAATTTCGGGTGCGCCGGGCACATAGTCAAAGTGCAGCCACTCGCCGCCGTCCGAACTCTTGACAATGCCCTTGGCGCGCAGCACCATGCCAAGCGAGGGGTCGCCCAGTGCAATCAGTGCACGGTTTAAGTCGGCCTCATCATATGCGTGCGTCGTTTCTGCGCCCCAGGAGGTAAAAACCTCGTCGGCATGATGGTCGTGACCGTGGTCATGGCCGCAGCAGCAGTGTTCGCCATGCTCGTGAGCATGCTCACTGTGGTCGTGTCCGCAGGAACAGTGTTCGCCGTGCTCGTGATGATGTTCATGAGCATGCTCGCCGTGGTCATGACCGCAGGCGCACTGCTCACCGTGTTCGTGATGATGCTCATGGTGATGTTCGTGCTCGTGTCCGCCGCAAGCGCAGTCATCATCGTGCTCGTGCTCACCATGATGATGGCCGCAAGCACACTGCTCGCCGTGCTCGTGGTGATGCGCGTGCGCAATCTCATGCAGCACTTCTTCCACCAGCGACTGGCTGCCTTCCATGACTTCAAGCAACTGCTGACCGCTCAAATCCTTCCACGGCGTGGTCACGATGCGGGCCGATGCATTCAGCGTGCGCAGCAGCTCCAGTGTTTCGTTCAGACGCTTTTCCGGACACTCAGCCGTTCGGCTGAGCAGAATCGCGCCGGCATGCGCAACCTGGTTTTCAAAGAACTCGCCAAAGTTTTTCAGGTACATCTTAGCCTTGAGCGCATCGACGACCGTTACAAAAGAATTGAGCTCCACGTCCAGCTTCGCATTCTGCACCGCAGAAATCACGTCGGACAATTTGCCCACGCCCGAAGGCTCAATCAGGATGCGGTCGGGGTGATAGGTATCGACTACGTCGTGCAGTGCCTGACCGAAATCACCGACCAGTGAGCAGCAGATGCAGCCTGCGTTCATTTCGTTGACAACGATGCCGGCATCCTTCAAAAAGCCGCCGTCGATGCCGATTTCGCCGAACTCGTTTTCAATCAGCACAACCTTTTCGTCCTTCAGTGCGCCGTCCAGCAGGCGCTTAATCAGCGTCGTCTTGCCCGCGCCCAGAAAGCCGGAGATAATATCAATTTTCGTCATATTTTTTCGCCTCGTTTTTATATTTGGTTCTATTATGCCACAACGGCAGGCATCCTTTCGGGTGAAACACAAAATTCGTGCCGCTGCCGGTATAATCCTCTTGCAAAGCGGCAGAAAAACCGCTCTGCAGTTAGTATACCACGATTTGGAGAAAATGAAAAGAAAATTAGTTAGCAAATGCTAATTCGATTTTGTAAAGCGACAGACGAAAGAAAAAGAGCCGCCCGATGGGCGGCTCTTTTTATAAGCGTGGATGTGCGGAGACTTACTCGGCAACCTTGACGTAAACGCCACCGTTGCGGCAGGACTCGGTCGCAGCAGCAGCCATCAGAACCGGACGCAGGCCGTCGATTGCACCAACGGCAACCGGCTTGTCGTTCTGGATTGCGTCAACGAAGGAGATAACCTGCTCGATGAACGCCTGATTGTAGCGCTCGAGGAAGAACCAAACCGGCTTCTCGCTCTTAGCACCGTCAACGGTAACAACGGTGGTGGTGTTCTTCAGGTCGTTGCCGTCAGAAGCCATGCCCTTGGAGCCGAAGGCTTCAACGCGCTGGTCGTAGCCGTAAACAGCCTGACGGGAGTTGTTGATAACCGCGATGCAGCCGTTCGCCATCTTCATGGTAACAACAGCGGTGTCAACGTCCGGAATACCGGACTCAGCCTGCAGGTTGGGGTTAACCAGGCAGGAACCGACAGCGGAAATCTCAACAGCCTCGGAACCGGTTACATAGCGAACCATGTCGAAGTCGTGGATCATCATGTCGTAGAAGATACCGCCGGAAACAGCAACATAGGATGCCGGGGGCGGCTCGGGGTCACGGGAAGAAACGATAACGATGTGGGGATCGCCGATCGTGCCGTCCTTAACGGAGTCAGCCACAGCCTTGTGGTTGTGGTCAAAGCGGCGGTTGAAGCCAACCTGGAACTTAACGCCCTTCTCTTCAACCATTGCCAGCAGTGCCTTGATCTTGTCGATATCATAATCGATCGGCTTCTCGCAGAAGACGTGCTTGCCTGCCTTAACAGCAGCCATAGAAACGTCGCAGTGCGTGTCGGTCGAGGAGCAGACAAATACAACGTCTACTTCCGGATTGTTGACAACGTCCATAAAGTCGGTGGAAACGTTGGTGATCTTGCGCTCAGCCAGCCACTCGCGTGCGCCGGACTTGTCCAGCATCGGATCAGCAGCGGCAACTACCTGCACGCCCGGAACCGAGTTGATCAGATTGTTGATGTGCAGCTTGCCGATACGGCCACAGCCCACAACGCCAATTTTCAAAATACCCATTTTCATTCTCTCCTTTTGAATAAGGTATGTTTATTATAATCCCCGCGCAAAACCGTTGCAAGAGTGGAATCGGGTTTTCGTCGTACCGCCCAATTAATTGCAAAACGATTGGTTAATATGCAAAGAATATGCGGGCGCGAGCACGCGAAAATAGCCGTGCATTGTGCAAATGCAGAAAATGCACAGAGTGTATTGCGAGACACATTCCGTGCATGTGTCTAAAAAGCACGCGAACGCTTGTTTTGGTGGATGGCCTGTGATAGGATTAAAATATGAAAGAATGCTTAAAACGAGAGGATGGGACAGGAAAATGAAGGTAACTGCGCAGTGGATCGCCGATCAATGCGGCGTTTCCCGCGGCACGGTCGACCGCGTGGTCAACGGGCGGGGCAATGTTGCGCCCGAGGTGCGCGAACGCATCCAAAAGGTCATCAGTGAGTGCAGCTACCGCACGCCGGCGCAGAAACAGGCCGAGCGCGCCGGTCGCGGCGCTTACCGCATCGGCTTTATTATGCCGAGCTGGGATGCGTTTTTTATTCGGCGTATGCGTGAGGGTATCCGCACCGCCGTGCAGCATCGTGGTGTAAACGACGCGGTTGTATTGATTGAAGAACTGAAAAACCGATCTAGCCGCGCGTATTTTGAAGCGATTTCCCGGCTGGAAGCGCGGGAGATTGACGGACTGGCAATTGCAGGACCGGACACGATGCAGATGGCGGAGGAGCTCGATCGCCTGATTGCTTCGGGAATCGCAGTCGTCACCTGCAACTCGGATGTGCCGAACAGCCAGCGTCTGTATCATGTGGGACAGGATTTGATTCGTTCGGGTCGGATTGCGGCCGGTCTGCTTGCACCCTATGTCGGAGACGGCGGCGAGGTATTGGTCGTTACGGGCAACCGCGAATTTACCGCACACAGCATGCGCGTGCGCGGCTTTCTCGACCGGCTGCACGAGATGTTCGGCGTGCGCGTGCCGTCAAACGTCATTGAGTGCATTGAGCAGTACGATCTGACCTACGACGGCGTGCTCGAGCAGCTGCGCCGCAACAGCCACATCCGTGGAATTTACATGGCGACGGAGAGCGTCCGCGGCTGCATGGACGCACTGGAACGTGCAAAGCCGGCGAAACACATCCATGTGGTCTGCCATGATGCAACGCCTCATGCGCGGCAGTATCTGGCGGCGGGCCGATTGGATTTTGTAATCGATCAGGACTTTGCCGCACAGGCAACGCGCGCGGTGGAAGTGCTTGCGCACGCCTTGCGGACGGGGGAAACACCCAAGCAGACGATTGAATATATTCATACGAGCATTATCACACGTGAGCTGCTTTAAGCGGCTTTGCGGAGGGAACAGGAAGGACGCATGTTATGAAGAAACGAATGCTGGCGCTGCTTCTGATGGCGGCGATGACCACCGGACTGTGCGCGATGGCAATCGACCCTGCCTATACAGCGGGCGACCCGGAGAAGCAGGACGCGGTGCATGCAGCTGTTTCGGAAGAGGCGCAGGCCGATTCCGGGCAGAGCGGCGGGCTGGAAAGTGCCGCGGCGAAGGCAGAAGAACAGACCGCTGCGGTGCCGCAGACGGCAGCGGGACAGACCGGCGGCATCGTGCGCGTGCAGACGGACAGCGCCGCCCCAGACACGGCTCCGGTCACAACGCCGCAGGGCATTACCTTTTATGGGATTGACAAAACGGTGCGCGCGGGCAGCCTGACCATTCAGGCTAACCAAAAAACGCTTGCCGGACTCAAGGCGACCGACCCGGAGGAGGCCCTGATGTTCCTGCCTAACGTCAGCGATTTGGAGGCTGCGCTGGCGAGCACGCAAAAGCTGCTTGCCGCGGTCGGACAGACCGAGTTCATCGGCGGGGACGATGCGGATGCGGCGGCAAAAAATGAGCTGTTGGTCAGCAGCTTGAAGGTCGGTTTGAATAATACCATCAGTCAGCTGCAAAGCTCGATTGCTTCGGTTAAGAGCAGCAAGGAGAGCATTGAAAAGGCGGTGGATCAGCTTGAGGATCAGATTGCCAGCGCGGAGCGCTCGTTCGGTTATCAGGCTGACATGCTGGTCTACTCGGCGGAGACTACCTACATAACGGTCGCGTCGTTGCGGCAAACGCTGAATGACGTCCAGCGCGGTTTGCAGTCCTTTGACCGCACGATTGAGGAAATGGAAACACGCTATCAGCTGGGGCAGATTTCTCAGCTCAAGCTCGAGCAGGTCAAAAGTCAGCGCGATGCGACACAGAGTCAGCTGCAAACGCTGCTGTTCAACATCCAGAATGCCGAGCAGGGGCTTGCCATGCAGCTCGGCTGGGAGGTCGGCACGCGCGCGACCGTATCCGGACTGGTGCCGGTTTCGGATGCGCAGCTGCGCGGCATGAACTATGAAAACGACCTCAAGCAGGCACGCACAAACAGCTTTACTATCCGGCAGGCAAATGACACACTGCGGCAGGCCAACAACGATTATGAGGACGATGTGACCTCGACACAGCACATGGTCGAGGCGGCTAAGCTGTCCAAACAGCAGGCGGAGCGCACGGTAACACAGAACTTTTTAGGACTGTTTAACACGGTCAATGAAAAGAAACGTCTGGTAGATGTGGCGAATCGTGCGTATGAAACACAGACCAAGACATACAATGCGGCGGTCAAGCAGCATGAGCTCGGCAAACTATCGAAAAATGCCCTGCTTTCGGCGGAAGATGAGCTGAACACTGCAAAATCGGCGATTACATCGGCGGAATATGATCTGTTTCTGGCATATAACCAGTATGATTGGGCCAAGCGCGGCGTTATGGCGTCGTAAACCACAGTTTGGAGGAACACATGAAGACAAAACGCATTTTATCCGTTTTGCTCGCGGCAGCGCTGCTGCTCAGCGCGGGCTGCGGCAAGCAGGACGAGAGCGCGGAAGAGGAGCATGTCTCAGGCACCGCGGTCGAGGTTCAGCAGGTCATTTCGGGCGATATTTCCAGTCAGTCCCGTCTGTCGGGCAAGGTCATCGCCGCGCGAGAAATTTCTATTTTTCCGCCCGTTCCCGCCAAGGTGCTCTCTGTGGGCGTTCAGGTGGGCGACACGGTAACCAACGGACAGACGCTGTTCACCCTCGATAAAAAGGATATTCAAAAGAACTATCAGCCGCTGCTGGATAGCTACAACCGCTCCAAAACGCTCTTTGATGAGCAGATTCGGCAGGCTGAGAAAAACGTTGCCGATACCGAAGCCCTGCTTGCCATCGGCGCTGCATCGCAGGCCGAGCTCGATCAGGCCAAGTTGACGCTGCTGTCGACCAAGACAAACGCCGACTCCACGCTCAGCCAGATTGATGAAAGCATGAAGGATGTTCGCACAACACTGGAGGATACCAACGTCAAATCGACCATGACCGGCGTGGTGACCGCGGTGAGCGTGGTCGCGGGCGGAACGGCATCGCAGTCCGCGCCTGCCGTTGTCATTTCGGAGAGCGCAAAGCCGCAGGTGCTGGTTTCGGTTTCCGAGAGTGTGCAGCCGTACTTAAAGGCCGGAGCCACCGCAATTTGTTCCATTGAGGCCATCGGCAGGAGCGATATTGCCGCGACAATCAGCACGGTTGCGCCCGCGTCCAACCAGCAGACGCAGCTGTACGAGGTACGGCTCGACCTGCCGGAGGGACTGGATGTGCAGATCGGCATGTTTGTAGACGTGACGTTCTTCACCAACAACAAAACCGGTGTAGTGCTCGTGCCGACGGAAGCGGTGCTGACCGACGGCGAGATTGAATACTGCTTCGTTGTGGAAAATGATACGACCGCCAAGCGTGTCGTTGTCACGACCGGCCTGACCTCGGGCGAACAGACCGAGATTACCGGCGGTCTGACAGCGGGAGAAAGCCTGGTGGTTGTCGGACAGAACTATCTGTCGGACGGCGCGGCGGTGCGCATCGTTCAAAACGAGAGCGCGGGGAAGGAGTAAGCGATGAAACTCGCCGAATTCTGCCTGAAACACCGCGTAACGACCATTATGGCCTATGTCATGGTTGTTATCTTCGGTGTGATGGGCTTTTCTTCGCTGCCGCTGGCGCTGATGCCCAACATTGAGATGCCGATGGCGGTCGTTTACGCGACCTATTCGGGCGCAGGCCCGGAGGAAGTCGAAAACATGGTTACGCGCACGCTGGAATCCGCCTGCGCCCGCGTGGCCGGCATGGAAGAACTGCAGTCAACCTCGTCCGAGGGCATGAGCATGGTCATGGTATCCTTTGCCGACGGCACGGATATGGACGAAGCGCTCGTTTCCCTGCGCGAGAAAATCGATCAGGTGAAGAGCTATTTGCCAGATGACGCGTCCGCCCCCACCGTTATGTCCATTGACGTGGACGCGATGCCTGTGCTACAGGTCGGCCTGCGCGGCGCGGATCTGGCGCAGCTTCAGACCATCGCTGAGGACACTATTTCACCCGCGCTCGAGCGAATCGACGGCGTGGCCTCGGTTGATATCATGGGTGGCTATGAGACGGAGGTCGCCATTGACACCTACGCCGACCGTCTGGCCGGCTATAACCTTTCGGTTTCTTATGTTGCACAGATTCTGGGCGCGGAGAATATCGCGCTGCCGGCCGGCAATGTGTCGAACGGCACCAAGACGCTGACCGCACGCACCGACGGTGAATTTTCTTCGCTTGACGACATCAAGAACACGCTCATTCCGCTGCCCGCGGGCGGCTCGGTGCGTCTGGGCGAAATTGCGAATGTGCGCCTGCAGCCTGCGGAACAGACGGAAATCGCTAAAATCGGCACGCAGGAATGCATTGTGCTGTCGGTCAATAAGCAGTCGGATGTCAACACGGTGCAGGTGGCGAATAAGGTTAACGCGGCACTCGACACGCTCAAGCAGGATAACCCGACACTCGATACCCTTGTGGTTTTCGACCAGTCGGAGCAGATTAATATGACCGTTCAGTCGGTCATTCAGAACATCCTGCTCGGCGTGCTGCTTGCGGCGGTCGTGCTGTTTGCGTTCCTGCGCGATCCGGGCGCTACCGGTGTTATTTCGGTGGCAATGCCGGTCTGTATCATCGCGGTGTTCCTTGTCATGAAGGCGCTCAATATTACGATGAACATCATGTCGCTCGGCGGCCTTGCGATGGGCGTCGGCATGATCGTCGACAACTCAATCGTCGTGCTTGAAAATATCTTCCGATACCGGTCGGACGGCTGTGAACGTTGGCAGTCCTGTGTGGAGGGCACGGCCGAGGTTGCACTGTCCATTTCCGCCTCGACGCTGACGACCATCGCCGTATTTTTGCCGATCGGCCTGTCGGGCGGCATTGTCGGCATGATGTTCAAGGAGTTTTCGCTGACGATTTCGGCGCTGCTGCTCGCGTCTCTGCTGATTGCGCTGACGCTCGTTCCGCTGCTGAGTTATATGCTGCTCGACCGCAACGAAAAGAAACACCGGCTTTCCGCCAATCCGCACGGCGATATTGCGGATCGCCCCATCATGCGCAAGTATAAGAAGGGGTTGGAGTATTTCATTACACACCGCAAGGTTGCGATGCTGACAACACTGGGACTGATTGTCCTGTTTACCGCATCGATTGCAACCGCGGGCGTGGAGATGATTCCGTCGATGGACCAAGGGATGGTACAGGTCACGATTGGTACGCCGGTCGGTGCAGAGATGGAGGAAAAGGCGGCTTTTGCCGACCGTGTAACCGATATTGCGGTTGAAACCATTCCGGAGATTGAGAGTCTGTATTACACCACCGGGTCGTCGTCAAGCATGATGAGCTCGGCGGGCACGACCAGTGTCAGCATCAATCTTGTGCCCGGCAAGGAGCGCGACCGCTCATCCGAGGAGATTGCAGATCAGCTGCGCAAGAATTTAAATAATGTTGCGGGCTGCGAGATTTCGGTATCGTCGACTGGTTCGATGGATATGTCGTCCATGACGGGCAGTGCGATTTCGGTCACGCTGACCGGTAACGACTATGAGGAGCTGACCGATACGGGCAACCGTCTGGTTCGCAGCCTGAGCGAAATCCCCGATGCAATCGAAGTGAAAAGCTCGGCTTCGGAGGAAGTGCCGCAGGTCAACATCACGCTCAACCGCGAAAACGCCTCCCGCTTCGGACTGACGGCGGCGACCATCGGTCAGGCCGTGCGCGGTCAGCTGGCCGGCACGACTGCGACCACGCTGAAAATGAAGGGCGAGGAAATTACGGTATCCGTAAAGGGCGACGCGCGGATTGCGCAGAGTCTGGACGCGCTGCGCACTGTGTCCATTCCGATCCAGGCGGGCGGCTCGGTGCCGCTCGAATTGGTGGCAAACGTGGGCACCGAGCTTGCGCCGCAGACCATCGCGCGCAAGAATCAGACGCGCACCATCACCATCACGGGCGACAGCATTTCGGGTGATGCGACCGCGATGGCTGCATCTGTGCAGCAGGTGCTGGCCGACTTTGAACTGCCGGACGGTGTCAGCTTCGATCAGGGCGGCGAAATGGAGGAGATGATTGAATCCTTCAAGACGCTCGGTTATGCGCTGATTGTGTCCATCGGCCTGATTTACTTCGTACTGGCCAGCCAGTTTGAGAGCTTTGTCATGCCGATCATCATCATGATGATTCTGCCGGTCGGACTGATTGGTTCGTTGTTCGGCCTGCCGATTACGGGCAACAAGATTTCCATTATCGCCTTCATCGGCGTCATCATGCTTGCGGGTACCATCGTTAACTCGGCCATTGTGCTGATTGACTATATCAACACCCGCCGCGGACGCGGAGAGGATAAGAACACCGCGATTTTGAACGCCTGTCCGCGCCGTGTGCGTCCGGTGCTGATGACCACGCTGACCACCGTGCTCGGTCTGCTGCCAATGGCGCTGTCCAACGGTGAGGGTGCGGAGATGATGCGCCCGATGGCCATTGTTATGATTACCGGCATGATTATTGCGACCATTGTCACACTGGTGTTCACCCCGGTTTACTACTCGCTGGTGGACAGTATGATTGAGCGCTTTAAAAACCGAAAAAATAAACCGAAGAAGGAAAGAAAACAAAAGCGTAAGGAAAAAATCAAAGAATAGTGTCAGTTTCCTCCGAAAACCTGCCGTTGATTTTTTGTTCAAAATACGGTATGATATGGTGTACGCAGACCTATGCGCCAAAGGAGGCAAGGAAAAATGAGAAAAATTCTGGCTTTGATGGCGGCGTTCGCATTGGTTTTGGGTGGCTGCGGCAAGGAAGTAACCAGCGTTGCGGAACCGGAAACCGTGAAAGAACCTCCCGTCAACCCACAGAGTGAAGTGCTCGCGCAGGCCGAAGAGGCCGGACTCCTGGATTCGGACAAGGAAAAAGCGCTGACTGCGCAGGACGCCGCCGCGCGTGTGACCGAGTCTCTTGACCAGAATCAGTACACAGCGGAACTGACAGACATACAGCTGCAGGTCGGCGGCGATGAAAAGTCCATGCATGATTTTTACGTATTTGAAGTGAAGGATACGGCAGGCGGTTCGATTGGCCAAGTGGCGGTCGACAAGGAAACCGGCGAGAAATATAACTATCAGGGCGAGGGCATTCTCGATGATTATTCGAGCTTCCCGCTCTATGATCCTGCGGTAGATGCAGTATGTGATTGGGCCGGCAGCTACAAAGGTCCGGCAGGGATCACGCTCGATGTGCTGCAAGGGGACGAGAGCTCGTTTGAATTCACCTTTTCCGACGAAACGACAGGCAATGCCCGCATTTCGGGCAATACCGCGAAGTCGGAGGACGGTACACTGAACTTTTTGTTTTCTGACGGTGTGATTACCGTCGCAGGAGGTACGGTGACCGGCAATTACACGCTGGCAGCCGCGGAAAAAGAATAACAAAAAAACGCGAGGCATTTGCCTCGCGTTTTTTATGCTTTATTCGCCTGCGTTTTCACCGAGCAGCTCGGTCACATCGACTGCTGCGCCTGCGCGCTGTGCAGTTACGTGTACATGTGCGCCTTGTGCGGATTCTGCCGGGATGGTCTCGGCACAGGTGCCCAGTGTTTCGCCTGCATCCACGGACTGACCGGCTTCCACACGAATGACATCCAGACCGCTGTACGAAGTGGTCAGATCGGCATCGTGAGAAATGGTGACGGTCTTGCCGTATAGCGCGTCATCTGTCACATCGGTTACCGTGCCGTTAGTCAGCGCCAGTACGGGTTCGCCGGCTTCTGCAGCAAAGTCGGTGCCGGTGTGCACGCGCCAGTCCCCAAAGGTCGGCTGGAACAGCAGTTCGTCACCCGAGAAGGGCGTGATGATTGCTCCGCTGGTCGGACGCACGTAAACCGGGGCGGCTACCGTCTGAGCCGGCGCGGCTGCGGGTGTCTCAACAGGCGTCTCGACCGGTGCGCTTGTGGGCGCCGACGGCTCCGTATCCTCGGCCGAGACCGGGGTGTCGGACGTCAGATCGGGCAGAGCCTCGGTCGGCGCAATGATAGGGGTGGATACGCCGATATCCGTCTTGGTTTCGTTACCGGACATGGTTGAGAAAATCACCCATGCCGATGCGGCAATAATCAGGCCGCACAGTGCCAAAATTGTATAAAAGCCACGTGTGGATAGGGTTGCCGCATGCTTCGATTCATAATTTTTCATGTACTTCTACCTCCGTGTCGATAGTATCACCACGGAGGATTTGGTTTATACAACAGATAACGTTGCACCTTTATAATAATGGGTTAAAATTTCGTCATATTTCGACCCTTGCTCGGCCATGTATTTTGCGCCGTACTGGGAGAGACCGACGCCGTGTCCATAACCGATTGTGTGGAAGGTCAGACTGTCATCGGTTGTGGTAATGGTAAAATTGGTCGAGTTGAGTCCGAACAGCTCGCGCACAGCGGTTCCTTCCACGGTCACGCCGCCAAGCTTTACGGTTTCAATGCCGCCTGCATCCGAACGGGTCGACGCTTTAAACCACGTGTCCGGTGTGCCGGAAACATCTGCGGTCGGGAAGGTTTTGCTAACCTTTTCGCGGAATTCATCCACAGTGAGTTTGACCGCACGCTCGTACTGTTCGCAGGCCGAGCCGCCGGGACTTACCACGCTCTGCAGATAGGGAATGTCACCGCCCCAGACATCGGCTGCCGATTCGGTGCGCGGTCCGCTGGCGCAATGGAACACTGCCGCTATTGCGTCTCCATCATAGGTCATAATTTGACCGGCTGTGTCTTGTACAGCCTGCTCCACGCGCGATAAATCGCCGCCGGCCGCTGTCTCAACCGCCACATCGCGGTAAGCTGCGCAGTGATGAAAATCATCGCACACATCGGCATCAGGATGTTGATCGGGTCGGCCGCGGTCAATTTTATATACCGCATAAGTACGTGCCGCAACTGCCTGCGCGCGAATTGCCTCCGGCGGAAAATCATTTGAGATTTCGGCCGCTACAACCCCTTCTACGTAGGTTTCGAGCGGCATCTCGGTCGGCTTGCCGTCAATGTCAACGGTGATGACTGAGTGATCCGGCTTTTGGGTTTCGGCAGATGCCTCATCGGTGCTGTTGCCGTCGGAGGTGGAATGATCGACAGGCACGGCATCGGGCATGGTCAGATCTTCAAAATCAATCGCAAGTGAACTTCCGTCGCCAAGCAGATAGTAGGCGGCAGGCAGAAGATACAGCGCGGCCACCAGAACCAGACCAATGATAAAAAATTTGCGCATGGGCGCCGCCTCCTTTCCTGTTTAGTGTATGTGGACAGGACTCCTTTCAGACCACCTTATCTAGAAAATGCTTGACATGTCGCACTAGATATTGTATTATGAAAAACATAAGAAGTCGAACAAATGTTCGATAAAATGCTTGGGAGGAATTCGGATGACCATGTGTGATATGGCACGAAAAATTTGAAGAATAGCGGGAAAAGGGCCTCGCAGACGCTTTGCAGGGTGCGGTCTGCATAGTTTTACCTCTTTTTCACAAACTGATGCAGAAGCAGCCATAGCGCAAAAAAACCTGCCAAAACGGCAGGTTTTTCCATTTAAACAAAAAAGAACGCGACATTAGGCCGCGCTATTGCACAGCCCCATCGCGTGCTTTCTCTCGATAGTTAACCCAGTAACATGGGTGGTTCTGGGGAATGAAAAGATTATAGCACTATATCTTGTGGAGAGACAAGGTTAAAATGATATAAAAATCGGCTTAACAAATTATTCACAATTGTGCAGTTCGACAGGAAACGGCACAGTTCTGCGTGATGCCCGCCAAGATGTTTGAAAAAGGCATAAAATCAAGGAAAAATCCTTTACAAACAAGCTTTGCTGTGGTAATATATATGTGCTTCGCCCCGCGCTTAGTTAAAGGAGTAACAGGGCATGTTCCTATCGTGCCGCTTCACCGCGCCTTGACCCGGCGTGCGGGTAAGAAATTTATTTTTGAAAGGTGAAACATCACTATGATCCGTAAGGAAGACAAGACTGCCGTTATCGAGGCAAACCGCACCCACGCGACCGACACCGGTTCTCCGGAAGTTCAGATCGCCATCCTGACTGCTCGCATCCAGGAGCTCACCGAGCACCTGAAGATTCACAAGAAGGACAACCACTCTCGCCGCGGCCTGCTCAAGATGGTCGGTCAGCGCCGTTCGATGCTGGCTTACCTTCAGAAGAAGGACATCGAGCGCTACCGTGCTCTGATTGCCAAGCTCGGCATTCGTAAGTAAGTTTTCAAAGTTATAGGGGAGCAATCTGCTCCCCTGTTTCTGTATTGTCATGGAAGGCGGCGGCCGCGCTTTTTAGCAGTTGAAGGAGAAACGAAGCCTATTTTCGCTTCCGCTTCAAGTGCTAAAAGAGCCATGCACCGCCCTCCGCAAGAAGTATAAGGAGGACAAACATGAGCAACATCAACCATTTTGCATTCAAAGACCAACGCGTGTTTGAAACCGAGTACGCCGGCCGCACGCTGACCGTCGAAACCGGCAAGCTGGCACAGCTGGCCAACGGCTCCTGCCTGGTGCGTTACGGCGAGACCGCTGTGCTCGTCACCGCGACCGCGTCGGCAAAGCCCCGCGACGGCATTGACTTTTTCCCGCTTTCCGTCGATCTGGAGGAGCGCCTCTACTCGGTAGGCCGCATCCCCGGCTCGTTCATGCGCCGCGAAGGCCGCCCGTCGGAAAAGGCGATTCTGGCTTCCCGTCAGATTGACCGTCCCATGCGTCCGCTGTTCCCGAAGGATCTGCGCAACGATGTTTCCATCGTCTGCACCGTGCTCGAGAACGACTATGACAACTCTCCCGAAATCGTTTCGCTGATTGGCGCGTCCATCGCGGTTTCGATTTCCGATATTCCGTTTGACTACGTGGTCGGCGGCTGTCAGGTTGGCATTGTTGATGGCAAGGTCGTCATCAACCCCAACATGGAGCAGCGTCAGGCTTCCGAAATGGACGTTACCCTGTGCGCCACCAAGGACAAGATCGTCATGATCGAAGCCGGCGCCAAGGAAGTACCTGAGGACGTGATGTTTAACGCGCTGATGGAAGCACACGAGGAGATCAAGAAGCTCTGCGCCTTCATTCAGGACATCAAGAGCGAAATCGGCAAGCCGAAGTTCGACTATGAGCACCACGACATCGACCACGACCTGTTCGACAAGCTCGAGGCAGCTGTGAACGATCAGTTCGAGGTTGCTATGGATACCGACGACAAGACCGTCCGCGACGCGGGCGTGCGTAAGATTGTCGATGCGTTTGAAGCGACCCTTGACGACGAGTACAAGACGGAGCACGGCGCAAACCTCAGTGAGTGCGTAGATAAGCTGCAGAAGAAGATTGTTCGCCGCTGGCTGGCCTCCGGCAAGCGCGTAGACGGCCGCGGTATGGAAGAAGTCCGCCCGCTGGCTGCTGAAGTCGGCCTGCTGCCCCGCGTACACGGTTCCGGTCTGTTCACCCGCGGTCAGACGCAGGTGCTGACGCTCTGCACACTCGGCACGCTGGGCGATGCGCAGGAGCTGGATACCATCTTCGAAGAGAAGGAAAAGCGTTATATCCATCACTACAACTTCCCGTCCTTCTCGGTCGGCGAGACCCGTCCGTCGCGCGGCCCCGGCCGCCGCGAAATTGGCCACGGTGCGCTGGCTGAGCGTGCGCTGCTGCCGGTCATCCCGTCGGTTGAGGAGTTCCCGTATGCGCTGCGTCTGGTGTCCGAGGTTGTTTCCTCGAACGGCTCGACCTCGCAGGGTTCGGTCTGCGGTTCGACCCTCGCACTGATGGACGCAGGCGTTCCGCTGAAGGCGCCGGTTGCGGGTATTTCCTGCGGCCTGATCACCGACGGCGGTCAGGAGACCACCTTCACCGATATTCAGGGTGTTGAGGACTTCTATGGCGACATGGACTTCAAGGTTGCCGGCACAAAGAAGGGCATCACCGCCATTCAGGTAGACATCAAGGTCGACGGCCTGACCCCGACCATCATTGAGGATGCGTTTGAGAAGTGCCGCGTTGCACGTTACGGCATTCTCGACGAGGTCATGCTCAAGGCCATTCCGGAGCCCCGTTCGGATGTATCCGACTGGGCACCCAAGATGACCACGATGAAGATCAATCCGGACAAGATCCGTGAGGTTATCGGCAAGGGCGGCTCTGTGATCCAGGGCATCGTTGCCGAGTCCGGCGCAAAGGTCGACATCAATGATGACGGCGTAATCACCATCGCTGCCATCAAGGCAACCGATGCGGACAAGGCTCGCAAGATGATTGAAGCAATCGTCAAGGAACCGGAAGCCGGCGAGATTTACTACGGCAAGGTAGTTCGCCTGATGGCCTTCGGCGCATTTGTCAACCTGCTGCCCGGCAAGGACGGTATGGTGCACATTTCCAAGATGGCTGACCACCGCATTGAAAAGGTGGAGGACGCTGTCAAGGAAGGCGATATGGTTTGGGTCAAGGTCATGGAGATCGACGACAAGGGCCGTGTCAACCTGTCCATGAAGGACGTTAAGGACGAAGAGAAGGTTCTGTAAGTTTATTAAAAAGCGCCGTGTCTCAGACACGGCGCTTTTTTTAGCTTTCGGAGGGTAATCGGGAAAGCTTGGTGAGAACCGGCAGGGTCAGTACGAGCGAGAGTGCAAAGGCAAGCATATCGGAGATGGGCTGACAGAGCTGCACGCCGAACAAACCGCATATTTGGGGCAGGATAAGTGCAAGCGGAATAAAAAACAACCCCTGCCGCGCCGCCGCAACCACGCTGGCGCGAACGGTCATTGCAATGTTCTGCAGCAGCATGTTGCACAGAATGACCCACCCGAGCAGCGGGAAGGATAGGCATTGCAGGCGCAGCGTCCGCGTGCCGATTTCGATTACCGCCGCATCCTCCGCGCGGAACAGAGTGATAAGATGGGGTGCAAAAATCCACCCGAGCACGCTGAGCAGGAGCAGCACGCCGGTCGACACTTTGACGCAGAACCAAAAGCCGCGTACAACACGCTCATACCGCTTTGCACCGTAGTTGAAGCCGCACACGGGCTGAAAGCCCTGTCCGAAGCCGATGAGCGCAGAGGACGCAAACTGCGTCACGCGGGTGACGATGCTCATCGCGGCGATGGCCGCGTCGCCGAAGGGGCGTGCCGCCGTGTTCAGGCAGGTGACGGCAATTGAGGCCAGGCCCTGCCGGCAGAGGCTCGGTACGCCGCCGCTCGAAAGCGCCAAATACCGCTTGACGCTGGGTGAGAACAGGCGCGCCCGAATTTGGATGCCGCCCGAGCGTCTGACGCCGAGCAGCAGCAGAAAAAAGCTGACAAGCTGGCTGAGGATGGTTGCGATTGCCGCACCCGAAATGCCCAGCTTGAACCCGAAGATAAACAGCGGGTCGAGCACAATGTTCAGCAGGCCGCCCGAGACAAGGCCGACCATCGCATAGGTCGCGTTGCCTTGCAGTCGAAGCTGGTTGTTGAGCACAAGTGCGGCCGTCATATATGGTGCGCCGATTAGAATAATGCGCATGTAGTCAAGGGCGAAGGGAAAAATGGTCTCCGTCGCACCAAGCAGGCGGCACAACGGGTTTTGAAAAAGCAGCCCAACCAGAAGAATGAGCAGTCCCGCGCCGAGCGCTGAGAAAAACCCGGTCGCCGCCATGCGTTCGGCTTCTTCACGGTGCTGTGCGCCGAGCTGACGGGAAATATAGTTGCCCGACCCCTGACCGAAAAAGAACCCGATTGCCTGAATGAAGGCCATCAGCGGGAAAATCACGCCGACCGCACCGGTTGCGCTTGTACCAAGCTTGCCGACGAAGAAGGTGTCCGCCATGTTGTAAATTGAGGTAATCAGCATGCTGATGATGGTAGGCACCGCCATTTTGCAAATCAGTGGCTCGACCGGTGCTTCGGTCATTTGAATGAATTTTTGGCGCTGCGCATCGCTATCCATAGGGGGTCACCTCGAATCGTTGAATTTCCTCGCACAGACGGTCGATCATGCAGGCGAAGCTGTCATCGGACGCAGCAGACATCGGTTTTCGGAAAAAGCCTGCCGCTTCGAGTGAGACATAACCGTGCAGCGCACTGCGAATCATGCGTGACAAGTGCGTCTGCTCGTCGTACGATAAGTTGTAGGGCGTCAAAACCTCGCGAAACAGCATCATAAACTGATTTTTCAGCGCAATCAGCCGGGTTTCCTCAAACTGCGGCAGCCACAGCATCGCTTTGTACAGTTCGGGGTGCTCGTGGGCAAAGGCACGGTAGGCGAAAGCAAGCGCTCGGAGGGCATCTGCCCCCTCTTTGCCGCGCATGGTCTCCATCAGTGCCGCAATCAGCCGGTCGAGTGCGCGCTCCGCGAGTCGAGCGTTCAGCTCGGGAAGTCCCTGCAGATGATTGTAAAGCGAAGCGGTCTTAACGCCGAGCGCATCTGCCAGTTCGCGCAGCGTGACGCTTTCCAAACCGTGCAGCTCGGCCAGCCGCGCCGCTGTATCGACAATAGACTCTCTGCTGAGTCCCTTCTTGGCCATATCTATCCCTCCAAACTAACGACATTAGTTTATGGATTCAGCATACCCCTCCCAAAGCGCCTTGTCAAGCGTGAGGACAGGGGGCGAAACTTTTTTAAATTCCGGTGCAAGGATTTTGCGTGCGTAATCGTATTGTAGGTGAAGCGACGTTGCTCCAAAGGAGATGAACCAATGAAACAATTTGACAGGGCAGAGGCCGAGCGGTTGGTAAGCACCTATTCCGACCTTATTTTGCGCCTGAGCTATACCTATCTGAAAAACACGCATGACGCGCAGGACATCTGCCAGACCGTGTTCCTCAAGCTGCTGACTGGCGAAACATCGTTTGACAGCGCGGCGCACGAGAAGGCGTGGGTGATTCGCACAACGGCGAACGCCTGCAAGGATTTGCTGCGCAACGTGTTCCGTTCGCGCACGGTTGGGTTGGAGGCGGTTGCCGAGGTGTCTGCGCCGGAGCGGGGCGACAGCGCGGTGCTGGACGCAGTCATGGTGCTGCCGCAGAAATACCGGGAAGCGGTTTATCTGCATTATTATGAAGGCTATGCCATCCGCGAGATTGCCGGTATGCTCGGACGGTCGGAGGCGGCGGTTACCACACATTTGGCGCGCGGCAGAGACAAGCTGCGCAAAGCGCTGGGAGGCGAACTGTATGAACAGGGAATATAACGATAAAATGAGCGAGCTGCGTTTTACCGACGAGCAGAAACGTGAAATGACAGACTGCCTGATGGCTGCGCAGCACAAAGGCCGCGTGCGCCGGCCGCTACCGCGGTTGGCGGCGGTTGGCGTGGCCGCAGCGTTGGTGCTGTCAATCGGGGCGGGCGCGGCGGTCGTTTATAACAAGCTGGCAAGCGAGTCGTTCGCAGGGGTATTCGGTACGGCACACACCGAGATTGTCGATAAAATCGGCCGTCCGGTCGGCGCAAGTGCAACCGATAACGGTGTGACCGTCACAGCGGACGCGATTATCGGGGATAAATACAGCTACGCGATCACGTATACGATCACGAAAGATGATGGCACAACGTTTGACCTTCAGGGCAATGAATACGGCTATCTCCCGGTACGGTTTGAAAAGCAGGATACAGACATCCGCTATCAGGGCGGTATGCACGGCTCCTCCTTCTTCATTGACGAGAATCCAAGCGACAATGAAATCCAGTTTGTTGAGATGCGTACCGCTGATAAGGCGCTGAAGGCGGGAACGGCAAAAGCCAGTTTTGAAAATTTGTATTTTGACAGCGGAGAGCAAAGCTACTTGCTGGCCGAGGGCAAATGGAACTTCCGATTTGACTTCGATTTTGAGGATACGTCGGTCGGCCTGCCTGCCGGTCAGATACTTGATCTGAATGATATGCGCGCGACGGTGGATGAAGTTACGCTTTCCCCGATCGGCATACAGGTGAATTACACAGTTGACAGCGCGGTGGAGTGGGAGGACGCGCCCTCCGGACGAGAAAGTGCCTACAACAGTGCGCAGAGCAAGCGGTATTTTGAGGATGTGAAGATTGTTTTGACCAAAACGGATGGTTCAATGCTTGATCTTTCCAATTTGGGCGGTGGCATGGAGCCCAAAAACGGAAAAACTTACTGCCAGAAGGGCGGGCTATTCGATGAGATTATTCCGCTGAACGAGGTCGCGAGCCTGACGATAGGTGGGATCGAGATTCCGCTTTCATAAACCATAACAAAAAGGGCGTATCGCTGACGATACGCCCTTTTGCTATGTAACGGATTGGACCGATTCGGTTACGCGCGGCCTTCGAACATATGCAGCACACGATTTCGCAGTGCGGCAGCGGCGGCGCGCGGGTCGTCTGCCTTCATAATCGCGGACACGACGGCGATGCCTGCAATGGGGCTGTCGGCCAGCACATCCATGTTTTCGGCGTTCAGTCCGCCAATTGCAACGACCGGGATAGGCACGGAATTGCAGATTTCGTCAAGCGTCGATACTGAGGTGATTTTGGTGGTCACATGCGTGGTTGTCGGGTAAATCGCGCCTGTTCCAAGATAATCGGCGCCTTGTGTATAGGCTTGCTGTGCGGCTTCGAGCGTTTTGGTGGTTGCGCCGACAATTTTATTCGGGCCGAGCAGCGCACGGGCGACCGAAACCGGTAAATCGGTTGCGCCGACATGCACGCCGGCGGCGTCGCACGCGAGTGCAACGTCGATGCGGTCGTCAATGATGAGCGGAATGCCGTGGCGGTCGGTGACCTCCTTGACGCGCAGCGCCAGGTCGAGATACGCGCGCCCGCCGCCGTCCTTTTCGCGCAGCTGAACCAAGGTTGCACCGCCGGCACAAGCTTCGTCTACCGCGTGCAGCAGCGTGTCGATGGTGTGGTAGCTGCTGTCGGTAATGAGGTATAGCGTAGGATCAAAATGCATCGTGTGATACTCCTTCAATGTCAAAGCGTGATGGTGAGCAGTTCGGTTTGGGTTTCGAGTGCGCCGAGCGTTGTGCCGTCAGGCGCGAAGGCGGCAGAGTGGCCGATAAAAACACCTTCCGCCGATTGGGAAACGCCGAGCACGGTCATTTGATTTTCGATTGCGCGGGCGGCAAGCAGCGTGCGCCAGTGCAGCACCTTGTTTGCACCGCACATCCAACCGGCAGGCACGAAGAGGGTCTCTGCGCCCAACGCGCGTTGCTCGGCGGCAAGGGCAGGGAAGCGCAGTTCAAAGCAGGTAATCAGACCCAACCGTCCCACGGGGGTATCAATCGGCTGAAACGGCCGGTTGCCCGGACGGCATTCCTCGGACTCGCGGCAGCCGAATGCGTCAAACAGCTTGACCTTGCGGTGAAATCCGGCAAGCTCGCCCTCATCGTTCAGCACAACGACGGTGTTGAACGGCCGCGTGTCGCTGCTGCGCTCAAACATGCCTGCACAAATCCAAAGTCCGTGTGCGCGGGCAATGGCAGATAGCGCGGTGCAGAACGACCCATCAAGGGACTCGGCCGCCGCGGAAAATGCGGCAGGCTTGTCCGAAACGGTATAAAACATGCTGTATTCCGGCAGTAGCAGTATCGATGCACCTGCTTGAACGGCTGATTCTGAAAACTTTTGAATGATATCCAGATTTTGCGCCTTATCGGCAGTTGCGCCGAACTGCGCAAGTGACAGCCGCATCATTGCCAACCCTTACAGGCATCCACCCAGCAGGTGAAGCCGGAAAAACGTTCCAGCTCTGATATGGTCAGCTCAATCGCAGAATGTGCGGAGCCGGCGGCGGGAAAAACGGTCTCAAATCTGCGAAGTGATTCATCGAGAAAGACTGCAACGTCCTCATTTACGCCGAATGGGCAGACACCGCCTACCGCGTGCCCGATTGCCTCTTCCACTTGACCGAGCGGCAGCATTTTGGCCTTGCAGCCGAATTGCGCTTTGAATTTGGCGTTATCAACCTTTGCGTCGCCCGCGGCGACAATCAGAATTACACCGTCATCGGTCTGAAAAGACAGGGTTTTGGCGATACGCGCAGGCTCGCAGCCGACCGCTTTCGCGGCTAGTTCAACGGTTGCTGACGATGCAGAAAATTCCAGCACGCGTTCAGCCGCACCAAACTGGGACAGGTGCTTTTTGGCTTTTTCTATGGACATATTGTTTGCCTCCGGTGGTTAACATTTAGTTAGCGTCGTCGGTGCCGTCAATCAGCTGTTCACACAGACGGCGCATGTAGGTGGAAATTTCGGACAGGATGAGACAGAGCGCGAGCCGCTCATCCGAGTCGGGCGAATCGCCGGGCAGATGCTCAAGCAGCAGCGGCGGAATCAGGTCGCGCATTTGTTCCTTGGCGCGCAGCAGCCGGGCATAGCAGGCTTCAAAATCCACATCGCTGCGGCCGGTCAGCGCCTTTACGTCGCTCAGCGCCAGCGTTTGCTTGAGATGGTAGACACACAGCAGCTGCATGATATGCTGCCGCGTATATTTTTTGCCCTTGACCGGCATGAGCAGACCTTCCTTGGAATAGTTGTGCACCATGGTCTTGGTCAGCAGCTTATCCTCGGGTGTGCGCTTGTTATCGGTCAGCGCTTCGTCGAACAGCGCAAGAACCTGATCCATATACAGTTCAAGCCGGGGCACATCGTTGGGATGGATGTCCGCATCGGAAAAAACCTCCTCGAGGAGGGTATGGAGCGTTGGCATGCATTCACCTCGTTTCCCAAACATTATAAACCATAAGCGGATGGCACGCAAGCGGGTGGACAGCACAAACAAAGCGTGTTATACTGATAAGCAATGAGCAACTGCAGTAAAAGAGGGAGAGTCATGAAAGCAAAGTTACGCAAATTGGTGTGCACGGCACTCTGCGGCGCGATGATGGCTGTGGGACTGTCGGCACAGGCCGCGGGTACGCAGCTGCCGATTTTAATGTATCACGATATTACGACCGATCCGTCTAAGACCAACAGCATGACGGTCACGGATGAACGCTTTCGACTGGATATGGAATTTTTACAGCAGTTTGGCTATACGGCCGTGCTGCCTGCCGATCTGATCGCCATCCAGCAGGGGCAGGCGGCAATGCCAGAAAAACCGGTAATGATTACGTTTGACGATGGATATCGTTCCAACTACACCATGGCGTATCCGGTGCTGCAGCAAAATAATCTGAAGGCCGCGATTGCGGTCGTTGCGATTAATATCCAGAACGAAAATTATACCACCGCTGACCGTCATATCCTGACATGGACAGAACTGCGCGAAATGTCCGAGAGCGGCGTGGTGGAGGTCGGTCTGCATACCTACAACCTGCACAATCCGCAGTACACCGGCAATACCTCACCCAACGGGATTGACGGCGTGCAGCGCCTGAACGGCGAGAGCCGGAGCGCGTACAATGCCCGTGTGGGCAGCGATTTGACCATTGGCCTTTCGCTGATTCGGCAGTATATCGGAGTGGATACGGTCAATTATTTTTCCTATCCGTTTGGCGCATATGACAGTTGGATGCCGCCGCTGCTGTCGCAGAACGGTGTGCGCGTGAGCACGCTGACTAACCCGGGCGTAGCCAATATTGCAAATGGGCTGAACCGTCTGCCGCGATATCGAATTGAAATGAAGCAGCCACTTTCGTCGCTGCTGCGGCAGCGCGAAAATGCGGTTCCTTCGCTTGCGGCAGTCAGTGTCAACGGCGCGGTAGAAAAGCTGCCGGCTTATAACATCGGCGGCAGTAACTACGTTCGTGTGCGTGATGTGGCAAAGCTGCTGACCGGTGCGGCCGGAGGGTTTGATGTGCAGTGGAATCAGGAACAAAACCGCGTGGAGCTGACTTCGTTTAAGGCCTACACGCCGCTCGGAACCGAGTACGCGGCCATTCCGGGAGATACCAAGAATGTGCAGTCAATCGTCGAGCCAACCGTGGCAGATGGGGAAACGCATATGGTTGCCGCGTTCAATATCGGCGGCAATACCTTCTATAAGCTGCGAAGTCTGGGCGATTTGTGCGGCTTTCGTGTGGACTGGAATGAAAGCACGCAGACGGTAGAAATTACAGCATAATTGAGAGAAAAATCATTTTGATGCACCTGCTTTTTGGCAGGTGTATTTTTTTATCGGCAAGGCAACAATAAATTTACATTTGAGGTATTGCATTTTTAGAGGAATGTAGTATTATAGTAGATACAAAGTAGTTTTGAAAACCATATTGAAAGTCCGAGGAGGAGTCGCTATGCCGCATGCGTTTTTAAAAGCCAGAGAACCCTTTTCCAGTTATTCGCATTTTGTCGGCGCGGTGTTGTCGGGTTTCGGCCTGTTGCTGATGCTGACCCGTCTGCTGTTTGACAGCGATGTATCCGGGCAGATGGCTGCGGCCGCAGTGGTATTTTGCCTGTCGCTGATTGCACTGTATTCAGCGAGCAGCGTGTACCATTTTTCAGGCAAAGGCGGCGTCATCCTAAAACGGCTGAAAAAATTGGACCACAGCATGATTTATGTGCTGATTGCGGGAAGTTATACACCGATTGTACTGGGATTTATGCCCGCGCCGAGATCCTATGCCTTTATCGGCGTGATTTGGCTGATTGCACTGGCCGGTATTGCCATCAAGCTGCTGTGGATTGATGCGCCCCGCTTTTTGGGAACGAGCCTGTATCTGCTGCTCGGATGGGCGATTGCGTTTGACTTCAGCGTGGTGCTGTCCATGCCGGCGCCTGCGATTGCGCTGCTGACGGCGGGGGGAATCTTTTATACCATCGGAGGCATTATTTACATTTTGAAAAAGCCGAACCTCGGCCCGCTGGTTGGTTTCCACGAGCTGTTTCATCTGTTCGTCATTGCGGGCAGTGTTTGTCACTACCTGATGGTGTTTCTTTACGTGTTATAAAACGAAAAACCCGCTTCGGCGGGTTTTTCGTCGTCTTGCTGAGAAAGAAAAGTGTGAAACCGATTACAATACAGCGATGTGCACAAGGGAAATGGGAAGCTATTTCATATATCAACAATGAAAGAGAAATCCAAACGAACAAACTGAGCATATCGACCAATAGATATTCCATTTTCAAGAAAATTTAAAAAAATCAATCGACATTGTTCACAAAAATTCGATTTTGCGCTTGCGTGCCGGGGTTGGCCGTGATAGAATAACGCAAAAGATTGGGATAATGGTACCGTAAATCGGTATCACATAGGAATGGGTTTACTAAGAATATTTAAAGGAAGTGTACCAGATTATGAGTTCCGCGCTCAAGACAAAACCGGATCTTACGATTCATGCCGACAGTGACGAGGGTTGGAGCCTTTGGCGTACTGTGGATGCAGAGAATACAGCAGAGTATGTCATCGCATCCAATGAAAAAACGGAACAGGCTATCCGTATCATCAAGCAATCCATGATCGCCCTGCTGGAAGGAATGTCAGTCGGTGTGATTCTGGGCGACGGAGAAGGCGAAGGCCGTCTGGCGCAAACCGTTATGAAACGAATGAGCCATCTGTGGTCGGACTGCCGCATGATTAACCGCGCATCCGGCTCGTTGCTCGTCGCTCTTTTTGACGATGAGAGCCATGATGAAATTATCGATCAGCTCATTGAGATTGCAATACACCAGAACAAAGCAGGGATTCGCTTTGTCGGCTATTGCGACAAGGTGCTGCCCGAAGTGCGTTTTGCCAACCTGATGGCAGACGAGGGCGGCGCTGATTTGGAACTGCATTATGTGAATGCAGGACGGATGATGCTGCGCATGCACATGAACACAGACGCTATGACCGACGGCGATGTGTGGGAACGTGTGAGCGGCGTGTGGAGCGGCATGTCGGCCAGCTAAACCGAGCAGAAAAAACGTTTTTGCCCCAGGATAAGGGCAAAAGCGTTTTTTTACTTTTTTTCGGGGAATACTTGACAAGAGCCTTTTGTGTGACTATAATCTTAATTAAGAAATATTCCTATTTAAGAAGGGAGGGTACGACCATGCAAACCCGAAATACTGTACAGCGCCAAATTGTGCTGGACACGGTACTGAGCATGCACGATCACCCGACTGCGGACGCCGTATACGAATCTGTATCCAGCGCCCATCCTTCCATCAGCAAGGCCACGGTGTACCGCAATTTGAACCAACTTGCGTCGCAGGGTGTCATCCAGCGCGTACCGGTTGCAAACAGCGCGGATCGTTTCGATTTTAATATCCAGCCGCACTATCATGTGCGCTGCACGTGCTGCGGCGCAGTGCAGGATGTGACGATGCCTTATCTGACCAATCTGATCGATCAGGTGGAGGATGCATGCGGCATCGCAGTTGAGCGGTATGAAATCCTGTTTGAGGGCGTTTGTTCCACGTGCCGCGCCAAACAGCATACCACATAAGCTTGTGAACCGGACGGCAGCGGCCGTCTAATCGATAAAAAGTGAGGAGAATGTTATTATGGCAAACTTAAAGGGCAGTAAGACGGAGGCCAATCTGCAGACCGCATTTGCGGGCGAATCGATGGCGCGCAATAAGTATACCTATTTTGCGTCCAAGGCTAGAAAAGATGGCTATGTCCAGATCGCTCAGATTTTTGAAGAGACCGCAAACAATGAGAAGGAGCATGCCAAGATTTGGTTTAAGCTGCTCAACGATGGAATTGATGATACTGCAACCAACCTGAAGGCGGCTGCTGAAGGCGAGAACTACGAGTGGACCGACATGTATGCAACCTTTGCAAAGGATGCACATGCGGAAGGCTTTAGCGATATCGCATTCCTGTTCGAGCAGGTCGCTGCAATCGAGAAGGAGCATGAGGAGCGCTATCGCAAGCTGCTTGGCAACGTAGAGAGCAAGACCGTGTTCTCGAAGGATGGGGACTGCATCTGGCAGTGCTCGAACTGCGGCCACATTGTAGTTGGCAAGCAGGCACCGGATGTTTGCCCGGTTTGTGAACATCCGCAGGCCTATTTCCAGATCAAGGCTGAAAATTACTAAGATTGCTTGGCCACATGGCTGCAAGAGGGTCTCCCGAATATTCGGGAGACCCTTTGAATTTGTGGTCAGAGCTGCTGTTGAATCTGTTTTATCGCTGTGCTATAATGAATTATCTGACTGGAGGGGTTATTATGTTAGCGGAGAATATGGTCGCGCTCGGCAAGCGCCGTTCGACGATCCGTGAAATTTTTGAATATGGCAACAGTCGTGCGGCCGAGGTCGGCCGAGAAAATGTATTTGATTTTTCAATCGGCAATCCCAATGTGCCCGCACCGGAAAGCGTGCGCCAGGCGATTTTGGATATCGCGGCGGGTGACCCGGTGGCAGCGCACGGCTATACCTCGGCGCAGGGAGATGCCGCAGTGCGTGGTGAGCTTGCAGCGTCGATTAACCGCCGCTTCGGAAGCGATTACACGGGCGATTGCCTGTACCTGACTGCGGGCGCAGCGGCCGCGTTGTCTGTCACGTTCAAGGCATTGACCTGCCCGGGAGATGAGTTCATCGTATTTGCTCCGTTTTTTCCGGAGTACCAATGCTTTATCGAGAGCGGTGCGGGGGCAAAGTGCGTGGTTGTGCCGCCGTCTGTGGCTGATTTCCAGATTAATTTTGAAGAACTGGACAAGTGCCTGAACGAAAAAACCAAGGCGCTGGTGATAAATTCGCCCTGTAATCCGTCCGGCGTCGTCTATTCCGAGCAGACGATTTGTCGCCTTGCGCAGGTACTGAACGAAAAGTCGAAGGAATATGGCCACCCGATTTATTTGATTTCGGACGAGCCGTATCGTGAGATTGTATATGATGGGGCAGAAGTGCCGTTCGTGCCGCACTATTACATGGACACCATTGTGTGCTATTCCTACTCCAAGTCGCTTTCGCTGCCGGGGGAGCGGATCGGTTATGTGCTGGTTCCGCCGCAGGCAGCCGACAGCGCCGATTTGTATGCCGCAATTTGCGGCGCGGGTCGTGTGCTGGGCTATGTGTGCGCACCAAGCATGTTTCAGCGCGTGGCGGCAAGATGTGCCGCTGAGACAGCGGATATCCGTATTTACCGTGAAAACCGCGACCTGCTGTTTGAGGGCTTGACCAAGATGGGATATTCCTGCGTCAAACCCGAAGGCGCGTTTTACCTGTTTCCACAGTCTCTTGAGGCCGATGACCGCGCATTTTGCGAACGTGCCAAGCAGTATGATCTGCTGCTCGTGCCCGGAACGGATTTCGGTGCGCCCGGACACGTGCGGATTTCCTACTGCGTACACACGGAGACGATTCGGCGCGCATTGCCGTTATTTGCAAAACTGGCGGCTGATTACGCAGAAATTCAATAAAATTCCATTTTAATATGCATATTGCACAGTTAAGATTATGTAAATTATCAGATAAAACAAAAATAACTTTTTATTTTATGCAATAAGCACAAAAATATAAGTAGTCGATTGTGAGTAATTCATAAAATCCGACTCTTGTTTTCTTACTCCCTGACGTGTATTATAATAACAGAGGTTGAGAGAAAAACCTCAAACACGAAAGGAGTGAATTAACACATGATGAAGGGTTTCTTTAACGATTTGGTTGCAGCTCGCATGCTCGATCTGGACAGCAATCGTATCAAGGCTCAGGCCAAGAAGGTTCGCCGCGCTGCTAAGTAATGATTAAAATTACGGCAGCTCGCCTGCCCGAAGGAGTAGCTGAAACCAATGACAATCGAACACTGTAAGTAAAAGACCTTCCGATGGCTCTGCCGCGGAAGGTCTTTTGCTTTATGCATCAGCCGCTGCGGCGCTCGGTGTGCATCAGCTCAGTCTGACGGCGGAAAAATTCCATGCGTTCTGCCGCCGTGGCAGCGCGAATGCTCTTTTTGCCGCAGTCCGGGCAGGTTTGGATTGATGCGTCACCAATGAAAAGAAAATGGCACTGTTTTGCCAGACAGATGTAAATCATGTTGCCCACCTCCTGTATCTAGGATAGCGGTTTTACTGTCCGATAAACCTCTCTTCTGCATTTGCAAAACGCAGGCGGCGGAAGAAGGGAACAAAAAAAGTCGATTGTGCGTCTATTACTAAGCCCGACAAAATTCTTCCATTCTGACTAATGCGGGTACAAAAGAGGAATCATAAAAACAAAAAAGGAATTTTCATATGGTTTTCAGTTCAGCGATTTTTCTATTCGTATTTTTGCCTACGGTAATTGTATTGGATCGCATGTTATCATCTGTGCGGGCAAAAAACTGGCTCTTGCTCATTGCCAGTCTGCTTTTCTATGCTTTTGGACAGCCAGTTTATCTGTTGCTGCTGCTCGCCTCGGTCGCGCTCAACTACGGCTGCGGCCTGCTTGCGGCGGGACGGTATCGAAAAGCGGGCGCGGTGATAGCGGTTTTGGGCAATATCAGTCTGCTTGGTGTTTTTAAATATACGGATTTCATCATCGGCTCGCTCAACGGCGCACTCGGCCTGTCACTGCCGATGAGCGGTATTGTGTTGCCGATCGGTATCTCCTTCTTCACATTTCAGGGGCTCTCCTATGTCATTGATGTGTACCGGGATCGGACATTGGTTGCCCGTTCGTTTTCCACGGTGCTGCTGTACATCGCCTTCTTCCCGCAGTTGATTGCGGGCCCGATTGTGAAGTATCACGATATCGCGCGCGAAATCAGTGAGCGCACCGTGACAGCAGAACAGACGGCGCTTGGCATTCGGCGGTTTATCTGCGGTTTGTCCAAGAAGCTGCTGCTGTCCAACGCGATGGGGCAGATGGCAGATGTCGTATTTGCCCTGCCCGCAGGTGAGATTGGCATGTTCGCAGCATGGATGGGTGCAATTTGTTACACACTGCAAATTTATTTTGACTTTTCGGGCTACAGCGATATGGCCATCGGTATGGGGCAGATTTTTGGGTTTCATTTTCTGGAGAACTTCGATTACCCCTATACTGCGACAACAATCAAGGAATTCTGGCGCAGATGGCATATTTCGCTGTCCTCTTGGTTTCGGGATTATCTGTATATCCCCCTCGGTGGTAACCGAAAGGGGAACGGCCGCACGTGGAGCAACCGCTTTCTCGTGTTTTTCGCAACCGGACTCTGGCACGGCGCAAGCTGGACGTTTGTACTTTGGGGATTGTGGCACGGCCTGTTTTCCGTGCTGGAGGACTGCGGTGCACTGCCAGTCAAACGGCTGAAGGGTAAGCTATTAGGGCGTATATACACGCTGCTTGTCGTGGTGCTCGGCTTTGTGCTGTTCCGCGCGGAGACTCTGCCGCAGGCGGGCGCAATGTTTGCCGCGATGTTCACCGGCTTCGGTCTGTCGTGGCAGGGGACGGCTGCAGTCTGCGCAGGGCTGACACCGCTGTTTTTGCTCACACTGGTGCTCGCTCTCGTGCTCAGCGCACCTGTTGTCAAGCGGCTGGAAGGGAAGTGCCAGACGCTGAGTATGATCGGCGCATTGGCGCTGTTGGTGCTGTGCATGCTCAATCTTTCCGCAGGCACCTTTAACCCCTTCATCTATTTTCGATTCTGAGGAGACCATCATGAAATATAAATGGTTTACAGGCGCTTTTCTGGCGCTGTGTCTGGTTCCGTCGGTCGGTATGCTCGTGCTGCCGCCGACGCAGGCTGCCGCGAACGAACGCCTTGCTTCTATCCCCAGCCTGTGGACAGAAGAGGGGAAACTAAATGACAAGGTACTCGATGAAACAACCGCATATATCGCCGACCATTTTGCGCTCCGACAGCAGATGGTGACCGCGAATGCCGCTCTGCAAACCGGGCTGCTTGTCACTTCGCCTGCGGCGGATGTCATTTACGGTAAAAAAGGCTGGCTTTACTACAACAAAACGATTGAGGATTATCAGAACACGCCGACGCTTTCCGAGGAGGAGGCGCGTCAGATAGCGCAGACGGTCGCACAGATGCAGGCGTTTTGCGAAGAGCGCGGTGCAAACTTCATCTTTACGATTGCGCCCAATAAAAACTCGATTTATCCGGAAAACATGCCCGCGCGCTATCTGCAAGGTGGTCCGGCAGGAAATTACGAGCTGGTGAGGCCGTATTTGGAGCAAATGAACGTAAACTATGCGGATTTGTTCGCG
Organism: Butyricicoccus sp. Marseille-Q5471; assembly: GCF_951230135.1. Taxonomy (GTDB): domain Bacteria; phylum Bacillota; class Clostridia; order Oscillospirales; family Butyricicoccaceae; genus Agathobaculum. Next base: position 354,807 of record NZ_CATNVC010000002.1, on the reverse strand, counting down.
TATTTGCGCAGTCAGGATGAGGTGCTCTATTTGCGTACGGATTCTCACTGGACCAACCGCGGCGCGGCATTGGCGCATGATTTTTTGATGGAAAGCCTTGGTCTGCCGCACAAGGTCTTTGCGGACGAGCCGTATATGATTGAAAAAACACATCGCGGGGATCTGTATGAGATGCTCTACCCGACCGGTACGGCGCGTGAAGAGCAGCAGGACTATGATTTTACCTTTGAGCATGTGACGCCGCCGCGCTCACCAGAGGATATTTTGATTCAGACGATCAATCCGTTGGGCAGCGGCCGGCTGCTCCTGTGCCGCGACTCATTCGGCAACGCGCTTTATCCGTTTTTGGCCGAGGATTTTGCGGAAGCTACTATCACGCGCCAAATGCCCTATCCGCTGGAGCAGGTACGAACGGGCGATACGGTAATTATTGAGATTGTTGAGCGAAATCTCGGCAATCTACTCAAATATCCGCCGCAGCTGGGAACAAACTAAGCGCGGATTTCGTCGAAAAGACAAACACCTATGGAGGATAGAACCATGAAAAAACTAACAGCCACGCTGCTTGCGCTCACTTTGTGCGGCAGTTTACTTGCCGGATGCGGCGCGAACGACAAGCAGGATCCCGAGAAGGATCAGCCGACAACGCCGCCTACCTCGGATGAATCAATTGCACCCGATATGAATGTGGAGGATGATGCTAACACCGAGTCCATGCCGAGCGGCGAAACCACTGACAAGCCTGCCGAAATTCCGGAAACGGAAACCGGCAACACGCAGACACCGCCGTTGAGCAAGCCGACCGGTGGTTCCTCCACGTCTGGCAGTACGTCGGGTTCAAACGGCTCATCCGGCTCGACGACCGCGCCGGCGCCCAAGCCGGAATCCAAGCCTGAGCCCAAGCCGGAGCCCGCAAAGCCGACCGCATCGCAGGCACAGGCGTATGTCGGACAGGCAGCTTCGAGCCTCAAGTCCGCGCTCGGCGCACCCTCTTCTTCGTCTTACTCGCCGAGCTGCATGGGCGAGGGAGAAGACGGTATTTGGACATATGACGGGTTTACCGTCTATACTTACCGCGAAAACGGTACGGAAACCGTGGAAGCAGTCCAGTGATTTTACAAAAAGCACCGCTTTGGGGCGGTGCTTTTTTTGTTTGACAGGCATACCAGTGCGTGCTATAATAAAAACACTAAATTACTAATTTACTAATTGGAAAGGAGAAACACAATGAAGATTCCAACTACACTCAAGCATAAGCCGGTTATCACGGTAGAAAACTATGAGAATGTGGACGGCCGCCATGCTTATGACAGTGATGCAAAAGGGCTGTCGCTCGGTCTGGCGCAGTGGAATGACCGCGGGCGCGTAGATATTTCGGCCAAGGTTTGGCGGTATTCGGGCGAGCGCTGGTCGCGCCAATCGGAGGAGCTGCCGCTGCACCGCGTCATTGATCTGGCGATTTTAACCTGCCGTGCGCGGCAATATTTCATGGATGCATACCGCTATCCCAAGCTGTATGATGAAGCGAATCCGCAGATTGACCGTGTCGGCGTACAGGGCGACGCCATGACGGTTTCGGTATGCACAGAAAACCCGATGATTGATGAGGACATCAAGCTGTTTTCGGACGCACTTGCGCGGGATGATGAGATGCTGGCCGAGCGCTTGCACCTGCTGAGCAACTTGCTGCAGGACATGGGCTATGGCGTTCGGAAAAGGGACTAAACCCTTCTAATGCACACATAAAAAATACCGGCAGGGCGTACGCCCTGCCGGTATTTTTCATATTCTTACTTGGTGCGGTTCGTTTTGCGGCTGTCCTTGCGAAACAGCTGGGAGACTGCGGGATCGCAGCCGAGCTCAAACATCGCGGCGTTCATCAGGAAATTGGAAAAGCTCTTGCTCATGGTAAAGTACCTCTCTTTTTTTAATTTCTTATCTGCTATTATCCTACATCGAATCGCATAAAAAGGCAATCGTAAACGTGTACGAAATTCACAATCACACACGAAATGTATTGTGAATAAAACACAAAGAAATGTTGAATTGAGCAAAAAACGAGAGGGGGATTTGTGAATTAACAAGAAAATGAGTATCGGAAACGATTTCGGGATTGCGCAAAAAGAAACGCCCGTAAAACGGGCGCAGGGGCTACAGAATCATGCGGCGCGGTTTCTCCTGAATCTCGCGCACCACACGGCAGGGATTGCCTGCGGCGAGCACGCCGGCCGGGATATCGCGGTTCACGACACTGCCGGCCGCAATCACGGTATTATCGCCAATGGTCACGCCGGGCAGCACGCACACATTCGCGCCGATCCAGACGTTGTTGCCGATGTGAATCGGCTTTGCGTATTCCAGACCTGTGTTGCGTTCCGCCACGGTCATCGGATGGCCGGCGGTGTAAAAACCGCAGTTGGGCGCAATCAGGACATGGTCGCCGAATATCACCGGCGCTTCGTCCAGAATGACACAGTTGCAGTTTGCGTAAAAATGTGTGCCGATGTGGATGTTGTAGCCATAGTCGCAGTGAAAGGGCTGCTCCACGAGAAACTCGCCCTTATGTGAGCCGAGCAGTGCATCCAAAAGTGCTGTGCGCTCCTCAAGCTGCGAGGGGCGGAGCAGGTTATAGTCGTAGCACAGATCCTGTGCCTGAACGCGCTCTGCAGTCAGACCCTCGTCAAAGGCTTGGTAGAGCAGTCCTGCAGCGGCTTTTTCTTTTTCAGTCATAGTGGTATCACCTCATGAAACTCAGTTCTGGCGGCGGACAATCGCATAATCATCGTCCGACCGATAATAAGGGCAGGAACGGTTCGGGTTCATCTGCATGCGGCAGATCTCATCCTCATCCAGATAGGCTTCGCAGAAATACTCACCCATCTCATCATCATACACATTGTAGGCACAGGTATCGCAGTTTGCGCTCATACAAATCACCTCTTCTATCATATTGTAACACAGCGCGTGCTGCGCTGACAACCGCATAGACTGAAACAGGAGATGATGGAATGGACTTGAAGAACAACCGCATCACAGTGGGTGAAATGATGAGCAATCCGCGTGTGCGGGATCTGCTGCTGCGTGAATTTCCAATGCTGCAGGATGTACGCATGCGCCGTCGCGTATGGAACATGCCGCTGTGGAAGATTTTGCAGCTTGGGCCGCGATACATGCCGCAGTACCGAATTAACGATCTGCTGCGGCAGGTGCGCGAGCTCGACTAGGCCCTGCGGGTGCAGGGTCAAGTAAACCATCAATTGCGCCGCCGGAAACCGCCCAGAGATACAGACTGGCCACAGTGCCGCAGGGCGAAAAACGGCGGCGGTATTTTTCAAACAACGCGGGTGTGAGTTCTCGGTGATGATACACCATGCGCAGGCCGCGGCGAATGCCGAAATCGCCGAAGCTGAGCACATCGGGGCGCTGCAGCGAGAAGATGAGCAGCATTTCGGCAGTCCACTGGCCCACGCCGGGCAGGCTGCACAGGCGATGACAGACTTCGTCATCCGGTAAGACATGCAGCGCATCCAGATCGAGCGCACCGCTGACGGCTTGCGCCGCAATGGCCTTTAGATATCCCGCTTTGCGCATTGACAGGCCGCAGGAGGCGATTTTCTCTGCCGTAAGCGCGTCAAAATGAGCGGGATTGATGGGGGAGAGACGCTGCTGCATGCGTGCCCAGACGGTTTCAAGTGCGCGGGACGAAATCTGCTGTCCGGCGATTGCGTTGACGAGTGCTTCAAACAAATCGGGAATGACCGGACGGTCGATATGGCCGATTTGGTCAATGACTGCGGCCAGCTTTGCGTCACATTTTTTTAAATGCTGTATTTCATTTTCCCCATAAAGGAAGAAATCTGTCATGCAAATCAGCTCCTGTACAAGTATTTTGTGCAGTTATTATACCATGAATCAATGACACAAAAAAGCCGCCCCTCGGGGCGGCTTTGCATTTATGCGGGCTCCATGGGACCGATTGCGCTGGAGATATACTGCTGAACACCGTCCACCGGAATATCGAGCGCGGCGGCAAACTCCCCGTACAGCAGGTCTTCCGCACGTGTCATATACCGTTGATCAATCTGGCTGCAATTGCGCTTCTGACGAAAGGCTGTCTGATTCTTGGTGTAAATCGTCTTTATCAGCTGCACCAAATCGCGGCAGTCATGGCTCTGCAACGCACGCTGATAGGTTTCGGCAGAGCTCTTAAAGCTGCGGTTCTCCAGAATCAGCTCGGGGATGGAAGGAATCTGCGCGATCAGGTCGAGCACCTGCTTTCTGCCGAGCGCAGGGCGCATGTACACACCGCCGCCCACCGGCGTGTAAATCATTTCGCTTCGATAGAGAGGTGTGAGGGTGTAATACAGCTGCTCCGGATTGTCGCCCAAATCCGGACGAAGACCGATTTCGGTTACACGGCAAATACCGCTGTTGCTGTAAACAACCAAATCTCCCACTTGATATTTGTTCATATCTCTTGTTCAACCCTTCTTTTCGCGCGTCTGTTGATGTAAAAAAGAAAACGTGCAGCGTTGACAACAGGACTTGCGTTTGTCAAAACTACTCGTTGCATATTAATTATAGCATATTTATCCCCAAAAAGTAAGAGAAATTTATTATTTTTGTTTTGTGCATAATTGGGGGCGTGCGAGGGGTTTGAAAATTCGACATTTTTCTGCTATGCTAGAAGCAAGAACAATTCGGTTTACCGCCGGATAAAATTGATAGAATCAGGTGCAAAGAGCTATGGTTAAAAACATCGTTACCGATATTTTTCGTCTCAATCAAAAGGCGGCTCCGGCCACACGGGATGATCTGCCCGTGGTGCGGGATTTGATGGATACACTGACAGCCAACACGGCAAGCTGCGTCGGCATGGCAGCTAACATGATTGGCGTAAATAAGCGTATTATCGCAGTCGATATGGGCGGCATGCCCGTGCCGATGCTCAATCCGGTGATTGTCGGCAGGTCGGGGGAGACTTACGTAGCGGAGGAAGGCTGTCTGTCTCACGCCGGCACACGAAAGACAACGCGTCATCGGTCGGTAGAGGTGGAGTATCTGGATCTCGGCTTTCAAAAGCGCAGGCAGACCTACTCCGGCTTTGTGGCGCAGGTGATTCAGCATGAAATCGACCACTGCGACGGCATTTTGATTTGAACGCGCTGCTGCAGTTCGGTTTGACGATTCCGTTACAGCGAAAACTTGGCCAAAAAGGAGTGCCTTACGGCGAAGCGGCAGATCGCCGCAGCTGTTGGGATTTGCACTGCATCGCGCTGCATGGGAGGGAAAGTCTGCTTGCGGTGCATTGTTCCTCGCGGTTTACAGCGGTGGCATATGATCTTACCGCCTTTGACTGGGCGAATCTGCATGCCTTCGCGGTGGAACTCATCCGTGCGGCGCTCTTGGAAGCGGGGCTGACGGCAGACGCGGTGTCCCACTATCTCGAGCGGGCAGACTCGGCAGCGTTTACCCGCACGCACGGGCGGCGCGAGGTTGCGTTCCTCAACCGCGCTTGGGACGATGTGATGGCGCTGGACTTCGCGGTTGACGCGTCGCAGTCCTTTCAGCCGCTTCTGAATCAGGCGGTTAACAGTCAGTCTGCACGTGGTTTGATCCATGGTTGTTCCTCCTTTGCTATGCGCCTGCAAAGAACGGACAACCAAGGAGGCAGGTTACTGACGGCAAACGCCGCGTCCGGACTACCGACCGGAACAGTGTTTTTATCTTTGCAATTTTATTGTATCGCGGATTGCGGCGCCGTCAAGCCAAAACGGCGCAAAATAGAGCGAGGTTACTCCGGTTTTCGCTTGAGCATCGTTTCCATTTTCATCAGTCCCTGCTCATAGCGGTCAATCTTATGGTTGAGCCGGTCAAGCGATTTTTGCATATCCGCCATGCGGGCTGTGAGCTGGTCGCGCTGCTCGATCAGCAGCACCTTGCGGGCATCAAGGCTGACATTTCCCTGCTGAAACAGCGCCACATATTCAATCAGCGCTTCAATCTGCACACCGGATGCGCGCATGCATTTCATCAGTTCAACCCAGAGACAGGAATCCTCATCATAATTCCGAATGCCGCCGCTCGTGCGCGGCACCTTGGGAATCAGACCGATGCGCTCGTAATACCGCAGGGTATCTGCGGTGATATCATATTTCTGGCTGACTTCGGCAATTGTCATGGCACACCTCACATGTTCTTTTTCTTGACTGGGTTCAGCTTATCACAAAAGTCGTGTGTCCTGCAAGCTGCATTACAGGCACATGCGAAAAATGTTTTCCGCATCCTGCGCGCTCAGCGGCTGGAAGCCGTAGGCCAGGCCGCCGAGACGAACCGCTTTTCCGCCATCCCGGCAAAGTTGGTGTCGTCCGTGCTGATTATACTTGCGGCGGTGTGTAGAATGAATCTGAGTGGAAAAAAACGTCGTCCGCTGTCATGAAATATTTCTTAGTGTTGAAAATTCAATAGACCGAAGACTTCCAAACGATTACAATAAAGGAAATCAACGATAACGGCTCCATCATGGGAGGAGAACACAATGAAAAAGTTTGACAGTATCATCATTGGTTTTGGCAAGGGCGGTAAGCCCTTGGCAGGCACGCTCGCACAGTCCGGACAGACGGTAGCGCTGATTGAGCGCGATCCCAAGATGTACGGCGGCACCTGCATCAACGTGGCGTGCATTCCAACCAAATCCTTGGAGCACAGCGCACGCCTATCCGCCGCGCAGGGCGGTGCATTCGAGGAAAAGGCTGTGCGCTATTAAAACGCAATTGCGGAAAAGCGGCGATTGACCGCGATGCTGCGTCAGAAGAACTATGATAAGGCAGTGTCGGCGGGTGTGACAGTGCTGACAGGCTTGGCGTCCTTTCTCGATCCGCATCGTATCTCAGTCGCTTATGCGGACGGCACCTCGGAGGAGGTATACGGCGAGCAGTTTTTCCTCAATACCGGCTCTCGCCCGTTTGTTCCGCCGATTGAAGGACTGGAAAACAACCACTTTGTCTATACAAGCGAAACGCTGATGGAGCGGGAAGAGCTGCCCCGCCGTCTGGCCATCATCGGCGGCGGCTATATCGGTCTGGAGTTTGCCTCCTATTTTGCAAATTTCGGGTCGGAAGTCACGGTGATTCAGGACGGAGAAGCCTTTATTCCCCGCGAGGACGCTGAGGTAGCGCAGTCGGTGCTGGACAGCCTGACCGCACGCGGTGTGCGCGTACTGCGCAGCACTACCATTCGTTCGGTGCGGGAGGAAAGCGATCACACGGTTCTGTCCTTGGAAAGCGGAGACAGCGCATACGCTTTGGAGGCCGACGCGATTCTCGTCGCGACCGGACGTCGGCCCAATGTGGCGGAGCTGAATCTCGCGGCCGCTGGGGTTGCACTGACCGAGCGCGGCGCAGTCAAGACTGACGAGCACCTGCGCACAACCGCCTCTCATATATGGGCGATGGGCGACATCGTGGGCGGACTGCAGTTCACTTATATTTCGCTCGATGATTTCCGCATTGTCAAATCAAATCTGCTGGGTGACGGCAGCCGCACCACCGAAAATCGCGGCGCAGTACCGTATACGGTATTCCTTGACCCGCCGCTGTCCCGGGTGGGACTGTCCGAAACAGAAGCGGCGCAAAAGGGATATACCGTGAAAAGCGCGCGTCTGCCCGCAGCGGCCATTCCGAAGGCGCATGTGCTGCGGCAGCCGACCGGCATGCTCAAGGTTTTGATAGATGCCGACACGGATTTGATTCTCGGTGCACATTTCTTCTGCGCCGAGTCACAGGAGATGATTAACCTCATTAAGCTGTGCATGGATGCGAAACTGCCGTATACCGTGCTGCGCGATGGAATCTTCAACCACCCGACCATGAGCGAAGCGCTCAATGATTTATTTGGGGCGGTAAAATGAGTGATTTGTGACGGCGTTTTAAGCCGCACTGCTCAATACAAGCATATCCCGGGAGAGTCCCGAGTAAAAAATATAGAAATGGAGGTTTGAACGTATGGATGAGTACAGAAAGCTAACAAATGAGGTCGGCGCTCCGGTGGCTGACAATGAAAACGCCATCACCGCAGGCCCTCGTGGCCCGGTGGTAATGCAGGATGTATGGCTGATGGAGAAAATGGCGCACTTCAACCGCGAGGTCATTCCGGAACGGCGTATGCACGCGAAGGGGTGGGGTGCTTACGGTAAGTTCACCGTCACGCAGGATATCTCCCGCTACACCAAGGCCAAGGTGCTGCAGCCCGGCGCGGAAACCGAAACGTTTGTCCGTTTCTCTACTGTGGCAGGCGAGCGCGGCGCGGCTGATTGTGAGCGCGATATTCGCGGTTTTGCCTGCAAATTTTACACCGAAGAGGGCAACTGGGATCTCGTAGGCAACAATACGCCGACCTTTTTTATCCGTGACGTACATAATTTCTCTGATCTGAACCGTGCAGTCAAGCGTGACCCGCGCACCGGCCGCCGTTCCGCGCAAAACAACTGGGATTTTTGGACGCTGCTGCCCGAAACCTTCCACCAGACCACCATTGTGATGTCTGACCGCGGCATTCCGGCCTCGTTCCGTCACATGCACGTGTTTGGCGAGCATACTTTTTCCTTCTATAATGAGAAGAACGAGCGGGTTTGGTGCAAGTTCCACCTGCTCACGCAGCAAGGCATCAAGTGCCTGAGCGATGAGGAGGCCGAACGCATCAACGGCATGGATCGTGAGTATCACGGCAAGGATTTGTATGATGCGATTGAACGCGGAGAGTATCCGAAGTGGACGATGTATGTGCAGATTATGACCGAGGAGCAGGCCAGAGCGCATTATGAGAACCCCTTCGATATCACAAAAATCTGGCGGCACAAGGAGTTCCCGCTGATTGAGGTCGGCGTGCTTGAGCTCAACCGCAATCCGGAAAACTATTTTGCCGAAGTCGAGCAGGCCGCGTTTACCCCTGCACATGTCGTGCCGGGCATCGGGTTTTCGCCGGATAAGTTCCTGCAGGGTCGCCTGTTCGCCTATGGCGACGCGCAGCGCTACCGTTTAGGTGTTAACCACAACCAAATTCCGGTCAACCGTGCCAAGTGCGAGGTGAACGAATACCACCGTGACGGCGCGATGCGTACAGACGGTAATTACGGCGGCGCTCCTGCGTATACGCCCAACAGCATGGGCGCATGGACGGCACAGCCTGAGGTCATGGAGCCGCCGCTCGAGATCAGCGGCGCAATGTGGCGCTACGATCCCAAGGATGATCCGACGGACGACTGTTTCCGCGCAGGCGGCGAGCTGTATCGCCTGATGAGCGAGGAAAAAAGACAAATTCTCATTGAAAACACCGCGCGGAATATTCAGCCGGTGACTGCAAATATTAAGTACAGGCATGCGGTGCACTGCTATCTTGCTGATGAAGAGTATGGCAGACGAATCACCGAGGCGATGGGACTGTGCATGGACAAGGTGAAAGAACTTGCAGCGCTAGACAACAACGGACTGATTGCGGCAACATTAAAGCCCGATCAGGTATGACAAAAAGGAGAATTGTGATGAATAATCAAAAGTTTTATTTTTGCAAGCATTGCGGCAATCTCGTAGGCCTGATTCAGCAAGGCGGCGGCACGCTCGTCTGCTGCGGCGAGGCGATGATTGAATTGACCGCGAACACCACTGACGCAAGTCAGGAAAAGCATGTGCCGGTCATTACCGTTCAGGGTGATTCCGTGCATGTGGCAGTCGGCTCGGCAGAGCATCCCATGGCGGAGGAACACTTTATCCAGTGGATTTATTTGCAGACAGAGCACGGCGGCCAGCGCAGATGCCTCAAGCCGGGCGATCAGCCAGCAGCAGACTTCATCCTCAAGGGTGACAAGGCGGTTGCCGCATATGCTTACTGCAACCTGCATGGGTTGTGGAAAAAGGAAGTTTAACAGTACACAGCGTCGCGGTAGGGGGAAGCGTCGGTTGTTTCCGACGCTGCTTCCCTCATAGGACGCACGATTTAGGAGGTTTCATTCATGATTCAGACCATTACCAAGGAAAATTTCGCCGCTGAAGTAGAAAATGCCGGCCGACCAGTGCTGGTGGAGCTGTGGGCGCCGTGGTGCGTTTATTGCCGCCGCCTGACCCCGGTGTTGGAGCGCCTTTCGGATAAATTGGGCGATGGGCTTCCCATCGGCAAGATTAATATTGATGATGAGCCGGAACTGGGACAAAAGCTTGATGCATCCACCATTCCCACCCTGTATCTGTATCAGAACGGTCAGCACGGTGAGAAGTTGGTCGCACCTTCTTCGCAGGCACAGCTCGAGGAGTGGATTAACGGACAAATGGCATAAGTTCACTCGAGAAGGAGCAAGACAATGCGATTAAAAATAAGGTTGCCGGTGTTACGGGCGGCTCTCGCGGCATCATGATGTGAGGTGTTTATATGGAGAAACGTTATGACGTAGTCATTATCGGCGGCGGTCCGGCAGGTTATTCCGCAGCGCTGTATTGTGTCCGTGCCGGTTTTTCAACATTGGTTCTGGAAATGCTCAGTGCGGGCGGTCAGATGTCCACAACAACGCAGGTCGACAATTATCCGGGCTTTGAGGACGGGATTGACGGCTTTGAATTGGCGGAGAAGATGCAGGCAGGCGCGGAGCGTTTTGGTGCGGTCAGCGAATTTGCCGAGGTGACAGGGCTGCAACTTGCATCGAGTCCCAAGATTATTTCGACGAGCAGCGGGGACGTGGAAGCGCGTACGGTTGTGCTCGCCACAGGAGCCGCACCCCGCAAACTGGAGCTTGCGGACGAAGAAGAGCTGATAGGGCGCGGTGTGGCTTATTGTGCTACCTGCGATGGCATGTATTATAAGGACAAAGTGGTGGCAGTTGCAGGCGGTGGTAATTCTGCCGCAGCCGATGCGCTGACGCTTTCAAAGATTTGCAAAAAAGTATATCTGGTGCATCGCAGGGACTCGCTGCGAGCGGGCAAGGGGTATCTGGATGCGCTGACGCAGGCAAAGAATATAGAATTTGTCTGGAATGCGCAGATTGACCGACTGCTTCATGAAGAAAAGCTGACAGGACTTGCGTTGACGGATCGGGTAACGGGGAAGCAGACCACGCTTGCCTGCGACGGTGTTTTTGTGGCGATTGGGCGGGTGCCCAATACAGCGCTGCTAGATGGTCAGCTGGCGCTCGACGCACAGGGTTATATCGAAGCGGATGAGTCAACGCGCACCAGTCTGCCCGGTGTATTTGCAGCAGGGGACGTACGCACCAAGCCGCTGCGGCAGATTGTGACAGCGGCAGCAGACGGAGCGGTCGCATCCAAATATATTGAAGAATACCTGCAAAGACAGCAATAATGCAGCTGGAAGAGCAATCAAAAAGGGCATATCGCCTGCCGCACAGCAGAGACGATATGCTCTTTCTGATGATTGCACTGCATTACGGGTGAGGAGATTGATTTTATAGCTTGACACCGCTATTCAAAGTTTGCTATACTTATCGATAGAAGTCTTCTGCGGGAAGCCATGGCTTTCGGACAGAGAAAAAGATAAGAATTGCAAATAACCGGGTGTAGCGCAGTTGGTAGCGCGCCTGCTTTGGGAGCAGGATGCCGCAGGTTCGAATCCTGTCACTCGGACCATATAAGAACGCTAATATTGATACGGTAAGTGTCAACATTAGCGTTCTTATTTTAAGTCTGAAAAGCCTGTGTTTACGGTTTTTTTTGCGTTTTGTGGGGTTCTAAACGCAGACAGTCTACCTTTGAAAAGCTGCGTTTTCGACCGAATCAAAGCCATCCCCGCACCTATGCTTTCGATTGCTCGAAATAGTTTCACTTTTTTCGTGGGGTTTCATTTCTACTCAAAAATAGTTTCATACCCGCGCTTACGCTTAGTTATCCCGATAAAAAGAGGCGGAGAACTTAACGCTCCACCTCAATCTCGCTGCCACTTTTGAATGTGAACACGATTTTGCCATCGCAGTACACCGTCGCTCGGTCAACTATCGCAATCCACAGCCTTTCGTCCCATTCATCGAGGACGAGTGGCTGTTTCTTTAGTGCCTCGATGAACAACCGGAGCTCACGGTCTTGGTCATGCTTTCGCTTTTTCTCGGCAGTCACCTCCGCAAGCCGTGCCGTCGCTTTCTCGTAGCGGTTAAGCAGCCCGTTGTACTTCTTGGCGTATTCCTCCTGCGATTGTACCGTAGAAGCATTTTCCCTGACACAGGCTTTGACCAGCTCCGCCACAACCGTAATTTCCTCGTTTAGGCTTTCCAGCTCTGCGTCCAGCGCCGAGGTGTCAGAAAGCACTCGCCGCATCGAAGCGCAGTCGGAGATAACACTCTCGCGGTCTGCCATCAGCCGGTTATAAGCTATCAGGAACTTCCGCTGGATGGTTTCCGTGTCCAGATGCGGCGTTGTGCATTTCATCTCGCCCTTGAACTTGCTGTTGCACCGCCATATCACCTTGCGGTATGGGTCGTTGGAGTGCCACACTTTTTGACCGAAGAACCCTCCGCAATCACCGCATACCAGCTTCGATGAGAACACGCTGTTGCCACTGTAGGCTCTGCCAAGCGACCTGCGCCGCGCAATCTCCGCCTGCACCATGTCCCATTCCAGTGGCTCAATAATAGCGTCATGGCTGTGTTCCACGTAATACTGCGGCACCTCGCCCTCGTTGACCTTCATCTTTTTCGTCAGAAAATCAGTCGTGAACTTCTTCTGCAGGAGCGCGTCGCCCTTGTATTTTTCGTTTGAGAGCATACTGTCAACCGTTGTCTGGCTCCATTTCTGCTTGCCGGACGGCGTCGGAATACCTTGTTGCTCCAAATACCGGCAGATACCGGCGGGCGTCTTGCCCTCAAGGAAAAGTTTGTAGATGAGCCGGACGATTGCGGCTTCTTCTTCGTTTATCACGGGTGTACCGTCCTCTCCTTTTTCATAGCCGAGGAACTGTTTGTACGGCATACTGACCTTACCATCAGCAAACCGCTTCCGTTGTCCCCATGTGACGTTCTCCGATATGCTCCGGCTTTCCTCTTGCGCAAGTGAACTCATTATCGTAATGAGCAGCTCACCCTTGCTGTCGAAGGTGAAAATGTTCTCCTTCTCAAAATAGATCTCCGTGCCGTGTTCCTTGAGCTTGCGAACCGTCGTGAGACTGTCCACTGTGTTACGTGCGAAACGGCTGACCGATTTCGTGACGATGAGGTCAATCTTACCGGCAAGCGCGTCCTTAACCATCTGCTTGAAGCCGTCGCGGTGCTTGGTATTAGTCGCCGAAATCCCCTCGTCGGTATAGACCCCGACAAACTGCCAGTCCTCGCGGGATTGGATATAGTGGGTGTAATAGTCAACCTGTGCCTCGTAGCTGGTCTGCTGTTCTTCGCTGTCGGTGGATACGCGGGCGTAGCCAGCCACCGTGCGTCTTGCCACTGAGGCCGTCGGCAGAGCCGTAAATCGGTTCTTGGTGGCAGGTATCACCGTTATTGCTTTTGACATTTCTTTTCACTCCTTTTCCTCGTTTTCTCTGCTGCCGCTTGCCGCATTTCCGCTGTCCAGCTCTCAGATCGTGAGCGGTCTTGCCATGTGGCTTTCTCGCTATGTCCATCAGTGAAAGTGAACTCCAGAACGTTGTCCGGCAATGCGGTTACAAAGGCAATGCGCTCAGTAAATATGTTCTCGTTAAAGGAGTTGCAGCCGAGCACTTCGGTAGTAACGGCTTTGAGCGTGTTCTCTGGTATCTGCTTAGAAGCACAGTGTTTTTTGCCTTTAGTGTTATAAGTGGAACAGACCCAAGTAATACAGGTGGGTGTGGTCTTGCGGCGGTAGTTTTTCCCGCAGAGACCGCAACGTATCTTGCCAGTGAAGGCTGTGGTCGTGCCAGGTTTAATCTTAATGCTGTCCGCCCGTCTGATAAGCTCCTGCTGTACCGCATCAAAGGTCACACGGTCGATGATAGGCTCATGAGCATCCTGAACGTGGTACATGGGAAGCTCTCCGTGGTTAATCCGTGTTTGCTTTGTCAGATGGTCGGTGCGGAAGGTCTTCTGTAAAAGCAGGTCGCCAGCGTATTTTTCGTTTCGCAGCATCTTGCTGATGGTATCTTGGTGCCATGTTCTTTCAAAACGCGTGGGAACGCCCAACTCATTGAGCCTGTTGGCGATTGCCTGTCTGCCGAGCCCTTGGAGATACCATTTGAACACCAACCGTACCGTTTCGGCTTCTTCGGGCACAATCTCAAAAACACCGTCCTTTGCCCGGTATCCGAGTATCGTGCAATCCCACGGTTTTCCAGCTTCGAAGTTACGCTTGATGCGCCATTTTTGATTTTCGCTTGCTGATAGACTTTCTTCTTGCGCGTAGGATGCCAGAATGGTCATCATCAATTCCCCCTCGGCGCCCATCGTGTGGATGTTCTGTTCTTCAAAAAAAACGTCCACTTCCAGCAGTTTCAGCTCTCGCACAGTTTCCAGCAGAGTGACTGTGTTTCGAGCGAAGCGGGAGATGGACTTGGTAAGTATCAGATCAATACGTTCGGCGCGGCAGTCGGCAAGCAGCCTTTGAAACTCATCGCGGTATTCCTTGGTGCCGGTCATCGCCTCGTCAGCGTATACACCGGCATATTCCCAATCGCCGTGCTTCTGTATCAGTGAGCTGTAATACGCGACCTGCGATGAGAGCGAGTGCAGCATCGCGTCCTTACCGCTGGACACGCGGGCGTAGGCAGCAACTCGCTTTTTCCGTTCCAGCTTCAGCGGATGGGCTACCTTTTTTATTGTTTTTGGCATATTGTCACCCCCTCGTAGTGTGACATATTACCTCTGATACTACTATATAGCAAGTCATTATCCCGGAATAAACTACACGAGGATAAGCCATATTTCTCAGCCATCATTGTATCAATTATGGCGTATTCAGCCTCGGTGATAATACCCTCCGACAGCATCCGACGCGCCTGCACCATAGCGGATTTGTAGCCAAGAATACAATCATTCACGGCTGCCACCTCCGAACCGTGCGGCGATATAGCACTGGTGGGAGCAATATTTTCGCGCCTTGCTCCCGATGCTCACAAAGGACTGACCACAGTTCGCACAGATCAGGTGGTATTGTGTTCGGGACTTACTGCCACGGTTGGCATACCACCATGCCGCGCGGCACTGGTCAGAACAGAATTGCCGTGCTCTGTGTTTATCCTTCACCTTGATGGGCTTACCGCACTGTTTGCAAACAAGCACTGCTTTTGCAGAATCTTCGGTAAGCCGAGTCCGGCGACAGTAAGTCTTTATCGTGTTTTCCGAAATTGACAGCATCTCCGCAATGCTCGCGTAGGTACAGCCTCGCTGCCGCATTTCGTAAATCTGGTTTTTCTGATCGGTCGTCATAGCCTTGTCCTCCGTTCTGAGGAGCCCTTCCTCAAAACTCGCTGGACATGAAGAGGCCGCTTTGACGAAAAAAAGAAGCCCGCCGAAGAAAAAATCCTCGACGGGCTGTGACTGTATGTCAACTTCTTGACCTGTGGTTTATGAATTTGTGTCGGGAAACGGACTATCCTTTATTCGCTGTACTTGATGAATGCATCGGTGAATCCAGCAGCCTTGACTTTTTTGAGCATGGCATCAGCATTCGACTTGACGGAATACGCGCCGACCTGCACACGGTAATATTTCTTCTGCGTGTCAGATTCGGCAGTCGTTTCCGCTGCCGCCAACCCAGCTTTGACCTCCGCGCGGAAGGTATCCATGCTTTTGCCGTGCTTGGGGAACCAGTGCATCACGTCGCCGTGGTTGCTGGCGATGCCCAGTTCATGCCCCTCGCTGTGGCAGATGAGATACGGCCGCTCCGGGCGGATGCCGTACTGCTTACAAAGGTAAGCGCACAGTTCCACGGCTTCCTTGTAGACCGCGTTGAAATATGCCGCGTCGGTCAGATTATCTTCGCAGATTTCAAAGGAAATATGCGTGTCGTTGCCGGAGCCTTGGGCGCCGCTCCCGCAGTGCCAGCCGCGCATGTTCCACGGCAGCGTCTGGTAAGCGGCGATCGTGCCGTCCGCCAGTTTCCCGATGAAGGCGTGCGGGCAGACCTGTCTCCCGCCCGGCTTGTCGGTGTTCCAATGGTTGTTGTATTGGTTTTTGCCGAGCAGGCCGTCGTCCGGTCCCACATAGCGCTTGAGATTGGGGTTGTTCGCCCCGGTGGAATGCACCATAATGCCACGGGGCGTGATGGTTTTGCCCGTCTTGTAACAGGCGTTGTTGGTCAGAAGCAGTTTGTGCAGATTCATGTCATTTGTCCTCCTCGTCGCCGCGGTCGTGGAGCTGTTCCAGAACCGCCTTCAGTTTTTCGGGGATGGGAAGTCCCAGATGCCCCGCGTTTTCGAGTATGCTCACACCCTCGTTGGACAGATAGAAAAAGATGACCGCCGTGCGCACCGCGCCGCCGTCGCCCAGCACCTGGCTGTCGATGATATTTCCAACGCCCACCAGCGCAAAGATCAGCACCTTACGGGAGATGCCCTTGAAGCCGATTTCGCTGGAGAGCTGTTTGTCGGCAACCGCGCACAGCACGCCCGTCAGATAGTCGAGGACGACAAACGCCAGCAGCGCGTAGAGAAAGCCGTCCCACCCGCCGAGGAACCAGCCGAGCGCACCGCCGAAAGCGGCCAGCGCGGCCTGAATCCAAACCCAGATTTCCTTCATATCGATACCTCCTGTTTTGATTTTGTGTATGAAAAAAGCGCTCCCGCGCAAAGCGGAAACGCTTGCATTTGTGGTCGTTACAGTGACAGAATCAGTTCGGCAAGCTGGTTCATCACCGCCGCCCGCGGCCTGCCCGTGCCGAGCTCCTCCCAGTCCGGTTCCGGAACGGCAAAGCCAGAGTCGGTGCTGTACTGATTGATGGCCGCAATCACCGGCTCCACAGCGGCGCGGATTTCCAGAATGTGAAGCGGCCAGTTTTTCACTTCCGTTCTGCCCGCCGTGATCTCCTCACTCCACGAACCCGGCGCAAGACCGTAGTAGTTTCGCACGGTGTTGACGGCGGTGCGGAGCGCCGTGATGTGGCTTGCTTTCACCTTGGTTTCATTGGCCGCAATCTCCTCAAACGGAGACGCCAGCACCGTGAACGAATGGGAAATCTCCGCGCTGGGCGCTTCAAAGTCGGGATTGACGCACCGCACCGCAAGCGTTTTTGCCCCCGCCGACTGCGTTTCGGCCTTGAACATCACCGCCGCACCGCCGCCGACCGTACCGCTGGGAGAAAACAGGGACGGATTGTTCACGCCGTCCTGCCAGTCTCCCGCGCCGATTCTCACCTGCGCCACCTGTTCGGAGGGCTGCGCGCCGGTGGTCAGCAGCACGCGGGGATTCGGGTTGTAGGTGGAGGCGCCGTTTTTCGGCGCTGCGATTGCCGGCTCGTCGCAGGCGGCCGCCACGCAGAGAATGGCGTTGGACACCTGCTCGCTGGAATACACGTCCAGCGCGTCGATGGTCCACAGGCCGTATTTGGTGTAGGTGCCCGGAACATCTGAAGCCGGGACGGTTCGGCTTCCGCCGGAGGCGGACAGGTCGAAGGTCTCCAGCACGTTCCACGCCGTCCAGGTGGAGCCGTCCGTCGAGGTGCGGATTGCCAGCATGTAGCCCTTTATGGGGCTGGTTCCACCCGACGCGCCGCTCCATGTCAGCGTGATGGGGCCTGCGCTGTAAACTGACGGAGTCGCCGTCAGGGTTGTCGCGGGCTGGGGCGGCGTGTTCTTCCTTACGGAATTCGTGGACACCTTCCAGCCCGAATAGTAGCCGGAGCCGGCGGAGCCCTGCGTGCGCACCCGGAACCGGCGGTAAGTTCCCCGCGCGGCGGGCGGCGCGACCGACAAACTTCCCGAGGCGGAGGAGGAAGAAACGGTGCTCAGCGCCGTCCAGCCGCCCCAGTCGACATTGTTGGCGGAATCGCTGTACTGGATTTCAAAGCCGGTGACGGCGTTGTTCGTCCCGCCGGACGCGCCGCTCCACGAAAGCGCGGCACTGCCTTCCGCCACCGTCGGGGAAACCGAACAGGCGGACGGCGCGCCGCAGGCGGTGGTCAGAAGCGCGGAGCTGGTCACGGTGTAGGAGGAGTTGTCAATCACGCCGGAATTCAAGGTAAGCCGTCCGTCCGACACCACCCGGAAGCGCACGCCCTGCGCCGCGTTTCCGCTTGTCGAGGTGCAGGTCACCGTCACATAACGGTAGCGGGGCGCGGTGCCGTCCCAGTTGTCGTTGTCAGGGGCCTTGATGCGCACCTGCCCGGACGAGCCGTTGACGGTGACGGTGCAGAGCAGCGCGTAGCCGCTGTGAATGTAGGAACCGGAGGAGGCCAGCGCCGCCGCAATCGTAAAATGGTAGGTCATCTGGCTGTTGTTCGGCCGGCTTTTCGTATAGGTGATGGTGTAGTGAACCGTGGGGCCGCTGCCCGCGTTCAGGGTTACGCCGTTGATATCCGCCACTGTAAATCACCCGCCTTCATTCATAGACCGCCGTAATCAGCGAATTGACCGTGCCGCAAAGGGCCGTGTCCAGCCGCCGGTCGGTGATGTCCCCGGCGGCAAGGCTGACCGCGCCCGCCGCGACGGCGATATCGGCCAGCGCCAGCTCATAGATGTTGTCGCTCCGGGTCAGTGTTGGAGCGGAGGGAGAAGCCGCCGCCGTTCCCGTCAGCACCGCCGCGGAAATCTGGCGTTCCACCGCGTCCCAGCGGATAACCGCCCGGTCGATGCGAGAATTCACGCCGTCCGCCGCCGCAAGCGTCAGGTTCCGTTCTTCGGTGTTTTCATAGGCGTAGCCGTTGATCCACGCGCTGCCGGCAAGAATATTCACCGACAGCCCGCCGCCCGGCGTCACGCGCAGATTGTCGGCGTTGGCATAAAAGATGCCGTTGGACACCAGCTTTGAAAAATACCCCGCGAAGTCGGCGGCGTCGTACATCCGGTCGCCGCTTGTGCTGTTGAAAAATCCGCTTTTCTCCATCGTATCACCCTTCCTGTTTTAATTTTTGAGCCAGCGTGAGCACACCCTTGCCGAACGTGATGTCCAGACTCTGCCCGGTGCCGTCGTAGCTTTCCTCAATCTCCGTAATGCGGGTGGTAAGCGTCACGCCCCATTTCTTTGACACCACCTTCACGGTCTGCCCAAGGTCAAAATCCGTACCGTAGGTCAGATTGCCGTGGGGATTGACGGACGCGTCGAAGGACTGTGCCATCGCAAGCTCGCTTAACTTGCTCTGCCCCTGAAAGAGCAGGGCGGCGGTGTATTCGTCCCCAAAATCCTCGGAGCGCAGCGCTTTGGCGTCCACAAACACCTCCCGGCGTTCGGCGCCTTCGCTCTCCCCGTACACGGCAAACACACGCTCCACGCCTTCGCCCTCGCCGCCGATCAGCGCCACGTTGGCATAATCCGAGGCGCTTTTCGTGAAGGTCTGGGAAGTGAGGTTCTCATATTCCCATGAGAACACCGCCTGCGATTGCTCGCCCTTGTACAGCGTGACGGTGAAGATTCCATCTGCCGGATTGAACACCGCCTTGATGCCGGCGTCCGCCGCTTCGCATAAACCGGTTACCGCGTCCATGAGGTTTTTGTAGGAAATCTGCGTGCTGACCGGGTCCGACAGCCCGCCGCCATCGTAGACGAGGAAGTCCATCTGCCGGTCGGTGTTGCCCGGGCTGATGAGGTGGTTGTTCACCAGCTGCCTCACACAGTCGGCAAGCGTGCCGTTTAGAATTTCCGTGTCCCACACAATGCGCCGGGCAAGGTAGGAAACGGCGAACCGCCCGCTGACGGTGATGAGTTCTTTTTCGTCCTGTGAGATTTCCGCATACTCAATCACGCCGGCTTCCTCTCCGCCGCTTTTCCATAAAAGACTGCCCAGCGTCAGCAGGGCAAGGTTTTCCGCCGTGGCGATGGCCTTGAGTTCAAAGCTCCCGCACTGGGAATACCGCCTTGTCCAGCGCAGATATTCAAAGGACTCCACCACGCCGGCGGGCCGGCGGTTCGCGTCAAAGACATACAGTTCCATTGATCGTTCACCTCTTTCAAAAAGGACGGTGCGCGCCAGCGCATAAAAGCCCTGATTTTTGGCTTTTAAGTCCTTTTTGTTGTGTGAAAAGGCGGCGCATCAGCGCGCATTTTCACACTAAACCCCTAAATACTGCGGGCGGTAGTACAGGCTGACCTCCAGCAGTTCCTTGCCCGCCGCCGCGTCGTAGCGGAGAGTGGTTGTTCCGGGAGACAGCTGCAGGAAAGTCGAGCCGGTGTCCAGCAGGCTGAACACGCTGATTTCTTCGCCGCTCTGCACCCGCACCACCCGCTTGCCCGCAAAATGGGTGTAAACGCGGATTTCCTCGCCGGCTGTCAGGACGGCGTTCAGGCGGACAAATTCGCCGGTGGCGGCATCCATCAGTTCGGGGTTTTCTACTTCTCCCAGCGCGCGGAACACGATCTGGCACCCGCAGGACACGTCCCCGGGATTTTCCACCGTGATGATCTGGCTGGGCTGGCGGGAACCGAATTCCACGCCGCCGTCGGGAATTTCCAGCACAAAATGAAAGAGCGGCGTCCAGCGCGCCAGCTCCGCGCGGACCTCAGACAGCGCCTCAAAAAAGGGCGAAGGGCACAGCAGGCTGACGAAAAAGCCCGGCGCGCGCTCCCTGCCCGAGGCGGTGAACCCGGCTTCCTCCACCACGCAGGCAATCTGCCGGTTCCGATAGGTCAGCGTGCCCTGCTGTTTGGGCGTGAATATCTTCAAAAACTGCCTGCGGTACTCGTAGGCTGTGTTCGGTGTTCCTGCCACAATCGTTCCTTCCAGCGTGATGTTGCGCATGTCCAGCGCGGAGGAGATGAAAAAAGCGCCGTCCTGCTGGGGCGCCTGAAAGGTGTTGACGGTCTGGCGGACGCTTCCCGCGCCGTCGAGCTTCGTCAGAAAGAACGGCTTTGTCTGCCGCAGCGTCAGTTTTTCTCCCGATTCGTTGGTATAGGTCAGTTCCATGCCGTCCCTCCTTTAGTACTCCAGCGCCAGCTTGCGCGAAAGGTTCTTAAATTCCCGGGCAAGCTCCTTTTCGGACAGCGCCTTGGGGCTGACCACCGAGATATTTTGGGTGATGCTTGTTCCTGCGGAAACCGTTCGCCCGGATGCGCCGGCGCTTACGGAAAAGCTGGCGGGGATGGCGTTCTGCATCTCACGGGAGACAGAAGCCATCGCGTCCTCGAACCCCACGCCGATGCCTTCGCCCATGTTCCGGCCAAGACCGGCGAACAGCGTCGAGGGCGAATGGATGCCGAAAAAGTCCTTGATGCGGTCCACGATGCCGCCGAAGAAGCCGCTGATTTTGTTCCACAGCCACGCGCCCGCATCCGAAATGCCCTGCCACAAGCCCTTGATGAGGTTGCCGCCCACCTGCGCCATCTGCCCGATGTAGCCGGTGAACGCCCGGACGAGGCCCGCCACGATCTGCGGCACCGCCCTGACGATTGCCGCAATGACGGAGGGAAGATTGGCGATCAGCGAAACCAGCAGCCTGACGCCCGCCGTGATGATTTTTCCGGTGTTGCCGGCAAAGGCGCTCGACAGGGCGGCGACAATCTGCGGAATGGCGGAGACCACCGTCGTGATGATGAGCGGCAGATTCTGAATCAGCGCGATGAGCAGCTTCACGCCCGCTTCCACAATGAGGGGGATGGAAAGAATCAGCGCATTCACAAGGCCGTCCACAATCTGGGGAATTGCCGCCGTCACCGCCTCGATAATCTGCGGCAGGGCGGTCACCAGAGAGGTCAGAAGCTGAATGCCGGCCTCGATAATCTGCGGAATTGAGCCAATGAGAAAATTCACCAGCGCGGTGATGATGGCGGGAAGCGCTGCTACCAGCTGCGGAATGGCGTCGAGCAGTCCCTGCGCCAGACCGAGGATGAGCTGCAGCGCCGCTTCCAGCAGCATCGGAAGGTTGTCAATCAGCCCCTGCACGATGGTGGTCACGGCGTTTACCGCCGCGGGAATCAGTTCCGGCAGGGCTGAGCCGATGCCTTCCACCAATGCCGTCACCAGCTGCACCGCCGCGTCGATGAGGAGCGGCAGGCTGTCGATGAGGGCGGAAACGATGGTCATGACCGCGTCCACCGCCGCGGGAATCAGCTGGGGCAGAAGCGTCAGAAGCGTGTCGAGCACCTGCGTGAACAGGCTGACCACGGTGGACAGCAGCGTGGGGAGCAGTTCTCCGACCGCCTGCAGAATCCCGTCCAAGGCGGCAGGCAGGGCGGCGACGATGTTCTCAATCACCGGCGTGATGTTCTTGACCACGTTCTGAAACGCCTCCACCACGTTGCCGATCAGCAGCTGGATATCCGCGTCCGCGTCGCCCAGCCCCGCCGTCAGGTTGCCGATGGCCGACTGCATCCCGGCGATGGAGCCGCCGATGGTCTCCGTCGCTTCCTTGGCGGTAGTGCCCGTAATGCCCATTTCCGTCTGAATGACGTGGATGGCCGCGTACACATCATTCAGATTGCTGATGTCGTATTTCTGACCGGACAGCCTTTCGGCGTCGGCGAGCAGGCGCTCCATCTCGGTTTTCGTGCCGCCGTAGCCGAGTTTTAAATTGTCGAGCATCGTGTAGTTCTGTTTGGCAAAGCCCTGATAGGCGTCTTGGATGGCGGAAATGTCCGAGCCCATCTTATTGGCGTTGTCGGACATATCGGTAATCGCCGTGTCCGCCGCCTTTGCCGCCTTGGCGGTGTCGCCGCCGAGGGACTGAATGAGGCTGGCTGAAAAGCTGGTGACCGTCTCCATGTACTCGTTGGCGGACATGCCGGCGGTTTGGAAGGCGTTGGCGGCATAGTTCTGGACGGCCGCGCTGGAATCCTTGAAAAGCGTGTCCACGCCGCCCACCAGCTGCTCATAGTCCGCATAAGCGGCGACGACTTCCTTGCCGAGCTTGACGGCGGCGACACCGGCGGCGACCACGACCGCGCCCATCGCCACGCCGACGCCCTTTAAAACGCCGCCCAGCTTTTCAAACTTGGAACCGGACTTTGCCGCCTCGTCGCCGCTTTCCTTCAGTTCGTTTCCTAAATTGTCCGCGCCCTCGGTGGACTGGGAAAGCTCGCGCTCCATGCCGTTGAGCTCCGCCTGCGCCTTGTTCAGCTGAATCTGCCAGTTCTGGGCGCGGCGGTCGTTCTCGCCGAAGGAGTCGGAGGCGTTTTGCAGGGCGGCGCGCAGAGTTTTGATTTTCGCCTTCTGGGCGTCGATCTGCTTATTGAGGACTTCGTTGCGGGCGGCGGCCGCCTGCACGGATTTGTCCTGCTTGTCAAACTGGCTGGTGACCAGCGTCATTTCAGAGCCGAGCACCTTGAAAGACTGATTGATGTCCGAGAGTGCCTTCTTGAATTCCTTTTCGCCCTCCACACCGATTTTCAGTCCGAAATTATTCGCCATTTGCTGATCACCTCCTCAAAAAGGGCATGAAAAAGGAGCAGCCCGAAGGTTGCTCCTGAGTTAGTCTATTATTTACTTTATGTCACAAAAACAAATTTGGAAGGTTTACCAGTATCGTGTTATGCTATTAGGCACGCCTTTGAGGGCAAAGTTGTGCGGCAAAACAGCAAGTATATTCAAATGACTTTAGCAATCAATTGAATAAGATTAAAATACTGCCCATTTTCAGCCTCCATCATTTTTTTATCTTGTATGGCATAGGGATTAGGACTGGTAAGCCATTCATCCCATGCCTGTTTGCAGCAGTCCATTTCGCGGATATCCACGATTTCTATCCCCTCTGCTGCGCTCCACAAATCTTTCCACCAAGTAAGGGAGCGTATTGTCCTTGCCACCTCAGCACTCCAGAACGGCTTCATTACATCGGGAACATTTTTCCCGAATTCGTATTTTAGGCCGGGAATAGCCACGGCGATACAGCCGCCTTTTTTCACAAAAGGAATGAGAGACGGGAGCATTTCCGCCGTATCACCGAAATAATGATAGGCGTCCACGGTGAACAACAGGTCAAAATATCCGTTTGCGAAAGGCAAGCCTTGAGTCGCGTCTACGGAAATCGGAACAGTCTTATCATCAATCCCGATAGACCGAAAACGCTCATAGTTTTCAGTGGGCGAAATCCAAAGGTCAGCAGCGAAAACGGACGAGCCGTATTTTTTCGCTAACAAAAGCGTGGAGAGGCCGCACCCGCAGCCGAGGTCAAGGATTCGCATATTCTCATTGATGTTCAGGCGTGACGCCAATTCCTCTGCTACCCGCATGGCGTTTGGCCCCATCATAGTGGCTTTCAGAAACTCAGCATTTTTATCGTTAGACATAAACTGGTTTGTAAATGAATACATGGTATTTTCCTTTCTAATTTTGCCTTATAGAAAGAAAACAAAAAAGCACAGTATATTACTGCGCTACAAATTACACCATTAAAAAATGATGCTCGCTCAATCTGTAAGGCAGTTTTTTACAACACAAATAAGAGCAGAATACTGCTCACTTCATGCGTTTAACCAAAATCCTTACAGGATGACCGACATCAACACACCACTCTTTCTTTAGTTGAACTTATTATAACACAATCGTTATGTCAATGTAAAGAATTACTTTATCGCCTAAAAGCACACAAAATTTCAACCTCATCACAAAATTCTTGTTTATCTGTCCCTAACGGTATTGAAATATATCACAATTATCAAGATATATCAAATATCGTTAGGAATGATGTCATCTATCGTGACGGCCCGCTTCGGCCTTTCCATGCCGAGAAACTGCTTGTGACAGGCCCATAAATCCAGAAACAGGCCGAGGGGCATCAGCCAGAATTCCTCCGCGCCCATGCCCATCTGCACCGTTCCGTAGTAGAGCAGGCGCGTGAACACTTCTTCCGTGTTTCTCCCGCAGGGATTGTTCACGCGCCCTGTGTGTTTTTTGCGCCGTCTTCGCTTTCGCTTTCCACGTTCCTTGCCGTTCCTTTGAACATCGCCTCGGTGATGGCGTTTTTGTACGCCGCCAGATCCAGCGGCGAGGTCAGCAGTTCCACGTCCTCCTCGGTGAGCAGTTCCTGCGGTGCGTCCTTGTTTTTGAGGTTGTAAATCAAAATGGACTGATTTGCCAGCAGGGTGAGAAGCCAGACAATCTCATCCAGCGCCATCTCGAAATTCTCGGACTTCATCAGCTTTTCGCCGAGGTTCTCCAACCCGCCGTAGCGTCTGGCGATTTCCTTGGTGGCGCGGGTGGTGAGGATCAGTTCATATTGCTTACCGCCGATTGTAATCACGGCGGTTCGTTCGTTTTCCATGCGTCAGCCCTCCTTATTCGCCGGCCGGTGCTTCGGTATAGGTGGGTTCATACACCTGCCCGAACCAGTCGGTGATGGTTTCGGACGTAACGCCCGCGGCACCCTCGGAAACCTCCGCCTTCCACGGATGCGTTCCCTTGGTGTCCGGCTTGTTGCGGCGCATGACCGTGCCCTCGATGCTCGGCGTGGAAAAGGTGATGGAGTCGCCTTTTGTCTGCAGGTTAGTCGCAGGGATGCCGAAAATAACGCGGTAGAGCCAGAAGTACCGGTACTTGCCGTTTGCCCGCAGAGCGCGGAAGCCGATGGCTACCGGCGGGGCGATGTTTTCCCCGGCGGAAATGAGCACGCCGTTGTCGTCCGCCGCCGCGCCCGTGAGATCCTGCGCGGCGGTGATGCCGATATCGTCCACGCCCAGCGTCAGCTTGCCGGACTTGAAGTCCTTGACCACCTCCGACGCGCCGTCGTCCGCGTAAAGCGTCGCTTCGGCAAGCTCCACGGACAGTTCCGCCGAGATGGCCTTCGCGAGGATGACGGGCGTATCATAGGTTTCCTCTCCATCCTCGGCTTCGGTGATTTTAGCGTAATAGAGCTTATCCAGCCCAATAGTCGCCATAAATTATTCCTCCGTTTCATAAGACTGCGCCACATCAATGGCGTAGTGGTGGTAGCCGGTATCGTCCTCATGCCCGACATAGGTGCGTCCGATGACGGTGAAGCCTGCGTTCAAAAGCACCTGCGTAATCTGCCGTTTGCGCTGCAGGTAGTTGCCCTTGGAAAAGAGCGAAATGCGCACTTCAGACACATCCATCAGCGGCGCGTTGTCGCCGAACAGGGCGAAATCGTCCGTCAGCGGCGTCAGCACCAGATATTCGTCGGGCGGAACGCCGGAAAAAACGCCCGTCTCCACCGGAAGAATGGGTGTCAGAAGCGTATTCAGTTCCGAAAGCACGCTCATATTTTCCGCACCTCCTCGTCCAGCTTTGCCTTCACCGCCTCGATGCAGGCCTTGCGGCTCTGGGTTTTCGCCGGTTTGAGAAAGGGCTTGGGCGGCTGTCCGTGTTTGCCGTATTCGAGAATATTGGCGATTTTCGCATTGGAATTCCCATCGGAACGCGGTTCGGCAAAGCCGACCTTGATGTCCCAGCCGGAGCCGTCCCTCTTGGGTTTGGCGGGCGAAAGCCCCAGCGCGCCGACAAGTTCGCCGGTGGAGCGGCTCGGTTCTTTCGTGCCTTTCCCGACGACAGCGGAGAGGTTGGATATTACCCGCTCCAGCACCACCTGCCCGCCGGATTCCAGCACACGGGGCAGAATTTCGTCCGTCTTTTCATTCAGCCGGGAAACCTTCAAAAGAAAGTCCTCCGGCATTTTCATTTCCATTCGTGCCATCTCGTCCTCACAAACTCCTTTCCGCTACATCCGCCTGTCGTCGGATATCCGCTCCAATCCGTTTTTCGTCCTCTCCCCACAAAGTCTGCGACTTTGCAGGGTCCCCCTTATTCGCTCCCTTCCACCAGCTCGCACAGGCATTCGACATACATCCCGCGTTCGCGCACATCCTCCGCGCTGGTAATCCGATAGCACTTTTCTTCACAGACGATGAAGAGAGACGGGCTGACCTCGACGCCGGGAATTTTGCGGAAGCGGAACAGCACGGACGCTTCGGAAAACACCGCCATGTTCGCCCAGCGCTCCGAGCCGTTGCGCTCCTCTTTGTAGGCGCGAACGGAAGCAAGAACCGTGTCGCCGTTGGTAACAAAGCCGTCCGCATCCTTGACCGGTGCGTTGGAGATGATGTCGATGAAGCTGTTCATTTTTCCAAAAGACAATACAAGCCCTCCTTATCCGCGATGTTTTAAATTTTCCAATCCCGGTCAAGCCGCAGCAGCAGATTGACCGTTTCCCAGACCTGCCGGCCCGCCTGCACGGAATCGGCAAAGAAACCGCCCGTGGAACCGTCCCTTGATTCATAAAAATGGCTTGCCAGCATGATGACCGCCTGCTCGGTAGTTGCCGGCATCGTATTTTCTGTGTAATAGCCCGTCGAAATGTGCTGATAGCTTTCGGCATAACGGACGGCGGCGGTGATGTACAGCTGCAGAAGCTCGTCGTCTTCCGTATGCGAAAGAATCAGATTGGCTTTGACTTTTTCAAGCAGGGTGTCCATTCCCGCCGCCTCCTTTCGTTTTAATGCTTACGAACCCATTTGCAGAAGCTGGATGCCCTCGGCAAGAATGACCTTGCCGTCCACGCGCTCGGCGGCGATGAAGCCCACCTGCCCGTTTCCGGCGTAGAGTTCGTTCAGACGCTGCACGGTGCGCCCCATGCGGTCGGCAATCCAGTAGTTCGTGAAATCACCAAACGCAATGGGCAGAGCGCCCGCCTCCGCCGCCGGCACATATGGGCTGGTGTAGAGCGGATAGCCCAGCAGTCTGTCCGGCTGACCTGCCTGCACGGAGGGCTGCCAGAGGTACGCGCCGTTGGAGTCCTTCAGCTTGCGCAGGGCGGATACGGTGATGTCCTTCATGAGAAAGACCGCGTTTCTCCGGTAGGGGCTTTTAAGCGCGTAAATCAGGTCGATGAGATTGTCCACCGTGATGGCTGTCGGGGAGCTTGCCGTCACGCCCACCGTGCCGCCGCTTGCGGTGAAAATGCCCGTGGGCTGACCGGTTCCGGTGCCGACGCAGAAGGCTTCCTCTTCGGCAATGCCGAAGGCTCTGGCAAACTCCCGCGCGATGTAGCTCTCCAAATCGAACATGCTGTCCTGAAGCAGCTCCACGGAAACCTTGACAAGGTCGGTGAGCTTGAACGCGTCGATGGTTTTCTGCGCGAATGTGGGGTCGCTTTCGGTGTAGGCGGCGTTTTCCGCCGTCCACTGCGCGGTGGAATGGGTGGCGGCAATGGGAATTTTACGCTCCGCCGACGTGTTAATGGTTTTTGCAAGGGAGCGGATGATGTTTGCCTCCTCCAGACCGGTCACAATCTGGGTTTCAAATTCTGTCGGCACGAGGTAACCGCCGTCTGTGTCGGGGGACGTGCTCAACACGTTGTTGACGGGCGCTCTGCCGCGCAGAATGTTGAGAAAATCCGCGCGGTATTCGGAGGTTGCACGGGGAGAAGCGGGTTTTGCGCCTTGTGCGCCGGGCTTTTCGGTCAGCGGTGCGCTGGTGGGGCGGCTCATTTCCGCATCCCGTGCGACACGGTCCTCCTCAATGGCAATCTGCCGCGCCATTGCGTCCACATCCGCGAGCATCTTGTCGTAGGTTGCATTGTCTTCGGGAGAGAGCACGCCATCCTTAGCGCGCGCATCGAGGAACGCCTTTGCCGCATCCCATGCCTTTGCACGCTTTTCACGCAGTTCAAGTACCTTTTTCATAATCAAAAACCTCCGTTAAATGTATTTACGAGCCTGCAGCTTCTGCATGGCCTCGGTGATGGGAACGCCCGTAGGGACGTTCTCCGGCTTCTTTTCCGCTTTCGGAGCGGATTTCGGGATGAGTTTGTTCACGAGCGAATTGGTAACCGCCCTGCGAGAAAAAGCAAAAACGACATCCTCGGTGTGGCCGCGTTTCGCGTCCTCGAGAATGCCGTCCGCAAAGCCCAGCTCCACGGCTTTGTTGGCGTTCATATAGGTCTCGCCGTCCATGAGATGGGAAATTTTTGCCCGTGACTGTCCGGTCTTGATTTCGTAGGCGTTGATGATGCTTTCCTTGACCTCGGAGAGCATATCGATGGCCTTCTGCATTTCCTCGGTGTCGCCGATGGCAACGGTCAGCGGATTGTGTATCATCATGAGCGCTGTGGGCGCCATGAGAACTTGCGTTCCCGCCATCGCGATGACACTTGCCGCCGAAGCTGCGATGCCGTCGATTTTGACCGTGACCGCGTGCGGATAATCCATGAGCATCGAGTAGATTTGTGAAGCCGCCACGCAGTCGCCGCCGGGCGAGTTAATCCACACCACGATGTCGCTGTCGCCGGCCATCAGATCATCCTTAAACATGCGCGGTGTGATTTCATCGCCCCACCAGCTTTCATCCGCAATGGTGCCATCGAGGTAAAGGGTGCGGACGCCCAATTCATCATCGTTTTCCCAGTCCCAGAAATGCGTTTTATCGCGCGCCCGCACGGGACTTCGTTTGGTTTTGTCCATCTGAGGGTTCCTCCGTTTCTGTTGTAGTAGGCGTTGCAGCCGTATTTGCAAATGCACCCGCGTCTTCAAGCTTGGTCATCGCGCCGTTGATGAGATACAAATCGCCGCCGAGTTCGGCAGGGATGCGGTCGAGGTTTTCAAGCTCCCGGATGTCGTTGGCGCTCATCCAGCCGTTTTGCCTTGCGGTCGCGTAGCCTGTCATGCGGCTGGCGTAGTCGCCGCGAAGCAGACCGTCCACATTGAATTTTGTAAACACCGTGCGCTTTTCGCTGTCGAGGAGAAGCGACTTGTTCATTGCCTGCTCCCAGCGAATGACCCACGGGTCGAGCGTGTATTTCACAAACTCCAGCGACTGCTGCTCAATATTGGAAAAGCTCGACTTTTCAAGGTCTGCCAGCATATGCGGCGGCACCCTGAAAATTCGAGCGATTTCATTGATTTGGAATTTTCGCGTTTCCAAAAACTGCGCTTGTTCGGGAGAAATGGCGATGGGCGTATACTTGAGCCCCTCTTCCAGCACGGCGATTTTGTTGCTGTTGGAACTGCCGCCGAAGGTGGACTGCCAGCTTTGCCGGATGCGCTCCGGGTCTTTGATGGTGCCGGGATGTTCCAATACACCGGAGGGTGCCGCGCCGTTGGCGAAGAATTTCGCGCCGTATTCCTCCGCCGCCATTGCCAAGCCCACGGCGTTTTTCGCCATCGCAATCGGTGAATAGCCCACCAGCCCGTCGTACCCAAGCCCCAGCACATGGAGAATATCTGTTGGCGCAAATACAATATCTGCTTGCTTTGCCTTTCCGACCTCCGGTGCGTCATCGCTGCTTTTATAGTAACGGTAGTACAGCCGCCCCTGCGAATCTCTGTCCACCGTGACTCTGTCCGGCATAAGCGGGTAGAGTGCCACGACCTCGCCGCGCGCGTTTCGGATAATCTGCGCGTAGGCGTTCCCCGTCAAAAGCAGGTGATTC
Source organism: Butyricicoccus sp. Marseille-Q5471 (assembly GCF_951230135.1). Taxonomy (GTDB): domain Bacteria; phylum Bacillota; class Clostridia; order Oscillospirales; family Butyricicoccaceae; genus Agathobaculum. The sequence goes on along the minus strand of NZ_CATNVC010000002.1, from coordinate 324,393 downwards.
ATCATAGTTTCCCGAAAGACAAATGATGTCATTTCGGGATTCGGCTCGTCATGCAGGACCCGCCACAGCGGATGATCGAGATATTTCTCCTTGCTACCGTCCGTTCCGTATTTGTAAACAAACAGCGGCAGGCCCGCGATTGCTTCGGATAATATACGAACGCAGGAGTAAACCGCCGTCATCTGCATCGCGGTTCTTTCATTGACGACCTTGCCCGATGTCGTGCCGCCCCACAAAAAGCTGCTGCCGCCGAGATTTTTAGCGGAAGGGTTGTGCGGCTTGTCGCGGGCTTTAAAAATGCTTTGTAGTATGCCCATAGGCTGTGTGCCTCCTTACCAAATGAGCAAGCCGCGCTTGTCGTAAACGCTCTCGCCCGTGTCGTTGCCGCACCGAATTGCCCGATCCAGCGCCATAATGGTGGCGATCGCGCCGTCAATCTTTTCGGTTGACTTTTCCTTATCCGCCTTAATGTTTCCGGCGGGGTCGGTGCGAATGAAGATGTTGTCCATCATCCACCGCAGGATCGGATGCCCGCCGTGGGCGATTTTTACTTCCAACGTCAGCTTCATCAGCTCTTTTGTCGGCGGGGACATATCCTTGAAGCCCTGTCCGAACGGAACAACCGTAAAGCCCATGCCCTCAAGATTCTGCACCATCTGAACTGCGCCCCAGCGGTCGAAGGCAATTTCACGGATATTGTAGCGCTCGCCCAGCTGCTCGATGAATTTCTCAATGTAGCCGTAATGGACAACATTGCCCTCGGTGGTTTGCAGAAAGCCCTGCCGCTGCCAGAGGTCATAATTCACATGGTCGCGCCTCACGCGCAGGCCGATATTGTCCTCCGGTATCCAGAAATACGGAAGCACGCAGTATTTATCATCTTCATCAAGCGGTGGGAAAACTAACACGAACGCCGTAATGTCGGTGCTGGACGAAAGATCAAGCCCGCCGTAGCAGACACGGCCTTCAAGCGCTTTTTCGTTTACCGGAAACGCGCAGGCGTCCCATTTATCCATCGGCATCCAGCGTACCGACTGCTTTACCCACTGATTCAGGCGCAGCTGGCGGAACGCGTTCTCCTCGGCGGGGTTCTGCCTTGCCGACTCAAATGCCGCCTTGACTTTATCCATGCCGACGGTAATGCCGAGCGACGGATTTGCTTTTCGCCACACCTTCGGATCCGTCCAATCATCCTCCTGTGCCGCGCCGTAAATAACGGGATAGAAGGTCGGGTCGTGCTTTCTGCCGTCGATGATGTCGAGTGCTTTCTGATGCACCTCCCAGCAAATGCTGTTCTGGTTATCGCCGGCGGTGGTGATGAGAAAATACAGCGGCTGCATTCTTGCATCGCCGCTGCCCTTGGTCATCACGTCATAGAGCTTTCTGTTTGGCTGGGTGTGCAGCTCGTCGAACACCACGCCGTGAGTATTAAACCCGTGCTTGTTGCCGACATCTGCGGATAGCACCTGATAGATGCTGCCGGTGGGCTGATAGATGAGCCGCTTGGTGGCGTCCAGTATTTTCACCCGCTTGGAGAGCGCCGGACACATCCGCACCATATCCGCAGCGACGTTGAAAACAATGGAGGCCTGATTGCGGTCAGCGGCACAGCCGTACACCTCGGCGCGTTCCTCACCGTCGCCGCAGGTGAGCAACAGCGCGATTGCCGCCGCAAGCTCGGACTTGCCCATCTTTTTGGGGATTTCCACATAAGCGGTGTTGAACTGCCGGTAGCCGTTGGGCTTGAGCGTGCCGAAAATATCCCGTACAATCTGCTCCTGCCAGTCAATCAGCTCGAAGGGCTTGCCCGCCCATGTGCCTTTGGTGTGGCAGAGTGCTTCGATAAATGCCACGGCGTAATCGGCGGCCGCCTTGTCGTAGGTCGAATCCTGCGCCTTAAAACGAGTTTGCTTGTATTTTTTCAGCTTTCGCAATAGCTGCCGCCTCCTTCCGGACATAAAAATAGACCGCCATCGGCAGTCCTTCAAAATTTGTCCATACGAGATACAGCCCCATGAAGGGCTGACCTCGGCTGTGTTTTTTCGGTGGTTTAGAATTTTTCGATGCGGACGTTATCGTCGGCGTCGAAAATGACCTTGTAGCGGGTTTCCGTTCCGTCAGTTTTCTTGGATATCAAGCGGATGCCGCCTTCAAAGGCGCGGTAGGCTCTGTCAAATTTCTCGCCCTGCGGCAGTTGGCTCTTGGCCTGTTTAAGCTGCTTCTCCGTCATGGTCGTGTCCTCCTGTAAGTTTGTGCTTCCTTGCGGCAGGTACATATTCGCTCTAAAAGCACAGAATAGCAAGGTTTATTTCGGGCATATACTACACGATTTTTCGGCTTGTATATGCCCTTGCAATTGTGTATTTTACAACCGTTATTCCTCTCCGGTGAGGATGAAGTGCGCGTATTCGCGGCGGTGTTCTTCCAGATAGATCACCAGTTCATAGAACTCCAGGTCATACGCAATGCGCTGCACAGCGTGGGTATCGAACATATTCGTGCGTCCGGTGTCACGGATAGCAAGAATTTGCTTCTTGACTGTTTCACTCATCGTCGCTCACCACCCTGCAGACGTCCGCACCATAGGCGACTGAAAGACCGCTCCCGTTGTCCCATGCAACCATCACGCTGCCAATGTCATCCACGCCGCGCACGGTGCCCTTTGTGCCGGACGGCGGTGCTTGCGGGTCGTCCATTTTGACAAGCTCCACACGGCTGCCGACCGGATACTGCTTGCGGATACGCTCCACAATTTCTCTTGACGGAAAATTATTGATCATTCTCCGTTTCCTCCTTCTCCTGCAGGCTCATCACATCGTCGTAGAGGTCAGCGTCTGCATTGATGCGTTTGACCAGCTCCTGCACCTTGGAGTTGCCGCTTTTGAACGCGCCGCTGCCGGTGAGATTCTTCAGCAGGATTTTCCGAGCCGCTTTGTACTCGTCACCGATGAAGCCGAGCCGGAGCAGAAAGCAGCGGAATGCGTACTTGTCGTTCTCGGTTTTCTTTTCCTTGGCGATTACACGCTTCTGCGTTTTCGCCATGCCGATGAGCTTGCCCGTGAAGTGTGCGTAGGCGCTGATTTCCTCCGGTGTCGGAAAGCCCTCAAACCACGGGAAGCTGACCTTCTCATCGTCAACCTCAATCGGCAGGGCGTCGACCGCCAGCGCTTTTTTGATGAGCGTTTCCTTGCTTGCCACCAGCAGATGCAGGTTTTCAAGCGCCGCGTCAGTGATGTCCCTCCGCGGGTAGGAAAGAACAAGGGAATCGGCAGACTCCTCGGTTTCCGCTTTAAAGCCCAGTTCACGCAGATGCTCGATGAGCTTTTCAATTTTCTCGCTGTCGGCGCTCCCCGCGCGTTGCGGATTGCGGTCGTCGAAGCTGACGGTGCCAATTTTGTCGATGGTAAAGCAGTCCACCTCATAGGCAAAGGTCGGAGCGCCCTTGTACGTTGCCGCGCATGCCATAAATTCCGCGATTGCCGTGACCAGCCGTTTGCGGTCGCTGCCTGTGACGTTGTACCTCATTTCCATTCTCCGTCCCTCCATCCCATGAAAAACAATACCGCGTCGGAAAACCCGGCACGGTAGTAGCAGTTCATCGTCTCGCCATCCACCAGAGAGTAGGCGTTTTCCCATTCGAGGTACGCCTGACGCTGCTCCGGGGTCAGCGAGCCTTTCAGTTTTTCGGTGCAGCGTTCAAACTGCTGATAAACTTCCTGCAAGCCCTCGTTGTCGCGGGCTCCGCAGTCGTCAATGCGCTGCTGGAGGAAGTCGTCGAGCGCTTTTTTCAAGTCGTTGTCGTGCATTTTCTGTACCACCTTTCAATTTGGTAGGTACATATATCACTCTAAACGCCTGAAATAGCAAGGCTTATGTGAGAGAAAAACGACATTCTCCGATAAGCACAAACCGGCGAAATCTGTCTCGGCGGGAAGTGTGTGTGGGTATTATGCCTTGGCGAGAAATACTCGGAGTCGTATTCCTGCAGCTTCAAATAATGCGCCAGCGCATAGTTCGTGCAGACGAGCTTTGGAGAGCGGTGTCGCTTGCACCTCAACATCAAGAATTGCTATTCTCACGGGCAGACACCTCCGCATAGGCATACGCCAGCCCGTCGCGCTGTACGGAAACCTTATCCGCCGAGCCGACCTGCTCGATGTAGCGTTTCACAATCACGTCGCAGAACTTTTCATCAAGCTCTATGGTGTAACAACTGCGGTCCGTCTGCTCACAGGCGATGAGGGTACTGCCGGAGCCGCCGAAGGGGTCAAGCACCAGCGTATTGCTCATGCTGGAATTCATAATCGGGTACGCCAGCAGCGGGATTGGCTTCATGGTCGGGTGGTCACCATTCTTCTTGGGTTGTCGAACTCCCAGATGGTCGTTTCCTTGCGACCGGTGTACCACCGGTGCTTGCCTTTTTTCTTCCAGCCGAACAGCACCGGCTCGTGCTGCCACTGATAGGGCGAGCGCCCCAGCACCAGCGACTGCTTTTTCCAGATGCAGCAGCCGGACAAAAAGAAACCGGCATCCGCAAAGGCTCTCCTGAAATTCAGCCCCTCGGTGTCGGAATGAAAAATATAGATACTGGCATCGTCCGCCATGACCGCCTCGATGTTCTGAAACGCCGCCAGCAGGAAATTGTAAAATGCGTCGTTTGCCATATTGTCATTCTTGATTTTTCCGGCGCTGCTCTCGTAGTTGACGTTGTAGGGTGGGTCGGTAACGACAAGATTTGCTTTCGCACCGGCCATCAGCAGCTCGAACGTGTCCGATTGGGTGCTGTCGCCGCAGACCAGCCGGTGCTGTCCCAGTGTCCAGACATCGCCGAGCTTGGTGATAAGCGGCTCCTTGAGCGCTGCTTCCACATCGAAATCATCATCGTGGATTTTGTCCCTGACCTTATCCTTGAACAGATCGTCCAGCTCTGCGGGGTCAAAGCCGGTGAGAGAAACATCAAAATCAGCCCCCTGCAAATCCGCAATGAGCAGCGCCAGCTTGTCCTTGTCCCACTCGCCGGAAATCTTGTTGAGCGCGATGTTGAGTGCTTTTTCCTTTTCCCCCGGCAGCTCAACCACCACACAGTCTACTTCTGGAATGCCCATATCGATGAGCACTTTTAGACGCTGGTGACCGCCAACGACGCGTCCGGTGGCCTTGTTCCAGATGAGCGGCTCAACATAACCGAACTGCTCGATGGAGCGCTTCAGCTTGTCATATTCGGGATCGCCGGGTTTCAAATCCTTACGGGGATTGTAGTCGGCGGGAACGAGCTGCTCCATGGGTATTTTTCGTATATCCATAATCATTTCTCCTGCTTCACGGCAGTTTCGCCGGTGAAATTTTCCCAGCGCTTGATAATGACATCGCAGTAGTGCGCGTCGAGCTCCATAATGTAGCAGGTGCGGTCAAGCTGTTCGCAGGCGATGAGCGTCGTGCCCGCGCCTCCAAAGGGTTCGACCACAACGTCATTTTCATCGGTAAAAGCAACAATGTATTCCGATGGGAGCACCACGGGGAAGGTGGCGGGGTGCTCGGCGCGAATCTTGCCTTTTTCACTGAGCTGCTTCGTGACCGACTCAAGACTGGTCTGCTCCGGCAGCTCCAGCAAGCTTTCCATCTTCTTGAATGCGCAGGTTTCATTGCCGCGCCGCGCAATCCGAAAGGAGCCGTCCGCCTGACGGATTTTGTTGTAGCGTCCGCCGGAGTAAATGCTGGCTTCCTTCTTGCGCCATGTCGGATTCACCGCCACCGGCTCTTTGCCAAAGCAGAATATCCATTCATGCCGGATGGGTATCATCGCGCTCTGCTGCCCGACGCTGCCGCAGGTGAGCTTATCCCACACGTTCCACGCCAGCAGCTTCAGTCCGGCTTGCTTCGCCGTGTCGATGTAGGCGTTCCAATAGGGATAGACCTCGCCGCCCTTACGCTGGATTCCGAGATTGACCGCTTGCAGTGCGGCAAACGGTTCATAGCAAGGCAAGAATTGTGCGATGCGGTTCACGCTCAATTCCTTGTCCCCGTTGTAGGTTCGCATATCGCTGTAGGGCGGCGAGGTAAAGAGCAGCTTACTTTTCTGCCCGTCCATCAGTCTGGCAACATCGCTTTTATCTGTGCTGCTGCCGCAGAGCAGCCGATGCCGGCCGAGCTGCCAAATGTCGCCGGGCTGGCATACCGTTGGCTCATCTGTATTGACCTCCGGCACAATATCCTGCACGATTTCATCATCAACACCGAGCATGAGCCCGATCTCACTGGTGTCGAAACCGGTCAGCGTGACGTCGAAGTCCTCCGCTTTCAAATCCGAGAGCAGGTTTTCGAGCTTTTTCGTATCCCACTCGCCGGAAATTTTATTCATGGCGATGTTGAGCGCCTTTTCGCGGGTGGCATCCAAGCTCACCACCACGCACTCCGCGCTCTCATAGCCGAGTGCTTTCAAAACGGAGAGCCGCTGGTGACCGGAAATGACCGTGAAGCCCGTCGCCTCGTTGACGACGATCAGCTCCACATAGCCGAAGCTCTCGATGGAACGCTTGAGCTTTTCAAATTCCGCATCGCCGGGACACAGCTCCTTGCGCGGATTGTATTTTGCCGGATTCAGCTCCGACAGCTTTAGGCTTCGTATATCCACGTCATTTGCCCCTCCTTGCATTGAGCAAGCGCTCCATTACGTCATCCTGCGGGTTTGCGCCGCTGTACTCGCCGGTGCAGTTCTCCTTGACGATTTGAAAAATCTCGTACCACAGCCGGTTGGTCTGATTCATGTAATTCTGACCCATCGCCACATACGGGCTTTGAATCGCGTTGCCCGTAGTCGGGTGCTTTGCCAAAAAGCCGTAGGTGGTGACCGCTTCCTCACACTGGATCCAGCGGGCGACGCTCATGGCGTAGCGTTCCAGAAGCTGCGGAGAAACCAGCGCCGCGCAGCCGCGCTCGTTCAGCCACGTCCATGTGTTTTTGTAAATCTCACCGGCGACCAGCGTCTTGCCGTCCTTTTGGACAGCTTCGAGCATTTTGTTCGGCTCCGGCATTGTCTGACCCTGAAGATCTGCAGCGCCGGAAAACTCCATGACCGTCAGTGTTCTGCCGCCGGGATTGCCGGCAGCGATTTTGTCGGCTAACGGCTTCTTTTTTGCGCCCGCGCCGACACGAGCGCCGCCTCTGTTGGTTCCGTCCTTCGCCAAAAACATCACCTCGCTTTGCGGCTATGCCTATTACCCCGTTTGAAACCGCGTTTTTTAACAGAAAGCCCCGCGCCGCTGTCCGCTTGAAGCAGCTTTAGAGATTTTGATACCCCCACCGGCTCACGCCTCGCGGTTATTTTTGTTTGCTTCCAGCGTAATGCGCGAGTGACACGCCTTGCAAAGCGCCATCAGGTTATGCACATCGTTGGTGCCGCCCTGACTAAGCGGAAGAATGTGATGAACCTCCTCGGCTGGTGTCAGCCGACCGGACTTCTTGCACGCCTCGCAGAGCGGGTGCGCCTTGATGAAGCGGTCGCGGATACGCTTCCACGCGCGGCCGTAGCGTTTATTTGTCTCCGGCTCGCGCTGGAAATGATTGTAGTGATAGTCCATCTGCTTTTGATGCTCGGCACAGTATTGCTCGCTTGTGGCGAGCCGACCGCAGCCGGGATAGGCGCAGGGACGCTTTGGTTTGTAGGGCATTTGATCCGCCTCCTTGCGGGCAAAGGAAAAGCCCTGCGGGATTGCTCCCACAAGGCTCTCTTGATTCTGTTTTCCTGATTATAATACTATCATAAGCGGCAGGTGTCTTTCAGTGTCTTTTTGTGTCCACTTCGGAAAGGGCAGGGATTTTGCAGTCCTCCAGCGCCCGTGTATGGAGCTTATGAATGTAACGTAGGTCGTAGCCCATGTCCACCGCAATCTTCTCCCAAGACAGAAAGCAGAGATAGCGTTTCTCCAAAAGCGTTTGGTACTCGGGATTCTCCACCGCTTTGATGACGCCCATGATTTCTTTTTTAAGGTCGACCAGCATGTCAATGTCGTGGTTGATGTCGGCTTGCAGATCAACAATCTTACAGACCGCGTCCGCCATGCGGGAGACAGAGGCGCTGGGATTGCGGGGCATGCCCGTCAGCACTGACGTACAGGTTGTTGCCAGCTCGTTCAGTGAATCGATCTGCTGGAGCTTTGACTTGATGCGCATATCCAGATAACGCGCCTGAGAAAGATAGGTTTTAGCAGTCATAGCGCACCTTCTCCTTTCTCAGCTTGGCAATCAGCATTTCCGGGTTGATGCTGGTCAGCGTGCCAAACCAGCCGGAACGGAAGAAGCGCTCGATGCTGGCAAGCTCCTGCTCGTCGTCGTGCAGCCGATAATCCTTAACGGCCTGCAGCACGATGGCGTTTGCCAGTTCTTCATATGGATTCATCATCTGTACCCTCCGATATTTTGTATTTCTCTCGGATTGGCACGGATTGTCATAGATTGTCTCAGATTTTCAAATCGGCCTTGACCGCATCGATCAGCGCCGCTTGTGTGCTGTCCTTCTTGGATAGCACCTTCAGAATCCGCTCGTCGATTGTGCCTTTGGCAACGATGTGCTGCACCACTACCGTTTCGGCGTTTTGCCCCTGCCGCCAGAGTCGGGCGTTGGTCTGCTGATACAATTCCAGCGACCATGTCATCCCAAACCACACCAAGACAGAACCGCCGCTTTGGAGATTGAGCCCGTGACCGGCGGAGGCGGGATGAATGAGTGCCACGGGCAGCTCGCCGTGATTCCATCTGCGGATGCTCTCAGAACTGTCCAGCTTGGAGAACGGGATGTGAAGCTTCTGCAACCGCTCGGTAATGCGGGCAAGATCGTGCTTGAACCAGTACGCCACCAGCAGTGGCTTGCCACCGGCGGCTTCGATGATGTCCTCCAGCGCATCCAGCTTCCGGTCGTGAAGATTCACGGTACCGCCGTCGTCGGTGTAGATAGCGCCGTTTGCCATCTGGCAGAGCTTGCCGGTGAGCGCGGCGGCATTGGCGGCGGTGATTTCTCCGTCCGGTAGCTGCAGGACGAGGTCTTGCTTCAAACCGTCGTACCGTTTACGCTCCTCGTCGGAGAGCCGGACGGTATATTCGCTGCTGACCAACTCCGGCATTTGCAAAAGGTCGGTGGAGCGCATGGAAATGGTGATATCGGAGATTTTGTCATAAATCCGCTGCTCTGCGCCGGGCAGGGGCTTATAGCTAAAGACGACCTGCCCGTTGCGCTTGTCAGGCTGGAAGTATTCAAGGCGGTAACGGCTGATAAAGCGTCCGAGACGTGCGCCCATGTCCAGCAGTCGAAACACCGCCCACAAATCCATCAGCCCGTTGCTGCTGGGAGTGCCGGTCAGCCCGATGATGCGCTTGACCGTAGGACGAACCTTCATCAGTGCCCGGAAGCGCTTTGCCTGATAATTCTTGAAGGACGACAGCTCGTCAACCACAACGGTGTCAAAGTTGAATGGCAGCTTGCTGTCCTCGATGAGCCACTGGACGTTCTCGCGGTTGATGATGTAAATATCGGCGGGCTTCAGCAGCGCCGCACGTCGCTCCGCTTCGGTGCCGACCACAATGGAGCAGATGAGGCTCTGTAGGTGATCCCACTTATCCGCTTCAGCAGGCCATGTGTCCCGTGCCACTCGCAACGGTGCGATGACCAAAATGCGGTGCGCCTCAAAGCTGTCAAATAGCAGGTCGTTCAGCGCCGTCAGCGTAATAGAAGTTTTGCCAAGACCCATGTCAAGCAGAACAGCAGCTATGGGGTGCTTCTCGATGTACTGGGTGGCATAGGTCTGATACTCATGTGGTTCGTATTTCATCGAGAATCCCTCCAATCTGCTGTTCATCATCAAGGACATACACCTTGAAGCCGATTCGCCGAAGCAGCCCATGTCTTGCAAGCTGTAACGGACGCGGTTTTTCTCCGGGAGCTTTTACCTCCACAAAGCCGATGTGACCGCCCGGTAAAAGCACGATGCGGTCGGGCATACCATCGAAACCGGGAGACACGAGCTTCGGCGCGATGCCTCCCATGTTTTTCACGGCTCTCACGAGCTTTTGCTCTATCTGTTTTTCTCTCATGCTGTACTCCCTCTGGAACAAGCGGAACAAGAAGAACAATGTTTCCTATACACGCGCGCAGGCTTGTATATACGCTCTATTACTACCTTATTTACTGTGTTTAGTGCCGATAGGTAAATTCTTGTTCTCTTGTTCCGCATTCTGTAAATCCTCCAGTTTTACAGGTCTTACCCCAGTAACGAGCTTCGGAACAAGCGCTGGAACAAGTCCTGTTGTTCCTTATTTTCTGGAATAAGTTCGCTGTTTTCCGTAGATGGGAAAGACGCTTGTTCCTTGCTTTGTTCCCGTATACTTCTCCCATGACTCCAGCTTCTGCATGATGGCACCGAGCTCATAGGAATCCGCTTTTTTCAGCGCTGCGGCGTCTTTGCCAAAGCACTCGCACCAGATTTCGAGATTACATACCAGCTTGCGCTGTACCGTGCCTTTTTTGCCGATGTCGCCGATACCGGTACCGCTCAGAAAATTACGGCGCTCGTAAAGGTCGAGCTCGTCCCAGTTCTCCGGCAGCAAGGTATCAAGGTATCCACGTACCAAGCCTTCGCGCTCATCCGTCTCCATTGCGTCTGCCTGTTCCGCGACTGCCAGAGCGGCATCTTCACCTTCAAGGTAGAGCTTCTCGCCATTGTGATAAAGCACCAGCGTCTCGGCCCATATCTGAGCAACTTCCTCTTTTGTAATCTGCCATGCCTTTTTATGGGAGCTACCGCTGACCGGAATAGGCCAAAAGCGACGGTTGCCGGTAATGTCACGCAGGAAACCGGACTCCGCATTGGTAGAGCCGACGATGATGCACTGTCTCGGATGGCTTTCAACATTCACGCCGTAGCTGGCACGATACTTGTCGTCCACACGGGAGATGAAGGACTTCACGGTCTCAACATCAGCCTTGCGCATTCCAGCGAGCTCACCGAGCTCCAGAATCCAATACCCCTGCAGTTTTTCGGGGCCCGACTTATCTCTCATATCCGTAAGCGTCAGGCTGTCGGAAAACCAGTCACCGGCTAATTTTGCGAAGAAGGTAGACTTGCCGATACCCTGAGGCCCATTCAGAATGGGTACGCTGTCGAACTTTGTGCCAGGACGATAAATCCGGGCAACCGCCGCGACCATAGACTTTCTGCTGACAGCCCGGGTGTAAGAGGTGTCCGCCGCACCGAAGTAGTCAATGAACAGGGTCTCCACGCGTTTAATGTTGTCCCATTCCGGCAATGCCTCCAGATACTCTTTGATAGGGTGATATGCCCTTTCGGCGGCTACAGCCAGCACCGCGTCTTTGGTTTTCGTCGGGGAATAAACGCCGTAATTATTTGACAGATAAACCTTGAGTGCAGCGTTGTCAGAGTCATTCCACCCGTCTTTGAGCTGATCCCAGGGTAGTCCGTCTTTCGCGTCAATACCGTCACGATGGCAGTTAAACGCAATATGCTGCAGGGCATCATCATGCCGTAGGATAAGAACGAGGTTATCCAGCGTATCCTTGACGTGCCCCTGCTTATCCAGCTCCAGACCCTTTTGCCAGTTTGCATCGGAGAAATCGGTGCTTGCTTGCTCCATGCGCTCTGCTGCAAGCTGCGCCTTTACATCGTCGTCCTTCACCGCGAAGTCCGTCATGGCTGCAAATGACTTCTTTTCATCATCACTGCCAAACTTGTGTATGCAGACAAGGTCAAACGCATTGAGCAGTTTCCCGCAAGCAGGGTCGGTCGCATGGTGGCTGTATGCGAACTTGTCATCGTAGATCACAACACCGGCGGTGCTTTCACCGGCGATATAGTCGTAGCGGCCATCCGAAACTGACGGAGCATAAACATCCGAGAGAAATTTGTCGATTGCCGCCGTGATACTGTAAGTACGGCAGAAAGCGCCGACTATGCCGGATTTGGCGAGAGGGTCCTCCTGCGGCTTCTGGCTCGGCTTGCTGACCTTGCTCTCCCGCGAGGTGGTAGGGAGCAAAGAGCAGTCCTGCCAATTCGAATGAGCCGCCAGAATTGCATCCGGATCGAGCAGCTCGCCGTCAAAGAACTCGCAGATGTATTCACCGTTGGACGGGCAGGTCGGCCAGTACATGAGCTGGTTTGGAATAAAGGAGCATTCGTCGAACATATCGATGCCGAGCTCCGCCGCCATATAGCGCGATATCGCCACAAACTCATCTGCGGAAACGTCTCTTGTGAATGGCGCGACGATGCGAAGACGGGGCGCTTCCGGCGTATGGCTGTGCGTGGAGTACACCGCGCACTTGAAGGTCAGTTTTTTCTCCAGCGCTGTGATGAACTCCGGCGTAGCGCTATCAATGTCGGGCGTCCACAGAGAGCGGCAGGCCACGTTCCCAACCTTGCGGAGGTTGTCGCGCAGATGTCCGCCAACGAAGCCGCCCTTATCTTTTATTTCGTCCCGCTTGGGCTTCGGGAGCTTGGCGTATTCCTCAGCAGTCTCCGTAGTGCGTATCGGCGTTTTCAATCGGTCGCAGATATCCACAAAGGACATCGTCTTGTTCGACCAGAACTTTGCCTGACGGGAATTGCCGAGCGCTATCTTTAATTCACGCATGTTCGATGACCTCCTCGCAGTTTTCGTCAAAAAAGCGCAAGCGGTAATCCTTCCACTTGGCGCGCTTGACTTCAGCCTCCATACCGGCTGAGATGGTGCTACCAAACACCCAAACTTCGGCGCACTTGCTCATGAGGGCGTTCCCGAAGAATAGCCCGAGCTGGCGTTCCGTGGGATTGCTGTCGTCGAGAAATTGCGGAAACAACAGGTGCGGCGCGACAGGTATGTAGCCCTTGTCCACGGCAAATCGGCTGTAGCGCTGTGCCGCCGCAACGTTGCCTTCCACATCACCTGAAAACGGTGAACAGATATACACAATAGGTCGAAAAGCCCGCAGCGCACGTTCTTCTCTTTCGATCATTGTCATAGCTTCAAAGGCAGTAGGGTCATAATAGCCCTCGCTGTTAAACTTGTTTATACTCATACAGCTATCCCTCACACTTTTCTTCCATTTTGAGTTTATACCATTCCAGATACCGCTTGCGCTGCTCATAGTCCGGCACTGAAACCAACAGGCCAACATCAACTTTCTGCAGAGCTTCAAGCATCGAGATTTGATCCTCGGAAAGATACGGGCGGATACTTTTGCTTTTCTCGATGCCATTGACGGCTCTGAACTGCTTTGCCGTCATACCGACAACGATGCGGTTGAGCATATCGCACTCGTTGGAAAAGTGATATGGCTTGGGATTGTCATGAAGCAGCTTAATATTGGCGGTAAGGAGCGGGAACTCCTGACGCGCCGAGACGAGCGTCCTAATGAAGCTCTCCATCTCGTTGAAGCGGCGGATATATAGTTCTTTGAACTCTGCAGCCTTTTTGCCGCGATACCCCATTGCGAGAAAAACGAAACCATCACGTGTCATGCAATAAGCTGGCTGCTTCTTGCCCTGCGCGTTGTGGTAACTGGACTCCTCAAAGTTTAGGAGTCGGAACTTATCTGAACAATCCAGTTCTCGTATGTCCTTCAGAACATTGTCATGACGTTTTTCAAACGCCTGTGCCACAAACAGACTGTCTACTCTCGCAGTATCATGGATGTCGGCAAAGATGCCATACTCGTCCCTTGGAATCAGTTCTTTCATACGGCACCGCCTTGGCTTCTAATTTTTCGGCTGCATTTGTCGCAGTAGACCGACGTTCCATACAGGTCGCATTCGCCATCTGAGAACAGCTCGGCAAGATCAACAATCACCTCGTCGCCGCAGCCAGGACAGTGGGTAAACACATTCTCGTCGGTAATTTCGATTGACACCTCCACGACGTCGGTAATCTTCTCTTTCACATAAAACATAATCGATAATCCCCCTTCAAAGTTCGGGCGTCACCGCCTCTCAGTACTCGCTGGACACAAGAGAGGCGTTTTGACGAAGGAAATCCAATTTTTTGTATAAGAAATCGGCACTAAGTCCAAATCTGGACTCGGTGCCGTCTTCTCAATCTTTTTTATAGAAATCCGTTTCGTAGCCGTCGGCGCGGAGCAGCAGTCCCTTCGCCCACGGCGGTGTTCTGCCCATCTGTTCGCAGACAGCGGAAAGCGACATCTGCGGATCTGCTTCAATGACCAGCTCGTCATGAATATGCATGACAATGGCGCAACGGCAAAGCGTCTGCATGGCAAACACGAGGATATCGCGGGCGGTCGCCTGAACGATGTTTTCCACGAGCTTCGGTCCATAGGAATCCAGCCGTTCCCACTTTTTTGTGCCGCCGATGCCTTCGTAGGTGATACAGCTGCCGCCGAACTTGTTTTCCCCGATGCGCGGTTTCACATAGGCAAGCCGCCGACCAGATGGCAGCGTGATAAAAAGCATCCCACTTCGATAGGAGAAGGCAATGCCATGCGTCGAATTGGTGTGCTTGTAGCGGACTGCCTCCATTGCGGCTTTATCCACGTCCCACCAGAATTTCACAATATGGGAATTGGATTGTCGCCAAGCATTCACCAGCGGCGGCAGCTCATCCTCGGTCAAGCCCATGTCAAGCGCACCCATCGCCTTGAGCGCGCCGACACTGCCGCCGTAGCCCAGCGCCAGCTCTGCGATTTTGCCCTTTTGCCGAAGATGCCCGTTGATGCCGTGTTTTTCGACGGGGACCTTGAACATCTGCGACGCCGAAGCGCAGTAGATGTCGCCGCCTTTGGCAAAAACGTCCTGCCGCCACTGCTCGCCGGCAAACCAAGCGATCACGCGGGCTTCAATGGCACTGAAGTCAGAAACGATGAACTTTGCACCCTTTTTCGGTACAAATGCCGTGCGTATCAGCTGAGACAGCGTATCCGGTACATCCTCGTAAAGCATTTTCAGCGCATCGAAATCGCCGTAGCGAACAAGAGCGCGGGCTTCAGCCAAATCCTCCAGATGGTTTTGTGGCAGGTTTTGCATTTGAATGAGCCGTCCAGCGAATCTGCCGGTTCTATTGGCGCCGTAAAACTGGAACATTCCGCGTGCGCGACCGTCGGCGCAGGCCGCATTCTCCATTGCCTGATACTTTTTCACGGAGGATTTGGAAAGCTGTTGCCGGAGAGCAAGTACCTCGGCAAGCTCCGGCGGCGCTGTTTTCAAAAGCTCCACCACAGCCTTTTTGCCAAGGGTGTCCGTTTCCAGTCCGTTTTCCGCAAGCCACTGCTTGATCTGCTGCACGGAGTTGGGATTGTCCAGCTCAGTCAGCTTTTTCATAGCCGCGGTCAATTCGGAGCGGGAGCGCCCGTCAACGGCGATAGCCTCTCGTACCAGCGTCATATCCAGCGCCACACCGCGGTCATTTATCTCCTGGTCGAGGTGGTATTCGTCCCAGATGCTATCCGGTACCGGAAACTTTGCGAGCTTTGCCTGAATGGACATTTCCGTTTCCACGTCGCGGGCGTTATACTTTTTGAACGCCGACCACTTTTCCGGCGCGTGATATGGGTAGTTGCGGGCGCGCTGCCCGTTTGCTTTTGTCGGAGCGCAGGGCTGACAGAAAAATTTGATGAGCTCTTTGCCCTCGGTGAGCTTTTGCTTTTCCAGCCCCAGCACCGCGCCGACGCCCTCCAGTGAAAGCGGCAAGCCCATCGTCGCCGCCCATACCATCGAGCACCGCCACGAAGCAGGGGCAATATATTTGCCGGTCGGCAAACCGATATACCGCGACAGACACACTCTTTCAAAGCCGGCGTTGAATGCCCATTTTGTCACGCTTTCATCCGTCAAGGCACCGAGAATGTCAGCCGGAATTTTCTCACCGCAGGCAAGGTCAACGACCTGAACAGGCCCGCCATCCACGCTATAACCGAACAGAAGAATCTCAAAGTCCGGTGACTCGACATATCGGTATACACCTGATTTGGCAAGGTTAACGCCGGAAAATGTTTCAATATCAATACTGAGTGATTTCATAGTCAACCGTCCTTAATAGAAACAAGGCGGCAAAGCAAGCTCTGCCGCCCGTTCCTGCTGTTTTACTTAAAGTCCGACATGCGCTTTTCGTGATATTCAAGGTCGCGGGCAGCCTGCGCCTTCTCGCGCTTTTCGCGTTTGCGGTCATATATTGCGCTCTGAATCACAGAGACAAGGAACCCGACACTGATGCAGAGCCAGATGGCGATAAGGGCGGTAACTAAAACGGTCTGTAAGCTTGTCATATGTTTTCACCTTTCCTTTCTCAGTTCAAAAAGTCGGCGTCATCGTCGGTGGCAAAATCGGACTCAGCGCTTGCCTTGCCGCCGAGGGGTTCACCGTCGCGGATTTTCTGCAGGTTGTTGAGCCCGCAGGCGATGCCCTTATTGCCATTGGAATTGAAAGCATAGAAGCTGATGCTTGCCCTGCCGTACACACCGGAGTAGACCTCCGAGCGGGTCAGAATCGGATTGCGGTCGGCGTCAACGATGCCGGGAGCTGTGGTCGCGTTGGCATTGATGAAGTAGGCGTTAGCGTAGGCTTCATCGTCTGAGCGTTCGGTGTCCCCGTCACGCAGAGGGGTTTTGAGAGCCGCCAGCGGAGGCACAGATTTACCGTTGCCCTTGAGCTTGGATTCTCCCTCGTGGTATGCCGCCTCAATAGCCGCTTTGATCTTGGCAAGCGTTTTGGTGTCGGACTTCGTAATAATCAGGCTGACGCTGTATTTCGGCGTACCGCCGTTGATGGATTTGGGCTCCCAGACATTGGCATAAGACCAGCGGGTATCGGGGCCGGTGATGACCTTCATCGGGTTGTTGACCTTATTTGTGTTGTTATTCATAATCGTTTTCCTCCATAAAATCATTTTTGGCTGTGTTGATTGCCGGACGTTTATCGCTCTCCGGCACGAGTGTCGGCTTGCCTTGCGGCTTTTCGATATATGGTGCAAGAAGTTCCTCAAAGCGGGATTTGCCGAGCAGTTTCTGCATGGCGGTGACGCCGAGAACTTTTTTCTCATAAGGGTCGAAGCCCGCGCCCTCCACAGCGGCGGAAACTGCTGCTTCGTTTGTGTACCTGCGGTTAGAGCGACCTTCAACCAGCTTCCAGCCATTCCACTTCTTGCCGCTGAGCGCTTGCCGGAGCGCGTATTCCTTGATGTCCGCCGCCCACGACACAAGGTCATCGGCGCGGGAAAGGATTTCCTCGACTTCTTCATCCGTCAACAGCGGCGGCAGTTTGAAGTCGTAGCGGGCAAGCTCCAGATTAGCTTCGGCTCTGGCACGGCACTCGTGCTTTGCCTTGCAAAAGCCGCACCACTCACCGCACAGGAAGTTTCCGTCGCCGGCAAAAGCAAGCTCCGCAGTTGGCTTGAGCACCTCATCCGCCCAGCGGTAAAGCTCATCCTTTGAAAGCTTGTAGGTGCTGACATTGTCGCGGCGGGGCTGGTAGATGGTCATGCGCACCGAGTCGATGTCGTAGATGCCGTCGAACAACTCAAGTGCTCCAAGGGCATAACACTGGGCTTGCGAATTTTCTACCGCGCTTACGAGCACACCCAGACCGTGCTTATAGTCGATGATCTGCAAGGTGCCGTCCGCGATGATGATGCAGTCGGCAGTGCCGAAGCCGCCCTCCACCCAGCGGGAGAAATCCACCCGCTGTTCGATGAGAACAACCGGATCGGCGCAGGTCTGCTTTGCCGCTTCCACCTGTTCGAGCACATAGGCCGCATAATCGGTGGCGCATTCCTCCATTTCAGAGTTGTACCAGCTCAGATTTTCGGTCGGGTCAGCCGCTTCCATGCCCAGCGCCTGTCGGAGCTTGTACTCACAAAGCGCGTGAGCGTCGGTGCCTTCGGCAGCGTAGTCGCTGCCCTTATCGTCGTAGCTCTCGCAGAGTCTGGCGGACGGCGGGCAGTGGAGCCAACGGTCAGCACTGGATGCGGAGAGAATGGCGTGTCCTTTAGGTGGCATCGGTCAGTCCCTCCGCATCTGCAAGCAGCGCCTTGTAGTTTGCCGGGTCAACACCCGACAGCTTATCAGCACCGTACTTCTGGAGCAGAGAGCGAATCTCGGCGGTGTGGCCCGCACGGGATTTGTCCGCGAGCACAGCTCTTATTTCCTCCAGCGTCAGTGCCGGTTCTGCCGGGGGCGCTTTTTCGGCCGGCTCTTTTGCGCCGAACACCTCGGCCAGCCAGTTCGCCGCGGCATTAATAGCGGCAGCGGCATTGTGTAGCTCTTCGATAGTTGCAGCCATATCGCCCATTTTGCTCATCTATTTTTCCTCCTTCCGTGGATTGACTCTGATTGGCAAGTATCGTGAGTTTCCTTGCCAGCCGCATGGACACAACGCTGATCGCGGTGAGAACCTCTACGAGCTCCTCGTCCGCAGCCTGTGTCCGGGTATCCTTTCGTTCCTGAATCATCTCTTTCACCTCCAGCCTGAAAGCGTTTTTTTCTTGCTTTCATAGCTCGCTGGACATGAGGGAACCGTTTTGACGAAAGAAGAGAAAAAATTCCTTGGATTTTTGCTGACATTTAAAGCGTGTTTATGACTTTTTATAAATATTTTTATCTTAATTTATTGATTTTCGCATTTTTCTGCGATATAATATTTAATAAAAGGTGTGTATGCACTCACGCAGATAGAAAAAGCCGCAGGTATAAGACCCTGCGGCACTGCGAAACAGAATATGGAGGTCAATAGCGTGAGCGAGATTAACATTGAAAAATGGTCCACCCTCAAGGAAGTACAAGATTATCTCGGTGTTGGGCGAGAAACCATTCTGCAATGGATCGCAAAAAGAAATATGCCCGCCTACAAAGTAGGCAGGCTGTGGAAATTCAAGCTGTCCGAAGTTGATAAATGGATACGATCCGGCGGCGCGGCGGATAATTCCGACCCTGCGGATGCGGAGTGAGTCCATTTTATCGGACATAGCTTGATGTAGAATTGTAGTGTGGCAGTATAACCACTGCAACATTTCATAGATAGGAGTTAGATTATGGCTGCATTAAATGACTTAATTAATCAGGTGGAGGACAAAACCCTGCGCGAACGGCTCATGCAGGAGGCTGCCCGCCTGACAAAACAAAAGAAATTCGGACTTGTTTATGAGGAGCACATTCCGGAATGTACCCCTCTTTACGGCATCGAAATAAAGCGCGGCAGCACCGTGGCGAAGAAAGCCGGAGCCATCAATGATGTGTACCGTGTTACCAAGATTAATGGTGATGAGGCTGAATGTCTGCGCCTTGTTTCCGGCGAGAGTGAAACCACCGCGCTTACCGAACTTGTGCCGGTGGCGAAATTCGGCGAGCCTATTTATCCTGCTCTGCAGCCGATAGATAAAGTGGAAAACGCGCCGGACAGTGACTTGTGGCATACGCTTATCGAAGCGGACAACTATCATGCGCTTCAGCTGTTAGAGTACCTGTACCCCAAGCAGATAGATTGTATTTACATAGACCCGCCCTACAACACAGGCGCTCGCGACTGGAAGTACAATAACGATTACGTTGATTCTTCGGATTCGTGGAGGCACAGCAAGTGGCTCTCCATGATGCAGAAACGGTTGAAGATTGCGAAGCGGATTCTGAATCCAAATAATTCGGTATTGATTGTCACTATTGATGAAAAGGAATACTTGCATCTGGGGTGCTTGCTGGAGGAGATGTTCCCAGAGGCAAATATTCAAATGATTAGCTCAGTTATTAGTCGTAAAGGCGCTGCACGAACAAATGAATTTACTCGTGTCAATGAATTTATTTTCTTTGTCATGATTGGTAATTGCTCAATAATTCCTTCCGACAATGCCGAGTATGCATTGGAGGGAGAGTCTATTCACTGGCAATCATATAGAAGAAGCAGCGCCATGAATGTTCGGACATCACGACCACGACAGTTTTACCCTATTTATGTGGATGTTAGGACGAATAAAATAGTAGAAGTCGGGAATGCAATAGCACACGATGTTGATAGATTCTCAGTAAAGCAATTACCACATTGCGAAGCGGTGTTTCCAGTACGAGACGATGGAACCGAGATGCTTTGGGGCTTAACGCCGAATGCTTGTAGGAATCTCGTAGAAAAGGGATACCTCAAAGCTGCCAGACATACCCCTAACAAGCCGCAACTTTACGTGATTCAATACCTTATGAGTGGAACCATAAGAGACATAGAAAACGGAGTAATTCAAGTTACTGGGTATGCTGATGACGGGAGTGTACTTGCATCGAATATTGAAACAAAGAAGATTATGCCGAGAACTCAGTGGAACTTCGACTCTCACGATGCAAGAGACTTTGGTACTAAAATACTGAAGAATGTTATAGGAGAATTGCGATTCGATTTTCCAAAGTCGCTATATGCAGTTCATGACTGTCTACTGTACTTTCTTGCAGACAAGAAGGACGCACTCATTGTAGATTTCTTTGCTGGTTCTGGCACTACGCTTCATGCGGTCAATCTCTTAAATACAGAGGATAATGGTCATCGTCGTTGTATAATGGTGACTAATAACGAAGTATCGTATGATGAGGCGAGAAGGTTGACCACGCAAGGATTCCAGCCCGGCGACCCGGAATGGGAGAAGCTCGGCATTGCCAGATATGTCACCTGGCCGCGCACTGTTTGCAGCATCGAAGGTCACGATATAAATGGCGTTCCGCTCAAGGGAGATTACCTTGCCAACGACTCAGATGGAAACCCCATTCCGATGTCGCAGGGATTTAAGGCAAACTGCGAATACTTCAAGCTGGGCTTTCTCGACAAAGACGATGTCGCATTGGGTAGGCAGTTTAAAGAGATTCTCCCACTGCTGTGGCTGAAAGCAGGTGCCATCGGCAAACGCCCGGAGCTCCACGGTGAAACGCCGGACATGCTGATACTTACGGAAAACAAGCTCGCAGTTCTGGTAAGCGAAAGCAGCTTCATGGCGTTTGACGAGCAACTTGATGCGCATCCGGAAATCGATACGGTGTTCATTGTGACAGACTCGGAGAAGGCATACCGCGAGATGATATACGGCATCAGCGCCAAACATACATATCAGCTCTACCGCAGCTATCTCGATAATTTCCGCATCAACGCAAGGAGGTAAGAAAGATGAAGGTTGAATTATTTCCGTTTCAAAAGCAGGCGCTTGCAAACCTGCGTCTGAATACCGCCGAAGCGCTCGGCAGCTATCGCCGCACTCATACCCCGCAGATTGTGTCCTATACAGCCCCCACAGGTGCTGGCAAGACCATCGTCATGTCCTCGTTGATTGAGAGCATTTTATTTGGTGATGATACATATCCGGATCAGCTCGACGCTATCTTTGTATGGCTCTCAGACTCACCGGAGCTGAATCAGCAGTCTAAGGATAAAATTGACCTGAAAGCCGATAAAATCACACTCGACCAATGCAGGATTATCACCGATGACTCCTTCGATCAGGAAATGCTCGACGACGGAAACATCTATTTTTTGAATACACAGAAGCTCGGCAAGAGCAGTAATCTGACAAAGCATGGTGATGGAAGGACTGATACCATTTGGGAAACGCTGAGCAATACTGTTCGCGAAAAGTCCGACCGTCTCTACTTCATCATCGATGAGGCGCATCGTGGTATGCAGGGTCGCGACGCTGCCAAAGCTACCACCATTATGCAGAAGTTTCTCAAAGGCAGCCCAGATGATGGTCTTCCGGCAATGCCGGTCGTCATCGGTATGACGGCGACACCGGAGCGGTTCAACAATCTCGCCTCCGGCATCATGTCTACTACGCATTTTGTTGTGACGACAGCGGATGAAGTCCGCGCTTCCGGCCTTCTCAAAGACAGAATCATCATCACATATCCGGATACCATTAATAATGATATGGCGGTTCTTCAAGCCGCTGCGGACGATTGGAAACAGAAATGGGAGCATTGGACGCAGTATTGCTATGAGCAGCATTATGCGTATGTGAACCCGGTTTTTGTCATTCAGGTTCAAAACGGCAGCGGAAGTCAGCTCTCTGCTACAGATTTAGACGATTGCCTGCAAAAAATAGAAGATCGAACCGGCGAGCGTTTTCAACTTGGTGAGGTCGTCCATACCTTCGGTCAGACCAGTGGCACCATAGTTTTAAATGGCTTGGAAGTAAACTATTGTGAGCCATCCCGCATTGCCGATGACCGTAGGATAAAAGTCGTTTTCTTCAAGGAAAACCTATCCACAGGTTGGGACTGCCCACGCGCCGAGACGATGATGTCCTTCCGTCATGCCAATGACGCCACTTATATAGCGCAGCTCCTCGGACGCATGGTGCGTACTCCGATGCAGATGCACATTATGGTAGATGATGTTTTAAACGACGTTCATCTGTTTTTACCATACTTCAATGCAGAAACCGTTAAGGACGTAGCCGAAGCCCTGCAAAGCACCGAGGGCGGCAACATCCCAACCGATGTATATGGTGAAGCGTTCGGCGAGAAAACCTTTGATACTCTCACTGTACGACCGAAGCAGACTACGCCAAGGGCCGCTGCGCCGCGCCATGAAGTCATAACACCGGGGCAGCTTAGCTTAGATAATATTGCTCAGCCAGAATCCGGCAATACGGGTGAAACTGCTCCCAGTGATGCAATCGGTGCAACTGCCTCACCGGTCCATGCCCAGACACCCAGCGGTCAGAATGTCCAAACAGCGCAAGAGTATCCTGCGCGTATTGAGGAAACGCCAAAGAACTCCGATGCATCAAGTACGGAAGAAGAGATTACCTCAGACTTTGACCGCGAAGAAGTAATGAAAGCAATCAACGATGCGGGTCTGCTCACTTACGAAGTGAGAAGTGTGCGCGTTAGTAATTATCTGCACTCATTGTTTGCCCTCTCGCACCTTTTCAGTCAGTCGCTAATTTACCAAAACGCCTACGATGAAGTCTGTGATGATATCGTGCGAATGGTTCACGATTATATAGAATCGCTCAAATCCAGCGGTAAGTATTCTGAGCTTGCAACAAAGGTGCTGCAGTTCAAGCTGAATACGCAGGTTTTTGACGTGTTCGGCGAAAGCGTAGACAACAACGCCGTTCACGATTTTCTCTCCGCCACGGATACCGACCTGGACAGGCAGTTTAGACTCGCCGATACCAAGCTCGGTAACGAAGGCATAGGTGTGAAATACGGTCGTGAGTATCAGACTGAGGACAATCCGAACGGCTTCAAAATCGATATTATTATTTACGCTGCAGACAGCAACTGCATCGCTGCGCTAAATACTTTTGCAAAAGACCGTTTCCATGAGATGAACGACAGGTATCGGCGCCAGACAATCAACCTGCCAGTAAAGTACAAAAAGAAATACAACGATATCGTTTCCGACGGTGATCTCGTCAGTGCGCACATTTTTATGCTTCCCGAAGCCATAAACTGCGAGCACTGTGCGAATGGCAGGGTTTATTCCAACCATCTGTTCGTAGATAATTCCGGAGTGGCCAGAATCGCTCTCAACAACTGGGAGCAAGGTGTGCTTGATGAAGAAGCAGCGCGGTCTGACTTCGTATGCTGGCTTCGTAATCCACCGAGAAAGCCCTGGTCGCTGAGTATTCCGTATGAGAAAGACGGAGTATATAAACCCGCATACCCGGATTTCCTTGTCATTCGTAAGGATGCACACGGCGGATATATCATTGATATCCTTGAGCCGCACGACCAAACACGGACAGACAATCTTGGAAAGGCTAAGGGTTTTGCCGAGTATGCCCGGAATAATCCGGTCGTTGGGCGGATTCAACTTATCCGTATGGCTTCAGATGGAAAATTCAAGCGGCTTGATATGTCAAAGACCGCAATACGGGATAAGGTAAAGCAGGCAATAAACGACGATGAGCTTACGCATATTTTCGATACGGACGGTTTCTGTATGTAGCATTCGGCTTGCCGTAGAAGGGATATGTTTTTGAAAGATTGGGGGATGACAAGATGACTGAGCAAGAGAAGCGATTCTTTGCTGCACTCACAGCAGACCGTGCCGAAAGCGCCGACACCCTTGAAAAGCCCTCAATGAGAGGTATAAAGAATAGCGTTGTTGAAAAGTACTCGGACCAAGCTCATTTTATATATGAGCTTCTCCAAAACGCCGACGACGCTGGCGCTACAAGTGCGCGTTTCATTCTTGAACCGGACAGACTAATCTTTATACACAACGGCACCCGGCATTTTTCCGTAACAGACCCTTCACATGAAGATGAAGACTCTGCAGCTGGTAGGCTTGGGGATATTAACTCAATTACTTCAATCGCCAACTCCAACAAAACGGCGGCATCTATCGGCAAATTTGGTGTTGGATTTAAGGCCGTTTTTCAGTACACATCGACGCCTTATATCTATGATCCAAATGTCCATTTTCGCATTGACCGCTTCATTGTTCCCACTTTTATTGAAGAGGATTTTGAGGGGCGCAGAGCAAATGAAACACTGTTCGTTTTTCCTTTTGACCATGCCGAACGCGGTCAAAAAGAGGCATACAGCGATATAGCAGAGAAACTGAGATCACTCTCTTACCCACTTCTCTTTTTGAGCAGTCTGCGGGATATTGATTTTGAATTTGAAGATGTTATCGGTCTATATGGAAAAAGTATACCTGAAACAAGGCGTATTGGTGATTCAACAGCAGAATTTATTACGCTTACGCAAAACAGCGGTGAAGACATAGTTGATCAGCATTTGTGGCTATTCACGCGCGAGGATGAAGCCGGAAGAAAGTATTCCGTCGGCTTTTTTCTTGACAAAGATAAAAAACTGCTTCCCAAGAAAGAACCTGCATTTTGTTTCTTCCCGACCAAAGAAAACACCGGCCTTAATTTCCTGATACACGCACCGTTTCTGCTGACAGACAGCCGTGAAGGAATACGGGCAGGCGTTGCTCACAACAATCATATGGTTGCGCTGTTGGCAAAGCTGGCATCCGACAGCTTGCTGTATCTTCGCGACATAGGCATAGAAAAGTCAGCAAGGCTTATTGACGACTCTATTCTGTCCATAATACCCACCGACGGAGACAGCTTTACTGATGTCAATGATAAGCGGCATATTTCCTTTATGCCGTTCTTTACCGAGATAAAGAATGTTCTCTTAACAGAAGCAATACTGCCAGCACGAGATGGGTACTGCGCAAAAGATACTGCTTGTTGGGCCGCAGTCCCGCAATTGGCGGAATTGTTTGCTGATGAGCAGCTTGCTGATATCTGCGAGATTCCTGAAGCGCATTGGGTGTTTGTTTCCATGGGGCGTGATGAGATTCAACGTGGAAATAAAGCGCTGGCTTCATATGTCGATGAAATAGTCAATACGTGGTTAGATGAGAACGCAATCATCAGCGGCCGTACCGTCTGGGATTCGTATTATCGCAAACGGACAAAGTCAATCAAGGGGATTAGCGCGGAATTTATTGAAAAACAACCCATAGCATGGCTTCATGTGTTCTACAAATGGCTTTCTGAGACTACCAAGAGAACTGACAGCATCAAGGAAATGCCGATATTTCTTGACAAAGACCGTAAGGCTGTAGCTGCATTTGATTCATCAGAGCATCTGATTTTGTTTCTCCCCGACAAAGACTTAAGTGGATACACTACAGTCTATTCGGAGCTTCTTACCAATAAAGGTACGTTTGCCTTTTTGGAGAAAATCGGCATTAAGAAGCCTTCGATAAGGGACCAGATTTATAACATCATTCTGCCCAAATACCAAAGTGGCGACAGGATAAATCCAGACCCGGATTTTCGGATTTTCTTCAGGTATTATAAACAGTGCCCGCAGGAAGAAGTCGACGATTTTATTGAACAGATAAAGAGCTTAAAATTTATTATATATTATATTGGAAATAACCGTTATAGAGAAAAAGCCTCCGCTCTATATTTCCCAACGCCAGAACTCGCAGAGTATTTTGAAACAAAGAAGGACGCACTCTTTGTGGCGTATGATGAGTATCTCGACTTGGTCGGTGCATCGAATGAGAAACAACTCGTATCATTTTTGACCGAGCTCGGCATAAGGAAAAGCATCTCCATTGTGAAGAGAACGATCGATTATTCCGAAGCAAGCAGGCGGAATCTTCCTATGCCGCATTCAACGCGCGAGCGCTCGTGGAGTGAAAACATCATTGATGGCTGCAAGGAATTAGTAGAGGCTATTAAGGAGACCAAGAGTGTCGAAAAATCAAAACTGCTGTGGGACACCCTTGTTGGTCTCTGTGAGACATATCACAGTTTATCCTATCTTTTAACAGGCTCCTGTAGTTACTACTATTATTCCAGTTATTCGCAATCGTTTGAGGCCGCTGATGTTGTTCTACTAAGAACAGAGAAATGGCTCGTAAACGCTACTGGTGACTTCGTTTCAGCGGGCGATATAACAAGCGATGAAATCGCAAGCACATATGATACTGCGTCAGAAAACGTTTCAAGCCTATTCGCCTTTTTGCAAATTGCTGATGCTTCATGTTCTGACGAAGATGATGATGGCAATGATAATCTGACAGATAAGCAAAGAGAACGTATTGAATTGGCTAAGAAAGCCGAAGCGCTCGGATTAACCGAGGACGACTTGGAAGAGATTGCGTTTATTAAAAAGCAGAGAGAAGCTGCAAATGCCGCACGTCCACAAAAAGGACCGCAAGCGCCTACTGGGACCGTGTCAAACGACGACTCCGATTCCGAAGATGACATAGGTGACGAGGAGAATTTCGGTGAAGACGTAGGTAGTGGGAATGAGGGTTACAATCGCAAGCCTTCATCAAAAGTGATAAGGGATATTGCGCGGCAGACGAAGCAGCAGCCGACGCGTAATGATATTGTTCAGTCCGAACCGGATGACAGCACAGACGAAGAGATTGATGAAGATGAGTTTACGCCTCGTCAGGTGGATTACAGCAAGAGGATTGAACAGGCAAAGCAGAAGAGTGCAATCGAAATAGACAAGATTGCTTATTTTGAAGGCCTTCAGCAGCGTGCTGTAAATGCTGAAAAATACTCTTTCTGCTGGTTTAATACTCTGCTCGAAATGGAAACACTGACCAGCAACGCGAACAATCTGAACAGTAAGGAAGTATCTATCAGTTTTGCCCGCGTAGAAAGAGAAGCCGGAACGCAGCGAACGCTTGTGTTGAAATACCCGAGTCGCTATATTCCTCAGTTTATGGAGGATTTGGCTGACATCCCTCTCGTGTTACACTTTGGAGATCAGACGAAAACTGTTGCTATAGAGGTCGCAAACGTAAAATCATATACGCTCAGAGTCAAGCTGAAGACAAATGCAGACATTGACGGCATTGATCTTTCTGCTGTTACTGAAGCACGCATTGACGCAAAAAGCCCGGTCTTCTTATTGGAGGAACTCCGTAAGCAGTTTGCAGCTTTGGGGTATGATGATGACTATAACATGCAGCAAAACCTTTGTGAAAACATTGAGTTTGTATTTGGCCCTCCCGGTACAGGCAAAACAACGCACCTTGTAAGAAATATACTGATTCCGATGATGCAGCAGCAAGAAGATTTAAAAGTCCTCGTCTTGACGCCAACAAATAAGTCCGCCGATGTTCTTGTGAGCAGACTAATGGATACCATGGGGAGCGATACTTCCTATATTGACTGGCTTGTGCGATTTGGCATCACTAACGATGAAGCTATTGAAGCGAGTGAGGTGTTCCGCGATAAAACATTCGATATTCGTAAGCTGAAGCGGACAATCACAGTCACAACGATCGCCAGATTCCCATATGATTTTTTCATGCCGGATGGCGTGCGCATTTTCATAAATAGAATAAACTGGGATTACATCGTGGTAGACGAGGCTTCAATGATTCCGATAGCAAATATCGTTTATCCCTTGTACAAGAAGACTCCGAGAAAATTCTATATTGCCGGAGACCCATTTCAAATAGAACCCATTACAGCAATTGATCTGTGGAAAAACGAAAACATATACACAATGGTTCAGCTTGACTCATTTGTTGATCCTGTTACTGTCCCGTATAAATACCCGGTCACACTACTTACGACACAATATCGAAGCATCCCGGCAATTGGCAGCGTATTCAGCAAGTTTGCTTATGGCGGGATTTTGAAGCATAATCGAACGGCAGACAGCGCAAAACTACTCAATGTTGACTGCGGGTTAAATATATCCGCTTTGAATATCGTGAAATTTCCGGTAACGAAATATGAGAGCATTACCCGCTCAAAAAGGCTACAGCATAGCAGTTCGTACCATATTTACTCTGCCTTGTTCTCCTTTGAGTTTACGAGCTTCCTTGCCGAAAATATTGCGAGGGCAAATGAAGGAACACAGCGTAATTTCACGATAGGTATTATAGCGCCGTATCGAGCTCAGGCAGATTTGATAGACAAGCTGATGGCGTCGGTGAGTCTTCCTGTGTCTGTCAGTGTTCAGGTAGGCACAATACACGGGTTTCAGGGAGATGAATGCGATATTATAATCGCCGTCTTCAATGCTCCGCCTTCGATATCTTCTTCTAAGGAGATGTTCCTCAATAAGAAGAACATTATCAATGTTTCTATAAGTCGGGCGCAAGATTACCTGTTTATTGTAATGCCCGATGATGATACCGAAAATGTTGATAATCTGAGATTGGTCAAGCGAGTGGAACGTCTCGCCAAAGAGGAACATGCCACAGAGTGGCACTCGCACGACTTGGAAAAATTGATGTTTGGAACCAGCGATTACCTTGAGGAAAACACTTTTTCAACCGGTCATCAAAGCGTTAATGTATACGGCCTGCCCGAAAAAACATATGAAATACGAAGTGAGGATACAGCCGTTGACGTTCAGGTTCATAGGAATGTAACTGTGCGGATTCCGCAACCTAACCTGCCGGTTGCTGATAAAAATAAGTTGCTGCCTGTCTCTGTTGAGACTCAGCCTGCCCATAACACTAAAAAGCGCGGAGACGTAGTAAGTAAAAAATACGGAGATGGGTATGTCGTGAAGAGAGCGATTAATTCTGGGAAGACGTATGTCACTATCCAGTTTGGAAACATTCAAAAAACCTACGATGAGGATGTTGCTCGAAAAAACAAAGAGCTTACATTCTTCTGATCCAAACGGAAAAGCTCCCCGGCCGCCACAATGGTAGCCGGAGAGCCTGCCCGGGTTAGATCAGGTCACTATACTCGGCGTGAAGCTTGGCCTTGGCTTTTTTGAGCCTTGATAGGAATGTCGTGCGTGGTATGCCGGTAATATCTGCGATGTCGCTGTCCGAAAGACCATCGAGGCGAAGCTCCCCAATGCGGCGAGCTTCCGGCATCAGCTCGTCCAGCCTCTTAAGGAGCTGAGCGAAGATGATACGGTCAATCACGATAGAGTCGATGTCGGTGGACTCGTCCTCACGGATGTCGCCGACCACCTCCCGCTCGTAGTCGAGCGAAAGGCTGTCCCCGGCAGTGTGGTACTTGCAGACGGCGCAGTCGCCGCCGCAGAGCCACCACTTGCTTCCGGGGCAGGAACAGCAGCCGTGGCGGTGCGCCTTACGGAATGTGTTCCAGATTGGACGGTAGAACTCGTTGTAGACCTCGTCGCTGACGGGAATGCGCTGCTTGGTGGCGGGATCATAGATGTAGTGTTTCTTGATTTGCGGGCGGTCTTCATTGTTTGGCATAAGTTTTCCTCCTGTGATTTTTGTTGAGGATCACAGGAAGGAAAAAGCCCCCGTGATCTCTCACAGGAGCTATCCAATAGTTAGTAAGGTTGTCGCGCTATGGTTGGCAGCGATAGTAACAATAGCAACGATATTAGTTTTTAGGAGGAGAGCCGATGTCGAATCAAGGCATTCCGTATTTGTGCGGCGGGGTTTTTTTGACACATTTGATGAAAGCGCATCCGTCAAGGAACGGTGTGCGAGAGCACTTCATGAGCAAACGCGACGGTCTTTCCGACCCTGAAACCATGCTGGCGTTTATTCAGGTGATGAGTCCTGATTTTACCGCGCCCGCCGGTGGTACATTCAAAGAGAACACTTCTGCATATAAAAACTGCCGGAAGGAGTGCGGTACATACCTGCCTTTTAGCGAGGATTCTGCCGAGATTCGTGCGTTTAATGAGTGTGTCCGCAATGACTATCAGACGGCGCTGTCGCGCATGACTGCGTTTGCCAAAGATTATCTTGATGTTGATACAACAGCAAAAAAAGACGAGCGCCTCGTAAAGACGCTCGTGGAAATAATCCGGGATGACATCATTCCGGATACAGATATGTTCTATATAAATGAGGATGGCTCTCCCTCGACAAGAGAACAGATCCTTGCGGCTACGGAGATTTGCTTTCAGCCATTTCTCGTCGGAGTTTGGCACTATATCTTGCTTCATCGACCGACGAACATCCTCGGTCGCAGCACGATTACGGACTGGAAGCCGACACTTTTGGGAACGCATATCGAGCGGGTCTACCCCTGCAAAGGGCATAAAGATGCCGCTGAAGCGAAACGGACGGAAGATGATGACATACCACCGGTCGAAGCCGAAATAGTGGATGACGCCCCCAAAAGTGATGAAAGCCCGCGTTCTGAGCAGACGGAGGCCGCTTCACAGGCCAAAAAACAGGTTATCATGAACAATTACGGCAAGGGTGTGCAGATTGAAGAGCTCAACGGGACTCTGACAATCAACATAAATTGAGGGGCTGCATATGGAGGACAAGCTGAAGAGCATATCGGACGGCCTACAGCAAACCGTTCCGGAGGTGAGTACATACAACAATTACGGGAAAGGCGTTCAGGTTGGCCACGCCGACACTTTTTCCCCAACGGTTAACCTGATAATAACCGGCTCGAATGGTCAGCAGAGGCCAGCCAATACCGATTACTACAATCTGTTCATTGGCTTTGACCCATTTATCTCCGACCATCTGCTTGTGCCGAAAGACCGTGCATTAACCGAGTATATGACGCCGGAATTAAAGAGCCGCTTTACTCCTTTGGATGATAACGCAATCGCGGAAATAAAGAGATTTCCGTCTATTATTGTTGATGAATATTGTAAAACCACTCCAAGCGAGAAAAACGCCGTATTTGCGTTTGTGACAGATGTCCGCAAACAGCAAAACGGTGTGATGGTTTACTTCCGACAGCTCTATCCAATCCCGGTCAAGGTGCTACTTGAGAACGAATATGCACTTGATACCGTGAATGGGTATGAATCGTACCGAACGCACTGGGCGATAAAGAATATCAACTTAATACAAGTGTTACAGGACGCAGGTGTTGCTATGTGGGGGTGATTGAATGGCAGATAAAAATAGAATAGTACCGGCTGCCGCACAGTCCATAGCAGTTGCATTTCCACAGGCCACGCACGGAATGGTCAACACCGGCGCCGGTATTCAGGTAGGTACAAACGCCGGAACAATAAACCTGAATATCAACTGCCCTACGCCGGAGCTTATGCAGGGACTCATGTCAATGTTTGCCGCTCAGCCAGCGCCGCAAAAAGTGAGCCATAAGCTGGAATGGGCTTCATTGAATCAGGAGCGCTACTGTTTGTTCGTTCTGGAGAACGAGGATTATAACTACGGCGTTTTCTCCATCGCCAAGAGCTGCGCTCTGCGGAAATACACCGACTCAGAGCATAAGGAGCGATATTTCGACCTTACACCAGCCGTAGTTTCCGAGCTCACAAGTATGCCGTGTATTTTCGCAAAGAGGAATATGCACTTCGGCTATACCGAAGCAAGCCATCCGGCACTGCTTGGACGAATCACAGATATGAGGGCGCAAGGCGAAACCATTAAGGTATGCTTCTCTGGCTTCCAAGGCATATCACAACAGCTCTTGAACCAGAATATCGGACTGCTTGGCATGGTACACGCATCCCTTCGGAACGAGCTCGATGAAGAACACTGGTCGATCAAGGACTGCAATCTGATCGACGCAATGGCGCGGCTGCACGTCGATATCGAATAAAGCCGCGGCACGGAAAGGAGCGCATATGGAAAACAGAATCAAGACGGCGATACAAAAAATCACGCTGAACGACCACACTTTCTCCGGGGTGATGTTTGAGCCGACGCTTATCAACTTTTTCTTTGGCAACAATGGAACCGGAAAATCTACCCTCGCCAAGAACATAGGCGTTCCTGCCGCAACAGAGTGGATTCCCGGTTCAACACCTGGTGATTATACACTAATGGTCTATAATGAGGAATTCATCGCCGACAATATCCAGAGCTACGGCAATATTCCCGGCGTTTTCACCATCACACAACAGAATGCGGAAATCAAAGCCGAAGTCGATAAAAAGACTGCGGAAAAGCGAGCGCTTGACGCAAAAATCAAGGCCATCGACGGTAAGATCGCTGACGAGCGAGAAAAACAGAAAAAGGTCGATGCCGTATACGAGAAAACCATATGGGACATGACCGAGTCTGTCAGAACACAGTACAAAGAGACACAGGCCGGATATACGCGCGACAAGAAGAAATTCGTCGCCCATCTGGAAACCTGCTCCCCAGTAGATATAGATGAAGCGGCTCTCTTCCAACTACATGCAGTCGCTTATGGAGCATCAGACACGCGGTTCATTGAGTACAAACCTATTGATGTTGCCACCATTCCCACATCGACTCTCCTTGGAGAGGCTATCGTTGGGAGCAGCGATTCTGCCTTCGCCAGCTTCGTCCGCACATTGAATGCTTCCGGCTGGCTCAGTCAAGGGCATAAGGCATACCAGCATGAGGCAGGAAGGAAATGCCCATACTGTCAGCAGGACTTGCCGGACACGTTTGAGGCTGACCTTGCGTCCTGCTTTGACGAGCAGTATAAAAAGAGCGTTACCGAGCTGGAACAGTTTGTGTCGGCATACCGAGCTGCATTAAACGCCATACACGCACTTCTCACCGAGAACAGCAAGAATCCGTTCACCTGTGAGCTGCTTTCGGAGTACAAGACCAAATTCGACCTGTTCATGGAGCGGGCACAAAACAATGTGGCTCTCTTGAAACAGAAAACTGACGACCCCGCGAAGACAGTCATCCTTGCGGATTTATCGGACATCCTTCTTGACATCAATGGTGTAATTGAGCAGATTAATGCGAAAATCAAAGAGTATAATGCCGTTATCGACGCAAAAGGGAAAAAGCAGCAGGATTGCGTCGCGCAGGTGTGGCAGCTCATGGCGTTTATGTGCCGGTCTGAGATTGCTGTACATAAGGGCGGAAAAGAACGGCACACCGCCGATATCGAGCGGCTTAGCGGCGAAATGGGTACGGCGAAGGAAGCCTCCGACGCTCTACAAGCTGATATCGGGCGTTTGAACCAGCAGACCGTGAACACGACCGTCGCCAAGGACAGCATAAATGCGCTTCTGAAAGCCGCTGGTTTTCAAGGCTTTTATCTACGGGAAAAACCAGGCGCACAGTATGTCTATGAGCTGATACGGGAAACCGATGAGAAGGTCGCAAAAGGGCTCAGCGAGGGTGAGCGTCACTTCATTGCTTTCCTTTATTTCTATCACATGGTCGTTGGCAGCCAGTCCGATGACGGAAAAACTGTCAATAAGATCGTGGTCATCGATGACCCCGTTTCCAGCATGGACAGCAGCAGTATGTTTACTGTGGCGTCTCTCGTTCGGGACTTGATTGCCATTTGCTATAACAACTATCGGATGACAGATCATGGCAGTCAAAACGACCACATTAAACAATTCTTCTGCCTGACGCACAACCCGTTCTTCTTCAAAGAAGTTTCTTATAACAGGGTTGCAGAAAACGAATGTGTAGGCATATACGAGCTGAAGAAGCGCGAGAGCAATCAGTCGTACATCATTGAATGTACGCACCCTGATGGCCGTATTGGAGGCGGCAAGGTTAATTATTCACCAGTGAAAAACACCTATGACTCTCTTTGGGAAGAGTACAGAACAGCGACTGATTCGATTGCACTCATCAACGTGACGCGGCGCATTTTGGAATACTACTACCTTCAGATATGTGGTTATTCCAGCGGCGACCTGCGATCTGACCTGTTGGAAAAGAACCGACATCGCTTTGAAACTACGCTTTCGGATGGTTCTATCGATAAAACCGACTACAATGTGGCAGCAGCTATGCTTGCGGTTCTAAATATCGGAGCGCGCGGTTTCAATGATGGTCTGTTCTTCGATGCTTCCGCTATTGAGCCACAGCAGATAAGAACTGTGTTTGAGAAGATATTCAAGGTGACCGAGCAGGCACAACACTACAGCATGATGATGAATGTAAAATAAAAGGCGCTGGTTACACATTATTAGGAGATAAAGCTATTATGGAGTTGCGATTTAGTGGTGGACGATTCGTATCGCTCGATGGGGATTTGAACTATCGAGAAGTACTTAATAATTTCCCGGCAGCAAAAACCATAAGAATTATTACGTACAACATATCAAAGAGTGTTCAATACGACGAGCTTTTGGATGCCTTAAGAGTAACTGATGCGGACGTGCAAATTATTACGAATGTGCCGTCTCGCATGGACACATACTATCGCTCTCCAAAAGGAGAGCATATGCGTTCTACCGCAAGGGATAACATTCATATTTATTTGTCCAAGCTAAATCCAGATAAATTTCCAAAACAGTTCATGCCATATTTTAATGTAAATAACCATGCAAAATTGATAGGCACAGAAAATATTGTTTATATTGGCTCTGCAAATTACTCGAACGAAAGCGCTAATAATATCGAGTCGGGGGTTTTAATTGAGGATAAAGCATTTATTCAACAAATATATGCGGAGTTCTTTGACTCGGTGCGAGAGAACTCGCTATCCTATTTTGATGAGAACTTTAGCGCTTTCAGACTTTTTGTTATTTCACTATATGCTAAGTTTAAACAACACCACAGCAAGATGCTCCAAGACCTTTACACGGACTATGAGAGAACAAAAATGGTGGTTGCGGATTCAATATTTATCGATGTGAGCGACCTCCATGACCTTTACAGAGATCTCGATGAACTTGAGTCAATCTGCGGGGCGGCAGATGATACTTATGACGAAGAAAATGAGGAATATAACGATGCGCTTGAGAAACTAAAGGCGCAGTTTGATGCCATAAGTATCGACTGGTTAAAGGAAGTAATCTCTGAAGACGGCACACTGTACCAGCTTGTGACCTTTGACGCAGATCATGAAGCTAATGAAATCTTGGAAAGAGATTATACCTCTGAGGCATATGATGAAAACTTAGACTTATATGCTGGAAAAGCAGTAAATCGTGCGGCTGAGATGTTTTCTTCCTTACATGACGCTTTCAGCGAAGAAGCTGACGACTTCCTTGCTGAAATAGTGAAAATACTCTCTGCGTTAAGCACCGCAATCTATTTTACAGACCAATGGAAAGTTGCCAAAGTAAATCCAGACATCGATAACACGAATACATAGCCTTGTAACTACGTGAATGCCTATGCGTTCAGCGAATGCCCAAGTTAAAATGGTCATATAAACTGGGAAGAGGAAGGTGCAATAATGAACGGTTCAACGATATTTATCGCAGGAGTGTACGGGATCGGCAAGAGTACGATGTGTTCGACTTTGTCAGCACGGCTCCATATACCAGCATTCTCGGCTGGCGATTTAATCAGCGCGGTAAATGGTGAACAGTACGGCGTTAACAAAGCTGTTACTGACAAGGACAACAACCAGATCCTGTTAGCAAAACGTGTAAGGGAGCTCAACCGTGAGAATGAGCGGATTATCCTCGCCGGACATTTTTGCATTTTCGATGCTGATAATCGCGTCGAAGTTTTGCCAGAATCGGTCTACTCTGCACTGAATATCACACGAATCATTTTGTTAGAGTCTGATGTCCAGACTATTATCGTAAATTTGCACCGCCGTGATGGAAAGAATTATTCAGAAAAAAGCGTTTCTGCGTTGATTGAAAAAGAACGGGAGCAAAGCGAGCGTATTTCCAGACATCTAAAATGTCCTCTTGATATTTACAGAATGACATTTACGGATAGAGACCCAAACCATGTCGCTTCGCTGCTTTGCTAAGGAGGGTAAGCCATGAGAGTCCTGCTGGATACCAACATTATTATCTACCGTGAAAATAAGAAAATGACCAATTACAGCATTGGCCATTTATTTCGCTGGCTTGATAAACTGAAGTATGACAAGCTCATACATCCGTTGACAAAAAAAGAGATTGCTGAGTATCAGTATTCAGATCCAGCAGAAGCAATGACGCTCAAGCTCGATGCGTATCAGGAGCTAAAGACGCAGGCACCGATGGCAGAGCAGGTGGCAGCTATCGCTGCGACAACAGACAAAAATGAAAACGATAGGGTTGACACTGCCTTACTCAACGAAGTTTATCAGGGACGCGTTGACATTCTTATTACGGAAGATAAACGGCTTCGGCGAAAAGCAGAATTACTAGGTCTTGGACACAAAGTCCTCTCTATAAATGCCTTTCTTACAATCGCCACAAGCGAAAATCCCGACCTTATCGAATATAAGGCTCTCGCGGTGCAGAAGGTTACAATTGGGACGCTTGATGTGCACAATGAGTTTTTTGATAGCTTGAGGAACGCATATGTCGGCTTTGATGCCTGGTTCAGCAGGAAATGTGATGAAGATGCATACATCTGCCGGGACGACACGGGCCAACTGCTTGGATTTCTATACTTGAAGACGGAAAACGCGGAGGAAAACTATTCTGATATCTCGCCGCGCTTTCAAACGAAGAAGCGGTTGAAGGTCGGAACATTCAAAGTTGTCGCAACTGGCTTTCGACTGGGAGAGCGGTTTATAAAGATAATTCTAGACAACGCAATTGAACGGAATGTCGACGAAGTATATGTGACGCTGTTTGAAGATCGTACGGAACTTGAGACACTCGCAATGTTGCTTTCTCGCTGGGGATTTGAAAATTATGGTACGAAAATAAGCACAGGCGAAACGGTTTTGACCAAGCAGATGAGGCAGTACCTTCCCGAGCTTTCTCCGCGACAAAACTTCCCGAATCTTATTTATGGAGCGCAGAAGTTCATACTGCCGATTCTTCCGCAATACCACACATCCCTGCTGCCGGATTCGATTTTGCGGAATGAGAACGAGAGCGATTTCTTAGCAAAGACTCCTTATCGCTATGCCTTGCAAAAGGTATACATATCGTTTGCGCCGGAAAGAAATATTCACCCCGGGGACATCGTTATATTTTACAGAAACGGAGTGCAGGGCAACGCCGGGCACACGGCGGTATTGACCTCCGTTGCTATCGTTGAAGAAGCTATAAGCGGCTTTGTATCAAAGGAAGAATACATGGGTCATGTTCAGAATCGGAGCGTGTTTACGAATGATGAATTAGAACGATTCTGGCGGCAGCATCGAGGCAATCAAATTGTTTTGAAATTCGTTTTCGTGAAGAGTTTTGCAAAGCGCCCTATTTTGAAGTTTTTATGGGATAACGATATAATTGCGTTCCCGGGCGGTCCGAGACCGTTCACACGAATATCAGACGAACAATTTAATATGATACTAAGCGAGGCTCAAACTGATTTGAGTCGTTACTGGAGGTAAATTCTTGGAGTCAATATTACTATCAATAAATCCGGAATATGTCGAGAGGATCTTTGCCGGTTCAAAAAAATACGAATTCCGAAAGCGGTTAGCCAACAAGACAGTCGACAAAATTCTGATGTACTCGACGGCACCGATAATGAAAGTCGTCGGAGAGGTACAAATTATAGAAACAATATCAGCTTCACCTACTGCACTGTGGGAGCGTACTAAGAAATTTGCGGGTATATCCCGTGATAAGTACCGGGAGTATTTCAAAGATTGCAAAGTTGCTTACGCCTACCAACTGGGACAAGTAATACGGTATGATCCGCCGAAAGAGCTACGAGACTTCAATATTAGCTTACCACCGCAATCGTTTATATATCTATCAGTAGAACAAACGGATAATGAAGAGCCCAACAAGATTGGTTGAAGTATGTGTTAGTAATGCACTTCAAACCGATGCTTTCGATTGATACTTGCGCTTGCGATTACTACACAAGTGCTTTCGATTACCGAGAATAGTTTCATTAGTATTAAAATTATCAACCTTTGCCATGTCGAATGTTCATAAGGACAGTGAACATTCGGGAGATAGGAGTAATCGAAAGATTGCTCCTATCTTTCTTTTTATCCGTTTTTCAATTTGCGCAACTTGGTATACCTTATCCTGTGTCCCAAAATCGGTTAGAAGATTCTATGGAAAAATCCACTCGTAAAGTACATTAACCTCTTATTTAGCCGTCCGGATTCACCACGAAGAAGGCAGCAAGTATAACACTTGCTGCCTTCTTTTGTTTGCATTTTTCGGACAAGCACGGAACAATCCGTTAGTTGTCACAATCATTTCCCGCGCAGGGCGCGAGGTGCAAGGTAAACATCCCGTTATCCAGTTCCAGAATTCCCTCTTTTTTCAGGCGATTAAGTTCCGTCGAAAGCCCGCTGCGGTCGATAAACAGATAGTCGGCCAATTCCTGCTGTGTAAACGGAATGGCAAAGGGGCGTCCGTCTACCAGCTTCGCCTGCTCAAACAGGTAGGACAGCAGCTTCCGTCGGGTCGTTCTGCCGGATAGATGCACCATCTTTTGATTGAGCGTTACATATTTTTCAGCCAGCATGTGCACCAAATTTTCACTCAGCAGCTGATGCTGTCTGCAGGCATGGGGACAGGTGTGCAGAATCAAATCCACATCAATCAGCAACACCACACAATCGGTCTGCGCCACAACGTGAACAGGCAGATACTGATCCTTGGTGCAGCAGAAGGCATCGCAAAATAGCTGCCCGGGGTTAATTGAGCTGATGATACTTCTCCCGCCGAGCACATCCTCATACAGCGTATTGATGCGGCCGGCGAGGACGATGCCGAGCTTTGTCACCTGCTCGCCGGCCGCAAAAATCGTAGTGCCTTTGGTATAGGTGCTCTTTTTGGCCTGCAGGCATTGCAATAGCGGAAGCAGCGACGTTTCCTCCACGCCGGTAAACAAGGGATTGTCCTGATATAAATCTATGTGCTGTTCCATACCCATCCTCCTTGTTGAATTTTCAACATCATGATGGTTCTATTGTAATACAACCTGCGCATCCGGTCAAGTCCAACCGATATACGCAAAACCGGCAGCGGGAGCAATTGGGTGTCATAAAAAAAGTCATGGCCGCACCACTTAGGTGCAGCCATGACTTTTCTTTTTGGAAAACTAAGGTTGCGCTCATTTTTTCTCGTTCACCGCAATCCAGATTTCACAGGTGTAATTCGGGTTCTGCGTATCCGCTGAGGGGTAAACCTCTAACTCTACACCGTTGCCGTACTCATAATTACTCTGCGGAAAAAACTCCGTACAAATCTGCTGATACGTCTTCTGAAACGCGTCCGGCATTTTGCCTCTGCATGTAAAGACCGCGTAGGTATGCGCCGGAATCTCGATAAGCTCCAGACCCTTGTCCGTGACAGCCGTTCCATTATACTGCGCGCCGATTCCATAGGGAAAGGCTGAGTTGTCCATCTCGCCGGAGAAACAGATTCCAAGGATACCGCCGAACGCCTCAAAGCTGCCATACCTGCACAGAACATCCATCGTGCCATCCGCGCTGCACGCATTCCAAAATGCGGAGATATCGGCCGTAGCGGTTTCGCCTTGGGGCTTTGCAACCTGCTTCTTCTTGCAGATGACCTGAAACGCGTCTTTTGTCTCAATCCTGTAATCCATCGTGTTGCCTCCTGTTAAAATTAATTTGACTGACAGTCTGGAGAAGGATTTTACACTTCCGCCGTGCCTTGCATCGGTGGGACTGATCCCGTGAAACCTTGCAAACGCCCTTGAAAAGCTTTCCGGCGTGTCATACCCATATTTCATGGCAATGTCGATAACCTTATCGTTTTTTTGCTGCAGCTCATAGGCCGCAAGCGTCAGCCGACGCATACGAATATAATCGCCGAGCGAAAAACCGCAAAGCATTCCAAACATCCTTTGGAAATGAAACGAGGAAGAGCAGGCTTGCTTCGCCACTTCCTCGTAATCAATTTCTTCGGTCAGATGTGCTTCCGTGTAATCCAGCGCACGCTGTATTCCGGTAATCCAATCCATGAACCATTCTCCTTCTGTATGTCATTGATTATCGCAGGTTTTGGCGGAGAAAGCCTGACTTCCTGTGCGGTGTGATGTCAGATTTCAAAACACCACGGACAATACAGACCGTTCTTACACTGCCTTCACAGCACGCAGCTCAATATACCCCCGCTCTCCTCTGGGTTCCAGCTGAATCCGTGGATTGGTATCGTCCCACACATAGCCGATCACAGCAGGATCATAACGGTTCATCGCCGCCTGCACTGCCTCGATGGCCTTGCAGTAATCCTCCTCGGCAAAGGGCTCTCCCTGAAACATCAGGTACTTTGCAGCCGGCAGGTTGATGCTGTCAAAGCCTTCCGGTATCACGCCGTTGTAATCCGGCTCTACCTCAACACCCTGCACATATTCCGAGGTGCCCGGCGTACGGTACGCCATCGGCAGCCACAGACAAACCGGTTCACCGCAAAGCGACTTCATGCTGGTCAGGATTCCCCATACCTCACACCCGACCTCTTGGCAATAGTCAAAATATCCCGCTGCTGCCGTGCCGCGCTTAATAAGGACTCGCCGTGCCGGCTTATCGATAAGCTGAACAAATACATTTGCAACTGTTTCCATCTCATTTGGCTCCTTCCACAATTCACGAAATTTCACACCGTAGGCGGTGAACAGTGGCAAAGGCCCCGGGCATCGCGCATATTCACCGGGATTGCAGCCGAATTCGCGCAAGAATGCACGCTGATAGCCATCAACACTTTCAAATCCCGCATTATACGCTGCGTGAATGATTTTGCAGGGCTCATCCCGCAGCTGCAGCGCGGAGTGAGACAATCTAACCCGCCGAATATAGTCCGCAGGGGAAAGTCCGGTGAGCTCCTTGAAAATTCGCGCAGCGTAAAACGGCGAAAATAGCGCAGCATCGGCAAGCTCGGCCAGTGTGATTTGCTCGGTAAAATGTGCCGCAATATAGTCCTGCATTCTTTGCACGGCTCGGGTTTTCTCTGTCATCTGTTTCACCTCCTGACTCCTTGATTATCGCAGAGTGGAAAGAAAATTTCTCGACCATTCTTGCTGTGTTCAGTTTCAGACGGGTCTGCTGCTCCATTCACATCGGAGCTGTTGAAATCCAGTGTATCACAGATTGTACCGCATAACAAAAGAAACCTACACCGGAGGATTTTGACGAGTTTGGAGAGTCTCTTCAAGAAATCAATTGGCGGAAGGCGCGAAAGAAAGGAACATCGTCTTCTATGCTCGCAACTCTTCTGCTAGGCAGATTGACAGAACATCAAAAATCAACTAAATACGTGCGATGAGTATGCGCGGCACAACGGATAATCGTAGTATATTGGCCGGATCATTTCCCCCCTAGACCATCGCGCGGAGTTTTGCGCATGATTGCGGACGGGGAAAAGGAGCTGCTTCAAGCGGTATATTGGCGGCTCCATCTACCGGGGGGGCAGAAGTGCCGGACGGTCTGTCCCGCATTGTCGGCAATGACCTGTTCTGTAAGGTATAGGATTATGATGGAGAAAAAGAAAAAAGCCCCTGCGCGCGCAAAGGCTTTGAAGGTTACATGTTGAGTGCCAAGCTATTCTGCGGCCACTGTCAGGCAGCCATGACCGGCAAAACTTCTTTAGAAGAAAAGGTCGGAAACTGTTCACCAAAGAAAACGAGAGAGACAAAATCGCTTTAAAGCCCTTGAAACTGGCCAAAACATCGATGTGCTTACGAAGCGTATCTCTCGGATGCAAAATGGCTGTCCTGTGTAACACAGGACAGCCATTCTGATGTGACCATCGACGATTTGAGTTCGTTTTGGGTCAATTTGGTGGACCTGAAGGGATTCGAACCCTCGACCTCTCGGATGCGAACCGAACGCGCTCCCAGCTGCGCTACAGGCCCAAAAGATACTTTTCTCCGGTCAGCGGAGATATCTCCGCTTTCCCTTGACAATTTATAATTATACAGGTAGAATATTTGTATGTCAAGCCCTTTTTATGAAGGAGCTGGCAAAAATCGAGCGTATCAGCCAGATGCGCCAAAGGAGAGTAAAAATGAAAAACAGCGAAAAGACCATGGAAAAAATCGTCGCCCTTTGCAAGGGCCGTGGCTTCGTTTATTCCGGTTCGGAAATCTACGGCGGCCTTGCAAATACGTGGGATTACGGCCCGCTTGGTGTTGAGTTTAAGAACAACGTCAAGGCGGCATGGCGTAAGAAGTTCGTGCAGGAAAGCCAGTGGAACGTTGGCCTCGATTCTGCAATTCTGATGAATCCGACCACTTGGGTTGCTTCCGGCCATGTCGGCGG
The DNA here is from genome assembly GCF_951230135.1 of Butyricicoccus sp. Marseille-Q5471. Classification (GTDB taxonomy): domain Bacteria; phylum Bacillota; class Clostridia; order Oscillospirales; family Butyricicoccaceae; genus Agathobaculum. Next base: position 281,979 of record NZ_CATNVC010000002.1, on the reverse strand, counting down.
TTTTTCCGATCCGCTGATGGATTGCAAGGAATGCAAAACCCGTCACCGTGCCGATCAGCTGATTGAAGATACCACCGGCGAGAATCCAGCCGGCTGGTCCAACCAGAAGATGAAGGACTATATCGATGAGCATCAGATCGCCTGCCCCAACTGCGGCGGTCACAACTTCACCGATATTCGTCAGTTCAACCTGATGTTTAAAACCTTCCAGGGTGTTACCGAGAACGCAAAGAACGAGCTTTTCCTGCGCCCCGAGACGGCACAGGGCATTTTCGTCAACTTCCAGAACATCCAGCGCACCACTCGCCGCAAGATTCCCTTCGGCGTAGGTCAGGTGGGCAAGTCTTTCCGCAATGAAATTACACCCGGCAACTTTACCTTCCGTACCCGTGAGTTTGAGCAGATGGAGCTTGAATTCTTCTGCAAACCCGGCACCGATCTGGAGTGGTTTAAGTATTGGAAGGATGCCTGCCACAACTTCCTGCTTGCACTCGGCATGAAGGACGAAAATCTGCGTCTGCGTGACCACGATCCGGAGGAGCTCAGCCACTACTCCAATGCCACCACTGACATTGAGTTTATGTTCCCGTTTGGCTGGGGCGAGCTGTGGGGCATTGCCGACCGCACCGATTTCGACCTGAAGCAGCACCAGAACACCTCGGGTGTTTCGATGGAGTACTTCGATCAGGAAGCAAACGAAAAGTATATTCCGTACGTCATCGAGCCTTCACTCGGCGCAGACCGTGTGGCGCTTGCATTCCTGTGCGAGGCGTATGATGAGGAAGTGGTCGGTCAGGACAAGAACGGCAAGGACGATGTCCGCACCGTGCTGCGTCTGCATCCGGCACTTGCACCCTTCAAGGCCGCCGTACTGCCGCTTTCCAAGAAGCTGACTGAGCAGGCGATGCCGATTTGGCAGCAGCTCGCCAAGCAGTTCTCGGTGGACTTTGACGACGCCGGCTCAATCGGCAAGCGTTACCGCCGTGAGGATGAAATCGGCACGCCGATTTGTGTCACCGTGGACTTTGAGACCGAGCAGGACGGCTGCGTGACCGTGCGTGACCGCGATACGATGGAGCAGGAGCGCATCAAGATTGAGGATGTTGCGGCTTATATCGCAAAGAAAATCGAATTCTAATCCTGGTGGAGAGGGCGGTATTGCCTTCCTCATCCGAAAACGGACGCAACTGCGTCCGTTTTCTTTTTGTATGCGGACATAGGTGTGAGAAAAGGTAAAATTTGTGCAAAATCCGTGTTGTATTTTGATGCGCAATCCCCTATACTGTTTTCTGACTGAAAAGGGGGAGAAGGATGGATCGAAACGTAATTGCGAGCGCAGTGCTGTGCGGAGGCATGTTCTGGCTGCTCGACCTGACGCTGCGTATCATGACGGCAAGCTGGGAGTACTACCCGATATACATGCCTGTGCCGCATCTTTTTTCGCTGTGCTGGGGTGCGCTGTGCATGGTGCTGCTGTCATTTGTGCCGCATCACGCGGGGCAGGTGATGTATGGCCTGTGCTATGCGCTGTGGGGCGTTTATGCGGTTGTGCAGTATGGATATCATCGCATTTTCGATTCCTTTTTGTATCTATCCGACTTTCGCTTGGCGGGGGAGGGGGCAAATTACCTCGGCTTTGTGCGTCAGATTGTTGATTGGCAGTTCGTGTTGTTCGTGGTTTTGACGGTGCTTTTCGGTGTCATCGGCTGCAGCGTACTGCCTGATTTATCGGCTTTTCCAAAATGGAAGACCGGAGCGGTTTCCATCATCGCACTGGCAGTACTGCCCATGCTGTACGGCGCTGCGCCGGACGCAGCGGACTGGGATTCGTGGCAGTCGAGCGCGTATGAATACAGCCGATTTTCCTCATCAAGCTTTGATTTGGCGCTGACGGGCTTATATCAATATGTCGCCCGAGATGCGCAGCTTGCCTTTCGTGACGGGACAAATCAGCAGGTGCAGGCCGAGGCGGTCGATGCATTTTTTGACCAGAAGCCGCCGCATGAGAAAAACGAAATGACCGGTCTGCTGAAGGGCAAAAACGTCATTATGGTACAGCTCGAGAGCATAGACGACTGGGTTGTAAGCGATGAAACAACACCTACTCTCGCGCGTCTGATGCGGGAAGGCATAAGCTTCAGTAATTTTTATACTCCGCAGTACAGCTCGGGCTATACGTTCAATACCGAATTCGCCTGCCAGGCCGGCGTTTATCCGCCGGCAAGCGGAAACGCGGCTTATTCGCTCGGTAAAAATGTGTTTTCTCACTCGCTGGCCAACCGACTGGCAGAGCAGGGGTATACAACTGCCTCGTTCCACAAGAGCGAAAAGACCTTCTATAACCGCGGCGAGATGCATCGTGCGTTTGGCTATTCAGCCTATCATTCGGCGCTCGATTATGCCGAAGATGAGCTGCAGGCGGGCGTGGATCGCTTTCTGGTGGAATGTGATGAACTGTATGAGAAAATGACCGTGCGGCAGCCGTTTTGCGATTTTCTCATAACGTACAGCGGACATCTGGGGTATGATGAGCGGGACGAACTGACCTCTTACGCACTGGAGCAGTATCCGCAATATGCAGACCCCGACCGGGCATATGAGGTCAATGGCCTGCTTGCAAAGGCACGGCTGACGGATGATTTGTTTACCGCTCTGCTCACGCGATTGGAGCAGGACGGGCTGCTCGATCATACCGTGCTTGTGGTTTACGACGATCATTATGCCTATGGCCTGACCGATTCCGACCTGCTGCAGCGCTGTTCCGAGCAAGCGGGCAGCAGCATCTTGGAGAAAACACCTGCCTTTGTCTGGTACAAGGGGTGTACGCCGCTCGCAGTTGAGAAAACCATGCAGACGGTTGATTTGCTGCCGACGCTGCTCAACCTGTTTGGTTATGATGTGCCGCGCGAATTGCCCGGATATGATGCGTTTGATCTGAATTACGCAGGATGTGCAGTCTTTGCCGACCGCACATGGCTGACCGACCAGGCCTATGTCAAGAACGGCACGGTGCAGTGGAATAACGGCCTGACAGATGAGCAAATTGGCGAAATGAATCAATACGCCGCGCGGTTTGTCTCGGCCAATCTTGCCATACTGGACGCGGATTACTACCGTGACACTACCGCTTAAATGCCGCCTTTGGCGGCTTTTTTCTTTTTGGGGGTTGACAGGAAGAAGATTCCTCGCTATAATCATATCATTCCTATAATAATTATATGAAATGGAGGCGCGGGTGATGGGATTCTATTTTGATAAGCTGCTGCGCGCCAATTTCCGCTTCGGTCGAATGTGACGCTGCTTTTTGTACAACAATCCACCTATTGAACGACAAAAAGGAGCATTCTATTATGGCTACGATTAAGAACACGGAAAACTGGGCGTTTGAAACCAAGCAGCTGCACATTGGACAGGAAAGTCCCGACCCGGCGAGCGATGCGCGCGCTGTGCCGATTTACCAGACGACCTCTTATGTATTTCGCGACTGCGCACACGCGGCAGCGCGTTTTGGACTGACCGATCCGGGTAATATTTACGGCCGCCTGACCAATTCGACGCAGGACGTGCTCGAAAAGCGCATCGCGGCACTTGAGGGCGGCGTAGCAGCGCTGGCAGTTGCGTCGGGCGCGGCAGCACTGGCATACACCTTCCAGAATCTTGCCTTTGCGGGCGAGCATATCGTCGCAGCGAACACGATTTATGGCGGCACTTACAACCTGCTCGCGCACACGCTGCCCGAATACGGCGTAGCGACGACCTTTGTCGACCCCGATGCGCCGAACAGCTTTGCAGACGCGGTGCGCCCGAATACCAAGTGCATTTTTATTGAGACCATCGGTAACCCGAACGCCAATCTGATTGATATTGAGGCGGTCGCCAAGGTTGCGCATGACAACGGCATCCCGCTGGTCGTCGACTCGACCTTTGCAACGCCCTTCCTGCTGCGCCCGATTGAGTACGGTGCGGACATTGTTGTCCATTCGGCGACCAAGTTCATCGGCGGCCACGGCACTTCACTTGGCGGTGTAATCGTCGACAGCGGCAAGTTTGACTGGAAGGCATCGGGCAAGTTCCCGAGCCTGACCGAGCCGAATCCCAGCTACCACGGCGCGGTGTTCAGCGAGGTTGCAGGTCCGGCAGCCTTTGTTACCAAAATCCGTGCAGTGCTGCTGCGCGACACCGGCGCGGTGATTTCGCCGTTCAACGCATTCCTGCTGCTGCAGGGACTGGAGACACTGTCCCTGCGCGTCGAGCGTCATGTGGAAAATGCGCTGAAGGTCGTAGACTTTCTGAAGAATCATCCGCAGGTTGCGCGCGTCAATCATCCCTCGCTGCCGGAAAGCCCGTACAAACCGCTGTACGACCGCTACTTCCCGAACGGCGCGGCTTCGATATTCACGTTTGACATCAAGGGCGGCGCGGCAGAGGCGCAGGCGTTCATCGACCGTCTGGAGCTGTTCTCGCTGCTGGCCAATGTGGCGGACGCAAAGAGCCTTGTCATTCATCCGGCAACAACCACGCACTCGCAGCTTTCTGAAGCGGAGCTTAAAGAGCAGGGCATCGGACAAAATACGATTCGCTTGTCAATCGGAACCGAGAATATCCGTGATATTCTGGCCGATCTTGCGCAGGCGTTCTAAAGCTTGACATAAAAAATCCCGCCGGATTCGGCGGGATTTTTTTCACGTTACGATGCGTGCCGCTCGGCGTGGTTTTCACGGAACAGCATCGAGATACACCAGATGGCAGCAAGGCCGACGAGACCGTACACGATACGGCTGGGCACGCTCAGTTGTCCGCCAAGCAGTGCGGCGACTACGTCGTAGCCGAACAGGGAAATGCTGCCCCAGTTGAGGCCACCGATGATGACGAGAATCAGTGCGATTTTATCAGTAATCATATGCGATTCCTCCTTTTGCCGATAGTATGACCGAAAATAGGAGGGAAATACATTAAAAGAAAGAAAAGTGCCGCGGCGGACGCTTTCCTATCGGTTTACAGCTGTGAAAATACTTCGCCGATCGGTGCGTGAATGACCAAATCAGCGCGTTTGTCCGCAGATGTGGACGATTTGTTGACAAGTACCAGCTTGTTGCCGCGGTAGTAGTCAATGAGTCCCGCGGCGGGGTAGACCGCAAGCGAGGTGCCGCCGATAATCAGAATATCGGCATTTGCAATGTACGAAACGCTTTGGTTTATCACGTCGCTGTCAAGGCTTTCCTCATACAGCACCACATCGGGTTTAATCGTGCCGCCGCAGGTGCACTTCGGCACGCCTTTTCCCGCTGCGATTTCGCGCACATCATGGGGCCGCTTGCAGCGCATGCAGCGGTTGCGCAGCACCGAGCCGTGCAGCTCAAGCACCTCGCGCGACCCTGCCTTCTGGTGCAGGCCGTCGATGTTCTGGGTGACGATGGCGCGGCATTTGCCCTGCGCTTCCCACTCGGCCAGCTTTTTGTGAGCGGCGTTTGGCTCGGCGTCGAGCGCAAGCATTTTGGCGCGGTAGAAGCGGTAGAATTCCTCGGTCTGCGTCATAAAAAACGTGTGGCTCAGGATGGTTTCGGGTGGCCACTTCCACTGCTGGTTATAAAGTCCGTCCACCGAGCGAAAATCCGGAATGCCGCTCTCAGTCGACACGCCTGCACCGCCAAAAAAGACGATGTTGTCGCTTTTATCAATCCAGTCTCTCAGTTTTGCGATTTGTGCGTCCATGCAGGACTGCCTCCTTTTACTCGGTGAACGAGACGACGCCTTCCTTGCGCGGCTTTGCCGGGGTTTCCTTTGCGATGTAGCCGATGGCCGCCGAGCAGATGACGATGTGATCCTCGGGGACACCGTACTCCGTCAGCAGGTCACGCACGGCGGGTACGTCGCAGGTGACGCGCAGTTGATTAATCCAGCAGGAGCCAAGACCCAGCTCGGTTGCCATCAGCATGAGATTTTCCATCGCGGCCGCACCGTCGACAAAGGCGTGGTTTTCGTCGCGCTTGTAGGAGATGATAATGTTGACGGGCGCACCGTAAAAGTTGTATTCAGGGCCGCGATTGTCGGCCTCTGCGACCGCACGGGCAAGCTTCAGGGACTTTTCAGCGCTGTAAACCACAGTGAAGTGCCACAGAAATTTGCCCATGCCGGAGGGCGCCCATTCGGCGGCTTCGGTCAGTTTCAGAATCTGCTCCCTTGGCGGCAGCTCGGAGCGGAACGCACGCGTGGAGCGGCGGGATTTAATGATTTGCATCAGTTCGGACATGATAAAATCCTCCTTTGGTTCTCGATTATAAATATAGTATAGCCGTACGGTGCGGGCTTTTCAAGGCAAGGTGTACAAAAAACGGTTTTTGGTGTAAAATTTCTGTGAAAACACACGTTTCTGTGTTATACTAGTACAGATTTGAAAACGACAAACGGAGGATTGCACAGCTATGATTACTGTATCCGAACTGAGCCTTAATTTCAGCGGTGAGCCGCTGTTCAAGGATGTAAACCTGAAATTCACGGAGGGCAACTGCTACGGCGTGATCGGCGCAAACGGCGCGGGCAAGTCGACCTTCCTGCGCATTCTGTCGGGCGATTTGGATTCGTCGACCGGCACGGTATCGATTGCTGCCAAGACGCGCATGAGCGTGCTCAAGCAGGATCACTTCGCATTTAACGAGGAAACGGTGCTGAACACCGTGCTCGGCGGCAATGAGCGCCTGCTCGAGGTTATGCACGAGAAGGATGCCCTGTACATGAAGGACCCATTCACCGAGGAAGACGGCAACAAGGCTGCCGAGCTGGAAGCCGAATTTGCCGAGATGGACGGCTGGGACGCCGAGACCGAGGCGAGCCGTCTGCTCAACGGTCTGGGACTGGACGCGGACGCCATTTTGTACACCGAGATGAAGAACCTCGGCGACGGAGATAAGGTCAAGGTGCTGCTCGCCCGCGCGCTGTTCGGCAAGCCGGACATCCTGCTGATGGACGAACCGACCAACCATCTGGACGTGAACGCCGTGCATTGGCTTGAGGATTTCCTCGCCGATTTTACCGGCACAGTCGTCGTTGTATCGCATGACCGTCACTTCCTCAATAACGTCTGTACCCATATTGTCGATATCGACTACGGCAAGGTGCGCCTGTATGTCGGTAACTATGAGTTCTGGTATGAGTCCTCGCAGCTGATGCAGCGCATGATTAAGGATCAGAACAAGAAAAACGAGGATAAGATTAAGGAGTTGCAGAATTTTATTCAGCGCTTCTCGGCCAACAAGTCCAAGGCGCGTCAGGCGACCAGCCGCCGCAAGCTGATTGACAAGCTGTCGGTGGAAGAGCTACCGGCATCCTCGCGCCGCTATCCGTGGGTTGGTTTTACAACCGACCGCGAGGCAGGCAAGGACATCCTTGAGGTGCGCGGCATTTCCAAGACGATTGACGGCGAAAAGGTGCTCGACAACGTGTCCTTCATCGTCCGCCGCGATGATAAAATCGCCTTTATTTCGGATAACGAACTGGCCATGACCACGCTGTTCCAGATTCTCATGGGTGAGATGGACGCGGACGAAGGCTCGTTTAAGTGGGGGGTTACCACCTCGCAGAGCTATTTCCCCAAGGACAATAATGAGTACTTTGACGGCCATGAAGAGTCGATGATTGACTGGATTGCGCCGTATTCCCGTACTGATACGCTGGAATCCACGCTGCGCAGCTTCCTCGGCCGTATGCTCTTCTCGGGCGATGATGTGTATAAGCCGGTTCGCGTGCTGTCGGGCGGCGAGAAGGTGCGCCTGATGCTGGCTCGCATGATGCAGTTCGGCTCGAATGTGCTCGTGATTGACCAGCCCACCAACCACCTTGACCTGGAATCCATTACCGCAGTCAACAACGGCGTACGCGACTTCAAGGGCACGGTGCTTTTCGCGTCGCATGACCATGAGTTCGTCAACACCATCGCGACCCGTGTGATTGAGCTGCGTAAGCAGGGTGTGCTCGATAAGGAATGCACCTACGACGAGTTCCTCGAATTCCGCGAAGCCTACAAGGGCTGATGAAACGCGGCTTCCGGGGACTTGCCGTGCTGCTTGTGCTTGTCGCGCTCGTGTTTGCGTCGGCATCGCTTGTCGGCTGGGGCTGTCCGCTGCAGCGGCTGACCGGAATCGGCTGTCCGGGCTGCGGCCTGTCGCGCGCGGCAGCCGCGCTGCTGCATGGGGATTTTGCGGGCGCATTTCGCCTGAATCCCATGATTTATGTGCTGCCGCCCGTGTTTTTGTATGTGCTGTTCGGAAAAAAACCGCTGCTTGGCTCAAAAACACGGGAGCGCGTGCTGCTCTGGGGCGTGATTGCGCTGTGGATCGGCATCTGGGTAATCCGACTTATTACACATGATGTTGTAATATTTGCGTAACATATCACACAAGATGTAACAGAGACGTAAATTGACTTCGCCTTAGAAGCGAGGTACACTTATCTTGTAAAGAAATACAGAAGGGTGGGTGTATCGCCGTTGAAAAAGCTTTGTCGTTTGACCTCTACGCTGCTGGCCGTGCTGATGTGCGGGATGATTGCAGCGGGTGCGGCGTCGTCCTCCGTTGAACGTGTGCAGGAGGCCGGTTTCATGTCCGGCTACAGCGATGGACAATTTCATGCAGAGGATGTAGTGACGCGCGCCCAAATGGCGCAGATTATCTATACCATGAAGAACAACACCACGGACGCGAGCGCCTACGCAAAGCTGACCTCGTCTTTTACCGATATCAGCGGACATTGGGCGGTCGGCGCGATTAAGTACTGTGCGGCCTCCGGCGTCATCCGCGGCAAGACGGCAACCGCCTTCGCACCGGACGACAGCGTGACAGGGCTGGAAGCGGCAAAAATGCTGCTGGTCGGCTATTTGGGCAAGGACCCGACTAAGGAAGGGTTAAACGGCGCCCGATGGTCGCAGAACACCAAGACGCTCGGCAATCAGGCGGAACTGTTCGCGCAGATTGACGGAGCGCTCGATGAGCCGATTTCGCGCGGCAGCGTGGCGCAGATGATCTGCAACGCGCTTGATGCGAAGTGAGTCTTTTGCAAATCCCGGATTGTCAAAGCGCGCGGCTGCTGCCGCGCGCTTTTTGGATGTTCCGCACTTGCTAGAGATGCATTTTTTGTGGTATAATAATTGCCAAGCATCTATTATGCCGGGTGTTTTATCATCCGCTGAAATGACCCTTCAACACTGAGAGGAGAACTTAACATGACCCTGACTTGTCCGCACTGTCAACAGGAGAGCGAGCATGAGGCGCTTTCCCATATCAATATTGATCGAAATCCCGAGCTGCGGAGCAAGGTGCAGGATCTGTCCTGTTTTCGCGTCAAGTGTCCCAACTGCGGAGAGACGGTGCTTGCTGTTTATCCCTGCCTGTATCACGATATGGTGGGGCAGTTCATGGTCTGGCTTTGGCCGGAGGAGGAGCAGAGCGCGCCACATGCAGATTTTGATCCGCTCGCGGGTTACACGCTGCGCATCGTAGACAGCCTCAATGCATTTCGTGAGAAAATCAATATTCTGGATCTTGGCCTGGATGACCGCGCGGTAGAGATGATGAAGCTGCTGCTTTTCATGCGGCTCAAGCACGATCTGGACGTGGTCGAGGTCTTATTCCACGAACTCGACAACCGCACGGGCGATTTCCGTTTTGTCGCCGTGCTGTCCGATGGAGTGGAGCAGTATGCCGCAATGCCGGGTTCGATTTATCAGCAGCTGCGTACCGATATTGAGGAGCGTCTTTTCACCTCGGGCAAGGATTTTGCGCGCATCGACCTGCAATGGGCCGGAGAAGCGCTCGAAATGCTTCGCGAAGCGGAGTAAAAAAGACCTTCCCGAAGCGGGAAGGCCTTGCCTGTTTTGTTACAGGGGCAGGAAGGTTTGAATCAGCATGCCGCCGATGATGGCGAGTGCGAGCGTTGCCGTGATAATGGGCAGTGCGCGCTTGCGGCCGTCCTTGTCGCCTAGCAGCACGATATAGCCGAAGCCCGCGCCGGTCGACAGACCCGCGACCAAGGCGCCGAAGCTAATCGCGCCGGAGGAAAACAGCTCGGCCAGCAGCACGCTCATTGCGCAGCTTGGCACCAGTCCCAGCAGCGCACACAGCACCGGCTGGAGCAGGCTGTCCGCCAGCAGCAGAGTTGAGAGGCGATCTTCGCCAATCCATGCAATCACGAGATTGAGCGCGAACAGGATGACAAAGAGAAACAGCGCGGTTTTCAGTGTGCGCCAGATTACAATCGCGACCGGCGAACCTTCGCCACAGCCGCAGCTTTCCATCTCGATTTCAAGCGGCTCATCCGCTTTTACAATGGCCTGGCGGAACACGGTCACCTGCAAGAGATAACCGCCCACGACTGCGAGCACGAATTTGACAACGAGCAGCCAGACGACTTGGGAGACGCTTGCCCCGCCTGCGAGCAGCACGGGGACGGCCTCATCCGAGGTCGCGAGGAATACCGCGACCAGTGTCGCCGGCGCGAGATAGCCGGCAGAGAACAGCGCCGCCGCGGCGGCAGAAAAGCCGCACTGCGGCACCGTTCCTGCAAGCGCGCCGACCACCGGGCCAAACTGCGCCGCACGCGACAGCAGAGCGGGCGTACTGGTCAGCCGGTTTTCCACGTAGTACAAGAGCGCGTACACAATCAGCAGGAGCGGCAGCGTCTTGATGATATCCATAAAGGAATCAGAAAGAATTTCTAACAATAAAGTCACCTCACACAATTGGTTATAAAACGGTAAGTAATAGTATATCACAAAGGCGCGGATGGGTTCAAGCGGGATTTTGACATGTCCGCCGCAAATAAATCGGTAAGGAAACGATAAAACAATATGAATTTTAATGAATTAGGCATCGAAAAAAACATTTTACGCGCACTTTCAGAGGCGGGTTACAGCGAACCCACCCCGATTCAGGATAAAGCCATTCCGGCCGTCCTTGCGGGGCATGACCTGCTCGGCTGTGCACAGACGGGCACGGGCAAGACCTGTGCATTTTCGGTGCCGATTATCCAGCACTTAAACAACAAACCGAGCGAAAAGAATGCCATCCGTGCACTCATTCTGACCCCGACGCGTGAGCTGGCGCTGCAGATTTACGAAAATGTCTGCCAGTATGCACGTTACACCAGCCGCATGGCGGCGGTTATTTTCGGCGGCGTGTCGCAGGTGCCGCAGGTAGAAGCGATTGAGCGTGGCGCTGATATCCTGATTGCCACCCCCGGACGTCTGTGGGATTTGATGGGACAGGGACATGTACGGCTTGATAAGGTCGAGTTTTTTGTGCTCGATGAAGCCGACCGCATGCTCGACATGGGATTTTTCCCCGATGTCAAGCGTATCATCAAGTTCCTGCCGCAGCAGCGGCAGACGCTGCTGTTTTCGGCAACCATTCCGAACGAGATTGCCTCTCTGGCGAATAGTCTGTTGGAAAACCCTGTCCGCATTGCCATCACGCCGTCGGCGAAGCCGGTCGATTTGATTGAGCAGCAGCTCTATCTGGTGGAAAAAGCGGAGAAGCGGGAACTTCTGGCCGAGCTGATTCGTCAATATAACGTTGCGCAGACCTTGGTGTTCACGCGCACCAAGCACGGCGCTGACCGTGTCGCACGCGATTTGAACCGTGCGGACATCAAGGCGAAGGCCATTCATGGCGATAAGTCGCAGAATCAGCGTCAGACCGCATTGAATGATTTCAAAAACTGCAAAATCGCAGTGCTCGTCGCAACCGATATCGCAGCGCGCGGTATCGATATCAGCGAGCTGCCGCTTGTCATCAACTTTGAGATTCCGAATATTCCGGAGACTTATGTGCACCGTATCGGCCGAACCGGTCGCGCGGGACAGGAGGGCACGGCGATTTCGTTCTGCGACCGCAGCGAGCGGCCGTATCTGGCGGATATTGAAAAGCTGATTGGCCGCAAGATTCCGCTGGTGCGTGAAGTGCCGCATGTCCCCAAGGAGAACGAGACAGCGGGACAGGAGAGCGCACAGCGCCGCACGACCAATACCCGCACTCGCCGCAAGGCCGTGAGCGAGAACGCAACGGCGGAGCAGGTCGCGGCCGAGGTCGAGCGCGAGAAGCAGCAGAAGCAGAAGGCACGGCAGCAGAAGCCGGCCGCAGCCAAGGCGCAGACGAGACAGTGCGCACAGCAGCAGGCACAGGGCGATCAGCAGGCCAAGGCCGCTGCGCCGCGCCGCACCAGCCGCTCGGGCGGACGAGGCCGGCGAAACGATCCGTATTCGCGCTTTGAAAAGAACGAGCCGCGTTATGATGCACACACGCCTGCGCGTGCAGAGGCACTGTCAAACGAAGCGGCAGAGCGCATTCGCAAAAAAGTAGAAGCGTCGATTTCTGCGCGGACCGGTGCAAACGCACAGCCTGCGCATCGTCAGGACGCACAGACTGCCAAAACTGGGGGAGAGAGAAAAAATTCCAACACCCCGCGCCGCCGTTACCGCGGACGCCAAAAAGGCAGCAACTAAAAACGAACTTGTGGAGGAAAGCCGATGAACGGTGCACGACATCGCGTTGCCCTGGGGATGACCTGCTTTTTTCTTATCTGTATGACCATTATTTATCCCTTTTTGCTTTATACGCCGAACGCATTTGTATCCCGCTGGCGAGAGTGGTATATTGAAACGGCAATGGGCACGATGACACATCAGTGGCTCGCCACCTGGTTTATTCCGGGTGATATTATTGAAGAAGTGATGGTCAAACGCTATCTGATGAACCAGAAGCAGGCCGATTTGGTGAGCAATTGGGGAACTGAGACGGACAATGTGTCTGAGCAGACGGAAGCGTCCACGCCGCGAGGCAAGTTTTTTCAAACCTTTTCCGAGTTGGACCGTGAGAGCTTTGACGCTTTCGCGGCGGCCAATCCGGAGTACATAGCGGATGGATATGATCGGATTAACATTGATCTGATTGAAAATGCGACCAAAAAGAAGTATAACACCGGTTTGATCACCACACAGGGAGATCAAGTGCTGGCTATCAATGCGGAGCACGGTATTATGATCGTGCAGCTCACCGGCGAGGATGAACTGGGTATGGAGTATGCCGGCAAGCTTGCCATCTGCAAGAAGCCGGAGCGCGTCATGGTCGGTACGTGCAGCAATCTGTTTTCCTATGGTGCGTATGTGTCCGATATCGTCAGGGATTATGACGCAATGCTTGGCATCAATGCCTCCGGCTTTGCTGACTATGAGGGCAACGGCACGGGCGGTCTGCCATATGGCTTCCTCAAGAGCAATGGCGAAAAGCTGCAGTCTGCTGTGGGCAACGGGTGGAAAATCATCGGCTTTGATGAGGAAAACCGCTTGCAGATCGGTGCGTTTGAGGATACCTCAAACCTGCGAGACGGCGTGGAATTTCATCCGGCGCTGATTCTCAACGGGGAAAACGTTGTGCGGGACTCCGGACTTAACGAAGAGCAGCCGCGCACTGCTATCGGTCAGGCTAAGGATAAAACCGTGCTGATGATGGTGGTAGACGGTCGGCAGTCGCACTCTTTCGGCATTTCGATTGAGTCCTGCGCTGAGGTGATGGAAAAGTATGGCGCCTATCAGGCCTCGATGCTCGACGGCGGTTCGTCGTCCGTGATGGTCTATAACGGCCGCGAAATTACAAGCCCGACCACGCTGTCCAAAAACCCGGAGGGCCGCACGCTGCCTGACGCATTTTTGGTGAAATAAGTAAAAAAGAACGCGGACGATTGATTTCGTCCGCGTTCTTTTCTGTTAAGGTAGCTTTACCTTGTGGGGATAATCTCAAGCCAATAGCCGTCCGGATCGGCAATGAAATAAATGCCCATGGACGCGTTTTCAAAGCAAATGCAGTCCATCTTCTGGTGCAGCGTATGCGCCGCGGCGTAATCATCGACGCGGAAGGCCAGATGAAATTCGTTGTCACCGAGATTGTATGCACGATCCCAATCGCGCAGCCAGGTCAGCTCGAGCTGATGCGGCGTGACGCCGTCGCCCAGATAGACGAGAATAAAGCTGCCGTCCGTGGCTTCGTGGCGGCGCACCTCGGTCAGGCCGAGCGCCTCCTTGTAAAACGCGAGCGAACGGTCAAGATCGCGAACATTTAGGTTGTTATGAGCAAATGTAAATTGCATCGTGTTTTCCTCCTCGTTTTGGCTTGTCTTTAACGTACCACAATTCAGGGGAAAATACAATGGACATTACTGATGGACAATATCGAGGGGAGATGCTATAATTAGCGTGTACATTTGCGTCCGGAAGGAGGACGAAACCTTTTGAAGAAACGATTACTCAAGGGTCTGGAGATCAACCAGAACCTGTTTTTCGCACTGTTTTTAATCTTTGCACTGGTGGGTCTTTATTTCTCACTGCCCTACGGCCTCGTTGGCATCGTCATCTGCGTGATGATTCGGTTGGCCATCGTCCAACAGAGAATTGAGAGAAAAAACTGCCTGCAGGAATTGGCGGACAGCATCTCGATTGATGCCGGCGGATCGGTTGAGCCGTCTATTGTCCGTTCGCCGCTGCCGACGGTGCTGGCACTGGCGACGACGGGTGAGATTGTTTGGTCGAACGACATGTTTGACGAGCTCGCCGGTCAGTTTGACAGCGCACTGAATATGCGTCTGAGCACGCTTGCGCCAAGCTTTGAAACCCGCTGGCTGATTGAGGGCAAAAACCAGATGCCGGGTGAACTGCGCATGGGGCGGAATTCCTATCACGTATATGGCAACATGATTTCGAGCGGTGCGGGACAGATGATTCTGCTGTATTTCATCGACTGCACCGAGTATGTGCAGCTGCGGGATGCGGCTGAGACACGCCGGCCTGCCATTGCGATGATTGCGATTGACAACTATGAGGAACTGATGAAGAATGCGACCGACTCGGAAAAGTCGGCCATTATTGCAGGCATCGATAAGCGGCTGTTCTCGTGGTCGCGGGATTCCCGCGCCGTACTGCGCAAGTTTGATCGCGACAAGTATATTTTTGTTCTGGAAAACGCAGATCTTGACAAGCTTGCCGCAAAGAAATTTGCGGTGCTGCAGGAGGTACGTGAGATTCAGAACCATGAAGGCGTGCTTGCGACGCTGTCCATCGGCATCGGCCGGGATGGCGATACGCTGGCAGAGAGCTATCAGTACGCCGGACTTGCAATCGACATGGCACTTTCGCGCGGCGGCGATCAGACGGTTATCAAAAACCGCTACACCTTTGAGTTTTACGGCGGCCTGAGCGAAGAAATGGAAAAGCGCACCAAGGTCAAGTCCCGCGTGGTGGCCAACGCACTCAGCCAGCTGATTCGCGATTCGTCGCAGGTACTGGTTATGGGTCATAAGAACAGCGATATGGACGCCATCGGCGCGGCGGCCGGCATGGTCTGCGCGGCACGCTGCAAGGGCAAGCCGGTTCACATCGTGGTTGATCGACAACGCTCGGTAGCGACTGAGCTGATTGAAAAGCTTGAACGCATGCCGGAATATAAGGATGTGTTCATCAGCGCGGAGGACGCCATGATTATGTGCGACTTCAATACGCTGCTGATTGTGGTGGACGTCAACCGTCCAACCTATGTGGAGAGTGAAGCGCTCTTACAGTCAATTAACAAAATTGCGGTCATTGACCATCATCGCCGTGCGGCGGACTACATTGAAAACAGCGTTGTCAATCTGCACGAGCCTTATGCGTCTTCGGCATCCGAACTGGTCAGCGAGCTGCTGCAGTATTTGGTATCGACGACCGGCATTCTTGCGGGTGAGGCGGAAGCCATGCTCGCGGGCATTTATCTGGATACCAAGGGCTTTGCCACGCGCACCGGTGTGCGAACATTCGAGGCCGCGGCATACCTGCGCCGTGCAGGCGCGGAAGTGTCCGATGTGAAGAAGCTGTTCCAGTCCAGTTTTGTACAGTATATGGAGCGGCAAAAGCTGATTTCCTCGGCACGCGACTGCGGCCGGGGCGTCATTCTCGCCGTGACGGACGAAGCGGTCGACCGTATTGCAGCCGCACAGGCGGCGGATGAATTGCTGAGCATCATCGGCACGCGGGCGAGCGTAGTTGCGTTCCGCAGCGGGGATGATATGGCGGTGTCAGCACGGTCGAACGGTCAGGTCAATGTGCAGATTTTGATGGAGCGCATCGGCGGCGGCGGCAATCATTCTGCCGCGGGCGCGCAGCTGCGGGATACCACACCGGAGCAGGCGGAACGCCTCATTTCACTCGCAATTCAGGACTATCTTTCCGAGCATACCGGCGAGAGCGCCGAGGAAAACTGACATCATCGCGTCGGAGCACTGTCTCCGCCGCATGTTACAAAAAAGCTGAAAAGGAGCACGATTTATCATGAAGGTTATTTTGAAGGCAGACGTAAAGGGCAAGGGCAAGAAGGGCGAACTGATTGAGGTCAGCGAAGGCTATGGCCGCAATTTTCTGCTGCCCCGCGGTTTGGCTGATGCCGCTACCACGGACAATATGAATGTAAAGCGCGCGCAGGATGAAGCGCACGCACGCAAGATCGCACTTGACCAGCAGGCCGCGCGCGATGCGGCGGAGAAGCTGAAAATCAGCCCGGTCAAGGTGCCTGCCAAGGGCGGCGCAGGCGGCCGACTGTTTGGCGCGGTAACGAATAAGGAAATTGCTGAGGAACTCAAGAAGCAGTACGGACTGGACGTGCCCAAGCAGAAGATTGTGCTGGACGAGCCGATTAAGACCTTTGGCGTGCACAAGGTAAAGGCAAAGCTATATCAGGATATCGCAGGCGAGATTCTCGTACAGGTTGTCGAAGCGTAAAGGACGAAAATCATAACGAAAGGAGATGCGGCTTTGGATGAGCTTTTGATGCGGCAGGTGCCGCAGGACCTTTCGGCCGAGCAGTCACTCATTGGCTCGATGCTGGTCGATCCCAACTGCATCCCCGAGGTCATCGAGCAGGTGCGGGCGGATGACTTTTACGCAGAGGAAAACGCGCGTATTTTTGAGGTCATCTACTCCATGTTCAACGGTGCGCAGCGGATTGACCCGGTTACTGTGCTCGATATGCTGACCCGCATGGGGTATTATGACGATGCGGGCGGCCGCGCATACCTGTTCCAACTGATGGAGGTCACGCCCAACACGCGAAATGTCGGCGAATATGTGCGTATTGTGCGAGACAAAAGCCTGCTGCGGCAGATTTCGTCTGCGGGCGGGGAAATTCAGCAGATTGCGATGGAGGCACACGGCGAAGCGTCCGCAATTGCCGAACTGGCCGAACAGCGCATCTATAACATTCGGCAGGGGCGAGAAATCAAAGGACTGTCGCGCCTGAGCGAGGTCATTACGCAGCTTTATGCCGAGCTTGACGAACGCGCCAAGTCGGACAGCGATATTCCCGGTATGTCCACCGGCTTCCATGCGCTGGATACCGCGCTGACCGGCCTCAATAAATCCGATTTGATTCTGGTCGCCGCACGTCCCGGCATGGGTAAGACAGCCTTTGCGCTGAATCTGGCGCTAAATGCCGCCAAGGCGAGCGTCAAGGGCAAGCCCAAGGGATATAAAAAGGGCACGGGCGTTTGCGTGTTTCAGCTCGAAATGGGCAAGGAACAGCTCGCCAGCCGTTTTCTTTCCAGTGAAGCGCTGATTGAATCGCAAAAGCTCAAAACGGGCAACCTCGACGAGGACGATTGGATGAAAATCGCCCGCGCCTCGGGCGTGCTCGCAGGATTGAGCATCTACGTCGACGATAACCCGTCCATTACAGTTGCCGAGATCAAGGCCAAGTGTCGCCGTCTGGGCGAGGAACTGGGACTGATTGTCATTGACTATATTCAGCTGATGCATTCAGGCGGCAAACACAGCGACAACCGTGTGCAGGAGGTTGCAGAAATCTCCCGAAGCCTGAAAATCATGGCCAAGGAACTGAATATTCCGGTCGTCTGCCTGTCGCAGCTGTCGCGTGCGGCCGAGCAGCGCGCCGATAAGCGTCCGATGCTGTCCGACCTGCGTGAATCGGGTGCCATCGAGCAGGACGCCGATATCGTCATGTTTATCTACCGTGATGATTATTATGATGATGAGAGCGAGAGCAAAAACATCGCGGAAATCATCATCGCCAAGAACCGACATGGCTCAACCGGCACGGTAGAACTGCAGTGGGTTGGCCAGTACACCACCTTCTCCAACCCGGATCGCATCCATGGAGATTGATTTATTGCAGACCGTGCGGGACACGGTGGCGGCGCATAGAATGCTTGCGCCGGGGGAACGTGTGCTTGTCGCCCTATCGGGCGGGGCGGACTCTGTTGCGCTGCTGCGCGCGCTGTCGGCGCTCGAATACGAGGTGCACGCCTTTCATCTAAACCACGGCTTGCGCGGTGCGGAGGCCGACCGGGATGAGGCATTTGTGCGCACGCTGTGCGACACGCTGCGTGTTCCGTTGACCGTGGAACATGCCGATGTACGCGCTTATGCCGCCAAAACGGGGCAGAGCATTGAGACTGCCGCGCGAGAACTGCGTTATCAGCGTCTACATGCCTGCGCATGCGGCGGCAAAATCGCCACTGCACACACGGCGGACGATCATGCGGAAACCGTGCTGTTCCATCTGGCGCGCGGCACAGGCCCGAAAGGCTTGACCGGTATCCCGCCGGTGCGGGACGGCATTGTGCGGCCGCTGATTGATTGCTCGCGGGTCGAGGTTGAAGGCTATCTGAGCATGCTCGGGCAGGACTTTGTAACCGATTCTACCAATTTTGATACCGCGTACACCCGCAATCGCATTCGGCACGAAATCATGCCCGTGCTGCGGGAGATGAATCCGCGTCTGACGGATGCGGTGGCGCGTCTGTCCGCGCTGCTGCGGCAGGATGAGATATACCTTGCGGGAGAGACCGAACGTCTGCTGATGCAGGCGGCGCAGGATGGCGGCTGGTCGGCGGAGACGCTCGAAGAAGCGCCGGCGGCGATAAAAACACGGGCGCTGCGCGAGATATTGCACCGCGCGGGCGTCCCGCCGAAAGCGACGGAGGAGCGGCATATTGCATTGGTTTGCGCACTGCTGCACACTGCAAATCCGTCTGCCGCGTTAGACCTGCCCGGCGGGAGAACGGCGTGGCGAGAATACGGTGTCCTCCGGGTCGGCGTGCGCACATCTGCGTCGCCGAAGACCGAAATTCAACTGACTGTCCCGTTTGAAGGGCAGCTTTGGGATGACGGGCCACGGCTGCGCCTACGATTAGCCGAAAAAGACGAAGTTTTTTACAATTCATTCAATACTTTTTATGTGGATTGTGGTACAATAACTCTTGAGACTTTGACTGCCCGTCCGCGCAGAACAGGCGACCGCCTGCAGCTGACTGCGAACGGCGGCAGCAGAACGCTCAAAAAACTGATGATTGATCGACGAATTCCGCAGATGCGGCGTGATGAACTGGCGGTATTGACCGATGAAAACGGCATAATCGCGGTTCAGGCGATAGGAATTGATCATTCCCGCAGACCGCAAGGCGGTCGGACGCTTGAAATCCAATTTGAGGGGTAAAAAAGATGGCATATCAGATGAAGGATGATATTAAGGAAGTTTATTTCACGGAAGAGCAGCTTGCCGAAAAGGTAAAGGAGCTCGGTGAGCGCATTACAGAGGATTATCGGGATAAAAACCCGCTGATCGTAAGCGTGCTCAAGGGTTCTTACGTGTTTATGGCGGATTTGACCCGCGCAATTGACACACCGTGCAACGTTGATTTCATGGTGGTATCCAGCTACGGCAAGGGCATGAAGTCTTCGGGCGAGGTACAGATTATCAAGGACATCGAGCAGCAGATTGAGGGGCGTGACCTGCTCATCGTTGAGGATATCCTCGACTCGGGCGTGACGCTCAGCTACCTGATGAAAATTCTCAAGGCGCGCGGTGCAAAATCCATCCGCCTGTGTGCGCTGCTGACCAAGCCGGCACGCCGTAAGGTCGACATCAGTGTTGACTATCTCGGCTTTGAAATACCGGATGAATTCGTAGTCGGTTACGGCCTTGATTATGCCGAGAAATACCGCAACCTGCCGTACATCGGCATTTTAAAGCCGTATGTTTACGGCGGTGAATAAAATTTCTCCAAAGAAAGAGGTGTGATACCGATTTGAAAGGAAAAATGAAGGGCTTCGGCCTCTATCTCATCATACTGGTCTGTTTGCTGGCCGGTGTCAGCTATGTGCTCAGTCAGGCACAGCAGGGGCAGGAGTTGCAGTATTCGGATGTATACCGCTACTTCACCGAGGAAAAGGTGGATGCCTACTCGGTGGAAAACGGCGTGCTGACCATGCACCTGAAGGAAGAAAACCAGAACGTTACCTTTGATCTGGGCGATTACTTCAGCGTGTTCTACAATGACCTGAACGAGACCATTCAGACACAGATGCAAAACGGCGAGCTCAAACAGGTCAACTACAAGTCGCAGGACATCCCGTGGTGGGCGAATTTTGTCCCCTATGTGATTCTGCTCGTGCTGTTTGGCGCGTTCTGGTACTTCATGATGAACAAGCAGTCGGGCGGCGGCAGCGGCCCGATGCAGTTTGGCAAGGCGCGTGCGAAGCTCGCGCAGGACGATAAGCGCAAGGTCACCTTTGACGATGTGGCCGGTGCGGACGAAGAAAAGGCGGAGCTGCAGGAAATCGTTGAATTCCTGAAAAATCCGCAGAAATTCGTGCAGATTGGCGCACGCATCCCCAAGGGCGTGCTGTTGGTGGGCCCTCCGGGCACCGGTAAAACGCTGATTGCGCGTGCGGTTGCAGGTGAGGCCGGTGTGCCCTTCCTGTCGATTTCCGGTTCTGATTTTGTTGAGCTGTATGTCGGTGTCGGCGCGAGTCGCGTGCGCGACCTGTTTGAACAGGCCAAGAAGAACGCCCCTGCCATTGTCTTTATCGACGAAATCGACGCAGTGGGTCGTCAGCGTGGCGCAGGCCTCGGCGGCGGGCACGACGAGCGTGAGCAGACGCTCAATCAGTTGCTCGTCGAGATGGACGGCTTCGGTGCAAACGAAGGCGTTATCGTCATCGCGGCGACCAACCGAAAGGATATTCTGGACAACGCGCTGCTGCGTCCGGGTCGCTTCGACCGTCAGGTTTATGTCGGCGCACCCGATGTGAAGGGGCGTGAAGCCATTCTCAAGGTGCATGCGCGCAACAAGCAGTTTGATCCCGATGTGAAGTTTGATTCGATTGCCAAGACAACCGCAGGCTTTACCGGTGCGGATCTTGAAAATCTGCTCAATGAGGCGGCGCTGCTTGCAGCTCGCCGCAATAAGAAATTCATCACGCTCGAGGAAATCGAGGAGTCGCTCCTAAAGGTGGTCATGGGTGTTGAAAAGAAGACCCATATCATCACGGAGAAGGATAAAAAGCTGACCGCTTATCATGAGGCCGGTCACGCAATTTGTTTCCACGTGCTGCCGACGCAGGATCCGGTGCACCATGTGACCATTATCCCGCGCTCGTCCGGCGCAGGCGGCTTTACCATGCCGCTGCCCGAGGAGGATCAGGCATACCGTACCCGCCGGTATATGGAGGAGTACATCGTGGTCTGTCTGGGTGGCCGTGTGGCTGAGCAGCTGGTGATGGAGGACATCTCAACCGGTGCATACGGCGACATCAAGCAGGCGACCTCAATGGCGCGTGCCATGGTCACCAGCTATGGTATGAGCGATAAGATCGGCCCGATTGATTACGGCGCGGACAACGGCGAAATCTTCCTGGGACGCGATTTTGCGGCCGGTAAGGGTTATTCCGAGATGAAGGCTGCCGAAATCGACGAAGAAGTGCACCGCATCATCGAGGAAGCGCACCGTGCTTGTGAAAAGCTGCTGACCGAGCACACGGTTGAAATGACGCGTGTGGCCGAGTATCTGATTCGCAATGAAACTATGGACGGCGATACGTTCAAGAAGGTTTACGCGGGTGAGGTCGTGCCGGATAAAACAGTGGGCGATGATTTGATTACAGAACTGAAGCAGGACGCACCTGCTCAGACTGAGTTGACGCCCGAAGGCGAACGCAAGGAAAACCAAGAATAACACAAAACCCCTGCGGCGATTGCCGCAGGGGTTTTTATATGAAGCGTAAAAAGAGAGACCGCTGCATAAGCAGCGGTCTCGTTCTTTTGATTATCCGATTCCCCCGGGAATGAGGAAGCTGCAAATGACAACAATCGCCGCAAGCAGCACATAGACGTACTTGGCAAGGAAATCAAAGCCGCGGCCAATCGGCTTTTTGCGGCCAATCATGAGTTCTGCCTTAATCTTGGGCACACCCAGCACCCAGTAAATCATGACAGCGCCGAGCACAGCGCCAATCGGAACAACATAAATCGTGATAATATCCATCCACGTGCCCATCAGCGGTTCATATTCGATGAACAGGCCGACGATAAGGGTCGCCGCACCGGCGAGCAGCACTGCGGTTTTACGGCCGAGCTTCAGGCGGCTCTGTGCAGCCTCGGACACGGCTTCGAGCATGTTGGCAAGCGAGGTAATGCCTGCAAACAGCACCGAGAGGAAGAACAGGAAGGCGAACAGACGGCCTGCCGGCATCTGCTGAAACACGCGGGGAAGTGTGATGAACAGAAGCTTGGGGCCCGCCTGCGGGTCGAGCCCAAAGGCGAACACGGCAGGCAGCACGGCGAAGCCGGCGAGCATAGCGGCGCAGGTATCCAGTACAGCTGTCATGGTGGAGGAGTGAATGATATCCTCCTTGTCAGATAGGTACGAGCCGTAGATAATCATACCTGAGCCGGTGACGGACAGGGAGAAAAAGGCCTGACCCATCGCCATAATCCATGTTTTGGGATTGAACAGATAGCTCCAGTCAGGCACGAGCAGATACTTGTAGCCTTCCATTGCGCCGGGTAGAAAGGCCACGCGAATTGCGATGACGATGAACAGGATGAAAAAAGCGGGCATCATAACCTTATTGATTTTTTCAATGCCGCTGGATACGCCGCCAATCAAAATCAGCACCGTAATGACGACGACAATCACGTGCCACGGCACGCTGCTGAGGTGAGACGCGCTCATCTGCTCAAAGAAGACATCGGGCTCGGTGGACATCAGCGTGCCGGTCAGCGCGCCAAACGCTGAGCGCACGACCCAACCGACGATGATTGCGTATCCGATTGCAATGCCGAGTGAGCCGAACAGCGGGATTGACCCGAGAAATGCGCCGCCCTTTTTGCCGCGGGATTTCATCGCATGCTCATACGAGCCAATCGGGCCGGTGCGGGTCAGCCGGCCGAGCGCAAACTCGCCTGACAGTCCGACATAGCCGAACAGCGCCACAAACAGCAGATAGGGAATGAGGAAGGCCGCGCCGCCATACTGACCGGTGCGATAGGGGAACATCCAGATGTTGCCCATGCCGACCGCGGAGCCGACCGCAGCCAGCACAAAGCCGATTTTTGAGGAAAACGTTCCGTTTCCATTTTTTTGTTGCATCTTACCATACTCTCCGTTATTTTAACTGATAAACACCTAAAGTGCGTACTTTGATAGTATAACATGAAACCGGCTCGGGGACAAGTCAATGCGTATCCACACTTTTACCATAAATGTTTGTTCTAATTTGGCATAGGACACCGATGGAAAAGCCTTGCACCGTCACTTTGGCTAAATCACAGGTTAAAAATAGTAGTATTTTATCGAATCAACCCTTGCTTTGTAAGGCGGGGTATGGTATGCTAAATAAGCGTGAAAAAGACACTTGTCTTTTTGAGGAGGACAACGCATGATTAAGCCAAAATATTATCTGGTCGAGCGTACGCTGCTGCCCGAAGTTTTCCAACGGGTGATCGAAGCCAACGAGGCCATCGCCTCGGGTCATGCTTCCACGGCAAGCGAGGCTGCCCAGCAGGCGGGTCTGTCGCGCAGCGCATATTATAAGTATAAGGACGGCGTCCGTCCCTTCTTTGAGGTCACGACCGACCGTATCGTCACCTTCCACCTGATACTGCATGACAAGCCGGGTGTGCTGTCCAGCATTCTGGGGTTGATGGCCAAGTCGGGCGCCAATCTGCTGACGATCAATCAGTCCATTCCCATGCGCGGTCAGGCATTGGTCACCATCGCAGCGCGCACAGGGGAGATGAAATACTCGGTGGAGGAGCTGATGCACCGCGCCGAGCAGCTGGAAGGCGTCAACAAAATAGAAATCGTGGCGTCTGAATAACCAACAACTAACCCGGGAGGAACAGAAAGATGATAAAAGCAGCAATTATGGGGCATGGAACGGTCGGATCGGGCGTTTATGAAGTTTTTGAAATGAACGCTGACAAGATTGCCCGCGTCACAGGCGAGGCGGTCGAGGTCAAGTATGTGCTTGATCTGCGTGATTTTTCTGCGCTGTCCTATGGACATAAGTTTGTAAGCGACTTCGCAGTCATCGAAAATGACCCTGAAATCACGGTTGTAGCCGAGGTGATGGGCGGCGTGGGCGCGGCCTATCAGTTCACCAAGCGCCTGCTCGCTGCGGGCAAGAGCGTGTGCACCTCCAACAAGGAGTTGGTTGCAACGCACGGTGAGGAGCTGCTCAAGATTGCGGAAGAGCATAACGTGAACTACATGTTTGAAGCATCGGTCGGCGGCGGTATTCCGATTATCCGTCCGATGATTCAGTGCCTGGCTGCGAACGAATTTAACGAAATCTGCGGCATCCTAAACGGCACGACCAACTATATCCTGACACAGATGATTCACAACGGCGTCAAGTTTGAGGATGCACTCAAGCAGGCGCAGGTGAACGGCTATGCCGAAGCCGATCCCACTGCTGATATTGAAGGGCACGACGCCTGCCGCAAAATCTGCATTCTGTCCGATCTGGCCTTTGGCGACAAGTTTGAGCCGGACGAAGTGCCCTGCGAAGGCATTACGAAAATCACCCTTGAGGACGTTGCCAACGCCGATAAGCTCGGCTGCGTCATCAAACTGCTCGGCCGCGCGGTGCGCAACGAGGATGGCTCGGCTTATGCCTATGTTGCACCGCACCTGATTCGCAAGGAAAGCCCGCTGGCGGCGGTTGAGGACGTGTTTAACGCAATCATGGTCGACGGCAACGCAACGGGCGAGGTCATGTTCTATGGCAAGGGCGCGGGCAAGCTGGCAACGGCATCCGCCGTTGTTGCCGATATGCTCGACTGCATCGAGCACCGTGCACAGCGCCGTCGTATCTCGTGGGGAGATGGCTCGAAAAAGCTGCTCCGTCCGATTGATACACTCAAGAGCGCGTGGTATGTCCGCTTTAAGGGCACGCAGAGCGACCTTGAGAGCGTGCTGCCCGTGGACAGCGTGACCGAGCCGGCACACGGCGTAGTTGTGGTGCAGACGAGAAAAATGTCCACAGCCGAAATGCGCGAAAAGCGCGAAGTGCTTGCCCGGAAGGGGCAGGTACTCGCCGCGATGCGTATGCTGTAAGGAGGGACGATATGGTAAGAGTCACTGTCCCTGCCACGAGCGCCAATATGGGTTCGGGATACGATAGCATCGGTATTGCACTGGAATTATACAATGTGATTGACATCGAAGAGAGCGATCACATCGACATTATTGATAAAAACGGACAATTCGTGCCGAAAGATGCGCGGAATTTGATTTATCAGTGCGCCAAAAGGGTGTATGATGAATGTGGAAAGCCCCTCGCCGGTCTGAAAATCATTGAGGACTGCGCCATTCCGCAGACACGCGGTCTGGGTTCTTCGTCGGCCTGCACAGTGGCGGGTATTCTCGGCGCAAACGCGCTGTTGGGCGAGCCGCTGAGCCGGCAGGATGTAATTGATCTTGCGGCCACGATTGAGGGACACCCCGACAATTCCACGCCCGCGATTCTGGGCGGCTTCTGCGTCGCTTTGCTGGAAGATGGACACGTGTGGAACGTCCGCGTGCCGGTGCACGGCGCCATTGATTTTATCGTGTTCATTCCGGATTTCAAACTTTCAACCGAAAAGGCACGCGCTGTGCTGCCCAAGACGATTGCACACCACGACGCGGTCTTTAACCTCGCTCGCGCAGCCCTGCTCGCCGGTTCGCTGACGACCGGTAAGCTCGAAAATCTGGATGTTGCTACCGGTGACTGCCTGCACCAGCCCTACCGCTTCGGTCTGATAGACAACGGGGAGGACATCGTGCGCGGCGCAAAGGAATTGGGCGCACTGGGCACCTTTATTTCGGGTGCGGGACCGTCCATCATCGCATTGGTTTACAAGGGCGACCGCGATTACTTAACCCGCGCACAGGCCATGTGCAAGGAAAAATACCCGCACTGGAAGCCGATTGTGCTGCGCTGTGACGAGGTTGGTGCGGTCACCAAGTGGATTTGATTGTTCATCTGCCATATGGCAGGTTGGCATATAAGGAGGAAAAGTTACAAGTATGAGTCTTATTGTGCAAAAGTTCGGCGGCACCTCGGTTGCCAATACCGAACGACTGAAGAACGTGGCGGATATCGTGACCTCAACCGCGGCGGCTGGCAATCAGGTCATTGTCGTCGTTTCGGCGCAGGGGGATACCACGGATGATTTGATCGAAAAAGCTGCGGAGCTGAACGAGCGTCCGTCCAAGCGTGAAATGGATGTTCTGCTTAACACGGGCGAAATGATTTCCATGTCGCTGCTCGCGATGGCCATCCAGAAGCTCGGCTTCCCGGTCGTTTCGCTGACCGGTTGGCAGATTGGCCTTGAGACCGACAGCAATTATTCGGATGCTCGCATCAAGCGCATCGCGGGCGACCGTTTGAAGGCGGAACTGGACAATGGCCGCATCATTATCGTGGCAGGCTTTCAAGGAATCAATAAGATGGGCGACGTAACTACACTGGGGCGCGGCGGTTCGGATACGACTGCGGTTGCAATCGCGGCGACGGTAGGCGCGGACCTATGCCAGATTTACACCGATGTAGACGGCGTGTACACTGCCGATCCGCGTATCGTGTCCGGCGCACACAAGCTGGATACCATCACTTATGATGAGATGTTGGAACTGGCGTCTCTGGGCGCACAGGTGCTGCATAATCGCTCGGTTGAAATGGCCAAGAAGTATAATGTCGACCTTGAGGTCGTTTCCAGTTTTACCCGCAACCCGGGTACCAAAGTCAAGGAGGGCTCTCACATGGAAAAGTTGAATGTCAGCGGCGTTGCCCGTGACAATAAGTGCGCGCGCGTTGCGCTGATTAACCTGTCCGATACCCCGGGCACTGCGTTTAAGGTGTTCTCGCTGATGGCAAAGCACAATGTCAATATCGACATTATTCTGCAGTCGGTCGGTCGGGATAACAAGAAGTCCATTTCGTTTACCATTCCGGAGGAAGATGCAGAGCGCGTTACCGTGATTTTGAAGGACAATGCGGAAATGCTGGGTTATGAGGATGTTTCCATCAACACCAAGGTTGCCAAGGTTTCGATTGTTGGCGCAGGCATGGCCTCCAACTCCGGCGTTGCAGCTAAAATGTTTGAGGCACTTGCGATGGCGGGCATCAATATCCGTATGATTTCGACCTCTGAAATCAAGATTTCCGTGCTGATTAACGAAGAAGACAGCGAAAAGGCTGTCAAGGCAATTCATGAGCAGTTTTTTGGCGCGTAAAATATTGATAATTATTTATCAATCTCGTTGACAATCCGGATTTTGCAAGGTATAATAAACCTATACCAACCGATGACAAGAAAAGGAGAATCCACATGAAAAAGCTTTGGTGTCTGTTCCGCCGCCGCAATGCGACCGGCACGGAGAAGATCTGTGTAGCCCTGCAGGAGACCGAGGGCCGTGTTCGCACCTGCCCGTACGCGACTGAGGAAGAAGCAAAGGCTAAGTGCCCGGAGTACGCATTTAATAATCGCGCCGAGGGTGAAAGCGAAGGTATCGAGTAATTGCGCCTACATAAGCGCCGAAAACCCCGAAAGAGACGTCTTTCGGGGTTTTTTTCAATAAAAAAGGCACACGCAACCGCTGGTTGACAAAAAGAAACGGCGGGGTGGTGGTCAACAAGCGTGCTTTGCGGTAGGATGAAGACTGACAGAAAGGTGGGAGGCCATGACAACAGGCGAAAAAATCGCGGCGCTGCGCCGGGAATGGGGATTGAGTCAGGAAGCGCTCGGTGAGAAACTGGGGCTTTCGCGGCAAGCGGTATCCAAGTGGGAAGCGGATCAGGCCGTGCCGGGAATGGATAATCTGGTGGAGCTTGCACGGCTGTTCGGTGTGCCGGTGGACACGCTGCTGCGGCCGGATGAGCCATTGCCCGGGAAATCGGAGCAATCAGAGGAGCAAAATCCCCCGGAAACAGTATCCATTGATGATTGTTCTGACCCTCATATGCCAGAGTGGACGCGAAAGATGAGATGGATAATCTGGGGTGTCGCAGGACTGCTGTGTGCAAGCGTTGTGTGCAATGTGGTGTCACTGGTGTGGCTAAGTCAGCTGCAAAATCAGGTGAATTGGATTCCAAACGGGGGAACGGTTTATGTGCCTGCACCAACAGAATCGGATTCTGCAGAGTTTGTTGATAGTGATGTATCCTGCTCATACGACGGGGAGCAATTGACCTTTGACATTCGCGTGACACCACGCACTTTCGATGAAAGTGAAACGGCAAAAATCTCGCTGCGTAGTGAAGAACTTGCTGTGACAGGTGATGCCAAGGTGACGGATGGCAGCTATCAATGTTCGGTATCCATCCCACTGGCAGATACTGTATCACTCACGCTGATGCTGACCAAGGATGGTATCACACGCAATCTGCCTATACAGGAATATACAGATTTGAAGCGAGAATATCAGATGGAGGTACTAATACCTAGTACTGCGGTGTGGAGTGAGGGGCAGCTTTTTTTGAAGAGCGCTTCGGTTGAGGTGATTCCGGCAATGCAGGATTCAGTGTTAAGTAATTGGCCGGTCAGCGGCTACGCAACACTGTATATTGAAGGAAAAGACGTATCTGGTCCAGTGCCGTTGGAGGGTTTCGAACAGTTCGATCAAATCGGAATGGATGGTATGCTGTGGGACAGCGATGCGTTCCACTATACTACACTGACCTGTTCGTTTGGCAGTGAAAAATATCCATGTTCGGAATATGATTCGTATGAAGTGCGTGTCACACTGACAGACAATTTTGGACACGTCCAAGAGTATACACAGCGATAACGAAATAAAGCCGACCCCGAAGGGTCGGCTTTATTGTTTGTTGCATTAGCCAAGCAGCTTTTTCAGCCGCGCTGCCGCTTCAACGGTACGCTGCTGATCACCGAATGCGGTCAGACGGAAGAAGCCGTCGCCATTCGAGCCGAAGCCTGCGCCGGGCGTGCCGACAACGTGCGCGTTTTCGAGCAGGTAGTCGAAGAACTCCCACGAACCCATGCCGTTCGGGCACTTGAGCCAGAGGTACGGGCTGTTCTTGCCGCCCGTGTACCAGATGCCCAGTTCGTCGAGTGTCGCGGCGAGTACCTTGGCATTCTGCTTGTAATAGCCAAGCGTCTCTTTAATCTGCTTCATGCCTTCCTCGGTAAAGCATGCGGCAGCGCCCTTCTGTACAATGTAGGGCACGCCGTTGAACTTGGTGGTCTGACGGCGCAGCCACATCTTGTTCACCGTGCCGTCCATCAGCGCCTTGGGAACGACCGTCCAGCCGCAGCGTGTGCCGGTGAAGCCTGCCATCTTGGAGAAGGAGCAAAACTCAATCGCACAGGTTTCCGCACCCGCAATTTCGTAAATGGAGCGGGGCAGGTTTTCGTCCTCGATGAAGCACTCGTACGCTGCATCATACAGAATAACGGCGTTCATGCTGTTGGCATAGTCCACCCAAGCCTTCAGCCCTGCGCGGTCATAGGCCGCACCGGTCGGATTATTGGGTGAGCAGATGTAGATGATGTCAGCCTTGACGGACGCATCGGGCAGCGGCAGGAAGCCGTTTGTCTCGTTCGCGTCGGCAAATACGACCTTGCGGCCGGCCATGACGTTGGTATCCACATACACCGGGTAAACCGGGTCGGGAATGAGCACGGTATTATCCGCACCGAAAATATCCAGAATGTTGCCGAGATCGCTCTTCGCGCCGTCGGAGATGAAGATTTCGTCGGTCGCAAGGGTCACACCGTGATCCTTATAGTAGCCGACCAGCGCATCGTGCAGGAAGCCGTAGCCCTGCTCATCGCCATAACCCTTGAACGTTTCCTGCTTGGCCTGATCTTCGACTGCGGCGTGCATCGCATCGATGACAGCAGGTACGAGCGGACGGGTTACATCGCCGATGCTGAGCTTGATGATGTCAGCTTCGGGGTGCGCCGCAGCAAACTCGCGCTGCTTGCGGGCAACGGTGGAAAACAGATAGCTCTGTTCAAGATTTGCATAGTTGGGATTAATCTGCATGTTCTTGGCTCCTTTTCAGAGATGCCGCGACAAACGCCTTGAACAGCGGATGTGCGCGGTTGGGGCGGGATTTGAATTCGGGGTGGAACTGCACGCCGATATAGAACGGGTGGGTCGGAATCTCGACCGTCTCCACCAGCTCGCCTGTGGGTGATGTGCCGGTAATCAGCATGCCCTTGGATTCGATGGCTTCACGGAATGCATTGTTAAACTCATAACGGTGGCGGTGACGCTCGGAAATCATATCCGCGCCATATGCATTCGCCATAATTGTGCCGGGACGCACCTTGCAGGGATACGCGCCCAAACGCATCGTGCCGCCCTTTTTGGAAACGCCCTGCTGGCTCTCCATCAGGTCGATGACACGGTGGTTCGAATCGGGATCAAACTCGCTCGAGTTTGCGTCCGCAAAGTCGAGCACATTGCGTGCATAGCTCATGACCGCGATTTGCATGCCCAGGCAAATACCGAAGTAGGGGATACCCTGTGTGCGCGCATAGTTGGCGGCG
Source organism: Butyricicoccus sp. Marseille-Q5471 (assembly GCF_951230135.1). Classification (GTDB taxonomy): domain Bacteria; phylum Bacillota; class Clostridia; order Oscillospirales; family Butyricicoccaceae; genus Agathobaculum. The sequence goes on along the minus strand of NZ_CATNVC010000002.1, from coordinate 251,107 downwards.
CAAATCATGCCCTCAACGCCGCGGCCGCCGAAACCGCCGGGCAGGATGATGCCGTCTACCTCGCCGAGCAGCTTGTCCACAGAGGATTCGTTGATCTCCTCGGAGTCAACCCAGTCGATATCGACAAAGCACTCTGTCTCGTAGCCGCCGTGCTGCAGCGCTTCAGCGACCGAGAGGTACGCATCGTGCAGCTTGACGTATTTGCCGACCAGTGCAATCTTAACATGATGCTTGCGCGCGGCAATGCGGGCGAGCATATCGGTCCATTCGGACATATCGCCCTTGGGCGCGCCGATGGCGAGCTCACGGCAGACGATGTCGGACAGGTGACTCTCCTCGAGCATCAGGGGTGCCTGATACAGCACGGGCAGCGTGCGGTTTTCGATAACGCAGTCTTCCTGCACGGTGCAGAAGAGTGCAATCTTGCGCTTGATTTCCTCGTCCAGCGGCTGATCGACGCGGGCAACGATGATGTCAGGGGAAATGCCAAGGCCGCGCAGTTCCTTAACGGAGTGCTGGGTGGGCTTGGACTTGGGTTCGTTCGAACCCGAGATAAAGGGCACGAGCGTTACGTGGATAAACAGGCAGTTGCGGCGGCCGACTTCGGTCGCGACCTGCCGGATGGCTTCAAGGAAGGGCTGAGATTCGATGTCGCCCGTTGTGCCGCCGATTTCGGTGATGACAACATCGGCCGAGGTCTTCTTGCCGACCGAGTGGATGAACGACTTAATCTCGTTGGTGATGTGGGGGATGACCTGCACGGTTTCGCCAAGGTATTCACCGGCGCGCTCCTTATTGAGCACATTCCAGTACACCTTGCCGGTGGTCAGATTGGAGAACTTGTTGAGGTCCTCGTCGATAAAGCGCTCGTAGTGGCCGAGATCCAGATCGGTTTCGGCGCCGTCCTCGGTGACGTACACTTCGCCGTGCTGGAACGGACTCATCGTGCCGGGGTCAACGTTAATATACGGATCGAGCTTCTGCGCCGCGACCTTCAGGCCGCGCATTTTGAGCAGACGACCCAGCGAGGCCGCCGTGATGCCCTTGCCCAGTCCGGAGACAACGCCGCCGGTTACGAAAATGTATTTGGTCATATTTCGATTTCCCCCTCAAAAACGGTAGTGGCCGCGCCGGTCATCAGCACGGTTTGATCGGTATAATGAATGGTCAGGTCGCCGCCGCGCAGGTGGACGGTGATATCCTCACCCTTGCGCGCATGGCCGTTCAGGCAGGCCGCCACGCCGACTGCACATGCGCCCGTGCCGCAGGCCCAGGTTTCCCCCGAGCCGCGCTCCCATACGCGCATCTTGAGCGAGCCGTCCGGCATAACGTTGACGAACTCGGTATTGACGCGCTCGGGAAAGAGCGGATGATGTTCAAACTTGGGACCGATGCGCGTCAGGTCGAGCGTATCGACATCCTCATCGAGGAAAATGACGCAGTGCGGGTTGCCCATGGAAACACAGGTGATGTGATAGACCTTTTCATCTACGACCAAGGGTGCGTCGACGGCAATCTCACCGTCGAGGTCGACCGGAATGTCGCGCGGGGTCAGGATGGCCGCGCCCATATCGACACAGGCGGTCTCCATCTTGCCGTTTTGAACGGAAAGTGTAAGCGTTTTAACGCCTGAGAGTGTGTCAACCGTGATTGTCGTGCGGCCGTCGACCATACCATTGTCGTACAGGTATTTGCCGACACAGCGGATGCCGTTGCCGCACATTTTTCCCTCGGAACCGTCGGCGTTAAAAATGCGCATCTGCGCATCCGCCCGATCGGAAGGGTTAATCAGGATGATGCCGTCGCCGCCGATGCCAAAGTGCGGCTCGCTCAGCCGAATGGAAAGCGCTTCCGGGTCGGCAATCGTTTGCTCAAAGCAGTTGAAATAGATGTAGTTGTTGCCGCAGCCGTGCATCTTGGTAAAGGACAGCTTCACGCGCAATCACTCCTTAATATACAAAAAATGGCATATGAGACGGAATCTTGACGGAATCCGACTCATACAGTATCAGTATATCATATGTAAGTTTTCCTGTAAAGCCGAACATCGGGGTACAAAAACGCTCTATATCGTCCATTCTGACCAAATTGACGGAGAATATTTATAAAATACAACGGAAAACAAAAATAAGAAAACAGGGCAAAGGCCGCATGCTTTGCCCTGTCTTTTACTCCTCGTGGGTGTTCAGGATTTCTTCGGCGACCTGCCGCTTGGTTAGCCGGCTGTCCATTGCCCTCTTTTCAATGTAAGCGTGCGCCTCGGGCTCGGTCATGGCACAGCACTCAATCAAAATACATTTTGCCCGGTCAACCAGGCGAATATCCTCAATACGCTTCAGCAGCTTGCGGTTTTCGCTCTGCAGGCCGGTCAGCCGTGAGCGGGAAGCGCGGGTCATGCGCAGCGCCTGCAAAAACAGGGCGCGGTTCAGTGGCTTCGGAATGACGAACACGCCGTCGTCTTCAACCCGTTCAGCGACCGCGTCGCTCATTTCCGCCTTCACAATAATCATCACACCCGCCAGACTGTCCTGCGCCGCGGTCTGTGCCAGCTCGTGGCCGAATTCATCGGGCAGGGGCGCGTTGATGAGAATGAGGTCATATTCCTGCTCGACCAGAATGCGGCGTGCCTCCGCGCCCGAAAGGGCGGAAAGGGTCTGCGCCTGCACGCCGCAGGCCGTTAAAAACTGTGCAAGCATGGTGTGCGATTTCTCTGTGGAGGATACGATTAAAACTCGTTCCAACTTGGCTCCCCCTCCTTTAGCTGTGTGTACGATTCCCTCTGATCAATACCGCTCGAAATAGAGAATGCGTTCGGCGGAAAGCTGATCGTCAGCCGTGGCTAGGAGGTCGTGCTCGGTCTGCTTGGAGGCAAAGAAGCTGTTCCGGGTCTTTTCGGGCAGAATGCCGGAGATAAATTCGCTGCCGGAAGCACATTTGATTGCTTCGCAGAGCGAAACGGGAAGCGCCTGATAGCGTTCGCGCACGTCATCCGGTGCGGTGAAGAGATTGACATCGCACGCGGGGGCGAGCACGGTTTTCTGTTCAATGCCATCAAGGCCTGCATGAATGAGCAGCGCAAAAATGATATAAGGATTGATGCAGCCATCCAGCGCGCGCACCTTGAGGCGGTTGGGCGTACCCGCCGCCGTTAGTGGGATGACGATGAGCGGAGAGCGGTTCTGATGTGACCAGGTGATATACTTGGGCGCTTCATATTCGCCCAAACGCGAATAGGAGTTGGTCAGCGGATTTCCGAAAATTGTCATTTCCGCGGCACGGCGGAGAATGCCGGCGACAAAGTGCCGCCCATCCTCGGATTCATCGAACGAGGGCAGGAAAACGTTCTTGCCGTTTTTGTGGAGTGAAATGCTCAGGTGTAGGCCGCTGCCCGGCGCGTCCGGCAGGGGTTTGGGGAGGAACGAAGCGTATAGGCCGCTCGCGCTTGCCATCGATTTGACAACCGACTTAAAGGTCACAAAATTGTCTGCGGCCTCCATCACATCGGCGTAGCGGAAGTCAATTTCGTGCTGGCCGGGGCCCTGCTCATGGTGCGAGGATTCGGGCTGAATGCCCATTTCCTCAAGTGTCAGGCAGATTTGGCGGCGCACGTTTTCGCCCTTGTCAAGCGGTGCGATATCGAAATACTCGCCATGGTCGTGCGGGATGATAGTAGGGTGTCCGTTGTCGTCCTGCTCAAAGAGATAAAACTCACTCGCCGTGCCCATGGTCAGCGAATAGCCTGCCGCACGCGCCCGCTTCATTGCAAGACGCAGAATGTGGCGGCCGTCTCCCTCAAAGGGATCGCCGTTCGGATAGCGGATGTCGCAGTAGAACCGCACAACACGACCCTGCGCAGGCCGCCACGGCAGTACGGACAGCGTTGCCGGGTCGGGGAAGAGCAGAAGGTCGGAATCCTCGATGTTGAGGAAACCCTTGAGCGCGGCGGCGTTGAAGTGGATGCCCTGCTCAAACGCGCGCGGCAGCTCGGTGGGCATGATGGCGATGTTTTTCTGGTTGCCGAAGATATCGCAGAACGCCAGCCGGATAAACTTGACGTCGTTTTCCTCGATAAACTGCACGACTTCATTCATGGTGTAATCCAAAGCCGCAACTCCTTCCAAAATCGATCAGTTAAAGGTGTAAAGCTGCTTGTAGCCCGCCTCGGGGTTGGGCGTCAGCACAAAAAACCGCTGGGATGCAAGCGCCTCGGCGTCGCCGCCAAACAGCTTGCAGTAGTCATTGATATAGGGACGGATATCGGCCAGATCGGCTTCGGTCGCTTCGCTGATGCGCACCTGTCGCGGCAGGCCGGTCGGCATATGCTCACATCTTAACACAATTTTGCCGCCATGCATACCCGTGCCGCAGAAATTGTTGACCGGATACGCGCCGTCCTGTCCGATGCCGAGCACCAGAATCAGACCGCCCGCTTGGTACTCGCCGAGGAAGGAGCCTGCCTTGCCGCCGATGATAACAGCAGGGTTTTTATCCTGATAGGCCTTCATGTGGATACCGGCGCGGTAGCCGCAGTTGCCCTCAATAAAGATACGCCCGCCGCGCATGCCGTAGCCGCAGGCGTCTCCGCAGTTGCCGTGGATGATGATGTCGCCGTCGTTCATCGTATCGCCGACGGCCTCCTGCGCGTTGCCGAATACCTCGAGCGTAGAGCCGTTGAGATACTGGCCGAGTCCGTTGCCCGGCGTGCCGTGAATGGTGATGGTTTTGCCGGTCGAGCCGCAGCCGAGATAACGCTGGCCGATTACATGCTCCACCGTAATTTCCTTGTCTGCGGTCGCACGGACCTCTTCATTTACCTGCTTATAGTAGGTCAAATTCGCTTGTACAGTCATCAGTGTGCGCCTCCTAACTGTTTTGCGCGCTCGGCACGGGAGAATGCCATCAGCTGCGGCTTTTCGCGGATGAGGTCAAAGTCGATCGAGGACAGCGGCACCTGCTCGCGGATGAGCGAGGTGTAAATGCCCGCGCGGTCGACCTCGCCAATCAGGATAAAGCCCTTCAAATGGTCGTCCTTGGTGACGAGAAGCTTGTAATTGCCGTCTTCTTCGGTAAGGTACTCCTCTCCCTCGTAAGAACCGGCGGTAATCATGTGCAGTCCCATGAAGCCGGAGGCGTTCATCGGGATGGCCTTGTTGAAGCCGCGGTCGCCGCCCGCCATGTTCATGCCGGCAGTTTCGCCCTGCATGTAGGCGTTGGGCAGGATGGCGAGGATGCGGTCGGTCTCGGCCGCGATGTCGTGGGAGACGGTGCAGTCGCCTGCGGCGTAAATATCCGCAACGGTGGTGGCCGAATGGTCGTTAATCAGGATGCCCCGGTTGACGGCGCAGCCTGCCTCGGCGGCAAGCTCGGTGTTCGGACGAACGCCGACCGCGACGACGAGGATGTCAAACCCGACCGTTTTACCGCTTTTGAGTGTAGCGGAATCGGCAGTGAACTGCTCGACACTGTCCGCAAGCAGAAATTTGACGCCCTTGCTCTCAATATGCTTCTGGATAATAGACGCAGGCTTTTCGGTCAAAACGTTGGGCAGGATGCGGGGCGCGAGGTCGATTACAGTGACCTCGGATACGCGCTGATAGATACCCTCGGCACATTTCAGGCCAATCAGACCCGCACCGACAATCAGCACGCGCTTGTCATTGGCATCACCCAGCATCGTGTCAAGGTGCTTTGCGTCGTCGAGCGTCATAAAGCTGGTCTTGTTTGCAACCTCGTCCAGACCGTTCATCGGTGGGACGAAGGGGCGCGAGCCGGTGCAGACGCACAGCTTATCGTAGGGGACGGTCTCGCCGCTTTCCAGCGCCACGGTTTTGGCGGCAGAATCGATTTGGGAAACGGTCTTGCCGAGCATCGCCGTTACGCCGTTGTCCTCATAAAAGGAGGCCGGGCGATACTGAACCATCTTCTCTTCGGTTGTTTTGCCGAGCAGCAGATAGGAAATCAGCGGACGGCCGTACACGGGATACGGCTCGGAGGAAATGACCGTAATGGGACTTGTTTTATCTACGACGCGGATGCCTTCAATCACGCCGACGGCGGCGGTGCCGTTGCCGATAATCACATAGTTCATGTTGTTCACCTCTCCTCGTATACAATGGCCTTGTTGGGACAACCCTCAACGCACATCGGCTGACCGTGGGAATTTTTCTGGCACAGCTCGCACTTCTGAATCGCGCCTGTGTCACCTGCGGACAACGCGCCGTAGGGGCAGGACAGGATGCAGGTGTAGCAGCCGACACATTTGTCGGAATCAATGTGTACCGCGCCGCTTTCGATCGTCAGCGCACCCGAGATACAGCCCTTGACGCAGAGCGGATCCTCACAGTGGCGGCAGGAAACGGCGAAGGAAATGTTGTTGCGCTCCTCAATCTTAATGCGGGGCGCGATTTTATGATCCCGCAGCGCTTTGACCATCGACGACTTGCCCGAATTGGCGAATGCGCAGTAATATTCGCAAAGGTGGCAGCCGAGACACCATTTTTCGTTGACGTAAACCCTTTTCATGTCCGATTCTCCTCCTTATTCGCCCGCGTGCTTGATGCCGAGAATCTCAAGCTCTTTTTCGTTCAGACCCAGGCCGCGCAGCATCAAACGGTTGCCGCGCAGTGCCTCGATCGAGTTAATGCCCATGCCGCCCATCATCTCTTTGAGCTCATGATCCCACGCGGTGACGAGGTTGACCAGACGCTGAGAGCCGATGTCGGGATTGAGCCGCTTGACCAGCTCGGGACGCTGGGTCGCGATGCCCCAGTTGCACTTGCCGGACTGGCAGGTGCGGCACAGGTGGCAGCCGAGTGCGAGCAGGGCAGAGGTTGCGATGTAGCACGCATCCGCACCGAGCGCGATGGCCTTGAGCAGGTCGGCCGAGTTGCGGATTGAGCCGCCGACAACCACCGAAACCTGATCGCGGATGCCCTCGTCGCGCAGACGCTGGTCGACCGCCGCAAGTGCAAGCTCAATCGGAATACCCACGTTGTCGCGGATGCGGGTCGGAGCCGCGCCCGTGCCGCCGCGGTAGCCGTCGATGCAGATGACGTCCGCGCCCGAGCGGGCAACGCCGGACGCAATCGCCGCAACGTTGTGCACGGCTGCGATTTTGACCATGACAGGCTTCTTGTACTCAGTTGCTTCCTTGAGCGAAAAGACCAGCTGACGCAAATCCTCAATCGAGTAAATATCGTGGTGCGGTGCGGGGGAGATGGCGTCCGTGCCTTCCGGAATCATACGGGTCTTGGAGATATCGGGACCGACCTTAAGACCGGGCAGATGTCCGCCGATGCCGGGCTTTGCGCCCTGACCCATCTTGATTTCGATGGCGGCGCCAGCTTCCAGATAATCCTTATGTACACCGAAGCGGCCGGATGCAACCTGCACAATGGTATGCGGGCCGTACTGATAGAAATCCTCGTGCAGACCGCCCTCGCCGGTGTTGTAATAGGTGCCCAACTCGACAGCTGCGCGGGCAAGGGATGCGTGCGCGTTGTAGGAAATCGAGCCGTAGCTCATTGCGGAGAACATAATCGGCACATTCAGCTCGAGCTGTGGGGTCATATTGGGCACGATGTGTCCGTTTTCGTCACGCTCAATATGGCCGGGCTTCTTGCCGAGGAAAGTCTTGGTCTCCATCGGCTCACGCAGCGGGTCGATGGAAGGGTTGGTCACCTGCGATGCGTTAATCAGGATTTTATCCCAGTAAATCGGAAACGGCTCCGGATTGCCCATCGAGGACAGCAGTACACCGCCCGTGCCTGCCTGTCGGTAGACCTCGGAAATGGCCTTGCCCGTCCAGTTGGCGTTTTCCTTAAAGGTGTGATCGGTCTTGACAATCTTGAGTGCGCGCGTCGGGCAGAGTGAAACGCAGCGGTGGCAGTTGACGCACTTGGATTCATCCGCGGTCATGTAGCCGAAGTCGGGGTCATATTTGTGCACTTCGTTTGCGCACTGTCGTTCGCAGGCGCGGCAGGAAATGCAGCGATCCATATTGCGCACGACCTCATATTCCGGATATAAGAAATCGATAGCCATTAGTTGTTCCCTCCATCATTTAAGGATACGATGACGGCCTCGCCGCCGCGGGGCGCCCAGATGTTGTCAAGCGTGGGTTCGATTGCGCGGATTGCGCATTCCTCGGAAGCGATGTAGACCGAGTCGCCCTTTTCGCCTACAACCATCGAGCGCAGCTTCAAACGATCGTTGAGTGCCATCAGGCCGCCCTCGTAGCCGACGAGGATAGAAAACGGGCCGGTGACCATCAGCGACGCAAAGGCGTTTCGCAGATAGGTCAGGCGTTCGCGCTCGGCGGGTTCCTGCTTTTCAATGGTAGACCAGAACGGAGCGGCAATGACGCGGCTGATTTCCTCCAGCGTCAGGTGCAGCTTGCGGCCGAGGTAGTCGATGATATAGGTGATGACCTCGGTATCGGTCAGCAAATCGCAGGAATAGCCGAACATCTCAATGAAGCGGCGGTTTGCGTCATAAGAGGAGATTTCGCCGTTATGTACCACCGTGGTGTCGAGCAGCGCGAACGGGTGTGCGCCGCCCCACCAGCCGGGGGTGTTGGTCGGATAGCGTCCGTGGCAGGTCCACGAGTACGCCTCGTAGTTTTCCAGCATATAATATTCGCCGACATCCTCCGGAAAGCCGGAGGCCTTGAACACGCCCATGTTCTTGCCGGAGGAGAAAATGTACGCGCCGTCCAGCTCATGGTTGATGCGGATGACAAAGCGGGCTACGTATTCACACTCATCGAGCTGGCTTGCGGTCAGCTTGGTGTTAAGGGGGGAGACGAAATAGCGCCAGATCATCGGCTCATCGGTGATGCGGGGATGACGGCGGGTCGGAATCTTCGAAAGGTTTACAATATCGAAGTGCTTTTCAAGCTGCGCCTCACAGCTTTCCTTTGCCGCCTGCGTATCATAGAACACATGAAAGGCGTAGTAGTCGGCATACTCGGGGTAAATACCGTAGCCGGCGAAGCCGCCGCCCAGGCCGTTGGAACGGTCGTGCATGGTGCGGATGGAATCGATGATGCGTGTGCCGTTCTCTCGCTGGCCGTCCTTGTGGAAGATGCCGGAGATCGCGCAGCCGGCGGGGATACGGACTTGACCTTCTTTTTGTAACATGCTTGCTTCCTCCTTATATGTGGGTCGCTGCTTTTTGCCCTGCCCGGGGGCTTCGCGTAGGAAATGCTTTATATTATAATGTTTTCCACCGCGAATCATTAACAAAATAAAAAGGCGCCCGCCATAGCTGAGGGAGGAAATGCCTGAATCCTCAGCTATGGCGGACGCCTTTGTCCGCTTTTCATTTTATAGTAGGCGGTTGTTCCCGTCAAGCGCATTTATTGCGAATTGTACGATTTTCTGCATGTTGCATAAAAGATAGGCGACAAATAGATACAAATTAACTATCTTGCAATAAATCTTTCAAAAAGAAAAAAAGTGTGCGGCTGAGACTTGACAAAGAAAGGTTCGGTGGATATAATTCAGAGTGTAAACAGCAAAGGCGCTGTGGGAACACGACCCGCAGCGCCGTTTTTTATTTATTTCACTTTGTTGTCCATTTATATTAACATAGTAAGGAGCGATACGTTCTATGAGCACAGCAAGCAACGTCCCCGAGCTGTTCGGCAGCATGGTCTTTAGCGAGACCGTCATGAAGGAACGCCTTCCCAAGGACATCTTCAAGAAACTGAAGAAGACCATGCGCGAGGGTACGGCAATCGACGCCGATGTGGCCGCCGTCGTGGCCACCGCGATGAAGGACTGGGCAGTCAGCAAGGGTGCAACCCACTACACCCACTGGTTCCAGCCGATGACCGGCATCACCGCTGAAAAGCACGACTCGTTCATTTCGCCCACCGATGACGGCGGCGTTATGATGGAGTTCTCGGGCAAGGAGCTCATCAAGGGCGAGCCGGACGCATCCTCCTTCCCCTCGGGCGGTCTGCGCGCCACCTTTGAAGCCCGCGGCTACACCGCATGGGACCCGACGAGCTACGCGTTCGTTAAGGACGGCTCTTTGTACATTCCGACCGCATTCTGTTCGTACACCGGCGAGATTCTTGACAAGAAGACCCCGCTGCTCCGTTCGATGGATGCCATCAGCAAGCAGGCCTGCCGCGTACTCAAGCTGTTCGGCAAGGATGTGAAGCGCATCACCACGACCGTCGGCCCCGAGCAGGAGTATTTCCTGATTAACAAGCATGATTACGCACAGCGCAAGGATCTGATTTTCACCGGCCGCACGCTGTTCGGCGCAAATCCCCCCAAGGGTCAGGAGATGGAGGATCATTACTTCGGTTCGATCCGCCCCCGCGTTGCCGCCTTTATGCAGGAGCTCGATGAGGAGCTGTGGAAGCTCGGTATCTTTGCCAAGACCAAGCATAACGAGGTAGCGCCGGCACAGCACGAGATGGCGCCGGTGTTCACCACCACCAATATTGCAACCGACCACAACCAGCTGACCATGGAGGTCATGAAGCGCGTTGCGCAGAAGCATGACTTCATCTGCCTGATGCACGAGAAGCCGTTCGACGGCGTCAATGGTTCCGGCAAGCACAACAACTGGTCTCTTTCGACCGATGAGGGCGAAAACCTGCTCGAGCCCGGCAAGAGCCCGAGCCAGAACGCGCAGTTCATCCTGTTCCTGACCGCGGTTATCAAGGCTGTGGATGAGTATCAGGATCTGCTCCGCATCTCGGTTGCAAGTGCGGGCAACGACCACCGTCTGGGTGCGAACGAAGCGCCTCCGGCTATCGTTTCCATGTTTATCGGCGACGAGCTGCAGGCTGTTCTCGACGCAATCGAGTCCGGCGCTGATTATACCGATATGACCAAGACCAAGATGAGCCTGGGCGTTCCCGTTCTGCCGTCCATCCCGAAGGATACGACCGACCGCAACCGTACCTCGCCCTTTGCCTTTACCGGCAACAAGTTCGAGTTCCGTATGCTCGGTTCTACCTTTAACATCGCCTGCACAAACATTATGCTCAATACTGCAGTTGCAGAAGAGCTGCGTGTCTTTGCGGATGAGCTGGAGGGCGCAGAGGACTTCCCGGCAGCGATGCTCAAGTTGGTGCAGCGTGAGATTAAGGCGCACAAGCGCATTATCTTCAACGGCAACGGCTATGACGATGCATGGGTAGTCGAGGCGGAAAAGCGCGGTCTGCTCAACTGGAAGTCGACCGACGTTGCACTGCCGCACTACACGGATGAGAAGAACGTCGAGATGTTCGTCAAGCACGGCATATACACACCGACCGAGATGGATTCCCGTGAGGAGACGCTGCTCGAAGAGTACGCGAAGACCCTGCACATCGAGGCGCTGACCATGAGTGATATGGTTCGTCAGGAAATCGTTCCCGCGTGCATTGCGTATGAGAAGGAACTGGCGGGCGCTGTCAAGGATAAGAAGGAAATCGGCATTGCCGGCGGCGCAGAGCAGTCCATGCTGAGCGACATTTCTGCCCTGACAGATACTCTGTACACCAAGTGCACCGCGCTGGAAAAATGCATTGCCGACGTACCGGATGCTTCGCCCGAAGACATCGCGCACTATTATCATGACGTAGTCATTCCTGCAATGGAAGCGGTTCGCGAGCCGGCTGACAAGCTGGAATCCAAGGTCGGCAAGACCTACTGGCCGTTCCCGACTTACTCGGATATCCTGTTCTACGTGTAACACACATTGGCGGTTCTTAATATCTTGTTTGTAAAATAGTTTACAATACACAATGGCGTGTATTTCCTCGTTTCCTGAAAAGGAGCGGCGGAAATACACGCCACATTTATTTTCAGGGGGTTTTACAATGGACATCACAGCACTGGCATCTTCTGTCAACGTAGGCTGGACCTTGATTGCCGCGGCGCTCGTTTTCTTTATGCAGGCGGGCTTTGCAATGGTCGAGACCGGTTTCACCCGTGCCAAGAACGCGGGCAACATCATTATGAAGAATCTGATGGATTTTTCGCTCGGCACGCCGATTTTTTGGATTATCGGGTTTGGCATCATGTTCGGATCGGCCAACGGATTTTTCGGCGGCTTTGACTTCTTCGCCGACGGCGTTGTCGGCGAGGGATTTGACTGGACGACGCTGATTTTCCAGACCGTGTTCTGCGCGACCGCTGCGACGATTGTATCGGGCGCCATGGCGGAGCGCACCAAGTTCTCGTCTTACTGCATTTATTCCATGGTCATTTCGGCCTTAATCTATCCGGTTTCCGGTCACTGGATTTGGGGCGGCGGCTGGCTCTCTGAGCTGGGTTTTCATGATTTTGCAGGTTCCACTGCGGTGCATATGGTTGGCGGCGTTGCGGCGTTTGTCGGCGCGACGATTCTCGGCCCCCGCATCGGCAAGTACACCAAGGATGGCAAGCCGCGCGCGATTCCCGGTCACTCGCTGACGCTCGGCGCACTCGGCGTGTTTATCCTGTGGTTCTGCTGGTTCGGATTTAACGGCGGCTCTACCGTTGCGCTGTCCGACGGCGCAGCCGAAACCGCAGCGCGTGTGTTTGTTACCACCAACCTTGCGGCAGCGGTTGCGACCGTTACCGTTATGTGTATTACCTGGATTCGCTACAAGAAGCCTGACGTTTCGATGACGCTGAACGGTTCGCTGGCCGGTCTGGTCGCCATCACTGCGGGCTGCGATATGGTAACGCCTGCCGGTGCGGCTGCAATCGGCATCATCGCCGGTTTCATCGTGGTATTTGGCATCGAATTTGTTGACCAGAAGCTCAAGGTCGACGATCCGGTCGGTGCGGTTGGTGTACACGGTCTGTGCGGCGCAGGCGGCACGATTCTGACCGGTCTGTTCGCGTACTACAACGGCAATGATATCACACGCGAAGGCCTGTTCTACGGCGGCGGCGCACACATGCTCGGCATCCAGATTCTCGGTGTTGCCGCAGTCATTGCGTGGGTTGCCGTGACCATGACCATCGTGTTTCAGGTCATCAAGCACACCATTGGTCTGCGCGTGACCGAGGCTGAGGAAATTCAGGGTCTGGACGTCAAGGAACATGGCCTGACCTCTGCTTACGCCGATTTCATGCCCGTTGTTCCGAGCGTTATGGGCACGAAGTCCGGTGAAAAGTCCGCGAAGGAGCATGCGCTCTCCGAGCCCGCGGTTGCGGTGGAAAAGGCGGTTCCGGTGATGAAGATTACGACCGAGGGCGGCGAACACAAGCTGTCCAAGGTGGTTATCATCACAAAACAATCCAAGTTTGAGGAACTGAAAAACGCCATGAACGAAATCGGCATTGCCGGCATGACAGTCACCAATGTCATCGGCTGCGGCACGCAGAAGGGCGCCACCGAGTACTACCGCGGTGCGGAGGTCGATGTGACCTTGCTGCCCAAGCTCAAGATGGAGATGGTAGTATCCAAGGTGCCGGTCAGCCTTGTGGTGGACACCGCCAAGAAGGTGCTGTACACCGGACACATCGGTGACGGCAAAATCTTCGTTTACGATGTGGAAAATGTCATCAAGGTCCGTACCGGTGCAGAGGGTTACGACGCGCTCCAGTACGACGATTGATTCTCCAAATGCTGCATACATGTGCGAAAGGATGCTCTTCGGAGCATCCTTTTCTTGCGCTTTTTCGCGGAACATACTATAATGGAAGATGATTTTGAAACGGGAGCAAAGATGATGAAACGATTTTTAGCGGCGCTGCTGCCGCTTTTTTGTCTGACGGCGTGTGCGCCCAAAGCGCAGGAATATTCCACCGACTTTTTCGCAATGAACACCTTTATGCAGGCGCGCGTACTGGGACAGGATGCCCAGCAGACGGCGACCGCAGTCGAGCAGCGCGTCAATGCGCTGGACAAGCTGCTCAGCCGCACGCGGGAGGACAGCGAAATCTATCGCCTGAATCACGCAAACGGTGCAGCGATTGAAACAGAAGCGGCAGCGTACATTGCGCTCGCCCTGCCGCAGATTGAAGCGACGAGCGGCAGCTTTGACCCGACTGTTGCGCCGCTGACCGACCTTTGGGGCATTGGCACAGAGGCCGCACACGTGCCTGCGCAGGAGGAAATCAATCAGGCGATGGCACATGTCGGCTGGGAGAATATTCAGGTAAACGGCAGTCAGGTCACATTGAAAAACGGCGCGGAAATCGACCTTGGCGGCATTGCGAAGGGCGCAGCGGCAGACGAGTGCGCGCAAATCCTGCGGGACGCGGGCAACGAAGGCTTGCTTGCGCTCGGCGGCAATATTTACGCCGTCGGCACCAATAACGGCAAGCCGTGGGTCGTGGGCATCGCCGACCCGGACGATACCGCCGACTACCTTGCGACCGTCGCGGTGCAGGAGCTTTCGGTGGTCACCTCGGGCGATTATGAGCGGTATTTTGAGCAAGACGGCAAGCGGTATCACCATATTTTTAATCCCGCGACCGGCTATCCCGCGGATAGCGGCTTGCGCGGCGTAACCGTGATTGACCAAAGCTCGGTGCGTGCGGATGCAATGACGACCGCTTTGTTTGTGATGGGGTTGGAAAAGGGCATGGCATTCTGCGAGCAGAATGAGATTGCGGCCGTATTTATTACATCGGAAAAAGAGATTTATACAACCTCCAAGGTGTCGGAAATCTGCGAATTCTCCTTTGTGGGCGAAGATAAGGGTTATACCTATGCTTCGTAGGCTCAAATGGGGAGATGCCGTTATCATTGCGGCCGTTCTGCTCGGTGCGGCGGCACTTGCGGTGGTTTTGGCGGTTCAGACGGCGGGCGACCGGCTGTATGCCGAAGTTTGGCGGGGCAGTGAGTTGATTGAGCGGGTGGCGCTGACCGATACGACCGAACAGACCATCGAGGTGGACGGGCATAATACGGTTATTCTCTCCGGAAAAACTGCCCGCATGGCGCAGGCGGATTGTCACGATCAGGTGTGCGTGCGCACGGGAACGCTGACGCATGCGGGGCAGGTCGCAGTCTGCCTGCCGAATAAAATGATTGTGAAATTAGTTGGTGCGTCGAGTGAAGTTGACGTGATTGTATCGTAAAGAGGTGGAATGCATGAAACTCAAACGCTTGACGCTTTGCGGTCTGCTTACCGCCCTTGCAATTGTTCTGTCGATTGCCGAACGTCTGTTTCCGCTTGATGCGGTGATTCCTGTGCCCGGGGTGAAGCTGGGTCTGGCAAATGTTGTGACACTCTTTGCACTGACCCGCCTGCAGCCGCGTGATGCGCTTGCGATTTTGGTTTGCCGCGTCGCGCTGTCCTCGCTGCTGCTCGGCAGCATCACCGGATTTCTGTTTTCGATGACAGGAGGGCTGCTGTCACTCCTCGTCATGCAGGCGCTGCTGCATATCGAGGGACGCTTCTGCTCGCTCTTGGGTGTCAGCGTGGCAGGTGCGGCGGCGCATAACATCGGTCAAATTATTGCCGCGATCTTCTGGATGGGGACGGGTGCGGTGATTGCTTATCTGCCGTTCCTGTTGGTGATGGCGGTGCCGCTTGGTCTTGTGACCGGCCTCACCTGCTCGGTCGCGCTGTCACATTTGAAAAAAATAAATTTTAGCGTATAAAGTGAAAAAAGCCTCCCATACTATGAGCAAACACGCAAGGAGGAAATGCAATGAAAACGCTTATCGCTATGCTGGCGCTGTTGGCCATGTTGACCGGCTGCGGCTGCACAAACACGGCAACTACCCCGAATGATACTGGAAACAATGGTACAACCAACGGTACGACCAACGGCACGACCAATGGCACCGCCAACAACGCCGGCACCACCGACGGTACGCTGGGCGGCAATGTTGAGCAGGATTTGAATGACGCAGGCAATGCAGTTGCAAACGGCGCTAAGGACGTTGGCGATGCAGTAACCGGTCAGAATGATCGCGCTAACACCAATAACACGACGGACAAAGGTACAGGTGTAACGACTGAGAACAACACGGTCGTTCCGTAAATAGAGACTCAAAAAAACAGCTTTCAAACGAAAGCTGTTTTTTTATGCCGATAAAAAGCGGACGGGATGAACCGTCCGCTTTGTGTTATACCTGCGTTGTAAAAATTTGATAGCCCTGCTTGTTCAGGTTGTCAATCAGGCGCTTGGCATGCTCTACACCGCCGACCTCGCATACAACCTGAATGATGGCTTCGCCGATGTCCAAATCCGCTTGTACGCGGTCGTGCTGGAACAGAATAATGTTCGCATTCTGTTCAGCGACCAGATGAGCGAAGCGCTCCAGTGCGCCGGGTGCGTCAGGCATGACTGTGGAGAACTTCAGGTGACGGCAGCGAGTGACCAGACCCTTTTCCACAATCTTGTGGATAAAGGATACATCAATATTGCCACCCGAGAGGATGCAGACAACTTTTTTGCCCTTGATATCGACCTTGCTGCCAAGCACGGCTGCAAGAGAGGCTGCGCCGGAGGTCTCAACGACCTGCTTGGTGCGTTCGAGCAGCAACAGTACGGTGGAGGCGATTTCGGCATCGGATACAGTGACCACGCGGTCAACATACTGCTTGATGTATTCAAAGGTAGTCGTGCCGGGGGTCTTGACCGCGATGCCGTCCGCAATGGTGCGCACGGTTTCGGAAGGTGTCAGCTCACCTACACGGAGCGAATTGGCGACCGCAGGCGCACCCTCTGCCTGCACACCGATAATCTGAATGCGGGGATTAATCTGCTTGGCGCAGGCTGCAACGCCCGAAATCAGGCCGCCGCCGCCGACTGGTACGAAAATCATATCGACAAACGGCAGATCGCGCAGGATTTCCAGTGCAATGGTGCCCTGACCGGCCATGACATCCTCGTCGTCAAACGGATGGATGAATTCGGCGCCGGTTTCTTCGCAGATTTCGCAGGCGCGGGCATAGGCTTCATCATAAATATTGCCGGCCAGCACGACCTCGGCGCCATAGCCCTGCGTGGCAGAAACCTTGGCAATCGGGGTGGAGCGGGGCATGACGATGGTGGACGGCACGCCGATTGAGCTTGCCGCGAAGGCCACGCCCTGCGCGTGGTTGCCCGCGGAGGAAGCAACGACGGCCTTAAGCCCGCCCTCGGCATAGCGCTTCATGATTTTGTTAAACGCGCCACGCACCTTAAAAGAGCCGGTCTTCTGCTGGTTTTCATATTTTAAATAAACTTCGGCCCCGGTCATATCCGAAAAGGTGTGCGAGGTCGAAAGCGGAATGTCATGGATGACGTTTTTCAGCCGATCCTCGGCCGCTTCAAAATCCTTTAATGATAGCATGATTTCTCTCCAATTATCATAGTACTTTTTATCTTAGCACCATTTTAGCAGGTTTGCAAGAAAAAAGGAGGCACTGTCCGGCAGGACAAATAAAGGAGAAAGATGTGTTGCCATTCCGCAGGGGCTTTGTTATACTTGTAACATAGATAAAGTGTGCGATGGAGGAAAAGGCATGGACGAGCAAAACACAGGCTTTCGCAGTGCGGTCTTCGGCGGATTTAAGCGCGAAGATGTGCTGCGCTACATAGAAGAGGTCGATCGGCGGTATTTTGAGCAGACGGACACCATGCAGAAGCAGCTGACCGAGTCGCAGAATGCGCTGCAGGAACTGCGCGAGCAGAATGCACTGCTGACGGAGAAAAACGCCGAGTTGCTCGAACGGTTGGGCGAAATGACGCTGGACGCTGACAAGGTGCGTACACAGCTTGACCAGATTGAAAACGGCTTTACGCTGCAAACCACCGAAATCGAGGCGCAGAGCGCCCGCGCCACCGCACTGGCGGAGGAAAATGAGCGCCTTGCCGGAGAAAATGAGCGGTTGAGCGCGCGCTGCGGCGAATATGAGGCGAGCAAGGAAAAAATCGCCGAGATGGAGCTT
This sequence comes from Butyricicoccus sp. Marseille-Q5471, assembly GCF_951230135.1. Classification (GTDB taxonomy): domain Bacteria; phylum Bacillota; class Clostridia; order Oscillospirales; family Butyricicoccaceae; genus Agathobaculum. Next base: position 233,271 of record NZ_CATNVC010000002.1, on the reverse strand, counting down.
TCCGCCTATCGCCGCGCCAAGCAAATCGAAGAGGACGCAAAGCATGAGCTGCATAAGCTGCGCCGGCAGTCGATGGAGCTGATCAGCGAGGTCAAGCATCAGCTGGATGCAACAAAGGAAAACTACCGCGCCGTGCTGTCGCGCAGCCAAGCCGAGTCGGCTGAAATGGCACGCAAGGCGGGAGAGGTGCTCGGTGAACTAGACCGCATCAGCGGCACGCTGGGCAAATCCGAGCCGCCGATCAGCGAGACGGGCGTCAAGAACAAGAACGGCCTGCGGGACGTTCTCAATAACCTGCGCCCGAAAACGGAGGAATAAGCATGGCACATTACGATTTAAAGACCGAACAGCTCAAGGAAATGGCATCCCGTCTGCGAGCGGGTGATACAGTCACGCTGACCGGTATGGTCTATACCGCGCGCGACGCGGCGCACAAGAGAATTGTCGCAGCGATGGACGCGGGAGAAAGCCTGCCGTTTGATTTGGACGGCGCGGCGATTTACTATGCCGGCCCGACGCCGGCGAAGCCGGGACAGGTCATTGGTTCGGTCGGCCCGACTACCTCGGGGCGTATGGATCCGTTTGCACCACGGCTGCTGGATGCGGGCCTGAGCTGCATGATTGGCAAGGGCGTGCGCAGTCAGGCGGTTCAGGATGCAATGGCGCGTAACGGCGGGGTGTACATGGTCGCAATCGGCGGTGCGGGTGCAGCCAAGGCGGCAAGCATCAAGAACGTCGAGGTCATCGCGTATGACGAGCTGGGCTGTGAGTCGGTCAAGCGGCTGACGGTCGAGAATTTTACAGCCATCGTGTCGCAGGATTGCGTAGGCGGCAACCTGTATCGCGAGGGCGTAGAAGCTTATAAAAAGCAAGGGGATTAGGGGATTAAAGGATATCCTGTGAGAGGGATAGGGAGGATATAATTCAGTGCGCAAGTTTGAAACCGATGTACAACTGCTCAAGTACCGCGTGCTCAAAGAGGTTGCGGCGCGCGCGTATGACGGCAATTTAATGGAAAGCTACTACGAGATTCCCAAAATCATTTCACCCGGCCCCAAGGCGACCATGCGGTGCTGCATTTACAAGGAGCGCGCAATCGCACAGGAGCGTGTGAGACTGGCGATGGGCGGTGATCGCCGCAACCCGAATGTGATTGAGGTCATTCCGATTGCTTGCGATGAATGCCCGGTCGAACGGTATCAGGTCAGCGAATCGTGCCGCGGCTGTATTTCACAGCGCTGCATCAAGAACTGCCCGAAGAACGCCATCACCAAGTCCAAGAGCGGCAGGGCCATCATTGATCCTGATGCCTGCATCGAATGCGGCAAGTGCGCTAAGGTTTGCCCCTATGGAGCAATTACCGAGCATGTGCGTCCCTGCGAACGCGCATGCAAGGTGGGCGCAATCAAGATGAATGAGGAAAAGAAGGCGGGCATCGAACTGGATAAGTGCATCGCCTGCGGCGCGTGCGTCTATCAGTGCCCGTTCGGCGCGATTATGGACAAATCCTTCATGGTTGACGCAATCAATATCATCAAGAACGCGCGGGGCGGTGAAAACTATCGCACGGTTGCAATTGTCGCGCCTGCGCTGGCGGCACAGTTTGAGGATGGCAGCCTGGGGCAGGTCGTGAGCGGTATCCGCGCACTCGGTATCGACTACGTGGTAGAGGCTGCGGTGGGTGCGGATATGGTGGCCTCCAAGGAGACGGATGAACTGGTCGAAAAGGGATTTCTGACCTCGTCCTGCTGCCCGGCGTTCGTTGATTACATTCAGAAACAAGTGCCGGAGCTTGCCGGCAAGATTTCACATAATCTATCACCGATGGCGGAGCTTGGCCGGTATGTTAAGGTCAACGCAGAAATGCCGGTCAAAACGATTTTCATCGGCCCGTGCACGGCGAAAAAGGCCGAGCAGCGCAAACCGACCGTTGACCTGTGGATTGACTGCGTAATTACCTTTGAGGAACTGCAGGCAATGCTTGACGCCAAGGAAATCGACATGTCGGTCATGGATGAAACCGCCATGGCGGACGCTTCTCCGTGGGGTCGTATTTTCGGTCGTTCCGGCGGCTTGACGGAAGCGGTGCTCGAAGCCGCCCGCGAGAAGGGTCTGGATTTTGAGGTCAAGGCGGAGGTCTGCGACGGTATCGAGGCCTGCAAGCTTGCGCTGCTTAAGGCCAAAGCGGGCAAGCTGGACAAGAACTTCATTGAGGGCATGGCCTGCGTCGGCGGCTGTGTGGGCGGCGCGGCAAGTCTCAACCACGAGCCGAAGAGCCGCATGAAGGTCGATAAGTACGGAGAGAAGGCTGAAAACCGGGAAATCAAGACCGCACTCCAGAATTACAAAGTTCAAGTGTAAAGCGAAACGCACAGAACACACATAAAACGCCCCCTTCGGACATATCTTTGATTGCAAAGAACGTCCGAGGGGGGATTTGTTTTGAGACTGGGATTCCGACGCACGGCAGTGCAGGTGGTCTGCACGGTGCTCGCGTTGTGCGGTCTGATCGGTCTGGTACGGGGCGGTGCAGACAGCGTGACGGCGTTTGGAGAGGAAGTGGCGGTGCGCGTACCGATTCTAATGTATCACAGCATTTTAAAAGATGGCGCACGGCAGGGAAAGTACGTAATCAGCCCAGATGTATTGGGAGCCGATCTCGATTATCTGAAAAAAGAAGGATATGAAACCATCACGGTGAGCGACTTGCTCGCCTATGTAGATGGCAGCGGGCAGCTGCCTGCAAAGCCGGTTATGATCACTTTTGATGATGGGTATTATAACAATTATGTATATGCCTATCCGCTGCTTAAGGATCGTGGTATGCGCGCGGTAATTTCAATTATTGGCTACCAAACGGATTTCTTTTCGCAAAATGGTCAGGAAAATGCGTACTGGTCACACCTGAAGCTGGAGCATCTGAGCGCAATGCAGGATGTCATCGAAGTGCAGAACCATTCGTGGAATCTGCATGAATACGGCGAGCGGCGCGGATGTCTGCGGCGCAGGGGAGAGGATCAGTCGAGCTATGCGAATTTCCTGCGACAGGATACCGAGCAGACACAGGAATTGCTGACTGAGGCCGGACTGCCGACGCCGCAGTGTTATACCTATCCGTTCGGCGCGTGTTCGGACGAGAGTGAACAGATTCTCAAGGATATGGGATTTCTGTGCACGCTCGGCTGCGAGGAGCGGGTTAATACGGTGACGCGCGATCCGGAATGTCTTTATGAAATGGGACGGTTTAACCGTCCGACAGTGATGTCGACGGCGGCCTATATGAAAAAAGCGCTGGGAGAGTGATGAGGTGGAGTGCATGCGTTTTTCTGAGCTGCATTGCCGTGAAGTAATCAACCTGTGCGACGGTGCGCGGCTGGGCGAAGTGAGTGATTTGATGTTCGATCAGGTCGGGGGCAATATCACAGCAATCATTGTGCCGGGACGCGGTGGTATGCTGGGGTTGCTGGGGGCAAGGGACGAATGTATCATCCCTTGGAATTGTATCGAGACACTTGGGGAAGACTATATATTGGTTAGATGGAGAAAATAGGAAGAGGACAGGTGAAAATAGCAAAATTTGCTGTGGAAGAGCCGCTTGGTGGCGGGAAAAGGTTGACAAATATTCGCATGGACATTATACTAATCATTGTGTCGAAAATTCGCTGATATAGGAATTCCGACGAATCACGCGGGCAGAGCACAAACGAAGTTTTGTCCTGTTTTGCGGACTCCTGACAGCGGGAATTGTAAAATTGGGAGGAAAAATGAAAATGAAGAAGCTCTTGAGCGCTATGCTGGCGGCAACAATGGCGCTGACCATGCTGGCGGGCTGCGGTTCGCCCTCCAACGCACCGGCGGACAACGGTACACCGGCAGGCGACAAAGGAACGGCGGAGCAGACCGGTAAGTTTGCACCCATTGCAAAGGAAGACATTAAGGTTGGCGTAATCCACATCACCGATCCGGCGGAAGGCTCCGGCTACACCTACACCCACGATTTGGGTGTGCAGGGTATGCAGAAGAATCTGGGTCTGGAGGACAGCCAGATTGTCCGCAAGATCAATGTAAACGACTCCGATGCAACCGCAATCCAGACTGCACTGGAAGAGTGCGTGGAAGAGGGCTGCAATGTCATTTTCGCAACCTCCTGGGGTTATATGGACTATGTTGAGCAGATGGCTGCCGAATATCCGGAAGTGCTGTTTGCACACGGTACCGGCTACAAGTCCAACGGGGAAAACTTCACCAATTACTTCGGTAAGATTTATCAGGCGCGTTACCTGTCCGGTATCGCAGCGGGCCTGAAGACCCAGTCGAACAAGATTGGCTATGTGTCTGCACAGGGCGCTGAAAACGGCGAGTGCACCTCTGGCATCGATGCATTTGCAATGGGCGTTGAGTCTGTCAACCCCGATGCTAAGGTATTCGTTAAGGTTACCGGCAACTGGTTCGATCCCGAGGGTGAGGGACAGGCTGCTGAAGCGCTGATTAGCTCCGGCTGCGACGTAATTGCACAGCACTGTGATACCGCAAACCCGGCTCTGGCTGCTGAGAAGGCCGGCGTATGGGCAATCGGCTACAACTCCGACATGGCTGAGAAGGCGCCGGGCGCTGTTCTGACCTCCACAATGTGGGACTGGTCGGTGTACTACACCAAGGCAGTCGAGGACGCCATCAACGGCACCTGGGACGGCTCGAACTACTTCGGCGACATGGCTGACGGCCTTGTCAAGCTGGCTCCGCTGTCCGATCTGTGCACAGACGGCACGGCTGACGCCATCAAGGCAGCGCAGGACAAGATTATGTCCGGCGATTGGGACGTATTTGACGGCAAGACCGAGCTGGAGACCAACACCGGCGAGAAGGTCACGCTGAACGGTGCGGATTACGGTACCTGCACTTGGTACTACCGCAATGTTGAGGTTGCGTAAGCACCTCAAATGATCCGGCCGCCTGTGGCTGCATCAGAACGAAGGAAAAGGCGGTTTCCCGCAGAGGAAACCGCCTTTTTGAAATGAACGGACGATACAAAGAGGAGGAAACCTATGGCGCAGCAAAATACCACGCCGAATCAGGCGGAGCCGTCTGCGGTGGGGGAGTATGCGATTGAGTGCCGCGGTGTTACCAAACGCTTCGGTACGGTCGTCGCCAACGACGGCGTCGATCTGACCGTGCGCTACGGCGAGATTCTTGCATTGCTCGGCGAGAACGGCTCGGGCAAAACGACGCTGATGAACATGCTCTCGGGCATTTACCACCCGGACAGCGGCAGCATCCGCATCGCGGGCAAGGAGGCGGTCATCAACTCTCCCGAGGATTCGATGGCGCTCGGCATTGGCATGATTTATCAGCACTTTAAGCTGGTCGATGTGTTCACCGCGATGGATAACATTGCACTAGGCACACCGGGCCGCCGTCTGCCCGCGCGCGAGCTGCGCACAAAGGTGGAGGGCATCTGTAAGGGCGTGGGACTGACCATTGACCCGGCTAAGCGCATTTATGAAATGTCGGTTTCGGAGAAGCAGACGGTTGAGATTTTGAAGGTGCTATACCGCGGTCAGAAGATTCTGATTCTGGACGAGCCGACCGCCGTGCTGACCCCGCAGGAAACGGACAAGCTGTTCGCGATTCTGCGCCGCATGCGCGAGCAGGGCTGCGCAGTCATCATCATCACCCATAAGCTGGGCGAGGTGCTCGACATTTCCGACCGCGTGACCATTCTGCGCCGCGGCAAGTATATCGACACGGTGAACACGGCCGAGACAGACGAACAGCAGCTGACCGAATTGATGGTTGGCCGTCCGGTGTCGCTGGAGATTGACCGGCCGGAGCAGGGTGAGCTCAACAGCATCCTCAAGGCGGTCGACCTGACCATCCGCAAGCCGGATGGTGCAATCGCGGTCGATGATGTATCCTTTGAGGTTCGCACGGGTGAAATTCTGGGCGTTGCCGGCATTGCCGGATCGGGTCAGAAGGAACTGTGCGAGGCTATCGCGGGTCTGTATCCCGCAGAAAAAGGTGCGGTGCTGTACCGCAAGGAAAACCTGATTGGCAAAAATCCGCGTGAAATTTCCCGACTGGGCGTACATTTGGGCTTTGTGCCCGAGGATCGTCTGGGCATGGGTCTGGTCGCGTCCATGGGCATGGTGGGCAATATGATGCTCAAAACCTATGACGCGCCCAAGGGACCGTTCATTGATACCGCACCCGCGCGGGAGCAGGCGGAGGAGCTGGTGGACAAGCTGTCTATCGTCACACCGTCGGTCGATACACCGGTTCGCCTGATGTCGGGCGGCAACGTGCAGAAGGTATTGCTCGGACGCGAAATCGTGTCCAAGCCCAGCGTGCTGATTACGGCCTATCCGGTGCGCGGTTTGGATATCAATTCGTCCTACACAGTCTACGATCTGCTCAATGAGCAGAAGAAGGATAACGTCGCGGTTGTCTACGTCGGCGAGGATCTGGATGTGCTGATGGAGCTGAGCGACCGTATCATGGTACTGTGCCACGGCAAAATTACGGGCATCGTCGATGCGCGTACAGCAACCAAGGATCAGATTGCGCGATTGATGGTTGGCGGAAAGGAGGAGGCATAAATGCTGCGTGTGATTAAAACCGAGGAAAAGACCGCGAAACAGATGATGATCATTCGTCTGGCGGCATTTGTGCTGGCGCTCGCCGCGGGTGGGCTGTTTATCCTCGCCTTGGGGGTAAATCCGCTCAAGGTGTACGGCACAATCCTGTCGGGCGCGTTCCGCTCGAAGATGGCGGTGCAGGCCACCATCAAGGTCATGATTCCGATGCTTGTCGCTGCGCTGGGCGTAACGCTTGCGTTTAAAATGAAATTCTGGAACATCGGCGGCGAGGGTCAGATTATTATGGGCGCGGTGTTTGCCACCTATTTTGCGCTGTACCATGCCGATTGGCCGTTCTTCATCCTGTTCCCGGTGATGCTCATTGCGGGCATTGTGGGCGGCGGCCTGTGGGCGCTCATTCCGGCGCTGTGCAAGGTGCGGTTTGGCACCAATGAAACACTGTTTACCCTCATGCTCAACTATATCGCGCTGTATTTGGTTGCGTATTTGCAGGAAGGCCCGTGGCGCGATCCCGCTGCCAACGGCTTCCCCAAAATCCCAAGCTTTGCCGCGTCTGCGACGCTGCCCAAGGTGCTCGGCGTGCAGATGGGCTGGATCGTGGCGCTCGTGCTGACCGTAATCGTGTTTGTCTACATGCGCTACACCAAGCACGGCTATGAAATCAGCGTCGTGGGACAGAGTCAGGCGACGGCGGCATACGCCGGCATGAATGTGTCCAGAATTGTGCTGCGTACGATGTTCCTGTCGGGCGCGGTTGCGGGCATCTGCGGCATGCTGCAGGTTTCCGGTTCGGACAAAACGCTGACGACGGGCGTTGCGGGCGGCATCGGCTTTACCGCCATTATCATTGCATGGCTCGCGCAGCTCAATCCGTTTGGAAGCTTGGTTGTTGCCTTCTTGTTTGCGATACTTGAAAAGGGCAGCTCGGTCGTGCAGTCTGATTTCGGCCTGTCCACCGACTGTGCGGACGTATTGCAGGGCATTATTTTGTTTTTTGTATTAGGCTGCGAATTCTTTATCCGCTATCGCTTTGTGCGCGATAACGCACGCAAAGCTGCGGCCGTGAAGGGAGGCGAGGGCTGATGCTGCTGAAATTTATTGTTGCCGCTATCGGCGCTTCAACTCCGCTGTTATTCGGTACGGTGGGTGAAACCCTGTCTGAGAAGGTCGGTCACTTAAACCTCGGCGTGGAAGGCATGATGTCCATCGGCGCGTGTGCAGGCTTTATGGTCGGCATGATGACGGACTCGTTCCTGTGGGCAATTCTTGCGGCGTTCGGCGCAGGCGTGCTGGCAGCGCTGATTTACGCGGTGCTGACGGTCACCTTCATGGCCGATCAGAACGTTTCGGGTCTTACGCTCACGATTTTCGGCGTGGGACTTGCAAACTTCATCGGCATTTTCATGCTCGGTCATTCGCCCTCCGGCACGCTCAAGCTGCCTGACGGCATCACGGCGCAGATGCGCGGCGTGCACATCCCCGGACTGAGCGATTTGCCGGTCATCGGGGAACTGCTGTTTTCGTACAGCCCGTTTGTTTATATCGGCATTGTTATTGCGATTTTGTGCACCGTTTTCATGCGAAAGACCAAGGCCGGTCTGAACGTGCAGGCAATCGGTCACAATCCGGCGGCGGCTGATGCCGCGGGCATCAGCGTCACGCGCTGGAAGTATACGATGATTCTCGTTGGCGGCGGTATCTGCGGCATTGGCGGTGCGTACTGCGCGCTGATTATCAACGGCGGCGTTTGGATTTCCAACAACGTCGGCGGTCTGGGCTGGATTGCTGTAGCGCTGGTTATTTTTGCGAAATGGAAGCCGCTGTATGCGATTTGGGGCTCGTTCGTGTTCGGTGCGCTGCGCGTGCTCAAATACTATGTGCCGGCGTCTGTCATTCAGCTGCCGACCGCGCTGTACGACATGCTACCGTTTGTCATAACGGCGCTCATTCTGGTTGTCAGCTCGATGCGCAAAAAACGTGACCATAATATTCCGGGCAGTCTTGGCGTAAACTACTTCCGTGAGGAGCGCTGATGCATCCGGCGCGATAAATGCGGAATCAAAAAAGTATTTGACAACACATGTCCCTTATGGTAAAATATCAGAGCACGATTGAAGTGCGAAACACAATTCACACATTCTGCGATGAAAGCGGCGGGTGATGAGAACCGGGAGAAATCCGGGACAAATTGCCGCTGTCAGATGAGCGGAATGGAGGAAAACAACCGAGGAGGAAATTTAAATGGCAGTAATCTCTATGAAGCAGCTGCTGGAGGCTGGTGTACACTTTGGCCACCAGACCCGCCGCTGGAACCCGAAGATGGCAACCTACATCTTCACCGAGCGTAACGGTATCTATATCATCGACCTGCAGAAGACGGTCAAGAAGCTCGAGGAGGCTTACTTCTTCGTGCGTGATATCGCCGCTGCCGGTGAGTCTATCCTGTTCGTCGGCACCAAGAAGCAGGCGCAGGACGCAATCAAGGAAGAGGCGCTGCGTGCAGGCCAGTACTATGTCAACGCTCGTTGGCTGGGCGGCATGCTGACCAACTTCAAGACCATGCGTACCCGTATCGCTCGTCTGAATCAGCTGCAGAAGATGCAGGAGGACGGCACCTTTGATCTGCTTCCCAAGAAGGAAGTTATCAAGCTTCAGCTCGAAATCGCTAAGCTCGAGAAGTACCTCGGCGGCGTTCGTGACATGAAGAAGCTGCCGGGCGCTATGTTCGTTGTTGACTCCCGCAAGGAGAAGAACGCGATCGCCGAAGCTCGCAAGCTGGGTATCCCGATTGTTGCAATCGTTGACACCAACTGTGATCCGGACGAAGTCGATTACGTGATCCCGGGCAACGATGACGCAATCCGCGCCATCAAGCTGATCTCCCAGACCATGGCTAACGCCGTTCTGGAAGGCAAGCAGGGCGAGCAGCTCGAAGTTGAGCCTAAGGCCGACGAAGCTGCACAGGCTTAATCGCATACCGATAAAGTTTTAACCGTAGGGCGCGAGGTCCCGGCGCGCCGGGTCAATGCGCCCTACGGATTTTTTGTACTCAATAAAATTGGAGGAATTTAAAATGGCTTTTACCGCTGCTGACGTAAAGAAGCTCCGCGAAATGACCAACGTAGGCATGATGGACTGCAAAAAGGCGCTGACCGAAGCGGACGGCGACTTTGACAAGGCTGTCGAGCTGCTGCGCGAAAAGGGTCTGGCTAAGGCTGCCAAGAAGGCTGACCGCATCGCGGCAGAGGGCGTTGTCTGTGCGACCGTATGCGCTGAGTGCGGCATTGGCGCCATCATCGAAGTAAACTCCGAGACTGACTTCGTTGCCAAGAACGTGGACTTCCAGAAGTTCGTATCCGATCTGGCCGGCGTTGTCATGCAGGAGAACCCCGCTGATGTAGAAGCGCTGAAGGCTTGCAAGATGGGCGAAGGCACCGTGCAGGATGCCCTGCAGGAGAAGGTTCTGACCATCGGCGAGAACATCAAGATTCGCCGTTTCGAGCGTTACGACGACTCCACCGTTAACGTTTCCTACACCCACATGGGCGGCGTTATCGGCGTACTGGTTGGCCTTGAGGTTTCTGAGAATATCAAGGGCAACGAGAAGCTTGTTGAGCTGGGCAAGGACATCGGCATGCAGGCTGCTGCAATGCGCCCGCTGTTCATGGACAAGTCCGATGTGGACGAATCCACCCTGGCCAAGGAGCGCGAGATTCTTCTGGCGCAGGCGCTTGAGGAGAACAAGACCGCTGCTAAGCCGAAGCCGGAGCAGATCATCCACAAGATGGTTGATGGCCGTGTTGGTAAGTACTACGAAGAAAACTGCCTGCTGCAGCAGGCCTTCGTTAAGGAAAACAAGCACACCGTTGAGCAGCACATTGCTGAGGTTGCCAAGGAACTGGGCGGCGAAATCAAGCTGGTCAAGTACACCCGCTTTGAAAAGGGCGAGGGTATCGAGAAGAAGGTTGACGACTTCGCTGCAGAAGTTGCTTCGATGGCCAAGTAAGAACCAAACAAAGAGCAGTCCGCATGGACTGCTCTTTTTCTTGCTTTTATCGCGCTCCTTCGGTACAATAGGGAAAGAACATCAAAAGGAGTATAGAAGATGGAACTGCAGTACAAGATCACCAAAGAAGATTTTATCGCGTTTAACCTCAACTATTTTACCAATAATGCAATTGTGCAGCGCAGCATGATGGTCACACGCGTTGCCACCGCGGCAATTTGCGTGCTTGGCGGCACGGCACTGATGTATTGGCTCAAGCTGCTCTCCCCGGTGTCGGTTGCCGTGTATGTTGCCCTCGCGGCGCTCTGCTTTTTCGGCACACCGTGGTACATGAAGCGTAAGGTCGTTAAGAATGTCGACCGTATTCTGAAAAATCCGGCCAGCAAGTCGGCCTGCGGGGATAAAACACTGCTGCTGCGCGAGGAGGACTTCGAGCTCAAGGGCGAAAACGAGGATACGGTCTATCAGTATGCCGCTGTGCATCGCATCGCGTCGGATGAAAGCCACTACTATGTCTATGTGGATGAATTTTCTGCGCTGATTATCCCCTTTAACGCCTTTGCCGATGAAGCGCAGAAGCGTGCCTTTTATGAGCGTATCACGGCAGGTGTAGAGGATGAGGCCTACAAGCAGTGATGCCGCAGCTGCCTATAATTCAGCTGAATGACGGTTGACAAATGCCGATTTGGGGTATAAAATAGTACCATTCATACAAAACAAGCGATGATGGAAATCACGTTTTGTTCCCGAAACGCCTGGCAGAGAGCGACTGACGCGGCTGAAAGCGGTCGCAGGCGGTGGAACAGCGTTTACCGATTCCGGAGCTTCGCGGAGGAACTCAAAGTATTCCGCGACGTGTCGTTCCCGTTAAGAACTCTGAGCGGCAGTCCGTGCAAGCGGGCTTGCAAGCAGGGTGGAACCGTGGGTTACTTGTTAGCTCACCCCTGATTTTATGTCGGGGGTGAGCTTTTTTTCGTTCTCCCCGCAATCAAAAAGGAGGAAACAATCATGTCCGAAGAAAACAAGTACACGTTTGAAAACGAGGAATACCGCAACACCTACCGCCATACGGTATCCCATATTCTTGCGCAGGCGGTCAAGCGCCTGTACCCGGAGGTAAAGCTCGCCATCGGTCCTGCGATTGAGAACGGCTTCTACTATGACTTTGATACGCCCTTCTCCTTCACGCAGGAGCATCTGGACGCACTGGAAGCCGAGATGCGCAAAATCTGCAAGGAGAAGCTGCCGCTGGAGCGCTTTGAGCTGCCCCGCGCGGAGGCCATCCAACTCATGGAGGAGCGCGATGAGCCGTACAAGGTCGAGCTGATTCACGACCTGCCCGAGGACGCGGTCATCTCGTTCTATAAGCAGGGCGATTTTACCGACCTGTGTGCCGGCCCGCACCTTGACTCGACCGGCCGCATCAAGGGCAACGGCATCAAGCTGACCTCGGCGACCGGCGCTTACTGGCGCGGCGATTCCAAGCGCAAGATGCTGCAGCGTATTTACGGCACGGCTTTCCCGAAGAAGGAAGAGCTGGACGCGTATCTTGCACAGGTGGAAGAAGCCAAGAAGCGCGACCATAACAAGCTTGGCCGCGAGCTGGAGTATTTTACGACCGTCGATTCGGTCGGTCAGGGTCTGCCCATTCTGCTGCCCAAGGGCGCGCGTGTCATTCAGCTGATGCAGCGCTGGATTGAGGATGAGGAGCAGAAGCGCGGCTACCTGCTGACCAAGACGCCGCTCATGGCCAAGCGTGAGCTGTATAAGATTTCCGGCCACTGGGATCATTATCTGGACGGAATGTTTGTCATGGGTGATCCGCAGGATGAAACCAAGGAATGCTTCGCGCTGCGCCCGATGACCTGCCCCTTCCAGTATCAGGTGTACCTGAACCGGATGCGCTCCTACCGCGATCTGCCGATGCGTCTGGGCGAAACCTCGACGCTGTTCCGCAACGAGGATTCGGGCGAAATGCACGGCCTGATTCGCGTGCGCCAGTTCACCATTTCGGAAGGCCATCTGGTGCTCCGTCCCGATCAGCTGGAAGAGGAGTTTAAGGGCTGCCTTGATTTGGCGAAATACTGCCTGGAAACCGTCGGCCTGCTTGAGGACTGCACCTTCCGTTTCTCCCAGTGGGATCCGGCCAACCCGAATAACAAGTATGAGGGCACAGCCGAGCAGTGGAACGAGGCGCAGAGCGTTATGGCCAAAATCCTCGACCATCTCGGCGTGAAGTACGAAATCGGCATCGACGAGGCCGCGTTCTACGGCCCCAAGCTCGACATTCAGTACAAGAACGTATTCGGCAAGGAGGATACGCTTGTCACCATCCAAATTGATATGCTGCTCGCCAAGAAGTTCGGCATGGAGTATATCGACAAGGACGGCCAGCGCGCGACGCCGTATATCATCCACCGCACCAGCCTTGGCTGCTATGAGCGTACGCTCGCTTACCTGATTGAGAAATTTGCAGGTGCGCTGCCGCTGTGGCTTGCGCCTGAGCAGGTGCGCATCCTGCCTGTGACCGACCGCAATGCGGACTATGCAGAAGCCATCCGTGCTCGTCTGTGCGAAGAAGGCTTCCGCGTGGAGACCGACAGCCGCAGCGAAAAGATTGGCTACAAAATCCGCGAAGCACAGATTGGCAAGGTACCGTATGCAATCGTCGTGGGCGACAAGGATGAAGAAGCCGGCCTGATTTCGGTGCGTGACCGTAAGACCGGTGAAACCGCGCAGATGGAGCTGGATGAACTGATTGAAAAGCTGGCCTACGAGGTCAAGGTCAAGCTGCGCTAAACAGCAAAGTGCCCCGCGAAAAAATCGCGGGGCAGCTGTTGCGGCTCACGTGTTTTGTTCGAGTGCGCGAATCTGATCGGTTCGCTTAAAAACCTTGACGTGGTAAAGCTTGCCCGGCTCGAGCGGACCGAAGGCAAACTGCCCCTGATCGTCGGTGTAGAGTGCGCCTATGGGCGTCTGCGGCGCATCGGCGCGGTAGACGGTCACAAGGGCGGCGTCTACCGGCTTGTCATTCGTGTCGACGACCGTGCCAATGAGCGCGGGGCGTTGGTCGGCCGCGAGAGCCACCGTGGTTTCAACGACCTCGTGCGTGGCGGGCTTGACATAAAAGGACTGCGAATAATTCATGGCAAATAACCCCTTGTAAGTACGCATATGTGTGTAATACAAACTATGAGAATCATTGAAAAAAGGTGAGTGGATATATAATGGCAGATCAGAAGAAACTGGTCAGTGAAATTACCTCGATGGACGAGGATTTCGCAAAATGGTATACGGACATCGTAAAAAAGGCAGAAATGGCCGACTATTCCTCGGTTAAGGGCTGCATTATCCTGCGTCCGTACGCGCAGGCTCTGTGGGAGAACATCCAGAAAACGCTTGACGGCATGTTCAAGGCGACCGGACATGAAAATGTGGCGATGCCGCTGTTCATTCCGGAAGGTCTGCTGCAGAAGGAGAAGGATCACGTCGAGGGCTTCGCGCCCGAGGTTGCCTGGGTCACCCACGGCGGTTCGGAGAAGCTGGAGGAGCGTCTGTGCGTTCGTCCGACCTCGGAGACTCTGTTCTGTGAGCACTATGCAAAGACTGTCCGCTCCTGGCGCGACCTGCCCAAGCTGTACAACCAGTGGTGCTCGGTCGTACGCTGGGAAAAGACGACTCGTCCCTTCCTGCGCAGCCGTGAGTTCTGGTGGCAGGAGGGTCACACCGTGCACGCCACCGAGCAGGAGGCGCGCGAGGAAACCATGCGCATGCTTAATATCTATGCGCAGTTCTGCGAGGAATATCTGGCAATCCCGGTTGTCAAGGGTCGCAAGACCGACAAGGAACGCTTTGCCGGCGCGGTTGAGACTTACACCATCGAGGCGATGATGCATGACGGCAAGGCACTGCAGTCGGGCACCAGCCATTACTTTGGCGACGGCTTTGCGCGTGCGTTTGATATGCAGTATGCCGATAAGAACAACACGCTGCAGTATATGCATCAGACCTCGTGGGGCGCATCGACCCGCCTGATCGGTGCAATCATCATGACCCACGGCGATAACGAGGGTCTGGTGCTGCCGCCTAAAATCGCACCGATTCAGCTCGTCGTCATTCCTGTGGCGGCGCACAAGGAAGGCGTCAAGGAAAAGGCAACCGAGCTGTATGAGAACATTCAGAAGCTGGGCGTGCGCGCGAAGATTGACCTGTCTGAGCAGTCGCCCGGCTGGAAGTTTGCCGAGTATGAGATGAAGGGCGTGCCGCTTCGCCTTGAGGTTGGCCCGCGTGATATTGAGAACGGCCAGTGCGTACTGGTTCGCCGTGATAACCGCGAAAAGACGGTCGTGAAGTTTGAAGATCTCGAGCACGTCATTCCGCAGATGCTGGATGAATTGCAGCAGGCGCTGTTCAACAAGGCGCTCCAGAACCGTGAGGAGCACACCTACACCGCGTCCTCACTTGACGAGATGAAGCAAATCGTGTCCGAGCACACCGGCTTTGTCAAGTCGATGTGGTGCGGCGATTTGGCGTGCGAGGAGAAGGTCAAGGAAGAGGCAGGTATGTCGTCCCGCTGCATGCCGCTTGAGCAGGAGGAGCTCGGCGCTGTCTGCCCGATTTGCGGCAAACCCGCCAAGCACAGCATTTACTGGGGCATCGCGTACTAAGTATTGTCCTTTGCGTGAAGGGAGGCTCTATGGAACAGAGTGAAGTGCCGGAAAAGGTAGTCGAAGCTGTGACCGGGGCAGTGCCCAGTGGCTTTCGCTATGAAATTATGCAGTTTTTTGACAGCGATCTCGGTCGGATGACGCAGACACTGTTGTCGCTGATACTGGTGATACTGATGACGGTCGTCATCAAGCGTATCGTTTCCCGCGGCCTGCACCGGCTGCAGACCCGTCTGCGCGCGCAGAATAATTCAAGCGCGGCGCTGATTGGGTTTATGAGTCATATTGTGGTTGGTCTGGTTTATATTTTTGGTATAATCAGTGTGACCGGTGTGCTGCGCACGACGATTCCGGTGATTGATAAGATTTTTACCAGCCTGTTGGCAGCCGGCGGCATCATTACGGTAATCGCCGGTATTGCCTCGCAGGAAGCGCTGGGCAGTATGGTCAGCGGCATTATGATTCTTGCATTTAAGCCGTTTGAACTGGGCGATGTGGTGCGTTATGTGGATAACGATATCTCGGGCGTAATTGAGGAAATCACCGTGCACCATACCACCATTCGCACTTGGGAAAACAAGCGTGTTATCATTCCGAACAGTAAGATGAACAGCGCCATCATTGAAAATGCGGACTATGCGGACAGCAAGGTCTGTGTGCTGTTGGATATCGGCGTGACCTACGAGTCGGATTTGGTGCGTGCCAAGGCGCTCCTGATGCAGGAAATTGAAAAGCATCCGGACTATATCGACAACCGCACGCCGATGGACAAGGAAAACGGTGTGCCGCGCGTGTTGGTGCGTATCAAGGAACTGGCGGACAGTGCGGTCGTGCTGCGCGCGTGGGTCTGGGCGCGCGATAACGCCACAGCCGCTGCGATGAAGAGCGACCTGCTGCAAAGCGTCAAGGCCGCTTACGAAGCAAACGGCGTGGAGATTGCCTATCCGCATCTGGTCGTTGTGAACAAGTGAAAAAATAACCGCTGCGAGCAATTGCTTCGCAGCGGTTATTTTTATTTATTGTTTCGGTTGTAACGGGATCGGCGGGAGCGCATCATCGAGCGCTGCCTGCGCCGGCGAATTCGGCCGACCGTCATGTTGAAAATAATGTACAGCAAGAGGAAAATAACCAGAACGACCAGGATAAAC
The DNA here is from genome assembly GCF_951230135.1 of Butyricicoccus sp. Marseille-Q5471. Lineage (GTDB taxonomy): Bacteria > Bacillota > Clostridia > Oscillospirales > Butyricicoccaceae > Agathobaculum. The sequence continues at coordinate 216,854 of NZ_CATNVC010000002.1, read as the reverse complement.
TTGAATACGGGCGTTTTGAAGAAGTTCTCAAGCTTGTCCGCATAGTAAAGCACCTTGCTCATTTCCACGTCATTGAGTGCGACCAGTTCGACCGTGCCGTACTCTACGCCGTCATACGAGTAGGTGAGCGTGCCCAGTACGTCGCCCGCACGGATGGGCGCATCGACCGCGTCCTTGGCGGCGATATCCTTTTGCATATCTGCCAGTTCCAGCCCCTTGGGCACGGAAGCGTTCAGGTCACGTTTGGCGGTCAGCACCAGCTTGTCCGCATCGGTGGACAGTCGTACGCCGATTTGTGCGATGTTATCACCTTTTTTAGCGAGGGTTTTGGAGGTAAAGTTCTCATAACCCCATTCAAACAGGCGCTTGGTTTCGGTAAAACTCTTCGCGACAGTGCCGTCCGTTGCGTTGGCGCAGCCTAAGACGACCGAATACAGCTTGGATTTGGACTTTTCCGCATACGAAATCAGGCAGTTGCCCGCCTGCGAGGTGTGTCCCGTCTTGATTCCCTTGCAGTAGCCGTAATACCAAGGCTGGTAGGAGGAAAAGGTGAGCATATTGGTTGTGAAGACCTTGCGCTCCTCGTGCATGTTGGTTTTGGAGATGGTTTTCTGCGCGGTGTTCGCAATCTCGGCAAAGGTTTCGTTCTGCATGGCCGCATAGGCAATCTTGTACAGGTCGCGTGCGGTGGTGTAATGGTTTTCATCATGCAGGCCGGAAGGGTTGGTGAAATGCGTTCCGGTGCAGCCGAGTGCTTCGGCTTTGGCGTTCATCATGTCCGCAAACGCCTCGGAGCTGCCGCCGACATGGCGGGCGAGCATATAGGCCGCTTCATTGGCCGAAGGGAGCATCAGGCAGTACAGCAGGTCGATTACCTTGACCTGCTCGCCAACCTTGATGTCGGCGTTGGAGGAGTCCCAGCTGACATGTTCAAAGTCGACCTCCTCCGCGGTAACCACATCGTCGAGATTTGCGTTTTCCAACGTCAGCAGTGCGGTCATGATCTTGGTGGTGGAGGCGGGATAGCGGCGCTCGTCGGCATTTTTTTCATACAGCACCATGCCGGTATCCGGATTGACGAGCAGCGCCGCCGTCGCATCGATTTTCGGATCCTCCAGCTGAAACGCGAAGGCGGTCGGCAGGGACAGACAAATCAAAACGGCGGCAAGCACCAGTGCGCCGAGTCGGCGCAGCAGGTCATTTCTCATTGCTGTCACCTATGGAAAAGTCGGCAGCGGTAAAGCGTCCCCGCAGCGCGGCAGGCTTGGGTGGCGTGCGGCGCAGCGGGTCATAGCGGAACGAACGGCAATGATGTGTGGCTTCCACCACGCCGCGGCGGGGGCAGGTCAGACGGGTGCCATCCGCAAGCGGCGTGCCGTAAGCGCAGTAGGTGCATCGCGGTTCTATGTTTTTTCGGAATAATTTCCTGAGTGACATATGTGTTCGGCTCCTTTTCGGCCAAAGCGCAGTGCTTTGGGGAGATAGGGTATTTATAAATATTATACCGTATCTTTATGCTTTTTTCCAGTCCAAAAAGGAAACAAAACGAGAACAAGCAGCGCGGCGATGGCAACCCAGTCGGGAAGGGGAGAAACCGTCGGGTCGGGGGCGAAAACAGCAAGCGTCTGCGGCAGCAGGCGGCCGAGTGCGATGGTCAGTCCGGCGGCAATCAGTCCATGCAGCACTTTGCCGAGCGTAAAGCGGCGCATCGGAACGCCGTAGGGTGCAAGCAGCGCGTGTACCTGACAGTGCACCGAAAGTCCCCCGAAGCCGAGCATGAAGGAGGTGAGCGGCAGCAGCACGGCCGCGGGCAGCGTCAGTTCATTCAGGTGGTCAAGTCCGTTGGTCAGCTCGAGCAGACCGGAAAAAACCGGTGCGTCGGGCAGTGTGTGGATAATCGGCGCAAGCAGCTCGAGCAGCACGGAAAAGGCGGCGATGAAGGCGGTTACAATCAGCGCGGTCTGTGCGGCTGACTGCACCGCGCCGCAAAATGCGGTCGGAAAAGCTTCCCGCCGAATGTGCGGTGTGTTTTCCGGCGGCGCAAATCGGCGCTCCGGACGGCGGGTGACAAACAGACCGGTCAGCAGTGCGGACAGCGCATGAATGAGATACAGGATGGCGCCGATTTTCACGCTGCCGAACAGCATCACGCCGCACAGGTTGATGACGAAAGCAGGACTGGCACAGTTGCAGAAGGCAACCAGACGAGAAGCGTCCGAGTTGGACAGGCGATCGCGCGCGAGCAGCTCAGACACCGTTGCCGCGCCGACCGGATAACCGCCGACCAGACCGAGCAGCAGCGCGCCTGCACCCGCAGGCGGCAGACCGTAGATGCGCCATAGCGGACGGGACAGCAGGCGGGCAAGTTCGTCCACCGCACCCGAGCGCACGAGCAGTCCGCTCGCAATAAAAAAGGGGAATAGCGCGGGGAGCGCCTCGACCGCGGAAAGCGCGAGACCCTCCCGCACCCCTTCGGCGCAAGCGGTGGGGCACAGCAGAAAGGCCAGAAAAACCGCAATGGTCAGCAGCAGTGAGCCGTATTTTTGCATCGTTCATCACCTCATGTTTTGTGGAATCCTACGCGCGTCGGGCAACTTTCATGCCTGCGGTTCAGATTTGTGCACACGCTGCATAAAATAGCCCGAACGGAGGAGAACACATGCCATATGACGCGTTTCGCGCAGGCGAAAGCCTGCTGATCGAGGACCTGCGCAGCGACAAGCCGCGCGTTGAGATTTTCGGCAACAGCCGCGTCGTAGTCGAGAACCACAAGGGAATTCTGGAATACGACGATACGCTCCTGCGCGTTAAATGCAGCGGCTGCGAGGTGAGCATCACCGGTGACGGACTGACGCTGGCCGCATTGACGCTCAGCGAGCTCGCAGTGACCGGCACGATCGTATCGGTCGATTATCGGACGGGAGGATGAGAAAATGATCGGGCGCCTGATTCATCTGGCGCGGGGACAGGTGCGTGTGCGCGTGACCGGTGCAAGCCTGACACGCTTTTTAAACGTCTGCGCCGCGAATAACATTGTTCTGCGCCGTATGCGGCGAAAGGACTGGAATGAGCTGTATGCCGTGCTGTCGGTCGAGGATTTTCGCATACTGCGCCGCCATATGGGGCGCACAGGCTGCCGGGTGCACATTGTATCGCGGCGTGGCGCGCCCTTTTGGATTGAGCGCGTCCGTCCGCGTTATGTGCTTTGGGGCGGCCTTCTCGTGCTGCTTGCACTGTGCTGGACTCTGTCCACCCGCATTTGGTCAATTGAAACACATATTTCACCCGGTCTGTCGCGCGGCGAGATATTGGAGCAGCTGGATACGCTGGGCGTGCACGTTGGCACACGGCGCAGCGCGGTAGATGCAAAGCGTCTGCGCTGGAAGGTACTGCAGAAGCAGCCTGAAATCGGCTTTTTCGCACTGAACGTGCAGGGCAATCGCCTGACAGTCGAAGCGACAAAGGCTGTTGAAAAGCCGGAAATGCTCGATGAAGAGGCGGTCGTTAAACTGGTTGCAACGCGGGACGGCGTGATTGCCAGTCAGCGTGTGCAGGAGGGCGAACCGCAGTTCGAGGTGGGCGACGCGGTACGGCAGGGGGAGACACTGGTCAGCGGTCTTGTGCCGCCGCGCACGGAGACCGGCGCATACCGACTGGCGCATTCACGAGGACAGATTGAGGCGTATACGAGCTATGACGTAACGGCTGTGCGTGCGCTGACCACCGAGCGCAAGACCTACACCGGCAAGGAAAAAACACAATATGCACTGACTTTTGGCAAACGACGGTTAAATTTGTATTTTGGGAGTGGAATTTCAGGGGGCACCTGTGATAAAATAGTAGAAACGAAAACGGCATGGCTGTCGGAGAGCGTGGTGTTTCCGATATCACTCGTCAAACAGACCTATCGGTACTATGAACGCACGCCGGAGACTGCTGCGCCCGAAACCGTTGCACAGGACATGACCGACCGTGCGCTCGGCGATGTGACGGCGCAGCTGGACGGCGAGGCGCTTGCACACACCGAACAGGTAGCGGAGCAAAACGGTGTGGCCGTGCTGCAGCTGAACGTCAAGGCGCGTGAGCAGATTGCTATGGAAGCGCTGGATGACAGCGAGATTCCTCAAACACCACCGGAATCGGCGGAAACGCCGTAATCAAAGCAGAAAGCAAGGTGCAGGACCATCGAAAAGACCATGCAGGTAGATCAAATCGAGCTGATGATCAATATCTTCGGCGCGTTTGATGAAAATATTAAGTTGCTCGAGCGCGAGCTCGCCGTATCTGTCATCAGCCGCGGATCGGAACTGAAAATCTCCGGCGAGGAAGCTGATGTAGCCACCGCCGAACGCACGCTGGACGCGCTGTTCGGCATGGCCAAGCGCGGCGAAGCCGTTGGCACGCAGACCGTGCAGTACGTGCTCGGCCTTGCGCGCGAGGGGCGACAGGCTGAGGTGCAGACCATGAGCCGCGACGTGCTGTGCATCACCGCCAAGGGCAAACCGGTCAAGGCTAAAACGCTCGGACAAAAGAAATACATGGAGGCCATCCAGAAAAATACCGTTGTCATGGGTGTCGGCCCTGCGGGTACGGGTAAAACGTATCTTGCGGTCGCCGCCGCCGTCGCCGCGTTCCGCGACAAGCGGGTCTCGCGCATCATTTTGACGCGCCCTGCCGTAGAAGCGGGCGAAAAGCTCGGCTTTCTGCCCGGCGATTTGCAGAGCAAGGTCGACCCCTATCTGCGCCCGCTGTACGACGGCCTGTTCGACATGCTCGGTGCGGAGAATTTCGCCAAGTATCAGGAGCGCGGCTCGATTGAGGTAGCGCCTCTGGCCTACATGCGCGGCCGCACGCTCGACGACAGCTTCATCATTCTCGACGAAGCGCAGAACACAACGCCCGAGCAGATGAAAATGTTTCTGACCCGCCTGGGGTTTGGCTCGCAGGCTGTTATCACGGGCGATATCACGCAGATGGACTTGCCGGACGGCAAGCAGTCGGGACTCAAGGAAGCGCTGCGGGTGCTCGACGGCGTCGAGGGCATCGCCCAGTGCTTCCTGACCGACAAGGACGTAGTGCGTCACGAACTGGTGCAGCGCATCGTCCGTGCGTACAGTGAGTACGAAAGCAAAAAGAGCAAGGCGGCGGCAAAAAAGCCTGCGCCCCGCCGCAGAGAGGACAAGCGATGAACCATCAAATAAACATCGGCTTTGAGACCGAGGTGCCCGATGAAAACGCGGTGCGCGAGCTGATCGAAACCTGCGCAAAGCGTGTGCTGGAGAGCGAAGGGGTGGATTTTGCCGCCGAGATTGATGTGACTGTGGTCGACGCGGAGAGTATTCGCGCCCTGAATGCTGAGCATCGGGACAAGGACGCGGTGACCGACGTGCTGTCCTTCCCGATGTATGCGTTTTATAACGGAGCGCCGCAGGAGGAGCTGGAGCAAGAGCCGGGCACCGACTGCGTCATGCTTGGCGATATGATTCTGTGCTACACCCGCGCGTGCGAGCAGGCGGCCGAGTTTGGTCATTCGCCGGCCCGCGAGTGCGGCTATCTGACCACGCATTCGGTGCTGCATCTGCTGGGGTATGACCATGAGCGCACCGATGAGGATACGCGCCTGATGCGCATGAAAGAAGAGGACAACCTGACATTTTTAGGACTGACAAGAGAGTAAAGATGAAAAAACAAATCCGCAAACTGCATGAAAGCTTTCAGCACGCCTTCCGTGGACTGGGTCTCTGCATCCACGGCGAGCGTAATTTCCGCGTGCATCTGGTCGCGGCCTTTTATGTGACGCTGTTCGCGCTGATGGGCGGCGCATCTGCGGCCGAGGGCGGGATTCTGTGCGTGTGCTTTGGCTTGACGATGGGAGCGGAGCTGATGAACACCGCAATCGAGCGCCTTTGCGACAAGCAGGCCTCGGGCTATGACGGCGGTGTGCGCAACGCCAAGGATATTGCGGCCGCGGGCGTGTTCGTGTGTGCGGCGGCCTGCGTTGCAGTGGCTGTCTGCCTGTTTCTCGGCAGGGGACTGCTCTGGGTTGCGCTCGCGTATTTGCAGACACATCTTTGGGCGGCCGGACTGATTGTCATCACGATTCCGGCGGCATTGCTTTTTATATTTAAATATGGGAGAATTCAATGAGTAAAATTACAAAAACCGCGGTCGTCTCTGTCGTCGGCCGCCCCAACGTCGGTAAATCGACGCTGACGAACAAGCTGGTCGGCCAGAAGGTGGCCATCGTGTCCTCCAAGCCGCAGACGACGCGCACCCGTATCACGGGCGTGCTTTGCCGCGGGGAAACGCAGTATGTCCTGCTCGACACGCCGGGTCTGCACAAGCCGCGCTCGCGGCTGGGCGATTTCATGTGCAAGGTCGTCACCGAGACCGTGTCTGAGGTAGACGTGGCCGCGCTCGTCGTTGAACCGATTGCGAACATCGGCCCGGCAGAGGAAACGTTGATTGCGCAGATTAAGCAGAACCACATGCCGTCGATTCTGGTCATCAATAAGATTGATACCGTGCGAAAGGAAGAGCTGCTCGCGGTTATTGCGGCTTATGCCGCTGTGCACGAGTTTGAGGCTATTATCCCGATTTCCGCCCGCACGGGCGAGGGCGTGGGCGAGTTCCTCGATGAGGTGGACAAGTTCGCGCTGGAAGGACCGCAGCTGTTTCCGGACGATATGGTGTCCGATCAGCCGGAGCGTCAGCTCGCAGCAGAGATTGTGCGCGAGAAGATGCTGCGCCTGCTTGACCGCGAGGTGCCGCACGGCGTGGCCGTCGGCATTGAGCGCTGGAACGAGCGGGATGACGGCCTGATTGAGATTCACGCCGTGATTTACTGTGAAAAGGCAAGCCATAAGGGCATTATCATTGGCAAGCAGGGCGCAATGCTCAAGGAAATCGGTCAGCAGGCGCGCATCGATATGGAGCGCATGCTCGACACCAAGGTGTATTTGGAGCTTTGGGTCAAGGTCAAGGAAGGCTGGCGCAACAACCAGTATCAAATGCGCAACTTCGGGTACGAGGGCGAGTAAATGGCCGAGGTCAAGCTGCGCGCACTCGTGCTGCGCGAAGTCGATTTCGGAGACTACGACCGCTATCTGACCGCGATTTCCGAGGAAGGGCGCAAGATTGAGATTTTGTGCAAAAATGTGCGCCGCGGCGGCAAAAAACAGGTGCCGGCGGCGCGGCAGTTTTGCTATTCGTCGTTTCTTTTATCCGAGCGCGGCGGTCGGTATATGCTGCGCGAAGCGGATTTGGAGCACAATTTCTGGGATGTCACGCAGGATATCGAGGCCTACGCGCTGGCTTGTTATCTGGCCGAGCTGTCGGTCTGCCTGACCACGCCGGAGGATGAAAATCCGGCGGTCACGCGGCTGTTCCTGCTCGCGTTGCACGCGCTGACGAGCAAAAAACGCGCGCCCGCACTGGTCAAAGCGGCGTTTGAATGGCGGCTGATGGCGGAGTGCGGCTACGCGCCTGACTTGGCTGACTGCGGCGTGTGCGGCAAGCCGCTTGAGGCACCGCCCGTGTTTTTCTCGGTTCGTGCGGGTACGGCGGCGGATGAAGCCTGTGTGCGCCGCGTCGGCGGCGATTACGCGCCTCTGGCGGACGCGACGCTGCGTGCACTCGTGCATATTTTGACGTGTGACGTGGGTCGGGTCTATGCCTTTGCGCTGTCCGGCCCTGCGTGCGAGCAATTTTGTGACTTGTCGGAGCGGTACGTGCTGTATCATCTGGAGCGTGGGTTTGACAGCCTGAAATTTTATCATTCGGTCAAGCTGCCGCAGGGAGATGAATGAAACCAATCGTTCGGAACAACCTTGGTCGTATTGCTTGCATCTGATTCGGCGATGCGTATGCCGTTTTGGCACTATACTTTTGGAGCGAAAAGATGAATAAATTAGGAGAAAAATCCCTTAAAACGTTAGAATATTTCCTGATTCTCGACCGGCTTGCCGAGCAGGCCGCGTCGGACAAGGGAAAGGAGCTGTGCCGTGCGCTGCGTCCGCTCGACGACCGCGAGCAGGCTGAGCTTTGGATGCGGCAAACGTCGGACGCTAAGGAGCTGATGATTCGGCAGGGCAGTCCGGGCTTCGGCGGCATCCGCGAGGTCGGGGCGATTTTGTCCCGCGCTGACCGCGGGGGCGTGCTCAATCCGCGCGAGCTGCTGAGCGTCGCAAGTCTGCTGCAAACGGCGCGCCGCGCACTGTCCTATGACGCGGAGCATGAGGAAAAGACCTCGCTTACGCCAATTTTCGGCATGCTTTCGGGCAACCGTTCGCTGGAGGAAGCAATCACGACGGCAATCGTCTCCGAGGAGGAGATTGCCGACGGCGCAAGCCCCGAACTGCTGTCCATCCGGCGGGAGAAGCGCCGAATCGCGGGCAAGGTGCGCGAAACGCTCGGCCGTCTGATTTCGGGCGAGCGCTCGAAATATTTGCAGGAAGCCATCGTCACCCTGAGAAACGGACGCTACGTCGTGCCGGTCAAGGCGGAGCACCGGGGTGACATCCCCGGACTGGTGCACGATACTTCGTCGACCGGTGCGACCGTGTTTGTTGAGCCGTCCTCGGTGGTTGAAATCAACAACCAAATCAAGATGCTGGAAGGCCGCGAAGAGGTGGAAATCGAACGCATTCTATCCGAGCTATCCGCTGAGGTTTCGCTGTACAAGGGCGCGATTGAGCAGGATTATGACGCACTGACCTCGCTTGATTTTATTTTTGCGCGCGCCAAGCTGTCGTTCGGGATGAACGCTGCCGCGCCCGCGCTGCTTGAGGGAAGCCGCTGCCGTTTGCAGCGCGCCCGCCATCCGCTGCTCGATAAGGACAAGGCCGTGCCGATTGATATCGCCATCGGCGGCGAGTACGATACCCTCGTCATCACCGGCCCGAACACGGGCGGCAAGACGGTGTCGCTCAAAACGCTTGGTCTGCTGAGCCTGATGGCGGCGTCGGGTCTGCACATTCCGGCAAGCGAGCAGTCCGAAATCGGCCTGTTTGAGCATGTATATGCGGACATCGGCGATGAGCAGTCGATTGAGCAGTCGCTTTCAACCTTCTCGGCGCACATGAAGACTATCGTGTCCATCATGGACTGCTGCGGACAGGGCGATTTGGTACTGTTTGACGAGCTGGGCGCGGGCACCGACCCGGTCGAGGGTGCGGCGCTGGCGGTCGCGGTGATTGGCTATGCGCGCCAGATGGGCGCGTGCGTCGCGGCGACCACGCACTATGCGGAGCTGAAAACCTTCGCGCTGACGAGCGAGGGCGTGGAAAACGCCTCCTGCGAGTTCGATGTGCAGTCGCTTCAGCCGACCTACCATCTGTTGACCGGTATTCCGGGCAAGTCCAACGCGTTTGCTATCGCAGGGCGGCTAGGGCTTTCGCCGACCATCATCGAGCGTGCCAAGGAGCAGGTTTCTACTGAGGACGCGCGCTTTGAGGACGTCATCGCCGAATTGCAGAAGGAGCGCCGCCGCATCGAGCAAATCAAGGAAGAAGCGGCCAAAATGCGCGCCGCTGCGCAGTCGGAACGCGATAAAATGCGCGCCGACCGCGACGCGGCCGAGGCCAAGGCCGACAAGTTGCTCGAAAGCGCGCGCAGTCAGGCCGATCGCATCCTGAAGGACGCGCGGATGACGGCGGAAACCGTGTTCGGCGAGCTGGATGACATGAAAAAGAAGGCGCAGTCCACCGTGGCCGATCAAAATCTCGCCGCGGCCAAGGCAGCGCTGCGTGGTGTAATCACGCAGACCGAGTCGGAGCAGCGCCGCAGTGTAAGCCGCCGCACAGTGGAGCAGGATGAGCAGCGTCCGGTGCAGAAGGGCGATAAGGTGAAGCTGCTCAATGTTGCGGGCGTAACCGCGACCGTGCTGGCGCCCGCCGATCAGGACGGCAACGTGCAGGTGGCTGCCGGACAGATGCGCATGACGGTCAAGCAGGAGGAAATGCGCCTGCTACAGGAAGAGCCGAAGAAAAAACCGGTGCAGCCGCGCCGCACCGGCGCTGCGCCGCAGTTGAATTTGACCGCGGCCGACCGTGAGGTAGACGTGCGTGGCATGATGGTGGAAGAAGCGCTGCTTGAAGTGGATAATTTCCTTTCTCGCGCGCTGATGGGCAGTTTGCAGACGGTTACCATCATCCACGGCAAGGGCACCGGCGCACTGCGCACCGCGATTCAGCAACATTTAAAGCGTCACAAGCGCGTAAAAAGTGTTCGTTCCGGCGTTTACGGCGAGGGAGAACAGGGCGTTACAATTGTTGAATTACGCTAAAAATGTCTGTTTTTGCGGGTAAAAACGGTTATGCAGGGCAAATTGCCTGATGGGAACATTGTTTGCAGGAATAAATTCATTGAAAACGCAAACAATCCCGCAGGCAAAAGAGGCTTGACGAAACACACAAAAGGCAGTATGCTATATATATCGGATTTGAAGAAATAGGAGCGATGCAGATTATGTTTTCTAAAGAGGTACAGGTTACCAATCAGGTAGGTTTATATGCCCGTCCCGCAACGTTTTTCATTCAGAAGGCGAATGAATTCAAGTCTACGATTCTGGTAGAGAAGGAAGAGCGCCGCGTTAACGCGAAGAGCCTGCTCGGAATCCTTTCCCTTGGTATTACCAAGGGCACAACAATCAATCTGATTGCAGACGGTCCGGACGAGGAAGAAGCTGTCAATGCACTGATTGAGCTGATCTCGTCTAACTTTACGGACTGAGTCGTACGTTATCGCATCCTGAAAAAGCGCCGAGTTTCGGCGCTTTTTGTTGTATCTGGGAGAAGCAAATATGACCAAAGACCAACTCAAGGAACGCGTGCGCAAGCTGCCGCTTTCGCCGGGCGTCTATCTGCACAAGGATAAGTCGGGCAACGTCATCTATGTCGGCAAGGCCAAGGCGCTGAAAAACCGCGTGTCCAATTATTTTCAGGCAGAAGAGCGCCTGAATCCGAAAACGCGCCAGCTTGTATCCAAAATAGACGACTTTGATATCATTGTGACCGAGACGGAGTTTGAAGCGCTCGTGCTTGAGAACTCCATGATTAAAAAGTACAAGCCAAAGTACAATATCCTGCTCAAGGACGATAAGGGGTATCCCTATGTGCGGCTGAATGTGAATGCCGACTATCCCGCGTTTTCGGTCGTATCCAAGCCGGGACATGACGGTGCGCGATATTTTGGGCCGTATCCTGGGCGTGTGGCCGCACGCCGTGCAATCGACACCATCAGCGAAACCCTGCACCTCAAGACGTGCTCGCGCGTGTTTCCACGCGACATCGGCAAAGATCGTCCATGCCTCAATTTGCACCTCGGCCGCTGCTGTGCGCCGTGTACCGGCAAGGTGTCACCCGAGGAATACCGTGGGTTGATTGCGCAGGGGGTCTCGCTGTTTGAGGGCAATGCCAAATCGCTCGAACGGGAGCTGACCGAAAAGATGCAGGCCGCATCGGAGGAGCTGCAGTTTGAACGCGCCGCCATGCTGCGAGATCGACTGCGTGCGGTGCAGAAGCTCGGTTCGCGGCAGCATGTTGTCGCGGGCGCGTTTGCCGAATTGGATGTCATCGCATTTGTGCAGGGGCAGACACGTGCCTGTGTCTGCGTGCTGCATTACGGCGGCGGTGCGCTGCAGGACAAAGAATACACGCTGTTCCACCTGACTGAGAGCGACCCCGGCGAGGTGCTTTCGGCCTTCATCAAGCAGTATTACGCGCAGCGTGGAGCCGTGCCTAAAGTTGTGTTGCTCTCACACGAAATCGAGGAACAGGAGGCGGTCAGCGACTACCTGTCCTCCATTTCGGAGCGAAAGGTGGAGCTTGCTACGCCGCAGAGAGGCGAGCGCCGTGTACTGACCCGCCTTGCAGAGAAAAACGCATCGGAGGAGATCGAGCGGCGAGAGCAGCAGTCGGAACGCCGCCATAAATCGCTTGAGCTGCTGCAGAATGTGACCGGCATGATTGCGCTTCCGCTGCGGCTCGAGGCGTATGACATTTCAAACTTCGCCGGACAGGATACGGTCGGTTCGATGGTCGTTTTCGTCGAGGGACAGCCGAAAAAGAGCGATTATCGCAAGTTTAAGATTGCCTGCGCGGCAAACGGACAGGACGACTACGCTTCGATGCGTGAAATGCTCACACGCCGCGTGCAGCGGTATGCAGACGGAGATGAAAAGTTCACGCCGCTGCCGAATGCCTTTTTGATTGATGGCGGTCTGGGACATGTGCGCATCTGCAAGGAAGTGTTGGACGCATGCGGGCTGGACACGCCTTGCTTCGGCATGGTGAAGGACGATAAGCACCGCACCCGTGCGCTCATCGCACCGGACGGACGCGAGTTTGGCATTTCGGCCACGCCCGCGCTGTTTGCCTTAATCGGCCGCATGCAGGAAGAGGTGCACCGGTTTGCCATCGAGTACAACCGCAAACTGGGCGGCAAAAAGGTGCGCGGCTCAACGCTCGATAAGATTCCGGGCGTGGGGGACAAGCGCCGCGGCGAGCTGCTGAAGTATTTCAAGAGCGTTGACGCGGTCAAAAACGCGACCGAGCAGGAACTGGCCCGCATCGTGCCGCGCAACACGGCCAAGGCGGTTTTCGATTATTTCCATGAGGAGGAGCAGACATGAGAGTGGTATCCGGATCGGCACGCGGCTGTAAACTTACGCCTGTGCCCGGTATGAACACGCGCCCGACGACCGACCGCGTCAAGGAATCGCTGTTCAACATTATCCAGATGCGCGTGCGCGAGGCAGTCGTGCTCGACCTGTTCGCAGGTACGGGACAGCTCGGCATTGAGGCACTGTCGCGCGGGGCGTCACACTGTGATTTTGTCGAAAAAGATAAGACGGCATACAGCACGGTGCAAAACAATACACAAGCGGCACGTGTTGCCGACCGCGCTTTTTTGCACGCGGCGGACGCGCAAACCTTTGTTTCCCACGCCCGCGCAGGCAGGTATGACCTGATCTTCCTCGATCCGCCTTACGGAGGAAAAATTTTGGAAAGTGCGCTCAGCGCGATAGAAACGTTTGACATTCTGTCGACAAATGGTATAATAATATGCGAAAGTGCTGTGGAGGACGTGTTTGCGCACGGTTTCGAGACCGTCAAAACCTACCGATACGGTGCTACTTTGATTACCGTCCTGCAGCGTCGGGACGGCCGAACGGATGAAACATAACATGAGGATTGCGATTTATCCGGGCAGTTTTGACCCGGTCACGCTGGGACATTTGGACATCATTAAGCGCGCATCGGCTGTGTTTGACAAGCTAATCGTTGCGGTGATGCATAACCAGAACAAAGTGCCGATGTTTGACACAGAGGAGCGTATGGAGCTGCTGCGCCGTACGATTAACAACCTGCCAAACGTCGAAATTACCTCGTTCGGAGGTCTGCTTGCCGATTACGCAAGGCAGCAGGACGCGTGTGCGATTATCAAGGGTCTGCGCGCGGTGTCTGATTTTGAATATGAATTTCAGATGGCTCTGGCAAACCGTAAGCTGAATCCCGAACTGGATACGGTGTTCCTCATGACCAGCGCAGAATACATGTATCTTTCGTCATCGGTGGTCAAGGATATTGCGGTACACGGCGGCAATGTCGCCGGATTTGTCCCTGCTGAAATTTTAGATGATATTATGCTCCGAACAAGAAAGGATGGCTAAACGATGGCAACTTTAGACGAACTGATCAATAGCATGTATGATATGGTACAGGACGCAAAGGGCATCCCCCTGGCCAGTGAGAAGTGCGTCATCGAGCGCGACCGTTTGCTGGACTTGCTGGATGATTTGCGCAACACGCTCCCGGGCGACCTGAAAATGGCACAGGACATTGTGGAAAAGCGAAATGACATGCTGGCCGCGGGCAAGCGTGAGGCAGAGGCGATTCGCCGTCAGGCGGAGGAGGATGCCCGGCAGATGGTATCCGAGACCGAGCTGATTGTTGCGGCACGCCGTAAGGCGAAGGAAATCGCCGGCAACGCGGAGATTCAGTCGCGCGAGCTGCGTCGGGTAGCAAATGAATATTGCGAGGATACGCTCAAGCGCACGGAAGAGGCCGTAGCCCTCTCTCTGGAAGAGGTGCGCAAGGCGCGTCAGCGCTTCAAAAGCATCTCAAAGTAACCACAAGCGACCACCTGCATTCCCTGGCTTCGGCGAACCGCCCATTGAGGGCGGTTCTTTTTTTCGTTTTACAGGGATTTTTCCCCACTTCTCATTTTACATAGGATGAAAAAAATGGATGGTCAAAACAATCGAACAGGTGTTTGAAATGTACAGTTTTGCGCAAAAATGGCCGGACAACGCATAATTTTCTGTAACCGATCTGGAAAAAGCCCTTGCAATTTCATAGGGCAGTCAGTATAATGGATTACAGGGTGGTGAGAAGTGGGGAGAAGTGTCATGAATCCCACCGAAGGGAAAGCGTGGTGTAAAAACGGTGAAAGGTGAATACAAGCATTCCATTGACGCCAAGGGGCGTCTTGCCATGCCTGCTAAGCTCCGGGATGAGCTGGGCGATCGATTCACCGTCACCAAGGGACTGGACGGATGTCTGGCAATCTATCCCGAAAAGGAATGGGAAGTGCTGGAAGCACGCATTCGTTCGCTGCCGATGAGCAAGTCCCGTGATTTGCAGCGTTTTTTCTTCTCCGCCGCATTTGATGCAGAAATGGATGCACAGGGTCGTATCCTGCTGCCGGCGAACCTCCGCGAATACGCGGGACTGACAAAAGAAACCGCAATCATCGGCGCATCAAACCACGCCGAGATTTGGGATGCTGCCAAATGGGCAGAATATAATGCGGGCATCAACGATGACCGTATCATGGAGGCCATGGAGGATCTTGGCTTCTAATCGAAACAGGGAGGGCGTATGGAATTTCATCATGTATCCATTTTGCTGGAGCCTTGCCTGGACGCATTGCAGATTAAACCGGACGGGATCTATGTTGACGCGACGACCGGCGGCGCGGGGCATTCGCTTCGCATTGCCGAACGGCTGAGCGACAAGGGACGGCTGATTTGTATTGACCGAGATGATGAAGCGCTGAAAAACGCGGAAACCCGGCTTGCATCGGTATGGCAGCGTGTAACGCCGGTCAAAAGCGACTTTCGCGACATTGATCAGGTGCTCGCCGCGCAGGGACTTGCGGGTGCGGACGGCATTCTGTTTGATCTCGGCGTGTCCTCGCCGCAGCTTGACCATGCAGAACGCGGCTTTTCCTATATGCAGGACGCTCCGCTCGATATGCGCATGGATCGCAGCCAGCATTTGAGCGCGTACGAAGTGGTAAACACTTGGAGCCGAGAAGATATCCGCCGCATTTTATTTGAATACGGTGAAGAGCGCTATGCACCGCTGATTGCGGCAGGCATCGAGCGGGCGCGTGAAAAAAAGCCGATTGAGACAACACTCGAATTGGTCGATGTGATTCGCGGGTCAATGCCATCCAAGACGCTGCGGGAAAAACAGCACCCGGCCAAGCGCAGCTTTCAGGCCATTCGCATCGCGGTGAACGACGAACTCGCGGCCGTTCGTGAAGCGATGGAGAAGGCGATTGCGTGCCTAAATCCCGGCGGACGAATCGCGGTTATCACCTTCCACAGCTTGGAGGACCGCATCGTCAAGGTGGCCTTTGCGCAGGCGGCGCAGGGCTGCACCTGTCCGAAGGAATTCCCGGTCTGCGTCTGCGGCAAAAAGCCGCTGGTCAAACTGACGCCGCGCAAACCCATCCTGCCGGATGAAAGAGAAATTGAAGAAAACCCGCGGGCACGCAGCGCCAAGCTGCGCGTTTGTGAAAAGATTTAACAGAAAGGGACCGATGTCATGATGACTGCAAGCAGGGAAAGCGTAGCCTATCAGCTGTATGAAGAGCGCTTTGTGCCTGCCCGGCGCGAAACGCGGCGAGAACTGCGTTCTGTGTCGAGTAACGAAGTGCCGCCGCAGCAAGAGCGTGAATCAAAGCAGTCGCGTGAGCCGAAACAGCCGCGCCGCCGCAAAAAGGGCGTTGTTCGTCCGGATTTGATGGCGTGCATCGGCATCGTTGCAGTCGTATCGGTGTTCATTCTGTTTTGTCAGATGAATCTGACCCAGCTGACCGCTGAGGTTGCCCAGACAAACGAAAAACTGGAAGAGCTGACAGCGGAAAGCGTTTCGCTGACAACCAAGCAGACATACAACCTCAATATGGATGAAATTGAGGCAAAGGCAGTCGGTCTTGGTATGGTCAAGATGGACAATGCACAGATTGAATATGTTGAGCTGACCAATCCCGACAGCATCACAGTCAAGGAAAGCGGCGTATCACTCAATGCGCTGTTTTCCGGACTGGCGAAGAGCTTTTCCGCTGTCGTGGAATATATTCGGTGAGCCGGCGAATAGGATAGCGTAACAGGGGAGTGAGAGGTGGCAATGACACTTCTGACTCCTTACGCTTTTTTAAAGGCAGGCAGACGGACAACGGCGCGGAATGCGGCGGCGACATGGTTTTGGAGGAACAGGTAACACATGGCAATCAAAGGTCCGAACAATCAAATGCGAGCACGCGTCGGTTGGCTGACGGTGCTCATTCTTGTGCTTGGCTTTGGTCTGGTCGCTGCGCGGCTGCTGTATATGCAGACGGTGCATCATGATTTTTATGTGCAGAAGGCGACGATGCTGCAGACCCGTGACACACTGGTCACGCCGAACCGTGGTACGATATATGACACCAATATGCAGGAGCTGGCACGGTCGGCGTCGACAGAACGCATTGTCATCAACCCCAAGGGTGTGATAGACGAAGCCAAACTGGATAAAGGGATTACGGCGGAGACCCAGCAGCAAACACTGGCGGAAATCCTGAGCAAGTATCTGGAATTGGATACAGCGGAAGTGCTGACAAAAATTCAGCGTACAGATACCATGTACCAGATTATTGCCTCCAAGGTGGATAAAGATACAGCTACCGCGATGTACGAGGAACTGAGCAAGAACGATTGCACCGGCATCTATTCCGAGCCGGACACCAAACGCTATTACAAGTACGGCGCGTATCTGTCCGCAGTACTCGGCTACGTCAATGGCGATAATGTCGGCGTATACGGTTTGGAAGCGCAGTATGAAAATGAACTGGCCGGTACAGCCGGACGAATCGTGCGTGCACAGAATGCAAAAAATCAGGATATGCCGTATGACTATGAGCAGTATATCCCGGCGACTGATGGTAACTCTCTGGTACTGACGATCGACAGCGATATCCAGAGCTATCTGGAAAAGCATCTGGAAACCGCACTGGCCGATAATCCGCAGGCGCGAGACGGCGTTTCCGGCATTGTCATGGATGTGAAGACGGGCGCGGTGCTGGCAATGGCTTCGCTGCCTGATTTTGATCCCAACAGTGCGTATGTGATTTCCAATGAGCGCTATATTAACGAGCTAAAAGATAAAATTACGGCGATTTTGGCCGAAGCAGGAGTAACGGCTGAGATTTCCGACAAATACTATCGGGAGGGCGGTCTGGCCAACCTGCCGGAGAGCATTCAGAAGAATGACGATCTGGTCACCAAGCTGACCAAGGCTCGCACCGATCAGCTGAGTAAGATGTGGCGCAACCCGACCATCATGGATATGTATGAGCCGGGTTCGACCTTCAAGCTGATGAACGTTGCGACCGCATATGATCTGGGTCTGGTGCATGATCAGGATACCTTCCATTGCGGCGGATCGCTGATGGTAGGCGACTGGTCCAAGCCGATTAAATGCTGGAAGTACGGCGGCCACGGCAGCGAAAACCTGACCGAGGCGCTGATGAATTCCTGCAACGTTGCAATGATGCAGATTGCATTTAAAACCGGTCTTGACCGTTTCTATGACTATTACAAGGCGTTTGGCATGGACTCCAAAACCGGCATCGACTTGCCCGGCGAGGCCAGCGGTCTGTTCCATAACATCAATGATTCGACCGCGTGGAACGAGGTTTCGCTTGCTGTTGCATCGTTCGGACAGCGCTTTAATGTCACGCCGATTCAGATGCTCAACATGGCCTGCGCTATTGTCGACGACGGCAAGCTCAAGCAGCCTTACCTTGTTAAGGACGTTCTCAACGGCGACGGTTCGGTCAAATCAACGACCGAGACCAAGGTTGTGCGGCAGGTCATCTCTGCCGAGACCTCTGCCTTTATGCGCCAGGCAATGGAGCAGGTTGTTGCGAAGGGCACCGGCAAAAACGCCTATGTCGCGGGCTACCGCGTCGGCGGTAAGACGGCAACCTCGGAAATTCTGAAGGAAACGGGCGATGTGGAAGACCGTTACACCGCATCCTTCATCGGCGTAGCGCCGATGGACGATCCGCAGATTGCAATCATCGTCGCCATTCAGGATTTGCCCGAATCGGCCACCCACGGCGGCGGCGCAATTGCAGCGCCGGTCGTAGGCCGCGTGATGGAGGATGTACTGCCGTATCTGGGCGTTACACCGAGCTACAGTGAAGAAGAAAACGACCGCCGCGAGCTGTCCGTGCCCAGCCTCATCGGTTCGACCGAGGAACAGGCGGGCGCAACGCTCAAGCAGTCCGGTCTGAGCTACCGCACAGTGGGCGACGGCGATAAGGTCACAGATCAGGTGCCCGCCAACGGTGTGAAAATCCCGGCAAACGGTTCGGTTATTCTCTATATGGGCGGCGCAAAGCCGACCGAGCAAATCAGTGTGCCGGATTTGACCGGCCTGTCCCCGAGCGACTGCCGCGATCGGCTTGCCGGTCTCGGATTGTATATGAAGCGTAAGGGTGTCGCAACCTCGCAGACAACGGGTGAGACGACAGCCAGCAAACAGAATCCGGTTGCGGGTGCCAAGGTGAGCATCGGCTCGGTCATCACAGTGGACTTTGCCAACTCGACCGACATCGGCGACTGACGGAAGGAGACAAAACGATGAAATTACAGGAGCTTCTGCAGGGAGTTGAGGTCGTAAGCGCCTCTGTTCCGCTCGATATGGAACTGCACGAGGTGTGCTACGATTCGCGCGCGGTGGGCAAGGGCGATTTGTTCGTTGCCATCCGCGGCTACGCGACCGACGGCCACCGGTATATCGGCAAGGCGCTCGAGCAGGGCGCAGCCGCCATCGTGTGTGAAGAAGCGCCTGCGGGCGCACCGGCCATTGTGGTCAAGAACGCGCGCCGCGCGCTGGCGGAGATTGCGGCCAACCGGTTTGGCCATCCGGCAGATGCAATGACCATGATTGGCGTGACCGGCACCAATGGCAAAACAACGACGACCTATCTTGTCAAGCACATGCTTGAGGAAGCGGGACATAAGGTCGGCCTGATCGGCACGAATCAGAATTTGATCGGTGACGAGGTCATTGAGACCGAGCGTACCACGCCGGAGTCTTACGAGCTTCACGCACTCTTTGCGCGCATGCGTGACGCAGGCTGTACCCATGTAATTATGGAGGTTTCATCTCACTCACTCGTGCTCGACCGTGTGCACGGTATCCGCTTTGCGGTCGGCGTGTTCACCAACCTGACGCAGGATCACCTCGACTTTCATAAGACGATGGAGGAGTACCGCAAGGCCAAGGCGATGCTGTTCTCGGTGTGCGACAAGGGTGTTATTAATCTGGACGATGCGGCCGCGCCTGCCATGCTGATTGATGCAAAATGCCCGTGCCTGACCTTCTCCTGCGACAAGGATGAGGCGGGGCTGACGGCGAAAAACATTGTCATGCGTGCGGACGGTGTAGACTTCCTTGCAAGCACAATGAACGAACTTGCACGCGTTAAACTGCCGATTCCGGGACATTTTTCGGTTGAAAATGCGCTCGCTGCACTCGGTGCGGTGCTATCCTGCGGCGTAACGCTGGAGGATGCGGCCAAGTCGCTTGCAACTGCGACCGGCGTCAAGGGCCGCGTTGAAGTTGTGCCGACCGATACGAACTATACGGTGCTGATTGACTATGCGCATTCGCCTGACGGCGTGGAAAATGTGCTGAAGGCCGTGCGCGGCTTTGCCAAGGGGCGCGTCGTTGCGCTGTTTGGCTGCGGCGGCGATCGTGACCGCACCAAGCGTCCTAAAATGGGTGCGATTGCGGCGCGTCTGGCTGATTTCTGCATTGTAACCTCGGATAACCCGCGCACTGAGGAGCCGCAGGCCATCATTGACGATATTCTTGCGGGAATGCAGGGTACGAAAACGCCGATGCAGGTCATCGCTAACCGACCTGAGGCCATTCATTGGGCGCTCGACCATGCCAAGGCCGATGATGTGATTGTCCTTATGGGTAAGGGACACGAGACGTATCAGGAGATTAACCACGTGAAGCATCACCTCGACGAACGCGAGGTCATTGCGGCGTATTTTGCGCAAAAGAAGTAAAAAAAGACATCGGAGGACATCGTAGTGGAACGTTTTACGCTCAGACAGGCCGCCCAGTGGACAAATGGCGAAGCGACCGGAGAACAGCTGCTCGAGCATATTTCGACCGACTCGCGTCAAATCGAAGCAGGTACACTGTTCGTGCCCCTTGCGGGTGAGCGCTTTGACGGGCATAACTTCATTGAGAAGGCAATTAACAACGGTGCTGCTGCGGTGGTGTCGCATCGAGAAAACGAAAGCTATCCGGTGCCGGCGCTCTATGTGGAAAACACCGCGCAGGCGCTGCTGGATTTGGCAAGCGGTTACCGCGACCTTTGCGGAGGGCGGGTGGTCGGCGTGACCGGCTCGGTCGGCAAGACGACGACCAAGGAGCTGGTTTATGCCGTGCTGCGTCAGAAGTATCGTGCGCAGAAGACTGAAGGCAATCTCAATAACGAGATTGGCGTGCCGCTGACTCTGTTTCGCATGACGCGGGACACCGAGGTCATGGTCTGTGAGATGGGCATGAACCACTTCGGTGAAATCAGCCGGATGACGGCAGCGGCGAAGCCTGATTTGGCGGTGATTACCAACATCGGCACCTCGCATATTGAGTTTCTCGGCTCGCGAGAGGGAATCTGCAAGGCAAAGCTTGAAATTCTCGAAGGGTTAAAGCCGGATGGCTGTGCAATTCTGTGCGGCGACGAACCGCTGCTTTGGGAAAAGCGCGACACGCTCGGCTGCCGCACTGTGACCTACGGATTAAAAAACACCGCGTGTGACCTCATTTGTGACTTGTATGAGGACGGTACATTTGATATAGTAAATAGCGGTTTGCAGAACGAAACCCTGCCGATCGGACAGAAATTCACTGCAAAACTGAATTTGCCCGGCGCACACAATGTACTCAATGCACTGGCTGCCACCGCGGTCGGCCTGCTGCTCGGCGAGCGGCCCGCGGAGATTGCGCAGGGGCTGTTGTCGTACGAGGCGAGCGGTATGCGCCAGAATATCTACGAAAAAGGCGGCTATCATATCTTTGCCGACTGCTATAACGCAAGTCCGGACGCAATGGAGGCCACCCTTGCCGTGCTGGGCCGGATGGCGCCGGAGGGACGGCGCTTCGCTGTGCTCGGCTCGATGCTGGAGTTGGGAGACTACACGGAGGAGGGACATCGGAGAGCCGGACGCGCTGCCGCAGAATATGCCGATGCGCTGTTTGCCTTCGGGCCTGACGCAGGCCTGATGGTCGCGGGCGCACAGGAAAAAGGACTTGGCAAGGCGTTCGCGTTTGACGATCAGGTGGCGCTGGTCGCCGCGCTGTGCGCGGAGGCGAAACCGGGCGACGCACTGCTTTTTAAAGGCAGCCGCGGCATGAGAATGGAGCGTGCACTCGCATTGTTTCTGGGGGAGGACGTACAAGAATGAGACTGGCACTGATCGTTTGCGCGATTGCGTTTGTGGTAACGGCGGCTATCGGCCCCGGTGTTATCCGCTATTTGCAAAAGATGAAATTTGGACAAAAGATATTGGAAATCGGTCCGAAATGGCATATGAACAAGCAGAATATCCCGACAATGGGCGGATTTATGTTCATTATCGGTATTATAGCTGCGGTTGCAGCGGGTCTGGTGCTGACCGGCGAGATGGACGTTTCTGCAATTGCCATGCTCGGCCTTGCCGCGGCATATGGCGCAGTCGGTCTGGTAGACGATTATGCTAAAATCAAGAAAAAGGAAAACGCGGGTCTGACCGCACGCCAGAAAATGGTGCTGCAGATTTTGGTCGCCGCGGCCTTTATTCTGGTACTGTTTCTGCAGTCGGATGGACTGCCCACCCTGTGGATTCCGTTTACGGATATCGTAATCAGCCTGCCCTGGCCGGCATACATTATCTTCGCGGCCTTCGTCATTGTCGGCGCGGACAACGCGGTCAACCTGACGGACGGCATCGACGGCCTCGCCGCAGGGGTGACGCTGCCCGTTGCGGTGTTCTTCGCCGCGGTGGGTGTACTCACCGAGCGGATGGGCGTTACCGTTTTTGCGGCTGCGCTTGCAGGCGGATTGCTCGGCTTTTTGATTTATAACTTTAATCCTGCCAAGGTGTTTATGGGCGATACAGGATCGCTCTTTCTTGGCGGCGCGGTCGCGGGGCTTGCGTTTGCGTGCGATATGCCGCTCATTCTGCTGCCAGTCGGTCTGATTTATATCATTGAAACGCTGTCTGTTATTTTGCAGGTATCTTACTTTAAGATTTCCGGCGGCAAGCGGCTGTTCAAAATGGCGCCGATTCACCATCACTTTGAGATGTGCGGATGGGGCGAGAAAAAAATCGTTATGATCTTTGCTGGTGTTACGATTTTGATGTGTATCCTTGCTTATTACGGTGTTGTTACACCGATGCAATAATCTAAAACTATTTTGGAGGTGGCTCATGGCCGCAACAAGTACCAATGTTCGTGAAATGCGTCGTGAGCCGCGAAAGTCGGAGCAACCGAAAAGCGAGCGCCGCACGCGTCAGCGCGCCGGCAGTTGGGATGCAGGCCTGCTGTTTTCCATCCTGATGCTGTTGGCAATCGGCCTGATTGCACTGTTCTCCGCAAGCTATTCCACCGGCTACTATCGCTTTGGCAGCGCAACCTACTTTATCTCTCGTCAGGGTATGTTTGCACTGGTGGGTGTAGGTGCAATGCTGTTTATTTCCAAAATTAACTACAAAATTTATGCATCTCTCTACAAGCCGCTATTGATTGTGGCACTGGCCATGCTGGTATTGGTGCTCACACCGCTTGGCACGGTGTCAAACGGTGCGCGGCGCTGGCTGTTCGGTTTTCAGCCGTCGGAGGTTTCCAAAATCGCCGTTATCATCTGCTTCGCTTATTGGATTGCGAAAGACCCCTCAAGCGTGCGCAGCATTAAGGGTATGGCAAAGCCGTACGGCCTGCTGCTAATTGTGATTGCGGGTCTGCTGCTGATGGAGCCGCACACGTCGGCAACCATTATTATTTTCGGCATCGGTGTTACGATGATGTTTGCCGCCGGGATGCGCCTTTGGTATTTTGCACCGGTCGGCGTGGTCGGCGCGGTTGTCGGCACGGTGTTTTACATGACGCAGGAACATGTGCGCGATCGAATCAGTGTGTGGCTCGATCCGTTTCAGGATATGGCAGACAAGGGCTACCAAGGCTCTATGAGCCAGATTGCCATAGGATCGGGCGGATTTTTCGGTCTGGGACTGGGGCAGGGACGGCAAAAACACCTGTATCTGCCCGAGCCGCAGAACGACTTCATTTTTTCGGCATGGAGCGAGGAAATGGGTTTCATCGGTGCGCTGATTGTGATTCTGCTCTTCGCTTACCTGATTTATCGCGGTTTCACCATCGCACGTGCTGCACCGGATAAGTTCAGCTGCATGGTTGCTACCGGCATTACAGCAAAACTCGCCATTCAGACGCTGATGAACCTGTTTGTTGTCAGCGGGCTGATTCCTGTTACGGGCGCGAGCCTGCCGTTCTTCAGCTATGGCGGTACGGCGCTGCTCATGCAGCTGCTCGAGATGGGCATATTACTCAATATATCCCGCTATATGCGCGTCGATGTGCGGCAGGCGGAACAATAGCGTATTGTAAATGGGGGAAGAACATTGAAGCTGTATATTACGGGCGGCGGCACGGGCGGCCATGTTACGCCGGGTCTTGCCATCGCACGCTATTTTGAGCACAAGCATCCGGACACGGTCATTCGGTTCGCGGGTTCGGAGCGTGGCATCGAGAACAAGCTTGTTCCGCGCGAAGGGTATCCCCTCGATGCGATTGAGATTATCGGTCTGTCGCGCTCGCTCAGCCCCAAGGGACTGGCACACAATGTGAAGGCTGCAAAGCTTGCGGTCGGCGCGGTGTCCAAGGCGAAAAAGCTGCTGCAAAAGGCGCGGCCGGATTGTGTTATCGGATGCGGCGGCTATGCTTCGTTTGCTGTGGTCAAGGCGGCGCAGCAGATGGGCATTCCTACGGTGCTGCTTGAGGTCAACGCGCTGCCCGGTAAGGTGACCAAGATGCTTTCAAAAAAGGCGGATCGTGTGCTCGTCTGTTTTGAGCAGGCCAAGGAACTGCTGGGCGGGGGCGATAAGATTATTGTGACCGGCTCGCCGGTGCGCGGTGAGATTGTGACCGCCGACCGCACACGTGCCCGCGCCAAGTTTGGACTGGGTGAGACGGATCAGCTGGTTGTTTCGTTCTGGGGTTCCATGGGTGCAAAGTACATGAACGAGCATATGGCAGGGCTGCTCGCGCTTGAGTGCAAAAACAATGTGAAATACCATCACGTCCATGCGTCCGGCAGCGCCGCACGTGAGTGGATGCCCCGTCTGGCCGCTGAAAAGGGCGCAGATTTGGAGCGGCATCCGAATGTGAAGCTGGTTGAGTATATTTATGATATGGATGACCGCTTGGCGGCTGCCGATCTGGTGGTATGCCGTGCGGGCGCAGCCACACTGGGCGAGCTGTGTATGCTGGGACGTCCGGCGATTCTGGTGCCCTCCCCATATGTTGCGGAAAATCATCAGGAAAAAAATGCGCGTGCGCTTGAAGCGGCAGGCGGCTGCACCGTACTGCTTGAAAAAGACGCAACCCCGGAAAAACTGTACGAGATGATTGGCAGCATGCTGTCTGATCAAGACAGACTGCGCCGAATGGGACATGACGCAACCAAGCTCGCCGCACACGACGCGAGTGAGCAGATTTATCAGCAAATCATGCAGGCGATTGCAGCCGGAAAGCGATAAGAGGGCGGCGGCAGTGAAAAAGCGTAAACGGAAGCAGAAAACAATTGAACAGCGGCGGCGGCAGGCGGGACGACGGCAGCAGATATTCCATCTGGCCGGCAAAATTGCTTTTGTCGCCGTATTGCTGACCGCGGCAATCCTCGCAGTCACGGTGTTCTTCAAGGTCAACTCAGTTGAGGTGGAAGGCAACATCCGATACACGCAGCACGAAATTGTAGACGGTATGGATGTGAAAATGGGGGACAACCTGTATCTTTGGAACAAGGTTGCGGAGGCAAATAACCTGCGTGTCAAATTTCCCTATTTGGAAAGCGTGCGCATTCGCCGCCATCTGCCGGATACACTCATCGTATCCGTCACCGAATGCAAGGCTGCGCTTGCAGTCCCGGCAGACGGCGGGTATTACCTGCTGAGCAGCACCGGAAAGGTGCTTGAGCAGACCAATACCGACGGCGGCCTGCCTGTGATTACGGGTGTGTCCATGCTGGGGATACAGCTTGGGCAGACGCTGGACCGCACGAAGGACGCGTATATCAATGTGCTGATGACCGTGCTTGATGAGGTCAAGAGCAACTCCATGATGGATGAGGTGCGCTTCATCAACCTGCAGTCGCTGACCGACATCCGAATCGGCTATCTCGGCCGGTTTGATATTCGGGTCGGCACGGTCGATCAGGTGGGGTATCGCCTGCGGTTTGCAAAAAATGTGATTGAGGGCCGGCTCTCGCCATCCGACGTTGGACGGCTTTATTGGGACGGCAAGCAGCGGCTACATTTTGTGCCCGACACGGCGGAAAATGTCGCGTTGTCTGCGACGATTTTAAACGGTACGCAGTCGACGGAATCGGGCGATGCCCAGCAGCCTGCTGACACTGCGGGAACGGCAACTGCAGCAGGGGACAAGCCTCAAACAGACGTGTCCGGCGAAGCAGCATCGGGCGATACCGCTGCCGGGAATTCGGACGAGGCTGCGAACGGTGATGCCGGGGAAACTGGAAATAGCGATCAATAACCCCGGGAAAAGGAACAAAAACCGGCGTTTTTCGTGGGAATTGCCCGGTTTTCTGCATGAAATGGATTCCTTTGGTGTAAAGCGACAGAAAATTTCAAGTTTTTTTTGAGGAATTCACTAATATATGTTGCAAAATGCGTGAAATGGGGTTAAAATTAAAACAATAGGGGCATGCTGCCCGCGCGTGAGGTGAATTGGATTCCGCGTGTATTTCCCGACAGACGCAATAACAGAATTTACTTAGATCTTTAATCATAACGGAGGATGGCAACAATGGGTTTTCAGTTTGAATCTGGCTTGGACAATGTGGTGAGCATTAAGGTCATCGGTATTGGCGGTGGCGGCGGTAACGCAGTCAATCGCATGGTTGAAAGCGGCGTGCAGGGTGTTGAGTTCGTTTCGGTCAACACCGATATGCAGGCGCTGAATTTTTCTCAGGCCGGTACGAAAATTCAGATCGGCGAAAAGCTGACCAAGGGACAGGGCGCCGGCGCCAACCCCGAAATTGGTCGTAAGGCGGCAGAAGAGAGCCGCGAGCAGATTGCAGCTGCGCTGCAGGACACCAACATGGTATTTATCACCGCCGGCATGGGCGGCGGCACCGGTACAGGTGCGGCTCCGGTCGTGGCGCAGATTGCGCGCGAGATGGGCATCCTGACCGTTGGCGTTGTTACCCGTCCGTTCTCGTTCGAAGGCAAGAAGCGCCTCGAGCAGGCACTGAGCGGCATCGATGCGCTGTGCCAGAACGTTGACTCGTTGGTTATCATCCCGAACGAACGCCTCAAGTTCGTTTCCGAGCAGAAGATTACCTTTAAGAACGCGTTTGAAATCGCCGATGGCGTGCTGCGTCAGGCAGTTGCCAATATCTCTGAGCTGATTACCGTTCCGGGATTCATTAACCTTGACTTTGCAGACGTGACCTCGGTCATGAAGGATGCAGGCTACGCACATATCGGCACCGGCCGCGCCGCCGGTAAGGATAAGGCTGCCGAGGCTGCCCGTATGGCAATTTCCAGCCCGCTGCTCGAGACCTCGATCGACTCCGCACGCGGCGTCATTGTTTCCGTCATCGGGTCGGACGATATCGGTCTGGATGAAGTCGAGACTGCAGCTACCATGGTGCAGCAGGCGGCTCACCCCGATGCACATATTATCTTCGGTGCGTTCATCGATGAGAGCATGGACGATGAAATCCGTGTTGTGGTTATTGCCACCGGTTTTGATAAGGCGCCCAACTCGGCAACACTGGCGATGGACGGCAAAAAGGAGCAGCCCGCTTCCGCAGGCCTGTTCAGCAGCGCAGCCACCTCGGCTCCTGCAGCGGACAAGTCCTCAAACGAAGTCGGTTCCGATGATGCCGCATTCGATGTACTGATGCGTATTTTCGATAAGGACAGATAAACAATCGTTAAAGCGTCAACAAAACAGCCCTGAAAAGGGCTGTTTTAGTCTGAAAAGACCCTATTAAATTTTGGTAAAAAGGAAGTGATCTCACCGTGAGTCCCGAACCCCGAAGTATTTTCAAAAGAATAAAGACACGCGGTGGGGCATGCGCATAGCCTGCCGCGGAAAGGTGGTACGCTATGGTAGAATATTACAAGACGATAGACGGACAAGTGACCGCGATTCCGGATTTCGCTGATGGCTGCTGGGTCAATATGGTCCGGCCAAGCTCGGATGAAATTGAGGAAATTGCTCGTTTTGCACGCGTGGAGGAGGATTTCGTCCGCGCGGCGCTCGACCCGGAGGAAAGCTCGCGTGTCGATACGGAGGATGATCAGCTTCTGATGATTATCGACGTGCCGATGGTGGAACGCAACTCGGGCGAGGGCGGGCAGCAGCTGTTCAGCACCCTGCCAATGGGCATTGTGGTGGCGGAAAATGCAGTCATCACAGTCTGTCTGGAGGACACGGTTATTCTGCGCTCGATTGCAGAAGGCGCGGTTAAGGGCGTTCATACGGCGTTGCGCACGCGGTTTGTGTTTCAAATCCTGCTGCGCGTGGCCGGACGCTTCCTGAAAAACCTGCGCATGATTGAGCGTGACTTTACCAAGGTCGAAAAGCGACTCTACGATTCGCTGAAGAATGAGGAACTCATTCAACTGCTCGGTTTATCCAAATCGTTGGTTTACTTTTCGGCCTCGCTGAAGGGCAACGAAGTGACAATGGAAAAGGTGCTGCGCGGCCGCGTGCTCAAGCTGTACGAGGATGATCGTGATATCCTTGAGGATGCGCTGATTGAGATTCGCCAGGCCATTGAAATGGCGGGCATTTACTCGAGCATCTTATCGGGCACGATGGATGCGTATGCGTCGGTCGTTTCGAACAACCTGAATATCATCATGAAGGTGCTCACGGTGCTGACCATCATCATGACGATTCCCAACATTGTATTCGGCTTCTATGGCATGAATATCGAGGGCGGTGTGATTCCGGGCGATGTTTTCTGGTGGATTCCGCTGATTATATCGGTTGTGGCCTGCGCAGGAGCGTGGTACTTGCTCAAAAAGAGAAAACTGTATTGAGAAAAGGGCATCGCCATTGGGCGGTGCCCTTTATGTTAGATAGTGTCAATGATGAAGCGTGTGTGACCTGAGATTTCACCAGAGAAAAATTAAAATTACCCGGGAAATTTGTGTGAAACGTCATTGAAAAAAATGTATGAAGTGATATCATAGTAAGCGGACATTTGCGACTTTACAGAGATTAAGGAGATCATCATCATGATACGGTTTTTGGAGAGCCTGCAGTTTGTACTGTTTGTGTTTTTTACTGCCGCGTATGCATACCAAATGGTCTATTTGGCAGTCGGACTGCTTGGCAGGGGGCGTAAGGGACGTGAGGATGCGCCGCCGCATCGCTACGCCGTGATGATTGCGGCGCGCAATGAGCAAAATGTAATTGAGGGACTGATCGTAAGCTTGAAAAAGCAGAGATATCCCGAGGAACTGGTTGATATTTTCGTGATCGCGGATAACTGCACCGATGATACCGCCACGGTGGCGCGCGCTGCCGGCGCTTTTGTATATGAACGGTTCAACAAGACGCAGGTAGGCAAGGGCTATGCAATGGATTTCCTGATTCAGCGCATCTTTCAGAACCACGGACGCGACACCTACGATGGCTTCTTCGTATTCGATGCAGATAATATCGTCGACCAAGATTTCGTTACCGAGATGAACAAAATGTTCGATGGAAGTGACTACGCGGCGATTACCTGCTACCGTAACTCCAAGAATTTTTGTGACAACTGGATTACGGCGGGATATTCGCTGTGGTTTGTGCGTGAGGGTCGGTTTTTAAACCAGCCGCGTGCACAGCTTGGCATCAACTGTGCTGTTTCAGGGACAGGCTTTTTGATTTCCGGCGACGTGCTGCGGGAGAAAAACGGTTGGCCCTACCATCTGCTGACGGAGGATATTGAGTTTTCCGTGTCCTGCGCAGTGGAGGGACGCAAGATCGGTTACTGCGGCACAGCGGTGGTCTACGACGAACAGCCGACGCGTTTCAAGCAGTCCTGGGATCAGCGCATGCGCTGGAGCAAGGGCTTTTATCAAGTGGATGCAAAATATATGGGTTCACTGCTGCGGGGCACGCTGCGCGGCGGCAGAAGGGGTTTCTCCTGCTACGATATGCTGATGACGGTCGCCCCCTGCAATCTGATTACCGTGACGGCAATCTTGGTCGGCTTGGTAGTCGGCGTAACCTGCTTTACGCAGCCGATTTATGTGATGTATCGTGTGCTGCGTCTGCTGATGCACATCACGGTAATGACCGTGATGGGACTGTGGTGCAGTTTATTCTGCTTCGGAGCAATCAGTATGCTCTGCGAATGGAAAAAGATTGACGGGCCGGTACATAAAAAACTGCTCAGCGTGTTTACCTTCCCGTTCTTTATGCTGACCTATGTGCCGATTTCGATTGTTGCACTGATGCAAAAAGTAGAGTGGAAGCCGATTCAGCACGGCGTTCCGCTCAAACACCGCGAGGAATAATATAAAGCGCCATGCTTCTGCATGGCGCTTTTTCTATTCGGAAATTTGATGCGGGCGGCCGGCTGCGTACAGCTCTTTGCGGATGGCGGCAAACATGATTTCGGCCATCTCGAGGTAGCGCCGAATCTCAAGCTCGTCAATCTCGAACGGTAGGTCGGTCGGGTATCGCGTTTCAATATACAGGTCGTTGAGCGCCGCACTTTCGTCGAGGTATTCGTTGAAGGCGGCGTCAAGGTGAATGGCCTGCCGGCACAGATAGGTCAGGTTGTGTCCGTCAAAATGCCGACCGGTGCGAAAAAGCAGATACCCCTTGAGCGCCTTTTCAATGCCCTGTTGGCAGTGAAAGGCAATGTTGTACATATCCCCGCCGTAGGTGTGGAGAATGCGGGCGCACTGCAAATCGCACAGCGCCTTGTCTAGCCATTTGTAGTAAAACTGGCTGTCGGATGCCCCTTTACGTTTTCGGCCCATATAACACCTGCCCTTTCCGCGCAATCCATGCGGCATAGGAGGATTCGTCTTCAAGCAGCTCCTCCCATTGCTCGGCGGTGTAGACGCAGAGCGTTACCGGCACATCAACCGAGACGGCTAAATGCATCCGGGTGCGCAGTGCGCGCGGATTCTCATTTTCGCCCACGATGACGCACAGGCTGAGAGACTTCAGCTTGCGGGTGGACATCGTCCTCTTTTCGGCAAACAGGATGACCTTTTCCGGCATGCAAACACCGAGAATATCACCCAAAACCCGGCTGACTTCATCCATGATTCAGACCTCCTTGATTGGGGACAATGTAACGATGGCCTCGAAGTGTGTTTTGCCCTCCGTTTGACCGCAGACATAGCGTGCGCTGTCGACCGTGCCGCAGGACAGAGCGAGCTGCTCGCCGAACTGGGTTTCGGCCGTATAGTTGACCTGTATGGAAGAGACAAAACCCGGTTGCTTCTGCAAATCAAGCGCATCGGAAATCAAATCGACCACCTTTACGTTGTTGACATGATTGTTAACATCCAAATCGGAATAGCTGACGTTGTGCACGTGGTGCAGACGCACGCTGTCGCACGTGAGCTTGGGCAGGGGAGCAAACATTTCGCCGCGTGCGGTGTGCAAATAGGCTTCGGAGGCGGCGAATGCATTCGGACGCAGGATGCGATGTGTTTCGGGTTCGAGCGTGACCCACATGGATTGTGCTTCGCCCACCTGCTTGTCACCCGCGTAAAAGGCAAAGCTGCGATACCAGCTTGCTCCTCGGATGCCGGGACACCATGTTTCACACTGAATGCGTTCATACGGCTGCAGAGGGCGCGTCAGTTCGACTTTCATGCGCGAGAGCACCCAGAGGACGCTGAGTTGTTCGCGGCTCAGGTGGAGCTCCTCTGCGTGCACAGTGGCCGCGTCTTGCATGATGTCAAACAAGAAGGATGGGCGGGCAATACCGCGGTTGTCAATGTGACTGTAATTGACCTCGTATTCACGGGTAAGAACATTCTGCACTTTAAGACCCCCTTAATGGAAGAGCGCCAGAATAAAACGGGAAAAGGTTTCGATGAGGCCGTCGGCCTGCTGCTCGGGAGACGGCGTCTGCGCCTCGGGTCGGCTAGGCGAGGCAGCGTAGTGCGTGGAAAGCACATCGGACGCACCTGCAACCTGCGTCAGTGAATTGTAGCGGTAGAAAATTTCACCGGACACGCCGGAATCCTTGGCAATCAGGTTAAGTTGGCGTGTCAGCTCATCCGTACCTGACCAAACCGATCCGGCCGTGGCGTCCTCCATCCGGTATGCACCTACGCCGACATACAAATCAACGTCTGAACCCTTGACCGCATCGGTCCACCAGTCGACCAACTTGGAGAAGTCCGCTATTTTGAAGCCGATTTCCCAGTAAATCTGCGGGCAGACATAGTCGACCGTACCGGCTTCAATCCATGCGAGCGTATCGCAGTAGATTTCGGCATAGGAAGAGCGCCCTGCGGTGTCGCTGCCGCGCGGGTCGGCGCTTTTGTTGTTCCAGATGCCTGCCGGACTGATGCCGAAGGAAAGATCGGGGTCAACGTCGTGCAGTGCTTTGTCCAAATCGGCCACCAGCTGATTGACGTTGTCCCGACGCCAGTCGTCAATGCTGTCAAAGCCCTTGCCGTAGCGGGTGTAGGTCTCCTGATCGGAAAAGTCTGTGCCGGGATAGAAGTAATCATCCAGATGGATGCCGTCCACATCGTAATTTTCGGCGATTTCGCACGCACCGTCGACAACCATTGCACGAACCGACGATAAACCGGGGTTAAAGTAGTAGTTATCCTCATATTTGACGACCCACTCGGGATGCAGCTTTGCCGGATTATCCGATGCAAGCGAGGTACAGTCGCTCTCCCCGCCACGTGTGATGCGATAGGGGTTGAGCCATGCGTGCAGCTGCAGTCCGCGCTGGTGAGCCGCATCGACCCAGTAAGCAAGGGGATCGAAACCACCGGCGGGCGCCTGTCCCTGCGTGCCGCTGACATAGCGGCTCCACGGGAAAATATCCGATTCATACAGCGCATCCGCCGCGGGCCGTACCTGCAGAAAGACCGCATTTAGCCCCATGGCCTTCACGTTGTCCAGAATTTCGTTGGCCTGACTCTTTAGCTCGGCCTCGGTCATGCCTTGGCGGGTGGGATAGTCCAAATTATAGATGCTCGGGATCCAAACACCGCGCAGTCCCTCCTCGGGCGCGGGTGCGGCAGCGGCTGCGGGCAGCAGCAGCGCAAGGGTGAGCAATATGGATAAGATGCGTTCTTTCAGCATAAACATACTCCTTTGCATTCGCTTTCAAGATACGTACTATTTTACCATCCGAGCAGGGAGAAAGCAAGTTGACAGCACAGGGAAAAACAAGTATGCTAAGGAAGAAAAGGATGTGAACGGTTTCATGCAGAAAAAGATACTTGCGCTGCACGATCTGTCGGGATATGGGCGTTCCTCACTCGTGCCGATTATTGCAGTGCTTTCCGCCGCCGGACACCAGTGTGTGCCGCTGCCGACGGCTTTTTTTTCCACCCATACGGCAATTCCTGATTGGGTGACGAGCGATTTGACCGGTGTGATGCAGGGTGTAATCAACCAGTATGACGAACTGGGGCTGCGCTTCGAATCGGTCTATGCGGGGTTTCTCGGCTCGGCGGAGCAGATAGATTTGGTGCAGCAGGCGGCAAAGCGTCTATGCGCAGACAACGGGCTGACGCTGATTGATCCTGTGATGGGGGATAACGGTGAGGTTTACCAGACCTATACGCCTGAGATGTGCAGACGCATGCGAGAACTGTGCGAGATTGCGGATATCATTACCCCGAATACGACCGAAGCGGCCATCCTGCTCGACCGAGCGCCTGCGGACAAGCCTTGTTCCGCGGAGCAGACATGGGAATGGCTGCGTGCGCTGCACACGCGCTATGGGGCGCAGATTGTGCTCACTGGATTGGATTATGAAAAGGGTCAGGTCGGTTCGGCCTGCTTTGACGGGGAGCAGGGTATGATTAGCCTGCACGCGCGAATCAATCGATATTATCCGGGCACGGGCGATTTGTTTGCAGCGACCATGCTGGGTGCGCTGCTGAACGGCAGCGATTTAAACCGTGCTTCCGCATTTGCGGGCGAATTTGTCAAGGACTGCATTGCTTATACCGAAACGCAGGGGACGGATCCCATGCATGGCGTACAGTTTGAGCGGCTGCTTGGCAGAATTACCTCGCGATAAATGGAGCAGAAAAAAGAGCCATCCCGCTGTGGGATGGCTCTTATCACTAAAAAGTGCAAGAAAAAAGCACCGTTCAAACGGTGCTTTTGTGGAGCGGCTGACGAGGCTCGAACTCGCTACCTCCACCTTGGCAAGGTGGCGCTCTACCAGATGAGCTACAGCCGCATTTGCTATTTTCTTGTCGCATCTCTCAGCGACGATATTCATTATAGCAAAGCAGCGAGTATAAGTCAAGCCTGTCCATGAAAAAAATTCAACTCTTTTTCAGGCGCCGTAGAAGCAGGGTAATAATCAGGCAAAAGACAACGTATCCGGTAAAGCAAATGGCGGTAGGAAAGAGGATGGGCCAACCGCCCTCGTTAAAAAATGGCACGACGCGCCCAACCAGCTTGAAAAAACCGTAGGACACGGTGCGAGAGCAGATCGTATACAGAAAACCGAAGAGAAGCGGCGCAATCATCCAGATCGCGATGCTCCAAAACGTGCGAAGAAAACGCCGTCCCGCGTCGTTGCGCAGATACAGGCCGACTCCCGTGGCTAGTGACGAAGAGCCGATTTGCAGCAGGATGCCGATAATCGCGGGAATATGCAGCAGGTACTGCTGAGAAATATCGTACAAGACCAGAATCAGGCCAACCAGGCAGCCACCCAGCGTCAGGGCGAGCAGCATGGGCGAAGCGTTTTCCAGTTCTTCGCGGCTGGGAGTACCGGCAGGGCCGGCGGGGGCAGGCGCTGCTTCGATGCCGCGCAGCAGCCAGTCGGTCGTCACCTTAAAATAGACTGCGAGCGCAATCACTTTGTCGGTATCGGGCATGGCATCGCCTGTCTCCCATTTGGATACGGCTTGACGCGATACGCCCAGCGTAATGGCAAGTTCCTCCTGCGACAAACCGTGTTTTTTGCGCAGCTCTAATATGCGTTCTCCAAGTGTCATGAATGTTTACCTCCTTGTTTCTGCCCTGATTATAGCGCAACAGCCGGCTTGCAAGCCACCAAGTTCGCATGGAAATCCCGCAACCGGCGGTTGCATGGCATAAAAAAGGCGCGATTTTGTTCATCACGCCTTTGTTTGGTCAATATCCGAGTGTTTCACCAATCAGCACAATCTCGCAGGCTTCCATGCCCTTGGGCGGAGCCATATGGACAACGAGCGCAGAGCAGATGCGGTCGGCACTGCGGCAGTCATGGCATTTGCCGTCGATAGCACAGGGCGTTTTGCAGGAAAGCCGTTTGGCATTCATGGGCGCGGCAACATTGCGTACGCGCCAGATGGCGGAAGTCAAATCGTCGCACAGCTTATTGACACCGCATACGAAAATGCAGCGTTTTGGCCCGAAGAGCGTGCCGGCAACGCGGTTGCAATTCCCGTCAATGTTGACGATTTCGCCGGTTTCGGAGAGCGCGTTGGCCGAGGTGAGGTAGACCTCTGCATCCTGTTTGTAGTCGCTGGGGGTCAGCCAGTGCCAGTGCAGATCGGATCCATCGGCCAGTGCGTCGGCCACACCAAGCTCACGCAGCGTCATCGAACCGCCGAGCGATACGGTTTTGCCGCGGCAGGCCTCAGCTAGGTAGGGGAGTGCCTGCTGCGCGGTCGGGAAATAGGTAAATCCAAAGCTGCGTGCGGTGAAGGCGGAACCGATGGCCGCCGCGTTAAAAACACCGTGCTCAAACAGCGGCAGCAAATCGGACGGCCGATGTGCGAGAGCGTCAGCACCGGCTTCCAGCAGCGACTCCGCCGAACGGAAGCCCCAGGCCACGCCGACGGCGGTCAAACCGGCATTTTTCGCGGTCTGCATATCGGTGGAGCTGTCGCCGATATAGAGTGTGGTGGCCGGATTGCCGCCGAGTTCCCGCAGCAGCTGCAGCGTGCTGGAGGGATCGGGCTTGCGCGGTACGTCGGGCTTTTCGCCGCAGGTAATCTGACACAAATCGCCGAAATAATGACGCACGAGTCCCTTAGCGGCCAAATCGTACTTATTGGACAGCACACCGACGGCAACGCCCTCCTTTTTGAGGGTTTTCAGCACGCGCAGGATGCCTTCATACGGCTGTGTGCGGTTCATCATGCGTCGATCGTACACCGTGCGGAAATCGTCCAGACAGGCGTCGATGAGCGCGTCTTCCGCGTCCTGCGGCAGGCATCGGGCAACAAGCATGCGCACGCCGTTGCCGACGCGCTCACGCACCTGCTCCTCGGTTGCAGGCGGAAAGCCGTGGCGCTGCAGGGCGGCATTGACACTGTCCGCAAGATCGCCGAGCGTGTCGAGCAGCGTGCCGTCAAGGTCAAATATGGCAGTTTTGATTTTCATGGTGTTATCCTTCTTTTTCTATGGGGTTTCGATTCTTACGCGCGTTTATAGGTCACAGTGATATCGCCCAGTATGGCGGCAACATCTTGATTGAGCGCTTCCTTGCGCACGCGCCAACGCCAGTTACGGCCGCCGATGGTCGCGGGCGTATTCATGCGGGCATCCGCGCCGAGTGAGAGCACATCCTGCAGGGTGGTCATTGCAGTGCGTGCAGGGGAGGCCCAAACGCTCTTAATTGCGCTCCAACCCATGGCCTCACTGGTCGAGGTGCGCAGATAACGGTAGGCAAACTGCTTCTCCGGCTCGGTGCACAAATCCATAACCTGCTCGCAGATGGTCTGCGAGTCGTGTGTGGAGGTGTAGACAATGCTGTTCGGCAGGTAATTGTGCGGCAGATGCTCGTTGTCCTCTTCAGGCAGCAGACCAAAAATCAGCACGCGCATACCGGGGAAGCCGGTTTCACACAGCAGTTCCCGCACCTCATCGGTGATGATACCCAAATCCTCTGTGATGATCGGCAGGTCGCCCATCGTTTCTTGGAGCGTATCGAAGAAATCCGTGCCCGGCCCCTTACGCCACGCGCCGTTCACAGCTGTTTCTTCGCCGGCTTCGACCTCCCAAAAGCTTTCAAATCCGCGGAAATGATCGATGCGGACGAGATCAAACAGCGCAAGATTGGTCTGCATGCGCCAAATCCACCACGTGTAATCGTCCTTTTTGTGCGCCTCCCAGTCATAGACCGGATTGCCCCAGAGCTGTCCGGTGGCCGAATAGTAGTCGGGCGGAACACCGGCAATCATGCGGGGACTTAGGTCGTCCTGCAGCTTAAACAGCGTCGGATGCGTCCAAACATCGGACGAGTCGGATGAAACATAAATCGGAATGTCGCCGATGATTTGTACGCCGTGCTCGTTGGCATAGGTGCGCAGTGCGGCCCACTGTGTCCAGAACTCATACTGGAGAAAAATGCGAAACGCAATTTCCTCGTGCAGTTCTTCCCGTATCGCACGGAGTGCCTGCGGGTCACGCGTGCGAACGGCGTCATCCGGCCACTCCCAAAGCGGGCGGTATCCGTATTTTTCCTCGCGCAGCGCCATGAAGAGTGCATAATCGGGCAGCCATTCGGCGTTCTGCTCGGTAAAGTCTGTAATTTTGGCGCGGAGCGCATCGTCCACGCGGGAAAAGGCACAGCGGAACAGCGGCCAACGGGTCTGCGCAAGCGCGTCAAAGTCCACCTCGTCCGGCTTGTTCGGAAAGTCTGCGGCAGCGACTTCGTCAGCGGTCAGCAGACCGTCTTTGACGAGCAGGTCGAGGTCGATTAAGTACGGATTGCCGGCGGCGGCGGAAAAACACTGGTAGGGTGAGTCGCCGAAGCCGGTGTGGCCGAGCGGAAGCACCTGCCAGTAGGTCTGCCGTGCGGACGCGAGAAAATCTACAAAGTCGTATGCGGTTTGCCCCAGCGTGCCGACACCGTGGGGTGAGGGCAGTGAGGTGATATGGGCAAGTACGCCGCTTTTTCTAGGAAACATAAAGCTTTCCCCCATTCATTCGATATTGTATTATATCAAGTCAGGTGGAAATTTGTCAATTTGACTTGCCAACTGCGCGTGCGCCAGATATAATAAAAAGGCTGAAAAATACAGAAAAAGAGGGGACAACCCGCGATGAGAATGCGTA
Organism: Butyricicoccus sp. Marseille-Q5471; assembly: GCF_951230135.1. Taxonomy (GTDB): domain Bacteria; phylum Bacillota; class Clostridia; order Oscillospirales; family Butyricicoccaceae; genus Agathobaculum. The sequence continues at coordinate 179,013 of NZ_CATNVC010000002.1, read as the reverse complement.
AAAAGAAAAATCTGGACGTTCGCTTTGCCGCCTGCCCGGATGTTATGGCGTTTGAGCCCAAGGAGAAGCGCGGCAAATGGCGTGCACTGTTTGGCAACGACAAACCGCTGCATGTCGAAATCGGCTGTGGTAAGGGGCGTTTTGCCATCGGCATGGCCGAACAGAACCCGGATGTGAACTTTATCGCGGTCGAGCGTGAGGAGGGTGCGCTTATCATGGCAGCCGAGCGCTGTCAGCTGGCGCCGCTGCCCAACCTGCGTTTCGTCTCATTTGACGCTGCGGAATTAAGCGAGGTGTTCGCGCCCGGCGAGGTGGATCGTATCTATTTGAACTTTTCCGACCCCTGGCCGCCCAACCGTCAGCGCAAGCGCCGTTTGACCCATCGTAATTTCCTCGCGGTGTATGATGAGATCCTCAAGAAACAGGGCGATTTATGCTTTAAAACGGATAATCAGCGCTTTTTTGAGTGGTCACTCAGCGAGATTTGTCAGTTTGGCTGGCTGCTGCAGAATGTTTCGCTCGATTTGCATCATTCGGACTTTGAGGGCAACATCATGACCGAGTATGAAGAGCGTTTTTCGAGCGAAGGCTACCGTATCTACCGCTTGGAGGCACGCCGTCGTCTGCCGGAATTTCTGATGAAATAGCGAAGGAAAAAACCGAAAAAAAGCGCGTCCACCGGATTGACGGGGGGCGCGCTTTGTGCTATGGTGAAGACAAAACAGAGCAGAGGAGGCGAGCGGATGGAAATTCTGCATGGAGTGATGGGGTTGGGGCGTGAGGTGTGCGCCGTTCTGATGGGGGCAGCCTGTTTCACAGGCGGTACGGTTGGCGCACGGCTGACCTACACATGGCGCGGAAGAATCTGCCTGCTCTCTGCGCTGCTGTTTGCGGTTTCGGTCTGCGAGCTCGCGCTGCGGGCATTTGGAGGACTGGCGGGCCGGATGCTTGTGCTGCTCGGCGGAGGTGCGTTTGCCGCGTTGTTCGGGGCGATGGGGTATTGCGCCTATTGCTGGACGGCGGAGTGCATGGCGGCCTGCAAGACTCACTGAATGGGCAAAGGAAAAGGAACGGATTTGTTTCCGTTCCTTTTTATTTACAGCTTGGTATAACCCTGCGGCGTAACGATGGCATCAAGCGGAACGCCAGCCACGCAGTCCGGGCAATTTCGGCCATGAACATAATTGTGGTAATGCGGCAGATCCTCACCCGAAAACAGGCTGATGACCGGCTTGCCGCCTAGCTCCGCGATGTTGGAGAACAGTGCGGAATATCCGGAAATGCGGCCGCCGTAATACTCGACACATTCGCGGGTCTGCGACAGCGTCTGTCCGGTGGAGGCCGATGTGACGAGCACCAGCACATTCATGTGCTCGACCATAGTGCGTAGGTTATCGGCAAAGATGAACTGCCCGTTGACGTTCGATTCGGGTTCCGCCAGATACAGGTCCTTGCCGACATTCATGCCGCCCAATCCGTCGCGTGTCAGCTCGCGGGCGAGAAAGGCGCCGATGTACTCCGTGCCCTCGAGGCACAGGATGGTGTCGACGCTGGTTGCTGAAAAGTGATAGGCAATATACTGAGCAGCCTCGGCTGCAAGGCTCTGACAGTGCTTGAGCGCGGACATATCAAGATAGTAGTTGATATGTGAGTGGTTTGTGGCAAAATGGCCGGGAATGGCGTCTGCAAAGATCTTGTTGTTCTGCTTGGACACGATGCGAATCGGTTGCTGCATACGGAAACCACCTTTCTTACTTGCTTCATTTTTCCAAATCACTTGTTGGTGTCATTATACCGCAATTTGGTGCGCACCGCAATAAAAAAAGACGAAACGCATGATGCGTTTCGTCTTTGGAAAAACTCTTAGAGAGCAGCCTTTGCCTTTTCTGCCAGAGCAGCGAAAGCAGCCTTGTCGTTTACAGCCAGATCAGCCAGCATCTTACGGTTGATGTCGATGCCGGACTTCTTCAGACCGTTCATGAAGCGGCTGTAGTTCATATCGCAGGTCTTGGCAGCAGCCGAGATGCGGGTGATCCACAGACGGCGGAAGTCACGCTTCTTGTGCTTGCGGCCGATGTAAGCGTACTTCAGAGACTTCATAACCGCCTGATTGGCTACGCGGAAATGAGTCGACTTGGAACCCCAGTAACCCTTGGCGCGCTTGAGGATCTTCTTTCTTCTTTTGCGCGTCATCATTGCGCCCTTAACTCTTGCCATTTGTATTGCCTCCTATATAAAAGATGATATTATTTTAACTTATTTGTAGGGGATCAGGCGCTTGACCTGAGCTACGTTGGTAGAATCCGCGAAGCCTTCCTTGCGCAGGTGGCGCTTGAGCTTGGTGTTCTTACCATGGCCGTTGAGCAGATGGCGCTTACCGGCGTGACCGCGCTTGATCTTGCCGGTCTTGGTTACGGAGAATCTCTTTTTTGCACCGCTGTGCGTTTTAATCTTAGGCATAGGTTTTGCTCCTCTCTGAATTTGCGCAAAAACGCGCTATATGATTACTTTTCCTTGATTGGCGCCAAAAACATCATCATCTGGCGACCTTCGAGCTTGGGCTGCTTTTCCACAGTGCTGCACTCGGTGCACAGCTCAGCGAAGCGACGGAGCAGATCCTGTCCGAGTGACGCGTGCGTCACCTGGCGGCCGCGGAAGCGAACCGTTACCTTGACCTTGTCGCCGTCCTTGAGGAAACGGCAGGCGTTTTTAACCTTTACATTCAGGTCGCCAACGTCAATATTAGGGGTCAGTCGAATCTCCTTGGTCTCCACGATGCGCTGGTTTTTGCGCGCTTCTTTTTCACGCTTGGCCTGTTCAAAGCGGAACTTGCCGTAGTCCATGATTTTGCAGACCGGGGGCTTGGCCTGCGGGGCGATTTTAACCAGATCCATGCCCTTTTCAATAGCAAGGTTCTGCGCTTCCTGAATAGAAACGATGCCCAGCTGCTCACTGTCGTCGCCAATCAGGCGGACTTCCTTGTCGCGGATCTCTTCGTTGATCTGATGTTCCATGCTGCTAATGGATAAGCACCTCCAAACAAAACGGATAATAAAAATAGAAAAAGGACGGATCAATAAGCATGATCGTCCTCCCGAATAAGCCGAACGGCACACGCAGAGCGCGGCAGTTTGGATTATTGACCCGGTCGCAAAGCTGCGGGTGAGGACGTTGCCTTCTTCTTTGTACCTGAATAACTATACCAAACCTTTTTCATAAAGTCAAGCCTTTTTTTCTTGCGTTTCTGCTGGTATGATTTAATCCGCTGACGGCATACTATGACAGTGCCGGGCTGTTAATTTTCACTTTACAAAGCCCGCTTCATTTGCTATGCTAGGGATAGGAAGAGGACACTCTTTCAATTTTGAAGGAATATTTAGGAGGTGCCGGACGATGAGTGAAGAGTTTGGCAACAACTTTGTAACGCTGACCGATGAGGACGGCAACGACGTTGAGTTTGAGCACATCGATACGGTGGAATACGAAGGCGAGACCTATCTGGCCTTTATTCCTGCGGACCTTTCCGTTGAGGAAGAGGCCGAAGTCGTCATTCTGAAAGTAGTAGAAGAGGGCGGCGAAGAACTTCTGGAAGCGGTTGAGGATGACGCAATCGCCGACGCGGTCTTTGATATCGTCATGGAGCGCGCGGAAGCAGAAGAAGAGTAAAAAGCGGTATAAAATCCCTGCCCTGTGCGACAGCGGCCTCTTTTTAACCCACATTTTTAGTACGGGATTTCGGAAAGTTCCGATTTCGAGCAGCAGGCCTCCCGGGTATACACGGATGTTGGAAGCGCAGAGATTTCGGACAGAAAACCCACCTGCATCGACGTGCAGGTTACTAATGGGGTTGCATCGGCAGGGCGGGGTTTTATATATTTTCAGGCAGTCACCCCTTTGGGGTGCTTTTTTTATTTTGTTACAATTCTGTGACTTTACAGGATTTTCACTTGCATATTTTCAGCAATGTGCATATAATATAAAAAGAATTCATCACAAGGAGGTGTAAATCAATGAGATATCTTACCATTCCGCAGAGACCGGACACGCCCGATATCGACGATATGATTTTTGGCGATGAGCATCAGACTCAGAGCGAAAAATAAACCGTCAGTTATTGTAGGTCCGCGTTTCGTTATGAAACGTGGTTTTTTTATATTTATTTCGGGGATATAATGAATGAATATTGAATCTGACTGTCCAATAGTCTCTACAACAGAAAACGTCCGCTAAAGCCTTTTGAGGGCCTTGACGGACGTTTTTTCTTTGTTTATCGGCCGAAATAACTGAAATGCATATAGTCGCGTTTGGAGCGCCAGGCATTTCCGCCCCACGTAAAGCCGTATTTGGTGAAGGCGTTATAGACGTCGCCGCCCTCAGGGATTGAAAAGGGATCTTCGCCGGGCGTCCAGTGGGTGCCACAGGTCGGGGTAAGCGTACCGTCGGCATTGATGGTCGCTTCCATATTTTCTTCCCAGTTGATGTCAATCGCCGTGCCCTGCGAATGTTCGCCCGTGCGCCAGGCATAGCTTCCAACGTTCTTGATGGGGAATTTCTCATCGCCGTTATAAATCTCTTCAAAAATCTTCGTATAGATTGGAGCAAGATTTTTGTTGACTGTTATGTAGCTTGTGCCGGTTGTCTTGCTGCCGTCAGATTGCAGCTTCCACACTTTGACTGCGATTTCAACCATATTCGCTTCGGCTTCTTCGGCAGACTGATACTGCGTGCCGCCCTCCCCGTAGACGAGCGTCATCTTTTCTGCGTCCGTGGTCGGCAGCGTGAAGTCCTGTCCGGTCCAGATGTCGCTGGGTTTGGTGTTGGTGGTTTGGTCGATGGTTGGCAGTTCCACATCATCGCCATCAATTGCGGGACGATAGGAGGAAGCAAAGGTGTTGCAGAAGCGGTTGGTCATAATAAGCGCCTGCTCTCGCGTGGCCGTGCCGGCGGGGGCGAGCTGCGTTGCCTTGCCCGTAGCGGCAACACCGTTTACGATGGCGTAATCGACCATGGTAATCATCGCATCAACTGCGTAATCGCGCAGGGACGAAACATCCGGAAAATCCTCCACACAAGCGTCGCCTGCAATCGCGGGTGCTTTGATCTTGGCCTTGTTCAGCACGTTCACCAGCATGACGCACAAATCCTGCCGCTGTATGGGTGCATCGGGATCGAAAATGCCGTCTCCGCGGCCGGAAACAAGGCCGAGCTTGTAGGCGGTAATCACATCGGGATCGGTACAGTCGGTGAATGGCTGCTCCGTAGAGGGCGCAACCGATTTTCCGGTTACATTTTCGTAGGCGTTGAGCGCAATTGCGCAGAACTCTGCGCGCGTGACCGGCGCGGTAGCGGAAAGAGAAGCAAAGACATTGGGCTCCAGTCCGGCATCACGCGCGGCTTCAATGTCATTTTGCGCCCAGACCGAGATGCCGGAAAGCGCATGTGCGCCGGGCACGAGCTGGGTCAGCAGCAGAATGCATGCGCCTGCACGGCGCAGCTTGGGAAATGGCATAAGAGAGTCCCTCCTTGCATGAGACATAATTCGACATTTTACGATGGGAATGGAACAACAAAAAAGAAAGAAATTTGTCGAATGCGTAACTTATTCACAGTATACACAGGTTTATCCACAAAAAATGGAAATGCTGGGATTACTCGGCGGCTTCACGGTCCAACGTGCGGTACTGCAGTGCTTCGGCAAGATGCGCGGCTTCGATAGAAGAAGCGCCGTCCAAATCCGCAATGGTGCGGGCGACGCGCAGCACGCGGTCATGCGCACGGGCGGTCAGCCCAAGCCGCTGGAAGGCGGCGGCAAACATGCGGGATGCATCGGCCTCAAGCGGGCAGAGCGTGCCCAGTTCGGCGGGAGAGATATTCGCGTTGCACACGCCTTCCCCCTGCCTTTGGTACTGAATCTGCCGCGCCGCCAGAACGCGGGCGCAGATATCGGCGGAGGATTCCTCCTCGGTTTTGCCGCGTGCGGCGAGAGCCTCGTACTGCACCGGCTGCACGGCAACCTGAAGGTCGATGCGGTCGAGCAGCGGGCCGGAGAGCCGTCGAAGATACTGCTGAACCGAGGACTGCGAGCAGGTACAGCGGTCGGTGCCGTACCAGCCGCATTTGCACGGGTTCATCGCGGCAATCAGCTGGAAATTGGCCGGATAGGTGACCTGCCCCGCAACGCGGGAAATGGTCACGCGGCCGTCCTCCATCGGCTGACGAAGCGTTTCGAGCACATCGCGCCGGAATTCGGGGAACTCATCGAGAAACAGCACGCCGCGATGGGCAAGTGTGATTTCGCCAGGCGTGGGCAGACGGCCTGCCGCACCGGAGCCGCCCGCGACTGCATTAGCGGAGGAGTTGTGGTGCGGCGCACGAAAGGGGCGCTCCGCACGCTGAACGGCTTCTTCGCCGAGGCCGACTGCCGACCAGACACGGATTACCTCGAGCCGCTCACCATCTGTCAGCGGCGGCAGGATGGTCGGGAAGCGTTTTGCCATCATGCTCTTGCCCGAACCGGGCGAGCCGGAGAGCAGGACGTTGTGACCGCCCGCTGCCGCAATCTCCAGCGCACGTTTGACGGCGTGCTGCCCCATAACATGCCGGAAGTCCAGTTCGTTCGGATGGCCGACTGGCGGCGGAGGCGCAGGGCAGGGGGAGAGGGGGGCTTGTCCGCCGAGGTGGGAAATCAGTTCGCCCAAACTGCGCACCGGCAATACGGTAATGCCGCTTGCGTAGGCGGCCTCGGCAGCGTTCTGCGTCGGCACAAACACCGACTGACAGCCTGCGTCCCGAGCGGCAAGTGCCATGGACAGCACGCCGCAGGCCGGTCGGATTTCGCCGGTCAGAGACAGCTCTCCGAGAAAGACCGCGTCGGGCGGCAGCGCGTTGATTTCGCCCGCAGCCGCAAGAATGGACAGTAGAATGGGGAGATCATACGCGGTTCCGGCCTTTTTCGTGTCGGCCGGGGCAAGGTTCACGGTCAGGCGCGAGACGGGCCAGTCAAAACCGCAGTGCTTCATGGCAGCTCGCACGCGCTCGCCGGCTTCGCTGACCGCACCGGTGGGCAGGCCCACGATGTCCAGACGGGGCAGACCGCCCGAGAGAAAACACTCCACGGTGACGATATACCCGTCAATGCCGCGCAAACCGGCAGAAAGCACGCGCGAAACCATACAACCCCTCCGAATAGACAAATTTCTAATGCTACTATTATACGATATTCCGACCCGCCGCGCAACGGGTGAGAGGGATTGATAAAGAAATGTAATATTAGGGAAAATGCATGGAAAAGATACACTCAACTAGAAGAGTATGTTATGAAAATGTCAAAATTGGTGTTTACAATTGAGGTGGGTAGTGATAGAATAAAAAGGGTCTGTTAGGCACGGTTTCAGGGCGGAGAGGGACGCTCTTGAGCCGCTTTCAGGCTTTAGGCAAGTTATAAACTGATAGGAGGATATAAAACATGGCAAGAAAGATGAAGTCCATGGACGGTAACACTGCGGCCGCACACGTGTCGTATGCGTTTACCGAGGTTGCGGGTATTTATCCGATTACCCCTTCCAGCCCCATGGCAGACAACGTTGACCTGTGGGCCGCCGCCGGTCAGAAGAACATTTTCGGCACTGAAGTTAAGGTGATCGAAATGCAGTCCGAGGCAGGCGCGGCGGGCACGGTGCACGGTTCTCTTGCAGCTGGCGCACTGACCACTACTTATACTGCTTCTCAGGGTCTGCTGCTCATGATCCCGAATATGTATAAGATCGCAGGCGAGCTGCTCCCCTGCGTGTTCCACGTTTCCGCGCGTACGGTTGCTTCCCACGCGCTGAACATCTTCGGCGACCACTCCGACGTTATGGCCTGCCGCCAGACCGGTTTCGCTATGCTGGCTGAAACCAACCCGCAGGAGGTTATGGACCTTTCTGCAGTTGCACATCTTGCAACCATTGAGAGCCGCGTGCCCTTCATTAACTTCTTTGACGGCTTCCGTACCTCCCACGAGATTCAGAAGATTCAGGTTTGGGACTATGCGGACCTGAAGGAAATGTGCAACATGGACGCTGTTGAGGCGTTCCGTAAGCACGCACTGAATCCTGAGCACGCGATGATGCGCGGCTCGCACGAGAATGGCGACGTATTCTTCCAGCACCGTGAGGCCTGCAACAAGTTCTATGATGCAGTTCCGGGCATTGTGGAAGACTACATGGCAAAGGTCAACGCCAAGCTCGGCACCGATTACCAGCTGTTTAACTACTACGGCGCTGCCGATGCAGATCGCGTCATTATTGCGATGGGTTCGATTTGCGACGTTGCCGAGGAAGTTATTGATTATATGAATGCAAACGGCGGCAAGGTCGGCCTGGTTAAGGTTCGTCTGTACCGTCCGTTCCGCGCGGACAAGCTGCTTGCTGCGATCCCGGCTACCGCCAAGAAGATCGCCGTGCTTGACCGTACCAAGGAGCCCGGCGCGCAGGGCGAGCCGCTCTACCTTGACGTTGTCACCGCACTGGCAAATGCCGGCATCACCGATAAGGTTGTCACCGGCGGCCGCTACGGCCTTGGCTCGAAGGACACCCCGCCGTCTTCCGTGTTTGCGGTATACGACGAGCTGGCTAAGAGTGAGCCGAAGCACCAGTTCACACTGGGCATCACCGACGACGTTACCTACCTGTCGCTGGAGGAGAAACCCTCTCCGAACACCGCGGCAGAGGGCACGACCGAGTGCAAGTTCTGGGGTCTGGGCGGCGACGGCACCGTTGGCGCAAACAAGAACTCCATCAAGATTATCGGCGACCATACCGATAAGTTCGTACAGGCTTACTTCCAGTACGACTCCAAGAAGACCGGCGGCGTAACCGTTTCGCATCTGCGTTTTGGTGACAAGCCGATCCGTTCTCCTTACTATATTAATAAGGCTGACTTCGTTGCCTGCCATAACCCGTCTTACATCATCAAGGGTTACCCGATGGTGCGCGACGTAAAGCCGGGCGGCGTATTCCTGATTAACTGCCAGTGGACACCGGAAGAGCTTGATCACCACATGCCGGCTGTTGCCAAGCGTTATATCGCTAAGAACAACGTTCAGCTGTATACCATCAATGCAATCGATCTTGCAATTGAAATCGGTATGGGCAAGCGCACCAACACCATCCTGCAGTCCGCGTTCTTCGCGCTGGCACAGGTAATGCCCTCTGAGCAGGCGATCCAGTTCATGAAGGACGCTGCAACCAAGTCCTACCTCAAGAAGGGTCAGGATGTGGTTGACATGAACCACAAGGCAATCGACGCAGGCGCTACCGCGTTTGTCAAGATTGACGTTCCGGCCGCTTGGGCAGACGCTGCAGACGCAGCGGACGAGCAGCATCTGGAAGGCGCACCCGCAACCGTCAAGATGGTCAAGGATCTGATGGATCCCATCGGCCGTATGGACGGCGACAGCCTGCCCGTATCCGCATTCGAGGAATATGTAGACGGTACCTTCGCGCACGGCGCAGCTGCTTACGAGAAGCGCGGCGTAGCCGTTACCGTTCCGACCTGGAATCAGGACACCTGTGTGCAGTGTAACCAGTGTTCTTACGTTTGCCCGCACGCAACCATTCGTCCCTTCGCGCTGACCGAGGAGGAAGCTGCTGCAGCTCCCGCATCGGCTAAGATTGTCGACATCAAGGCCGGCAAGGGCAAGGGCGTTTACAAGTATTCTCTGGCTGTTTCTCCGCTTGACTGCATGGGCTGCGGCGTGTGCGTCGGCGTCTGCCCGACCAAGTCGCTGACCATGGTCGCTCAGGAGCAGGAAGCCGCTCAGCAGGATGCGTTCGACTACATGGTGGCTGACGTTGCCGAGAAGCCGGACATGATTTCTGTCAATTCCGTCAAGGACAGCCAGTTCAAGAAGCCGCTGCTTGAGTTCTCCGGCTCCTGCGCAGGCTGTGCCGAGACCTCTTATGCTCGCCTGATCACTCAGGTTTGTGGCGATCGTATGTATATCTCCAACGCAACCGGCTGTTCGTCCATCTGGGGCGGCCCGGCTGCTACCTCGCCGTACACCGTTGATGCAAACGGCCACGGTCCTGCTTGGGCAAACTCCCTGTTTGAGGACAATGCTGAGCACGGTCTGGGTATGTACTACGGCCAGTTGGCTGTTCGTGAGCGTCTGATTGCCAAGCTCGAAGAGATGGCAGGCGCACAGAACACGCCCGACACCATGAAGAACGCCGTCAACTCCTTCCTGGAAACCAAGGATGAGGGCGACGCCAATGCTGAAGCAACCAAGGCACTGATTGCAGAGCTCGAAAAGGGCGAAGCTGCCGGCTGCCCGACCTGCAAGGAAATCCTTGCAAGCAAGCAGTACCTTGCTAAGAAGTCCGTCTGGATCTTCGGCGGCGACGGCTGGGCTTACGACATCGGCTTCGGCGGCCTTGACCACGTACTGGCTTCCGGTCAGGACGTCAACGTCATGGTATTCGATACCGAGGTTTACTCCAACACCGGCGGTCAGGCTTCCAAGGCAACTCCGATCGGCGCAGTTGCGCAGTTCGCGGCTGCCGGCAAGACGATCGGCAAGAAGTCTCTGGCTGAAATCGCGATGTCCTACGGCTACGTTTATGTTGCACAGGTTGCTATGGGCGCCAACATGCAGCAGACGCTGAAGGCTATTGCTGAGGCTGAGGCATATCCGGGCCCGTCGCTGATTATCGGCTACGCTCCCTGCGAGATGCACTCCATCAAGGGCGGCATGGTTAATTGCCAGGCCGAGATGAAGAAGGCTGTTGACTGCGGTTACTGGAATATGTTCCGCTTCAATCCGTCGCTCAAGGCTGAGGGCAAGAACCCCTTCATCCTGGACTCCAAGGAGCCCAAGAGCGAGGATTACCGCGGCTTCATCATGAACGAGGCACGCTACTCTGCGCTGACCCGTTCCTTCCCGGATCGTGCCGAGAAGTTGTTCGAAAAGGCTGAGGAAGCCTCGGTAGATCGCTATGCACATCTGAAGAAGCTCGAAGCGCTGTACGGCCAGCTTTAATTAATCAAAACCCAAAAGACCCCTGCGGGATTTATCCCGCGGGGGTCTTCTGTATCTGTATCATAACGCACTTCTAACGCAACACGGCATAATAACAAACAGGAGCAGGGCTTTTGTGCCCTGCTCCTGTTCGTTATTCAGCATACGCCGGTCAAATCCTTAACGACTTCACCGGCGAGAATCATCCCTGCAACTGGCGGTACGAAGGATACGCTGCCCGGCACTGCCCGACCGGCGGTACCCTTTTGTTCGTCCGAGGGCAGCGGGGTACGCGCTTCTTCACGGGAATAAACGACCTTCAGCTTTTTGATGCGGCGCTTCTTGCATTCCTGCCGAATGACACGCGCAAGCGGGCAGACTGAGGTCTTGTAAATATCCGACACGGTAAACTGGGTCGGATCGAGCTTATTGCCCGTTCCCATGGAGCAAATGAGCGGCACATTTTGCTGTGCACACTGCTCAATCAAAAAAAGCTTGGCCGTCACGGTGTCAATCGCGTCGATGATATAGTCAAACTGCTTTAAATCGAGGGTGCTTTCGGGGGTGTAAAACATTTGCAGCGCGTGGACGGCGGCGTTCGGGTTGATATCCAGAATGCGCGCGCGCATGACCTCAACCTTCGGCTGTCCGATCGTGGAAGAAAGGGCAATTAGCTGGCGGTTGCGATTGGTCAGCGAAACATCATCGTTGTCGATGAGTGTTAGCGTGCCGACACCTGCACGTGCAAGTGCTTCGGCTGCAAACGAGCCCACGCCGCCTATGCCGAACACCGCGACATGCGCGTGCCGCAGCCGGTCGATTGCATCCGACCCTAACAGCAGCTCGGCGCGAGAAAATTCATGCAGCATTTTGGTCACCTCATACGGATAGAATGGATTCAGTATAGCATAAAGTGCAGAATGGAACAAGTCTTGTCCGGCAGAATGCCCAAAGTACATTTGGAAAGACTGACAGAATGCGTCAAAAAATGCTTCACAAATTACACCAAACGCGCTATAATGTATATGGAACAGGAAAATGTAACCTCTTCCAAGACAAGAGAAAGCGAGGACAACGGAATGCGTATTTTGAAACGAGTTTTGGCGGGCGTAAGTGCGGCTGCTTTGTTGGCGGTTCCGCTGAGTGCTTGCGGTCAGAATCGCACGGCAGAGGATTCGGTCACCGGAGATGATCTGCGCGCGATGATCCAAATAGATGAGGAAGACGCGCCTTTGGCGATTGCCAATCCCACGCTGGATGGGATTTTAGTGCCGGAAGCCACTGGCACAGTGACCTATGGGAACGCTTATGCCGTAATTGACGCATCGAATACCGATCAAGGCTATGTGATGGTCAAATATCTGAAAAACGAAGCGGTGCGCATCAAGGTGCAGATTACGCGTTCAGGCGGCACAACCTATACCTATAATATTGCGGCCGATGAAAACTACGATGTTTTCCCGCTGTCCGACGGGGACGGCACCTATCAAATCAATGTTTTTCGCAACATCAGCGGCACGCGCTACTCGCAGGTTCTGGGGCAGAGCATCAGCGTAAAGCTGTCGAATGAACTGCTGCCGTTCCTGTATCCCAACCAGTTTGCGAATTTTAAGGAAGACAGTAAGGCTGTGCAGTATGCCGACCAGCTTGCCTCTAAAACGGGGGATGAGTTGGAAACAGTTGCGAATATCTATAACTACGTGGTGCAGAACATCAGCTATGATTATGATTTGGCCAAAAATGTAGAGAGCACCTATTTGCCGGTTGTAGACGATGTGTTGGCCAAGGGGAAGGGCATTTGCTTTGATTATGCCTCGCTCTTGACCTCCATGCTGCGCTCACAGGGTATTCCGACCAAGCTGCTCGTCGGTTACACCAGCCGGGGCGAGTATCATGCCTGGATTTCGGTGCATGTCAGTGAGCTGGGATGGATTAACAACATCATTTCGTTCGATGGCCAACAGTGGAAATTAATGGACCCGACATTTGCGTCGACCGGAAAATCCAGTAAAAAAATCATGGATTTCATCAATAATCCTCAGAATTATACAGAGAAATACTGTTACTAATCCAAATTTTCAAAGACGACCGATATATCGGTCGTCTTTTTTGCGTTTGCCGAAAAATCCTTGAAACATTTGTGAATGGCAGAGCCGATTCCATTATCGCCAATTGCAAAAATATATGATATAATAACAATAAGACCGCTATAAGATGGACTGCTTTACGTCAATAGCGGACACGAATGCCATGGTACTGCAGACGGGAAGCGGTGAGGCGACCGTTTGCTGCACGATATGGCGACATCGGAGCATGCGCCAGACGGGGGCGGAGCATGCATGAGGGGGCGGCTGAATGGCACAGAAAAAATCGCGCGCACTGATCTTTTCACCGGCAGAATTGTCAGCGCTTTGTCTGCAATTGGGCGACTTGCTGCATGCGGGCATTTCGCCGGAGGAGAGCTTCTCCATCTTGGCCGAGGATGCACAGCGGGAGCAGGAGCGTGCGCTGTTTACGGCGCTGAGCGAAGCGCTGGCAGCAGGACAGCCGCTGAGTAAAGCGCTGTCTGACCAGGGGGCGTTCCCGGATTATATGCTCGGCATGCTGGGGATTGCGGAATGCACCGGCACGATGGAAGAAGTGTGCACAGCACTGGCGGCGCATTTTGACCGGGAGGATAAGCTGGAAGAAAGCATTCGCAGCGCGGTGGCATTTCCGCTGCTGATGGGTGCGGTGATGGCCGCACTGCTGATTGTGATGGCGGTTGTTGTGCTGCCGGTGTTTGATGGAGTGTTTGCCTCGATGGGGCTCACGCTTTCGCCGATTGCATCGGGATTGATGCATGCGGGAAAATGGCTGGTTGCGGTTGCTGCGGTGGTACTTGTTGCCGGTTTGGGCGCGTGTGCGGCAGTTGCGGCGGCGAGGAAAAGAGGAAAACTGCAGGGTACACGGCTTTTCCGAGAAAACGGCACGGTTCGCTTTGCATCCGCGATGGCGCTGATGCTGCACAGCGGCTTAGAACTCGAGGAAGCGCTTCGCCGCGCAGGGAGCTTGACCGGCACGCCGGCGGCGGTGCAGTCGGCGGATGCGGCGGCGGAAAAACTGGCGCTCGGTGCAACGCTGAGCGATGCGCTCGTCGATACCGGGTTGTTTTCCGGTTTCCATCTGCGCATGCTGCGCGTCGGTGAGCGTGCCGGCTGCATTGAACGTACGATGGACGAGGTTGCCGCACGAATGGCCGGAGCGGCGGAAACGAAAGTGGACGAGCGAATCTCTCGCATTGAGCCGGCGGTCATCATGGCACTCGTGGCGGCGGCCGGACTGATTCTACTTTCCATTATGCTGCCGCTGCTCGGCGTGCTTGCCACGGTTTGAGCGGGAGGCACGTATGCAAAAAAAGACTGTGAAGAGACGAATCGTCCTTTCCGTGCTGAGCATGCTCACGCTGGTGGTCCTGTTTGTTCTGAGCACCCTGTGGGTTGGCGGCACGGCGCAGGAGCAGGATATTCAACGGCTGCAAGAGGATTTGCGGCGCGCTTCTACCCACTGCTATGCCACAGAGGGACGCTATCCGCCGAATTTACCTTATTTGCTGAACGAATATGGCGTCCGGTATGATGAAAGCCGGTTTTTTGTCATGTATCAGCTGTTCTCATCCAATCTGCCGCCTGACATTACGGTGGTGGAGAAGCAAGGGGAGGCGGCTGTATGACCAGACATCGCAGCGTCGACACCCTGGCGGCCTTGCTGCTGCTCCTGCTTTATCTTTCTGTGTCCGCGGCTGCACTGCTGTGCGGCGTGCAGGTTTGGAACGGTGCGGAGGATTGCATGCAGCAGAACTTTACCCTGCAAACACCGCTGTCCTACCTGGCGGGCAAAGCGCGCCAGTCCGACAGCTTTCATATCGACCCCTTTGCCGATGGCACGCAGGCGCTTGCGTTTGATGCCGAGTGGGAGGGGGAAGCCTATATTACGCGCCTGTACTGCTATGACGGCGCATTGTATGAGCTTTTCACACCGGAGGACATTGTGCTTACTCCGGCCGACGGCACGCGTCTGATGGAGGGCGGCACAATGGTGTTCTCCAACCGGGACGGCATGCTGTGCGTTGACTATACTGCGCAGGACGGTCAAACGCAAAGTCTGCTGCTTGCGCCGAAAAGAGGGGAGGTGCACCCGTGAAACGCCTGAAACACACACAAACCTTTCTGCTGGAGCTGGGTGTCAATCTCATCTTTTTCTGCATCTGCACGGCGGTCTGCCTGAGCCTGTTGGCGCATGCGCACGGACTGAGTGAAGAGAGCGAAACGCTCGATCGCGCAGTTGTTGCGGCCGAAAACTCTGCTGAGCGCTTCAAAGCGGCAGATGGTATAATGGAGGCAGAAACCATTCGTTATGATGCTAATTGGAACGAAACGGCGGAAGATGCCGATTACTTATTGGAATTGATGCCCGAAGATATGGGAAACAACCTGTATAAGGCACAAATCACGGTATATGCAGCGAAAGATCGGCGCGAATTGTACACGCTGACCGTCCGGCGTTTCGCCGGAGAGGTGGGTGCATGACCGGGGGGCGCACGCCGCGCCGCAGTATTGTGTTCGGCGGAGCGACGGTGTTGACCGTGCTGATTGTACTGTGCATGGCTTGCCTGTCCCTGATGGGACTGTCGCGTGCACGCGCGGATCATCGGATTGCGCAGCGGGCCGCGGAGACGGTGCGCAGCTATTATGAGGCTGAGGCAGCAGTCGAAACGGCGCTGAGTGTGCTGTCGGTACACGCAACGGCGACGCCGGATGCCGTAGGCTCTGCGATGGCAGATGCGGCGCAAAGCCTTGGCGTACAGGCGGAGTATGACGCCGCATCGCGGCTGCTCACGATTTCGGCCGATGCAGGCGCACAGGGGATGCTTGTGGCGCAGCTGCAATTATCCGCACAGGGGCGAGACACCGCGGCGAAGGTTATATCCTACCGCATACAAAGCCGAGAGGACGCGCAAATTGATACCACGCTGCCTGTTTATCAAGAATAGGCAAGAAAGAGGGAGAAATGGTAGAACTCAACGCATTATTGCATCAGGTTGTGGCGTGCGGCGCGTCTGATGTGTTTTTGGTTGCCGGTCTGCCGCCGTCTTACAAGGTGGAGGGTCATTTGACCCACACGGGGGAGCGGCTGATGCCCGATCAAACAGCCGAAATGATTGGCAAGATTTATGCACTCGGCAAGCGGGAAATGCGGGTGCTCCATGAGAAAGGCGAGGATGATTTCGCGTTCTCGGTTCCGGGGTTGTCGCGGTTTCGCGTCAATGTGTATCGGCAGCGCGGCTCGCTGGCGGCGGTCATTCGCATCATTACGTTCGACCTGCCCGATCCGGCGGCGATTCATATCCCCGATTCGGTGATGGATCTGAGCAGCCTGACGCGCGGTCTGATTCTTGTGACCGGACCTGCGGGCAGCGGCAAAACAACAACACTGGCCTGCCTGATCGACCGCATTAACAAAACGCGGGAAGGGCATATTATTACGCTCGAAGATCCGATTGAGTATCTGCACAAGCACGACCGCTCAATTGTGTCCCAGCGCGAAATCGGTATGGATACGGAGGGTTATGTACCCGCGCTGCGCGCTGCACTGCGGCAGGCACCCGATGTGATTCTGCTTGGTGAAATGCGGGATTATGAGACCATCCGTACGGCTATGACGGCGGCGGAGACGGGACATCTCGTGATTTCCACCCTGCATACGGCAGGTGCGGCGAACTCGATTGATCGTATTATCGACGCATTTCCGGCGGCACAGCAGAATCAGGTACGGATTCAGCTATCTATGGTGCTGCGTGCCGTTGTTTCGCAGCAGCTGATTCCGATGAAAACCGGCGGTGTGCTTCCGGCGGCCGAAGTGCTGCGTGTGAATCCGGCCGTTGCAAATCTGATTCGGGATGCGAAGATTCATCAGATTGGCGCGGTCATGCAGGCCTCCGCCGGCACAGGGATGCAGACGATGGACAATGAGCTGCTCCGATTGTGCCAGGCGGATGTTATCACCGCGGAGAACGCGGTACAATATTGTTTTAACCGGGAACAAATGAGCAAAAAGCTGTCACTCAATCAGACGAGCGGAGGTGGTGATCTGTGGTGAAAGGACAAAATCCGAAAACCAAGGTTTCGGTCGCGTTGTTTGGCGAACTCACGATCGAAGTAAACGGGGTGGTGGTAAGCGGACCACTCAGCCGCTCCAAAAAACTGAAAAACATGGCGCAATACCTGATTATGCACCAGAATCGTCCTGTGCCGCATGGCGAACTCTATGCGACCTTTTGG
Organism: Butyricicoccus sp. Marseille-Q5471; assembly: GCF_951230135.1. Classification (GTDB taxonomy): domain Bacteria; phylum Bacillota; class Clostridia; order Oscillospirales; family Butyricicoccaceae; genus Agathobaculum. Next base: position 161,694 of record NZ_CATNVC010000002.1, on the reverse strand, counting down.
CCGGATGAGGGCAGCGCAAATCCGCGTGGCGCACTCAAAACGCTGATGCACCGCTTGCGTACCGCACTGGTGCAGGGCGGCGCGCCGGAGGAGCTTACATTCATTACGGTCGGACAGGGTGCGTACCAGTGGAATCCGGCGCTTGATACCACGTGTGATTTTGTGGAGTTTGAGAAGGCGTTTCACCGCCTGCAGGAGGAAGACTGCGGCGGAGAGGAACGGATGCGGCTGCTCGAGCAGGCCTGCGCCCTGTATCGCGGTCGCTTGTCCGATGAAACCGAGCTGTGGATGGTATCGCCGACAGTGTATTTCCATGGCTGCTATCTCAAACTCGTTGGGGAACTCTGCGAGCGGCTGCGGCAAGAGCAACGTGCCGATGAAGCGGCGGATCTGTGCCGGGATGCGCTTCGGTTTGACGAACTGGATGAGGGACTCAATCGTGAACTGATTCTGGCGCTGACGGCGTGCGGACGCAATCAGGAAGCCATGCAGCAGTACAATCGTGTGACGGAGCTGTATTACAGCGAGCTGGGTGTGCAGGTGTCGGACGAACTGCGCGCGCTGTATCGTAAGATTGCGGCGGCAGAAGAAACAACCGACATGAACATTGATAGCGTGCGCGATCGGCTGCAAGAAAAAGAAGGGACAACCGGTGCGTTTGTCTGCGAATTCGGCATTTTCCAGGATATTTACCGCATTGAAGAACGCGTGCTTGCACGCTATGGCGGCCGAATCTTTCTGGGACTGCTGACCGTGACCAATGCTTACATGGAAACCCCTGAACAGAAGGTGCTCAACCGTGCAATGGATCAAGTGCTGTCAGTTGTGCGGAAAAGCCTACGCCAGTGCGACATCGTTTCTCGGTTTAGTCCGTCGCAATATGTGGTGCTGCTGCCAACCGTGACCTATGAAACCGGTGAAATGGTCATGGAGCGTATTCGCAAAACCTTTCGCAGGGAATTCCCCAAGTCTCCGGTGATGCTTTCGTGCAAACTACGTCCTCTTCGTCCGCAGGACGGCGAGCGGATTATGGAATGATGAAAGCGGGAAGTGAGGGGCGGCAAAATTTTTTCGCAGATTTGTCCCGTTTTCGGCGAGATGTAACCGAGATTTAACCGGAGTATGTCATAATAAAGAAAATAGAAAAAGGGAATACCTTTTCGGAGAGGGGGCAGATACAGCGTGTTGACAGTTCCAATGGATTCCGTTCCGTACGAAGCGCGCGGGCTGAAGCTCTGCTTTGATGGATATGTCAATGGTGTGCCTTCCGGCAGGCTGCATACTGCGTTTGAACCGACCACGTTTGTCTTTTCAGCGCTCATGCCGTTGATACACTATATAGATGATCTGCTGGATCAGACCATGCACACACAGCGGTTTGAGGATCGCCGCGCACTGTTGGAGCACCGTGCGCCCGCGCTCGCAAAACGCACCGCTGAGGGATGGGAGGATGCCGTCTGTGCGCCCGGAAAATTGGCGACCTTTTTGGTGCGAATCAATTTTCGGCAAAACGCAAGCTGGCAGGGAGAAGTCGTTTGGATTGAGAAGAAACGCTCCTGTTTCTTCCGCAGTGCACTGGAATTGCTGCGTATGATTGATGATGTGCTGCTGGAGCAGGACGGAACGGTCGCAGAGTAACGCGGCGGCAGCGTCAGATGATGTGCAATGAAGCAGAATATTTTAGGGCAGGCACCCGGTTTCGGATGCCTGCCCTAAATTTATGGCGCATAGCTGCGTTCTTATTTTTGAATTCCCAAAACCCAAAAGCGGACAATGGGGATCCTTTTTAGGATTTCGAATGTAGCGGCAGTGAGCGCAAACTCAGCTGCAAGAGCAATCAGATATACCGCGGCGGCAGGCAGGCTGAACGCGTGCACCAAAACATAGCAGACGGCAAGCAGAATGGGATAATGCAGGATGTACCATCCGAAACTGGCCTTGCTCATATAGCTGGTAAACGCGGACTGGAAATCAAGCCACGCCTTTGCACAACCCAGAACGGCCAGCACCGCAATCCATAAATATAAATTGGTAAAAAAGCTTTGCAGGCAGGCGGCGGAGGTGTAATCACTGCCGAAATAATAGAGTGTGTAGAGAACGCCCAACAGAACTGCGGAGATGCCAAGCGGTATTTTTGCCTTTTCAAGTCGACAAATGACCGCTTCGTGAGAAAGGACGAAGTATCCCAGTAAAAATGCGAAGAAATAGATTCCAAACCGATACACGATTAAAACAGGCAGGTTGAGAATTTGCGCGGCGCCCCAAATGGGCAACACAAGCAGAAGCAGAGCCGGTAAAGTCATTTTGCCGCAGACGCTCCAAAGCCGATCGGAGCGATCTAGCTTGCGCACGGCGACCATCAGCAGAGAGAACAAGAAGAGCATTTGGATAAACCACAATGGGCCAATACCGCTAATGACAAAAACCGGGTATCGCATGAGAGTTGGAATGTAGGGAAGACCGCCGCCGATTTTCAGGTTAAAATAACCCGAAATCCACTGATAGACGAAAAGGCCCAGCGTGGAAGGGACCAAAAGCTTGACGGCTCGGCCGCGTATGAACTGCTTGGCAGTGCGGTGATTCAAAGAATATCGTGTGCTGATGCCGGCTACGAGAAACAGAAGCACCATAAACCAGGGGTAGAGAAAATACAGCAGCGCGTCCGCGCATTTTGCACCCTCTAAAGCGGCCACGCCCCCTAGCACGCCGGCGTGATTGAACAAATAAAAAACATGGTACACCAACACCAATGCTACGGTAATCCACCGAATGTTATCGATATAGTGTTTTCTCATCTTCTATCGCCACTCGTTGGCGGTTGTTGATCTTGAAATATTTTAGTGATGAGCTCTGCAAAGGAGCTTTTTGGAGGGATTGCAATGCCTCGCTGCTCATCGCCCAATAGAATCAAGGTATCGCCGGGCTTGATGTCAAAAATGTCGCGAGCCTCCTTGGGGATTACAAATTGACCTTTTTCGCCCACCTTAACGGTCCAAGCATATTTGCCTTCCGGTGCATTCATGGCGCATCTCCTTATCGAAGTATGATTTGTATAACTTATCATACTCAGTATACGCTTGCATCGAAGCATTGTCAATGGAAGGGGATATTTGGACATGAAAAAAGCACCGTTTATAACGGTGCTTTTAAAATGGAGCGGCTGACGAGGCTCGAACTCGCTACCTCCACCTTGGCAAGGTGGCGCTCTACCAGATGAGCTACAGCCGCATGTGGAATTTTGTGCCTCCGGCTTTTCCGAAGGCTCTTGATGATATAAGTGGTGCCTCCGGACGGAATCGCTTTTCTGCGGAAAAGCCACGGCGGTTCAAACAGTCCGCCGGACTGTTTTCAAGAGCCGCCTTTCGATTCGAAAGACACGCAGGATGTAAGTGGTGCCTCCGGACGGAATCGAACCATCGACACGGGGATTTTCAGTCCCCTGCTCTACCGACTGAGCTACAGAGGCAAAATTGGCGACCCGGATGGGACTTGAACCCACGGCCTCTAGCGTGACAGGCTAGCGCTCTAACCAACTGAGCTACCGGGCCAACTGCGAAGTGCTTAATTAGAATACTACACATACAGACAAATGTCAACAAAAATTTTCGCTTTTTTTCACGCCTTGATTCTTTTTTTCAAAAATGGTACGATAATGGCATAAACCAGAAAGGGGGCGGACGGCGCTATGCATATCCTGACCGGCCGCGGAAACAGCGGTAAAACCACGGCAATCCTGCGGGAAATTGCAGGCCTGAGTGAGACGGGGCAGGGGCGGCAGATTCTGCTTGTGCCTGAACTGAACTCTCACGTATATGAACGAAAGCTGGCGGCATGCACCGACAACCACGGCGCACGAACTGCCGAGGTGCTGACCTTCTCCCGGCTCTGTGACCGCGTTTTTGCCGAAGTAGGCGGTCTGGCGCAGCAGATGCTTACGCCGGCCGGACAGCTGCTTACAGCGCAGCAGGCCGCACGACGTGTGCAGAGCGGGCTGTCAGTGTGGAGCGGCCTTGCGGACAAGCCTGAGCTGCTGCGCGAGGCGCTGCGGCTGATTGACGAGTGCAAAACCTGTGCGCTACCGCCGGAGACGCTGTTTGAGGCGGCTGAGGAGAGCGAGGATCAGGCGCTTTCCGCAAAACTGCTCGACCTCGCGCAGCTGTATACGGCTTATGACCGATTGTGCGAACAGTCGCTGCCCGACCCGCGCGACCGGCTGACGCATTTGCGTGACCGCCTGTCGGAAAGCCGCGTGCTGGACGGTACAGCGGTTTATCTGGACGGTTTTCTGGGTTTTACGCCGCAGGAGCTATCGGTCATCGATGCTATGCTGTCCATGCGCGTTCCGCTGACAGCGGCGGTCACCTGTGATATGCGCTATCCTGAAATTTTCATCACCGGCTGCCGCACCGTCCGAACGCTGACACGCATGGCGAAACGCCACGGCATGACCGTGGAGCAGACCGACTGCGGCGGGAGCAAAGCGGCACAGCCAAGCGATTTGGCGGCGGTTGAGGCGGAAAGCCTGCTGCCGGTTCGCACCTCCCGCCCCGCCACGGGGGAGGGGGTTGTCATATACGCCGCCGGTTCGCCGTTTGACGAGTGCGAACACGCCGCGGCCTTGATCCGCCGCAAGGTGCGAGATGAAGGACTGCGCTACCGTGATTTTGTGATTACGGCGCGTGAAATTGATTCCTACACTGCGCCCCTTGCTATGGCGATGTCACGCTATGATATTCCGGTTTTCCTCGCCGAAAAGCCGGATTTGCTGTCGCGTCCGCCGTTGGCACTGGTGACAAGCGCACTGGATGCAGTGCAGGGCGGCTTTCGGTATGAGGATTTGTTTGCCTGCTTTAAAACAGGACTGACCCTGCTCACGCGCGACGAGGTAGACCGTCTGGAGAACTATGTGCTGACCTGGAACATTCGCGGCGGCGTGTGGGAGCGGGAGTGGGATATGCATCCGGACGGCTACGGCCTGCCGTTTGACGATACCTCCCGTGCGCAGCTTGACGAGCTGAATGCACTGCGGGCAAAAGCAATCGCGCCGTTCGCGGCTCTGCGCGAGCAGCTGAAGGGTGAAACGCCTGCGGGAGACTGTGTGCGTGCACTGTATGCCTTCCTGTGTGCGGTCGATGCACCGGGACAAATGGCCGACCGCGCCGTTCGACACGAAACGGCGGGCCGACTGCAGCTCGCAGAGGAATACCGTCAGCTGTGGGAAATTCTCGTTTCAGCGATGGAGCAGTTCGCGTGGGTCTGCGGCGATATGCCGCTGACCGCACAGCGGTTTGCACAGCTATTTCGCCTTGTGCTTGGTGAATATGATGTGGGCTCGATTCCGGTCTCGCTCGATCGCGTGACCTGCGGCAGCATTGACCGCGCGTGCGGCGAAAATGCAAAGTATGTGCTTCTGCTTGGCGTTAACGATGGCCTGATTCCGAAAGCGTCAGCGAATGCGTCTCTGCTTACTGATCTCGATCGGGACAAGCTGGATGCGCTGGGCGTAGAGCTGAAGGCCTCGGGCGCGGAGCGGCTGCTGATGGAGCAGGAGACACTGTATCGCGCACTGTCCTGCCCGACCGAGGGGCTGCTGCTCAGCTATCACACGACCGATGCGGCGGGCAAGGAGACGCGTCCATCCTATTTTATTCATACGGTGCGCTCGCTGCTTGAGGGGGTTCCTTTTGTTGAGTACCAGACTGCGCTTGCGGAGGATCGGCTGCAAGCCGAACGTCCTGCGGTTGAACTGGCCTGCGCTTATCTGTCGGGGGATCGTTCGCCTGCTGCTTGTGCAGCCTTTGCGTACTATCAGGAGGACGAGCGGGTGCGCCATGCGGCAAAACAGCGCATCAGCCGCGGGCCGCTTGTCAGTCCGCATACGATTGACGGGCTGTACGGAAAATCGCTCGCGCTGACCGCGTCGCGCGTTGACACCTTCTATTCCTGCCGGTTTGCCTTTTTCATGCAGTATGGACTCAAGGCGAAAAAGCGCCGCGCGGCGAAGTTCGACGCGCTGGAAACGGGTACATTCATCCATTATGTGTTGGAGCACGCACTCGCCGAGCTTGGCGCGCAGCAGGGAGGCGCGGGCGCTGCCGAGGCCGATACGATTAAGCGAGTGTGCCGTACGGTAGTGCAGCGTTATGTCAAGGAGGAACTCGGCGGGCTGGAAACCAAGACGGCGCGATTCCGTTACTTGTTCCGGCGGCTCGTTAAAACGGTGGAGCAGATTCTCGACAATGTTCTGGAAGAACTGCGCGCATCCGATTTTCTGCCGATTGATTACGAGGTCGATTTTTCCCGCGGCGGCGATTTGCCACCAGTCGCATGCGAGGAGGACGGCGTTTCGGTCAGTCTCTCAGGAAAGGTCGACCGCGTGGACGGGTATATTAAAAACGGTCGGCTGTACCTGCGCGTGATGGATTACAAGAGCGGCAAAAAATCGTTTGCGCTCTCTGATGTGTGGTACGGACTTAATATGCAGATGATTATCTACCTTTCCGCGCTGCAGCAGCAAGGGCTGGAGCGCTATCGGAGTAAGCTTGCCGAGGAGCTGAACGAGATTGTCCCGGTGGGCGTGCTGTACGTGCCGGTGCGCGATGAACTGCCCGACGCGTCCCGCGATATTGACGAGGAGCAGCTCCGCGCGATGCGTGACAAGGCGCTTCGGCGGTCGGGACTGCTGTCGGACGATATGGAGCTGCTCGATGCAATGGAGCGCGGCCTGTCGGGCGACGGACGGTATCTGCCTGTCTCCATCAAGGTCAAGAAGGGTGAAGAAGAGCCGAGTCTCTCTGCCAAATCGGCGGTGGCCGATCTGGAGAAGTTCGGTCGTCTGGCGCGGTACACGCGGAAAAAGCTGCTCGAAATGGGGCAGGAGCTGCGTGCTGGCAGCGTTGATGCGGTGCCCTGCAAAAAGGACAAAAATTCAAGCTACTGCGATTGGTGTGATTTCCGCGCGGCCTGTCGGTTTGATGAAACCGCGGGCGACCGTGCGCGGCTGCTGCGCCATCTTTCGGATGAGGAATTCTGGCAGCAGATAGGAGGGGAGCAGCATGCCGAAATGGACAGCGGACCAGCAAACCGCAATTGAAGACAGGGGCGGCACACTGCTCGTCTCTGCGGCGGCAGGCTCGGGCAAAACGGCGGTACTCGTCGAACGTGTGCTGCGCCGCCTGACCGACGACCGCGACCCGGTCGACGTGGACCGGCTGCTTCTCGTGACCTTTACGAACGCGGCGGCGGCTGAGATGCGCGAGCGCATCGGCGCGGCACTGGCTGCCGAGGTGGCCAAACGGCCGGACGACACCCGTCTGCGGCGGCAGCTGTTTCTGGTACACCGTGCGCAGATTACGACCGTGCACGCGATGTGCTTGCAGCTTGCACGGGAACAGGCGGCACAGCTTGGCATTGCGCCGGATTTCCGGCTGATGGACGAGCAGGAAGGGAAGATTCTGCGCGCTGAGGTGCTGGAAGAGGTGCTGGAAGCGTCGTATGAAGCGGAAAACAGCGAATTCTTCGCGCTGACCGACCTTTTGACCGCAGGGCGTGATGATAAACGCCTGGGTGAGGTGATTTTGAGCACCTATGATAAGATTCAGTCGCATCCCGATCCGCGCGCATTTTTGGAACGCGTGCGGTGCGGTCTGTACGCGGGGGACATGAACACCCCGCACGGACGCGTGCTGCTTGAGCAGGCGCATGCAGCGGCTGAGCACGGCGCGGCGTTTTTGCGCATGGCGGTGGCGGAGCTGGAGGATGTCGAAGAACTCGACAAATACCGCAGTGCCCTGCAAAACGATTTGAAACAGGCGGTGAGCATGCTCAGCGCGTTGGAGCACGGCGTGTGGGACGAGTGTGTCGAATCGGCACGCGGCATCGCGTTTGACACCCTGCGCTCCCCGCGCGGTTATGAGGACAAGGCGTTTTTGGAACACATCAAGGCGCTGCGCGAGGAGTGGAAAACGGTCGCAAAGACCATCCGTGACAAGTGGCTTACGGTTGACACAAACGGTGCGGTCTATGATCGCAGCCTAACCGCACCCGCACTTTCTGCGCTGATTGACGTGGTAAATGCGTTTGATGATGCGTTTTCCGCCGCTAAACGTGCACGCAATCAGGCGGATTTCAACGATTTGGAGCATTTTGCCGTGCGGCTGCTTTATAACGGGGCAGAGCGCTCCGAATTGGCGCGGACGCTGTCCGAGCGGTATGCCGAAATCATGGTAGACGAATATCAGGACACCAACGCCGTACAGGACGCGATTTTTCGTGCGCTCTCCAAAGCGGAAACCAACCTGTTCATGGTGGGCGACGTCAAGCAGAGTATCTATGGTTTCCGTTTGGCCGATCCCACGATTTTTCTGGACAAGTACCGCCAATTTGCCGATGCTGAGCATGCTCAGGAGCGCGAGCCGCGCCGCGTAATCCTCGGGCAGAATTTCCGTTCGCGCGGGAGCGTGCTGGACGCGTGCAACTACCTGTTCGAGTCCGTAATGGGCGAAACGGTAGGCGATTTGGTCTATACCGACCGCGAAGCGCTTCATCTGGGAGCGGCGTATCCGGATGCAGACGACCCGCGCTACAAGACGGAGGTGTTGCTCATCGACGCGTCGGCAACGGGTGAGGACGATGACGGCGCGGACAAGACCGAACTCGAAGCGCGGCTGGCTGCAAAGCGCATTCGTGCCCTGCTGGATGAGCGGTTTCCGGTGCTCGACAAGGCGTCCGGCGCATTGCGTCCGGTCACACCGGGCGACATCGTTATCCTGCTGCGCTCGCCGCGCGGAAAAGCGCGGATTTACACAGCGGCACTTGAGGCGGTCGGCCTGTCGGCCTCGGCGGAGGAGCGCGGGGGTCTGCTAAGTACGAGTGAGGTCGGCGTGATGGTTTCGCTGCTCGCCGTGATTGATAATCCGCGGCAGGATGTCGACCTGATCGGTGTGCTGCGTTCGCCGCTTTTCGGCTTTTCCGAGCAGGAGCTGGCCGACATTCGTTTGACCGACCGCAAAATTAGCTATTATGATGCGCTGCTGCAAGCGGCTGAAACCGACGAAAAGGCGGCGCTTTTTCTGCAGCGGCTGGATTTTCTGCGTGATTTCGCCTGCGATCAGCCGGTTTACCGCCTGCTGTGGGAGATTTATGATCAAACAGGTGCACTCGGTCTTTACGGCGCGCTGCCGAATGGGGCGCAGCGGCAGTCTAATCTGCTGACCTTTTTTGAACGCGCCCGCGCGTTTGAGGGGCAGGGGTATCGCGGACTGTTTGCCTTTGTGCGTCTGCTGCGCGGCATGGCCGAAACCGGTGAGGATTTTCAGACGGTCGGTGCAGAGTCGACCGGCGGCGCGGTGCGCATTCTATCCATCCACAAGTCCAAGGGACTGGAGTTTCCGGTCGTCATCGTGGCGGACTGCGCTAAGCAGTTTAATGAGGGCGACTTGCGCGAGCCGGTGCTGGTGCACAGCGAGTTGGGATTCGGCAGCAAATGCCGCGATATGGCACGCGGGGTGCAGTATGACACGGTTGAACGCACGGCGGTGGCGGCGTTGCAGCGGCGGGAGATGGTTTCGGAGGAACTGCGCGTGCTATACGTTGCGCTGACGCGTGCGCGGGAAAAGCTGATTATCACCTGCGCAAGCGGGACTCTTGCGAATGCATTGAAAAAGTGGGCGCAGCTGGCTGCGCTGCCCAAGCTGCCGCAGTACGCGATGGGTGCACTGCGTGCGCCGCTCGGCTGGATTATTGCGCCGCTGCTGCGACATCCGGCGGCGCGGGCATTGCGCGAGCAGTATGAATTGGATTTGACCGAAAACCCCGGTACGCCTGATGTGTTTTCGCTTCGCGTACTCACACCGGCAGAGCTGACGGTGGACGGTGCGGAAGAAGTGCTGCGTTTTGAAGAAACGGAGCGGGAGCTGCCGGAGGTCAAGCCGTATCTCACTTATCCGCATGACTACTTGACCGAACTGCCGAGCAAGCTGACCGCGACCGGTGTCGGGCGCGGCTACCGCGCGGACGAAGCCGCCGAGCAGACTCCGCCGCCGAGCCGCGAGCCGGTGCTGCGCGCGCCGCTGTTTGAACAGGGGGAGCACCGCCTGACCCGTGCGGAAATCGGCACAGCGCATCACCTGTTTTTGCAGTTCTGCGATTTTGAGCGTTCCTCTGCGCCGGACGGGGTGGAACAGGAGCTCGCGCGTCTGCGCGAGAAGCGGATTTTGTCCCCCGAACAGGCAGATGCGATCGTGCCGGCGCGGATTACAGCCTTTTTTGCATCATCTCTGTATCAGAAGCAGATGAAGGGGCAGCATGTGCGACGGGAGTTTAAGTTTTCCGTCCTCGCACCGGCAGGACAGTATTTTCCGATTGCAGCCGGTGCACCGGAGGAAAAGGTGCTGCTGCAGGGTGTGGTCGACTGCTTGATTGAGACGGATGAGGGATTCATCGTGCTCGACTTCAAGACCGACCGCGTGACGCCGTCCTCGCTTGCCGCACGCGCGGAGGAATACCGTCCGCAGCTCGAGGCATATGCTTATGCGGTGGAGCAGGTGTTCGGCAGGCCCGTTTCTAAAAGAGTGCTGTTCTTTTTGGAGACGAGCGCAGCATATGAGATTTAATGGAAACCCCGGTGCCTCAGCACTGGGGTTTCGTCATGTGTGCGGACGGGTTGCGCGGCGGCGTTTTGCATAAGGAAACTCTGCCAAAAAAGCACAAAAACCGTCACAAGCACGCTTTACTTTACATGGGAAAAAGGGTATAATAAAAAACAATATTAAATTTTATAGGAATTGAAAAGGAGCAGAAAGAATATGGCATTTTATTTCAAGGAGCCTTCTCGTACGTTTAGTGAGTATCTGCTTGTGCCCGGTTATTCGTCAGCGGACTGCGTTCCGGGAAACGTTAGCCTGCGCACGCCGATCGTGAAGTATAAGAAGGGTGAGGAATCTGCCCTGTATGCCAATATTCCGATGGTTTCAGCAATCATGCAGGCCGTTTCGGACGACCGCATGGCAATCGCTCTTGCACAGGAGGGCGGCATTTCCTTCATCTTCGGTTCGCAGACCATTGAAAGCGAAGCGGCGATGGTATCTCGTGTGAAGTCTTACAAGGCAGGTTTCATTGTATCCGACTCCAACCTGCGTCCGGAGCAGACGCTGTCCGACGTGCTTGAGCTTAAGGAAAAAACCGGCCACGCCACGATGGCGGTCACAGATGACGGCACGGCCAACGGCAAGCTGCTCGGCATCGTCACCAGCCGTGACTACCGTGTCTCCCGTATGGATCGTGATGCTAAGGTTTCTGAGTTTATGACGCCGTTTGAGAAGCTGATTACCGCGCCTGCGGACACCAGCCTCAAGCTCGCCAACGACATTATCTGGGACAACAAGCTGAACGCTTTGCCGCTTGTAGATGAGCAGCAGCATTTGGTTTACATGGTGTTCCGCAAGGACTATGACAGCCATAAGGCGAATTCGCTCGAGCTGCTCGACGCGCACAAGCGCTATGTCGTTGGTGCGGGCATCAACACGCGCGACTATGCAGAGCGCGTCCCTGCTCTGGTTGAGGCCGGTGCGGATGTGCTGTGTATCGACTCTTCCGAAGGCTTCTCGGAGTGGCAGGCACGTACGCTGGCGTGGGTACGCGCCAAGTACGGCGATGCGGTCAAGGTCGGCGCAGGCAACGTGGTTGACCGTGAGGGCTTCCGCTTCCTGGCTGAGGCCGGCGCGGACTTCATCAAGGTCGGCATCGGCGGCGGCTCGATCTGCATCACCCGTGAGCAGAAGGGTATTGGCCGCGGTCAGGCAACTGCACTGATTGAAGTTGCTGCAGCGCGTGATGAGTATTATATGGAAACCGGTGTCTACGTGCCGATTTGCTCGGACGGCGGCATTGTCCATGATTATCACTGCACGATGGCGCTTGCCATGGGTGCGGATTTCCTGATGTTGGGTCGCTATTTCTCCCGTTTTGACGAGTCTCCGACGAACAAGGTCAATGTGGGCGGCACCTTCATGAAGGAATACTGGGGCGAGGGTTCGGCCCGCGCGCGCAACTGGCAGCGCTATGACCTCGGCGGCGATAAAAAGCTGTCCTTTGAGGAAGGCGTGGACTCCTACGTGCCGTACGCCGGCTCGCTCAAGGACAATGTGACGCTGACGCTGAGCAAGGTGCGTTCTACGATGTGCAACTGCGGCTCGCTGTCGATTCCGGAACTGCAGAAGACAGCGAAGATTACGCTGGTATCTGCTACCTCGATTGTCGAGGGCGGCGCACACGACGTTGTGCCTAAGGAAACTTCGGTTACGTCCAAGTAAATGAGCATTGCCCCGTGGTTTCTGCTGCGGGGCACTTTTATCGCTTTGATGAAGAAATAAGGGGTGAAACTTTGGAGCGGCAAGCATATTGCGAGAAACAATTGAAAAATGTGGTTATTTTTTTGAGATGGTGTTTGTTTGCGGTGGTCATTGGTGTGGTGGTCGGCGCGGTCGGCGCGGCGTTTCACCATGCATTGGAGTGGGCGGGAACACAGCGCGAAGCGCACGGTTGGCTGCTGTATCTGCTGCCGTTTTCCGGTGTCGCTATTGCGTTCTGGTACGCTAAGGCAGATATGCCGCTTGAGCGGGGCACCAACTTCATCCTGACCTCGGTGCGCGAAAACCATCCGGTGCGGCTGCGGCTAGCGCCGGCAATTTTCGTCACCTCGGTGCTGACCCATCTGACTGGCGGCTCGGCCGGACGCGAGGGTGCGGCACTGCAGCTGGGCGGTGCCATTTCAGGCAATATCGGCCACTGGATGCGGCTCGACGACCGTGATTCGCGTACGATTACCATGTGCGGTATGGCGGCGGGCTTTGCGGCGCTGTTCGGCACGCCGCTCGCAGCGACGGTGTTTTCGATGGAAGTTATCAGTGTCGGCGTGATGTACTATGCGGCGCTGTTTCCATGTATTTTGGCTTCGGTCATCGCGCATCGCGTGGCGCTGGCACTCGGCGGCGGCACGACGGCTTTTCCAATCAGCGGTGTGCCGGATGAGGTAACCGCGCTGTTATTGGTAAAACTCGTGATTTTCGGCGTGGTATGCGCCGTGCTATCCGCTGTCGTGTGCATGGTGTTTCATAATATCGGCAGGCTGTACCAAAAATACATAACCAATCAATACTTGCGCATCGCGGCGGGCGGCTTGACGGTCGTGCTGGTTACGCTGCTGCTTGGTACGCGGGATTATAACGGCGCGGGCATAGCAGTAATCGAGCGTGCGATGATGGGGCAGGCGCAGTATACGGCGTTTTTCATCAAACTGTTGTTGACTGCGATTACGATTGGCGTCGGATATAAGGGCGGCGAGATTGTTCCGGTGCTGTTCATCGGCGCGACGTTCGGCGCGGCTTACGGCGGATTTTTCGGACTGAACCCCTCGTTTGCCGCAGGCCTCGGCATGACAGCGGTGTTCTGCGGCGTGACCAATTCGCCGCTGACCTCGCTGCTGCTTGCGTTTGAACTGTTCGGCGGACAGGGACTGCCTATGTTTGCAATCGTCATTGCGGTCGCCTATATGCTTTCGGGTTATTACGGCCTGTACCGCGAGCAAAAGATTCTCTACTCCAAGATGCGGCCGCAGTTTATCGACCGCAAAACGAAATAAGGAAGGTTTTCATGCACAATTTCAAAGGCGCAATTTTTGATATGGACGGCACGCTGCTGGATTCGATGCCGGTTTGGGATCAGCTGAGTCAGCGGTTTCTGGGGCAGTATGGCGTGACCGTCACCGATGCAGACTATGAGGCGATTGAAGGCACGACGCAGCTGCAGGGCGCGCAGTATTTTATCGACACCTATCCGTTCCTGCCGTTCGACGCACAGGGACTGGTAAATGGGCTGGATGAACTCATCACAGCACGCTACGAAGCATTGGCACAGCCGAAAGACGGTGTGCTCCGTTTCCTAGACCGCCTGCGGGAAAATAAGGTTAAAATGGCAATTGCCACGCTGACCGCCCGCCATCATGCCGAGAAAGCGCTGCGTGACCGCGGTATGCTCGACTATTTTGACTTCATGCTGACGATTGAGGATATCGGCGTGAGCAAGCGCCGCCCGGATATTTATCTGCGCACCGCCGAAAAACTGGGTCTTGCGGCGGACGAGTGCATTGTCTTTGAGGATGCGCCCTATGCGGGCGAAACGGCGAAGCGTGCAGGCTTTCGTGTCTGTGGCATGGCGGAGCCGGCCTACGCGGCAGGCGAGGCGCAGCTGCGTGCGGCGAGCGACTTCTTTGTTGAGCGCTCCTTTGAGGAACTCGACGGAAAAATATAAAAACTCTGCGAAACACTTGAAAAACAAACTGTATTCCGTTAAAATAGACAAGCTATATGATGATAACGGCTGCGGCGGAGTATTCCGGCGCGGTTTCGTTTTTCATCACCGATAAGGGGGTATTACCGTTGGAACAGTCCAACAAAATGGGCACCCACAGCATGGGGCCTCTGATTTTCTCGATGGCGCTGCCGGCTATGATTTCCATGCTGATCAACGCGCTGTACAACATTGTGGACAGTATTTTCGTCGCGCGCTTCTCGACCGATGCGCTGACGGCGGTTTCGCTGGTATTCCCGCTGCAGACGCTGGTCATTGCAATCGGCGTGGGAACGGGCGTTGGCGTAAATTCGCTGATTGCGCGGCGGCTTGGTGAAAAACGCCAACAGGAGGCGGATGATGCGGCGGAGCACGGCATTGTGCTGTCCATCATCAGCGGCTTTGCGTTTGTGCTGATCGGCCTGTTTTTGAGCCGCCCGTTCCTGTCGCTGTTCACGGATAACGCATCCGTGCTCGAGCAGGCGGTCGACTATTCGCGTATCGCGGTTGGCGGCAGTATTTTCGTCATCATTTCTATCATGTTTGAAAAAATTCAGCAGTCAACAGGTGACATGATTATCCCGATGTGTCAGGGACTGTTCGGCGCGATTTGCAACATCATCCTCGATCCGCTACTTATTTTCGGCATCGGTCCGTTCCCGCAGATGGGTATCCGCGGCGCGGCAATCGCCACGGTGATCGGGCAGATATTGGGTTGTGTGATTGGCCTGTGGGGCGCATTCCGGCATCAAAAAACGGTTAAAATCAATATGCGCGCATTTCGGTGGCAGGGACACACGGCACTCGATATTTACCGTGTCGGCCTGCCCGGCATCATCATGCAGAGCGTTGTATCGGTCATGACGGCGGGGATGAACGTCATTTTGATTCAGTTTTCCGAAATCGCGGTTTCTGTGCTCGGTATCTACTTCAAGCTGCAAACCTTTGTGTTTATGCCGGTATTCGGCCTCAACCAAGGTGCGCTGCCCGTCATGGGCTACAACTACGGCGCGCGCAACAAAAAGCGCTTGATGAGTGCCTACAAAATCACGCTTGCCGGAGCGGTTGCCATCATGGTCGCCGGACTTGTGGTATTTCAAATTTTTCCCGAGCAGATGATTCGCCTGTTCAATAACGATCCCGAAATGTTGGCGGTGGGCGTGCCCGCCCTTCGCATTATCAGCATTTCCTTCCTCGGCGCGGCCTTCGGCATCATCAACTCGACCATTTTTCAGGCCATCGGCCGCGGTATGGCCAGCTTGATTGTGTCGGTCTGCCGTCAGCTGCTGCTCATTCTGCCTGCGGCGTGGCTGCTTGGCCGGATATATGGTTTGCAGGCGGTTTGGTATTCGTTCCCGATTGCCGAGGTTGCGGCGTTTGTCATTTCCTATGCGCTGCTGCTGCGCATTTACAAAACAGAACTCCGGTTTATGAAACCGACGGCGGAGGAATAAGATTTGCTTCGGACACTCATTTGGTTCATGTATTTTTGGCTGTATCTGCTCATCTGCGCACCACTTAGCGCCTATGCCAACCATTTGGAGCACCGGGGCGAAATGGAGCGCTGCGACCGATTGGTTGAACGCGTTGTTCAAAACTGGGCGCGCCGCCTGCTTTGGCTGGCCGGTGCGAAGGTCGAGGTGAGCGGGCGGCAAAACCTGCCTGACCGTGCAGCGGTTTATGTCGGCGATCATCAGGGCAACTTCGACGTACCGGTCATGCTGGCCTGCGTAGGTGCGCCGCGCGGCTTGATTGCAAAAGCGGAACTGGGCAGGCTGCCGTTGGTGCGCGTCTGGATGCGCCACCTGCACTGCCTGTTCGTTGATCGGCGCAATCCCCGTGCGGGCGCGGAAACCCTGCGGCAGGGCGCGGAGCTGTTGAAAAGCGGACATGGCCTGACCATCTTTCCGGAAGGCACTCGTTCCCGCGGCGGTGCGGTCGGTCAATTTCAGGGCGGCGCGTTCCGCATCGCTTCGATGGCGGGCACTCCCATCGTACCGGTCACGATTGAGGGAACACATCGGCTGATGGAGTCGAACAAGGGCATGCGCATCCGTCCGGCCGAGGTGCGTGTGACCATTCACCCGCCGGTGGAAACCGACGGTCTGTCCCGCGAAGAGCTGCGCGCACTGCCGGAGCGCGTGCGTCAAATCATCATTGGAGCAATGGAGGAAACGGCATGAAACGAATTGCCAGCTTTGAAGTCAACCACGACGTGCTGAAACCCGGCATGTACACATCCCGCGTGGACGGGGATATTACAACCTACGACATTCGAATGGTTTATCCGAATACGGGTACCTACATTGAGCCTGCGGCAGGGCACACATTCGAGCACCTGTTTGCAACCTATGCACGCAATTCACGCTTTCAGGACAGCATCATCTACTGCGGTCCGATGGGCTGCCAGACGGGCTTCTATTTCCTTGTGCGTGACCTCGCACCTGCGGATGCAATCGAACTGGTGCGCGAGACGATGAACTTCGTTGCAGCGTATGAGGGTGAAATTCCGGGCGCAGGCCGCATCGAATGCGGCAACTATCTGCTGCACGACCTTGCAGGAGCAAAGGCACTCGCGGCTTCTATGATTCCGATTTTAAAGGATTGGAAAGAAGAAAATCTTGTTTATCTAAAATAATGCTTGCAATTTACGACCTGCTATGCTATCATAAATTTACGACTGTTAGAATATTTTCGTGAAAAGAGGTGAAACAACATGAAACAGGGCATCCATCCCGAGTACAAGCAGACGACTATCCGCTGTGCCTGCGGCAATGTCATTGAGACCGGCTCCACCAAGGAGAATATCGTCGTTGACGTTTGCTCCAAGTGCCACCCCTTCTTCACGGGTAAGCAGAAGCTGGTAGACACCGGCGGACGTGTTGATCGCTTCAAGAAGCGTTTCAATCTGGATAAGTAAGCATCTTCAGAAAACCATCGAAACGTTTGCTTTCGATGGTTTTTTCCTTTATATAACAGGAAGGAGATTATGTGATGAACGAAGCAAATCTTTCCGAACAGAAGACCGAAAAGGCGGTGCTGGTCGGCCTGTCCTGCCCGGGCTTCACCGCCGATCAGGATACAAATGAGCAGACCATGGCCGAGCTCGCGGCTCTGCTTGAAACCGCAGGCGGCGAAGCGGTTGCGATGACGCTGCAGCGCCGTCCCGCGCCGGAGGCACGCACCTTTATCGGCGAGGGAAAGGCCGAGGAAGTAAAGCAGCTTGCTGAGGCGAACGATGCAGCCCTTGTTGTTTTTGACAACGAGCTGTCACCCTCGCAAATCAGCAATCTGGAAGAGCTGACCGGCAGAACCGTGCTCGATCGTTCGGCGCTCATTCTTGATATCTTTGCACAACGTGCCCGCACGGGCGAGGGCAAGCTGCAGGTTGAGCTGGCGCAGTACCAGTATATCCTGCCGCGGCTGTCCGGCATGGGCAGGTCGATGAGCCGTCTGGGCGGCGGCATCGGCACGCGCGGCCCGGGCGAATCCAAGCTGGAAAGCGACCGCCGCCATATCCGCCGCCGCATTGATAAGCTCAAGGAGGATCTGGAACAGGTGCGTCAGGTGCGCGCCGTGCAGCGCCGTCAGCGTAAGAAAACCGAGCTGCCGATGGTTGCCATTGTCGGCTATACCAATGCGGGCAAGTCTACGCTGCTCAACGCGCTGACCGATGCAGGCATCGAAGCGAACGACCGGCTGTTTGACACGCTTGACCCGACAACGCGCAAAAAGCGCATTTCGGATACACAGGAGATTCTTCTCTCCGACACGGTTGGATTTATCCGCAAGCTCCCGCATCATCTGGTTTCGGCCTTCAAAGCAACGCTTGAGGAGCTGGTCTATGCCGACCTGCTGCTGCATGTGGTTGATGTGTCTGACCTGAACTGGCAGACGCAGGCGGAAACGGTTGACAAGGTAATCGCACAGTTGGGCGCACAGGATATTCCGCGCGTTATGGTTTACAACAAAGCCGATAAGTGTCATCCCGATGTCATTCCCTTCTTCCGTCCCGATGAGGGCGTGAAGATTTCAGCCAAGATGGGCGTCGGTCTGGACAGCCTGCTCGAAGCGATTGAAAAAGCGCTCGGTAAGGGCAAGCACAAGGTGAAACTGCTGATTCCGTACAGCGAGGGCGCGGTGCTCGATATGCTGCATCGGGAAGCACAGGTGGAATCGATCGATTACGCCGAAAACGGGACAATTCTTGAGGCTGTGGTTGATGATAAGACCTATGGCCGTATCATGGCGTACCAAATCGAGGACTGACTGATGGAGAAGGATTATTTCGTGCCGTTTGACGCCTATGGCGAGGATCGGTTCGAGGAAAAGCGCTCCAAATTTACCAGCCGTCTTTGGCGGGTCGAAACTCCAGATGAGGCGGTCGCCAAAATCAAGGAAATGCGCGAAACACACTGGGATGCCGCGCACAACTGTTGGGCGTATATCCTGCGCGAGGGCAATATCATGCGCTACTCGGACGACGGCGAGCCGCAGGGCACAGCCGGTATGCCGATTCTGGACGTGCTGCGGCATGAAAATCTGGTCAACGTCTGCTGTGTGGTGACACGGTATTTCGGCGGTATCCTGCTTGGTACGGGCGGTCTGGTGCGCGCGTATACGCAGGGTGCCCAGATTGCCGTTCAGGCTGCGGGCGTAATGCAGATGAGCATGTTCAGCGTTGTGCTGATTGCATGCCCATATAACCTGTACGAAATCGTTCAGCACTTACTGCCCGATTTTGACTGCGCGGTCGAGGAGACCGACTACGGAGCGGATGTGACGCTGACCTGTTCTCTGCCCGCGGGCGGGGAAGAAGCGCTCAACCGCGCACTGGCGGATACGACCGCAGGACAGGTCTATGCAGAGGTCGTGGAGACCAAGTTCATGGGTCGGCGCATCAAATAGAAACACGGGCAGCATTTGCTGTCCGTGAAACTTTCTTTGAATGGTGATTATATCTAAAAAATATTGCATATATATAGCTATCTTGACGGGATTCACAATGCTGAGCGGGGAATGCCGAAAGATAAAAAAATACACTGAAATTTTGTGAAAAAAAGAGGTTTTTTCGGATCGGCGCGGTACTTACTTAATACAAGGCTTTTCGCGAACAGGAGGAAACCGGCTTCATGACAGTCAGAGAACAGCAGCAGCAGCGCGAGGCGCAGACACTCGCCGATTGGGCCACGCCTTCGGTCAAAACGCAGGGACGGCAAAAGCCGATGGACGAATGTCCATACCGCACCTGCTATCAGCGTGATCGCGATCGCATCATCCATTCCAAGGCGTTCCGTCGCCTGTCCAACAAGACACAGGTGTTCATTTCACCGGAGGGCGACCACTATCGCGCCCGCCTGACACATACGCTCGAGGTCGCGCAGATTGCGCGTACAGTCGCGCGTGCGCTATCGCTCAATGAGGATTTGACCGAAGCCATTGCACTTGGGCACGATTTGGGACATACGCCGTTCGGACACGCGGGTGAGCGGGCGCTGGACGAGGTCTGTCCGCTTGGCTTTCGCCACAACGAGCAGAGCTTGCGCATGGTGGACAAGCTGGAGGAGCTGAACCTGACCCACGAGGTGCGGGACGGCATCATTTGCCACACGGGCAGCCGCAAGGCGTGCACCCCGGAGGGACGCATTATCCACTACGCCGACCGCATTGCGTACATTAACCACGATATCGACGACGCCGTGCGCGGTGGACTCATCCGTGCGGAGGATATCCCCAAAGCCCTGCGGGACAGACTGGGGGATTCGCACGGCAAGCGCATTGATACGATGGTCACGGCGATGATTGAATACGGCATGGAGCATCGTGAAATCGGCATGGACGAGCGAGTACATGACGCGATGATGGAGCTGCGCCGGTTTATGTTTGACTATGTTTATCGCGGCACGGAGGCGCAAAGCGAAGAGACGCGCGCAAGAAATATGCTGCGCAGTCTGTATGAATATTTTGTTGAACATCCGGATGAATTGCCGGCGGACTACTTTGTACTGATGACGCAGGGCGATCCGCTGGAGCGAGTGGTGTGCGATTACATTGCCTGCATGACCGATCGGTATTCTATTACCGCGTATAAACGGCTTTTTATCCCCAAAAGCTGGAACAAGATTGAAGATTGACGAATTGGGCATAATGCGGAGAGGAGGATGCGCGTATGGCCTTTGACCGCATCTTTCTGGACGAATTGTCGGCACGAAACGACATTGTTGATGTCGTGTCACAGTACGTTCCCCTCAAAAAGAGCGGCGCAAATTACTTTGGACTTTGCCCCTTCCATAATGAAAAAAGTCCGTCGTTTTCCGTTTCGGCCGACAAGCAGATTTTTCACTGCTTCGGCTGCGGCGCGGGCGGCGGCGTTATCACCTTTGTCATGAAGGCCGAGGGCCTGGAATTTCCGGATGCGGTACGCTTCCTGGCTGCCCGCTGCGGCATCGAGGTGCCCGAACAGGGCGAGGATGAGCGAAAGGCGGCGCGGCACCGGGAACGGCTGTACGCCCTTTGCAAGGACGCGGGACGGTTCTTTTATGACACACTCTGGCTGCCGGAGAATCGGTCGGTGCAGCAGTATTTTTTAAACCGCGGTCTGCATCGGCGGATTATGAACAAATTCGGTCTGGGCTATGCACCTGACTCATTTCATGCGCTGATGGATGCGATGGCCGCAAAGGGTTACACTCGTGAGGAACTGCTCGACGCGGGACTGGTGAGCCGCAACGAAAAGGGCAGGGTATATGACCGGTTTCGAAACCGCGTCATGTTTCCCATCATCGATGTGCGCGGCAACGTAATCGCCTTCGGCGGTCGAGTCATGGATGATTCCAAACCCAAATACCTCAACTCGCCCGAAACGCCCATTTTCCACAAAAGCCGAAATCTGTTTGCGCTTAATTTTTCCAAGACGACGCGCAGCGACTATTTCATTTTGGCGGAAGGCTATATGGACGTAATCGCGCTGCATCAGGCAGGATTTGACTCGGCGGTGGCTTCGCTCGGCACTTCGCTGACCGAGGATCAGGCGCGCATGATTGCGCGGCACACCGGACAAATCGTCATTTCCTATGATGCGGACGGCGCGGGGCAGGCAGCGGCACAGCGTGCAATTGATATTCTAAAAAAATGCGATTTGCAGGTCAAGGTGCTTAAAATTCCGGGTGCCAAGGATCCGGATGAATTCTTGCGCGAAAAGGGCGCGGATGCGTTCCGCAATCTGATTGAGCGCAGTGAAAACCACAACGCATACCGCATCGAACAAATCGCCGCCAAATATGATTTGGAGGATGATGAGGCGCGGGTGCAGTTTCTCAAGGATGCAGCACGCATGCTCGCCACCATTGATTCTTCGGTGGAGCGCGAGGTATACGCCGGACGTGCGGCCAAAATGGCGGGCGTAACGCCCGAAGCCATGGCGGTTGAGGTCAAGCGGGAACTGACCATTCGCCTGAAAAAGCGAAAGGCGGCGGAAAGAAAAGAGATACGCTCGCCGGTCAATATGGCGCAGCCAAAGGACAAAACCCTTGCCTATACGGATATAAAATCGGCAAAGGCGGAGGAAGGTGTGCTGCGACTGATTTTCAGCGACCAGAAATTACTTGCTGGATTACAAAAAGAACTGCCGGCAGAGTGGTTCTCAGCGCCCATTTTGCGTAAGATATATGAGCACGCGCACGCGCTGGACGAACACGGCCAAATCGTCGGTATCGCCCAGTTTGAGGGCGAATTAACTGAAAGTGAAATGGCACACCTGACCAACGTGTTGTCAGCCTCTACGCCCGCCGCCGAGCAGCGGCAGGCACTGACTGACTACATAAACACGATTCGATTACAACGCGTCAAGGACGGTACGCTCGCCGAAGCCGGAGAAGATCCGCTGCTAACCTTTGGACGCATCAAAAAACAAAACGCGGGAGGACAAATGATATGACGACCAACAACAACACGCCGGAAACCGTCGACCAGCAGCAGGTACTCAAGGACCTGCTTGCGCTCGGCAAAAAGAACGGCAAGCTGTCCCTGAAGGAAATTGCGGATGCGCTTGCCGCACTTGATCTGGAAACCGAAGATATCGATAAACTGTACGAAACCATGGAAACCATGGGCATCGAAATCGAAGGCGAGGGCGTGCTGGAGAAGGCGCTCGGCAACGACGAGGAAGAGGCTTTTGAGCCGGAAGAGGTTGAAGAGGTTTCGGAAGCCGAGCTGATTGAC
The DNA here is from genome assembly GCF_951230135.1 of Butyricicoccus sp. Marseille-Q5471. Taxonomy (GTDB): domain Bacteria; phylum Bacillota; class Clostridia; order Oscillospirales; family Butyricicoccaceae; genus Agathobaculum. The sequence goes on along the minus strand of NZ_CATNVC010000002.1, from coordinate 139,128 downwards.
ACATCGGCCATGGCGGAGACCTTTGCCATCGACGATCCTGTCCGCATGTACCTCAAGGAGATTGGTAAGGTAGATCTGCTGTCTCCCGAAGAAGAAGTCAGCCTGGCAGAGATGATGCAGAAGGGCGCGGAAGCCATTGAACGCATCGAAAAAGAGGGTGACGAGATTCCGGCAGACGAGCGCAAGGCGCTTGATAAGGCGGTTGCCGCAGGCGAGCGTGCAAAAAAACGTCTGGCAGAAGCCAACCTCCGTCTGGTCGTATCAATTGCGAAGCGCTATGTCGGCCGCGGCATGCTGTTCCTTGACCTGATTCAGGAAGGCAATCTGGGTCTGATTAAGGCGGTTGAGAAGTTTGACTCGAGCAAGGGCTTTAAGTTTTCTACCTATGCAACGTGGTGGATTCGTCAGGCCATTACCCGTGCAATTGCCGATCAGGCGCGTACCATCCGTATTCCGGTACACATGGTAGAAACGATTAACAAGGTCATCCGTGTTTCCCGTCAGCTGCTGCAGGAGCTGGGTCACGACCCGAGTCCGGAGGAAATTGCCAAGGAAATGAATATGCCAGTTGACCGTGTTCGTGATATCTTGAAGATTGCACAGGAACCCGTTTCGCTGGAAACGCCAATCGGTGAGGAAGAGGATTCCCACCTCGGCGACTTCATTCCGGACGACGATGCGCCCGAACCGGCGGAAGCCGCATCCTTCATGCTGCTCAAGGAGCAGCTGGTTGAGGTGCTTAAGACGCTGACTCCGCGTGAGGAAAAGGTGCTGCGCCTGCGTTTCGGCATTGAGGACGGTCACACCCGCACGCTTGAGGAAGTTGGCAAGGAATTCAACGTCACCCGCGAGCGTATCCGTCAGATTGAGGCCAAGGCACTGCGTAAGCTGCGTCATCCGTCCCGTTCGAAGAAGCTCAAGGATTTCTTAAATTAAGAGAAAAACGCCGTCCGGTTAAACCGGACGGCGTTTATTTATTTGGTTTTAGTGGTCTCGGCCGGCTCGTCGATTAGGCTCCAGTTCAGTGTGAATCGACCGTCATGAAAGGGGGAAATCGGGCTGTCGGACGAGAGGGCGGCCGTCATAATCTCCGTAAACGACAAATCAGAGCACTGCCACGTTTCGGCAGCGCGTGCGGAATTGATGGTATCGTCCCACGCCGCAACTGTGTAAATCTCCTCCGGCTTCAGCGGCGTTCCGTCTGCGAGTGTGGCACTGACGATGCGCTTGCCGTCACCCGCCCACGGTGCGAATTCGATTTTAAGGCCGGAGGCAACCACATAGGCGTTGGGATAATCGGCAGAAGGCGCATAAATCTCATTCAGGCAGCGGAGCAGATTGTCGCCTGTCATCTTCATGGCGGTCAGGCAGCCTTCATAGCCGCGGGCGAGAAAGTCCAGTGCCGCATCGTCGCCGCCCGCTGTGATATTACCCTGATAAAAACGAATGCTGCAGCCGCTGCTCGGCGTATTGGCACGGGTCAGTCCGATTTGTGTGCCTGCAGTGCGGCGAAAAACATCGGCTGTGTAGAGCGCGGTCTCCAGCACCGTAAAGTCTGTTGCAGCCGTGCCGACGGATTCGCCGGTGTCTGCATGAGGCAGCTCGAGCCGGTCGTGCGCCGCCGCGGCCGCTGCCGCAACCTGCTGCGAGGTCATCTGACCGGCGGCAAATGAGCGGATTGCATCCGAAAGGGCGAGGTCGGCGGCCGTCTTTTGGCGGCTGCTGGCATAACGCAGAGAGGTGACGCGGCTGTCGGAAATAGTATCTGCACAGTCGGCGAGCAAATCGCCGTCAATCGGGGCGGCATCCCGCACCAGACTGAGCATCGGTGTGCCCTTGGCGGTCAGTTGAGTCTGTACATCGGGCGTGCTGAGAAGCTCCAGAATTTCGTGCACCGCTTTCAGCTTGTCCTCGCTGCTCGGCTCAGCAAGCGCCTTGCTGGCTCCGACAAAATAGCTTGGCTCGGCAAGCAGGTAGTCAGAATTTGAATTGTTTCCGCAGGGGAAGGGCATCATACCCAACTCGTGCTGCTTGCCGTCGCCGTAGGTGCCGGCATTGCGCGGCGCGGAGAGCGTGTCAATCATCATCGCGCAGCCGTGATCGCGGTAAAACGAAAGAGAACTGTCAATGGCCTCCGCCTCAAAATCACTTGGCTCAATGACTTTTGCATCAAGCAGTGTCTGGATTCCTGCAAGCGCCGGTGCGGTGTTGTCCGGTGCGCCGGATAACAGTGCGCAGAGAGTGTCCAAGTCTGCGGAGGAGACCTGAAGCGCACGCAGGTTAGTTTCCTGTTCAATCTGCTGACACAGATCGATAAATCCGTCAAGATTGGTAGGAATTTTCCAATTGTGTTGCTCAAACAGCGTTCTATCGTACACGATACCAGTTAAAGACGCAGGACCGGGCAGATAATAGATATGTCCGTCAATTTGGCAGCTGTCCAGTGCAGGCAGATGATAATAATCAAGGTATGCCTGCGCTGATAAGTCAATCAGCTGCTCGTCGGCGCGGCTGTTGAACTGCTCGGGCGCGGTGGTAAAGTAAAGGTCCGCCAAATCATCGTGCGCAATATCCAAGGCGGAAGAGGTATCGTTTCGGAACACAAGGTCGATATTCGGAAACTTGGTTTCGACAATCTGTTCGATTTGCGTGTGATTGACCCCGTCCTCGCCGCGTGCGGTGAGAAGCAGCTTGCCGGAGGGAACGGGCTGCAGCGTGAGCACTTCGTTCGGCGCGGTACCGGAACGGGCGGCAGCGTCCGCCGGTGGGTCTGCGGGCGTGCAGCCACTCAGCAGAGTGGTCAGCGCCATGGTGAGCGCGAGTGCCGCTGAGGCTTTGGTGGCATTCATGCAGATTTCTCCTATCCTGTCTTTCTGGTTCTGGCGGACCACAAGCGTGGAGCGCAATAATCATGTTCAGTGTAGCGTTTTCTACATGAAATGTCAATCATTTCTGACCTATGCTTGCTGAACCAACCAGTCGAACAGGGTGGCGTGATTTTCGCCCGTCACATCGTCGCAAAGCGACGGAACCATGCGCTCGGGATGCCACTGTACACCCAGAATAGGCAGTGATTCGTGCCAAATCGCCTCAATCACGCCGTCGGGTGCGCGTGCGGCGAGGCGCAGGCCTTGCCCCAAACGATTGCAGGCCTGATGATGGTAGCTGTTGACCATGGGAGCAGAGCCGACAAGCGCGGTAAGACGAGCGGAACAGGCAACCGGGTGACATGCGTCCGAGTGGTCGTCAAGATGCTGAAACAGCGTGCCGCCGCACAGCACATTGATGACCTGAATGCCGCGGCATACTCCGAGAATAGGTTTGTTTCTTGCGGCAAAGGCCTCAAACAGTCCCTGCTCCTCGCCATCTCGTACCGGATCGATGGATAGATGCGCCGAGGTATCGCAGGTCTGACCATACAGCGCGGGATGCACGTCACCGCCGCCGGAGAGCAGCAGCGCATCGCATCGCTGCGCGAGGGCAGAACAATCGCCGCCCGTATCGAGCACAGCGACGCCGCCAGACTGTGCAATGCACAGCCCATATAGCTCGCTCTGTCGGCGCTGCATAGACAATTCACCCATAATTCTTCCGCTGGAAATCAAAATTAGTGGATTTTGCACCATGTTTCATCTCCTTGGTGTTTGAGTGTTGACAGGGGTTTTATCCGTAAGGTATACTTTATAATGTATGAAAAAGAGGAAAAGATAAAGTAAGATCTGTGTGAAACGGAGGAAGCGCATGAAATTTGATGTGCTGTCGCTCGTACAAATGGTAGGCGGTCTGGCGCTGTTTGTCTATGGTATGACAACCATGGGCAAGGGTCTGGAACGTGCCGCGGGCGCAAAACTGGAAAAAACTCTGGAAAAAATGACGGGAAATGTCTTTAAGGCGCTGCTGATGGGCATGGTCGTCACGATGGTAATTCAGTCGTCCTCGGCGACGACAGTCATGGTTGTCGGCTTTGTAAACGCCGGTATCATGACGCTGAGACAGTCGGTTGGCGTTATTTTGGGCGCAAACATCGGTACGACGGTCACGGCGCAGATTCTGCGTCTGGATTCGGGCGGAGCGATTGGCGATAATCTGCTGCTCAAGCTGATTAAGCCGGCAAACCTTGCGTATTTGATTGTACTTGCCGGTGTCATCATCATGATGACGGCCAAAAAGCGACGCACGCGTGACATCGCCGATATTTTTACCGGCTTTGGTATTCTGTTCATCGGTATGTCGGTGATGGAAAAGGCGGTTGCACCGCTGGCGGAGCTGCCGCAGTTCGCGCAGCTGTTTGCCATGGTGGCAAATCCGGTACTGGGCGTGCTGGTCGGTGCGCTCGTTACAGCGATTATCCAGTCGTCCTCGGCCTCGGTTGGCATTTTGCAGGCATTGTCTACCACCGGCGTTATTACCTATGCGGCGGCGGTGCCGATTATTCTCGGTCAAAACATTGGTACCTGCATCACAGCGTTTCTGTCCTCGCTCGGCGGTTCCAAAAATGCACGCCGCACAGCGATGGTTCACTTTTATTTCAATCTAATCGGTTCAATCGTGTTTTTGACCGCGGTTTACGGACTCAACAGTGTAATCGGCTTTAGCTTCTGGGAGCATGCGATTGACAAGGGCGGCATCGCAAACTTCCATACGCTGTTTAATGTGAGCTGCACGCTGCTGTTCCTGCCCTTTACCAAGCAGCTGGTGCATCTGGCTGAGTGGAGCGTGCCGTCTGGCGAGCAGCAGGAGGATCCGTTGGCCAAGCTGGAGCCTCGCTTCCTGACCACGCCCTCGCTTGCACTTGAGCAGGCACAGCGCTGCATCATTGATATGGGTGAAGCGGCTAAGCTCAACTTTGAACTGGCGATTACACCGCTGTTTGACAGCAGCAAGCCGGAGGAAGAGCGTTTTCACGAGCATGAAAGCTTCCTTGACCGGGCAGAGGTGGAAATCGGCAAATATCTGCTGAACATTCACAACATCCGTTCGGTTGATCAGCGCCGGCAATCGGCGGAAATGATGCATTCGCTATCGGACTTTGAAAAAATCGGCGACTATGCGCAGAATATCTTTGACCGGGTCGACGAGTTCCGTCAGACCGATCAAAAATTCTCTGAATCGGCCATGAAGGAGCTGCAGGTCATGTGCGAGGCTGTGAGCGAGGTACTGGAGCTGACGGTCGAGGGTTATATGACGCAGTCGGTTGGCATTGCACGTACGGTCGAGCCGATTGAGGAAGTCGTTGATACGCTCAAGGAACGGCTCAAGAGTCGCCATATCGAGCGACTCGGCGGCGGTTCCTGCACCATGCAGATCGGTATTCCGTTTCTGGATATCGTGCATGACTTGGAGAAAATCAGCGACCATTGCTCGAACATTGCGATTTATACCATCCAGTTGGGTGAGGGTGCAACTGAATTCGATACGCACGAGTATGCGAAGCAGGAGTACAAGACCACACCGCAGTTCAAGGAAAAGCTGATGTACTATCAGCAGAAATACCTGAGCAAGCTTGATTTGATTGATGTATCTGACCGCGCATAAGAAGAGCAGGATCCCACTGGGATCCTGTTTTTTTGCGCAGCCCGGGGAGAGATAGGTTGGAGTATGCTTTCCATGGAAAATAATGTTTTGTAATATAACACTAAGGCATGATAAAATAAAAACATAATGCAATGGGGGTGAAGTCATGACCGTTTACATTTGCGACGACAATGCATATTTCGCAGACAACCTTGCAACAGCGTTAAAAGAGGCCTTGCCGAGTTTGTTCGATTGCATGGAAATTCAGACGTTTACAGACGGTTCTGAACTGCTGAAGGTGGTGGAGACAGCACCGCCGGAGGTTGCATTCCTTGATATTGATATGCCGATTATCAACGGCTTTGCGCTTGCCAAAGAAATCCATGCCAGATCGCAGGATACCAGCATTGTGTTTGTGACCAGTCTCAGCGAACTGGTGTTCCAGTCCTTTCAGTATCAGCCTCTTTGGTTTCTGAGAAAAACGCACTTTGCAGAGGAATTGCCGCAGGTCATTGAACGGCTGGAGCATAAGTGCAAAGAGAAGAACCGAACGCTGCTGATCAATCTGCATGGGGAGAAACGGGCGTTTCCCGCTGCAGATATTTTGTATTTGGAAAGCGATGCGCATTACGTGCAAATACATACCGTCGACGATGTGATTCGCTTTAAGGCGCAGCTGAATAAAGTGGAGCAGGAAATAAACCATCCGAACTTTGTCAGAGTGCATGTTGGGTATCTGGTCAATTGTGCACATATGAGCCGTCTGCGTGCCAACACGGTGATATTGGATTCGGGAGAGGAACTGCCGATCAGCCGCAGCCGGATGGCGGAGACGCAACAGGCCTTCATGCGTTATATGAGGAGAAGCAGATGATGCAGCAATTGTTCGAACTAAGTGTAAATGTGTTGGAAAACGCAATTATACTGGACTTTATGAATCGCTACTTCGGTTTTAAACAGCCAAAACCCCGCCGATACTTGATATGCGGCATCGCCTTCGCGTTGCTGTTCCTGCAAATATCGGTGTTGAATGTTTATCTGCCGCTCGATAATCTGGGAACCTATATTGCGGTGGTCATTCTCTTCTTGTATGCACGCGCAAATCTGGCGGGCATAGCAACAGTGCAGGTGTTCATATCGATTCTGCTGATGACGATTATTACGCTGATTGCATACGGCACCAATTTGCTCATCAGCAGTTTGTCGGGACTTGAACCGCGCATTTTGATTTTGCAGTTTAGTTCGGTGCGCATTGCCGCGGTACTGCTGACCAAAATGATTCTGTTCTATGTCACGAGAATTTTGCTGCATTTCAATGAGCAAAACCTCCGAACCAATGACTTGATTCCGCTGACGGTCATCCCGCTGTTTTCCCTGCTTTGTGTCACGCTGATGATGAAAGCCGCCTTTCATGACCCGGATATGCAGCAGATTTTTCTGTATGCGACCCTGTGTATTTTTATTACCAACCTGCTTACATATAACCTGTTCATTCGGGTGAGTAAGGATCACAAAAACCTGATGGAGCTTGCGCTGCTTCGTCAAAAACAGGAATACACCAAGAAGGAGCTGGAAGAAGCTGGCATTCTGTATCGGGAAATGAGCGCGGTTCGCCATGACAGTAAGAACCATATTATGATTCTGTCAGGGCTGCTTAAAAATGGGGAGATTGATTCTGCACAGCAGATGCTGGGACAGCTGTTGAACACCCATGATATTTACGAACCTAACATGCCGGATACGGGCAACGATGTGCTGAACGCGGCCTTGGGAATTAAGCTTTCCATTTGCCGAGAACAGAATATCACGGTATTGCTCAATGTTCAGAACGCTCTGTCGTGGGTTGAGCCGGTGGATCTCAGTTCCTTGATTGGAAATCTGATGGACAATGCGATAGAAGCCAGTACAAAATCCGCCAATCCGTCGGTTGAGGCAGTCATTGTGCCGCAGGAGCAGTATGTAAGCATTGTTATTTCCAACAGCATTGCGCAATCGGTGTTGGGGCAGAATCCACATTTGCGTACCACAAAGCGCCATACCAATGAACACGGATTTGGCGTGCGCAATATTCGTAAAATTGTCGGGAAGTATAATGGACTGATCGACTTTTATGAGTATCAGCAGCGGTTCGTCTGTGACATCCTGCTGCCGGTGCCGGATGAAATGCTGCAGAAAAAAAGCGCTCACGCTTACGTCGTTTGTGAGAAACAGTGCACTACTGTATAAGCCTGTGCTATAGTGCGTCCGTTAATAGAACCGTCTGCGAATCCAAGTGGGTTTGCGGGCGGTTTTTTGACTCTCTTCGTCATAATCATGAAGATCTGCAAAGTGTGCACGAAAAACTGCTAAAAGTGTACAAGGTATTGATTGAAGCGGTTTCATGCGTTATCATGTAAACACGAAAGGGTTTGAGATATGATTGCTGAACTATCCAACCGAATCGTTGACCGTTTGGTCACACGAGGAAACATCTCTTGTGAGGAAAAAGAGATTTATCAGTATGGGGCAGAACTGCTTCTGTCCGATCTTGTAAATTTCAGTCTTATTGGATTGTTGGGCGCGGCTTTTGGCAGAATTGGTACAAGCATCCTGTTCCTGATTTCATTTGTGCCGATACGTCGCTTTACGGGGGGATATCATGCCTCCTCACATCTTAGATGCCGCACCGCGATGATTGCAACGTTTCTGCTCCTGCTGTTGACATCTTATCTGTTCCCGGTAGATAAACCGATACAGGTTTTTTTGATAAATGCAGCTTCCGTCATGGTGATTGCTCGTTTTGCACCCATTGAAAACCCCAATAAGCCACTGTCGGACGAGAGCATTCGTATCAATAGACAGCGTGCCATCCAATCGTCACTGTTGGTAGGCATTGTATCGTTAACTATGTATGCGCTGCATTATGCAGCCGGTATTGTTCTTTCGTTAACCTTGTCAATCATAGCTTTGCTTATGATTATAGAAGTTCAAAAAAGAGAAAGGAGATAACCTATGTTTAACTCTATCTGGGACGCTCTTGCCTCCGGCCTGTATCAGGTTGCAATGAATGCGGCAGGTATGGCCTCGTATGCCGGTATGTACCAGCCCAAAGAGCCTGAATCTCTGCGCAAGCAGTCGGCTAAGTAAGGCATCCTAAATCCTTAATTTGCACATTCCTATAAACTTCATTCCTATATCCGAAAAAAAGCCACCTCTTTCAGAGGCGGCTTTTTTTCATTGCACTTAGAACGGGTAACGGATGATGCAGCCCTACGTGCGGTGCGTCAGGTGGAGGAGAAAAACTGCTCGCAGGCGCACTGCGCACGGCTGAGTGCATCACCGACCGTGGCAGTACCTAAAATGGCGCTTTTGATTTCGAAGGAGAGGCGTTTCTCCAATTGATACTGGCTGAAATTGTGGTAAAAGGTGCTGTGGCCGCGCAGTTTGCCGATAGGGAAGCTCTGCTTGGCCGCGGACAGCCACGGATACTTTTCATAAACGCCGCGATCCTCATAAACCGAACGGCAGGGCGACAGACCGCCGAGCGTGGTAAAGGTGGAGGCAACAGGAGCTGTATACAGCCAATCGAGAAAACGCGTGGCGGCCTCGTGCTTTTGCGAGGTGCGTGTCATGCCGATGACGCCGCCGCCGATGAGCGGTTTGCCGCCGGGCACGGGCGCAAAGCCGATTTTTCCGGCGATATTTGAGCGCTTGAGGTTGAGAATATCGGACGCGTGATTCATGAATACCACGGTCATGGCAACCGATCCTTCGGCAAAGCTCTGTAAGGCGTTCTTCCACCATTGATACTGGGTTTTGTCCGAGCATTCGTAGGTCTGCGCATAGTTTTCCAGCGCGTCGCGCGCGGCAGGCGTGTTGATGGAGATGCGCCCGTCAGCATCAAGCAGGTCACCACCGCTGCCATACAGCCGCACCAGATATTCACTGGTGCTGACGGTTGCACTGCCAATTGCGGCAGTCGATCCGTATTTCAGCGGAGAAAGCGGGTTGCGGCTCTGGGTGAAAAACGCAGCGATTTCGTTATATTCGGTAAAGGTGCGCGGAACCCGCAGCTCCTTGCGCGTGGTTTCGTAATACATCCGCTTATAGATGGGATTTTCGAAGATATCCTTGCGGTAAAAAAGGATTTGCGTACTGGGGTCATAGGGCAGGCAAAGCCGCTCGCCGCACACACGGCTGTAATGTTCGCCGAAAATCGGATGAAAGCGGCGAAACAGCGCGTCCCAATCGAAGGCAAGCTGATCGAGCGGGAAATAAATGCGCGGCCCCAACTCGTCAAGCCAGGCCATGTCCATGCGGATCAGGTCGTAGCGAGAGGACTCTTCGCTTCGCTGCAGCAGCTCGTAAATATCATTGAGACTCATGACCGTCTGGCGCAGTCGGATGCCGGCCGATCGCTCCAGATAGGGGAGCAGACGGTTGAGCGCAACTGAGGCAGGAGAGGCTACGGTGAGCATTTGCAGTTCTTCCGCATTGGATACATCGCAGCGGTAGACCGCCGGAAATCCGGTGTTTTGCATGGGCAGGCTGGCGGGTAGCGGTTCGTGTTCTTCCAGATGCGCTAATAGTGTTTTGCAAATTCGATGCGCCATGCGCTTGTAATCCAGTTCATAATTTGCGTGCTTGATATCTGAAATGGCACGGTGTGGCGACAGCACGACATATTTTGGCGCAGGGGTCAAACTGGCATAGGTGTGTGCGACCTGCGCTGCCTGCATGCGCTGCCGGTCGGAACAAACAAGATAATCATAGGCTGCGTTGTCTTCAAACAGTTCAAAGGCATCAATGTCGAGTTGGTGGTCAGAGCAGCAAACGGTACGCAGAATAATCTCGTCGCGGTATAGCGTAGCGCGAAGACCGCTCAGCAGCTGCTGGATTGCGTAGCTGCTCTCTTCGCCAAGGAACAGACCCACCGAATGAGCGCCGTGCTCCTTGAGGTAACGGCCGATCTCGTCTCCGGCGAGCCGGTAGTCAAAACTGACTCCGCAGCTTCCGGGATAGGGTGCTTGCGTCTGCTGCAAAAAGAAAACCGGCGTGCCGTCCGTCTCATTCTGATAAAATAGCGCCGCATCCGAAAGACAGCTGTCAACGATGATGGCGCAGACCTGTGTGGCCAACGCTTCGCAGAGCATGGCCTTTTCAACCACATCGATGCCCTGTGTTGCATACAGATGAAGCGTGTATCCGCACACGGTAAGCTCTTGCTCAAGCACCTCGTACAGCATGGCATACTGCTCGCCAATCATGCCGGGTACCAGCAGAGCGACGGTCTGCGTGCTGCCCTTACGGAGCACCTGTGCTTTTTCGTTGATACGGTAGCCAAGCTGCTCGGCGGCCTGCCGGACAAGGCGAATTTTTTCTACACTGACATTGCCGCGGCCGTTGAGGACGTTGGACACTGTGCCGTGTGAAACACCGGCTTCCCGAGCGATATCCTTGATAGTCGGCATGGGATGTCCTCCTTTGGCTTTATAAGATGGCTCTATTCTACTACATATGAATGAAATTGACAAGTTCAAATCAATGAAAAAGCGGATTGAAACAATATGCACAAATTAGAAAATACAAAGATGTTGATTTTGTAAGAAAAGTGTAAAGAACAGTAAAAAACAACCAAAAGTAAATTGACACGTTCCAATAATGGTGATATGCTTAGGCCATCAAAGAAGGGTATTCATACGATCATCTACTTATGGAGAGGAGAAAACAATCATGAAATGCAAACGTTGGTTGAGCATGTGTCTGGCCATGACGATGTCGCTAAGCTTGCTTGCGGGCTGCGGCGGGGGCGATGCTGCGGCAGATTCCACACCACAAGCTCCGGATTCCGCATTGGATGCTGAGACGCCTAAGACGGGTGGTAAGCTAGTGGTTTATTCCGCGCTGAATGAAGACAATACCATTGATTTGGCTGAGCGCTTCAAAAAGGATACCGGCATTGAAATTGAGTATATTTCACTGGGCGGCGGCGATGCGGTCGCGCGTGTACAGGCGGAGATGGCCAACCCCAAGGCGGATATTCTGGTTGGCGGTTCGGTTGACCTGTACGGCTCACTGGCGGAGCAGGGCGCGCTCGAAGCGTATGACTCTGCCAATAATAACGATCTGGATGCACGCTTTAACGACCCCGATCATATGTGGCAGGGATGGTACATGGGCGTGCTGAGCATCATCGTCAATGATGAGCGCTTTGAAAAGGAGCTTGCGTCAAAGGGTCTCAAAAAGCCGGAAACATGGGATGATTTGCTCGATCCGGCTTACAAGGATGTGTTTGTCTGGTCGAACCCCGTGACCGCCGGCGGCGCTTATATTGCAACGGCCTGCCAGCTTTTCCGTCTGGGCGAAGATAAGGGTTGGGATTATCTCAAGGCGTTGGATAAGAACGTGCATCACTATTATAAAGGCGCAGGCGACGTCATCAGTCCGGTTGCAACCGGTGAGTTCATCGCATCCATCGCATGGGCGCACGACAGCTTTAAGGTAAAACAGCAGGGATACCCGCTCAATATCATTATTCCGAAACAGACAGCCTACGAGGTCGGTGGTGCAGCAGTGGTTAAGGGTGGCCCGAATACGGAGAATGCCAAAACCTTTATCGACTGGCTGCTGACCAAGGATGTTCAGGATTTCCATACGCAGATTTCCTACCGCTATTCGGTGCGCGGTGATGTGGCATCTCCCGAGGGTCTGCCGACGCTGGATGAGGTTGATTTGGTCGATTATGACCGCGCCAAGGCAACAGAAATGAAAACTGCGGTATTGGAGAAGTTTGAAGCCGAAATTACTTCGGCGCGCGCCTAAACGTTTCCATCTCTCCTTTGCTCTCAGCGCATAGCAAAAAGCGCCCGCCTGTCAGGGGCGGGCGCTTTTTGACTACTCGGAAAAGGAAGTGATCCTATGGCGGCCGGAGTTTCGGTCAAAGAATCCGTAAAGGAAATGAAGCGATTAAAAAATGAACCGCTGCTATTGATTGTCATTGCAGCGATTGTGATATTTGTGGGATATTTTGTGATTTACCCGGTAATTCGCGTGATTACCGTGCCGGAGTGGCAGGATTATGCACAGTTGGTGCAAAAGGCCCGTTGGGCAACAGCCATCAAAAACAGCTTGTTTATGACCGTGATATCTACTGTATCCTGCACGGCGGTTGCGTTTTTGTTTGCTTACGTAAATGCGCGGCTCGATGTGCCGTGTAAGGGTCTGTTTCGGTTTGTAACGCTTTTGCCGATTGTGTCGCCGCCGTTCATCGTCGCGCTGAGCTACATCCTGCTGTTTGGCGTGCAGGGTATCATCACCAAGGGTGTGCTCGGCATGCAGGTGGACATATACGGACGTTTCGGACTTTGGATTGTGCAAACTGTTACCTTTTTCCCGTACGCTTATTCGGTGATTTACGGTGTTATTCGCTCCATTTCCACCAATCTGGAATACGCGGCCTATAATATGGGGGCAACACGCTGGCAGGTGTTCCGGGATGTGTTTTTCCCACTCTGCCGTCCGGGCATCGCGGGCGGCGCGCTGATTGCGGCAATCAACGTGCTGACCGACTTCGGCAATCCGATGATGATTGGTGGCGACCTTGCCCTGTTGCCGACCGAAGCCTATATGCAAATTTCGGGTTGGTATGATATGAAAACCGCGTCGGTGTTGGCGGTTGCCCTGCTGGTGCCCGCGCTGATGATCTTTTTGGTCAACCGTTTCTGGGTTGGCCGTCGATCCTACGTCACAATCACCGGCAAGGAGATTTCGCTCAATCCGTTTTCTCTGCCCAAGTGGGTCAAGTGGACGTTGTTCGGCTTGACGATGTTTATCTCCCTCTTTATTCTGCTGGTTTACGGTACGCTGCTCTATGGTGCGTTCACCAAGGCTTGGGGGTATGACTGGTCGATGACGCTGAAAAATCTCCAGTACGTGTTCCACAAGGGCGGGCAGATTTGGAATTCCATTAAATTTGCCTTTCTATCCTCGCTTGGTGCGTCCTTCCTGGCGATGATTCTCGCCTATATCGTGCAGAAAAAGCAGATTGGCATCAATAAACTATTGGATTTTCTTGCCATTCTGCCGGGCGCGATTCCGGGCATCTTCCTTGGTATCGGCTTTGTTATGGCGTTTAACGAAAAGCCGGTCGAGCTGACCGGCACGGCTGCAATTATGGTGCTCGCGCTGCTGTTCTGGAATATTCCGACCTGTTACAGCGCAGCGACTGCGGGTCTGCAGCAAATCGGAAACTCGGTGGAGGATGCGGCGCTGAATCTTGGTGCGAACAGCTTCCGGTCCTTTAAGGACATCATCTTGCCGTTGCTGAAAGCACCGTTTTTGTCGGGCTTTGTGCTGTCCTTCCTGCGTTCGGTCACCTGCTTGTCAGTGGTTATTTTCCTTTATGCGCCGCGCACCACAGTCGGTACCATTTCGATCATGGTGTTGGTGCAGAATGGACAGTGGGGCGAAGCGGCGGCCTTCACCATTGTTCTGATTACGATTGCGTTTGCCGTGCTGCGTGCAGCACAGTATATTCTGGGCAAGCAGGGCATCAAGCTTGAGCTGTAAGCGGGAGGATGAAATCACTATGGGATACTTTATTGAATTTAGGAATATCGTCAAACGGTTCGACGATTTTGTAGCGCTCGACCATGTTTCGTTGAACATTCCAAAGGGCGCGTTTGTCACGCTGCTCGGCCCTTCCGGCTGCGGAAAAACCACGCTGATGCGGCAGCTTGCCGGTTTTTCCGAACCGGAGGAGGGCGATGTACTGATTGAGGGCAAGCGGATGAACGGCTTACCGCCGTTTAAACGCAACACGCCGTTGGTGTTTCAGGAATATGCACTGTTTCCGCACATGACGGTGTATGAGAATATCTCCTACGGCTTGCGGCTGAAAAAGGTGCCGAAGGATGTCGTTGACAGAAAGGTCAATGACATGCTGGAGATGTTCAACCTGCAAGGCTTGGAAACGCGCTTTCCCAAGCAAATGTCGGGCGGGCAGCAGCAACGTGTTGCCTTTGCCCGCGCGCTCATCATGGGGCAGGAGATTCTGCTGCTTGACGAACCGCTGTCCAATTTGGATGCGAAACTGCGTGTTGAAGTGCGCAGCGAGCTGAGGCAAATTCAGCAGAAGCTTGGCATTACGACGATTTATGTCACCCACGATCAGGATGAGGCACTGTCGATGTCTGATATCATTGCGGTGATGCGGCGCGGAAAAATCGAGCAGATTGGTTCGCCGTGGGATATTTACTTCCATCCGGTGAACAAGTTTGTCGCAGACTTTGTCGGCACAGTGAACTTCCTGCCGGCAACGATGGTTGCGGCGGAAGAGGGGGGCTCGCTCGTCTCGTATGCTGGGCAGACGCTGCATGTTCCCGTCGTACTCGATGTGCCTGCGGGCGGCTGCATCTCACTTGTGGTTAGGCCGGAGTGCATGCATATAGCACGAGAGGGCGAAATAAGTGAGCATCATGCGCGGTTGGATGGTGTAATCGATCATTATAACTTCCTTGGCCGCGTCATTCGCTATTGGGTGCGCGTAGGGGAGCATAGCTTTATTATTGATGATTCTAACCCCGACTTGACCGGCGCACGAACCGGTGCGGTGCAGCTCATATTGGATACCGCAAAACTCCATGCTTTGAAAGATGAGGACTAAAGAATGCTGACGATTGATTTTATCAATGTCGGCTATGGCGATGCGATCCTGATACAAAAAACAACGGGCGGCCAACGGGAATTTGTGATGCTGGTGGACTGCGGTGATTTAAACACCGGCAAGGCCTATCCGGGTTCTCAGCGGGTGACTGCCGCACAGTTCCTGCGGGATCAGGGGATTAATCATCTCAATCTGCTGGTGCTGACGCATTTGCATCTGGATCACAGCGGCGGACTCCGACATTTACTGCCGGGTATCTCAATAGACGAGTTTTGGACCAATTATCTGCCGCCGCAAGAGGTGTGGAACCGTACGCTTGCGGTGCCGGATGACCTTTCGTCCGGCGCAAGATGTCTATTTCATTCGATGAATACATATCTGCCCGCGCTGCGTGAAATGCATCGTCAGGGTACGAGAATGTCCCGGATTAGCGGGACCACACGGCAGATTATGCTGTGTGAAAATCTGCAGCTGGACGTTTTTGGTGAAGAGCCGGAGCTGTATGACCGACAGGCACAGATTTGGGAAAATCAGTTTTCGGGCGCTGCGGATGGCGGGAGACTTGATGAACTGGATCAGTTTATCAATAATACGAGCATACGAATGCGGCTGACCTATCGGGGCAGCGCAGTGGAATTGCCGGGAGATGTATACGCAAGCTGCTGGGAAATGCAGGACATTGCACCCTGCACGGTAGTCAAACTGCCGCATCACGGACACTGGGATTCCTATACCGAGCGACTGAGCGAAATGCTGCGGCCGCAGTATGTGGTGGTTTCGGTATCCAACATGCGAGTGGATGATTGCCCGAGCGGGTTGGCCGTTGAACTGGCGAGGCGTGCGAATGCACAGCTGTTGTTTACCGATGCGGTGGTGCGTCCAGGAATTGTGCCCGCATACCACCAAGCGGTTCGGTGCATGATTGATGACCAGGGCAACTGTACCGTAAACAGCTATCATGCGGGAGGAGACACAACACATGAAGCGGTATGACAGTTTTTTGATTGGACACATCACAAACGACGAGTCGCGTGATCACCTTGACCACTGCGAACGTTTTTACGGCGGCCAGAGCTGTTTAGCGCATATGCGGCGTGGGCCGTTGGCGCAAAGGTCGGTCTGTTGACCAAAACAGCGCGCACCGATGCACCGATTTTGGATTTGATGCCATTTTCACGGCAGGATATTTACTGGAAGCCAAGCGAAAGCAGCACCTCGATGCTCAACTGGTATCACACAGCAGATCGGGAACGGCGCGATTTAATAGTATCTTCGGTTGCCGAATCGTTTCGGGCGGACGAGATACCCGATGATATCCAAAGTGAAATCTATCATCTGGCAGGTCTAATCCGCGGAGATTATGAGGATGGCATGATAGAAACCTTGTCGCGGCGCGGCAAAGTGGCGGTTGACATGCAGGGCTTTCTGCGTTGTCTGGACGCGAAGCGCAAGGGCCTGTATTTTGCCGACTATGAGGAGAAGTGCCGGGTTTTTCCGTATATCCATTTTTTAAAAACAGACGCGGCCGAGGCAGAAATCCTAACCGGATGCGCTGACCGTGCAGAGGCTGCGTGGCAGATGCATGCGTGGGGTGCAAAGGAAGTCATGGTTACGCATAACAGCGAGGTGCTGGTTTGTGCCGGGGGCGCAGTGTATACCTGTCCCATGCGGCCGCGCAGTTTAGAGGGGCGAACGGGACGGGGCGATACCGCTTTCGGTGTTTATCTGGTTGAACGGCTGCACCGCGGCGTGCAACAGGCGCTGAACTTTGCAACGGCTGCGGTCAGTTTGAAACTGGAAACAGCAGGGCCACTGAAAAATACAAGGGGAGAGATTTTGCATTTTCAACGGGAAGTGATGGGTATGTGAGCCGATTCAGACGCGCGGAGATCTTGCGGAATGATGTATTAAAAGCACTGAAACAAAGGTTTCAGTGCTTTTTTCTGTGGAAAGTCAGGGATATAGCGTTTCATAGCTTGAGGACTTGCTGTTTTATACTGTTATAGAAAACCTGTAAGCGACTGCGGCTAGAGCAATCACAGAAGGGCATATCGACGATGCAGATAAGTCGCAAATCAATATTTAGAGCGTTATGCTACCGTTTTACCAGACAGGATATGCCTGTTTTTTATGTCTTAAGAAATATGAAGCTGAAGCGACTGCTTTCTGAATCTTCCTTAATTGCGCCTCAAATGGGTGGAAAACCTGTAAAATACCCGATATAATCCCAGATATGAAGATAATACAAGAAAGAGACAGAAGGGGAGCACCTCTATGAAGCTGAGACAAAATAACAAGCTGTTTGACCGAGCACTCGCGTTGCCGGATGCAAAGACAAAACTGCGGCGGTTCGCACCGCGTATCATTGCCGGTGTGTTGGTACTGTGCATCACAGGCGGTGCGGCAGTACATCTACTGCGTAAACCTGCGGCGGGTGCATCGGACCTCACTCCGTCGGCACCGGTTGAGCGGCGTGACATCATCCGTGAGCTGACCGGCGTGGGCACGCTTGCGCCGATCAATCAATACAATGTGACACCGCTCGTCAGCGGAAATGTGCTTGAAAGCTCATTTGAAGAGGGCGACAAGGTCAAGAAGGGACAGATGCTGTACCGCATTGACCCTGCCGAGGCACAGAAGGGCATTGAGGACGCCAAAATCGCCCTCAGCCAGAGTCAGATGAGCTACCGTCAGCAGACCGACGGCCTGAGCAGCCTGATTGTCAAGGCGCTGCGCGGCGGCATGGTGACTGCGCTGCATGTCGGAGTGGGCGATCGGATTGAAGCGGGCGCTAAAGTAGCTTCGATGCGCGACAGTGCGACCATGCTGCTGACCGTGCCCTTTAACGCCGCGGATGCGGATCGGTTTTCGGTCGGTCAAATGGCGCAGGTCACGGTCGCGGGCAGCTTTGAAACCGTTTCGGGTAAGATTAAGTCGATTGATGCGGCTGTCACGGTCGGAAACGGCTTTCAGATGGTCAAAAACGTCACCATCTCGGTGATTAATCCGGGTGCGCTTTCTCCGTCGGCCTCGGCGAGCGCGGTTATTGGCGGCGTTGCGTCGAGCGGCAGCGCGGCGTTCCGTTACAACGACGAAAGCGAGATTACCGCACAGGTCAGCGGCACGGTGGTATCCATTTCCGCCAAGCAAGGCGGGCTGCTGAAAGCGGGAGAAACTATTCTCACCCTGTCAAGCGAATCGCTGAACAGCCAGAGCCAGTCGGCGGCGCTCGCTGTCCGTTCTGCGGAGCTGACGCTTGAAAATGCAAATAAAACTCTGCAGAATTACAATATTGTCTCACCGATTGAGGGCACAGTCGTCACCAAGAACATCAAGGCGGGTGATACACTGGGACAGCAGGGTACGCAGAGCAGCAATTCGAATGCCATGGCGGTGATTTATGACCTGTCCTCACTGGTGTTTAATCTGCCGCTCAATGAACTGGATATCAACGTGGTCAAGGTCGGACAGAAGGTGCAGGTCAAGGTGGATGCGCTGGATGGGCGCACCTTTGCGGGCGTCATCATCCGCCGCAGCGTTGCGGGCAACACCGATAAAGGCACGACCAGCTATCCGGTGACCGTACGTGTTGACAACCCGCCTGAGGAGCTGCTGCCCGGCATGAATGTCAGCGCCCGCATCGAGGTTGCACGGGCGGATCAGGTGCTTGCAGTCCCAGTGACCGCCGTGCAATACGGCGACGTGGTATACGTCAAGGACGGCCCCGGCTACAAGCCCGATGCAGACGCTCAGCCCGACCCGGCACAGCCAGCAGGCTATCACGCGGTCAAGGTGACCGCAGGCGTGACGGATGGTACATACATTGAAATTAAGGACGGTCTTTCCGAAGGCGACGAGGTATATGCGCCGGCAGCCGAGCCGAGCGTGCCTGCGGACGGAGGATTCTCCGACATGGGCGGCGAAAACTTCATGGTTTAAGAAGGCGGTACACAATGGAACAGACTCCATTGATTGAATTTCAGGATATTCATAAAATCTATCATATGGGCGACAGCGAGGTGCGCGCCGCAGACGGCGTTTCCTTCCGCATAGACCGCGGTGAATTTGTTGCCATCGTCGGACAGTCCGGTTCGGGCAAGTCGACCTGCATGAACATCATCGGCTGTCTCGATGTGCCGACGAGCGGACGTTATTTGCTCGGCGGAACCGACGTTTCGACCATTGATGAGGACGCACAGGCCTCATTCCGCAACACCATGCTGGGGTTTATTTTTCAGCAGTACAACCTGCTGCCCCGTCTTTCGGTGCAGGAGAACGTTGAACTGTCGCTGCTGTATGCCAAGGTGCCGCCGCAGGAACGGGCAGAGCGGGCACGGCAGGCGCTCAGCCGTGTCGGTCTTGCGGATAAGATTCATCATCTGCCCAGTCAGCTTTCGGGCGGGCAGCAGCAGCGTGTGTCTATTGCCCGCGCGTTGGCAGGCGATCCTTCTATCATACTGGCCGATGAACCGACCGGCGCACTCGACAGCGGCACCAGCCGTGAGGTGCTGGATTTTCTGAGGCAGCTGCACGAGAGCGGGAACACCATCGTGCTCATCACGCATGACAACGCCATTGCCGCCGAGGCACAGCGCATCATCCGTCTGGCAGACGGAAAAATCGTCTATGACGGTTCGGCAGTCGCGGCAGAGCAAGTGCAGTTTGCAAAAGGGGTGGTGTCATGAGTCTGCTCCAATCGCTGCGTTTGGCACTCAAGAGCTTGGCAAGCAGCAAGGTGCGTGCGTTTCTGACCATGCTGGGCATCATCATCGGCGTAGCATCGGTTATCATTCTCGTGTCGCTGATGGATGGCATGTCGCGCCAGATGACAGACGAATTTTCCAAAATGGGCACCAACCGCCTGACGGTCGAGGTGTTCGGCATGGGACCGTCGCGCACGGTCGGGCCGGACGATTTGGATAAGCTCTACCGCGAGAACCAGTCGATGTTTGCGGCGATGTCACCCACGGTAAGCCTCACCGTGCGCACGACGCGCGGCACAACGGAACTCAAATCCACCAAGGTCATCGGCGTGGGCGAGCAGCATAACGCGGTCGACAAGCTCACGCTGTCACAGGGGCGTTTCCTAGGCTATATTGATGTTTCGCGACGCAGTAAGGTGTGCGTGGTTGGCTCTTATGTGGCAAATCAGGCGTTTCGCGGACGGGCAGTCGGGCAGATTATCAAGCTCAGCGGTGATGAATATAAAATCATCGGCGTGCTTGAAAAGAAGGCCAACGGCGAAAAGGGATCGGATGACGATCGCATTTTCGTGCCCTACACGCTTTCCTCCGCGCTTGGCGGGGGCGAGGTGTCGAGCTTTACCTTTTCCACAGCCAGTGCGGATAAGAACCCAGAAGCCAAGTCCGTAATAGACCAGAAGCTGTATGAAATTTTCAAAAGCCGGGATGCGTATTACATCATGGACAACGCCGAAATGGTAACCTCCATTAATCAGATGAATAAAACCATGACGCTGGTGCTCGTTGGCATTGCCGGTATCAGCCTGCTTGTCGGCGGCATTGGCATTATGAACATCATGCTTGTCTCGGTCACCGAGCGCACGCGGGAAATCGGCATTCGGAAGTCGCTCGGTGCGAAACGGCGGGATATCATGAGCCAGTTCGTCATTGAGGCGGCGACGACCTCGACCATCGGTGGGCTGATTGGCATTGCGCTCGGTGCAGGTGTGTCAATTGCAGCCGGAAAGCTGATGAACATGAACGTTTCTCCTTCGATGGGCGCGATGCTGATGTCCTTTAGTATTTCGGCGGGCATCGGTGTATTTTTCGGCTTTATGCCAGCCAGACGCGCGGCGCGGCTCAACCCGATTGATGCGCTGCGATATGATTAGAATGCTCTTAAAACGGCTCTAAGAAAGGAAATTATCATGAAAAAAGCACTTTCTCTATTGCTTTCGGCCGCCTTATTATGCGGCACATTCGGACTGTCTGCCGGCGCGGCAGCGGGTGAGCCGGCTGTCATCCGTCAGGTGGCCGCCGTGCTCGGCGTGAACGCCGAACAGAGCGGTACGGTCACGCGCGGCGCGTTTGCCCGCATGTTGGCAGGCGCGTCAGCCTATAAAAATCAGATTGCTGCCGTCGTCTCGCCCTATCGTGATGTGCCGCACAGCGACCCGTCGGCGGGCGCGATCAAGCTCGCGGCAGACAAGGGGTGGATGTCGGGCTATCTGGACGGCTCGTTCCGCCCTAGGCAAGCCGTCACTGCCGCGGAGGCTATGACCGCTGTACTGGGTGTCCTCGGTTATACGCCGGCTGATTTTGCAGGCAGCTATCCGCAGGCGCAGATGGCGCTCGCGGCAACGCTCGGTCTGCGAGACGGCATCTCGGCGGAGTCCACAAGCTCGATCAGCAACAGCGACTGCGCGCGATTGCTCTACAATCTGCTTTCGGCAAAGCCGAAAGAGGGCGAGCAGAAATATGCGCAGACTCTTGGCTACGCGCTTGACAGCGCAGGCAACCCGGACTATACTGCCATGCTGCAAAAGGCTACTGAGGGACCGGTCGTTGTGACAGCGGCAGGCTGGAAGAGTGCGTTGTCCTTTACACCGCAGCGCGTGTTCCGAAACGATGCGCCGGCTACGGCAAACGATTTGCAGCCGTGGGATGTGCTGTATTACGACCGCGTGGGACAGACTGTCTGGGCGTATGCGCGCCGTGTCAGTGGTACTTTGGAAAAGACCGCGCCGAACAAGCAGAGTCCCACATCAGTCACAGTTGCGGGTACGGAATACCCGGTTTTGGGTGCGGCAGTTGCGGCGCTCGGCTCGTCGGGCGGTTTGCCGCTCGGCTCAAATGTCACGCTGTTGCTTGGACGGAATGGGGAGGCAGTCGCGGCATATGCAGCGAGCGCCCTGACCAGTGAATTGGTCGGCGTGGTCATTTCCAGTGAAACAAAGAACTTCCCGTCGGCTACCGGCACGAATTTCGATGCACCGTCGGTCACGCTAATTGGTCTGGACGGTCAGAACTACACCCTGCGTGCCGACCGCAAGTACGAAACCGGTGCGCTGGTGCGCGTGACCTTTGCCACGGACAAGACAAACATCACTTCTCTTGGCAGCTCGGCTTCGGTTTCCGGCAGGGTTTCGGCCGCGGCAGGGCGCATCGGCAACACGCCGGTTTCGCCCACGGCCAATATTCTGGATGCAGACGAAACCGGTGGTGCACGCGTGTTCCTCAGCCGTCTGGACGGACTGAACCTCTCGTCCGACAATGTGCGTTGGGCAGAGACCAACCCTGCGGGAGAAATCACCGGCTTAATTTTAAAGGATTTAACCGGCGACCGCCACGCCTACGGCATCGTGCTTTCGGCCAAGGAGCAGTCGGAAAATATGAGCACGAGCGGCACCTACCGATTCTTGATTAACGGCGAGCAGAGCGACTTATCAACTTCGGATAAGCTGTTTGGCATTCAGCCGGGACCCGCGAAGTTTGTCCGTAAAAGCGGAGAAATCAGCAGTATTCGTCCGCTGAGCGAGCTTAAGCAGGTGGAATTGCTTTCCGGCATGACGGTTAAGGGCGGCGGCAAGGCGTACACGATTTCCGACCGCTGTGCGGCATATGTGGTCGTAAACGGCATGTATCGCCGGATTGATCGTAACGAACTAGACACCGGGCGTTACAGAATCCGCGCCTTTTACGATCGGGAGGATGCATTGGGCGGCCGCGTTCGCGTGCTGCTTGCGTCGCCGCGCACGTAATGCTGGTCAAGCGGTGCAACGTCCTGTATGATGGAATAAGGAGGCGGGGAAATGGAAGAGAAAAAGATTTTATTTGCAGATGACGATCCCGAAATCCGTGAGGTTGTGCGCATTTTGCTTGAAAGCGAGGGCATGACTGTGGTCGAAGCGGCCAACGGTGATCAGGCTGTTGAACGCATGGATGATACAATCGATTTGGTGATTCTGGACGTGATGATGCCCGGACGGTCGGGCGTGTCGGCCTGCGCCGAGATTCGCAAGCAATCGACTGTACCCATCCTGTTTTTGACCGCAAAGTCGCAGGATTCGGATAAAACTGTAGGATTCTCGGCGGGCGGAGACGATTATCTGGTGAAGCCCTTTTCCTATGCCGAGCTGACAGCCCGTATCAAGGCCATGCTGCGCCGGTACTGCGTGTACCGCGGCAAAGAGCCTGCGGAGGAGAGCGACACGGTTGCGCTGCCCGGCCTTACCGTTCACACCGATCGCGCCGAGGTCACGCGCGAGGGGGAGGCCATCCCGCTGACCGATATCGAGCACCGTATTCTGTTGCTGCTCGCTTGCCATCGCGGCACGATTTACAGCGTACAGCGGATTTACGAAGCGGTGTGGGAGGAGCCTTACCTTCCCAGTGCCAATAATACGGTAATGGTACACATCCGCAATCTGAGAAAGAAACTAGAGGATGATCCGCAGAACCCGCGATACGTGAAAAACGTGTGGGGAAAGGGGTATTTTGTTGGGTAAACGCATCAAATGGAAGCGGTTGAGTACCCAACTGCTTGCAGCCGTCATTGCCGCGCTGCTGCTTGCGGGCACGGTGCTTTTCGTGTCCAATTCTGCGCTGTCCGAGTGGTTTTACCGCTATTCAACGAATGATGCCTTCGCGCACCGGGAAGAACAGCGCTATGCGGATAAGCTGCAGGCATATGTGGATCAGCATAAGCTGTCCGGTACGGATACCGATGCGTTGGATCAATGGCTGCGCGATCATCGAAGTGTGCTGGTCATTCTCCGCCGCGACGGGCAGCCGATTTACAACGCGGGACTGCTCTGGACAGAGGAGGCTTCAGCGGATGACGCACCAGTAGCACAGTACGAGGTACAGTTTGCGGACGGTCCGGCGCAGGCGACCTTTCTCTGCTTTTTTGAGAATTACTATTTTGCAATCACCATCCTGTCACTGCTGCTTTCCTTTGTGGTATTTGTTGCGGTGCTGCTGACGCTGATTCGCAAGAAAACGCGCTATATTACCCGCATGCGGGACGAATTGCGTATTCTGGAGGGCGGTGATTTGGAATACACGGTGGCCGTACGCGGCGAGGACGAACTGGCCGATTTGGCGCGCGGCATCAACGACATGAGGCAGGCAGTCATCAGCCGTCAGCAGGATGAGCAGGAAGCGCGGGAGGCTAACCACGCATTGGTAACTGCTATGTCGCACGATTTACGCACCCCGCTGACGGCGCTGATTGGCTATCTCGACATCATGACTATGCAGAAGTGTAAGAATGAAGAGGAGCACGCGCGTTTTCTCGCACTCAGTCGGAGTAAGGCGCAGCAGATTAAGGAGATGTCCGATCGTCTGTTTTAGTATTTTCTGGTTTACGACAGGGAGGGGCAACCACTCGACCTGCAAGCGGTGGATGCGGCGTCGCTTCTCGGGCAGACGATGGAGGAAGGCCTGTTTGAACTGGAAAGCCGCGGCTTTACGGTTGAGCGGAATGCGCTGGATTTTTCCGGCCGTCTGTACGTCAATGTAGAACTCTTCCGACGTCTGATTGACAATCTCATCTCGAATGTTGGAAAATACGGCGATTCGACACAGCTGGTGCGGGCAGAATACCGTATCGAGCAGGGGATGCTGACAATCGGCCTGCATAATGCAGTGCGACAGGACGGAAATCGACCGGAAAGCACACGGATTGGCCTGAAAACCTGTGAAAAGATTGCGCGGGATCACCGCGGGACATTTACAAGCGAAACGGACGGACAGACGTTTTCGGTTTGTATTTCGCTGCCGTGTGAGGAAAAGTAAAAACCCAAAGAAGCGCCCTATCCGGGGCGCTTCTTTAGGTTTTGTGATAGGACATGCAAAAATCATATAAAGGCGGTTAGGGAAAATGGACTTGAGATGCTTATGGCGTAGTGTAAATCACCAAAAGATAGGGGGGGATATCGAATCAGTTCTACAAACGCACTGTGCAATAAAACAAAATTTTGTTCGAAAAAATATAGAGATATACAAAAAGAAAACGTTTTCGAGGAATGGATTGACAAATTATAGCGAGCATCGTAAAATATACACATGAGAACGTTTACATTCACTAAACGGAGAATTAGATTCACATTATTGTTATAATCCCTAATATCAACTGATATTTGGAAAGATACAAATCAAAAATGAGAACGTATACATAGGGGCGATTTTATGGCAGCTACAATTTTAGATGTTGCAAAGCTATGCGGGTATTCAAAAGCAACCGTGTCCCGCGCTTTTGCCAGTCCGGAGCAGGTTACGGACAAGACGCGTCAAAAGGTCTACGAGGCTGCACAGCTGCTCAACTACACACCGGATGCAATTGCCCGCGCCATGGTACGGGGCAGAACGGATAATATTGGTTTCATCATTTATGAAAAGCAATATCCTGTGGTTATGAATCCCTTTTATTCTGCGATTTTTGAGGCCGTGTTGCAAACTTGTGCACGCAAAGGATTTAGTCTATTTATTTCTTCCGATCGCGATTTATATCTTCCCAACGGCCAGATTGGCTTTAAAAAGCATATGGACGGCGTATTGCTTGCCGGACAGACCGATGCAGAAACAGTCATGGCGCTAAAAAGACAGAGTATGCCGATTGTGATGCTGAATAATGCATTAGACATAGAGGATCTGCTTTGCGTTACAACCGATCAATATGGTGGTGCGGTACTTGCGATGCGGCATCTTACGCAACGCGGCCATCGTAAAATCGGGTTAATTGCGGGCGCTTTTTCGCCGCATGTTTATATGGCGCGCTACAACGGGTATGTGGATGTGCTTCGTGAAATTGGCGAAGAGGTTGATATGCGCTTCGTGCAAACAATCGAACCTACAGTGGACGATGCTGTGCATCGCGTTTCCCAGATGCTTTCGCTGGAAGACCATCCGACGGCACTATTCTGCACCAACGACACGATTGCAATCGGTGCAATAAAAGCCGTATTGCGTGCGGGACTGCGGATTCCTGAAGATGTCGCGATTATCGGCTTTGATGATAGCGAAATCAGTCAGCTCATTGAACCGGAGCTTACCACCATTCATGTGGACAAAGAAAAAATGGGGCGCATTGCAGCAGAGGAATTGATTGCACAGATTGAGGGCAAAAAAACGTCGAAGCACATCATTCAAACTTCGGTATCATTGGTCAAAAGGCAAACGACCTGATGATAAAACGGCAGACAAATAGAATCTGCTAAAAGAATAAACAAGGGGGACATGCCTTGGAGATTAGCTTTATTAATGTAGGATATGGGGACGCAATTCTCGTACAAAAAGGCACATATACGATGCTTTTGGATGGCGGAAGTGCATGTGACGCTGAATTTGAAGGTTTTCCATATCGTATCCGTGCGGTGGATTATTTGCGTGATACGAAAGTGCAGGCAATTGATTTGCTCATCATATCACATATTCATGAAGATCACGTGTGTGGACTGGAACAGATTGTATATCAGATTCCGGTGCGGGAAATTGCAATTCCTTATGAGCCGTCTTTGTTTTGTCAGGAGCGAAGCTTCATTCCGCATGAAAATGCGCCGCGCAGTGCGCATCTGTTTGCACGGGCGCTTTCTGCGGTGACACGCATCATGCATTATGCGGAGCAAAACGGGATTCCGGTACATATGATAACGCCGCGCGTGCCGCCCGTCTTGTCTGCCGGGCTGGAGCTGCAGGTGCTCGCGCCTTCTGACACAAGACGTAAAAGCTTTGAGCAGCATTTAAAGCAGGCATTTACCGCAAAAGCCCCCACGGAAGAACTGGTGTTGCTGGACAGAATTTCAAACACCTACAGCTTGCTGTTAAAGTTGTGTGGCGATGGAGCGGAAATCTTACTTACAGCGGATAACTGTCCGAGCGAGTGGAGCGAAATTGATGATGTTGTATTCAAAAATGTAAACGTTCTCAAGCTGCCCCACCACGGACAAATCGACAGTATTGAAGAGAAAATTGCACAGATAATGCCGCTCGAATACGTAATAACTACTGCATCATCTGACCGGCGCTACCATAGCGCTTGCGCTTCGGTTTATCAGACACTGCAGAGATTGCATCCCGGCGTTCGATTTCTGTTTACAGATGAACGGGAATACCCACCGTTCTTTTGCAACCCTAATGGTGCACAGGCCATCAAAATTGTGGTTAATTCTGATAACATCATATCGGAATTTATCAAAATAGAAGCGTTAGAGAAAATGGAGGAATGAAAATGAAGAATTTGGTAAAACGAATCCTGAGTGCGGTCTTAGTATCCGGTATGCTTTTGTCCGTCACGGCTTGCGGACAGCCGGCACAGGGGGGAGCAAGTGCAGACGCTGGTAAATCTGAAGAAGCCTTTCCGACCAAGCAGATAACGATTATCATGCCTTGGAGCCTGGGCGGCGGGCCGGATACCATTGCGCGTCAGGTTGCGTCCTACGGCGAAAAATACTTGGGCGTTCCGGTTATCGTAGAGAATAAGAACGGCGGTGCGGGAACCATTGCGATGGCAGCTGCGCTGCAGGCGGCGGACGACGGATACAGCATGGTTGTTGCGAACGGCCCGCTTTTCTCCTTAACCCCCAGCTTCCAGAATGTTAACTATACGCTCGATGATATTACACCGCTGATCGGTATGCGCGAAGTAGAATTTGTTGTATTGACAAATGCTGAAAAGAGCGGCATCAAGACAATGGATGATTTGAAAGCATATGCGGCATCGGGAAAAACGATTAAGTATGCGACCACCGGTGGCCCGGGCAACGACAGCTATACAATGATTTCCGTGCTCTTTAAAAAGCTGGGTCTTGCGGCAGAGGCAGTTCCGTATGACGGCGGACAGGATGCCATCAACGCACTGGTTGGCGGACATGTGGACGTTGCCATCGGCTCGCCTCCGGTATACCGCGACTATGTGAAAAACGGCCAGCTGGCTTGCCTTGGTACTTTTATTCCGGAAGGAATCGATGTGGATGGCATTGGACATATCCCCTCGTTTAAGGAACAGGGCATCGACGCAGAGTTCATCGGTATGGACTATTTTGCAGTTCGCTCCTCTGTGGACGATGCAAAGAAAAAGGTGCTGACAGAGTTCATTCAGAAGGTATACGCTGACGCCGACTTCCAGAAGTTCATGGCTGAAATGGGCATGAAGGCATGGGAAGGTACTGAGGACGAAATCATCACCAAAATTGAAGAGCAGAAGGAATCCATGAAGGATTATATCGCACTGCTGAAATAAAATGTGTAGTCGAGTACGGCGTTTCATGTGAAGTGAAACGCCGTGTCGGCTGCCTAAGAGGGTGTGACTATGAAAATCAAATATAATTCGGAAATTATTTCCGGAATCGTATTTCTGGTGGCGGCAGCCATATTGTGGGTGCTTGTTCCAAGTCAGATTGATACGCTGGAAACCTCCGCAGTCAATGCTCAGACGATACCGCGTATTGCAATCGGCGGGATGTTCTTGTTTTCTTTGGGACTACTGCTGCAAGGTGTTTTTGCAAATGAAAAAAAGGTTGTTATACTCAATCGCAGCACATTCGCATCCGAGAGCTTTCGCAAGGAAATGCGCTCGGTACTCTATGCATTGATTCTTCTGGCCTATATCGTGCTGCTGACATTTGTAGGTTTCTTGATTTCCACTGCATTGCTTGTCGTTGCAATTTTACTGTTCTATGGCGTGCGAAAATGGTATTACTACGCGATTCCACTTGCAATGGTTGGCGTGGTTTACTTTGTCTTTAAAACCCTGTTGCATGTGTCGCTGCCGTAAGGAAAGGGGGAGATTTCGTGGAGATGTTTTTAAGCGGACTGCAGGTTCTGTTACAGTGGCAGAATTTTCTCATTATTCCGCTCGGATTGGCGCTTGGCATTGTTGTTGGTGCAATCCCCGGTCTTACTTCAGATTTAGGTATTATCCTGTGTATTCCGTTGACCTATGGCATGGAGCCTACCATGGCGATTCTCATGCTGCTGGCTATTTATTGCGGCGGCACATATGGCGGTTCGATTACGGCAATTCTCATCAATACACCGGGTACATCGGCAAATGCGGCTACGTTGTTTGACGGTTATCCGATGACAAAAAAAGGCATGGCATATAAGGCGTTGTCTATGGCACTGTTTGCGTCTACCATAGGCGGCCTTATCAGTGCGTTTGCACTTCTGTTTCTAGCACCGCAGATTGCGAAGGTAACGCTGCTGTTCGGGCCGGCTGAGTATCTGGCGCTTGCCGTATTTGGGCTGTCTGTTATCGCCGGTGTATCGAACAAAAGTATTTTCAAGGGTCTGATCGGTGCCTGTATCGGTGTGTTTATTTCTACAATCGGTATGGATGGCATCAGCGGTACGACTCGCTTCACATTCGGCAACCTTCAACTGATGAGCGGCATCAATTTGATTATTGCGCTCATTGGTCTGTTTGCGATTTCTGAAATCATGATGAAATCACAATATAATCCGCGCACAGACAAAAAGGTATTCGATGCTTCCAGCATTACGAAGTGCAAAATCACTAAAGAGGAGTACAAGCGGTGCCGAAAGCCAATTGGGATTGGTTCTCTGATCGGCTGTATTATTGGGGCAACGCCGGGAACCGGCGGCGGCCTGGCAGCGTTTATCGCATATAATCAGGTGAAAACATCCTCGAAGCATCCGGAAACCTTCGGAACAGGCGAAATCGAAGGGATTGCTGCATCGGAATCAGCCAACAATGGTGCGTGCGGCGCAACCATGATTCCGATGCTGACGCTTGGTGTGCCGGGTGACGGTGCAACTGCCATCCTGATGGGCGCTTTCATGATTCATGGCATGGTGCCGGGGCCGATGTTGTTTCGCGATCAGGGAAATGTTCTGTATGCAATCATGATTGGTCTAATCGTAATCAATGTATTCATGTACCTGATCGGCAGTGTTTTTACGCGCTTTTATGCACATATCACACGAATCCCTTACGAAATTTTGGGATGTATTGTATTGACCTTCTGCACTGCAGGTGCGTATTCGACGAGCAACAGTCTGTATGATGTTTACATCATCGTAATCGTGGGCATTGTGGCGTATTTCCTGCGCCGAATGGACTTTCAGCTGGTACCGATTTTGCTTGGCATCGTGTTGGGACCTTTGGCGGAAACGAATTTCCGCCGCGCACTGGTGCTGTCTGACGGCAGCTTGAGCATTTTTGTAACCCGTCCAATCAGCTTGGCATTTCTGCTGATTGCCGCCGGAACGGTGTTGCTCTTTGCCTGGAAAACAGCTCGTGCGAAAAAGATCTCACCCCGTCCGCGCTGACCACAGCAGGTAGCTCCGATAGCCAATCCCGGAAGCGCCGTGTCCTCCGCAGCGCAGAATGTGACGTTCGTCTCCGCAACGCAGGACGCCGTCATCACCTATACAACGAACGAATCGCTGGTTGCGATTACCGCCGCAGCGGGAGAAGGGGCTGCAATCTCGCCTTCTGGAACAACCAACGTAGTGAAGGGCGCTAACCAGACCTGCTATCTCTCCGTGTTGAGTGGCTATGTACTTAAAGATGTCACCGCGGACGGTGTAAATGTCGGGGCGGCAGCAAGCTATACCTTCCCGCACGTGACCGGCATCCATACCATCTCCGCAAGCTTTAAGGCAGAATCCGGGGCAACGCCGCCTGAAATTATAACAACCGCTCTGCGTACCGGAACGGTCAATGTGCCTTGCGAGGAAACGCTGAAAGCAACCGGGGACACGCCCGTAAACTGGTCTCTGGAAAGTACGCTTCCGGCGGGGCTTTCCCGGAATCGCTCCATGGACGTTCTTTCCGGCACACCCACAGAGAAAAATCATAACGTTTGCGGCATAGGCATCCAATGAGGCGGGCAGCAATTAAAACAGCTTTCTCTGACCCTAAACCCGGCAGGCGGCCCTGTGGCAGGGATTGGGATTCCGGTGAATTCGATGGCAAAGACCTGAAAACCGCTGTTATCGGTGTCGCCTTAACGAAGAACATGACCGTGTATGCGGAGTGGAGCAAAGAATCGGTTAGCGAGGTGCTGAATACTCACGATCATATTGCTTTTGGGCCTGCTAGGACATCGTGGAGGCCGCAAGCACCCACGAATATTTAAAGGATAGCAGCGGCACGGAAACCGGGAGTTCGTTGAACTAGTCTCCCTCGCTGACAATGGTGTCTACTGTGTAATTAAAGGAAATAGAGCCGGGGTGAATTCGCAAGAATTCACCCCGGCTTCTTTACGTCAAATTACACTTGCGAAAGCTGGTTGGAAAGCCTGGCAGCGTGCTTGCGTCGCCGTGTCCCGTCATGGGGAACCATCTACACGGTTTTCACATCCTCAAAATGGAATGGCTGCACACAGTTGAACAGCTTTGCTAAGGTCGTATATAATACACAGGAAGAAATGGAGAAGGGGCATGACATAAAGCGAGAAAGGTGAGAATTCACAGAAGAGCTCAAACGTCAATATGGGAATGATGTGTTAAAGCAAGCGGCGCTGATATTCGGACGAAAGTAATTGCGATACGGCAAAACGCGCACAAATACTCTATATCAACAATGTGTAAGGGCTTCAAAACCAGTAGAAGCAGTTGCTGTTATGAGGTCTCGTCCAAACTCGATGAAACGGCATTGGAACTAAGGTTTACACTGCTTTTCATGCCAATCGTGATGTCTGTGGCAGTCGTAAAATTAGGAAAGAACTTGCGAATATAATGAATTTGCAGCGAAAAATGAACTCGCCCGATGCTTTCACGGTCAAGAAAAGTATGCGGTCGTGGACAGTGATTTGACTGGTATGCGGGTCGCTTAAAAGTGGAATTCGAAGGCTATATTGGTTTAATCACCTGCGCATACGTGGTGCCTTGGACTATAGGTCGCCAGCGGAGTATAGACTACATACCTTATAAAAACTGTACGGAAAAGTGTTGACACTCCGTCCATCAGACAATGCAACAAGACGGTGGCAGATGCATTGTTCCATATTATCAAAAGCAGGCAATCCGTGGGGTGATGCCCGCCATTTCTCGTGAGAATTTGCTGTTGTATCTTGGTGCTTACAGATTAGCGTGAAAGGTGAAATATAATTAATGATGTGTTATTGCAATATGAGAGGGGCGCTGAGTGCTGCTCGGGTTGACAATGTTGAGTTTGTTTAGAGTATCAAAAGAGCCGCAGTCCTTTGGACTGCGGCTCCAGAACGTGATATTGTTTGCTAATCCAGTCGTTTTACCATGTTTTCCGGTATTTTAGCGGTGCCTTGTCCGTAATAGCTGAAAACATCGACCATTTGTTGAATCTGTGCATCGCTCATTTGCTTAAGTTGCCCGTTTGCAGAAGCGGCGCGCGCTGCCAGATAGCACTTCGCGGCCTCCTCAAGATACACAGCAGCATACAGCGCCTGATTCAAATCCTTGCCGCAGGTCATAACACCGTGCTGGGACAGAATGACCGCGTGACCGCTACCAATATATTTGACCGTATCAATACCCATGTCAATAGAACCGGCTGCTGAATACGGGGTAATTGGCACATTGCCGCCTGCAGCATTGGCCAGCGCTGTGATACAGACGCGAAATTCAGTAAGATCCGGCAGCAGCGAAATCGCAGTTGCATAAGGCTGATGGGTATGTATGACTGCATTAACATCGGGGCGCTCGCGCAGGATGTGCAGAATTGCAGGCGTGTCGGAGGACGGTTTGCGAGTGCCTTCGATTACGCTGCCGTCCAGATTCATGACGATCATATCATCCTCGACCATCTTTTCGTACATCATCCCGGACGGCGTCACGAGGATTTCACCGGTCGGCATGCGGACGCTCAGGTTGCCGCACGTCAGTGAAATCAGTTCATAGCGATCCAGAAGAATGCCAGCCTCGATTATCTCTTTTTTCGTGGTAGAAAACATAAGGTTTCCCTCCTAAAACAGTGAAATCAGTTCATGTGGGGTATGTACAACGAAATCCGGCTTGTAGCAGAGCAGCGTTTCAAGCGGCTGATACCCCCAGGCAACTGCTGCTGCGGCGACGCCTGTGTTGTGCGCGGTTTGCATATCCACATCGGTGTCACCTACGTATACGGCTTCGCTTCGACTGATGGAAAGCGTGTGCAACACGGCATCCAACGAGCGGGGGTCGGGTTTGGAGATGCTTTCCGGTGTCTGTCCTATACACACGTCAATCAAGTCGCTGAAAAACAGGTTGACCAGCGAGCAGGCGATTTGGTTAGGTTTGTTGGTAAGCACGGCGTTTTTAACGCCCATTTGCTTGAGCTCCGTAAGTGTTTCACGGATTCCGTCATACGGTTTGGTTAGATATGTGAAATCGGCAAGATAGCTTGCGCAGTCAAAATCCCGGATGCGCGGCGCGAGATGATTCATGTCCTCGGATGGGCAGCCGCCCAACTCCAGCAGCCGCTGATAAAACTGCGTGATGGACAGGCGGCACAGGTCTTGGCACTCCTCTACGGTGATTTCCCGCAGACCGAAGTGCGCAAGTGAGCGGTTGCAATAATAATGAATGGTGGGCAGTGTATAAAAGAGTGTGCCGTCCAAATCCCAGATGCAGGCACGAAAGCTCACATCAAACCTCCAGAAAATCGACGAAACGAACGTCGTCCAAATCCTTGTCCTCGATGCCGAGTACTTTTCCGGTCAAATCCTCAACCGCCGATACCAAATGCATGGCATCAATGCCGTACTTTTTCATCAGGTACATCTTCGAGGCGCCGTGCGGGTAGCTGTTCAGACCGATTTTAATCAGGCGCTTGCCGAGACCATTTTCCGCAATCACATCGGCAACTGCCGAACCGAGTCCGCCGATATTCAGATGGTTTTCGATAGTGACAACACCATATTTGCTCTTGGCAATCGCCTCAACGATGGTGGGGTCGGTGAAGGGCTTTAGCGTAGAGACGTGCATGTGCTGCACGGACACGCCTTTTTCCTTCAGAACAGCCGAAGCGCGCATCGCCTCCTCGGTGCAGATGGAGGAAGAGAGCAGCACAATATCATTGCCCTCGGACAGAACGCGAGCGCGGTTAAACTGCATCGGTTCGTTTGCCGGGAACAGGCGCGGCACCTCTTTGCGGAGCATGCGAATGTAAACAGGGCCGTTGCAGGCATAGGCCAGATCGAGCACGCCCTCGATTTCGGTTGCGTCGCCAATGTCGAAAATGGTCATGTTTGGCACAGTACGCAAAACGCCAACATCGTTGATAGACTGGTGGGTAACGCCGCCAGGCGTCGTGATACCGGGCACAAAGCCGACGAAAACAACCGGCAGATTGGGATAGGCAACGCTCATTTCGAGCTGATCCAGAATGCGGCGGTACAGAAACACGGCAAAGGTGTGCAGGAAGGGACGATACCCCTCGCGCGCCATGCCGGCGGCCCAGGAGCACATGTTCTGCTCAGCAATGCCCATGGTCAGATAGCGGTCGGGGTAGACGGCGCGAAATTTTTTGACCTCGCACGAAGAGCCGAGGTCGGCCGACATGACGACAACTTCCGGATGCTCCTTGGCAAAGCGAATCATGTTTTTTTCGTGTGTATTGACTTCGATTTTCATTCGGAACACCTCTTTCTCACATTGCGTCGTAAACGGCCTGAAATTCTGCGCGCTCCGCGTCGGGAATGCGGACAAAGTGCAGGAACGGCCAATGTTTTTCCAGCGGAGGCACGCCGGTCGTACCGCGGGTGCGGGCAATGACGACGAGCGGGCGACCTTCGTGATGCGTGTCAAACGCGGTTGCAAAAGCGTCAATATCGTGACCGTCAACGGAAACACAGGCCGCGCCAAAGGATTCAAAACGAGTAATCAGCGGCTCGATGGCCATCTGATCCTCAATTTTGCCTTCTACCTGTTGGCCGTTTGCATCAATAATGACAATGAAATTATCAAGGCCATAATAGCCGGCTGTCTGGATACATTCCCAGGTCTGGCCTTCCTGCAGCTCGCCGTCTCCCAATAGCGCAAAGACCCTACCGGTATCTCCACGGCGTTTGCGGGCATGAGCGGTGCCGGCTGCGATGGAGACGGTTTGTCCCAACGAGCCTGCGGTGTTTTCGAAACCGGGCGAGTGCTCGGCGCCAATCATCTCCATGTTCCAACCGTCGACGTTGAATTTATCCATGCAATCGGGGCTGATGCGTCCGGTTGCAGCCAGAGCGCAGTATATGACTGATGCATAATGGCAGCAGGAGACAAAAAAACGATCCTTATCGGCAGCGGGTGCACCGTTGTAGGCAGAACCCCGCTGGTAATCCATGTTATCGGGACCGGGAACACCGGGAAAAGGAATCGGCTCCCAGCAGCCAATCGAGGGTCCAAGATTCATCACGCGCGTGTACAGTGCGGCGATAATGTCCGCGGACGAGCAGGCCTGTGCCAAATAGCAGCCGCCTGTTTTGAGTGCAACACCGAGAATCTGCTTTCGGATGCTGGTGGCTACTTCCTGAATTTCTGCGGTGGAATAGTTTTTTTCCGCCATTGAGATTGCTCCTTTCCTGTAAGACCGGATGGTCGTGCAGACAGAATGATCGTAAGATTACTTGGCATGAATATTATTTCACATTAATGAACAAACGTCAACAAACAAATATCGTCAAAGATAGCCAAAAATTCGTTGAACGCCTTATGCAAACAGTAAAATAATACAATTAGAGCGAAGAATAGCCTTGACGAATTGGTAAAATACGCAATATAATGAGACGAACCAAAAGAACAGGTGTGAGAAATAATTAACAAATTCTCAATTACGAATCAAATTGAAGAGGAGGCGGATACCAGTGAAAGCTGTTGTGAAAACGGCGGTCGGCATGGATCAAATGGAATATCAAGAAATCCCCTTGCCCGAGGCAACGGGTGATTTGGTACAGATAAAAATTGCCTATTCCGGTATTTGCGGAACGGATCTGCATGCGTTTAAAGGATCCTACCCCAGTACCAAGCCGCCGGTCGTGCTGGGACACGAGTTTTCCGGCGTTGTCACCGCGGTAGGGCCGGAGGTCAAGCGCGTTAAGGTAGGGGATCGCGTGACGAGCGAAACCACCTTTCAAACCTGCGGGGTCTGTCCGATGTGCAAATCAAAGGATTATAACCTGTGCGGCAGCCGACGGGGACTGGGCACGCAAATCAACGGTTCAATGGCAGAGTATTTAGTAAGCCGCGAGGAAAGCGTACATATCCTGCCGGACAACGTCAGCCTGCTGTCAGCTGCGCTGACAGAGCCGCTGGCCTGCGGCGTGCATGCTGTTATCGAAAAAGGCAACATACAGCCGGGTGATTTTTGCGTGGTATTTGGCGCGGGCGCGATTGGTCAAATGGTGTCACAGGTTGCAAAAAGCCAAGGAGCTACCGTTGTTATGGCCGGCCTGACACAGGATGCCGAACGCTTTGAAATTGCCAAGTCCTGCGGCGTTGACCGCTGCGTCGACCAACTGAGCGAGGATCTCAAATCGATTGTAATGGGGTTGACCGATCAGGTCGGCGCGGACAAATGCTTTGAGTGCTCGGGTGCGGTGCCAGCGGCGAACAAGGCGCTGGAAATTGTCCGCCGCAAGGGCACGGTTGTGCAGATGGGCGTGTTCCCGGAATCACATGAGTGCATCTGGACGGATTTAATATTGCATAAAGAAATCGTTTATGTCGGTTCGCGCAGTCAAAAACCGAGCTCATGGGTCAAATCGCTTGAACTGCTTGCAGCAGGTACGGTGGTGCCAGAGAAAATCGTGACCTCATTTGACTCACTGGAAAATTGGCGCAATGGCTTTGACAAAATGATGCGCGGCGAGGGAGCCAAGGGTGTTATCACATGCGATGATACGCTGAAATAGAGCGCAAAAAAAGAGACCCCTGAGGGTCTCTTGCGGAGAATGAAACTATACGGGAACAGGCAGGCCGGATAGTCGAAGCATCTCGCGGGCAAGCGGTTCGTCCACCACTAACGTGTTGAGGTAGCGTCCTCGCACTGCGGCAAGCGTGCAGGCGGCCTTGTCGGCGCCCACGTTGATGCCGATGGACCAAGCCGGATGCCGCATCGCTTCGAGCGGTGCGGAGATGACAAAACGGTTGTCTAACGTTACCTCATGACCCTCGGCGTCGAACATCCGGCCGAGCAGACTGGATACTGCGCCGCGGCGCATCAACTCGGCGCGGTCTTCAGCCGTATAGCAGCCTGACTGATAGAGAGAGCCGTTCGGATCATCGAGCGAGCCGATGCCGCTGACAATAATATCAACGGAAAGCGCTTTTTTCAGCGTCATCTCAATTTGTGGTTCTGAGATAAGATAGTTGTGCACCAGCTCGCTGTCAACATACACTGGCGCATAAATGTTTGAATAGGTGCCGCCTAGTTTTTTGGAGATGCGCAGTGCAAGCTCCAAACCATCCACCCGGGGGTTTCCGGTACCGAGGCAACCGACCATCTGCACCACGTTTACATTATAGTATTCGGTAACCGGCATGGCATTGCACAGCGCTTCGAGCGCGCGCCCCCAGGAAATGCCAATTGACTGGTTGTTTTCCAAAACGGTGCATAGAAAATGAGCAGCTTCTTCGGCACATCGGCTAAGCGATTTGCCGTATTCATATTCACCCGCCAATACAAGCGCGTCGCGCAGTCCAAATGCGTTACGCAGGGCGCAGGAAAGCTGGGCATGCTTGTGAATCGGACTGTGTACGATGATTTCTACCACGCCGAGATCCTTGGCCTCGTCAAGCAGTCGAGAGATGGTGGGACGGGAAATCCCCATGATTTGGCTGATTTCCTGCTGGCTGAGCCCTTGCTGATAGTACAACTCGGACACGCGTACAAGTAAATCGGTTCGATTATCCATGCGATGTACTCCTTTTCAAATGCGGTGAACATATGTTCATTACATGAACACAGTATAGCGTGATTTTATGGGTCTGTCAACGAAAGTAAGCGAGTCTGAATCAAAAAAAACCAAAAGACAAAACGGAGGAAACATATGTTTAGTCAAAAGTTTACCATCAAAAACCCAACCGGTCTGCACGCGCGCCCTGCGGGACAGTTGGTGGCACTATGCAAAACGATACCGGATGCCCTTCGGCTCATTACTGATAAGGGTGTGGTAAATCCCAAAAATATTCTTGGGATTTTGACCGCAGGCTTGAAAAATGGTGCAGAGATTGTTGTGGAAGCGGAGGGAGGCAGCGAACAGCAGTCTGTTGAGAAAATCATTAAGTTCCTTGATGGATTGACCGAGTAAGGAGGCGATAAATATGGAACAGGAAACCTTCCGCGAGTTGATTTTACGAAATGTAGAGGCGAAGGATGCTGAGGATGCGATTCGGCAGGTCGGCCAACGTTTCTTAGAGGCGGGTTTCGTTCGGGATACTTATATCGATGCGGTGGTAGCGCGCGAAAAGATTTATCCGACGGGACTGCAGCTGGAGGAGATTGCGGTTGCCATGCCGCATACCGATCCACAGCACGTGGTGAAACCGGGCGTGTGTATCGCGCAGCTGAAATCTCCGGTGACTTTTGCACACATGGGTGAGCCGGAGGTTCAGGTGCAGGCAGAAATGCTGTTTATGATGGCGATTCAAAATCCGGATGAGCAGGTGGAACTGCTGCAAAAGGTACTCAGCGTATTTCAACAGCCGGCTGTGGTGGCGGCCTTCCGAGCGGCGGGCAGCGAAGAGGAATTATTTGAAACCGCGCAAAAGTACATAGGATGAATTTGGATTGGAATGAGGAGGAAATGACGATGAAAACGTGTAACATTTTGTGTGTCTGCGGTTCTGGCACGGTCAGTTCGGCAATGGTAGCCGGCAAGCTGAAGGAGAAACTCAAAGAGAAGGGCTGGGACGCGCATATGGTTGAAGCCAGTCCGAACAGCATTGGAACGGAAATTACAGGCAAGAAGTTTGATTTGATTGCGTGTGTCAGTCCGGTTTATGAGGAATTCGGCGTGCCCAAGGTCAAGGCTGTCGGCATGCTGACCGGGTTGTCGGAGGACAAAGTGGTCGCGGATTGCCTTGCGATTTTAGAGAAAGCATAAGAAGAATTGCCGTCAGCAATGGTTCGAGAGCATGGTTTGATACCAAAACAAAAATATGAAATGGTAAGGGGGAAATTTTTATGGCCAGTTTTTTTCAAGGATTAAGTAATGTGTTTTCAACATTCGGTGCGGCGGTTTTCGTGCCGGTCATCCTGTTTGTGATTGCAAAGTGCATGGGCGTATCTGGAAAGAAGGCATTTCAGACAGCACTGCTTTGCGCGGTCGGTCTGACAGGCTTTAACCTCGTCATCAACAGCTATTCCGGCATTATCGCACCGGTCGTCAACCAGATGGTTGAAAACGCCGGGGTCAACCTACCGGTGCTTGATACCGGCTGGCAGTCTACCTCGGTCATCGCCTATTCCACACAGGTAGGTCTGGTGTTTATCGGCGTAGCAATCGTGCTGCAGCTGCTGCTGTTTTTCCTAAAGTGGACCAATGTTTTTATGGCATCCGACTTATGGAATAACTACTCGTTTATGGTGTGGGGCTCCATGCTGTATGCATTGACCGGCAATATGCTGCTTGCGATGGCGCTGATGGTGATGCAGCTTCTGTACATCCTGCTGTTTTCAGAGGCTTGCGCAAAGCGCTGGTCGACCTATTATGATTACGAAAACTGCTGTATGACCGCACCACACCATCTGGAGAGTCTGCCGTTTGCAGTGCTAATGAACTGGCTACTGGGCAAAATAGGCTTTAACAAAATCAAGCTCAATGCACAGAATCTGCAGAAGAAGCTGGGCATTCTCGGCGAGCCTATGTTTATCGGCCTGATTGTGGGTGCGTTAATCGGCGTAATCGGCAATTTCAATTCCTTGTTCGGCGCAGGCGCGCTGACGGCTTGGGGCACGGTTTCCTCGGCAGCTGTTTCCACAGCGGCAATCATGGCGGTATTCCCCAAAGTGGCCGGCATTTTTGCAAGTGCCTTTACCACGCTTACCGACGCTTACAAATCCAAGGCGGCAAAATCAGGCGAAGGCCGCGAATGGTATCTTTCGGTCAATGATGCCTGCGGCTATGGTGAGCCGAATACGCTGGTTAGCGGTATCATTCTGATTCCGATTATGCTAGGTCTTGCGTTCATTCTTCCGGGCAACACCATTCTGCCCATGGCTGATTTGTGTGCGCTGCCGTACATGGTTGAAGTATTTGTTTGTATTTCCAACGGCAATATTGCCAAGAGCGTGCTTTCCGGCGCGATTTGGTTCTCACTAGGCATGATTGTCGCCTCGCAGCTTGCTCCGACCTTTACGCAGGTCGCGGTAGATGCGGGCTTCCAGCTCTCGCAGGCGGGCGTTTACGTTATCAGCTTCGGCATTATGTGCCACCCGCTCATCGCAGGCTTGTTCTATGCATTCTGGTCGCAGAATCCGGTGATTATTGGTGCAGTCGTTGTGCTTTACTTTGTACTGTACTTCCTGTTCAGGAAGAATCGCGGTCGCTTCATCGACTATTTGGAGCGCAGCGCAAGCGAATACGTCGCAGGCTAATCCGCTGAAGAATCGGCTGACGACAAAACATCCTTTGATGAGCCGCTGCTGCGCTATGCGGCAGCGGCTCATCCTGCTGAAAAGAGGAAATGCAGATGATGAACAATATGACAAAGACGCCGCAGCGAATCGTAGTCGTGGGCGATGCGTTCGTTCTGCCAGAAACGATGGAGCAGGCGCTGCGCGAGAGTGCAATCTGCTGCGGCGAAATCCTCAAGTGTTTTTGGGGTTCACCGGATAAACAGGAATTTACGGTGCGGCAGCTCAGGGTAGAGCGCGGCGGGCCGGAGGCTGTGCCGTATGCGGACGGCTTGGACGAAGCCATTGCGGCGGCGGATGTTCTGGTGACGCACTTCTGTCCCGTGCCGCGTTCGCTGATTGATAAGGCGCCGCGGCTCAAACTGATTTTGACCTGTCGCGGTGGTGTGGAACACATTGACCTTGCGGCTGCGAGTGCGCGTAATATTCCGGTTATCAACGTCATCCGGAATGCCGAGCCAGTGGCTGATTTTGCGTTGGGGCTGATGTTGTCCCTGACGCGTGATATTGCGCTGTCCTGTGCGTACCTGAAGGAGCGCGGCGAGTGGTCGAAGAGTTTTTATAACTCCCCGTTTTTGATGACGCTCAACAGCCATTTGGTCGGTCTGGCGGGGCTTGGGAATGTGGGCATCGCACTGGCGCGGCGGCTCAAGGCGCTTGGCGTGCCGATGATTGCGTTTGATGCCTATACCTCGCTGGAACGGCTGGAAAAATCGGGTCTGGGTGATATTGAACTGGTGGATTCGCTCGAAACTTTGTTTGAGCGTTCGGATATTGTATCGCTTCACCTTCGACTGACGCCGGAGACTGAGCACACCATTGGCGCAAACTATTTTTCTCGTATGAAAAAGACGGCATATTTCATTAATACGGCGCGCGGTGGCTTGGTTGATCAGCCGGCTTTGACGGCGGCGCTGCGGCGCGGAGATTTGGCGGGCGCGGCACTGGATGTATTCGATGCGGAGCCGCTTGCACCGGATGATCCGCTGCTTAGGATGGACAACGTGCTGGTCACACCGCATATTGCGGGGACGACGGTGGATGCCATCC
Source organism: Butyricicoccus sp. Marseille-Q5471 (assembly GCF_951230135.1). GTDB lineage: Bacteria > Bacillota > Clostridia > Oscillospirales > Butyricicoccaceae > Agathobaculum. The sequence continues at coordinate 97,409 of NZ_CATNVC010000002.1, read as the reverse complement.
CGCAGTCGCCCTTTATGCTTTTGCGCGAAGCGGATCGATTTTTGAAACAGGGTGTGTGCAACCGCGTGGTGAATGCTGCAGACATTACTTTGGAAGCGGAATAAAAGGAGGAGCCCCTATGCTGCTGCAACAGGAACGGGAGCAGGTTGTCGAATATGGCAGAAAAATGCTGGAACGCGGCCTGACAGTAGGCACGTTCGGTAATTTAAGCGTTTATAATGAAAAAGAGAATCTGTTCGCCATCAGCCCAAGCGGTACAGATTATTTTAAAACCGCCCCGTCGGATGTGGTTGTTATGACGCCGGACGGTGAAAAGGCGGACGGGGATTGCAAACCCTCGAGCGAGGTGGATATGCATCGCATTTTCTATCAGAAAAGGCCGGGCATTCGCTCGGTTGTACATACGCACTCGCGGTTTGCCACCACACTCGCCTGTTTGGGTTGGCCGATTCCACCGCTACACTATCTGATTGCCTATTCAGGTCGAGAGGTGCCCTGCACACCCTATGTCCAGTTCGGAACCTACGAGTTGGCGCAGTGCGTGTATGACACTATGGGTGAGAACTACGCCTGCCTGCTGGGCAACCACGGCCTGCTTGCCTGTGGGGGTAACATCAGCTATACTATGGATGTAGCGGAGCAAATTGAATTTTGCGCCGAGTTGTACTACCGCACCCGCGTTGCGGGAACGCCAAAGCTGCTCGCAGAGCATGAAATTGAAGTTGTGCTGGAGTCCTTTCAGCATTATCGGCAAAAGTAAGGAGAGTATGATGGAAAAATGCGTTTACTGCGGCAGAGATCTGCCGGAGAAGCCGGTTCAGGCCAAAGTCCATACACGTTCGTTCGAAGTCTGCAGCGAGCAATGCCGCACCCGAACCGAGCAATATGTGAAAAACGACAAGCGGTTTAAAACCGCGATGTACCTGTTGATTTTTGTGGGTGGAACAGGCTTTGTTATCAGCGCATTTTTCGGAGGGACCGATTCGCTGCATATGCTTGGCGCATATATTGGGCAGCTTGTGGCAGGACTGGCGTTTCTGCTGATGCCGTACCCGGTGTCCTCGTTTGAATCATTTCATTCAATGAGCATCAGCGGTGTGACCAGATTGACGCGCATAATTGGCACAGTATTGTCGGTATCTGCGGTTGTACTGTTGGCGCTGACCCTATGCGGTCAGTAAAAAAGCTGAAGGATCGCCTTGCAACGAGATGCTTGTTGTAAGGCGATTCTTTTGATTCATAGCGCATGATGGAAAACAAGTAAGAATCGCGCTTGTACCGTATGACACACCGTCCACGAGAAAAATACAGCACTAGAGGGTTAATGCTTTTATAACAACGAAGAAGTGTGACCGCGCAAGACTTAAACGGTGCGTTGTAGTGCGGAATACAATGTGGAATTGCAAATTTATTCGTGCTATACTGAAAACATTACCAATGCGAAACAGCGGATTGAGATTGCTGTGCGGCAATCGTGTGTATGGGGGCGGGGAGAAATGATTTCTGTGTTTTTGGTTGAGGATGAGCGGATTCCTCGAGAAAGCATCAAGAAGAACGTACAATGGAAAGAAAATGGGATTGAGTTTTTAGGCGACGCATCGGATGGTGAGATTGCGCTGCCGCAGATATTAGCGAAAAAGCCGGATATTCTACTGACCGATATCAAAATGCCATTTATGGATGGGTTGGAGCTGGCGCAGATTGTGCGAAATAAGCTGCCGGATACTAAAATTATTATCCTGAGTGGATATAATGAGTTTGATTATGCCCGCCAAGCGATTTCGCTGGGCATCAGTGACTATTTGCTTAAGCCAATTTCGTCCACAGATATTATATGCGCTGTAGATAAGGTGCGCGGGTCCATCGAAGATGCACGCGAGGAACGGCAGGAACGGAGCGGTCAGGCGCAGGTGCAGAGGGAAGTTTTCTTCAGCAGCCTATACAGCGGCTTTTTGTCCGGAACACGGCAGATTCTGAGCCGTGCTGAGCAGCTTTCCATTACGCTGGCCGCATCAGCTTACTGTGTGACCATGGCCGGACTGACTCCGTCAGCCGAGCCTGGGAATGAAGCCACACGGCGTATTCTGTATGACACGCCGGATGCGTTGGCATCGGGCTTTGACGGAACGAAAATCGTATATCTGCTGCAGGCGGAGGATGACGCTGCTCTGGAGCAAAAGCAAGAGCGGCTGAAGAAACGGGTGCAAGACGCAGCTGCACGGCAATCCCTGCAGCTGCAATGGACGCAGGGGGCGATCGTGCATCGCCTCAGTGATATTGCGGAATCCTATCAAACGGCAAATCTACGGTGTGGACGACAACACAGCGAATGCAAGACCGCGGGGCTGTCTGAGTCGGCGCCGTTTGAAAATGACGCTCTGCTTGATTTTCTCCGAACGGGTAAGGCATCCTCAGTAGAAGCGTTTTGGGAAAATTATCGTCCGGCAATCGAAGGTGCATTTGCTTCGTTTATTTATCGGTGCTATCTTTATACGGAGCTGTTTTTTGTAATCAGGCAGTTCGCGGGTGAGATACATATGGAGGTTCCGGCAGTGTTGACGGAAAACGATATCTTGGAAAAGCGAATCGCGGCAGATTCTTCTGCAGACGATTTTATTTCGTTTGGATGCAATCTGTGCAGGCAGGCGATGGCGGCACGCAGCCACACGGGTATGAGCCGCTACACCCCGGCCGTAGAGCAGGCGCGTCAGTACATTGAGCAACATTTTATGGATGCAGCGCTTTCGCTCACCACGGTGGCAGACGCAGTGCATCTCAGCCCAAACCACTTTAGCACTGTGTTTAAGGAGAAGACCGGCGTCGGTTTCAGTGAGTATTTAACCGATATTCGAATTCGTCAGGCCAAGCGGCTGCTCTGCACCACGAATCTCCGCGCTTCGGAGGTCGGGGAACATGTCGGCTATCTCAACATGAATTATTTCAGTATGTTGTTCAAGAAGGTAACTGGCATGTCGCCAGGACAATATCGGCGGGAGTGTGAAAAATGAACCTGATACACCGCTTGTCCGACCGAATACGTCAGCGCAGTATTCGATATAAAATGCTGTTTGGGTTTCTTGTTATGGTAATCGGTATGGCAGCTATCAACCTGACAACTGTCTTTTCAACGCAGAGCTTTCTGAGGGAATACCATGTGATAGCATCGCGTATTGCCACGGCAAACAGTCTTGTGCCGATTGCACGGGAACTGATCGGCACGGAAGCATATTATGTGGTCGCAGGGCGCGAAACTTTGCAGACAACCATGTTGTTTGACTATGTGACGGAAGTGAGCGACAGCTTGAGTCAACTGGAGCAGGGATCTACTATAGAAAAAAACCGGAAACAGCTGCGCATTGCAGCGCGGACGCTGGGCACTCTTGAAAAATACTGTAGCCAGCTGCGCCGGCAATCAATGATGGGGGTGTCGTTAGTTGAGCAGAATGCAACGCTTGAGCAGATTCGCGATGTATCAAGTTTGATTGGCGAGCAGATGAACGAGTATATCTATTTGGAATTAACCTATATGGATGAATTGGATCAGCAGATACAGCAGCGCGCCCGGCAGATTCTGATTGGTGACGCGGGAACAGCGGTGCTGATTTTGCTGACCATGGCATTGATACAGATTATGATCGACCAAAGTATCAGCGGGCCGATTGAGCAGTTGGTCGAGAATACCAAGCGTTTGTCAGAGGGCGACTTTGGCGTTCGCGTGGAAAGTGCAGATAAAAACGAAATTACGGTGCTCAATGAGAGCTTTAACCGCATGGTCGAAAAACTGCAGCGATTGATGACAAAGCTTCAGGAGGATACGCGGACGCGGGAACAACTGGAGCTGCGGCTGATGCAGGAACAGATTAATCCACACTTTCTATACAATACACTCGAAATTATTGTGTGGCTTGTAGAATCAAGCGATAAGGAGAAGGTAGTGGGCGTTGTACAGTCGCTGTCACGCTTTTACCGCGTGGCGCTCAGCCAAGGGCGTGCGGTTGTTACCATACGGGAAGAGCTGGATTGCATTCAAAGCTATCTGTATATTCAGCAGGTGCGGTATATGGATATCATGACTTATCGAGTGTGTGTGGATGAAGCGGTGCTGGATAATGAAATTCAAAAGTTGACACTGCAGCCCTTGGTTGAAAACGCGTTGTACCACGGAATAGAGCGCCAAAGAGGCGGCGGAACAATCTGGGTGGAAATACGGCGAAACGGAGAGACCATCGAGGTGGTGGTGTCCGATGACGGTTGCGGGATGGATGAGACAGCACTACTGCGTCTAAGGCGGGCGATTGCAGATAAAAATCCGATTGGCGGTGGCTTTGGTTTATCTAATGTACAAAAACGGGTACAGCTTGCCTATGGCCCGGAATACGGTATCGAAATTGAATCGGCGCAGGGGAGAGGGACTCGTGTTATACTGCGTATTCCTGCCAAACCGGAAGAAAACAGGGTTTTGCCGTAAAATATCAAAAGTTCCGCCAATTCGGCGGAACTTTTGATGTAAAAACCTGAAAAAATACAGTGCATTGTCAATTTCGCAAGATAGGGTTTCTTACTATAATAAAAACACTGGATGCGGTAATGGTTCATGACCGCAAAAAAGAGGAGGAGAATCATGATGAGAAAGAACAGAGTTTTGGCGGCGCTTCTAACGGGTGCGATGGCATTTTCCCTTACGGCCTGCGGTGGCGGTGGTGCGGACACAAACGCAGACACTGGAGCCGAGGGCGCGCAGAAGCAGGCTTCGGACATTACGGTAGGTTTTGCACAGGTTGGCTCTGAAAGTGAGTGGCGTACCGCTAACACGGAGAATATCAAAGCGGCTGCCGAAGCGGCGGGAGTAACGCTTCAGTTTTCCGATGCACAGCAGAAACAGGAAAATCAGATTAAGGCGATTCGCTCGTTTATTGCGTCGGACGTGGATGTCATTGCGTTCTGCCCGATTGTACAGACTGGCTGGGATACCGTGCTGCAAGAGGCAAAGGACGCGGAAATTCCGGTTGTACTGGTCGATCGCGGCGTCACGGCTGATCCCTCGCTGTATGTCACCCATATTTTTGCCGACGCACTGAAAGAAGGTCAAAATGCCTTCAATTGGATCGATGAATACATGAAAAAACAGAATAAGACGCCGCGTGGCGGCAGCGAGCAGTTCCAGATTGCCATTTTGGAGGGTACGGTCGGTTCCTCTGTTGCAGCGGACCGACTCAAGGGTTTCAATGATGCGATTGCATCTGCTGAGGATGGAAGCAAATACACGGTTCTGTGCTCGCAGACCGGCGAATATACCCGCGCAAAGGGCAAAGAAGTCATGGAATCTTTCCTCAAATCCGACGGGGATAAGATTGATATCCTATTCGCTGCAAATGATGATATGGCACTCGGCGCGATTCAGGCAATCGAGGCGGCCGGTCTGAAACCGGGCGAGGATATCGTCATTGTTTCTATTGACGCTGCCAAGGGTGCGTTCAATGCGATGATTGAAGGTAAGATGAACTGTGCGGTTGAGCACACGCCAAACTTCGGTGAACTGCTGATGGATACCGCTATGAAGATTGCAAACGGAGAGAGCGTGCCGGAAACCATTGAGGTGGAAGAAGGTATCTTCCCGGCGGATACTGCGGCGCAGGAGCTGCCGAACCGTACCTATTAATCGGCGAAATGACTTTTACCACCCCGCAGCGGGAATCGGGCGAGCATCGCCCATCCCGCTGTCGGAAGTGGTTTTCTTTTGCAAAATCATAGGAAAAGGGCGTGAAAATCGATGACAGGACAAGTTTTGCTAACCATGCGAGGGATTTCAAAGTACTTTCCCGGTGTGCGTGCGCTGGAAAACGTGGACTTTACATTGCGCGCGGGCGAAGTGCATGCGCTAATGGGTGAAAACGGGGCGGGGAAATCCACGCTGATTAAAGTTCTGACCGGCGTATATCCCAAAGATGGCGGAGAGATTTTAATGGATGGGAAATCCATCTCGCCGTCCAGTCCGCTGGAGGCGCAAAAGTGCAATATTTCCACAGTGTATCAGGAAGTGAACCTTTGCCCGAATCTTACAGTGGCAGAAAACATTTTTATCGGCCGCGAGCCGCGGAAAGCCGGACGTATTGACTGGAAAACAATTAACAGACGAGCAGCGGAGCTGCTGAAACAATTAAATCTTGAAATTGACGTTACGAAAACGCTTGATAATTACTCGGTTGCAGTACAGCAGATGATTGCAATCGCCCGTGCGGTAGATGTCGATGCAAAGGTGCTGATTTTAGATGAGCCGACCTCTTCGTTGGACGAGAACGAAACAAGCCGACTGTTTGATGTGGTGCGTGGATTGAAAAAGCAGGGGTTAGGGGTTGTCTTTGTTTCACATTTCTTAGACCAGATTTATGAACTGTGCGATCGCGTGACCGTGCTGCGAAACGGCGAATTGGTTGGTGCGTACGAAATTGAAAAGCTGCCGCGTGTGGAACTCATTTCAAAAATGATCGGCAAGGAGTTAGGCGATATCCAGAGCATGGGTAAAAACGATGCCGCAGAACGCGGCGAGGTGCTGATTGAGGCGAAAGGACTGACTGCGTTTGGACGCATCAAGGATTTCGATTTAACGGTTCATAAGGGCGAAGTCATTGGCTTCGCAGGACTGCTGGGATCAGGGCGTACAGAAACTGCGGAGCTGCTGTTCGGCGTGGCCAAGCCGGAAAAGGGCACGCTGAAATTAGGCGGCAGTGAGATCCGTTTTGCCACACCGCTAGACGCAATGCACCATAAAATCGCATTTTGTCCGGAGGACCGAAAGGTGCAGGGCATCATTGGTGACCTGACGGTACGGGAGAACATCATTATCGGTTTGCAGGCTAAAAACGGTATGTGGAGCCATATTCCGATGAAGGAACAGGAGCGTATCGCGGAGGAGTACATAAAATTGCTGCAAATCAAGGTATCTTCTCCGGAACAGCTGATTAAGAATCTATCAGGCGGCAACCAGCAAAAGGCAATCATCGCCAGATGGCTCGTGACCGAACCCAACCTGCTCATTCTCGATGAACCGACACGCGGCATTGATATTGGCACGAAAACAGAAATTCAAAAAATGGTCATCCGTTTGGCGCGAGAAAAACAAATGGCCATCATTTTCATATCGAGCGAAATCGATGAGATGACGCGTACCTGTACGCGGTTAGCGGTGTTGCGCGATCGGAAAAAAGTTACGGAGCTTTCCGGTGACGAGATCTATCCTGACCGTGTCATGGCGGCCATTGCAGGAGGTGTGTGACAATGAACCAAATTAAGAAAATGACTTCGCATCACCTGTTTCTGCCGGTGTTTGCACTGGTGCTGCTGTTGATTTTCAATGCGTTTGCCACACCGGGTTTCTTTTCTATCCAAATACAAAATGGACAGTTGTTTGGCCGCATCATTGATATTTTGAACCGTGCCTCCATTTTGGTCATTCTCTCCATGGGCATGACTTTCGTCATTGCAACGGGCGGTATTGATATTTCGCAGGGCTCGGTTATCGCGATTTCGGGTGCAGTGTGTTGCTCGTTGATTGGCGGTGCGGGAGATGGTACAACACAGATGCCACTGCTGCTTGCTTGCGTGATTGCAGTGATTGTGTGCGGGATATGCGGCGTGTGGAATGGGTTTCTGGTTTCCAAACTGAAGATACAGCCCATGGTAGCGACTCTGATTCTGATGACGGCGGGTCGTGGCATAGCAATGCTGATTACCAAGGGGCAGAATATCACGGTTTACTACAAACCATTTACTTATATCGGCAACACCATTCCCGGCAGTCCGCTTCCGACGACGATTTTTATCGCGGCAGCCATGGTAGTACTGGTTGTTTTGATCCAGAAAAAGACTTCGGTCGGTATGTTTGTACAGGCTGTCGGCATCAATGCGGAGGCTTCGCACCGCACCGGACTGAAGGTAACTTCAATTATCTTCATGGTGTATGTGTTCTCGGGCATGTGCGCGGGGATTGCGGGTCTGATGGAATCTTCGATGATTGCGGCAGCAGACCCGAATAACGCCGGTCTGAACATGGAGCTGGACGCGATTTTGGCAGTGGCGCTAGGCGGTACGCTGCTGACGGGCGGAAAATTCTACATTGGCGGCTCGATTATTGGCGCAATCACCATCCAAACGCTGACGACTACGCTGTATGCGCTTGGTGTTTCCTCGGAACAGCTTCCGGTATGCAAGGCGATTGTGGTGATTCTGATTTGCTTATTGCAGTCAGAGCAGTTTAAAAAGATGTTTGCCGGCAAAGCAGAGAAAAAGGCGGTGACACAGATATGAAAAACATGAAAAACCGAATCGTAGGTTCGCGGTACTTTTCTTTTGGAATCACGGCCCTGCTGTTTCTTGTACTGTATGTCATCGGTATGATGAGTTATAAGGGTTTCTTAAAACCGCAGGTATTCTGCAATTTATTCATTGACAATGCAGCGCTGATTATTGCGACCATCGGCATTACCTTTGTGCTTCTGATTGGCGGAATCGATATTTCGATTGGTTCGGTTGTTGCGCTGACTTGTATGACAACTGCGCAACTGCTTGCAAACACACAGTTGGGTGCAGGCATCGTCACGATTATTGCGCTGGCCATCGGCTTACTCTTTGGTCTGGTACAGGGCTGGTTGATTGCACAGTTTGATATGCAACCGTTTATTGTAACGTTAGCTGGGCAATTTTTTGCACGGGGTTTAACGGCAATTATCTCACGCGAAACAATTGATATTACCAACCCAACCTATACCGCAGTTGCTTCTGCACGCATTTATCTTGCTCCCAAGGCCTTTATTTCGGTCGGTGTGGTGATTGCGGTTATCGCGCTGATTGTAGCGACATTGGTACTCAAATATACACGTTTCGGACGTAATATCTATGCGCTTGGCGGCAGTGAATCATCGGCACAGTTAATGGGGCTGCCCACCAAAAAGACTAAAATTGCAACCTATATGGTGTCTGGCTTTTGCTCCGCGCTGGCAGGTGTCGTTTATTCACTGATTATGCTCTCGGGCTATCCGCTTCATGCGGTGGGCATGGAGATGGATGCAATCGCGTCATCTGTCATTGGAGGCACGCTGATGTCTGGCGGCGTCGCGTTCCTGCCCGGCACACTGTTCGGCGTGCTGATTCAGGGTATTATCCAAACCTTTATTACATTTCAAGGCACGTTGTCTGCTTGGTGGACAAGAATCATCATTGCGCTGCTGTTGTGTGCGTTCATCGTCATGCAGACGGTGATTGTACGCAGCCGCCACCGTATCAACTCTTCCGAAAAGTAACCTCTCTTTTTCTCTGTTTGGTACAGAAGCCCGGCGCAATCAAGTGAACCGGGCTTCTGGGGGATGGGAAGAAATGGAGTGGCGTAGATGGAAAATATGATTACTAAAATAGGCGGGCTGCTGTTAATTATCGTCTTAGGCTATATTCTCAAGCAATGTGGCGTATTCCGTTCGGAGGACGCGCGAATCCTATCAAAAATCATTGTTAATTTAACCCTTCCCGGAGCGCTGATTGCTAGCTTGGCTTCCTTTTCCATAGAGATGAACATGCTGTCGGTTATCGCAGTGGCGGCCATAGCAAATTGTGTGCTGTTACTGGTTGCGGCGCTGATTTCGCGAGGCAGGGATGGCGCGACGCGGGCATTGTACATGCTTAATATACCGAGTTATAACATTGGAACCTTCGTTTTGCCGTTTGTACAGAGTTTTCTACCCGCAGAAGGGTTGCTGGCGGTATCCATGTTTGATGCGGGGAATAATCCTATGAACAGCGGCGGAGCGTATGCGGTTACTTCGGCTCTCATTGGCGGAGAGCGGATGTGTGTGAAAACGATTGCAAGTAAAATGCTGCATTCTGTGCCGTTTGATACCTTCTTGCTTATGATGATCATGGGGGGCAGCGGCCTGCACTTTCCGCCTGCGGTTTATACGATTGCAGGCATGTTCGGGCAGGCAAATGCGTTTCTTGCGATGCTGATGATTGGCTTAATGTTTGAAATACAGCTCAGCCGGAACGCCCTGGGTGATGTAGTGCGGATTGTGGGAGTCCGGTATGCCTTTGGCGCTGTTGCGGCTGCACTGTGCTACTGCTTGTTGCCGCTCCCGGAATCTGTGAGGAGAGTGGTGACGCTTAGCTTGTTGGCGCCTATTCCCTCGGTTACACTGGCATACTGCGACAAATGCGGCTGTAAACCGTCAATTGTGGGCGTAATTCATTCTATGTGTATTGCGATCAGCTTAGTGAGCACGCTTATACTGATGTTAGTGTGGAAGTAAACCGCCAAATGCTGTGGATACTATTCAAGAGCACAATATCACAGAGCAGACGTTTTATCGTTGGAAAAGCAAATATGGCGGAATGAAAGCCAATGATGTGAAGGGCTTAAAGCAGCTCGAAAACGAGAATCGTCGTCTGAAAGAGCTGGTCGCGGAATTGACTCTGGATAATCATTTTCTAAAGGATGTCCTCTTAAAACGGACGATGACCTTAATTGATGACACAACACTCGGGAATACCTTGCGCTGGCAGTAGATTGTTTTATCAATGGAAAGGAGGTTTAAACGGTACGAAATCGCGTGGCCTTGTTTCGAGGTCTTCCGAAAGAAATTCTGACGGGTAATGGCGCTGAGTTTACAAGGAAGGTAATGAATAATGAAGTCATGACCGCCGGGTTGCGCATATCTTTACTTTTTCAGGGTGCCCTACCCAGAATGGATATATTGGAGTTTAAATGGAAAGCTGCGGGTTGAGTGCTTGAATCAAAAACGGGCTTCTACTTCTCAGAAGTAACGAAAGCTGTTAAGTTGTAGCGTCAAGAGTACAATCATGAGCGGCCTCATTCTGCATTGGAGAATACGCACTGAAGGTTTCAGTAAAACAATTCGCTTTTAAGGTGGACGAATTTAGGGGGCATGTCAAGACGGTGAACATTGAACAGAAAGGAAAAGTCGAAGAGATAGAAAAACAGCCTCCAGTAGTCTGAATGACACTGGGGGCTGTTTTTGAGATATATCCGTGGCAATTCGTGGCGGGGTGTCCGGCAGGAACAGTTAGGGAAAACGTTCTGTCAGCACCTCGCGGACAAAGCAGATGGACGATACGATGCCGGGATCAGTCACGACAGGCATACCCTTGCGCTCGTTCATCAGTCAAATACCGCTAGCGCGGTGTGCAGCGGATTCAAACAGGTACATACCTGAATCGATCAACCGTTTCGTGATTCTTCAAGGATACGCCACGCGCGTGCTCAAACGGTGGTCTGGTCCTCCATGACGAGATGCTGCGGACGTTCTGCATTGACATAGGGTACTACAAGGGTACCTTTTGCGTGCGAATGGATGCCATATCGGAAAACCCATCCGCATAAAGTGCGTGTTTCACCGATTTGTCCGGTGATTTTGTCGATTACCATCCAGGGAAACGTGATTTGTGACTTGAGCCAAAGGTACTCGGTGTCAGTCAGGTAGTCGTGCAGGGCATAACGCGCAGCGGGGTTCGTCATCCGTTGATTTGCAGGCAATCACACCGCGGCGGGTGTGCCCATTTTTGAGCAGTCACTGCACGGTTACCGCGAGAAATGCACGAAAAATGTTGCCGCCGCCGAAGTGTAGCCAAGTCGGAACACCCTTGGTGCATTCTACCATTTGCGCTATATCATAAGCCGGGAATTGCCTAGCCGGTTTGTGAATACGTTAGGCCGGTTCGGTCAAACTTCGTTCTGTGACCTCCAATTTGTCCAACATTCCTGATGATTGTCAATCTGCTTCTATTGGTTGTAGGCATGTTCTTTGCCGGCGGCACAGGCACTGGGCATCGATCTGATTCATTTCGGTATCGTTTTGGCCGTGAACCTCACCGTTGCAGGTATGACTCCTCCGTTTGGCGCGATGATGTTCGTGTCTACGTCCATCACCGGAACCAAGATTGAGGATTATACCAGAGATGCACTGCCGTACATTGGACAGTTGATTATTTGCTTGTTGTTAATCACCTATATTCCTCAAATCGTAACCTTCCTGCCTAATTTGCCGTCCGGATAACCTTTCAACTACCGTTTTCTAATCTCTCACATTTCGGCCCCTCGGTATTGCCCGACGGGCCGAATCTGTTTTATGGAGGAAACTGATTTTATGAAAGCACTCGTTAAAACGGGCTTGGGCCCAGATACGCTGAGGCTGATGGATATCCCTGTACCGGAATATGGTCCGGATAATTTACTGGTTAAAGTCTACGCCTGTGGTATTTGTGCATCTGATTTGCATATTGAGAACTTCCTGATCCACCCTCCTTTCGTATTGGGACATGAGTTCAGCGGTACGGTTGTAGCGGTGGGCGCACGGGTAACGGATTTTCGTGTTGATGATTCGGTGGTATCTATCACTACAGTCGAAACCTATGAAACCTGCGAATATTGCCGGCAGGGACTGCGTATGCACTGCGATCATCGGTTTAACATCGGAACCGGACGCGACGGCAGCTTTGCAGAATACCTTGTTATTCCGGCAAAACAGGCGTTTCATGTGCCTACAGGCGTATCTTTGGATGCGGCTGCCTTGTGTGAACCGCTTACTTGTGTAGTGCGCGGCGTAATTGAGCGTACACATGTCCGCGTGGGGGATTATGTTTTGGTTGCAGGCGCGGGCATCATTGGGCAGCTTACCGCTCTGGTTGCACGCCTTTCAGGCGGCATTGTATTTATGACCGGTATGAAGAGTGATCAAAAGCGTCTGGAAAAGGCACTTGCATTGGGCTGCACCGCGGTGATGGTCGTGGATGAAACAGATGCGGTTGCAGAATTAATGCAGTGGACTAGGAACAGGGGAGTGGACTATGCGTTTGAGTGCGCGGGTGCAGCAGAGTCAGTCAATCTGTGTTTGCGCGCTTTGCGTAAAATGGGGAATTTCACTCAAATCAGACTGTATACCAAGTCAATCGTGTTTGATATGGATTATGCGGTGAAAAAGGAACCGAATCTATCTAATTCAATTGCCTCTGAACGCACTTCGTGGCTGATTGCGCTGCGTTTGCTGCAATACGGCTTGGTCGATCCGTCGCCATTGGTAGGAGCACCGCGGTCGCTGACCGCGTGGGAGGAGGCATGGCGTCGCATGATAGACCGAGAGGATTTTAAAATTTTACTGATGCCCAATTGAAGCAATCAACAAATATCAGTAGCCCATGTAATGGCTCATGTGGTCATCAAAGTAATCTGTGTGGGGAAAACTATAAGTTTACACTAAAAATTAAAACAATTGCTATTATATTTAGCGCTAATGATATACCTCAATCTGCGGTCAACAGCTTGTTCAATCGGTTATTCTGTTTCTCAAGCGCCTTGAGTAACCTGGCCTGACCGGGACACAGATCAGCGTAGCCTTTCTTCCGACGATAATAGACTGCCCTTATCCCAGCAGCAATTCACTGGATTTTATCCTTTCCCATACAGGATTTCAAATTCTCTCAAAGTTTCAACGATTTCTTCTGCACGATATGTTTTTCATGGCAGGCTCATCATTTCGTTGTGGTATTTTACCACCACTTTTTTCTGTGAGTAATTGGCATAAGCTTTGGGTGCAGGTCACTTTGATTTTTTGGAGAAATTCTCAGGTATCAGGCAAGGCGAATAAACGTCAGGCTATTGTCCCCCTGTTTTTATCGTTTCAGGATAGAGCATCGCTCGCTTTGTAGGCATCCGGTTCGCCTGCGGATGGAAAGGTACGCCGTCCGGGATGCTGCACCCGGAATTCCGAAATCGTCATACCTTCAATTTCCTTGAATAATTGGTAGAGCATCTTAGGCGAGGATAGGCCAACCAGACCGGAAATCTTTTCTGTTGAAAAGTCGGTATCAAGCAGGTAGTTTTTCGCATAGTTGAGTCGGTAAATATTGAGGGTTCGCTTGAAACTCTGTCCGAAATAATCCTCAAACACGCGGTTGACATGGCGCGGGGAAATGTAAAATGTGTCCGAAATATCCTGAATGGAGATGTTCTTGTGGTAATTTGCGTGCATGTACTTGGTAATCGCCACTGCCAGATTGATGTTGGACGGTGCGGGCTGCGGCTGTTGCTGCTGTGGATCCTCAGCCATCAGGCAGCGCAGAATCGAAATCAGGTACTGCTGATACAGGGCGCTTACCATCAGGCTTGTGCCGGAATAACTGTTGGTGATTTCGTCGTGCAGGCGGTCGAGCACGGCGCGGCTGTGGAAGCGGTCGCAACCGGAAAAGTGAGTGCGTTCATCGAAATAATGGAGCGCACTGATGACAAAATCGCTCTCGTGCGGGGCGCTGCGGCTTTTGCTTCTGGCAGTGCTGACGGTTGGCGGTGTAAATACGAAAACCACATAGTGTTTGGGTGTATGCGGCTCATAAATCGTATAATGATGCACGCCTGGCCGGATGACAACAAAGCTGCCGCCGGTCAGCGTGCAGCATTCGTCTGCGACCATGAGATTCTGGGTGCCATCCAGACAGTAGTAAATCTCATAACAATCCTCATGAGTGTGCAGAAACTCCACACAGGTCTGATCGAGCATGTCCGCATAGTTGACAATAAAGTCGCTTGTTCCCATCGACATACGAATCAGCGTTGGGTTATAAAACGGATACTGCTTTTGATGATATTGCATGGTTCTTCTCCTTCCGCCTAATTTTGTTACGAAAGCAACCATTTTCTATAATAGTATCACAGATTAACTCGTAGCAAAACTGCTTTTACACCAAATGTCTCGTCAAAACCGGACATGTTCATCAGCAATAACGTCCTTTTTGAGAAATATATTATAATTTCGAGTATTTTAAATTCGATTTTCAGAGGTTATATACAATTTTCTATTTTGCTTTTTGACGAATTATCTAAAAATTATTTTCAATGAGACATCTTTTTTGATAATTGTGTCTGTTTGCGGGATTGTCGGGGCATACACGACCGATTACAATAGACACACAGAAGAGAAAACCAGTGGGAAGGGGGATTAGGAACCGCAGTACACACGGAAATAAAGAGGAGGAACGATCATGCAACAGGATCCGAAGAACCCGACAAGTTGGGTAAAAACCTCACCGCAATATGGGTATTATAAAATTCCGCGCAAGGAAGTGCTGGGATATGGATCGATTGACTTTGCCATGAATCTGGTGTTCCAGTGCATTGCCCTCTACATCAGCTTTTTCTACACCGATATCTTTGGCTTACAGCCCGGCCATGTGGCTATCATCTTTGCGGTGTCTCGTTTGTGGGATGCGATTAATGACCCCATGATGGGAACGATCTGTGAACGCTTGCAGCCTCGGCAGGGGAAATACTGGGTGTACATTCGTTGGGGCGCCATTCCATTCGGCTTAGCCGCGGTCATGACCTATACCACACCAAACCTTAGCTATGGACTCAAGGTTGCATGGGCGCTGATCGGTTATAATCTGCTCAATATGCTGTACACCTTCATTATTCAGCCGTACATTTCGGTCGCAACTCTCATGACCAATGACCAAAGCGAGCGCACACGGCTGCAATCCTTCCGTATGACGCTTGCACAGGCTGGCGGCGTGGTCTGTGCGATCATGTTGCCCGAACTATCCGCTGTGCTGTCCAACTATATGACACTTGCACAGGGATACATGGTCACCACCATCATCATGGCGGTCATTATGGTCATCATTCTGCTGTGGGGCTCAAGCCAGATCATCGAGCGTATCCCGCCGCAGCCGGTTGTCAACGGCGAAAAGGCCGGTATCCGCGATGTGTTTCATCTGCTGTTCCGCGTCGGGCCGGTGTTTGTCACTTTTGTTCTGTTCCTCGGTGTTTACACCATGAGTCAGGTGCAGTCCACCATGGGTGCGTACTATATCAATTACTATGCGGGCCGCGGTGATATGCTTTCATGGTTTTCGATGATTATGATGCTGTTTTCGGTCATCGGCGTGCCATGTGTCCCGTTTTTGACCAAGTATCTACATAAAAAAGGCACGGTCATGTTCGGCCTGGCGGTTGCGGGACTGGGCTGCCTGCTCCTTTACCTCATGCCTACTTCTGCAATGACCGGTATGATGATCTCGCGTGCGATTACGGGTCTGGGCTACGGCGTACTGATGGGCATCGTCTGGTCGGTTATCACCGACCCGGTCGAATATGCTGACTGGAAGACCGGCAAGCGCTATACCGCGATTGTAATGACGTTGGTCGGTCTTGGTATTAAATTTTCGATGATCGTGGGCGGCTCGCTGCCGACCGCTGTGCTGCAGGCCACAGGGTATGTTGCCGGTCAGACGCAGAACGATGCAACGATGGCCGCCATCCGTGTGATGACTACGCTGCTGCCGCTGGCCGCTGTTGTCGTCGCCATGCTGGTTTACGGACTGTTCTACCACCTCGATGAGGACAAGGTTCGCCAGATTCAAGCCGAGATTGCAGTGCGCAACGAAAAACGTGCACAGAGCGCGGTTCGCTCCTGATTTCAATATGTAGTATGCAGTCAATCGTTTCAAAGGAGGAAGGACAACAGAATGAAACAGATTAATGTCATAAAAACCGGCAGCCTCAAGGCCAAGGAAATCACAAAAAAGGGTGCAGTTGCAACAATGGACGTGCCGGAGTATGAAATGGGTCCCGAGGATGTAAAAATCAAGGTTGCTTACTGCTCAGTCTGCGGCTCCGATCCCCATCTGGTTGAGGGTATCTTTGGCTGGAAACCGCCGTTCGGTATCGGACATGAGGTTTCGGGTGTCGTCGTCGAGCTGGGCGAAAAGGCCATGCAGAAGGGTCTGAAAGTCGGCGACCGCGTTGCAGGTAACTTCCTTAAATTCTGCGGTACGTGCTATTACTGCCAAAATGGTCAACAGCAGTTCTGTGAGCATGCCGGCGATTACAACCGAGCTGGTATGAGTGAAACCATCATTTGGCACGAGTCGCAGGTCTATAAGCTCCCCGATGATGTATCGCTGAAAAAAGGCTGCCTACTCGAGCCGGTGTCCATCGCGGTGCGCATGATGGATAAGGTGCAGCCGAAGCTGGGACAGCGCATTGCCATCAACGGCGGCGGGCCAATTGGTCTGTTGGGCTTGCAGGCATTTAAAATGATGGGGGCGACCGATCTAACGCTCATCGAGCCGCTGGCAGATCGCCGTGCGCTGGCGGTTAAGTATGGTGCGGATCATGTCATCAATCCGGCTGATGAAGATCTTGCGGCGCGTACAGCCGAAATTACTGGCGGGTTGGGGTTCGATGTGCTGGTGGATTGCTCAGGCTTTGTGGGTGCAGTCGGAAATCTGCCTCCGCTTGTTGCCCGCGGCGGGATGCTGCTCTACGGTGCAATGTATCCCAATGATTTTGAGATGCCGCTGAATTTATATCAGTATTGCTACTTTAACGAGTTAACCATTTCGGGCTACTATGTCGCGCCATATTGCTATCCGCGTGCGGCGCAGATTCTGTCCCGTTTTGAGCTAGATGACTTTACACAGACGGTATTCGATATTGATGATTCGGTCGCCGCGTTTGAGGCACAAGTTTCGGGTAAATACCCTAAAATCTTGATTCGCTGCAACCAGATTGAGGGCGAATAAGCAACTTCAGAAAGGATGAGTCAACATGAGTGAAAAATTGCAGACCGTAGCACAGCTGGAAGACAAGTGCGCTGATATCCGGTCGAATCTTCTGACCTTTATTCACCGTATCGGTATGGGTCATTTGGGCGGGGAGCTGTCCATCGTGGAGATGGCAGTCGCTATGTACTATAAATATATGAATTACGATGTGATGGATCCGCACAGAGAGGGGCGTGACCGCTTCATCCTGTCCAAGGGTCACTGCTCGGAGACGCTGTATACTATTTTCTCCGATTTGGGTGCGTACAGCCAGGATTACATGGTTGAGCACTTCGAAAACCTCGACCAATACAAGTTCGGCATGCACTCGAACCGAAAAAAATGTCCGCAGATTGAGGTCTCGGCCGGATCGCTCGGACATGGTTTGCCCATCGCGGTCGGCTATGCGCTAGGTGCGCGATACCGCAAGGAAGACTACCGTGTAACCGTGCTGATCGGCGACGGTGAGTTCGACGAAGGTACCAACTGGGAAGCGCTGATGGCGGGCGGCCATTATCAGCTGAACAATCTGGTCTGTATTCTGGATAAAAACGGTCTGCAAATGACCGGCACCACCGATCAGGTGCTGGATTTGGGTGATGTAGCAGCCAAGGTCAGCGCGTTTGGTTGGAACGTGATTGAGATCGAGGATGGTAATGACATGGCACAGGTTTGCGCGGCGCTCGACCGTCTGCCCGAGCGGGATTGTGAAAAGCGTGCAAAACCCACCTTTATCATCTCAAATACCGTTAAGGGCAAGGGCGTTTCCTTCATGGAGGGTAATTACAAGTGGCACGGCGGCGGCATTGGAGACGACGACCTTAAGACCGCGCTGGCGGATGTGGCAAAAATGAGAAAGGCGTGAGCGGTTATGGCAAAGACAACTTATGATTTTGATATGATGCTCTCCAACGCCCGCGAGGCGTACGGTGAGGAACTGTATAAGATGGCCTGTGAGGGCAAGGATTTTGTGTTTACCTATTCAGATAACGTTGCGCCCTCGTCTTCGGCGGGTAAGCTGCTGCGCGAGTTTCCTGAGCGCTGTTTTAACTTTGGCATCGCAGAACCTGATCAGGTCGGTGCATCGGCCGGTTTGGCGCTGTCGGGCTGCACAGTTTTTTCGCAGGTGTTCGGGCCGTTTTTACCATTGCGTGCGGCCGACCAAATTCACACCGATATCGCATATAACGACGTTAAGGTGCGCTTGATTGGGACGCATTCGGGCGTGACTGCTGGCGGCGGTCCAACCCACAATGATATCGCCGACCTTGCACTTTACCGTGCGATTCCTAATTTGACCGTTGTTGTGCCGGCCGATGCAGGTCAGTGCTGCAAATTCATCCGACAGTCGATGGATTTTGACGGTCCGATGATTATCCGCATTGACCGTGCCGGCTCGCCCAACGTATATGCGGACGACTACGAGCTTACGATTGGCAAGGCGATTGAAACACTGGAAGGCAGCGATGCCTACCTGATTTCCTGCGGCTCGAATATCTACGAATGCCTGATGGCGGCCAAAATATTGCGCGAGACATCCGGCGCATCGGTTGGCGTGCTTGATATGCATACGGTCAAGCCGCTCGACACCGATGCCGTACTGCGTGTCGCGCAAAAGGCCGGCAACATCGTCACGGTCGAGGATCACTCAGTCAATGGCGGTCTGGGCGGCGCGGTTGCCGAGGTATTGTGTGAAGCCGGCTACAGGGGAAGTTTCAAACGTGTGGGCATGCCCGATGAATTCTCCGTGCTCGGCGCTCCGGACGAAATCTATCATTATTACGGTATGGATCGTGACGGCATTGCCGAAACGCTGAAAAATATGCTTGGTCTGGGCAGATAATAGCCCACCCTCTCTCTTAGCATTCGGTGCATGCTCTTGCTGTTCGCGCCGTGCGCTCCATTATAGATTAGAAAGAAGGCTTTGATAATGTCCAATCCGCTCGATCGCTTCAGTATGGACTGGTTTAGTCTCGCAGGCAAAGTGGCCATGGTTACCGGCGCCAACCAGGGACTTGGAATGGCCTATGCGGTCGCGTTTGCCAAGGCAGGCGCAGACCTGTTTATTCCGCATTTCACCGAGGATGTATCCGAAATCACAGCGCTTATTGAAAAGGAAGGTCGACAGGTACATTTTCTGCGTGGAGACTTGACACAGCGCGACTATCAAAAGGCCTGTGTTGCAGAATGTCTCAAGCAGTATGGCCGAATCGATATTCTGGTCAATAACGCGGGTGCAAGCGCTTTCCACGATTTTGACGATTACCCCGATCGGTATTGGAATCTATGTATCGATCTGGATTTTAACGCGGTTTACTTCCTGTCCAAGGAGGTTGCACACGTGATGAAGGAGCAGGGCGGCGGCAAAATCATCAATATCGGCTCGGCGCTCAGCTACACCTCGGACGGCAAGTGTCCGCCCTATACTGCGGCCAAGCACGGCGTCATCGGCATCACCCGCAACTTTTCCAACGAACTGGGACGTTATAACATTCAGACCAACGCTGTTTGTCCCGGCTTCCTTGCCACCGAGGTCAATGCCGAACTGCGCAAGGATCCCGCGTTCTATAACAAAATCACGAGCCGGATTGCAGCGGGACGCTGGGGTGAGCTGGACGACTTGATGGGCACGATGGTATTCCTCGGATCGCGTGCATCGGATTACCTAAACGGCGTTGACATTAATGTAGATGGTGGGTTCTTCACCGTCTTGTAAGTGGAAAACTGATGACTTTGGAAACGGCGGTTTTGCGGCATTAGCTGTCATGACCGCCGTTTTGCACCAAGTTTTGTATTGCAAAGGAGAAAATTACGATGAATGTCAAATTCCCACACGTCTTTCAGCCGTTGCAGGCTGGCAGGCTGACGCTGAAAAACCGTATGGAATTCACACCGATGGTTTCTTGCCACGCCTCCTCGCGCACGGGCGAGGTGACGGATTCGCTTATCGAGTTTATGGGTGGGCAAGCGCGTAACGGCTGTGCGGTTGTCACGATTGGTGCAACTACAGTGGACGAGGACACCGGCGCGGATTTCTACGGTGAGCTGTCTATCTGCCACGACAGCGATATTGCCGGACTAACCCTACTGGCTGACGAGGTGCATCGCTACGGCGCGAAGATATCGGTCGAGTGCCTGCATGCCGGACGTGGAGTGGCACCCTATCTGCTGAAGGAGGGCTGCAACGCGGTCGGTCCGTCCTCCATTCCTACGCCGACTGGTGTGCGCTATGTCGAGGAACTCAAGCAGCCGCAGATAGATGAAATCATTCAAAAATTTGCTGACTGTGCCGAACGTCTGGTGAAAGCGGAATTTGATATCATGATGATTCACGGCGCACACGGAAATTTGCTTGGCGCGTTTCTGTCCCCGCTGACCAATCACCGCACCGACTGGTACGGCGGCAGCCTGGAAAACCGGATGCGTTTTCCTATGCAGGTTTTACAGGCCATCCGCGCACGTGTGGGCGACAAAATCGCACTGGAATACCGGATTTCGGCCGATGAGATTGCACCGGGCGGCATGCGTCTGGACGATTGTCTGGCCTTTTTGCAACAGGCCGAGCCGTACATTGACATTGCACATATTTCACAGGGCTTAATTGTGGATGTCAACTGGATGCCGCAGACCATTCCGCCCTACTATATGCCGCATTGTCACAATGTTAAATATGCGGAAGCGGCGAAACAGGTGCTGCATATTCCGGTAGCGACGGTAGGCTCGATAGCAACTATCGAGGAGGCCGAACAGATTCTTGCCGAGGGCAAGGCTGACATCATCGGCATGGCGCGTCCGCACATGGCTGACGGCGCGCTTGAGCGCAAGGCCTGGATGGGCAAGCCCGAAACAATCCGACCGTGTCTGCGTTGCTTAGAGGGCTGCGGCAATATTTTTTACGGCAAGCATATCACTTGCTCGGTTAATCCCGTTATCGGCAGGGAAGGACGCTACAAGGAAATTCTGCATGCGCCGATTGCAAAGAAGGTGCTTGTGGTTGGCGGTGGCCCTGCCGGCATGATGGCGGTGCAAACCCTGCGTCAGCGCGGGCATGAAGTAATATTGTGTGAAAAAAGTGATCGTCTGGGCGGACTAATGGCAGACGCGGGTGCAGTGCCCTACAAGCAGGACATGCGCCGGTATCTCGAATGGGATATTCAAACGACCATGGACTGCGGTGCAGAAATCCGTCTGAACACCGAGGTAACACCTGCGATGATTGCGGAAATTCAACCGGATGCGCTGGTTGTTGCGGTTGGTTCGGAACTAAAACGCCCGCCAATTACGGGCATTAACGGGAAAAATGTCATCACCGTTACTGAGGCTGACAGCGGTGCAAAGCCAATCGGGCGGCGCGTAATCGTCTGCGGCGGCGGCCTGTCGGGAATGGAGTGTGCCCTCGCGCTCGCACAGGAAGGCAAGCAGGTAACGGTAGTTGACCAGATTCCGGCTGAGGACATGTGCAGCAAGCAGTTTTTCATTGCACGCACTCAGCTCATGCAGCTGTGTGAGCAGAACGGCGTGCGCAAGCTCGGAAATGTCAAGGTGGAAGAGATTACCGAACACGGTGTGGAACTCATCGATCGCAGTTGGAACCGGCAGTCGCTCGAGGCGGACACCGTAGTGATTGCGTTTGGCGTGCAGTCGCGTGATGCGCTGGCTGACGAGCTGCTGTTGCAAGTGCCTGAGGCATACAAGGTTGGTGACGTAAACCACGATGTGGCTTCGCGCGCGTATACCATTCACAATGCCAATCACAGCGCGTTTAACATCTGTGTTGAGATATAAGGAGGAAGCGATATGAAAATCAAGGCTGCCATCACCCGTGCCCCCGGTGCACCCTTTGTGTTGGAGCAAGTTGAACTAGCGCCGCCCGGCAAGCATGAAATCCTCGTAAAGATTACGGCCTGCGGCGTTTGTCATACCGACGATGCGGCGCGAGCGCAGATGATTCCCGTGCCGCTGCCTGCGGTGCTCGGTCATGAGGGGTGCGGCGTAGTCGAGGCCATTGGCGCTGAGGTAACTGAGTTTACACCCGGCGACAAGGTCGGTTTATCCTTTGGATACTGCGGCCGGTGCCAGAACTGCATGACTGCTCATCCGCACGCCTGCGAAAACTTTAATGCCATCAACTTTGGCGGTGTACAGGCTGACGGTACCACACGCCTGTCTGACGCAGCGGGCAAGCCGTTGGCTACCTTCTTTGGACAATCCTCGTTTGCCACCCATGTGGTGGTCAACGAATCCAGCGCGATTAAGGTGACGCACGATGACATCGAACTTGCGCTTGTCGGTCCGATGGGCTGCGGCATTCAGACTGGCGCGGGCGCGGTACTCAATCGGCTGCGTCCTGTGTTTGGATCATCGATCGCGGTGTTTGGCTGCGGCACGGTAGGGATGAGCGCTATCATGGCTGCTAAAATCGCCGGCTGTGAAACGATTATCGCAGTTGGCGGCAACGCTGAGAGCTTGGAGTTGGCCCGCGAGCTGGGAGCAACCCAAACGATTAACCGCAAGGAAGAGGCCGACATTGTCGGTAAAATCAAGAATGATATCGTACCCGGCGGCGTCAACTATGCCATCGACACTTCGGGCGTAGCTGATTTTGTCAAGAAAGCGCTAGCCGCCTGCCGCTTTATGGGCACTGCTGTTGTGCTGGGCGCAACCGGCGATGTCACCTTCAATATCCAGGCCGAGCTGATGGGTGATGCCAAGAGCTTGATTGGCATTGTTGAGGGTGATGCGATTCCGAAACTGTTTATCCCGAAGCTGCTCGGCTATTATAAGAAGGGGATGTTCCCGTTTGATAAGCTCATCCGGTTTTATCCCTTTGAGCAGATTAACGAGGCTTTCGCAGACTCAAGCGAGGGAAAATGTATCAAGGCCATCCTGCGTATGGATGGCTGAGCCTCACTATAGAAAGAGTGCAATTGCGTGCGCACTTTAGCAGATTTGCTGATTCTCCGCCATTCAAGGTATCCCGTGAAACCGAAACGAAATTCCGTCGAGAAATCGACGGAATTTTTGTTGTGAAAAAGAGAAATTTTATGTGAGGGAAGTCGTAGATTTGTCAACATATAAACCGAAAAATGCTCTTTTCTCCTGCTGTGAAAAACCGGAGAGCCTTATCGGGCAAGAGAACCATCGGATTTTCATCTGCGGTTTTGACTTGTTCGATATGAATTGTTTTGGAAGGTTCAATTATCGGATTAGGTGAAGTTGAATACAGACAGATTAGATGAGCGCTGTAGGCGGCGTTGCATGTGCTGTCAATGATAACACGTGAAATGTATGGATTCGACTGGTTCGGGTGTGGGAACATGCAATATTAGGAAAGCGTATAAATTTGAACATTGACCTGTGATTTATAAGGGATTTTATTCGGTGGTCAGAAATTTAAACATTGCGCGAACTTATTTTAATAGCTTGGGGCCATCCTCATATGTTAAGATTTTTACAGGTAAAGCAGAGATAACAGGCTGGAAAACGAAAGGGGAAACAAAATGAAGAAAAGAATACTTGCAATGATTCTGACGGCTGCAATGTCGCTGTCTATGGTCGGATGTGGAGGAAACAACAAGCAAACGCAGAATGCAACCCCCACGGCTGAAGGCGGAAATAACCCATATGTACTCAAAATGAACCTTGCAAAGGGGCCGAATTCGCCCTACTACGCAATTTGGGATCAATTCTGCAAGGAAGTGGAGGATCGTTCCGAGGGCACGCTGAAAATGGAGCTTTATGCTTCCGAGGCGCTGGGCAATACAGTTGACATGGTAGAAGCTGCAGCCAAGGGCGCAGCGGTTTTACAGGATTGCGATCCTTCGCATTTGGCGGACTATGTGCCCGATTTTTCGGTGTTTATGCATCCGTACCTGTTCAGCAAGCCGGAAGATATTGAAACACTATGGAAATCGGAGCTGGGCGGCAATATGATGGAAGAGCTGGAGGCGCAAGGCCTGCACGTAGTTACCATGGTGTACTTTGGTACGCGCCACCTAATTTCCGACAAGAAAATTGAAACGCGGGATGACACAAAGGGCATGAAACTGCGCTGTGCCCCCACAAAGATGTGGAATGAAGTGATTAACGTTCTGGGCGGCGAAGCAACCAATACCGCGTGGAGTGAAGTGTATACGGCACTGTCACAGGGGGTTGCGGATGGTGCAGAATCCCCTGTCGGCATCCTGTATGACTCCAAGCTGCAAGAGTGCGTCAAGCATCTTTCCCTCACCGGACACCTGATTGCGACCTCCAGCATCGTTATGAGCGAAGATGTGTATCAGTCTCTACCGGATGCCGCCAAAAAGGCAATCGATGAAGTTGGCAGCGAGTGGCCGGCCATCAACATGGATCTGGTAAAGGATATTGAAGCGGAGTACACGGAAAAAATGTTGGCAGAGGGCGTTGAAGTCAACGAAATCACGGATCGTGATTCGTTTGTAGAGGCTTCCAAGAGCGTCAGCAATGCATTCCCGGAATGGACACCGGGCCTGTATGACAGCGTTATGGAAGTGATTGCTTCTTAATCCCGAAATAGAGTAACAAGCAGACGGCGTGGGTAGGACACGACGCCGTCTGTTTTTATGCCCAAAATCTCCCGAAAGGATGTGCTATTAAATGAAAAAGGCGAGATGGTTGCTCGCTCACCTGGAAGAAACGATTGCATGCGCCATGTTTGCGCTCATGGTTGTGATGGTCAGTTTGAATGTTATTGCGCGGTTTATCTTCTCAAAATCCTTTAGCTTTACGGAAGAAATCGCGTATTTGGGGTTTGCCTATTCCGTTTTCTTCGGCGTGTGCGTCGTATTTAAAAACAACGCGATGATTGCAGTGGACTTTATTGTTGATAAAATGCCGCAGCAGGTTCAACGGTGCATTAATGTACTGAACTATTTGCTGCTGACGGTATTTAATATGGTCATGGTGTATTACAGTGTGATTTTGGCTAGTCAGGCATGGATTCGCCCGACTGCGTCGCTGCGAATTCCGTATACATTTATGGATTTGCCTGCCGTGTGCTGCTTTGGTCTGATGACCTTTCACTCTTTGCGTTTCCTCATCAAATCGATTCGGGGTGAGGATATCAAGAGCGTGGCCATTGAAGAGCGTGCATAATGTATAAAAATCCAAAGAAAGGGTGAGAAAAGTTGGAATTCTCTGTTGTTTTTCCGATTATTTTATTGTTTGTTCTATTTTTTCTGAAAGTGCCAATTGCGTATTCCATGTTAATTGCGACGGTTACCTACTTTCTGACCAATGCTACCTCGATGCCGACCGATATCGTCGTGCAGCGTATGGTATCCTCCTGCGAGTCGTTTACATACCTTGCCATTCCGTTTTTCACGTGCGCCGGTGTTGTATTTAACTATGCAGGTATTACCAAACGGCTATTGGGACTGGCGGACTTAATCGTCGGCCATATGCGCGGAGGTTTAGGACAGGTCAATGTCGTGCTGAGTGCCCTAATGGGCGGTTTGTCCGGTTCTGCAAACGCAGATGCGGCGATGCAGGCAAAGATTCTGGTGCCTGAAATGACCCGCCTGGGCTATGACAAGGCATTTTCCACCGTGGTTACCGCAACTTCTTCGTGTATCACGCCGATTATTCCTCCCGGCATCATTTTGATTCTGTATGCGACTGCATCCAATGTCTCGATTCAGAAGATGTTCTTTGCAGGTTATCTGCCCGGACTGCTCATCATGGCGGGACTGATGGTGCTGGTTGGCGTGATTGCGCGCAAGCGCAACTATAAGCCCTCGCGCACGGCAAAGCCAACTGCGGGAGAGGTGCTTCACAGCCTGAAAGATTCCATCTGGGCGCTGTTTCTGCCGTTTGGCCTGCTGATGGGTCTGCGTTTCGGCATTTTCACCCCGACCGAAGCGGGTGCAATGTGTGTCGTTTACTCGGTTATCATCGGCAAGTTTGTCTACAAAGAACTCAAGCTTAGTCAGATTCCGGCCATTCTCAAGGAATCCGTCACGGCGACCGCCGGTATTATGTTTATCATCGGTGCAGCAAATGCGTTCGGCAGCTTCTTGACATGGGAGCGCATTCCGATCATTTTCTCCGAGTTTCTGATCAACAGTGTCAGTGAGCCATGGATGCTGCTGCTTGTGGTCAATATCCTGCTGCTAATTGTAGGCTTCTTCTTTGAAGGCGGCGCTGCAATGATTCTGCTTGCACCTCTCCTGGTACCGGCCGCTTCGGCAATGGGCATTGATTTGATTCACTTTGGTATCGTTATGTCGATTAACTTAACCATCGCGGGTGTAACACCGCCGTTTGGTGCGATGATGTTTACTACATTAGCCATTACAGAGGTACCCATGATCGACTATATCAAGGAGGTTATTCCATTCTTGATTTTGCTGATTGGACTACTGCTGCTATTCACCTTTGTTCCGCAGATTATTCTTTGCGTTCCCAATTTACTGGCATAAAAAAACGGAGTCCGGAAAACCGGACTCCGTTTTCTATTTGTCAGGGGAAGAATCGGTCAGTTGACAAGGCAGAGTAAGACGAGCAGTGGTGCCCTCACCGTATGTCGAGGTGAGCGATAAGCCATAACGTGAACCATAGCGAAGACGAATGCGGCGATGGACATTACACAGGCCAAAGCCGCCCTTTTTATCGGACAAGTCGTCCACAGTATCGGCGCCTCCGGCAATCGCACTGCGCAGTGACTCTAACCGTTCGGTCGGTATACCTGCGCCGGTATCCGAAACGCTGAGCACCAGCTGCGCCTCCTCAAGACGGACGGAAACATCAAGTCGACCGCCGCCGCGGCGGTTTTTAAGCCCATGATAAAGCGCATTTTCCACCAGTGGCTGCAGGCTGAGCTTGGGCAGCAGGTATGAATCTGCGTTGGAATCAACTTCTATATGATACTCCAGAATGTCCTGATAACGAACCTTTTGCAGGAATAGATAGTTTTGTATGCAGGCGATTTCTTGCTGGACGGTAATCAATTCTTGGCCGCCCGACAGCACCGTGTGGAAAAAGCGGGACATTGACTGGACGATGGCAATGATTTTCTGATAGTCAGCAGATTCGGCCATCCATATAATCATTTCCAGTGTATTGTATAAAAAGTGTGGTTTAATCTGCTCCTGCATCAGGCGAAGTTCGAGCCGCTCTTGCGCCCGCGTGGTTTGATGCACACGTTCCATCAGCTGCTGCAGCCGGATTGTCATGGAATTAAAGCTGTCCTGCAGCACAACCAGTTCGCTCACACTCTCGTCAGGTGCGGCGAGGCTGAAGTTGCCGTCGCCCAGTTGTTGGGTGCGTATAACAAGCGTATGAATGGGCCGGATAAACTTTATGAAAATATGCCGAAATAAGTATGCAGCGGTCATAAGCATAAACAGTATGAGCATGAACTGCTGCCCCAGCATTTGTCGATTCCGCATATAGAGGTTATAGTTGACGACTTCATAACATTCAATTTCCGCATAAATATAGTCGTTCAGCAGCGCGGTCATCGATTCGCAGGCGTTGTAGATTTGACGGTAGGAGGCAATGCGCTGATCGCGCTCATCGTGCTGAAGCATCTCGACGGTGTATTTCTGCAGACGGTCAAAAGCGCGCGACACATAGCGCAGTTGTAGTTGGGGTGCATCGTCATTGGTATCTTCGGCAAGCCGCAGCAGGCGGTCGTGAAGGGCCTGAGTAGAGTCTGCTGCCATAGCGGCTGTATAATCGACATTGCCTGAGGCGAAGAAATACGAGGTGGAAGAGTGCTCGTCAACCAGGTTAGAAAGCTGCTTGGCCTGCACCACACAGTCATCGATGCGTTGCAGTTGGGTACTGATGTGCATAGAACTGAGCACAATACCGCTTGTGAAGAGCAGCATTACGGAAATCAGGGCTAAAAGAGTAATGGACAATTGGAAACTGATGCTTTTGATATTAATTTTAATCCAGTGCACAGCTATGTGACCCTCCCTTTTTCGTGCGGAATTGCGAAGGGGTCATGCCGGTTGTTTTTTTTGAAAATGACGCTGAAGTAATTAATATTGGAGCACCCTACCTGCCTTGCAATCTCGCCGGTACGCAGTTCGGTGCAGAAGAGTAAATGCTTAGCATGCTCCATACGAACCTCCGAAAGGTACTGAGAAAAACTTTTGCCGGTTTTCTCTTTGAATGCCGTGCTTAAGTAATTGGGAGATACCGCGACTCCCTCTGCCACATCACGTACAGAAAGCTGAGGGTCTTGGAAGTGCTTTTCGATGTAATTGCGTGCTCGTACATCGACCGGTGCATAGCGACCTGAATCCTGACTGTCCCGTGCACGAATCAGTTCATGGCAAATACGGCAAGTGAGCTGAATGATGTTCTCGGGTGTATCAAGATAAATTGACGAAATATTGTAAGGCGGTCCTTGCGGGATGCTTTTTGGAAGAGGTACATTAATTTCCTCGGCAAACTGTGAGGCGGTGAAAAAGATTTCCGCATAAAAATAGTTGCGATATATGGTAGATTGAAGTGCCTGTTGGATTTGACTGGGATGCATCAGCCAGAAATCTTCTATTTTTTCCACCGTTCCGGTGCGTAGAAAGTTGAGCAGATCTTCACGCCGAAAGACCCACTGTGGTGCCAGTGGACAGTCGGAAGATTCCACCCTTTCGTGCAAGCGAAGAACGGCATGAATGTAGGATTTTGAGATATTAGTCAGACGATGGACAATCGGGCCGGAGACTAAAACATAACCGCCGTCGGAGGCTCCGTATTGCGTTTGGCAGTAATCCCGAACGGTCTGCTCCTGCTCGTGCAGCACAGTTTCATCATTGGCTTGCAGGATGAAAACAACCTTGTTTTCTGTGATGGGATAAACGAGAATCGGATGCAGTGAAGGACAAGCCGGCAGCGGTTCAATCGCACCCTCAGGCGGACGGAGTACAAGCACTCGATACTGCGCGGCAGATAAATCAAAGTTTAGCTTCCTCGCCTGCTCAATGATATCCCCTGTGCTGGATAAATAGCCTCCGCATAAATCAATAAAGAACATGCGCTGTCGGTTGTTTTCATCCTGCTGAGAGCAGGACAGCTGTTGTTCACGTGCAGCTCGTTCGGCTTGAATCAGCTGCTGCACCTTTTGCACAGTGCAGAGCACTTCCACGGATGAAACCGGTTTGAGTAAGTACTCGCTGATTCCCAGCGAAATCGCTTGGCGCGCGTAATCAAATTCGCTGTGCCCACTAAGCAGAATGATTTTTATTTGAGGCAGCTGCTCCTTGACCAACCGGGATAGCTCGAGTCCATCCATGAACGGCATTTTAATATCGCAGAGCAGGATATCCGGCTTCTTTTCTAGAATTTGCGGCAGAGCCAGTTCACCGTCTGGCGCGTCCCCTAGGTAGTGAATGCCGTTGGCCGCCCAGTCAATGTTGTTACAGATGCTGTCGCGTGTGATTTTTTCATCTTCGACGAGAAATAAACGAATCATGTGAAAGCCCCCTTTGTAGAAAACTGAGAGAATCCTTATAAGATGATTTTGCAAACGCAAAATATAAAACAACGCGGAATAACACCCGACCTCCAACCAAGTTGGAAACGGGTGTTATTCTGCGCTGCGGAATCGTGCCGCAACTGGAAAAGAGAGAAGAATAGAGTGAGGTATGAGGGGTATTAAAATAGATATTTGTACAAGGTAGTGCGCACTGCGCCGGGACCGATCATCATTTCGCTCCAGTAGGTCACGACGAGATCTGCCAAACCGCATTCATATAGGTCGCAGCCGAAAATCGCAGTATCCGCCAATAACTCACAAATCGCGTTAGTGGGTAAGGTCTCCATGCCAAGTGAAAGTCCGGTCAATTTTTGCTGCAGCACGGTGAGCATCGGATCGGGACTACAGGAAAAGGCATCACCATTATCATCCACTCCGATTAAGTAGCGCAGCCAACCGGCAAGTACAAGCGGAATGATGCGCAGCTGATAGGCCTGTCCCTTGGACTGATATTCGTTGATTGTGCGTCCGAAGCGGATGGCAAGTTTTTGCGAGGTGTCGGTTGCGATGCGCTGAGGGGTATCCGGAATAAAGGGATTTATCAGGCGGTCGGTCAGCACCTCGTTTACGAACTCCTCAGCAGAGATGATGCCGGAATCGATGACGACAGGCATGCCTTCCGTCAGACAGATTTCATGCACCATGCGGTAGAGTGCCTCGTCCTTCATTTCATCCGAAATGAAGTGATAACCGAGCAGACATCCGAAAATTGCAAGAGCTGTCTGCGGAGGATTCAGGCAAGTGCAGACCTTCATCTGTTCGACCTTGTCCACATGTGTGCGGTCGGTATAAACAACGCCGACTTGCTCAAGCGGCGGCCGCCCATTTGGAAACTGATCTTCAATGACCAGATATTGTGGTTTTTCCGCATTGACAAACGGAGCGATATAGGTTTTTTTACTGGTAATGATGGGTGACATGTTTTCTAATCCGCAGGCCTCCAGATCTTTGCCGATGCGTGGATCAGGCCGCGGAGTGATTTTGTCGATCATGCTGCATGGGAAGGTGATGTTGCTGACAAAACGGGATAACTCTGCTTCGTTAAGAAAGCCTTGCTGACGCCATGCATACAAAATCTCCATGACCGCTTTTTTTAGCTTTTCACCATTGGGGGCGCAGTTGTCCAAACTGGAAAGCGCAAGCGGAACGCCGCAGACTTCCAAACGGGTCAGGCAAAGCGCAGCAAGTTTCGCCATAAAGGTGGTGCAGTGTGCAGGCCCTGCATGCATATCCTGCACCACAGCGGGATAAAGCGCATTGTCGGCATTGCGAAGCGCATAGCCCTTCTCAGTGATGGTAAAGGTCACCATTTGAAGGGAGGGTCTGTTGAAAATCTGCTGCACACGACTGAAGTCGTGCTGTAGCGTCAGGGTCTCGGTTACCGAGGCGATGACTTCCTTACCCATGTGTCCGTCGGGATGCAGTGTTACAGCTATGGTTAAATTATCGGTTGGGTGAAAGCATTTTGTAACGATTTCATCATCGTAGCTTTCGCAGGTAATCACGCCTGTTTCCATTGCCCCGGCCTCAATCAGGCGCTGCGCGAGCACGGCGGGAAAGGCGCGGAAAAGGTTTCCGGCACCGAAGTGAATCCAGGTTGGCCGGTCAAAGGTTTTGGATGCAACAGCTGCGGGGTCAAAAGTGGGCAGCTTAAAGTCTTTCCAGGTTTCTTGTTGGGTCAAAGATTGAAGACTGAGTTTCATTTTACTATCCCCTTGATTAGACTAAGATCTTGAGTACGGTATAATCTTAGCGTTTTTTAAAGAGGATTCACAGAAAGCGCAGCTTGGATAATGGTTTGAATATATTAGCCGCGTCGGACGATGACACAGAAAATTATAAAATTCAATGGCAGAGGTTTGTAAATATACGGTTTTGAAGATACTGCCCGAAAAATGGCATCATCCTGCGGCCGGGAATTAGACAATGAGTTCTTATATAGTATAGCATACGGACAAGACGGGCACCACTGGAAAGGTCTTTGGGTCGCTAATAGTGGCTTGTCCACGACAGAATCGTCAAATATGCGTTGCTCAATATCAACTCAAATGGCCGAGTATAAGCTGCATGAAGTAATTCACTCGAGATACGCTATAGACTTCTCGGCTCTGTCCTACAGGTGCTTTAATACCGATAATCATGAAAATGATATTGATGGAATATAGAAGACTGCAAATCGTCCTTTGATGAGATCACAAGCCCAATAAGGCAACGGAAATGATAGCTATAATGCACACGGATGATGGCATCTCACTTTTCTTGAAGAGAAAGCGTACATCGTCCGGTATACCATCAATGCAGTCGCTCACGGGCGAGAATGGACACTTTTAATAGCAAATAGAAACTTAATAATGTCGATTGTCTGCTACCCAGTTGTCTGATTTGTGCAGATGTCATGCTATAGAAGAAGATCTGCTTGGATAGCCGAGTAATTGATGTGGCGGTTAAATTCTATTCGGTATGAATTATCTCGGAAGAGTCCATTCCCTGGTTAAAGCGGATTTCAATGCTGTCACGATTAATCAACGTGTTGTCTGCCAAGTGTACAAGATGCTCGCGAGAGTGCTCATGCCACAATCTTCCAAACATGATACATGTAATATAGATCATATCACGACATTTTTCTGCGTTCACCGTCTGCGGTGTGGTTAGAAAGTAAGTGTGCTTTTCCGGCACAATATTCAGGCTTGTTTCGCTGCTTATACAGAGGAGGGGGAGCAGCTGGGAACACCAATCCCTGTGGCGCGCGACGAGTCCGCGCCATCCTACGGCGGCGTGCAGATGAATCTTTACCGCCAGACATTGGAGGGAATGAAGCCCGGCACCAAGTATCAGTATGAAGTAACGCTGGCAGACGGTGAAACCTGCTCGGCCACCTTCTCGACGCTGGCGGAGCAGCCGGACAAAGTGGAATTCATGTCAATCAGCGACACGCACAAGTTTGAAACCAAGGATGCTTTCAACGATGCAGTATTTGCGTATAATCCGGCGTTTTTGCTGCATGCGGGTGATATGGTAGAGGGTACCGGCACGCAGAAGGAGCAGTTTAATTTCTGGTTCGGCAGCGGAGACTTTATTCATTCATATCCCGTGGTATACGCCTGCGGCAACCATGATTTCAGCGATTACTTCGATGCATATGTGCTGCAGGCGCAAGTTGATGCGGTATCTGGAAATGAGAAAGCGATAAACTAACTATCATTAAAACTATGCTTGGAAGGCTCGGGTTTTCCGTAGGAGAATCCGGGTCTTCTGTATGTTAACAGGGTCAGCAATTCTCGTTCGTATGATGCACTGCCCGATTTTAAGTGGACGGAATTCATCTGTAGATATCCTTCGTGTCGCAGCAGCAGGCAAGAATCTGATAGACGGCATTGCAGACAAGTACACGGTTGACGAAGGCGTCAACAAGATTCGTATTCCATATCAGGTTTATATGGGCGAATAATCCTCAGCACTTTGGAGGGACCGCTGCTGCGGCGCGGCAAGAGCACCGAGGTACTCGTCAGCTACGAACCGCAGTTCGCTATGTTCGGTGAGTGGTTCAAGCAGCTGTTCGCTGAAAGCGAAGGCAAGGACGGCAAGGGTATATTCCCGGTCTCTGCCGGGTTTACGACAGACCTGCATTCGGTTGGACAGTTCATTCAGGACGGCGCACGCAATATGTTTGAAACTGTGCTCTGGGTACAGGAGCCGCAGCACGAATACGTGGTGGACGCACTGCCGGAGGACATCGACGGACTGAATTTCCTCGTCGGAAACAGCATGCAGCACATTAATCGCAAGGCCTTTGAAGGCACGCTCATAGGGCGGCACGCCGAATATCGTGATTGAGTTTGAGCGCGCGTGCGGCATTTCGGGATATCTGCTGGGTGTTAACCCGTTTGATCAGCCGGGCGTTGAGGCATATAAGAAAAACATGTTCCATCTTTGGCGGCAGCCGGCAAACAGTCGGCTGCCGTTTTTTATGAATTGTCCGGTCAAGCATATTGGTAATACCACTGTCTAATTTAGTCTAACAAATTTTGTGCTTTTAGCAGTGCTGGATAGATGTTATACGAGATTCCTGTAATACGGCAAAAGCTTGGTTTGGATAAAGGCCTACTTTTTTTGCCATCAAAGTACATAAGCAAGAGCAATGCCAATAAAGAGGTGCGTCGAAAATGAAAAGAAGTTGGACTGTCAACACTCCTCCTTGCGGTTTCTATAGGGTCTGCAGTCGGCACTCCACTGACGATAAGCAGCCAAGGCATCGTTTGTTGGGCATTCTTCCTGCTATGCATGTGGCCAATTGGAAACGGTTGCTTTGAATACGCTGCATGGCAGCACTTCCTTCCCAACAGACACGATATCTATTAGGCGGTGACATTACAAATTTACTATACCAGAAGCCCCCGACCGTTTGGTCGGGGGCTTCTGCATTGCCGGATGTGACGGTACTTGAAACAAAATTGGGAACGCCGCCTGCTACAGCTCATTATATATGTTCTGACTTGAGGTGATGCGTTTCTGTTTTATTGCTAATTACCAAAATATCGTCCGCTTCGATTTGTGTGTCTCCGTTTGGAACTATGGTTTGTTCTCCACGCAGAATCATTACAACCAGTTCTTCCTTACGTGGCGAAAACATAGCAATTGATTTTCCAATCCATGAACTGTTTTTTTCAATATGCTGTTCCTGAAGTTCCAATCCCATATCTTCCTGATATGCCGGAGCGCTTAAAATAACTGAATCATTGGAACAAAATAATGTGTCTCCGCCTTGCAAAACATTTTCTCCGCCCCGCAGCAGCATCACCACTAGCATATTAGGTGGCAAGCTGACGTCACGCAAGGCCTTCCCCTGCCAAGGATGCCCTTCATAAATATGTAGATCAATAAAATAGAGCTTTACTTGATCGGTATAGTCGCTGAAGCTTTTTGCGTCGTCTATACTTTGATCACACATTCCAAGCCAACGTGCCACTGGCGCCAAGAGAGAGCCTTGAAATGTGATGGATAGTAAAACAATACAAAAAACGGTATGAAATAAATCATTGGAGGTCTGTGCCCCTTGGACTGTTGCCATAATTGCAAATACAATTGATGCTGCGCCGCGCAGTCCGGCAAAGGAGACTAATAGCTGCTGACGGAAGCTACACCTCAAGGGAGTAAGGCAAACGAATACCGCCAACGGACGGACCACAAAGGTAAGCAGCAGGGCAATGATGCTGGAGGAGATAAGAATTTTAGGAATATGGGAGGGCGTCGCCAGAAGCCCCAAAAGAAAGAATATCAGCATCTGCATTAAACTTGTGAATCCGTCGAAAAAGTGTACCAGAGATTTTTTCTTCCGTAAGGGGCTATTGCCTAATACGATTCCGACGATATAGGCACTTAAATATCCATTTCCACCGATCGCTGTAGGGAGTGCATAAGAGAGAAGGGCAACTCCTATAAAAAAAGCCATGTCAAAACCAGGGATGGGGAAAGAATAGCGTTTTAGAAGCTTTCGAATCAATAATGCGATAACAACACTGCATATGGCACCAACCAGCAGCTGCTTCACAGCCATCCACGCCAACATGGCGCCGCTTGCCTGACCGCCCGCTACCGAGAGCAAAATAACGGTGAGCATATAGGCAAATGGATCGTTGCTTCCGCTTTCTACTTCTAGTAGAGATGCTGTATTCTCCCGAAGTCCCAACTTTTTTGAACGTAGCACCGAAAATACTGAAGCTGCATCGGTAGAGCTGAGAATTGCACCCAAAAGCAGTGAATCCATTACCGGCATTTTTAAAAATAAAATGCATACGGCTCCTGTCAGCCCTGCAGTTAAAACAACTCCGAACGAAGCGAGTATGGACGCTTGAACTGCCACAGGTTTTGCCTGCGTCCAATTCGTTCCAAAACCGCCATAAAACATGATGAAAATAAGCGCAATAGTACAAATTTGCTCCGACAAGAAATAGTTATCAAATGCAATATGAAAGATGCCGTTTTCCCCAAAAAGCATTCCGAGTACAATGAATGC
Organism: Butyricicoccus sp. Marseille-Q5471; assembly: GCF_951230135.1. Lineage (GTDB taxonomy): Bacteria > Bacillota > Clostridia > Oscillospirales > Butyricicoccaceae > Agathobaculum. The sequence continues at coordinate 61,290 of NZ_CATNVC010000002.1, read as the reverse complement.
AAGAAGTACCGGCACTCCTATTTTGTGCGTCAGCCCGCTAACCAGCACACAGAGAAAAATGACAATTGTACATACTAACAAATAGGACATGTTGCCTCCTTTACCTCATGTTGTGTATTCATTCATCAAGGTGGTTAATGCTTTGACTTTTGCTATTATGTGAGAAATGCCCCCAAATTCACAAAATTAGCTTTACCTTGAAGTCCCCGTTGTTGTTACAAAATCTGTTGCTTATCTACTTTCAATTCAACTAGATGATGATATAATGATACCAAAATCAACTAAGATGGTCAATCTAATATATTGGTGCTACCGTCGGGATGACGCCTTAGAGTGCCTGGTCCCCATGCTGAAAAAGTCACAGAGAAATCGCGCATCAAATTTTGAAGTCGGTGCAATTTCGGTGCAATCGATCGAAAATGCTCAATCTTCGATAAATAATTAACATAACAATATTGACGTATAACAAAGAAAAAGTGCCAGAATCAAAAGATTCCAGCACTTAATGGCGGAGAGTCAGGGATTTGAACCCTGGGTACGGGATTACCGCACACACGATTTCCAATCGTGCGCCTTCGACCACTCAGCCAACTCTCCATCATTGACTGTCTGCGCTCGCAGAGGACAAGATTTATTATATCTTGTCGAAGGCGTTTCGTCAAGCATTTTTTTAAAATAATTAATCGTTTTTTTCTGTGACCTTTGGTATGCGGACTCGGTCGGGTTCCCAACCCTTGAGCGGATACCGCTGCATCGCGCCAAAAATCCGCTCGCGCAGGCCGGGCATGTCCTGTTCCAGCTTCTTCAGCAGATCCTTGACCTCCTGACGCTTGGTATTTCCGTCGGCAGGGCAGGGGTTATGTACAATGGGCAGTTCATGTCGTGCAGCGAACGAACGCACATAATACTCCGGTGTATAAAGCAGCGGGCGAATCAGTGTGACCCCTACGCGGTCCAGAAAGGTGACAGGTTGGAAGCAGGAAATGCGTCCCTCATAAAAAAGAGACAGCAAATAAGTTTCCACCACATCGTCAAAATGATGACCGAGCGCTACTTTTTTACATCCTGCGGCGAGTGCGGCTTCATGCAGCGCCCCGCGGCGCATTTTGGCGCAGAGGGAACACGGATTTTCCTCTTTACGGATATCAAAAATGATTTGCTTAATCTGAGTCGGAATACGGATATACTCGACGCCCAGACGGTCACACAATTGCTGCACTGCACTGAAATCCATATCCTCGTAACCCATTTCCAATGTTATGGCGACGATATCAAACTTTTTAGGGTAAAAACGGCGCAGTTCGGCAAGCGCAACCAACAGCGTCAGCGAGTCCTTGCCGCCCGACACACCGATTGCGATTCGATCGCCTTCTTCTATCATATGATAATGATCCACCGCGCGGCGGACATAGGACAGCATCTTTTGCATTTGCATTTCCCCGATTCTCGTAATCATTCCCTATTATTTATATCAGAAATACGTTCGCAAAGCAAATTAAAATTTTGAAATAGAATGTGAGAAAACGAGAGATATAAAGTGATTGATAGAGAATAGAAGAGATATAAATAAGTTTGCAAGAAAAATCAGAAAATGTGGTTGACTTCATGCTTTTGATGTGTTTTAATAAATATGCTCGTTTGGAGCGTTAGATTTGTTATCAATTTAATTTGATCATATAAAAACGGAGGAAGAAAACATGTCTACTTTTATGGCTAAGGCAGAGACTGTCGAGCGTAAGTGGTATGTGCTGGATGCTGCGGGCAAGCCGCTGGGCCGTACCGCTGCTACCGCTGCTATGCTGCTGCGCGGCAAGCACAAGGCAGAGTTCACCCCCCACGTTGACGGCGGCGATTTCGTTATCGTCATCAACGCGGACAAGGCTGTGCTCACCGGCAAGAAGCTCGAGCAGAAGTACTACCGCTATCACACCGGCTGGGTTGGCGGCCTGAAGGAAGTCCAGTACAAGACCATGATGGCTGATAAGCCGGAAATGGCAATGGAGCTGGCTGTCAAGGGTATGCTGCCGAAGAACACCATCGGCCGCAAGTCGGCAACCCGCCTGAAGGTCTACACGGGCGAGAATCACAACCACCAGGCTCAGCAGCCCGAAGCCTGGGTTAAGTAATAAGGAGGATATGACTGATGTATACACCTAAGAAAGCATATTTCTATGGCACCGGCAGAAGAAAGTCCTCCGTTGCCCGCGTTCGTCTGCTTCCCGGCGGAACCGGCGAAATCAAGATCAACAACCGCGAGATCGATAACTACTTCGGCCTCGAGACCCTGAAGCTGATCGTTCGTCAGCCGCTCGAGACCACTGCCACTACCGGCAAGTTCGATATCGAGTGCACCGTAACCGGCGGCGGTTTCACCGGCCAGGCTGGTGCGATCCGTCACGGCATCGCTCGCGCACTGCTGCAGGCTGATTCCGAGCAGTACCGTCCCGCTCTCAAGGCGGCCGGCTTCCTGACTCGTGATCCGCGCATGAAGGAGCGTAAGAAGTACGGCCTGAAGGCTGCACGTCGTGCTCCCCAGTTCTCCAAGCGCTAAATTGCAAAGAATACCGCCAAACTGCTGTTTGGCGGTACTTTTTTGCATTTTTTAAGAATTCGGTGAACGGTGCAAAACGGAAACAGCTCGAAAGCAACCGCTTTCGAGCTGTTTTGTTCGGTATCCTCTCAAGCGTTTTCGGCTTGTTCGTCGTCCTGCGGCAAACCTGCGAGAAAACGGTCAATATCAATGCCTTTTTCGCGGAAAAAGGCAGTAACCTTGGAACGCGCGGCGTTGACAGTGTTGAAGCGCTGCAGCGCCTGCTTGCGTTCGGCCTTGGGATGGGACTTGTCCTGTGAGGCTTCGGAAAGATCCTCTAGCGCACCTGTGACTGCAACATAGAGCATTTTGGTCTCATCCTCGTTGAAGGTGGCGGCGTTGTCAGCCAGCTTGGCCTTTGCATCGTCGGTAAAGACAAGATTTTTTTCAAAGTTCGCCTTGCCTTCGTCATTCAGTTCGGGCAGCATGGCTTCCAGTTCACGGCGCAAATCGCCCAGAGCCAGCTGAATCGCTTCAGACTCAGGAACGGTGAACGGGCTTTCAAAAAACGGTTCAGACATTCTTGTAACACCTCTTTCCGACTGATTATAGCAGAAAAATGCACGCTGCACAAGCGTCAATCACAAGCCTTTTCCATTTGTCAAAACAGCCGGGGTGTACTATAATAGAAATATAAAGTACAGAGGTGAAGATATGGAACTCAAAAGTTTTTTAGGGATGAGCGATGTGGGTAATATGGATACCGAGCAATTCGTCGAAAGCGCGCTCCAGCTGCAGCAGCTGATGATGCTGTACGAGGCCGGTATTCAGGAGATTAAGACTAAGCTGGAAATTCTCAGCTCGGAATCGAATATCACAGGAAAACCCAACCCGATTGATGCGATTAAGACTCGCATCAAGGATCCGCGCAGCATCCTACGCAAGCTGAGACGCCGCGGCTTCCCGATTTCACTGCAGTCCATGCGGGATAATTTGAATGATATTGCAGGCATTCGTGTTGTTTGCCCGTTCATTGAAGATATTTACACTGTGGCCGATATGCTGATGCGGCAGGACGACATAGAACTGATTGAGCAGAAGGATTACATCAAACACCCGAAACCCAACGGCTACCGCAGCTTGCATTTGATTCTGGAGGTGCCGATTTTCCTATCGGAAAGCACGCATGCGGTGCGCGTTGAACTGCAGTTGCGTACGATTGCAATGGACTTTTGGGCAAGTTTGGAGCATCAGCTGCGGTATAAGAATGACACCGAGATTCCACCGCATATTTCAAAGGATCTCAAGGAGTGTGCCGATGTGATTTCCGCAACGGACGAAAAAATGCAGGAAATTGCGATGAAGCTGCACACATTATAAGCACGAAAGGAAATGATATGGAATTACTCACATTGCTGTTGACTGTAATCGTGTTGGTACTGGTTGTGATACTGGTGCTGCGCAAGCCGGTACAGGGACAGCCCGGTACGGATGCGAACGGCTCCATCGCGGCGCTCGGCTCGCTTGTAACCGAAAACATTAAGACGGGCAGCGCGGCACAGATCAGCCAGCTGACCGTGATGGATAAAAATCTGACCGATAAGCTGGGCGCGATGACCGATCAGTTCAGTCAGGTAGAGCGCCGTCTGCACGGCTTTACGGCAGAAACCACGCAGAATCTGGAGAACATCCGCACGACGGTCGACAAAAACCTGCATGCCATGCAGACGGACAACAATAAAAAACTGGATGACATGCGTCAGATTGTCGATGAAAAGCTGCAAAAGACACTCAATGAGCGCATGAACGAGTCGTTTAAGCTGGTCAATGAACGCCTAGAGCAGGTGTACAAGGGCCTCGGAGAGATGCAGACGCTTGCACAGGGCGTCGGCGACCTGAAAAAGGTGCTGACCAATGTCAAAACGCGCGGCATCGTAGGTGAGATTCAGTTGGGTGCGATTCTGGAAGAGATTCTCGCCCCGGAGCAGTATGACGTAAACGTCGCAACCAAGGCGGGCAGCCGCAATGTGGTTGAGTATGCAGTCAAGCTGCCGGTGGAGGACGGCGGGTTTGTTTACCTGCCGATTGACTCGAAATTCCCCGGCGATACCTATGGAAATCTGCGTGACGCTTATGACAACGGCTCGCGGGAAGAAATTGATGCGTGTGTCAAGCTGCTGCTTTCCACCATTAAGGCGGAGGCAAAGGACATCCGTGATAAGTATCTGGATCCCCCGAATACAACGGACTTCGGCCTGATGTTCCTGCCGTTTGAAGGTCTGTATGCCGAGGTGGTCAACCGCGGTATGGTGGAGGTGCTGCAGCGGGAATATCATGTGAACATCGCAGGGCCGTCCACCATGGCAGCTATGCTAAATAGCTTGCAGATGAGCTTCCGCGCGGTTGCCATTCAGAAGCGGAGCGGCGAGGTGTGGAGTGTGCTTGGCGCGGTCAAGACGGAGTTTGATAAATTTGAAACTGCTCTGACCGCAACGCAGACGAGACTAAATCAGGCAAGCACCGAACTGGACAAGCTGGTCGGTGTTCGCACCCGCCAGATTCAGCGCAGGCTGCGCGGCGTGACACAGCTGGAGGAAACAGTCAGCCGAGAGGTGCTGGGACTGGATGCGCCCGACCTCGGGGCGGATGAATAATAGGGACAATCGAATCGTTACGAAAAAGACCGGCCGAATAGGCTGGTCTTTTTTGAAATGAGAGAGATTTTTAAGAAATCTTAATCTTTTCTGTCACAAATCCGAAAGAAAACGCTGTTATAATAGAGATAGATTCAAGGGAAAGGACAGCGCACCCATCGGGTGCCGGGACAACTTATGAAACAGATTTTCTTTTTAGCCACCTCTCTCTGGGCACGGCTGTGTGCGTGGATTTGCTTTTGGGACGGGTCGATTGAACAAAGGAAAAATGCAGTATATCAATGGAACAAATAAAAGAACCGCCGGTTGATACCGGCGGTTCTTTTATTTGTTCGGGCAGTCGAGAAAATACCCCATGCCGCGCTTGGCGCGGATGGAAACGACCGAGCCGATTGCGCGCAGCTTTTTACGAAGAAAGGAGATGTATACTTCAATATTGTTGTAATCAAGATCGCAGTCATAGCCCCAAACCTTGTGCAGCAGTCGGTCGCGCGGCAGGATTTGATGGGGATTGAGCAGGAATTGTTCCAGCAGCTGCATTTCTTTGACGGTAACATCGGTTCGCTCGTCTCCGCGGGACAGGCTGCACAGGTCACGGTCAAGCTGCAGGTCGCCAAAGGACAGATAGGTCGGTTGCAGCAGCGGCCTGCGCCGGCTGAGTGCACGCACCCGCGCGAGCAGCTCGGCCATAATGAACGGCTGTGTCAGATAATCGTCCGCGCCTGCGTCGAGCGCATGTATCTTATCACGCGCGGAGGCGTGCGGTGCGACAAACAGCAACGGCGTCATAATGCCGTCCGCACGCAGGTTTGATGCGACTTCGAGCGCTTCGCTGCCCTGTACGAAATGAATCAACACGTCGCAGGTGCGGCTGTCCGCGCATTCTCCGCTGTCAGACATGGTATACGTGCGATTGCAGGTGATACGCGCATGGCGCAGCGCTGCCGCCGCCTTGTCAGCTTCGGGGCCGCCTGATACCAGTACACGCATGCGCCAATCACTCCCTGTTCTTGAAGTTAATCTCACTTTACTGGTCGTCTGTGGAAATTTTGTGTACACGTAAGGGAGAGTTTGTGAACCTTGGGAATTTTTAAGGTTGCTTTAAGGAAATGGTCGTATCATAGGGCGCATATTGAATATGGCGACAAGCGGGAGGTAGACCAAAGTGAAGCTGCCACAGATCAAACTACACAAATGGAAAAAGAAAGCGGCATCGGAGAGTGCGGCGCAAACAGCACTGGCCGCATCCGGTGCACACAGCAAGAAGAAGAAAAAGCGACCAAGCAAGAAGGTGATCATTCCACTGGTGCTGATTGTGGTGGTTGGAGGAGCGCTCGGCGTACGGCAGATGCTTGTGGCAAAGTCGGGCGCGGACAGCCAGACCTATACCGAATCGGCTGCAGAGCGGCGCGATATTCAGCTAACGCTGTCCTCAACCGGCACGGTTGCACCGGCCAACCAGTATGACGTTACGGCTTCGGTCAAGGGCGAGGTACTCGCCTGCAGTATTGAAGAGGGCGACGCAGTCAAAAAGGGCGACACGCTCTATGAGATTGACAAGACGGAGATGCAAAACACGATTGACCGCGCCAAGCTGTCGCTGCAAAAGAGCCAGAACAGCTACAACGAGACGCTCGAGGGGCTGGATGATCTGAACATCAAGTCGGATGCGTCGGGCGTGGTGACCAAACTCCATGTCAAGGTGGGAGATCAAGTGCAGAACGGCACGACCATCGCGGACATCCGCGACTCGTCGACGATGGAGCTGACCGTGCCATTCAACTCGGCGGACGCGGACAGCTTTGGCATCGGCGCATCCGCAACGGTAACGATGGATGGCTCGTTTGAAACGCTGAGCGGAAGAGTGACGGCAATCGACGCAGTCGAAACCGTGCTGGACGGTTATCAAATCGTTAAGAATGTCACGATTCAGGTCTCAAACCCGGGCGGCCTGTCCACTTCGTCCGCGGCTACAGCTACAATAAACGGTGTGGCCTGTAACCAAGGCGCAAGCTTTACATATCTTTCCGAATCGACGATTGCCGCATCGGCTTCGGGCAAGATTTCTGCGCTGAACATCCGCGAAGGCTCAGCAGTATCCAAAAACCAAACGGTGGCGACCATCTCGTCTACCTCGACGCAGAATCAGGTCAATTCGAGTCAGTTGTCGCTGCAGGATGCGCAGCTGTCCTATCAAAACACGGTAGATCAGCTGGATGATTACACCATTACCGCGCCGATTGACGGCACGGTTATTACCAAGAACGTCAAGGTGGGTGACACGCTTGATGCAACCAACGGACAGACCACCCTCGCGGTGATTTATGATTTGAGCTATCTGACCTTCGATATTTCCCTAGACGAGCTGGATATTTCGCAGGTAGCGGTTGGCCAGACGGTCAATATCAGCTGCGACTCCATCGACGCGGGCGATTTTGAGGGTCGTGTGACCAAGGTTTCGGTAGCGGGCACGACTTCCAATGGTGTGACGACCTATCCGGTCACGGTGCAGATTGACGATCCGCCCGAAGGCCTGCTGCCCGGCATGAACGTGGATGCGACTATTGTGGTCGATGAAGCGGCGGACGCAGTAGCGATACCGATTGCCGCCGTACAGCGCGGCAACACCGTCTATGTCAAGAAGGACGGCGTCAAGAATACGGACAGCACCATGGTCGGCGGCAATCTTCTGCCGGACGGTTGGCAGGCAGTCGAGGTTGAGACCGGACTGTCCGATGACAGCTATATTGAAATTGTTTCGGGTCTTGATGCAGAGGACATTGTTTACGTGCCGCAGGTGCAGCGTGAATCGTCGAGCGAGCAAAGCGCGCAAATGGGCATGATGGGCATGGGCGGCGATATGAGCGGCGGCGGAATGCCGTCCGGCGGCAGTCAGGGCGGTCCTCCGTCCGGCGGCGGCGCACCCGGTGGCGGTGGCTCTGGCGGCGGAGGAGGAATGCCGTAATGAAAAAAATCGAGAACAGGATGCCTTTGATTGAGCTTGACGAAATCTACAAGATCTATCATATGGGCGACAGCGAGGTGCGCGCGGCAGACGGTGTGACGCTGCGCATTTGTGAGGGCGAGTTTGTAGCCATCGTCGGCCAGTCCGGCTCGGGCAAATCGACGCTGATGAATATCATCGGCTGTCTCGATGTGCCGACCACGGGCAGCTACCGTCTCAAGGGCGAGGATGTGTCTGAACTGACCGATGATGAGCAGGCGGAGATTCGCAACAAGATGCTGGGCTTCATTTTTCAGCAGTACAACCTGATTCCCAAGCTGACGGTGCTCGAGAATGTGGAACTGTCCCTGCTCTATGCCGGTCTTCCGGCGGAGGAGCGCGTCGAACGCGCACGGCTGCAAATCAGCCGCGTCGGCCTTGCGGGCAAGGAGAAAAACCTGCCCAGTCAGCTTTCGGGCGGCCAGCAGCAGCGTGTTTCGATTGCACGTGCCCTTGCGGGCAATCCATCCGTCATTCTCGCGGACGAACCGACCGGTGCGCTCGATTCCCGCACCAGCCGCGAGGTGCTCGACTTTTTAAAGCAGCTCAACGAAGAAGGGAATACCATTGTGCTCATCACGCACGATAACGGCATTGCCGCTGAGGCGACGCGGGTCGTGCGGGTTTCGGATGGTAAGATTGTATTTGACGGCCCGGCGGAGGAGGCCTTTCCGGCGGCAGTGCCCGCGCCGGGGCCGCAGCATCGCAAGGCGGAGGAAGCAAGCTGAATGGGATTTACACAGGCCTTTAAACTCGCCCTGAAAAGCCTTGCGAGCAGCAAGATGCGTGCATTCCTTACGATGCTTGGCATCATCATCGGCGTTGGCTCAGTTATCATCCTCGTGTCGCTCATGCAGGGCATGACGGGCGAGGTAACCTCGATGTTTGAGGATATGGGTACCAACACGCTGAGCGTATCGATTACCGGGCGCGGTTCCTCGCGTACGGTCGATGTGGATGATTTGTATGAGCTGTATGAGGAAAATACCGATGTGTTTCTCGGCATGTCGCCGACTGTTTCGGTCAATGGCACGGTCAAGACGAGCACGGATTCGGACTCCTTTGATTCCACAACCATCACCGGTGTGTCGGAACAGTATGCCGAAATCAAAGGGTATGCGCTGAACGATGGCCGCTTTATCAGTTATACTGATTTGCAGGCGCGCGGCAAGGTTGCAGTGGTGGGCACTTATATTGCAAACACAGTATTCAGCGGCAAGGCGATTGGGGAGACCATTAAAATAAACGGCAATGCCTTTTCGGTCGTCGGCGTAATGGAAGAGCAGGACGATTCAACCGAAGGCTCGGCGGATGACTGCCTGTATATTCCGTACACAACGGCATCCAAGATGACGTTCGGCGCAATTTCCAGCTTTACCTTTGCGACGAAGGATGTTTCCCTCAACACACAGGCGACCAATCTGATTGACAATGCGCTTTATTCGGTTTTTCAGAATGAAAACTATTACAATATCAGCGATATGCAGGAGATTGTCAGCTCGATGGAAGAAATGACCGGCATGATGACCATGGTTCTGGTCGGCATTGCAGGCATTTCGCTTTTGGTCGGCGGCATTGGCATCATGAATATCATGCTCGTGTCGGTCACCGAACGCACACGCGAAATTGGTATCCGAAAATCGCTCGGTGCGAAGCGGCGCGATATCATGCGTCAGTTCGTTATTGAGGCGGGCACAACCTCGGCGCTCGGCGGCGTAATCGGCATCGTGTTCGGTGCGGTGGTCGCAGTCGTGCTGGGCAATGTGATTGGCATTAACGCAGAACCAAGCGTATCCGCGGTGCTGATTAGTTTCGGTGTGTCCGTGTTCATCGGCATATTTTTCGGCTTTATGCCGGCGAATAAAGCCGCCAAACTCAACCCGATTGACGCTTTGCGTTATGACTAACAGAATAGGGAGGACGTAACCCCAATGAAGAAATTTCTTGCGCTGCTGCTTTGCGCGGCGACGCTGATTGGTACACTGCCTGCTGCTCTCGCTGCCGAAGCTTCGGACGATGTGATTCAGCAGGTCGTTGGCTCAATCGGCATCATGGTGGGCGACGGCAGCGGAAACCTCGATCTCGACCGCACGGTCACCCGCGCCGAGTACGCCAAAATGCTGGTTATGGCTTCAAGCTATAAGGACAAAGTCAGCGCCGTTTCCAACTCATCCCCGTTCCGCGACGTGCCGTACAGCAACTGGGCGGCGGGCTACATCAAGACCGCTGTGCAGCAAAGCTGGCTGACCGGCTATCTGGACGGCACATACCGCCCGAACAACACCGTTACGCTCGAGGAAGCCGCAACTGGCTGCCTCAAGCTGCTCGGCTATACGACGAGCGATTTTTCCGGCTCGTATCCATACGGCCAGCTGGCGCTGTATGGGTCGCTGCAGCTGAACACCAAGGTCACGGCAACGCAGGGCAGCCAGATGACACGCCGGAACATGATGTACCTGTTTTACAACCTGCTCTCGGCCGACACTAAGGAAGGCAAGACCTATGGCGAGACGCTCGGCTACAGCTTGGGCACAGACGGCAGCATCGACTATCTGAGCGTGCTGAACGACACCATGCAGGGCCCGTACGTGGTGGAAAACGGCCTGTCCGCTATTGTGTCGTCGGCAAACAAAACCGTATACCGCAACGGCTATGCGTCCACAGTCGATGCGATTCAAAAGTACGACGTGGTATATTACACCGGCTCGAGCATCTGGGCCTATGCCAATGCAGTGACTGGCACGTATCAGTCGGCATCCCCCTCGGCGGCGGCGCCCACCTCGGTCGTGGTTGCGGGCAATACGTATTCGCTCGCAACGGGCGAAGCAAAGCTTGCGCTGTCAACGCTCGGCGGCTTGAATGTGGGCGATGTGATTACCCTGCTGCTCGGCCGTGACGGTACGGTCGTTGCCGCGCTGCCTGCGCAGGACTACGCGGCTGAAATCGTCGGTGTGGTCACCTCGGTCGGCACGGCGACCTACCAGAACGCAGTGGGGAACTCCTATACGGCGCGCACAATTACCGTTGCGGCGACGGACGGCAATTCCTATCAGGTTCCCTGCGATAAGACCTCGATTGACGAGGAGGATTTTGTCAGCATCGGTTTCGGCTCGTCCGGAACCGATGTTTCTGCACTGACCTCCGCTTCGCTTTCGGGCAAGGTCTCCGGCTATTCGATTGGCACGAAAACGATGGCCAAGGATGTGCGCATTCTCGATGTGCTGGACACCGTGACCAAGCGCGTCTATGCGTCCCGCCTGAACGGAGCAGCGCTTGATACCTCGGATGTACGCTATTATAAGACCAACGCCGCAGGGGAGATTACCGATTTGATTCTGCGGGATTTCACGGGCGATTTGTACGAATACGGCATCATTACAGGCGCCAGTGAGCAAAGCAGCGGAATGACGCTGTCAGGCAGCTATACCTACCTGCTCGTAGGCGAAAAGAAGACGATTTCGACGAGCGGCAAAACCCTTGGCGCATCCGCAGGCCCGGCACGGCTGACGATTGAAAACGGTCAGCTTTCCGCAGTGCGTGCGCTGAGCCAGATTAAGAGTCCGGACAGCGTAAATCTGCTCGGCGTGACCAAGGACAGCGACAGCTGGCTGTTTGCCGATGACTGTGCGGTGTATCTCTATGCAAACTCCAATTACAGCCTGCTTTCCCTGACCGAACTGCGCAATAACTTTTCCGCCTACAACGTCACCTGCTATTATGATAACGCAACGGAGGACGGCGGACGCGTCCGTATTGTCGTTGCGCGCAGCGTATGACCCAAAGAAGCGACCCGAATGGGTCGCTTCTTGCTTTTTGCACAAATTTGTCCTATACTAATAGGCAGATTGAAACAAAAGGAGCGGACAGGATGGCAGCGGTCAAAACCAATGTAATGCGCGTGCTGGAACAGCATAAAATTACGTATGCCGCGCATGAATATGAACATGGTAAAGAGGCGGTCGATGGCGCATCGGTTGCAAAAATGCTTGGGCAGGATCCGGCGCATGTGTTCAAGACGCTGGTCGCGCGCGGCAAATCGGGCGGATTCCATGTGTTTGTCATTCCGGTTGAAAAAGAACTGGATTTGAAGAAAGCAGCCAAGGCGGCAGGGGAAAAGGCGGTCGAACTGGTGCATGTCAAGGAGCTGCTCAGCCTGACCGGATATGTGCGCGGCGGCTGTTCTCCTGTGGGCATGAAAAAAGCGTTTCCGACCGTGTTCGACGAGAGCGTCAACACAATCCCGACCGTTATGGTTTCCGCAGGCAAAATCGGGTATCAGATCGAATGTAGTCCTGCAGACCTCGTCGCACTGGTTCGTGCGTCGACCGCACCGATTACGATGGATTGATGAGCCCTGCGGCATCCGGATAAAGCGCAAACACAGTCTGAACCCCGCAGCCGGACAGCTGAGCAAGTTTTGCGTGCAGCGTGGAGTCGTCATCGAAGAGGACGAAGTGAGCTCGATTTTCTTCATCGGAATAAGTAAAATATTTGGCGCATAATTCACGAGAGAAAAAGACTTGCGAGCCGGTTTGATTAAGCAGTGCCGCCCGTTCACTCGGAGATAGCGGATTGCCGTCGGGCGACGCGGAGGGCAGAACAAAATCATTCGATACCGGCTTGAGGAATGCGGCAACACGGCTTGCGCCGTGCAGGCTTTGCAGAGAAGTGATGTGCTCGACCAGACTGCCGCCGGACAGCGCGGTTTCAACCGTCAGCACGGCATGTACCACGCTGCGCTGGCAGGCAATTGGCACATAGAAGGGAATTCCCACCTCGTGCAGGGCGGCGTCCATTGCGCCCAGTACGGCGCGGACTTGGGGCGTGTCCCGTTCAAAATCGGCAAAAATGCCGAGGGCGGATACGCGCCGTGCTTCGTAAACAAGGTCGGCAACCAGTCGTTCCGGGTCAAAAGCAGTCAGGTGCGAGGGCAGGTCGCGGATGCCAAGCAGGCAGCGCGCGGGTGAGGTTTGCAGCTGAAGACGGCGCAGCGCGCCGGTTTCTGTAACGGTCAGACAGAGGTGCAGCACGGGCAGGCCGCTGGAGACTGCGCGCACGGTGTCGCGCCCTGTGCACACCAGGATGAGATTTTTTGTGAATACCATATTGATTCCCTCCGTTTTGCTGGACATTGCGCCCGATTTCCAGTACACTTATATGTGGAAAATCCGCAAATGAGAACACAGGAGAAACAACATGTCCCATTTGATCCCCGATTATGTTTTTAGTTCTATCTATGATATTACCCCGGCACTGCTTGCAAAACACGGTGTACGTGGTGTTCTGATTGATTTGGACGGCACAATGGCCTCTCATCGGGCGGCTTTGCCGCCGGATACGGTCGCGCCCTTTATTTGCGGCCTGCGAGACGCAGGCGTGCAGGTTCTGGTTTTTTCAAATAACAATGCGCATCGCGTCGGCACCTTTTGCGAGGCGCTCGGCGTGCCCTTTGTCAGCAGTGCGCGCAAGCCGTTTCGCAAGGCGTTTGATCGTGCGGCGGAGCAGCTCGGCCTGAAAATGGACGAGATTGCCGTCGTCGGTGATCAGATTTTTACCGATGTATTCGGCGGCAACCGCGCGGGCGCACTGACCTGCTATGTGCAGACACTTGATCGGCGCTTTTTCTGGATTAACGCGCGCTATCAGCTGGAGCGCTATTTCATTGGCCGTGGTCAAAAGCAGATGGAAGCGAGGTCGCACCATGATAAAACCTAAATTCGGACCGGCCGGCAACTCCGAATCCTTTGGCAAGGCCGGTTTCAAGGAAACCAAGGATGCACCTGCATGGATTGCGCAGATGGGGCTTACCGCCTTTGAGTATCAGTGCGGACGCGGCGTGCACATCGGTGAGGAGACCGCGGCAAAAATCGGTGCAGCGGCGGCGGAACACGGCATTGCGATGAGCATTCACGCGCCGTATTTTATTAACCTGTCCTCGGAAGAGCACGAGCGGGTCGAGAAGAACGTCGGCTATGTGCTCGCGACTGCACGTGCGGCTGTGCCGATGGGTGCAACACGAATGGTCGTGCACTGCGGCGGACAGGGCAAGCTGACGCGCGAGCGGGCGATGCGTAACTCGCACAAAAATGTGAAACGCATTCTGGAGGCTTTGGACGAAGCGGGTCTTACCACCTGCACGGTTTGTCTGGAAACCATGGGCAAGCGGAGCGTGGTCGGTACAGCAGAGGAGGTATGCGAGCTTGTGGCGGCTGATGATCGACTGCTGCCCTGCATCGACTTCGGTCATCTGAACGCCCGGACGGGCGGCGCGATGAATGGCAGGGAGGCCTTTGCCGCATTGTTCGACCTGATGGAAAACACCATCGGTGTTGAGCGGACAAGTCGGTTTCACTCCCATTTTTCTCATATCGAGTACAACGATAAGGGCGAAGTGCGCCATCTGACCTTTGAAAGCGACCCCGGTTTTGGCCCGGATTTTGCGCCGCTCGCCAAGGAAGTCGCACGCCGCGGTTACGCACCGACCTTTATCTGTGAATCGGCCGGCACGCAGGCCGAGGATGCGCTGACCATGATGAAGTTATATAAAGGAGCGATAGAGAAATGAAAAAAGTCCTTTTGATTCACGGCCCGAACCTAAACCTGACCGGTCTGCGCGAGCCGGGCATCTATGGCACCGATACGCTTGCCTCCATCAACGCCGAGGTGGTAGATAAATGTGCCAAGCTGAATATGGACTGCTCGGTTTTTCAGTCAAACTCGGAAGGAGCATTGATTGATCGCATCCACGCCGCGCGCGAGGACTGCGATGCTATCATTTTCAACGCCGGTGCGTACACGCATTACAGCTATGCGCTGCGCGATGCGATTGCGGCTGTACGCCTGCCCTGCATCGAGGTGCATATGTCCAATGTGCATGCACGGGAGGAATTTCGTCACCATTCGGTGCTCGCGCCTGTCTGCGCGGGCGTGATTGCTGGCTTTGGCAAGCATAGCTATCTGCTGGCGGTTGATGCGGTAAAGGCGATTTTAGAATGAACCGACTGAATGAACTGCGGCAGATGCTGCAAGATGCGTCGTATGACGCGGTGTTGCTCACGGGAGAAATCAACCGCCGCTACGCCACCGGTTTTCACTCAACGGCGGGGGTGTGCTATCTCTCGCAAAAGCAGGCGGTGTTTTACACGGATTTCCGCTACACGGAAGCGGCGCGCGCTGCAATAGACGGTTTTGAAGTGCGTGAAATTGCACGTAACGTGGCATACAGTGCAGCGGTGAATGAGCTGATTGATGCGGATGATGTAAAGCGCATTGCGCTCGAGGATAAGACGTTGACGCACTGCGACTATGCGCATTGGAAGAATGCGCTGCACGCAGAGTGTGTGCGGCTGGGCGATGATGTGGCTAAGCTACGCATGTGCAAGGAAGATGACGAAATCATGTCAATCGTCGCGGCGCAGCGCATTGCCGAACAGGCATTTGACGAGGTGCTGAACGATATTCGGGAGGGTGTGACCGAGCGCGAAATCGCAGCGCGGCTGACCTATCTGATGCTGCACTACGGTGCGGAAAACATGTCTTTCGATCCCATCGTCGTATCGGGGGCAAACAGCTCCAAGCCGCACGGTGTGCCAACGGATAAGACCGTTGCGGCGGGCGACTTCGTGACCATGGATTTTGGCTGCATCGTGGACGGCTACTGCTCGGATATGACGCGTACGGTCGCGCTCGGACACGTGACGGACGAGATGCAGACCGTATATGACACCGTGCTCAGCGCCCAGCTCGCAGGCATTGCCTGCGCTAAGGCGGGCATTCCCGGCCGCGATGTGGATGCGGCGGCACGCCGCGTGATTGAGCAGGCCGGATTTGGAGATGCCTTCGGTCACGGTTTTGGTCACAGTGTCGGTCTTGAAATTCATGAAAATCCCAATGCCTCACCTTCTGCGGCGGATTTGCTGCCTGCCGGCGCCGTTGTGACTGCCGAACCCGGTGTTTATCTGCCCGGTAAGTTCGGGGTGCGCATTGAGGATATGCTGTATATCATTGAGGACGGCTGCGTCAATCTGACCGAAGCGTCCAAACAGCTGATGATTTTATAACAAAAAGAAAACGCCTGCCGAATGGCAGGCGTTTTTGTGTGCGGAAATTAGTCGTCAATCTCCAGGTAGTCAGCGAGATCCTTGAACAGTGCGGTCGGATCAACGTCGTCCTCGAGTACGATCTGCAGGGGCTCGTTCAGGGACAGCAGGAACATGCCGAGCAGGCTCTTTGCGTCCACCATACCGCTCTTGCCGTGAATCCAAATATCAAAACCATACTTGGTTACAATCTTGTTGATCTTCTGGATATCATCGGTATTCTTAACGCGAATGCTTCTGGTCATACTACTATTACCTCCTCATAAAAATACAGACTTAACTTAGTTATCATTATACCATAGAACCTAAGAAAAAAAAGAGTTTTTTACGAAAATTTGTATTTTCATCATTTTTGCCGCCGAGCTGGTAAAATCATACTGGATATTGTGACATATGCATAAATAATGCATGGAGAATTTGTATAATATGCGAATAAGGGGATTGGGAGAACAGACTGTAAAAAAGAACCGAACCCCGCTGAAAGCAAGCAGGATTCGGTTTGTTTTCTTACGGCTCGAGACGGTTCATGTCACGCGGGAACATGGAAGCGTCGCGCACATTGCTCAGCTTGAGCAGCTGCATGGTCAGGCGCTCCAGACCAAGGCCCAGGCCGCCGTGCGGGGGCATACCATACTTATGCAGCATGGTGAAGGATTCAAACAGCTCGGCGTTCATCTTGCGCTCTTCGAGCTTATCAATCTGCTCTTGATAGTCGTGGATACGCTGGCCGCCGGTGGTGATTTCCAAACCGCGGAACAGCAGGTCAAACGACAGGGCAAGCTTCTTGTCCTCTTCATCGTCCTTGGCATAGAAGGGACGCTTGGAAGAGGGGAAGTGGGTGACGAATACAAATTCCGAGCCATGTACTTCCTTTGCCCAATTGCAGAGCATAACCTCTTCATCGGGGTTCAGGTCATAGCGGTTTTTGGACTTATGACCGTACTTTTCCTCCATAATCTGCTTGGCCTCATGGAAACGGATGGAGGGAATTTCCTTGATTTCCGGGATATCAGCCTTGAGCAGTGCAAGCTCTTCGGCGCAGTGCTCTCTGAGATAGTTCATCACATACTTGAGCATGCCGGTTTCCATCTCCATGACATCGTACATCGAGTCGATGTAGGCCATTTCGAAGTCAAGACCGATATATTCGTTCAGGTGACGGCTGGTGTTGTGACGCTCGGCACGGTAAACGTTGCCGACCTCAAACACGCGGCCAAATACGCCGGCGGTGTACTGCTTGTAGAACTGCGGCGACTGAGCAAGGTAAGCCTGCTGGCCGAAATAATCCAGCTTAAAGATGTTTGCGCCGCCTTCTGCGCCGGCGGAAACAATCTTAGGCGTGTGAATGTGGGTGAAGCCCTGCGACAGCATATATTCGGAGAAACCGTCAGCAATCGCGCCCTGTACGCGGAAGACAGCCTGCTTAATCGGATGGCGCAGCGTAATCGGACGCAGCGGCAGGTCAACATCGAGCGACAGGCCCATGTACTTTTTGCCGAGCGGCACGGGCAGCTGCTCGTAAGGGCGGGCGAGAATCTTGATATCGCGCAGCACAACCTCAAAGCCGTGCTCGGCGCGGGGTTCTTCATGCACAAGGCCGGTGACCTCGATAACCATTGCATCGCGCACGTCCGAACGTGCGATATCACCGATTTGATCGCCCTGGAAGGTGCACTGAATCAGGCCGCGTTCCACACGGACGATGATGAACGAAAAGTCAGACATATCGCGCACGCGGTGTACGGTGCCGCGGAAGGATACCTCGGAGCCGATGCTCTCGCCGGCTATTTTGATGATATCCACGTACTGCTTGGGATCGTGAACAAATTCCATAACTTTAACGCCTCTCTATTTCAGCATTTTCATACAGGGTTATATTGTACCATATAATTCGTGTTTACGCAAGGTAAAACGCGGATTATCGGCGGATTTTACGCATAACTGCGTGAAATTCCTCTCTGCCTTCGCCGGAAAGGATGATGGCGCACGCATAGACAGCCGCACCGGAGAAAACCGCAAGCGCAAGACGCAGCACATTCGCAATCGGCAGCAGCGTACAGCCGTAGGCCGCAGCGCCGCATAATACCGCGCTGCCGACGATGCGAACCAGCCGGAGCATCGGCACGCGGAACAGGAAACGGCGGCGTACCCGCAGGCAGGTGATGATGAAATAAGACGCAAATGCTACGACCGAGCCAATCGCCCCGCCGACGAAGCCGACGGTCTGCAGCAGGATGATGCTCGACACCACCTTGATGACGGCGGCAATGGCGCTGTTCTGCAGCACGTGTCCGGTGGACTGCTCAAGCTCGTAGGCCTTGTTCGCGTACTCGGTCAGGCCCATAAACAGCATGGCGAGCGCAGTATAAGCGATAACAGGGGCGCCGATATCATAGCCCTTCGTCACGTCAAACAGCAGTTGGCTCATGGGCAGCGACACGGCGGCAAGACCGGCCACGGCCGGCACCGCAATCAGCAGGTACAGCCGTACGCCCTGATCGAGCAGGGGCTTTGCGGCAGCTTGTCCGCCTTCGCGCCACCCGCGCAGCACAGCCGGATATACACCGCGCATGATACCCACTGAAATCATGGTAAAAAGGCCGCTTGAGATGGAGTTGTTACTGGAATAGATGCCGTAAACGTCCATGTTAAAGAAGCCGACGACGAGGTATTTGTCGATTTGATTAAGCAGGGCGACCGAAATAGATACGCCCATCAGCGGCAAGCCGTATTTCAGAAATTTCCGAAACAGCTCCTTGGAGAAAAATTGCAGCCGCACCACAACGGGCAGGCTGAGTGCCACGACCGCGCCGATGCCTGCAATGCCATCCGCAACCGTATTGGCTGCAATCGCGGGGAAGGGGGATGCGGGATTGTTCATGCCATATACAAGGGCATAGGCCACGGCCAGCTTGAGCACCGCGGAGGTCAGACTCAATACGATGGAAGCCTTCATCCGTCCCAACTGAATGAGTGCGGAATTGAGAATCTGGAAGATGGTGTAGCTGAAAAACATGACCATAAAGCCGAGGTACAGCGGATCACGTGTGACAGCTGCTGCCACGCAGCAGAATACTGCAACCGCACCGCAAATGATCATGTAGATGGTCGCAACGGTGGAAAACAGACCGCGACCCTGATCCTTATGATATTCCTCGCCGACATAGCGCGTGGCGGCGTTTGCCATCCAGCCTGCCAATACGAGGTAGGCAATCTGCACGTTAAAGTTTACAAAGTTAAACGTACCGACCGTTGATTTCAGGAACAGGTGCGTATAGAGAGACGAGCACGCAATGATAAGCAGACCCTCGATGATTTTCGCAGGCAGGAAGAGCATTGCGTCGCGCGTCATGGTGTTTTTACCGGACAAAAGGGAAGACACCTCGCTTTCGGATAGATAAAGTCAGTATAGCACGGATTTGCGTCAATTGCAAAGCGGGACATATTGTGCTATAATCAAATAAATATGGTTTCGTTAGGAGGAACCCCTGTTGCGAGTGATGCATGTGATGGGCGGCGGCGATGTTGGCGGCGCCAAAACCCATATTATGAATATGGTGACCGGCCTGAATGAGCAGAACGATGTGATGCTGCTCTCGTTCCGCGCGGGCCCGTTCGCGGATGAAGCACGGGAGCGCGGGATTGACGTGCGTGTGATTGAGCGCACCAATCCCTTTCGCGCGGTGCACGCCATGCGCGACTTGGTGGATGAATTCAAGCCGGATATCATCCACTGTCACGGCGGCCGTGCCAACCTGATGGGTGCGATGATGCGCCGCAGCCGGCAGGTGCCAATTATCACAACGGTGCACTCGGATTATCGGCTGGACTACCTCGGTAATCCATTTAAACAACACACCTTCGGCACGGCCAATGCGATTGCGCTGCGTTTTTTGGATTTCTACCAGCCGGTGGCCGACCGCATGGCGCGTACGCTGATTGAGCGCGGCTTCGACCCAGAGCAGATTGTGAAAATCTATAACGGTATGGAATTCCACAAGCCGCAGGGTGCGTTTGACCGCGCGGCCTACCTGCGCGAAACCTATGGGGTGGAAATCGAGCCGGGCGATGTGCTTTGCGGCATTGCAGCGCGTTTGACCGCGGTCAAGGACATTGCAACGACCGTGCGCGGTTTTGCCGAAGCGCTCAAGGAAGCGCCGCAGCTGCGCCTGTTCATTGCGGGTGATGGCGAAGATTTGGAGATGCTGCAAAAACTGGCTGCCCAGCTCGGTGCTGCAGATCGCGTGACCTTTTGCGGCTGGGTGTCGCCGGTTGAGCCCTTCTTCCGCGCGATGGATATTAATTTGCTGTCGTCTGTGTCGGAGACCTTTCCGTATTCGATTCTGGAAGGCGTCTGCGCGGGCTGTGCGACCGTCTGTTCGGACGTGGGCGGCATGCCGGAACTAATTGATACGGGAGAAAACGGCTATATCTTTCAAATCGGTGATTACATGCAGTTGGCGCGGTACTTGTCCAAGCTCGGAAACGATGCGGGGCTGCGTCAGAAGTTCGCCGACGCGCTTTACGAAAAAGCCTCCCGCGATTTTTCCAAGGAAAAAATGTGCGAGCGGCAGATGGAGAACTACCGCCATGTACTTGCGCGGTTCCATACGCCGCGGGACGCGCGGCGCGGCATCGTCATTTGCGGCGCATATGGACGCGGCAACGCGGGCGACGACGCAATTCTCGAAGCCATCGTGCAGGAAATGCGGGAACTCGACCCGTCGAGACCGATTTGCGTCATGTCCCGCCGTCCGAAGGAGACGCGTTTGGTCTATCGGACAGGCGCGATTTATACCTTTAATGTATTTGCGGTGCTCAAGCGCTTCCGCAAGGCGGCGCTCTATATCAACGGCGGCGGCTCGCTGATGCAGGATGTGACGTCGACGCGCTCGATACAATATTATCTGTATACACTGCGTGCGGCCAAGCGGCACGGCTGTAAGGTGATGATGTACGGCTGCGGCATCGGACCGATTAACCGAACGATGAACCGCGACATGGCCGCACGTGTGATTGACCGTTACGTTGACCGTATTACCCTGCGCGACGATAATTCCCGTACCGAACTGCGGCGAATGGGCGTGCTCCGGCCGGACATCCGCGTTTCCGCCGACCCGACCATCATTCTGGATGCTGCACCGCGTGAGATGGTAAACGTTGCGTTAGAGCAGAGCGGCATTGACCCGAACGGACACTATATCGGCTTCGGTCTGCGCAACTGGAAAGGATTGGACGCCGCACTTCCCGAAATCGCAGCAGCTGCGACCTATGCCTATGAGAAGCACGGGCTGACACCAGTCTTTGTGCCGATTGAATTTCCGAGTGACCTGATGCCTGCGGAGCGTGTGGGTGCGCTGCTCAAATGTCCGTGGCACACCATCCGCACGAGACAGCCGATTGAGGTGACCATCGGCATACTCGCCAGAATGACGACTGTCGTCGGCATCCGTCTGCACTCGCTGATGTTCTCGGCGGGACAGGGCGTGCCGGTCGTCGGTATGAGCTACGACATTAAGGTCGACGGCTTTCTGAAATATATCGGCAGCCGCACCTGCCTGCAGCTGCAAACTGTGCGCGCCGAAGAATTGTACAAGCTGATTGATGAATGCGTGTCGGGTGCACTCGATGAGCAGGTGCGCAAAACCGCCGAAATGCTGCGTGAGCGGGAACAGGAAAATGTTCGCGGCGCGGCAATTCTGTTGGGCATGACAACCGAAAAGGACTGAAACTTTGATGAAAAACCATATCGTCTGTCTTTCGACGACCAACTACCATCCGCTGCCGACGCGCAAGCAGAATGTGATGAGCCGCCTGCAGAATGCGGAGATTCTCTATTTTGACCCGCCGGTCTCGGTGATTGCGCCGCTCAAGGACAAGAAGGCTTCGGCCTATATCAACAAACACAAGCAGCCGGGTGAACAGGTGCAGGAAAATATCACGGTCTATGCGCTGCCGCCGGTGCTGCCGTTCTTCAATAAGTACCGCTGGGTGAACAGAATCAACCAGAAGCGACAGGCCAAATTCGTGCGGCAGAAGATGCGCGAGCACGGCTTTGGAGAAGAGACGGTGCTCTGGTGCTACTCACCCTCGTCGTGTGACATTGTGGCGCACGTGCCGCACAAAAAACTGGTCTACGACTGCGTTGACCGGCACTCGGCCTATAAGGGACACATTACGCCCGCTGTCGTCGATCAAATGGAGCGCGATTTGGCTGCGCCCGCCGATCAGGTGTTTGCGACCGCGGTCGGCTTGGCCGAAACGCTTGAAAAGATGAATCCCTCCACCGAAATGATTCCCAACGGTGCGGCGTATGAAATTTTCTCCAAGGTGCAGACCGAGCGGGACACGCTGTCCTGTCCGGAAGATTTAAAGGGGCTGCCGCATCCGATTTATGGCTTTGTCGGCATGCTGCAGGAATGTATTGACTATGCACTGATTGAGGAGCTGGCAAAGCAGCGGCCGGAGGCGACAATCGTGCTCATCGGGCGCACGCTGCCCGGTGTTGATCTGACCCACCTGAAGCAGTACAAGAACATTGTGTTTCACGGACTCGTCCCACAGCCTGAGCTGCCCGCTTATCTGGCGCAGTTCGATGTGTGCCTCAACGTGTTTCGAGCAGGCGCGCTGTCAAAGGACGTGTCTCCGCTGAAGTTTTACGAATACCTTGCAACCGGCAAGCCGGTGGTTTCCACGCGTGAGCCGTTACAGGTGGAGGATTTTAAGGACGTGGTGTACATTGCGCATGACACGGCGGAGTTTTTGACCCTGTGCGACACAGCCGCGGCGGAGCAGGATGCCGACAAGGTGGCAAAGCGTTTGGCCTACGGCAAAAGCTGTTCGTGGACCGAGCGTGTGCACCAGATGGAGAAAATCCTGTACAGCAGGGGCGTGCTGGACGAATCACAGGGTTAACCTGCAAAAAAAACCACAGTCTTTGCGCCCAAGTTTGGGCATTTGCACGATTTGTGAAAAAACAATGTTAAAGGCTTGCAATTGTCGCGGTGATTCGATAAAATAGGCTTGTATCACCAAGTGAGCGTTTGAAAAGAGGTGCAGATATGACGTACAGCGTATTCTTAGAGAAAGCGTCCCTGTCTATCTGCATGCAGTTTTTCAATCATAAATCTAAGTCCACGAGCACCGTTACGGGCACTCGTGCAGCCAATTGAGACCATCCAGGATGCGGTATACCCGTATCCTGTTTTGTTTTTTTGCGGCGATGACGCCACGTGAAATGAGGAGGAACCAACGATGAAAAAAGTGCTGGTCGTCATGGGGTCTGACAGTGACCTCAAGGTAATGGAAAAGTGCGTTGACCGTCTGAAATCCTTTGATATTCCGACAGAGGTGCGCATCTGTTCAGCGCACCGTACGCCTGCCGTCGCAGAATCTCTGGCGAAGAACGCCGCGGACGACGGCTTCGGTGTCATCATCGCCGCCGCAGGCAAGGCCGCCCATCTTGGCGGTGTGCTTGCAGCGTATACTACGCTTCCGGTGATCGGTGTGCCGATGGCCACCTCGGTCATGGGCGGCATGGACAGCCTGCTTTCCATCGTACAGATGCCCAAGGGCATTCCGGTCGCGTCTGTTGCGATCGACGGCGCGGACAACGCCGCAATCCTCGCCGCGCAGATGCTGGCCATCTCGGATGAGACGCTTGCCGCAAAGCTTGCGCATTTCAAGGCCGATATGGCGGATGAGGTTGTCGCCAAGGATGAAAAGATAAAAGCACAGTTCGAATAATAATTGTCTGATTTGCATCACGAAAAATAAGATATAAACGGAGGAAATTAGTCATGGAAAAGAAAGAACAGCTTTACGAAGGCAAGGCCAAGAAGGTATTCGCAACGGATGACGCAAACCTCGTCATTGTCTCCTACAAGGACGATGCAACCGCGTTCAACGGCGAAAAGAAGGGCACCATCACAGGCAAGGGCGTTATCAATAACGTGATGAGCAATCACATGTTCCAGCTGCTGGAGCAGCAGGGCGTGGAGACGCATTTTGTAGAGCAGCTGTCCGATCGCGAGACCGTTGTCAAGAAGGTTGATATCGTACCGCTTGAGGTCATCATCCGCAACATTTCGGCCGGCTCCTTCGCCAAGCGCTACGGCGTGGAGGAGGGCATTATGTTCACTGCACCGACGATTGAATTCTCCTATAAGGACGATGACCTCGGCGACCCGCTGATCAACGACTACCATGCGCTGGCACTGGGTCTGGCAACGCAGGCTGAAATCGATCAGATCAAGGCGATGGCCTTCAAAGTGAACGAAGTGATGAAGGACTATTTCGACAGCCTGAACGTCATTCTCGTTGATTTTAAGCTGGAGTTCGGCAAGACCTCGGACGGCAAAATTGTGCTTGCGGACGAAATCAGCCCGGACACCTGCCGTCTGTGGGACAAGACCACCAAGGAAAAGCTGGATAAGGATCGCTTCCGCCGTGATATGGGCGGCGTTGAAGAAGCGTATAACGAAATCATGAAGCGTGTAATGGGTAAATAAATACATGAAATACCGAATCAAAAAGCAAAACTGCCTGCCTTATGACAAGGTGCATGAGGAGTGCGGCGTATTTGGCATCGCCACGCCGGAGGATAAGGAATTATCCGTCGCGCACGAGGCTTATGTCGCGCTGTTTGCGCTGCAGCACCGCGGCCAGGAGGCTGCCGGCATCGCGGTGAACAACCGCGGTGTCATCCACTGCCACAAGGACGTCGGATTGGTCAGCAGTGTATTCAATCAGACGAATCTTGACGCCATGCCCGGACAGATGGCCATCGGTCATGTGCGCTACTCGACGACCGGCAAGCAGTCGCGTGAAAACGCGCAGCCGATTTCGATTACGCACGTTAAGGGTAATCTTGCGATTGCGCACAACGGCAATCTGGTCAACGCGGGCGAATTGCGCCGGGAAATCGAGATGGGCGGCGGCATTTTCCGCTCGTCGAACGACTCCGAAGTGCTGGTTTACACCATCGTGCGCGAGCGTCTCAAGTGTGGTTCGATTGAAGAAGCGGTTGTCAACACTATGAAGGTGATTGAGGGCGCGTACTCGCTTGTCATCATGTCTCCCCGCAAGCTGATTGCCGCGCGTGACCCGCACGGCTTCCGTCCGCTCTGTATCGGACGGCTTGACGGTTCGTACATCTTTACCTCGGAGACCTGCGCGCTTGACGCGCTCGGCGCGGAGTTCATCCGTGACGTGGCACCGGGTGAGGTCTGCGTGGTGGAAAACGGCGAACTCAAGAGCATGCACTGCGGCATCGAGTGCAAGACCTCGGCCTGTGTGTTTGAGTATATCTATTTTGCCCGTCCGGACTCGGTGATTGACGGCGCTTCGGTCGAGCTGGCACGTCAGGAGGCAGGCAAATACCTGTCGATTGAGCATCCGGTCGGCGCGGACGTGGTAATCGGCGTGCCCGATTCCGGCATTCCCGCCGCGATTGGCTATGCCAAGTATTCCGGCATTCCGTATGGTGTCGGTCTGATCAAAAACCGCTACATCGCGCGCACCTTTATTCAGCCGGGACAGGAAAAGCGCGAGCGTTCGGTGCGTCTCAAGCTGAACGCACTGCGCACGGCGGTCGAGGGGAAGCGTGTCATCATGGTTGACGACTCGATTGTCCGCGGTACGACGGTTGCCCGTCTGGTAAAGCTGCTACGCGACGCGGGCGCGGCTGAGGTGCATATGCGTATTTCAGCGCCGCCGTTCCGTCATCCCTGTTTCTTTGGCACCGACATTCCTGAGCGCAGTCAGCTGATTGCGCACGGCCGTACGGTCGAGGAAATGCGCCAGATTATCGGCGTGGACTCGCTTGGATTCCTGTCGCTTGAGGCTACTCGCAAAATTGCGGTAGGCTGCAAGCTTGGCTTCTGTGACGCCTGCTTCTCGGGTGAATACCCGGTCGAGGTGCCGGAGGAAGCAGAAAAGAATATGTTTGAAAGTGAGATTGAATTATGAATGACAGCCGTTCCGAAAGCTACAAGGCGGCCGGTGTAGACGTAACTGCGGGTTACGAAGCCGTCAAGCTCATGAAACCCATGGTCGAAAGCACGTTTACCGACGGCGTAATCGGTACGCTCGGCGGATTTGGCGGCCTTTTCAAGCCCAATTTCAAGGGAATGGCCGAGCCGATTCTCGTTTCGGGCACCGACGGCGTGGGCACTAAGCTCAAGCTGGCCTTCCTGATGGACAAACACGACACCATCGGCATCGACTGCGTTGCCATGTGTGTCAACGATATTGCTTGCTGCGGCGCGCAGCCGCTGTTTTTCCTCGACTATGTTGCGGTCGGCAAGAATAAGCCGGAGCGCGTGGCACAGATGGTCGCAGGTGTGGCCGAAGGTTGCCGTCAGGCGGGCTGTGCACTCATCGGTGGCGAGACGGCGGAAATGCCTGGTTTCTACCCCGAAGATGAGTACGATATGGCCGGCTTCTCGGTCGGCATGGTCGATCGTCAGAATATGATTGACGGCGCAAACCTCAAGGTGGGCGACGTGCTGATTGGCGTGGCCTCTTCCGGCGTGCATTCCAACGGCTATTCGCTCGTGCGCAAGACGCTCGGCATCAATGAAAAGTCGGTGCGCCGCTATATTGACGAGTTCGGCAAGACGCTGGGCGAGGAGCTGCTTACCCCGACCAAAATCTATGTCAAGGCCATTCAGTCGCTGGTGGGCACGGTTGACGTCAAGGCAATCAGCCATATCACTGGAGGCGGTTTTTACGAGAACATTCCGCGTATGCTGCACGACGGTATCCGCGCCAACATCGAGAAGGCGGCAATGCCCCTTCCGGCAGTGTTTGATTTGATTGCCAAGACCGGTAAGATTCCGGAGCGCGACATGTACAACACGTTCAACATGGGTGCGGGTCTGGTGCTGGCCGTTGCAGCTGAGGATGCAGACCGTGCGGTTGCTGCGATTTCGGCAGCGGGCGAGAAGGCCTACATCATCGGCGAGTGTGTCGCCGGTGAAAAGGGCGTTGACCTGAAGTAAACTGGCATTCGGCGGGGCGATGAGAATCGCCCCGCTCCGATAAGGGAAGAATATATGGTAAACATCGCAGTATTTGTTTCGGGCGGCGGCACCAATCTGCAGGCGCTGATTGACGCACAGACTGCCGGAACCATTGAAAACGGAAAAATCACGCTGGTCGTTTCGTCTAACCCGAACGCCTATGCGCTGGAGCGTGCGGCAAAGGTCGGTATTGAAACCGCCGTGCTGCGCCGCCGTGATTTTGACTCGGCCGACGCATATGGCGACGCGCTTGACGCGCTGCTGACCGAAAAGGGCGTCGGTCTTGTTGTCCTCGCCGGTTTTATGACCGTGCTGAGCGACGACTTCTGCAAAAAGTATGAAAACCGCATCATCAATGTGCATCCGTCACTCATTCCGTCGTTCTGCGGCGAGGGCTTCTACGGCCTGCGCGTCCATGAGGCCGCACTCGCTAAAGGGGTGAAGGTGAGCGGTGCAACTGTGCATTTTGTGTCGGAAGTGGTCGACGGCGGTGCAATCATCGCACAAAAGGCAGTCGCGGTGGAAAATGGAGACACACCGGAGACACTGCAGAAGCGCATCATGGAGCAGGCAGAGTGGATGCTGCTGCCGCAGGCCGTGTCAGATTTCTGCGCAGGCCGCCTGCAGGTGGAGAATGACATTGTGACAATACGGTAACCCCTGAAAGGAGAATATCAATGGGTATTTTGCATATTTCTGAGGAGCTGTGCTCCAATGCTTATCCGGGCCGCGGTATTTTGCTTGGCCGCAGCCTTGATAATAAGTCGGCAGTCATTGCCTACTTTATCATGGGCCGTTCGGAGAACAGCCGCAACCGCATTTTTACGGAGACGGAGGACGGCATCCGCACCGAAGCGTTCGATGCATCCAAGATGACCGATCCGTCGCTGATTATCTATCATCCGGTGCGCAAGGTGGGCGACACGACAATCGTGACCAACGGCGACCAAACCGATACCGTGCGCGACGCACTGCTTGAAGGCAAGGATTACATCTCCGCGCTGCGCACCCGCTGCTTCGAGCCGGACGGCCCGAATTTCACGCCCCGCATTTCCGGCGTGGTGGAGAAGGACGGTGCCTATGCGCTGTCCATTCTGAAGAGCTTTGAGGGCGATCCGTCCTGCAACAAGCGCTTTTTCTTCGAATATGATGCACCGGTCGCGGGCGTGGGTCATTTTATCCACACCTACATGTGCGACGGCGATCCGCTGCCGTCCTTCCGCGGCGAGCCGAAGGCTGTGCACATCTCTTATCCGATTGAGCAGTTCTCCGAGCTGCTGTGGAACAGCCTGAACGATCAGAACAAGGTATCCTTGTTTGTTCGTTATACCGACATTGAGACCGGCGAATTTAAGCAGGTCGTCAAGAACAAGCACGTGTAAGGAGAAGGGCAAATGAAAGAACTGGAACTCAAATACGGCTGCAACCCCAATCAGAAGCCTGCCCGTATCTTTATGACGGAGGGCGAACTGCCGATCGAGGTGTTGAACGGCCGCCCCGGCTATATCAACTTCTGTGATGCGTTCAATGCCTGGCAGCTGGTCAAGTCCCTCAAGAAGGCGACCGGACTGCCGGCAGCGGCTTCTTTTAAGCACGTTTCTCCGGCGGGCGCGGCACTCGGCAAGCCGCTGAGCGATGTGGAAAAGCAGATTTACTTCGTGGAAGGCGAGCAGGAACTGTCCCCGATTGCGTGCGCCTATATCCGCGCACGCGGCGCAGACCGTCTGTGCTCCTACGGCGACTGGGCGGCATTGTCCGACGAGTGTGATGCGGATACCGCGCGCTACCTTTCTGGCGAGGTGTCTGACGGCATCATCGCACCGGGCTATACCGATGAAGCGCTCGAAATTCTCAAAACAAAGCGTAAGGGCGGCTATAACGTGGTCAAAATCGACCCGAACTACGTCCCCAAGGCGCTGGAACAGCGCGACATCTTCGGCATCACCTTTGAGCAGGGTTATAACGATTTTGAAATCAGCGAAGAACTGCTCGGCAACATCGTGACCGAAAATCAGGAGCTGCCTGAGAGCGCCAAGCACGACATGATTCTGTCGCTCATCACGCTCAAGTACACCCAGTCCAACTCGGTTTGCTATGTCAAGGACGGTCAGACCATCGGCGTCGGTGCGGGTCAGCAAAGCCGCATCCACTGCACCCGTCTGGCGGGGCAGAAGGCGGACAACTGGTTCCTGCGTCAGCACCCCAAGGTGCTCGGCCTGCAGTTTGTGGACGGTATTCGCCGTCCTGACCGCGATAACGCGATTGACATCTACGTTTCCGATGAGTATGAGGACGTGCTTGCGGACGGCGTGTGGCAGAACACCTTCAAGGTGCGCCCTGAGGTGCTGACCCGCGAGGAACGTATGGCGTGGATTCAGAAAAACACCGGCGTGACCGTCGGCTCGGACGCGTTTTTCCCCTTTGGCGATAATGTGGAGCGTGCACGCAAGTCGGGCGTTCAGTATATTGTTCAGCCGGGCGGCTCGATTCGTGACGATCATGTCATCAGCACAGCCAATAAGTATGGCATTGTTATGGCGTTTACCGGTATGCGCCTGTTCCATCATTAATGTATTCACATCAATCCGCAAGACGCTCGGCAACTTTGCTGCTGGGCGCGCTTGTGTTTCAGGCAGCCGGTGCGATGTGCGCTGCATCGGCTGCGGCGGACCTGAGCATGCTCATGGTGACACTGGTTGCGGTATTTTATGTGCTCACCGCAATCGGTGCCTATATGGTGCGTTGTTGGCTGGCAGTTGCGGCCGCGGTGGCGGGCGGCTTGATATCCTGCCTGCTGCCGGCAGGCGTGGTGCCGACGTGGACGGTCAATATCGGCATCAATCTGGTGTATCTGGTTATGTATCTGCCACTGCAGCGTGCGTTTGACCGTATGCTCAGCGAAGCTGATGTATCGTGTGGCACATTGGTGCTCGGCCGCGGCTGGGCGATGAGCATGCTCATTTCCCGCGCGGCGTCGATGATTGGTTTTCTGCCACTGTTCGTGGGACAGGATGCCATATCGCTTGCGCAGGGGCAGTTCACCTCATTGTTTATCGCGCAGCTGGGACTTGAAATTGCCGCGATGATCGGCGGAATCGTATCCTATGTGTTCATGGTGCGCTATCTCTGGCGTGCTCGTGGACTGCTCGACGGCTGAGGAGGACGTGCAGATGAAGCGAACAGCAACCGGATGGTTCGCCTATCAGGGCATAGCGTTGGGAATATTGCTCATGCTGGTGTCTACGGCTTCGCAGGCGCGGGCGGCAGCATGCGCCTTCATTACATTGGGCGCGTTTGCGCTGCGGCGAGCCACAAAGTTTTACACGGCAGTGGCGGCATCAGCTGCGGCAGGCACATTACTCAGTCTTGCGGCGGGGTTGCCAATTCTGGCGCAAGGTTCGGCACAAATTGCGTACAGTATAGCCGTGCTTGCACTCGGCCTGCTGACAGAAGGCGGGTTGCTGCTCGCTGTCGCAGCACAGAGAAGGGCAGCGGGTGAGAGCACGTTAATAACCTATGTGCTGCTCGCGGCGCGGGTGGCTGCACTGGTTTTGCAGACTGCAATGTCGCTGACGAATTTCAGTGATACGGTACAGAGCGCCGGCAATACCGTGCAGGTGCTCAGCCTAATCGGCATGATACTTGTGCTCTTTCGCACACAGCGAGAATATATCAGCGCGGAAGGAGTCAGCGAATGAAGTATAGAAAGCAGGCATTGCTCAACCTATCGGCGGGTATTGCAATGCTGATTGCCGGACTGTGGACGGGATCGTTCGCATGGCTCGCGCAGCTTTTGGGCTTTATCGGCATCGCTAACGGCGCACAGCTGCTGGCGGAGCGGGAAAAAGCCTTCAAAAGTGTGTTTTATAGTGCGCTAGGCGCAGTTTTTGTTGCCGTAGCACTCAAACTCGCAGGGATGGCTGCAGCGATTGCCGCAGTCCTTTCGCAGTGGAATCTGCCCATCCTAATTCTGCTGTATGCACTGGTGCTGACCACGCTGTGCGGCGCGATGTTTATGTGGGCGTATGCGGCGTTCGGCGGCTGGTTGGGCGTGCTGTTTGGAAGCGCCTGCTTCCGGCTGAGCCAAGGGTTTCCGATTGGCAGTGCGGTTTCGTGGATGGTGTCGGCCGCAGGGGCAGCGGCACTTATTCTGCTATCGGTGTATTATCGCAGGACAATCAATTTGGAGGAATCAGAATGACAGTTTTAGTGATTGGCGGCGGCGGGCGAGAGCATGCTATCTGCCATACTTTAAAAAAGAGTTCCAAGGTGGATAAAGTTTGGTGTGCGCCGGGCAACGGCGGCATCGCGCAGGACGCGGAATGCGTCAACCTCAAGGCGACCGACATTGACGGCGTTGTGGCTTTTGCAAAGGAACACAAGCCGGATCTCGTGATGGTCGCGCCTGACGATCCGCTTGCGCTCGGCATGGTCGATGCACTTGAGGCGGCGGGTATCCGCGCCTTTGGCCCGCGCAAGAACGCGGCTGTCATCGAAGGCTCAAAGTCCTTTGCAAAGGATTTGATGG
The DNA here is from genome assembly GCF_951230135.1 of Butyricicoccus sp. Marseille-Q5471. GTDB lineage: Bacteria > Bacillota > Clostridia > Oscillospirales > Butyricicoccaceae > Agathobaculum. The sequence continues at coordinate 29,451 of NZ_CATNVC010000002.1, read as the reverse complement.
AGAAATACCATATTCCGACCGCGGGCTATGCTGTGTTTGAAAATTCGGCAGACGCGATTGAATATATCAAAGAAAACGGTGCGCCAATCGTCGTTAAGGCGGACGGACTTGCGCTCGGCAAGGGCGTTACCGTTGCAATGACGGAGGAAGAGGCCATTGAGGCCGTCAAGGACGCGATTGACGGCGGTGCGTTTGGCGGTGCCGGCGCACGCGTGGTGATTGAGGAGTTCCTGACCGGCCCAGAAGTTTCGGTGCTGGCCTTTGTGGATGGCAAGACGCTCAAGACCATGCCGTCCGCGCAGGATCACAAGCGCGTTTATAATGACGATAAGGGTCCGAACACCGGCGGCATGGGCGCATTCTCGCCGTCGCGTTTTTACACGGACGAAATCGCAGCGGAGTGCATGGAAACCATTTTCAAGCCCACTGTGGCAGCGATGGAGCAGGAGGGACGCACGTTCAAGGGTGTGCTGTACTTTGGCCTGATGCTGACGCCCAAGGGTCCGAAGGTCATTGAATACAACGCACGCTTCGGAGACCCGGAGACGCAGGCGGTGCTGTCGCGTCTGGAAACCGACCTGTATGATGTGTTTAACGCAGTCATTGACGAAAAGCTCGATGAAATCGAGATTAAGTGGGCGGATAATGCCGCGTGCTGTGTCTGCATGGCGTCGGGCGGCTACCCGAAGGAGTACGAAAAGGGTAAGAAAATCACCGGTTTGGATGATGTGACCGAATCTTACGTATTCCACGCGGGCACCAAGCTCGCGGACGGCAAAATGCTGACCAACGGTGGACGCGTGCTCGGCGTGACCGCAACCGCACCCACACTGGAAGAAGCAATCGAAAAAGCATATGCGGATGTGCGCAAAATTCAGTTTGAAGGCGCTCATTTCCGTACCGATATTGGAGTGAAAAAAGCATGAAGGTAGAACAGCAACAACAGATTTTGACCTGCATGACGCAGGTGCTCAACCAGAACGGCTTCCGCGCCGAGTTGATGCAAAACGAAAATGCCCCGCTGCTGCTGCGCTGTGAAGCGATGCGGCAGGGTAAGGTGGCAAAAGATGTGGTATTCGAAATTTGTTTTATTCCGATGCCGCTGCCGCACGAGGATGAGGGTCTGCTTCAGTTCTTCGTAACCCTGTTCCAGGGCGTGCCGGAGCAAAATGCGATGCAGCTGCGCCGGGCGTGCGGCTACTGCAACGATTTCTGTGCACTTGGTTCGTTTGGTTTCTTCCCGCAGGCGGGGCAGCTGTTCCTCAAGCACAACACGCTGTTGGATGGCACGTTGGAACTGGAAAAGAACGTTGGCCTTATTGCGGACAATATTTCGGTGCTGCTCGCATCGGTCAGCCGCTTTATTGACGGTTTGGCGTCGGTCGGATTTTCCGGCATGCCGCTGGAAGCAGTCGTCGATCAAGAGCTGTTTCCGAAGATGTAATAAAAAAGAGAGCCGTTTGGCTCTCTTTTTTTATTTGACTTGAAGCAGCACGCCGCTGTATGGTGGGAGTGTGGCAGGCGATGGGAAGGCACCGTCCGCCTCCGGTGTTTGACCGCCGAAACGCACCCAGTCCGTGTGCAGCAGCAGGGAGGCGCTGTCCGGAATCGACGGAATCTGTTGGGATTTGGCAGAAAAATTGAACGCGGCAAGGATGCAGGAATCGCCGTGCCGCCGCTCAAACACGTAGAGACATGCTTCGGCACTTTCACAATTAAGCCAGCGGAAATTTTCTGGGAAAAAGTCGCCGTGAAGCGCGTCAAGGTCGCGATAAAGGCAGCTGAGTGTACGGAAGAATGCGGGGAAGGCGGTTGCCTGCCGCGGCCAGTCCAGTTCGGACTGCTCGCTCCATTCGCGCATCATTCCAATCTCATTGCCCATAAAATTGAGCTTTTTGCCCGGATGAGTGAACATATAGAGATAAAGTGCGCGTGCCTGCGCGTGCTTTTGCGCCGCGTCCGCTCCATACATCTTTTGCAGCACAGCGGCTTTGCCGTGCACCACTTCATCGTGGGAAAGGGGAAGCAGATAGTGCTCGTTCTGGAAGTATTCCATGGAAAAAAGCAGCTTTTGGTAGTCCCGCGTGCGCAGTTCGGGAGGTGTTTGTAGATACTCCAGTGTGTCATGCATCCATCCCAAGTCCCATTTGTAGTCAAAGCCGAGACCACCGTCTGCAACCGACTGGGTCACGCCCGGATAGGCGGTCGAATCCTCCGCAATCAGCATGGCGGAGGGATGCCGCGTTTTGAGTCCGGCGTTCATCTCTTTGAGGAAGGTCAGTGCATCCCCATTGACTCCGCGATTGGGGTCGCCCTGCCAATAAATCAGGCGAGAAACCGCGTCCATGCGCAGACCGTCGAAGTGGAATTCCTCTAGCCAGTAGTGTGCGGCGGACTGTAAGAAGCACCGTACCTCGCGACGTGAGTGAATGAAATTGTAGCTGCCCCATTCGCTTTCACCGACGGCTGCGTTAGGATATTCGTAAAGCGGTGCGCCGTCGAATCGGGCAAGACCATAGTTGTCGACCGCAAAGTGAACGGGCACAAAATCCATGATGACGCCGATACCTGCTTGGTGCAGGCAATCAATCAACTGCTTGAGCTGCGCAGGCTTGCCATAACGCGAGGTAGGTGCAAAAAAACCGGTGTTCTGATATCCCCACGAGCCGTCAAACGGGTGCTCTGACAGCGGCAGAAACTCTACATGAGTAAAGCCGTTGTCGCGCAGATAGGGGATAAGCAGTTCGGCCAGCTCGTCATAGCGATACCATCCGTTCGGATCGACCGGATTGCGCTTCCACGATCCAAGGTGCATTTCATAGATGCTCAGCGGTGCGTCAAGGCCTGCGGTTCGGTGTGCCATCCATGCATCGTCGGTAAAGGTATATTCGTTCGGGTCGGTAACAATGGAGCAGCAGCCGGGCCGCAGCTCCATCGCGAATCCATAGGGGTCGCAGTGCTCGGTGACGCTGCCGTCGCACGCATAAATACGGTATTTGTAAAAGTCGCCGGTTCTGGCGGCAGGCACGGTTAGCGTGAAAAAACCGCCTGTGCCGTCGCGCAGCAGTTCGGTTTCATCCCAACCGTTGAACGCGCCGGTCAGTGTGACCTTGGCCGCAGTTCCGGCAAACAGGCGAAAGGTAACCCCGTTTTCGCCGAGGTGCGCGCCGAAGTATCGGTATGCATCGAAAATTCGTCCGTCAAAGAAATCCTGTTTGTTCATGTGCGTTTGTCCTTCCTAAAAATGGGCGGGCATGATATATTCAGTATAACGGAGGAGTTCTGGAAATACAAGGAACAAACCTGTCCACGATTGTCCATTAACAAATTTCACAAAAAAATGAACCGATCGATCCAATCAGGGCTCTTATTATCAGGTGCACCAAGGAAGCAAAGGAGGAACACGATGACAGACGAGGAACTGGTCCGGCGGTGGCAGCAAGGCGACCGGCAGGCCTTTGATGCGCTATATGAACGCTTCAAGGATGATGCGTTTCGTACAGCCTGTCTGATCACAGGCAACCGTGCAGACGGCGAGGACTTGGCGCAGGAGGCGTTTGTGCAATGCGCACTGCATATCGGAAGCCTGAAGGATGGATCAAAATTCCGGCCGTGGCTGATGCGGCTGCTCAGCCGCTCAGCATGGAAATACTGCAAAAAACGCCGCCGGGAACAGCCTGTGTGCGAGCTTTTCGAAACAGGCGAGGGTGAATCAGCACTGACTGCGGTGCTGCGTACTGAGGAGCAGCGGCGATTGTATGAAGCACTTTATGTGCTGGATGAAAAGCGCCGTACGGTGATCGTGCTGTATTATTTTGATGAGCTGTCCGTTCGGGAAATCGCACAGGCTGTTGGCGCGACCGAAGGCACGGTCAAGTCTCGCCTGTTTTCCGCCCGTCGTCATCTGCGGCAGGCGCTGACCGAAAAGGGATTAAAGCCGAAGGAGGCTTCTTTACATGGATGAAATGAATCTGGATCGCGCATTACGCGAAACGCTGCAAGACTGCACAAACGACCTGAAAGCACCCGACCGTCTCAAGACACGTGTGGATTTTGCAATGCAAAATAACACGACCGCGCCGCGTCGCAAAATGTGTTCGTGGAAGCGTACGGCGATTACGGTTTGCGCTGTGCTTGCTGTTGCGGTCACCGGTGTATTTGCTGCAACGAGCATGGCGGGCATTTACAGTCATTCTTGGAGCAATCAGAAGATGAGCTATGCAGAAACTGCTTCGAAAGCAGGTGTACAGCTTCCGGAGATGTTCTCAAATGGATTTGTATTCCAGAGTGGCTATGAGGTGTTTTCGGAAGCACGTGGTGACGCTGGTGAAACCGAAAGCAAGTGGACGGATATTAACGCAGTTTATGAAAAAAATGGGGTAACGTTGTCGTTGGAAACCGGTGTGCCGCAGGATGCACTGATTGGCGGCACGGTAAAGCAGTCTCGAGAGGTGGATGGGGTTAAAGTATCCTACACTGATGACAATTATTTGAGTGTACCGCCCGATTATGAGTTAACTGAGGCTCAGAAGGAAGCTGAGAGCAGTGGTGACATTGTGGTATCTGTTGGCTCGGATCAGGTAGAAATGAATTTCTTTCAGTTTGTATCATGGGAGCAAGATGGCAAGCGTCATTCGTTGTATGGCTATGATACAGGTCTGACCGCGGATGAGTTGATGGATATGGCGGCTGAAATGATCGGTGCTTGACATAAAAAAATTCCTCTGCTATACTAAAAGCACAACAAGACAGGGGTGCCGCTCAAAGCGGCTGAGAAATACCCTATGAACCTGATCCGGATTATGCCGGCGGAGGGAGTCAGATACGGAATGCACGCCGTTTGGCGTGCGGAAATCGCGTTTGAACGCCTTCGGCCAGCTGCCGGAGGCGTTTTTTGTCTTGAAACATCAAAATCGGGGGAATTCAAATGAGTGAGACCAAAAATATGAGCCGCGTGCACATTCTGGTAGAATGTGCGCTGATGATTGCCATCGGCACTGTGCTGATGATGGTCAAGATTTACGAGCTGCCCAACGGCGGATCGGTCACACTGGTGTCGATGCTGCCGTTCGTGCTGGTGTCGTTCCGTCACGGGCCTAAATGGGGTATGATAACCGGCCTTGCCTGCGCGCTGCTGCAGATGATGACCGGTTGGTACGCGCCTCCGGCCGGTACGGTTTTGGCGTATTTCGGCATGATTATGCTCGATTATATCGTCGCCTTTACCATGCTTGGCACTGCCTGTGTGTTTGCAAAGCCTTTCAAAAACCGTATGGCGGGCGTCGTTGTCGGCACGGCTGTGGTGTGCTTGATTCGCTTCCTGTGCTCGTTCCTGTCCGGCTTCCTGATTTGGGGCTCGATTGTGACGGATGGCATGGGTGCGGTGATTTATTCACTAGGCTATAACGCCAGCTACATGGTACCTGAAACCATTCTGACCACGCTGACCGCGGCGGTTCTGTTCAAAGTTGCACCTGCACTGTTTGGCAGTGCAGAATAAAGAAAAGCGCCCGTAACGGGCGCTTTTTTTTAATATCGTTCCCAATACCCCTCGCCGCCTTCTTCTAAGGAGGACAGTGTGCTGCGAATACGCTCCTCTGCGGGCTCACCGATTGACGCATGCTCAATCAGATGCTCGCGCTCTTCGGGCGTTAATTCAAAAAAGCGATCCATCGCACGGGTACTGTGTCCCATTTCGCTGAGAAAGTCAAAGGGGATATTGCCGGAAACCTCTTTCTTATCCATACGGTTCGCTCCTTTCGTTTGCAGTATGTGCAGTGGGCATGATATAATACAGATACCAAATAAAAAAGGAGCTCGGAACAGAATGGAGCTTATTAAAAATAAAATTTATCGTGTGCAAATCATAGATTATACAGCGGACGGCACCGGTGTAGCCAAACTGGACGGACGCGCGATTTTTGTGCCGCGTACGGCGGTGGGGGATCAGTGTGACATTCGCATTACCAAAGTGACAAAGAACGTTGCATTTGGGCGGATTGAGCAGATTATTGTGCCTTCCAAGTATCGCATTGAACCGGCGTGTGAGCATGCGGGACAGTGCGGCGGCTGTTGCTTTCAGCATATCAGCTATGAGGAAGAACTGCGTGCAAAGGAAAAAAAGGTGCGGGATGCGCTCACACGCATCGGCGGTCTGGATGGCGCGGTGCTGCGCGGCATCGTTGGTGCGCCATCGACGGTGCACTACCGCAATAAGGCGCAGTATCCGGTCGGTCTTGACCGTGAGGGGAGCGTTGTGACGGGCTTTTACCGTCAGCGCAGCCATGATATCGTGCCGAATGAAGCGTGCCTGATTCAGTCGCAAACCGCGGATTGCATTGCGCGGTTGGTGCGCGAGTGGATGCAGCAAAATGGCGTGCAGCCGTATGATGAGACAAAAAACACCGGACTGGTGCGTCATATTTATGTGCGCACGGGCGAGTCGAGCGGTGAGTGTCAGCTGACACTGGTTGTGACGAATAAAAAACTGCCTGCGCTTGATGCGTTGGTGCAAACGCTGCGCGAGCAAATCAGCGGTTTGACCGGTGTACTGCTCAATGTGAATAAGCGAACAGACAATGTGATTTTGGGCGATCGCACCATGGCGGTTTGGGGTGAAGTGCTGCTTGAAGATCGGCTTTGCGGCAATTCTTTTCTGCTGTCACCGCAGGCATTTTATCAGGTGAATCATGCACAAACAGAGCGGCTCTACGCCTGCGCACTGGAGTATGCCAAGCTGACAGGGCAGGAGACTGTCATTGACCTTTACTGCGGCGCCGGTACGATTACGCTTGCACTGGCAAAGCAGGCAAGAAGAGTAATTGGTGTGGAGATTGTGCCGCAGGCAATTGAGAATGCGACAGAAAATGCATCCCGTAACGGCATCTCCAATGCGGAGTTTATCTGCGCAGACGCGGGGCAGGCCGCGGCTATGCTGGCGGAGCGAGGAGAAAAGCCGGAGGTGCTGACGGTCGATCCGCCGCGCAAGGGACTCGATCAAAATGCGATTGACGCGATTGTTTGCATGGCGCCGCCGCGTGTGGTTTATATCTCATGCGATCCTGCGACGCTTGCGCGGGATTTAAAGGAATTTACGGCGCAGGGGTATCAGGTTGAACAGGCAACCGCCTTCGACCTTTTCCCGCGGACGCATCATGTTGAAGCAGTGATAATGATGACGTATTGTGGTTCGGACAAGAAAAATAGGAGTTAGACCACAATATATTGTGGTTTTTGGCTCGAAAATGACCGGTTTCAGAGCTCAAAAAATGCGATTTTTGACCCCGTTTTTTTGCCCCTTCCACAGATGACATAGATGATTTTAAGAAAATTCGATAGTTTTGGGTTAAGAGAAGGTAGCTAAAAAAACCGGGATAATATTCTTCGTAAGGGTGTCATACGACCATAATAAGATGATGAAATTACAAGACGGTTCAGAGCTTACACAACTATGAAATGAAATTTTATATTGATTTGCAGAAGTGAATATATTATCAGTTGAAAATTAAGAGGCTAAGGTTCAGGTCAACTTTAATGACCTGCAGACTTAGCCTCTTTTTTGTTCCCATTTTTTATGACACAGAAACTATAAAATGTAGGAGGTCAAATTCATCATGAGCAAAATTTTTTCTATCATTGGTCTGGAAACCAATACAGGAATTCGCGATGCTGGAATTATGAGCGGTATTCCGGAGGTAGATGACATACAACGGTCCAATCTATACACGGAGCTTCTTGAGGACTGTGGTGCATCCGAGTACATCGCCGTGATCGTAAAATCTTTTCGTTATGGGCACGGTCCTCCCAAACCTGCTGGTGCGGAGGATTTAAGTTGGATTGCTCTGCATCGTGAAATGATTGAAACTGGTGAAGTGGTAGAGCTGCAAACCTCTCGCCTCGCCATTCTCTATCCCGATCAAGGGATGCAACTCAATATGTAGCACCCATCAGTATGAATTGAAACAGAAGGGTGCTTTTTTTATTTCAGAGAAAGAGTGCAAGTCGTTGATTAGACTATCAGGTAGAGGATATTAAAGATATGCCTGAAAAAGCTCACCTTCGATTTCGATGATCGCTTCAATCGGTATCTTTGTCCCATCCATCATGAGAAGAACTCTCTCGTATTCATCTATTTTCTTTATTGTACCGATTGCATTGATATATGCGCCGCCGCCTTTTTTCGCATCGGCTTGGAAGTAAGTGATCTCGACCTTCGGATGGTTAAAAAGTTCATTCGACAGAATACGTAGCTTCATTTCCAAAGCAGCCTTGGAGTCCTCATCCAGCTCTACCTGTTCATCCGTCAGCCGAGCAGTTTCTTTGACTGCTGCTTCATAACCAGTCAGAGCGGCAAAGGGAGAAAACTGTGCTGCGCGGTCGAGGGCAAGCATATGGGGACGGGTCGCAGAAACATGATGAGGTAAATTGATAATATCGTCATAAGAATTCTTCATGCCTTATGCCCTCCAATCTGGTTATTTCGGTCTATGGTCGTTGCACCTTCCTCCAGGTTGGTGCCTTTCAGGATTGCATTCTTTCCAAACTTTTTTTTGATCGCCAGCATCGCACTCTGCATTTTCTTTTCCCGTTGGAGCTCGGTTTCTTCTTCGGCTTGCCTTTCACGGACTGCTTCATAGTCCGTAAATAAATCAAGCTGCTCAAAGGCATCGGGTTTTGGCATTGACGCTTCATCAATCACATGGTTGGCAGTGATGTTGATTCTTCTGATCAGAAGTTTTTTGTCAACGATGCGGTCAAACAGTTCCATAACAGCCTTCATGATCAGTTTTGTCGAGGAGGTGTGTTTACCAAGATTGCCTGTGCCATGGGCGTGCTTTGGTATGACGCGACCATAATGATCTGTGGTTACCTCGCCATGATAGGACTTCCTCAAATCCGGGTCCTGAAGGTTTTGAATGTCATAACCTATTGTTAAAACCAGCTGGTCGGTCACAAGCCCTTTATCAACCAGATCCAGTACCAGCAGCTCGGTCATTTCACGAACAATCAGTTTTGCTTTGTCAAAGGAATAAGGACAATGCAGTACCTGACCAGATCCAATGCTGTTTGTGCTGGGCTTATATGCCTTGACGTCGGCAATGGTGCATGGCTCCCACCCCCAGGCATGATCGATCAGCAATTCCGCATTGATGCCGAACAGTTTATATAACAAGGCTTCATTGTAGTAATCAGTAGATTTACCAATGGAACATCGTGCAACATCGCCCATTGTATAGAGTCCATGTTCCTCAAGTTTTTTTGCATAGCCTCTCCCCACACGCCAGAAGTCAGTAAGAGGACGATGCGTCCATAGGGAGCGGCGGTAAGCCATCTCATCCAGTTCCGCAATCCGAACACCGTTTTTATCTGCCTGGATATGCTTTGCCCCAATGTCCATTGCAATTTTACAGAGGTAGAGGTTTGTCCCAATACCAGCGGTTGCTGTGATGCCAGTGGTGTCCAGGACATCAAGAATGATCTTCATGGCAAGCTCATGCGCTGTGAGCTGATAGGTATTTAAATATGCTGTAACGTCCATGAACACCTCATCGATGGAGTAAACATGGATGTCCTCGGGTGCAATGTACTTAAGATAAACATTGTAAATGCTTGTGCTATATTCCATATACAGAGCCATACGTGGAGGCGCAACGATATAATCAAGGGAGAGAGTAGGTGATGCTTTCAGTTCGGCATCATGATAAGATGCGCCAGTAAAACTGCGGCCAGATACTTTCTGTTGTCTTCGAGCATTGGCTTCCTTTACTTTTTGTACGACCTCAAACAGCCTGGCTCTTCCCGGAATGCCATATGCTTTCAGAGAAGGAGAAACCGCAAGGCAAATTGTCTTTTCTGTCCGGCTGGCATCAGCGACCACAAGGTTTGTGGTCATTGGATTAAGATTGCGTTCAATACACTCTACGGAGGCATAGAACGACTTCAGGTCGATAGCAATATAGGTTCTATTTTCTGACTTCATCGTTCATTACCTCCTTTTAGTGTTTATCTGCGCCGATTAAAATTAACCTGTTTTCATTGCTCTCGATTCCCTGTAAACATCCTGCAATGCCTTCATAACTGTATGTTTATCCTGCTCAGACAAAGTATCGCCAGCAAATAAACTGGCTAATCCGTCAATGATCTCCTGCGCTTGCTTCATGCCCCGGCTTCCATACTGCTCAGTGGCAACGACAGTAAGCTCCTGATCTTCGGACAGCAGGTAGTTAACATCCACTCCGAAAAAGCCGGCAATCTTTTTATAGGCATCTCTGGAGCGGGGAAACGAGATCCCGGTTTCATATCGTGTGATCATGCGGCGGTTAATTTGCAGACCGTCTGCTGTTTCCTGTTGTGTTAAGCCAAGCCTGCTTCTTTCCTGCTTGAATTTATCCCCGAAGGTCATCCTGATGATCACTCCTTATACAATAAGAACACTGAACTGCTACAGCTTTCATTGAGCAGTTCAACTGCTCGTATTGTACGCAATATTTCGCTTTTTGTAAAGCGGTAACATTTGCATAGGATGTATGAACCTATGTTATCGTTAATGATTTCGCTGCGAGAACCCAAAGGTGCAGTGGAACACATCTCAATATGTAGCGCCTTTTTAGTTTCACCTGAAACTGAGAGGGGCTTTTTCTTTTTTCCGAATCAACTATCATTAACAGAATAAGAAAACATGAGGCATCGTCTTTGGAAAAAGGCGGCGCCTTTTTTGTTTTCAACGAAAGGAGCATAAATCATGAATCAAAAAGCAAATCCATTAGAAAAGCCGGGTGCGGGAGCAACCGGTCCACCAAAACGTTATGGCGTTCCACTGCCAGCCGAGCGTTCCCGGTGCGAGGGCTGTCCTTATCCCCGTGTCGGTTTCATTTGCTGGAGTCCGGATGGAACATGTATGAAAACGGATGTTGATGCCATCAACCGCCGCAGTAAAGGCAGGTGAAAAAATGAACAGCATCATCAGCTGGGTGGGTGGAAAAAAAGCATTGCGGGAGCTAATCTATCAGCGGATGCCCAAAGAGTTCGGGCGGTATATTGAGGTTTTCGGCGGCGGTGGATGGGTGCTGTTTGGTCGGCCGGTTGATACCGCCATGGAGGTGTACAACGATTTTAACTACGACCTCACGAACATGTTCCGGTGTGCTAAGGAGCAAACCCTTGCACTGATTCAGGAACTGAATTTCCTGCCGCTGAATGGGCGAGATGAGTTTGGTGTGCTTCGCAGATATTTGGAGAAGCAGGAATTCACTAGTGAGTATCTCGCAAAGGAGTTAGAACTTGCCGAGCGATATATCTCCCCACTTGAGTACGAAGACATCCGGCAGATTCTTACAGAAAAGGCAGTCATGAATGATGTCAAGCGTGCCGCCGCCTTCTATAAACTCATTCGATACAGTTACGGAAGCGGATGCACCAGCTTCGGCTGTCAGCCCTTTGATATCCGGAAAGCCTTTCACCTGCTCTGGCAGGCAAATGTTCGTTTAAAGGATACGGTCATAGAGAACAAGGACTTTGAAGACCTCATCCGACAGTACGACAGAGAAAATGCTTTCATTTATTGCGATCCTCCCTACTATCAGACAGAAGGACATTACGCTGTTGAATTCAGAAAGGAGGATCATTACCGTTTGCGGGATACGCTGACAGCCTGCAAGGGTAAGTTTCTGGTCAGCTACAATGACTGCGAATTCATTCGGGAGCTGTATAAAGACTTTCAGATTGAATCGGTCAGCCGTCTTAATAATCTGGCACAGCGCTATGACAATGGCAGTGAGTACGCCGAGGTGCTGATTTCCAACTATGATACCGGCGAAAGGTTGCTGGATATGCCATCACAGCTCAATCTTTTTGACGCCGGTTTTTTCTTTGACCAATAACCCAACTCCCGCAAGGGATATTTATGAAGGAGGAAACATCCTATGAAAATTATGAAAACAAAAGCGGTCGTCGATACCCATGGACTTCTGACGCTTCCTGCTATTCCCGCAGGACTGATGCCCGGTGAACAGGTCGATGTCATTCTTGCATCCCAGGCGGAGGAATCAGCACCTTTGCTTTTACTTACCCAATCCGGCATCGAGGTTGCCGTACCATTGTGTGCTTTGTCGGATGCACCGGAGGATGAGGATGAATCAGATGACGAGAACAGTTTGAATCTACCAGCAGAGCTGCTGGAGGATGCAGGGATTTCCACCGACAGTGATCTGGAAATCATCTGTGGGGACGGTGCCATTGTCATTTTTGCCTCAGATATTTTGAATCAGCTGCCAGAGGATCTGACCGGGCTTTTTCAAGAGCTTGGTATTCACCCCGATACCGTTCGGGAGGTTATGAGAAAGGAGGGTTACTTTGTATGAACGCTAAAAACACATACCGCATTATCGACAGTAAGGGCAGAGTACTGATTCCCAAGGACATGCGCTCTGCATCCGGATTGGACTACGGCGATATCGTGAAGCTGAATGTCCGTCAGGGTGCAGTCAGCATTCAGAAGGTGGCGCTTATCGAGGTAGGCGACCAGTCGCCTGAAGCGGTGGAAGCCTATGTTCGTGCTGCCATTAAGCGTATGCCGGATGAAACTCAGCTTAGCCTCATCACCGATTTAACGGAGCTGCTCAAGCAAAGGAAGGAGAATTAATTCGTGGAAGATAAAAAGCTTTTCACTTCGCAAGACTGCCGGCAGACAGGATATGATCTCTCACTGGAGGGAAAGGTGGTTGTACTGAGCGCAGCCGCACTGCCTGAATCCCATCGCAGTGCACATCATCAGCTGTATTTCTGTACCGGTGGCTTTGGCAGCAAGCAAAATCCCAGTGGACGTGCAGTCTTTGCCGTATCTCTGGCAGATGGCGAACAGATACGCTGGAACCGCAGTGACATTCTCGGCATTGCGAAGCCTGAAATTCTTACGGATCATGCCAGACTCCAGCTGTCACAGATTCGTCCGGCAGGAGCGCTGGACTTGAAAAATCATGAGCCTCAGTACAGCGGTTATTGCTTTCTGCCGGATGACCGCTATACCTCCGGTGTGTGGCTTTGCAGCCCCAAGGAGGTGCAGGACTACATCGACCTGCAGAAGGAATATCAGCATCGAATCATGGTCTGCGACCGGGATGATTTCTGCGTTTTTGATATGGTGGATGGTAAACTCATCTATCCAACGCAGGAGATACTGGATGCACATCGCAAAGAACAGGAACAAAATAGCGGCATGGAGCTGAAGCTGTAACGCGTTGCAGACTTTGGCTCCTTTTATAAAAAATTGAAAGGAAGGTATTCTCATGGCAGAAAAGAAAAAGAGAAGGGTTGGCGTAATCGTCATCCTCATTCTCCTCCTGCTGCTGATCGGCGGCGGGATTTTTGTTTTTATGGAACAGCGTCCCGATTTGTTTATCCCGGAGGATGAGATCCTAACCCGTGGTGAATTCGCTACTATTATGGTGCGGGATATCCCGCTGGACACAAAGGACGTGGAGAAAGACCCGGCCAGTTTCCCTGATATTGACGGACATTGGTCGGAAAAGTACATTGAGGCGCTGATTGATGCAGGCATCATTGATCCTGCGGACTATCCGGATGGCTTCCATCCCGATGATTCGATCACCCGTGCCGAAATCATCAAGATGCTGGTGCGTATCAGCGGAAAGAATGAGGAAGCGAAAAACACCCAGGGACACAGCGGCTATGACGATGACAAGGACATCAAGGATGGCGACAAGGGCTATATCATCATCGGAAAAGAGGATGGTATTACCGGAGAAAATTCTGACGGAAAATTGAAGCCGAATGATCCGGTTACCAAGGGTGAGGCCAAGGATCTGATTGATAAAACGAAACCTCTTCCAACACCTACCCCCACACCGGAAATACCCAAGCCAACACCCGCACCTAATGCGCCTGATCCTGTGAAGCCAACACCGACACCCGGCGGAAATTCGGATGACGATGATGATTCAGGAAGCTCCGGCGGCGGCTCCGGTGGTAGTTCAGGGGGAGGTTCCTATTCCTACCCGGATGCGCAGGTGCGTTTTGAACTTCCCGAAACTACACATACCGATACTGAAATCAAGATTATGCCGGTATGGAAATATATGCAGAGCTTTACATGGACGTTGAGTAAAACTGCCGTGGACGGCTCAGAACAGCCGGCAGAACTGACAGATGCCGGCACGCTCAGTCTGGAGGGCGGTATACTCCAGTTTAAGGAGCCGGGTAAATATACCCTGACCGCAACAGCGAAAAACGTCAGAGGAAAGGAAACCGTGCTATCCAAAACGGTGACGGTCTACCCGGTGGTTGACCTGACCTTCGCCCTGCCGGAAACCACTCACACAGACAAATCGGTTACGCTGTCGTATTCACCGGAAGCGCTCTATGGGCATGACATTGTGTGGACAGCAGAAAAAGACGGTGAAACAACAGCTCTTACCGATATGCTGGATGGTGCGCTTGGAAATGAGGGCGGCACCTTTGTGTTCAAGAGTTCCGGACAACAGACACTTACAGCATCCCTGACCGATGAAACTGGCCGCAGCTTTACCCATACGGAAAGTACAACAGTCTATCCCGTTGCAGAGATTACCTTTGGACTTCCTGAAGCAGCCCATACCGATACGGAGCTGGACATCTCTACCACACTGCTAAATGCAGATGATATGCCTGTGGTGTGGAGCCTTATGAAGAATGGAGAAACGGCTGAAATCGCAGAGGAACTGGAAGGCTCCCTGACCGATGAAGGCGGCAAAGTTCGTTTTAAGGACAAAGGCGTGTACCGTCTTACCGGAACGCTGACGGATGAAACTGGCAGAACCTTTGAAGCATCACAGGCTGTTACCATCTACCCGGTGGGCGCTGTTGGCTTCTATCTGCCGGAGATTTCCCATACAGACAAAAGTGTTCAGGTGCAGGCATCATTCCAACATCTTGGGACTGCTGAAATTCAGTGGTCATTGACCCGAAACGGTGAAGCGCTCACGCTCTCGGACTATGTGGAAGGAACTCTGACCGGTACCGAAAGCATCGTGCGCTTTAAGGAAAAGGGCGAATATGTGCTGAAGGCCGCCTTTACAGACCCTGCTGGCAGAAGCTACAGCTATACTGCACCTATTAAGGTCTATCCGGTACCGGGTATCACCTACAAGTTGCCGGAAACTGCCCATACGGATACCCCCGTATCCATTATTCCAGAAATCTTGGAATTGGGGGATCTAAAGGTGGAGTGGCTGTTGGAGAACAGCTTCGGATTCCAGGATCTTACAACTTATCTAGACGGCACGCTTACAAACGGCGGCGGCACTATCCGGTTCAAGCATGCAGGAATCTATGAGCTTATTGCCCGGATTACCGACGAAACCGGTCGTGTGTTCCTGTATGAGGATGGCGGGAAAATTGAAGTCCTGCCGGTGCTGACGCTTTCTTTCGAGCTGCCGGACGCCACCCATACCGACCGCACCATTGATCTGCGTACCCGCGGCAATAACAATACACTGCCGGTAGAATGGGTGCTCACAAAAGATGGGGAACCGGTGGAACTTACCAATGCATTGGAAGGCAGTCTGAATGCTTACGGCGGGAAAATCCGCTTTCAGGATGTCGGAACCTACACCCTGACTGCTTCCATGACGGATGCGCTTGACCGTGTATTCTCGTACAAAGCAGCTACAACAGTCTACCCGGTACCATCTGTTACGCTGAATGTGCCGCAGGTATGGTATGCAGGAGAAGCTGGAGCGGTTAGCGTTACCGGTACAGATCTGGATAACCTCGCTGCTTACTGGACAATCAGCAAGGACGCAGGCGAAGCCAAGCCTTATGCTGCTTATGCTTCCGGTACGTTGACAGAAGAAGGCGGCTCCCTCATTTTTCCTGCAAAGGGAACCTATGAGCTGACCCTGACCATGACGGACCCTGCCGGCCGTACCTACGAAAGAAAATGGAGCTTCACTGTCTATCCTATCCCAACTATGAACATCAGCGTTCCGGCATTGACCTACAGCGGGGATTCCATGGCAGTTACCGCTTCGGGTTCCGAGCTGGCGGAAATGGACATGGCATGGCTCCTTTCTGTCGATGGCGGAGCCGCCAGACCTTATACTGAGTATGCAACAGGTGCTCTGACCAAGAATGGTGGAAATCTGCATATCTCTACCAACAAAACGATCTCCGTTAAGTTGATTGCAGAAGCAACAGATACAAACGGCCGCAAGTTTACGTTTGTTTCAAATGCAGGAACAATTAAGCCTGTTGCCAGCTTCCCGTTTACCATTCCGTCCTCTGTTCATATCGGCGCTGGTTTTAATGTATCCCTGCCGGCAGCCACCGGACTGGATGGCAGAAATCTTGTGTGGGCGCTGACTAAGGGCGGCAGTCCGGCAGCTTACACCGGAAGTCTCACCAATAGTGGCGGCAATATCACCATCAGTGCCACAGGCAGCTATGTTCTGACTGCCAGTACCACAGACAGCACGGGGCGCGCCTTTAGTTACTCTCAAAATGTCACCATTACCAACAATGCACCGAACAAACCTACCGGAAGTGCTTCCGTTACCCGCACGGCTCAAAATGCCAAGCTGCGGGTGAATCTTACTGCATCGGCTACCGACCCGGATGGGGATACTGTCACACTGGAATACTCCGGCAACACCGCCGACGGCTATTATGCCGTGGGAACTCACACCGTGAAGGTCCGTGCCAAGGATGTATGGGGGTTATATTCTGACTGGACGAATATCACCTTCACTGTAAGCAATTCTGCACCCAGTACTCCGGTGATTACCCGCACACCGAATGGAAACAGCATAGCCCCGGGCGTGTCCATCACCATTACTGCTTCCAGCAGTGATCCGGATGGAGATGCCATCACCTATATTTGGGAAGGGCGTCCCGCACAAACAAGTACAGCTTATCCGCTTGGCAAGAACGTGGTTCGCGTGAAAGCTGTGGACTCCACCGGCGCCGAATCGCCCTGGGCCGCAATTGTTTTCTTTGTAGCCGACCCGAATCGCGGTGGTGGTATGACTTTGACAGGTCCGGAATCAGTTATTCTGGAGCAGGGTATCTCCGGTGCGACCATTACCAATTACACCTTCACAGTGCCGCCAGTTTCCGGGCATTCCGGCAGCGACTACGGACGTGTCCGCGGATATAATACCTTGACCAGACAGTGGGATCAGCTCGACTACGGAACTACCACTAACGGCATCACCTTCAGCCGTTCCCTTTCGCCCGGCATCTACAGTCAGTTGGAGTTTTACTATTACACAAATCACGACTGCATGTATAACAAGTCCAACATCACCTACAGTGTGGAGTTTTACTTCCAATAATCAGCCTCACCTGGAAAGGAGGGCTTTTCATGAGTAACATTCAGATTAAAAATAACCTCATTCTGTACTACGGAAACACGGCAGGCTATCTCTCCGGGGAAAATGCTGTGGTTGATCCTATGTTCCAAACCGACGAACTGAAATCCTATCTCACAGAAAAAAAGGGACTGGAAGTGGAATGGAGCCCTGGCACCTTCGAGCGTCTGGCGGCGGGAACCCTTGATCCGGAGGGCAACGCTGCACTGCTAAGGCGCTGCCGTGTGTGGCAGATTGCACCTGAAACGGATGTGATGATGAAATTCATCAGCTATGACGACTTTACAAGACGCTTCGGAGAACCGGACCCCGCCAGCTATCAAGTGGTGTACGACGGCGAGGTGGACACCAATGATCTGGAAGCACTCTATACCAAATTTAATGTCGACCACCCACCCGGCTATGAAGGGCACAGTCTGTCTATGTCAGATGTGCTGGAGCTGTATGATAAAAGCGGCAGCACCTTTCATTACTGTGATACCTTTGGTTTCAAGGAAATCTCATTTCAAGCGCCGGAGCAGGAACAAATTGAAGGGCCGCAAATGAATCTGTAGCCATAAACCACACAGCCATAGGGCTGTTTTTTTATTGCCTGAAAATGAAGGAGGAAAACACATGAACCAGCAATTAACATCCATCAGAATCGATGCCCGTATCAATACGATTCACTTGAATGGCAGAGTAAGAGCCTTTGCATCCATTACGCTGGCAGACTGCTTTGTTGTCCGGGGCGTGAAGGTCATCGAAACACCCACCGGTCTGTTTGCCGCTATGCCCAGCCGCAGAAGTACCTCCGGCGAGTACCGGGACACCTGCTTTCCTATCGTAAAAGAGCTTCGGGAGCAGATCAACGAAGTGGTACTGGAAGCATACCGACAGGCACTCTTGCAGGCCGGGGAGCAGACACTGCAAGTAGAAGAATCTGAAGAAGGAGGATTCCCCCATGAGTAAAACACAAACTGCACCGAAAGCCGTACCAACCGCCGCTGAACAGCCGCTCCCTATGAAGATCGATGTAAAAATCGGCTCCATTCGTCCGGATGGAAATGTCAGAGCGTATGCATCGGTCAACCTAAACGACTGCTTTGCTATCCGCAACGTTAAAATCGTGGACAGCACCAAGGGGCTGTTTATTGCCATGCCCAGCTATAAGGCGGGCAATGGCGAGTACAAGGATATCTGCTTCCCGGTCACCAAGGAGTTCCGCGAGCAGCTGAATCAAGCGGTTGTTGATGCCTACCAGCAGGCACTGACACAGAGTCAGACCCAGGGCAGACAGCTGATGGAACAGGCTTCCCAGCCGGAACAGCAGCCCGGTATGCAGATGGCAGGGCTGTAGTCTTGCCATGTCACCCATACACCAATATTAAAAACCAAATCAAATAAAATGGAGGTCATCTCAATGAAAAAATTCGTATCCAAGGTAAGCAATAAGCTCACCACAAAGGCGCTGGAAGCACAGGCTTTGCTCCGCAGAAAGGACGGGGAAAATTTCGTCGACACGGCAATTAAGATCCTTATGGCTGTTGTCATTGGGGCTCTGGTGCTGGCCGGACTGTATGCCCTGTTCGGGGAGACCGTCTTACCTACATTAAAACAGCGTATCGTTGATATGTTCAATTATGGTGGCTGATCCGTGGCTCCTGCTGCAGGGCGGCTTTTTTATTGTCCTGCTGACTGCGGTATCCGCTTGGGATATCCGCAAACGGATCGTCCCCGACCTGCTGTGCCTATGCATCGTCCTGACCGCTCTGCTTGATTTTACGCCGGAAAAACTGCTTGGACTGATTCCCAGCCTCGTCCTGCTCAGTGCCGCCCTGTTCTGGGGCGGCATGGGCGGCGGGGATATCAAGCTCATGGCGGCTTCCGGTCTGGTGCTGGGCTTTTACAACGGAATGACAGCGTTAGTGGCAGGACTTATCCTGCTTCTTCTGTTTCATACGCTGTGTTTTATCATCCAAAAACTGCGGGGGAGGACTGTGCCAAGGGCATACCCCCTCGCGCCTTTTCTATCCATTGGCTGTCTTGCAGCCTATTTTTTATTTTGAAGGAGGACTATCCCATGAAAAAAACATTAGTTACTGTCGCTTGTGTTGCCGTTCCGGTTGCTGCAGTTGCAGCACTGCTTATCCGCAGATTCCGAAACCGCCGCTTTTTTTAATTCTAATCCGAATGTTAATAGAAAGAAGGAGGAATTGACTCTATGAGTTTTCTAAAAAACCGCACGATGCTGGGGGTACTCTGCATCGTGCTTTCGTTACTCATCTGCTTTGCGCTTACTCCGCTGTTTAACCAAAGCGTATCGCAGAAAACAAGTATTGTCCGGGTGGTAAAGGAGATCAAAGCCGGCGACCAGATCACAAAGGATACTGTGCAGACAGTGGAGGTGGGCGGATATAACCTGCCGGAGAACTTACTGCGCCAGCCTGATTCGGTGATTGGCAAATATGCCGAAGCGGACCTGTTTCCCGGAGATTATATCCTTACTGATAAGCTCTCAGACGTTCCAGCTGCTGAAAATGCATATCTGTACAGCTTAAATGGAGATAAACAGGCCATTTCGGTCAGCATCAAAAACTTTGCCCAGGGGCTTTCCGGCAAGCTCATCTCAGGCGATATTGTCTCGGTCATTGCACCGGACTATAAAAAGCAGGGAGCCACAGTCATCCCCCCGGAACTGACCTATGTAGAGGTGATCGGCGTCACGGCCAGCACTGGGTATGACACAGACACTGGAGAGATTTCTGAAGAGGAAGAGGAAAAGGAGCTTCCCTCTACTGTGACATTGCTGGTATCGCCCGAACAAGCAAAAATTCTTGCAGCGCTGGAAGCGGATGGAAAGCTTCACCTTTCACTTGTTTTCAGGGGTTCCAAGGAAAATGCCGTTCAGTTTACTAAGCTGCAGGATGAGGTTATCGCCAAGCTGTATCCCGTACCCGCAGTATCGGACGATACTCAGACAGCACAGCCTTCCGGCACAGAACCATCTGCTGAAACGGAGATGCCTGCCACAGAAGCAGGAGGTGAATAACATGCTGAACTTTATGAAGGGAAGCCTGTTCTCCCGAGAGAAAAAGGAAGCCCTGCCGGAGGAACCGGAACAGGATGTGCAGGTGCTGGCAGTATGGGGCAGCCCCGGCAGCGGAAAGACCACCGTCAGTGTGCGTCTTGCCAAATACCTTGCCGAACAAAAAAAGAATGTGGCGCTTTTGTTGTGTGATATGACCGCCCCCATGCTTCCCTGCATCTGCCCGCCCGGTGACTTGGAATGCGAACGCTCTCTTGGCAGTATCCTTGCCGCCACCCATGTAAGCAATCTGCTCATTGAACAGAACTGCGTGACCCATAAGAAAATCGGCAACCTGACCATGATCGGTATGCTCAAGGGAGAAAATGTGTTTACCTATCCGCCCTACAGCCAGGAGCTGGCGGCAGAACTGATCGACCACCTGCGAGACATCGCGCCTTACATCATCATCGACTGTGGCAGCTATATTGCTCACGACATTCTGTCAGCGGTTTCCCTGCTGGAGGCCGACTCCGTTCTTCGCCTGGTAAACTGCGACTTAAAATCCATCAGCTACCTATCCAGCCAATTGCCCCTGCTGAAGGATCAGAAATGGGATGCGGATAAGCAGTATAAGGTGGCATCCAATGTACGCTCCAATCAGGCAGGAGAGCATATTGAACAGGTGCTGGGCAATGTGGTGTTTCAGCTCCCGCATTCCGATGAGCTGGAAAATCTGGCTCTGTGCGGAAATCTATTTGGGGAGCTGAGCCTCAAGGATAGCCGGGGGTTTCGCAAGGAGATTGAAAAAATAGCAAAGGAGGTGTTTGGCGTATGAGCCGAAAGAAGCCTGGAAATGTAGACCGGAAGACGGTGTCTGCTCCGGTTATGAAAATAGATAAGACACGAACTGCGGCAGGCTCTCAGAGTCTGTTTTTTTCATCCTCAAATACCCGTGAATTTGGTTCCGTCCTCCGGGAGGTTCAGGCCCATATTTCCTCCCATTATGCGGGACTCATTACGGATGGCAGCAACGGTGAGCGAAAAGAGCAAATCAAACGGTATATTGCCAAGTACCTCCAGGATAACCGGGTAGCAGTAGCGGGAATGACCGAGGCACAGCTCACTGACGCACTTTATACCGAAATGGCCGAGTTTTCTTTTCTGACCAAGTACATCTTTGGGGAGGGCATTGAGGAAATTGACGTAAACGCCTGGGACGATGTGGAGGTCCAATATAGCAACGGCATCACCAAGAAGCTTACGGAACACTTTGAAAGTCCCGAACACGCAATCAATGTGGTGCGCCGCATGCTGCATGTCTCCGGCATGGTGTTAGATAATGCCAGCCCTACTGCACTTGGGCATTTAAGCAAGAATATCCGTATTGCGGTTCTAAAGTCTCCAGTGGTGGATGAAGATGTTGGCGTAGCCGCCTCTATCCGTATTGTAAACCCGCAGTCCATGCAAAAGGATGACTTTACCGGAGGCGGCACAGCCACCGAGCCGATGCTGGACTTTTTATCGGAATGCCTGCGATACGGCGTGTCCACCTGCGTGGCAGGAGCCACCAGCTCCGGCAAGACCACGCTGGCAGGATGGCTTCTGACCACTATCCCGGATGGAAAGCGCATCTTTACCATTGAAAACGGCTCCCGCGAGCTTGCATTGGTAAGGCGCAGGGATGGGCAAGTCGTAAACAGCGTCATCCACACCCTGACCCGCGACAGTGAAAATGAACGGCAGCGGATTACGCAGACCAGTCTTCTGGATATGTCTCTGCGCTTTAACCCGGATTATGTAGTGGTGGGAGAAATGCGAAGCGCCGAGGCAAACGCAGCCCAGGAAGCAGCCCGAACCGGTATCACGGTATTGACCACAATTCACTCTAACAGCTGTGAGGCCACATGGCGCAGAATGGTATCCCTGTGCAAGCGCGCGGTGGATATGTCTGATGAAACCCTCATGGCCTATGTGACAGAAGCCTATCCCCTTGTGGTGTTCTGCAAGCAGCTTGAGAATAAGGCTCGCCGCATCATGGAAATCATGGAGTGCGAGATCCTGCCGGACGGCACAAGAAACTTCCGTCCGCTGTTCCAGTACCACATCACCGAAAACCGTATGGATAACGGAAAATTCATTATTGCTGGACACCATGAGATCGTACAGGGCATCTCAGGGAGCCTGCAGAGAAGGCTGCTGGAGAACGGCATGCCGCAAAGTACCTTGAAGCGCATTCTTGCGATGGGAGGTGCCGCATGACAGGAATCCTTTTAACTGCCTGCATCGGTTTGATTGCAGGTGCTTTTCTCATCCTCGGCCTTTCTCCTCTGGAATTTACAGATGGTCTGTTCGGGTTTCTGACCCGAAAGGATCAAAGCATCCGCGCGCAGATCAACGAAAGCACGAACCGGAAAAAGGCCCGTTTTCTGCGCAGGGAGATCATTGAAGTGCAGGAGATCTTAAAGCTTACTGGTCGTGCAAGCCGCTTTTCGATGGTGTGCGCGGTGTCGCTGTTACTTTTCGCGGCAGGGGCGGCCTTTGCTATTCTGCTAAACAATGTGTTTCTGGTGCCGGTGCTGGCGGCGGGGCTGATGTTCCTGCCCTTTTGGTACATCCGACTGACAGCAACTCATTACAAAAAAGCAGTGGCGGCTGAGCTGGAAACCGCGCTTTCCATTATCACCACATCTTACTTAAGAAATGAGGACATCCTCACCGCCGTGGAGGAAAGCGTACAGTACTTAAATCCGCCGGTAAAAAACGTGTTTACAGAATTTCTGGCACAAACCCAGCTCATTGACCCGGATGTGGAAGCTGCACTCCATGCCATGAAGCCAAAGATTCAGAACGATGTGTTCCACGAATGGGTGGATGCCATCAGCTCCTGCCGCTATGACAGAAGCCTAAAAACCACCCTGACGCCCATTGTATCAAAGCTCAGCGATATGCGGATTGTCAATGCGGAGCTGGAGTATCTGGTATCTGAGCCACGCAAGGAATTCATCATCATGGCGATGCTGGTGGTGGGCAATATCCCCATTATGTATATGCTGAACAGGGACTGGTATCATACGCTGATGCACTCCATGGTGGGACAGATTATTCTGGCAATTTGCGCTGCCGCTATCTTTATTTCTGCGGCATTTGTGATACGGCTGACCAAGCCTATTGAGTACAGGAGGTGACCGGGATGATGACACAGTTATTTTTTACCGGAATCCTTATTGCCGCGGGGTTATTTCTGATATTGGCAGATGTACTAAAGCTTCCCGCCATGGGAGCCGGAAAGGCCATGCTGGGTGCCGGCAAGGAAAATAAGAAAGCTGCTAAAACAGTGGAAGCGTGGTTAATGACAGGTGCGGTAAAGCTCTCGAAATACATCCGGATGGATGAGTACAAGCGAAGCCGGATGGCAAATATCCTGAAGGCTTCCGGCATTTCCATGACACCGGAGGTGTATACGGCCTATGCCATTACCAAATCCGGAGCCATAGCATTTGGTGCGCTGCCGTGCCTATTCCTGCTTCCGCTGCTGGCTCCGGTACTGTTGATTCTGGCAGTGCTGACCTATTTTCAGGAAACGAAACGTGCTGACGAGCAGCTTCGGGAAAAACGAGAACAGGTAGAAGGTGAGCTCCCCCGATTTGTGGCAACCATTGAGCAGACCCTAAAGGCCAGCCGGGATGTGCTGGGGATGATTGAAACCTACAAGAAGAATGCCGGACCTGCCTTTGCCCATGAACTGGATGTGCTAACAGCCGACATGCGCTCCTCCAGCTATGAAGCGGCGATGACCCGGTTTGAGTCAAGACTTAATTCGCCCATGCTTTCTGATGTGGTCAGAGGTCTCATTGGCGTACTGCGCGGCGATGACAGCGCTGTGTATTTTCAGATGCTGGCGCATGATTTTAAAGCGCTGGAGCTTCAGAGACTCAAGGGGCAGGCACAGAAGATCCCGCCGAAGATTCGGATATTCTCCTTTATTATGCTAATGTGCTTTCTTTTTACCTATCTCGCCATCATCGCCTTGGAGATTATAAATTCTCTTGGAACAATGTTTTAGATTGGAGGTGTAACTTTGGAAGACAAATATCAATCCCTGCTGTTTGACCGCCTGCAGGAGAATTACAATGCATTTACCGCAGAATGGGCAGCACTTGCACCGGAGGAACTGATTGAAAAAGCAGAGGAAATCTATGCGGTTCAGATGACAAAAAAACACCTCATGAGCTGTGTGGATGAGCAGCAGGCCGCATGGCTGCTGCGTTATGAAAATCCGCTGGAAATCATGCGTGACAGATGGATTGAAGAGAACGGCATGGGGATGGTGCATGATGAAGATTTCTCCCATGCGCTATGGGTGGTAATGGACAGCCAGGATACAGAAAAACTCTATGCGTTGTCAAAAGTCGCAGAACCGTCCACAAACCGGGATCGCCCTGTAACTGTTCGGGAGTTCATTGAAAAGCACCAAGGCGTTGCCTATGATATGATGACGCCAGGCGGATATGTGTATCTGACACCGGAAAAGGCACAACTTCTGCAGGATGGGCAGAGCACGAAGGGGCATCCGGGAAGCCCAGAGTATGCAGTGGAAATTCCTGCAGAAGAGCTGCTGGAACAGGAGGTTGTAAATGCCCGTTTCAGTGATGGTGCATGGCATCTGCTCAGTGATTACATTCATGAAATGGATATAGAGCAGGAGCAGACTCCCATGGAGGGGGTGACCCTGTGCTGAAGAAAATTCTGAAAAACAGGCGCGGTGAAGGTTATATTGACGTAGCCGTGCTGGTGTTGTGCGTGATGCTGGTCATCGCGGTGGCAGTCAGCGTCCTGCCTGTATTCGTTACAAAGAATAAGCTGGACACCTATGCCGCCGAGCTGTGCCGGGAAGCGGAAATCGCCGGATGTGTGGGAAGTGAAACAAACTTACGAGCGCAGGTATTGACCGAAAAGACCGGGCTTAATCCCAATATCTCATGGTCGAAAAGCGGAAAAATCCAGCTAAATCAGGATGTTACTGTGACAGTGACCGTGCAGACAGACCTTGGATTATTCGGCGGATTCGGGAGCTTTCCGGTTACGCTCAAAGCACAGGCCAGCGGGAAAAGCGAGGTGTATTGGAAGTGACAAATGGAAAAAAATATGCTATTCTAAAAGATAACAAAGGAACCTCGTTTCCCTTAATTATTGCAGTAGCCTTGGTGCTGCTGATGGTGCTGTGCGGAGCCGCCGAGTATATCCGACTTGCGATTATTGCCCAGGGCGTCCGGGACGCGGTTCAATCCGCTGTCATTTTCACCGTGAATGACAGCTATGACGATGTATATCACGGTGTCCGGGAAGGTTATGCCGGAGCGTATACACCATCTGCAGACGAATTTGAGGAAAGCCTTGACTACGGCGACATCTATGGGTATCTGGACGAGCTGTTGGGGCTGCGCTACGAAGGCGGATATCATGTGAAATATGCCGGAGATGGCTTGGAATTCAAACTCTCACGACTATCTGTAAACTTAGAAAATATGCCGCTGGCACCGGGCAGCCCAAACAACAGCCGTGGATTTCTGGCTGATGCAGTGATTCGATTGGAGGTTCCGGTACGGTTTGGGGGCAAACTGCTCCCACCGATGGTGATTAACCTCAAAACGCAGGCGAAATATATGCCTTTATTTTAGCTGTTTTCGGATTATCCATAGACTTCCGAAAACTTATGTAGTATGGTGTGTCATTGAAAAACATACCATCAACCATTCACGAAAAGGAGGTCATCCTACATGAAACTGACAGAAAAAACAAAACGCAGACTTACAGTTGCAGGACTCGGTGTTGTGGGCATCGCCCTTGTAATAGCAATTGCCTCACAGTTTAAAACAGAGGTTCCCAACGAACCGGAGATACTGCCAACGCAGGCGGTGTCCAGTGAGGTCACCCCTAGCGCAGATATTCCTGACCCTTCCACGCTGCCTTCGGAAACGCCGAAGATCAGCGTACCATCAATTGATCCGACAGAAACACCAGCTGTGACGGAGGGTGCGGATACCGGAAAATCCACTGGTACCGAGCAGAGCATCCAGGCAGAGCCTACGAAGCCACCTGCTCCTACAGAAGCACCTAAACCAAAGCCGGAAGCTTCCAAAGAAGAACAATCTGCCGCTAATCCAAGCAAGCCTCCTGAGAATAAGACGGAGGGCACGGTAAAGACAACGCCGCAGGAACCGGCAGGCGGAGAAAAGAAAGATGGGAAAATATATGTGCCGGGCTTTGGATGGATTGAAGATGAAGGTGGCGGTGTTAAACAGGAGACTGTGGGTAATGAGGGCGATGAGCTGACAGGAAATAAAGTGGGGCAGATGGATTAGCCCACAAAAAAGAATATAGCATAAAAAGCACCGATTATTCGGTGCTTTTTACTGTTTCAGGGAGGTATCATATGAAACGACATCTCAGTATTTTGCTTATACTGGTGCTGCTAGTTTCTGCGTTTTTGCCGAACACCGCCCATGCCGAAGGAGATGGAAACATTGATCATGGAGGTGGCGGCATGGGCAGCGGTACCAGCGAAAACTATTGGAATTCTGGCAATGAGGGTGTTAGAATTACCGTTGTTCGTGAAAGCGATAGAGCTACTGTAACAACCCCTATAGATTTCTCAAACAAAACCCCATCGGTCTCTGTGCATTTTGGAAAAGTCTCGAAAATTGCATATACCAACGGGCATGGGGTTTCGCCAACCACATCAACGTACACTTGCTTAAAACCAGCTCTTTCCATGCCTCGAATAATAAGTTCAGGCAGTGGGCAGGCAAGCATTGTACAAATTAAAAGTTATTTTACAGATGAACTTGTTATCCGATATATCGCTCAAGTTACCGGTATGAACTATGATGTATTAATTAACGGCGAATACAAGCTTCTACTGGAACCTATTGCCTATATTACATTTCAGGGTGTAAAAATGGCAATGACAGCCACCGAAGCAGCGCTTTACGATCAGAAGCTAGGTGGTGGACTGCGAAGCAAGATGGTTTCGCTTAGCCACAAAAACCTGCCCTTAGCAATGTTTTTAGAGGTATCGGATCTCGGTTATCCCGCATGGTCAGGCTCAAGAACATCAGCGGCTTCTAATGTTGATATCATTTCATCCCTGGGAATTGGTGTTGTCAGGTTTAAGGAAAAACCTAACAAACCACCCGAAGTGACTGCATGGGATTATGAGTACCGCGTTAATACCGATGTCATCACCGCAGTCACTGTTCGCGGTGGACAGTCCGATCCTGACCATCCGGTAACAGTCCGATTCAACATAGGTGGCAGAACTTATACCGTCAGTGGCGTGTACTACCCAGATGGAGATAGCCAACTGGTATGGGTACGCTGGAGGACACCCTCCACACCACAGACAATGACCATTGATGTGTCGGTATCGGGTAGTGGCTCCGCCAGCAAGGGTACCATTACAGCTAAAATCGTTGACCTATCCGGGAATGATCCGCCTAATCCTGTGGCAGATGACCGGAACGACGGCTATACCAAACCGTCCGTGACGAGCAAGGAACAGAAGACCTCGGCCTCTTGGGGTGTCTGGCGCCCGTGGTGGCATGAATATTGGGTTTGGCACAGCGGTGATGAAGATGAGGATGGATGGTGGGAAGACGAAGGATGGTGGGAGTTCGATTGGGACGCTTATCATGCCAGTCTTTCTGCAACCATGCGCATCACGCCAGATGCAAAGATACCGACTGCCTCGGGAAAAACCATGGGAAGTGGTTACGGCATCAATCAAAGCACCACTGCTAATGTCAGTACCAATCAATCTTCTGCGGTGACCGATGCGCAGAATGCCGTTACCTATTTTCCAGAATTTCAATATCAGACGTACTGGCGGCTTTTAGAGCGTACCCAATCCGGCTATAGCTCCAAGTTTGAATTTGCTGCCAACAAGTATTCTACCTACAAACGCAGAACCCACTTCACTCCCGTGTGGATGCCAAACGGAAGCTACACTCCCTACACATGGCTGATAGATTGCTGGACGCCTTCGGGAATGCTTTCTATGAATCTGACCGACTCAGTAAACATCCAGGGAAGCGTTTGGGATGACTGGCACATTGCGCCTGTCAAACCGGATTGAGAGGTACAATATGGCATATGAACGCATTGAAAAACCGGAGGGCAGCCTATATCATTACACCAAAAAGGAACGGCTGGACAGCATTTTGCAGGACGGCAGAATACGCCGGTTTGGTGACCGGGAATGCTGGTTCTGCACTTCTCTTGAGGATACTCTGTCATTGATGGAAAGAACGGTCATGCAGGAAGGTAATCCGTATTATGATGTAAACGGTATACTCCAACGGTATCCAGCCTTTGTGCCGGAGGAATATGTGATTCTTAGACTCACACCCCGATACCAGAATGGTGAATGGGTCCGCTGGAATCAGGAGATACCCCACGGCAGTCCTCCCGAGCTGCTGGCGGCGGCAAAGGAATTCAGCAGGTTAAAGGTCGGTTTCCGTAGTGACTTTAAATTTCAGGCAAATCCGGAGGTGATAGAGGTTTCTCCTATGTTGGAGCAAAATCAGCAGCCCCGGCTTTCTATGTAGCAAACAACAGCAGAAAAACAACATGGCTGTGGAGTGAAGAACTTCACAGCCTTTTTTTCTGCCCCAAAACCAATAATGAAAGGTGGTAACCCTATGAAAATGAAACGAATCCTGTCTATGCTCTGTGTCATGCTGCTGATTATCGGACTGTTCGGTACGACAGCGTATGCGGCAGGTTCCGGCGATGTGGCGGGAGCGATTGAAGGAACATGGAACGATGCCTCCGGGCAAATCAAGACCGTGGTGAACAAGGTCGTTTTTCCTGCAATTGACCTGATTCTGGCGGTCTTTTTCTTTGCTAAACTTGCGATGGCGTACTTTGATTACCGTAAGCACGGGCAATTTGAGTGGGGTGCGACACGTTCCTAACTGAAAAGGTTAGGCACTAAATAATGAACGTGTAAATGTTCAGTTTAGGAGAACTGATATTCCGACAGGTGGAATGAGGGGGTAACGCCCTGAAATGCCTGCC
>NZ_CATNVC010000001.1 GCF_951230135.1 Butyricicoccus sp. Marseille-Q5471 | reverse complement strand
CTGCGCCGTTTTCTCCGATCAGACCCAGAATCTCGCCGGGTTTGACCGCCAAATGCATATTCTTTAATGCAACGACGCCCGGAAACCGCTTTACCGCATCTTTTAATTCTACTACATATTCGCTCATGTGCTCTCCCTCTTCGCCTGATTTAAAAACACGACCTCCGAAGAGGTCGTGTTTGACCTGATGAAATTAGCTGAGCTGCTTGGTAAGTGTGTCCAGACGAGCCTGTGCATTGTCGGGCGTAACAACGTCTGCACCGGAATCAATGAACTTTTCAAGGGTCTCGCCATTGAGCGCCTTGACAATAGATTCCATCGACTTGTAACCCATTTCGTAGGCCATCTGTGCAACGGACATGGTCAGCTCGCCGTTCAGAATCGCGTTGCAGGCAGACTTGTCGCCGTTGAAGCCGAGGAAGATGGTGTTTTTGTACGCTTCGTTGCCCTTGGCCGCACGGGCAGCTGCCATCGCCATATCGTCATTATTCGCGCAGATGATTGCGATGCCTTCCGGATGGGTCTGCATAATGCCTTCCATGCAGGTTACTGCCTGATCAGCAACTGCGTTGGCATACTGAACTTCGCTTTCGAGGAATTCGCCGCCGTTTTCATTGACGCCCTTCTTGTAGCCGTTCATACGCGCGGTATTGGTCTGGTCACCCTGGACGCCTGCGATTTCGATGCACTTGATCTCTTCCCAGCCGGCCTTCTTGGCAGCTTCAACAGCAGCCTTTGCGCCGAGTGCGGCAGCCGCTTCGTTGCCGGTGCCGACGAAGGACAGAATTTCGGGAGCATCGATATTGGTGTCAACCGCAAGAATCGGCTTGGTCTGACCTGCAATCAGCTTGGTGACCATGTCGCTCTGCAGCGGCGCGATGATGTAGCCGTCATACGAGGAGTTGGTCAGATCGGTCTCAATCATGTTCTGCTGCTCGTCAAACGCGGTCTCAGAGCTGGGGCCCTTGACTTCAACTGTCACGCCCTCGTTCTCTGCGGCATAAGCCTCAGCGCCCTTCAGAACGAACTGCCAGTACTCTGCGGAGGTAGTCTTGAGAATCATGCTGATGTTGTAGTCCTTTGCGCTTGTACCTGCGTCGGGAGTTGTGCTCGGCTCTGTTGTGCCGCCTGCCGCGTCACTGCCGCCGCCGCTGTTACCGCATGCGACCAGGCTGAGTGTCATAGTACCCATCAGCATTGCTGCCACCAAACGTTTCATTTTCATCATAAATCAACCTCTCCTTTTCTCGTGCTCCGCAACCTCTCTCAATAGCGGAAGCCATCTTCTTTCCGCGCCGGAAATACAAGCCTCGACATGATGCGTCTTTTGTTCAAGATATGTACAAAAAACCTCTTTGTTTTTAAAGGAAACCTCCTTTCGCTTGAATTTCCGTTCCGGAATTTTCTTTATCTTATCGCGCACGGGACGGCAATGCAATGATATTTTTTGCTATTCCCTTATCAAATTTTGCCCTTTTCGCTGACATCATGTATAATGTATCTGTTTGGAATGCGGATGATTTGTACATAGTTCACAATTTCGGGCTGTTTTGCTGAGGTGAATAAAAGTCACCTCCACATAATTTAAGAAAAAAACATGAGCATATCGCGCAAGATAAGTAAGGCTTTCGGCAAGAATCCTTATTGGATTTTCGGGCTGCATCTGTTATCCTAAAAAGAAATATTCCTTTAATCTGCCGTTTGTCCGGAGGGCGCTATGAGAATTATAGATACCGGCGTTTTATGCAATTCATTTATGGAGTTTTCCATTCCTTCTGACTTTGCCAGAAGTGCGCTCTTTTATGTGCCGCAGTTCGGTCATTTTTTCTGCACGGATGGCTACGATATCCGGCGCGAATCGCTGGGGCTGTTTTTGCTCATCTGCGTTTCCGATGGTATGCTGACAATCGAAACCCAGGGACGCAGCTACATGGCTGCAGAGGGACAAATCGTGCTGCTCGACTGCCGGCAGCCACACCGCTACTATTGTACCCAGCCGACGGAATTCCTGTGGTTTCACTTTTGTGGCGGCAGCAGCGCGCAGTATGCCGATTACCTGTTTGAGCAGGGCGGTGTGGTCTTTTCCGGGGAGCATATTCCGTATCTGCGGCAGCATTTTGATTTCATTCTGACCCATGCACAGCTTGCTTTTCCGAATGAACACGCCATTTCGCTGCATGTAAGCCAGATTCTGGGCTATCTCGCCACGCCGCAGCAGCGCACGAGCGTACTCAACCCGCTGCTCAGTCCGGCGACCGACTACATCGGTGTGCATTATGCCGAAACCATTGAACTGGATACGCTGGCGGAGCAGTGCAGCCTGAGCACCTCGCATTTTATTCGCAGCTTCAAGAAAAACCTCAACTGTACGCCGCATGAATATCTGCTGTCCTACCGGCTCAAGCAGGCCAAGCAGCTGCTGGTTACGACCTCACGCTCGGTTGAGCAAATCGCCGAGCAGTGCGGGTTCAACAGTGCTTCGCATTTTGCCCGCGCCTTTCGTAAGAACAACGGCATGTCGCCCTCGGCATTCCGTATGATGCAGTTTTAATAACAGAAACAAAAAGTGCGCTTCTTTTAAAGAAGCGCACTTTTTGCATGGGATATGGAAATGAAAAGTGAGGGCTGATTTATCAGAGGGTATTGCCTTATTTGGCAATGCCCAGCGGGGAAAACAGGAGATACGCGCCGATTGTCACGACAACCGCGAGAATGGCGAAAATCTTGCCCTGCTTCCACGGCGTCAAATCGACTGCATGCACATCGGTAATCTCATAGGCTTCGCTGCGCGGCGCCACCTTGGTGCAGACCCAGTAAATGAGCACATCAACCAGAAATAACGCAAACACCACATACAGATAGTGGAATCGCTGGCAGAACGGCGAGACCTTGGACAGACCGTAGAGCACCATATGTACCGGAACGACGATTTTGGGCGCGATGGACGGCGAATACTTATTAAACAGGCCGAACAGCACGGTAACCAACAGCGGCATCGGGAAGAATCCCCAGCATTCGTTGATGAAATTCATGATGCCTGTGCCGAAATACATGATAAACGGTGCAATGATAATGGATGCGACCGCAATAATCGTACCGAAAACCTTGCCGACATGCACCAGACGCTTGGCATCGGCCTTGGGCTCGACAATCGGCTGATACAGGTCAAGCGTGAAGATGGTAATGGACGAATTGAGCACCGAGTTGAACGACGACAGAATCGCGCCAAACATCACAGCGGCAAGGAAGCCAAGCAGGGGCTTGGGCACAACTGCAAGGATGAGCATCGGATAGGAGGCGTCCGCCGATGCGCCGACCTGCGTGGACATCTTGTCGGCAAACAGCTGGAAGGCGATGATGCCGGGAATGACCAGAATGCTCGCGTCCAGAATTTTGAAGAAACCTGCCCAGATTGCACCCTTCTGGCTTTCGGCCAGATTGCGGCCGGCCAGCGAACGCTGAATGATGGACTGGTTGGTCGCCCAGTAAAAGAGGTTGTTGACCAGCATGCCGGTCAGCAGCAGCGGCCACGGCACCTCAGGCGGCAGCGCGTTTGCCGGACTCCATGCGTTCAGCTTTTCCGGGGTAGCGGTGATAAAATGCTCAATGCCGGTCAGGAATCCGCCGCCATCCAGTGCGCCGAGCGCTATAATGCCGAGCACCGGCACCATAATGCCGCCAATCAGCAGGCCGATGCCATTGACCGTATCGGAAACTGCAACGGCCTTCAGGCCGCCGAAAATCGCGTAAATCGCACCGACCACGCCGGTTGCAAGGCAGACAATGGCGATTGCCGCAAAGCGGGAAAGGTGAAACAGGCCAGATACATCGAAAATCTGCTCTAACACGACCGCGCCCGAATACAGGATGACGGGCAGCATGGTGAAGATGTAAGCAATGAGAAACAGAACGGAGAACAGACGCTTGGTCGTCGTGTCAAAGCGCTGTTCAAAGAACTCCGGAATCGTCGTGATGCCGCCCTTGAGAAACCGCGGCAGGAACAAAAACGCCAGCATGACCAGTGCGAACGAGGACGTGACCTCAAACGCCATCGGACTCATATTGCCCGCAAAGCTTTGGCCGTTGGTGCCGACCAGCTGCTCGGCCGACAGGTTGGTCATCATCAGTGAGCCTGCAATGACGATGCCGGGCAGACCGCGTCCGGCAAGAAAATACCCTTCCTTGGTCGACAAATCCTCGTCGCGGGTTTTCCACCAGGAAATCACCGCAACCAGAATGGTAAAGGCAAGGAACGTTGCTGCAACAAACATTTTATAACCCCTTTAA
The DNA here is from genome assembly GCF_951230135.1 of Butyricicoccus sp. Marseille-Q5471. Lineage (GTDB taxonomy): Bacteria > Bacillota > Clostridia > Oscillospirales > Butyricicoccaceae > Agathobaculum. The sequence continues at coordinate 476,320 of NZ_CATNVC010000001.1, read as the reverse complement.
TATTCTCTTTTTGACAGAGCAAGGCCGCCGTGCCAAACGCGGCGGTCCTGCCCCCAATCTCTTTTTCAATGATAGGAAACTTTTTATTCGTAGTCAACCCATGCAGCGCCCTGTTCGGCAGATTCTACACATTTGTCGACCCACTTGACGCCAAGCACGCCCGCATGCACGCCGGGATACCAGAAGTCAATTGTCTCGCCCTTTTCCGTCTTTTCGATTGCCATGGCGAAACGGCCGTACAGATTGCTCCACGCCTCAAACAGACCCTCGGGATGACCCGCGCCGATGCGGTCGTCCGCCACCGCTTGGGGAGTGAGATAACCCATATCGCGGTGCAGCACGTGCTGCGGCTCGCCCTGCACCTCATAGAGCAGCTGATTCGGGAACTCAGCGTTCCATTCGACAGAAGCAAGCTCGCCCACGACGCGGATTTTATGACCGAACATCGCGCCCGCGTTGACGCAGGACGACCACAGGTAGCCCACCGCACCGTTGTCGTACTCCATGATTGTCATGGCATTATCCTCGAGAGGCTTGCGGCTCTCAACAAAGGCCTGCTTGGAGCACATCAGGCGCTTGATTTTCAAATCGGGAAGCATTGCCTCGGACAGAAACAGCGGGTGCGTGCCCACATCGCCCAGCACGTAGGACGGGCCGGCCTTCTTGGGGTCGACGCGCCAAGCGGTCGATGCGGCGTTTTTCTCAACCGCTACATTGTGGAAACCGTGCGCAAACTGCATGTTGACGATGCGAATCTTGCCCAGCTCGCCCTTCGCAATCATCTGGCGCGCCTGCTCAATCATCTGGTGACCGGCGTAGCCGTAGGAAACGAACATGATTTTGCCGGTCTGCTTGACCAGCGCCTCCAGCTCTTCCGCTTCGGCGGTCGAGAAGCACATCGGCTTTTCGCAGTACACGTGCAGACCCGCCTGCAGCGCCGCCTTGGCAATCTCGAAATGGGTGAAGTTCGGTGTTGCGATGGATACCGCCTGAATGCCGTCTTCGCGCTCGGCTTCTGCTGCAAACATGGTTTTGTAGTCCGAATAGCAGCGCTCAGGCGCAACATTCAGGCTTGCGCCGAACTCCTGTCCGCGCACGGGGTCAATGTCAAATGCGCCTGCAACGAGATCGAAATTGTAGTCGCGCAGTGCACTCGAGCGGTGGATGTAGCCAATCTGGCTGCCCTTGCCGCCGCCAACCATTGCCCAGCGGATGGGGTTTTCTACTCTTTTTTCACCGTAATACATGGAAATTCCTCCGTTTTTATTTAAATTTCATAACCAACAGATTTTAAATAGTCGACACTGGCCTTCACATCGCGCAAGCTGGTATCGGCATTGCGCGGATCACGCTCCTGCTCGATTGTGATGTAGCCCGCGTAGCCGATGTCCGCAAGCGTCTGCCGAATCGTCGGATAATCGAGCGTGCCTGTGCCAATCGGGCACATCGCGCCCTTGCCACAACCCTCGAAAAAGCGGATGTGCTCGCCGAGCACTTCGAGGTAAATCTGCTCGTTTACATCCTTAAAATGAACGTAATCCAAGCGGTCAGCATACATTTTCAGCCATTCGACCGGATCCATGCCCGAATAGTACAGGTGGCCGGTGTCCAGACACAGACCGGCGAGCTCATAGGGAATGTCGCGTACGACTGCGTCAATCTCGTCGGCAAACTCGATGTAGCCACCTGCGTGTGGGTGGATGACCGGGCGCACACCGTAGGAGTTCGCGCGCTCGCAGATGCCGCGGATGTGCCGCATCATCTGAGCCCACTGTTCGTCCGACAGGCGCGGCGCACGATCGGCATGACCGGCGGCGTAGTCACGCTCGTCATGTCCCCAATCCATAATGGTCATGTAGGGCGTGGGGAAGTGCTGCCCCTTATGTACCGTCAACCGCGGGAGTTTTACAATCAGCGAGCAGATATCATCGGTCTGGCGCAGCAGGTTCTCGTAATTCTCTTCGTTGAGCAGGTCGTCAAAAATGGTGCCCGCGACAATCGACAGGCCGTTTTTCTGTAGCTCCGCTGTCACAGCGTCTACGTCAATCGGCAGATAGCCGTAGGGCCCGAGCTCAATCGCGCTGTAGCCTGCCTGACCCGCTTCCTCCAGTACGCGCTGCCATGGCGGCAAATACGGATTCTTGACATCGTCGACACCCCAACAGCAGGGTGCGCCGCAGATTTGAATGGACATTTCGTTCTCTCCCTTGCATGAGACCGCGAAAATCGGCGTGATTTCCGACTTTTTGGGCTCTCATATGCTTTCTTTTTTGTGTTCTCATTATACCGCACCGCATCTTGCAATGTTTTTTGATTGTTGCGCTTTGTATTTTCAAACCCTACGAAAAAATGCACAAAATTTCGTTTGATTTTTTGGATATTACGGATTCTTGCGATTTTCTGCTCGGTGCGGCATAATAGGCATATCAAATCACTGCGCAAAGGAGCACGACTGTGACCAATCAAGTTTTACGCCGCGCGGCTTCTCCGCGGCTGCTGTATGCGACGCGTCAGGCCATTGCCGACCCCCGCGTGCACCGCTCGATTCATCGGCACGAGGACTTGGCCGAGCTGCTGTTCGTTTATCAGGGCGAGGGTACCTACATTGTCGACGGCTACAGCTACGACATCCGGCCGGGTGATTTGCTGCTGTATAATCAGGGCGGCCTGCACGAGGTCACCTCCGCAACTACGCGCGAGATTGGCACATTCTGCTTCGGCGTTGCCGGTGTTGCGCTCTCCGGCTTTGAGGATGGGCACATGACCGACGCCGCGCAAGGCTTTGTGCGTCCGGTCGGCGCGCGATACAGCGAAATTTACACCCTCTGCCGCCTGATTTATGAACAAATGGAACAGGATACGCCGCAGTCCCGCGCCATTGTCGACCATCTGTTTCCCGGACTGCTGCTGCTCGCGCTTTCCTTTCCGTCCGACTATCGCAGCACGTGCCAGAACACCGATGTTGTGCTCGCAAACCGCATCCGCCAGTACATTGCAACCCATTTTACCGAGCCGATTACCCTGGAGGAAATCGGAAACGAGCTGCATGTATCCCCCTTTTACGCGGCACATGTGTTTAAAAGCATCACTGGGTTCTCACCCATCCAATACATGATTCGCTGCCGTATCGGTGAGGCGCAGAATCTGCTGATTTCGACTGACTTTAATGCCACGCAGATTGCCGCGCTCGTCGGCTACAACAGCGCAGGACACTTCAATGCCATCTTCACCAAAACGGTCGGGCTGGCGCCCATCCGCTATCGCACGCAGTATTTGGAGTCGCTGCAGGGCAAGCGCGGACAGTAGAAAACAAAAAGATACCGGCTTCTCAAACGAAGCCGGTATCTTTTTGAAAAGGCTGATTGGCGGACTTAAAGTTCGCCGTGCGCCTCGCGTGCACGGAGTTCGAGCATAATATCGGGGTATTTTCTGTCCAGACGATACAAGGAAATGACAATCAGCACGAGTATCCAAACAAAAATCGGTGCGAGAGCATAGATACCGATGATGGCGGTCAGCACCGACTGCGGCTGTTCGACTGATGCGCCTGTGGAGGCAATATAGCCGCAGACGCTCATGATGCCGGTAATAGCCGCCTGCGCTGCACCCATGCCGACCTTTGCGCCGACCGAGCCGCCGGAGAAGATGAAGCTCTCCTGCCGCAGATGGGTTTTCCACTGGCCGTATTCGACCACATCGCCGATCATGCCGAAGATAAACGCGCTCAGCGGTGCCTGACCGATGCCGCGCAGCACGGTGGTGAACATGCACCAGCGGAAGCTGTACGGGTTGAGCAGGAACAATCCCTGACCCACCAATACGATGATTGCGCCGAACAGGATGATACGGCTCTTGGTAAAGCGGCTGCGCAGCAGCGGACAAAGGAAGGTCACGCCGATGATGACCAAAGTCTCCACCAGATAAAGCGTTGAATACATCCACGAGTCGTTGTGATAAATGTACTTGCAGTAGTAGGGCAGGATGGTGCCGACGATGGTCTGCGTCGTGCCCTGAAAGGTCCACAGCAGCAGCACCGCCCAGAAATACCGGTTGCTGCCCAGCGCCTTGAGGTTTTTACCAAGCGACACGCTGCCCTGCGCTTCGCGTGCTGCGATATGTACGGTCTCCTTGCAGAATGTAAAACAAACGACCAGTAAAATTAGTGCCAGCACAGCCCACAGCGACATGCACTTGATCCATGCCGCCTGATCGTTGCCAAACAGCTTGACCAGCGGCAGGGTGAATGTCACCGCGATGATGCGACCGAAGGGCGACATGCCCATCCGGAAGACGCTCAGCATATCGCGCTCCCGCGAGTCGCGCGTCATCATGGCAGACAGCGAGCCGTAGGGCAGATTGATTGCCGTATAGCAGACGGTCGTGCAGAAGTTGTAGGTCACGAGCATGTACACGAACTGTACCAGCTCGGTTGAGCGCGGAATGGTAAACAGCAGCACCGCGCCGAGCGAATACGGCAGTGCCATCCATAAAATCCAAGGGCGCGACTGTCCCCATCTGGTATTGGTGCGCGAAACGATGTAGCCCATAACAACGTCGGAAAAGCCGTCGAAAATGCGTGAAATCAGCATGACCGAGCCGACCAGAATCGGTGAAACGCCCGCATAGTCCGTATAGAACATGACGAGCAGCGTGCTGATCATGCCGTAGACGATGTTGCAGGCCACGTCGCCGCTGCCGTAGGCCATGCGTGTGCCCAGGCCGATACGGCCGTTCAGTGGTGTCTTTGTTTGCTGGTTCAAAGATTTGTCCCTCACTCTCTTTTTTACAGGGTTTCGGCACCGCAATTACGCGGTATTGCCTTAAGCCTTTAAAAGGATAGCGCGTTTGTTTCAGAGATGAAATATGATATTTTGCCTTCTCATTGCTAAAATTTGCGCGATTTTGCAAGTTGATGTAGATATTGCATAGAATTCAGGAGATAGTTTTGTACATATACACTAACTTGGACGCATTTGGTGAAATGTTCACCAAATAGATTGACACTGACTTGTCAGAAGCATACAAAAACGCCCTGCAGCAGAAGACAGATTTTCACCCGTCTCAGGCTGCAGGGCGTCCGTATGGGAATGAGAAAGAGAATAGAAGTGAAATAAATATACCGACTGTGTGCTTAGAAACCGGCCTTGGCGAGGTTTTCGCGGCCGCGCTTTGCAATCGGCAGCGGGATATCAAAGGACTTGACCGGGAACAAATCCTGCTCTACAACGACCCAGCCGTCATAACCCTTTTCAACGAGCGCGTCGTGCAGCTTTGCAAAATCGATGCTGCCCTTGCCCGGCTCGACCATAATGTCCTCGGTCACGGCCTTGGCAAACGACCACTTGTTTTCGTCCATTTTGGCCTTGACCGCGAGGTCGCAGTCCTTGATATGGATATACGGAATTCGATCTGCATGCTTTTTGTAGAAAGCAATCGGCTCGCCGCCGCCGTAGACGTGGTGACCGGTGTCGAAGCAGAGCTGCACATCGGTGTCCGTAAGCAGACGCTCAATCTGCTCCTCGGTCTGCACATGGCAGTCCACGTGCGGGTGGAATGCGCCAATCAGACCGTGGGAAGCCACGCGGTCAGCCGCGCGCTGCACGTTCTTGCAGTAGGTGGCCCACTGCGCATCGGTCAGATTGGGATCCATGACGAATTCGCCCGTCTCCAAATCGGTGTACATAGCAGGCAGTAGCACAATGTACTTCGCCTGCGGAAAACGCATGATGACGGCCGCAATCTCGTCGATTGTTTGGCACATGTCGTCAATTGAAGCGTCGTTTAGAAAATCACCGCCGACAGTGCCGGCTACAAGCTCGAGCGAGCGAGCGTCCAGCGCCTGCTTCAGTTCGGGATAGGTGTTCGGAAAATACCCCCAGGGGCCAAGTTCTACACCGTCATAGCCTGCCTGGCGCATTTCGTCCATGCAGCGGCTCCACGGAGTCTGCTTTTCGTGATTGGGAAACCATACGCCCCAGGAATCGGGCGCAATACCGACCTGAATTGCCATTACTGTGTCCTCCCTTACTTGACTTCAACCCATGCGCGCTTCTTGGCAGAGTCCAAAACAGCGGCAACGGTGCGGTCAATTTTGTAGCCAAACTCAAAGTTGCAGGCATAGGGTTCGTTGTGGGTCAGCGCGGCGAACAGCTCGTGCACCTCGAGAATCTTCATGTCATTGTACGCGATGGAGATGCCGCCCGCCGGCTGGAAGGCAGAGTAGCCCTTCATCTTGGGGTTGAGCAGCACGGTGCGGAAACCGCGGTCGCACTCATCGTCGGACTGGAAGTAAACCTGTACTTCGCCCATCCGCTCAAGGTCGTAGCGAACCGAACCCTTTGTGCCCTGAATCTCATAGCACAGGTAGTTTTTGCGGCCGGTGGCAACGCGGGAAGCGGCAACCGTGCCGACTGCGCCGTTTGCGTACTCGGCCATGAAGGTGATGATGTCCTCATTCTCCACATCGGCCATTTCGGAAGAGCCTGCGGATTTGGGACGCTTGGGGAACACGGTGGTGGTCATCGCGTTGACTGCCGAAATATCGCCCATAATGAACTGGGAGATGGACAGCAGGTGGGAACCCAAATCGCCCAGTGCGCCGCAGCCGGCCAGCTTGTTGATGTGGCGCCAGGTAATCGGCAGCGATTCGTCAAGCAGCTGATCCTGATCGTATGTACCAGTGAAGCGCATGATTTTTCCAAGCTTGCCCGACTGCACCAGCTCGCGAACATAGGCGTTTGCGGGGTTCATCGTATTATTGTAGCCGACATAGTTAATAACGCCCTTCTTCGCTGCAAGCTCAGCCAGTTCCTTGGATTCCTCAGCCGAGATGGACAGCGGCTTTTCGCAGTACACATTCTTGCCGTTCTCAAGCGTGGCCTTAGCAACGACATAGTGGAATGCGTTCGGCGTTGCGATGTCAACAAGGTCAACGTTGGGGTCGGTTACAACGTCCTTCCAGTCGGTGCTCATGCGCTTGAAGCCAATCTTGTGCTGCGCGATTTTTGCGCTTTCCTCGTTTGCGTCGGCAACAATCTCAAAGGATGCGACACCGTAGTCCGGCCCGAACAGCATCTGTGCGTCTGCAAGTGCCGAAGAGTGTGCCTTGCCCATCCAGCCTGCGCCTACTAAACCAATTTTGATTTCTTTCATGATACCTTTCCTCCTAAGAATCTCTCGTTTTATGTCATATGAATTTACTCTCGTCAAACGAAGCGTTTTGTTTTAATTTCAGCGATTTTTCAGGGTTTCAAGGGGTTCGTTTGATGTTGTACCAAGTATAGCGCGCGCGATTTCTTTTGTCACTGCAACAAATTCTCATTTTCTATACATAAATAACTGTAAAGAGAAAGTGCAAAAAGCTGCCGTCGGCACAGGGCCGACGGCAGCTGAAAACTATCTGTTTAACTCATTTTCATATACAAACATTTGAAACCGATGCTGCTGAATCTCGTGCAGGCGCTGATTCATCCGTCGGAAGCCCTGATGCTCATAAAAGCCGAAGTTGCAGGTTTCATCCGTATACACGTAAATGTTTTGGCAGTGATTCGCCTGACATTCCTGCAAAAACTGCTGATACAGCTGCGCTCCGACATGCTGTCCCCGCACTGAAGCATCGGTAACGAAGAACACCAGTTCGCCGTCATATTCTTTGCCGATTTCCGTCAGCATTTCTTCATCCAGATGCTCGAAGGTCTCAAACATCTTCAAAATAAACTGTCCCTCAGCGTGCTGCTGCATTTCCTCATAATACTGTTCCAGTTTTGCGCGATAGGCTGAAGCTGCCGCATCCTGTTTGCCCTCTACGTAACCCATGATGATGCCCACCGGCCGCCCTTCCGCAACGGCAACGCGATGAAAGGTTTGTCTTGCAAGGCAGCCGTAGAGATATATTTTTCCCATCAGCAGCGCGACCTCCGGATTGGGGCTCAGGCGGTCGTAGTGCCAGGTGTCTCGAATGGTTTGTGCAAGATGCAGCTCATCTTCTGGTTGAAAGGTACGAAATTCCATGATAGGTTCCTCCATAAAACTTGTTTTTCCCGGGTTCATGGAGTAGTATAAAGGATACAGTAACTGTAGAGTCAATAGGGGGGTTGCAAAAAATGAAAACACAACTGTTTACCATTCAACAGTACGCAGAACTGCACGAAATCGGCAAAAGAACGCTGCATTTCTATGACCAGATCGGCCTGTTTTCACCAGCGGTCAAAAAGGAAAACGGATATCGCTATTACTCCCTCGCGCAGGGCGCAGTGCTCGAAATGATTCTGACACTGCGGGAACTGGATATGCCGTTGGATGTAATTAAGCGTTATATGCAAAAGCGGAACCCGGAGGACTTTGACACGCTTCTGGTGCAGAAACAGCGGGAAATTCAAGAAAAGATAGCGCAGCTGAAAGAAATCAAAACGCTGCTCAACATCAAGCGCGAGCAGCTGAACGATTTAAAGAGCGACCTTGCCGCGATTGAGGTCGTGCCCTGTAAGGCAAAGCGCTACGCCGTTACGCCGGTTGCCGATGCGGACAGCTATGTGGATGCGATGATTCAGCACGGAAAATCTTTGCCGCACCATCTTTTTAATATGGAGCTTGGCACCATGAATCACAGCGATCACCTGTTTGATGGACTTTACAACCATACTGACGCTATCTTTTCCAACATGGGTGCGCGGAGGGGCAACCACGAGCGGGCGGCGGGAAACTATGTCCGCGCTTTTCATCAGGGCGATTTCAACGATTTAAGCGCGACCTACCGGCGCATTTTAGATTATTGCCGACAAAATGCGCTCCGTCCGGAGGGCTATGCCTATGAAGTGGGCGTCAACGACCTGTGCGTGATGGAGATGGACGAGTATGTCACGATGATTGAGGTGCGGGTCCGCGATTGCTGATTGACAACCAAAATGTGGCGGGCTATACTGAATGCAAGTGACAATATGCGCATAGGCATGAAAGATGAGATGACAAAGAAATCATCGGATAAAAAAGGAGGCGGAAAACCAATGAAGTTAACTTTCGGCATGATAGGCGGCGGCAACGGCGCTTTTATTGGAGATGTGCACCGCAGAGGGGCGACGATGGATAATCTGGCCGTGCTGACGGCCGGCTGCTTTACCCGCAGCATGGAAAAGAATCTGAAGACTGCCGAGGAGTGGGGCGTTGCGGATTCCTCGCGCGTATACGCCACTTGGCAGGAGATGGCCGAGTGCGAAAGCGCAAGAGAGGACGGCATTGATTTCGTATCAATCGTGACACCGACCGATACCCACTATGAAATTGCCAAGTGTTTTCTGTCCCACGGCATCCATGTGGTATGCGACAAGCCGATTTGCACCAGTGCTGCCGAGGGTGAGGAGCTTGCGCGTATCGCCAAGGAAAAGGGACTGCTGTTCGGCGTTACCTATACTTATGCCAGCTATGCCGTAATCCGGCAGGCGCGCGAAATGATTGCACACGGCGAAATCGGTGAAATCATTAAGATTGAGGCGGAATACCCGCAGGATTGGGTCATCGTTTCGACCGTTGCGGAGTCAAGCGATCAGGCGCTTTGGCGGCTGGATCCCAAGCGTGCAGGCCCGTCCGCATGCGCAGCCGATATCGGCACGCATCTGGAAGCCCTCATCGCGCGGATGACAGGACTGAAGCTCGAAAAGGTGTTGGCGCGGCTGACGCATTACCACGGTTCGCCGCTTGACCATGACATGGAGGCCATGCTCCAGTATGAGGGCGGCATCCCGGGGCGGCTGTGGGCATCGCAGCTGGCCTGCGGTTCGGACTGCGCGGTCAAAATCCGTGTATTCGGGGAAAAAGGTTCGATTACCTGGCGGCATACCGCCCCGATGCAGTTTGAATTTGCGCCCATTGGCATGCCGGTGCAGACCATTGTGGCCAACCGTGCCTACAACTATGCTGCCTGCACCGAGCAGTGCCGCCTGCCGGCGGGACATCCCGAAGGCTTTTACGAAGCGTTCGGCAATGTCTACCGCGCGTTCTGCAAGCATCTGTCCGCACAGAAGTACGGTACGGATGCGGGCACCTTCTCCTATCCGACCATTGAAGACGGCATTGCCGGACTGCGCTTTGTAGACGCGTGTCTGGCCTCCGACAAAAACGGAAACGTGTGGACTGCGGTATAATAAAAAAGACACCCGAAAGGGTGTCTTTTTTTATTGCGCTTGAGCCTATTTTATCCTAAAATAGCCTTCAAATCTGCTTCGGGGGTGCTGATCGGAGCAATACCGAAGTGCTCGACGAGGAAATTAAGCACATTCGGGGAAACAAAGGCGGGCAGGGAAGGCCCGAGGCGAATGTTGCGGATGCCCAAGTACAGCAGGGTCAGCAGAATGCAGACGGCCTTTTGCTCATACCACGACAGAATCATCGACAGCGGAAGCTCGTTGATGCCGCAGCCAAACGCCTCTGCAAGTGCGGCAGCCACCTTGATGGCGCTGTATGCATCGTTGCACTGACCCATGTCCATCAGGCGAGGCAGGCCACCGATTGTGCCGAGATCAAGATCGTTAAAGCGGAATTTGCCGCAGGCCAGTGTCAGGATTACCGTGTCCGGCGGGGTCTGCTTTACAAAATCGGTGTAGTAATTGCGGCCGGGGCGTGCACCGTCACAGCCGCCAACGAGGAAGAAGTGGCGAATCGCGCCGGATTTGACCGCGTCCACGACCTGATCGGCAACGCCCAGCACCGTGCCGTGGCCAAAACCGGTCATAACGGTGTTGCCGCCGTTGATGCCGTAAAATGCGGTATCCTCGGCAAAGCCGCCAAGTGCAAGCGCCTTTTCAATGACAGGGGTGAAGTCCTTGTCATCGCCCACATGCACCATCTCAGGGTAGGAGACCATTTCAGTGGTGAACACACGGTCGGCATAGCTTTCCCGCACCGGCATCAGGCAGTTGGTAGTGAAAAGTATCGGCGCGGGCAGGTGGTCAAATTCCTTCTGCTGGTTTTGCCATGCCGTACCGAAATTCCCCTTGAGATGGGGATACTTCTTCAGCTCCGGATACGCATGCGCCGGCAGCATTTCGCCGTGGGTATAAATATTGATGCCCTTGTCTGCGGTCTGCTCAAGCAACAGCTTGAGGTCGTACAGATCGTGGCCGGTGATAACGATAAACGGACCCTTTTCGACCGTCAGCGACACGGAGGTGGGAACCGGTGTGCCGAACGCATCGGTGTTTGCATGGTCGAGCAGCTCCATGCAGGTCAGGTTGACCTTGCCGGTTTCCATCACGAGGGGCAGCAGCTGCTCCATGTTCAGATCCTCTGCGAGTGCGGACAGCGCCGTATAGAAGAACTTATTCACCTCTTCGCTCGTGCGTCCAATCACCATCGCGTGATAGGCATAGGCGGCAATGCCGCGAATACCGAACAAAATCAGCGATTTGAGAGAGCGAATGTCCTCTTCTTCGTTCCACAGGGTTGTTATGTCATACTGCCCAATGTATTCGGGCGCAAATTTTGCAGTCTCGGCGTTGACGCGGTCAATCAGCAGGCGCAGTGTTTCATCGTTAAAGCTGACATTAGTGACGGTAGTGAACAAGCCCTCCAAAATCAGTCGGTCGGTTTGTTCGGTTCTGCGGTCGCTGCCGCAGGCGCGGGACAAATTGACCAGTGCGGCGGTCAGCTCATCCTGCAGCTGTGCGGTGCTGGCGGATTTGCCGCATACACCGGCGGATCCGGTACAACCGGAGCAACCCGCAGTTTGCTCACACTGGAAGCAAAACATGTTGTGTTCCATTTCAAATTCTCCTTTTCTGTCTCATTCTTGATTGTTTAGGGGAAAAATGACCGTAAGGCTCATTTTAAAGCGCTCTTTCGCATAAACCGCGTGCGGCAGCTTTGCGGGCATAATCAGCGTTTGACCTGCCGCACATTCATAGACCGTGCCATCCACGGTGAACTGACCGATGCCTTCAAGCACGGTGACCATTGCGTCGCCGGTGGAGTCGTGGGTGCTGATTTCCTCACCCTTGTCGAAGGCGAAGAGCGTCACGCTGACCGCGCTGTTCTGTGCCAGTGTTTTGCTGACGATTTGGCCCGGCTGAATGGATACCAAATCAGCCAAAGCAACCGGATTCTGCGGCTCAATATTTTTGATATAGGGCATGAAAACTCACTCCTTTACTGCGCTTCGATTGCGCTGACGGGGCAGCCGGACTGGGCATCCAGTGCGCTTTCCAGCAGCGCGCCATCCACCTCGTCCTCGATGGCCTTGGCCAGACCCTCGTCGGTCATTTCAAAGACCTCGGGGCAGGCTCCGGCGCACAGGCCGCAGCCGATGCAGCCACTGTTGACAAAGAATTTCATAATAATACTCCTTTCAGTCGGCAATGCGTCGACGTTCACTTAATCCAGAATGCGGCCATCGGTTGAAATGGTAACGACCTGCCAGGGGATGAATTTGCCGCTGTTTTTGAGCGCGGTGACTGCTGCATGCTCAATGCCGCCGCAGCAGGGGACTTCCATGCGTACCACGGTCAGGCTTTTGATGTTGTTCTGACGGATGATTTCGGTCAGCTTTTCGCTGTAATCACCCTCGTCAAGCTTGGGGCAGCCGATTAGGGTGATTTTGCCGCGGATGAAATCCTCGTGAAAGCGGGCATAGGCATAGGCGGCGCAGTCGGCCGAAATGAGCAGGTGCGCACCGTCAAAATAGGATGCATTTACCGGCGCAAGCTTAATCTGTACCGGCCACTGGCGCAGCTGCGACGATGCAGCGGGTGCAGCGTAGGCAGCGGCGGGTTCTGCCGGTCGGTCAAACTGACGGGACTGACTGCCCGGGCAGCCACAGGCAAGCGGTGCGCCCTCGGCCTGCTGTTTCTTTTTTTGATTTTCCTTGACCGCCGCCTCGTCAAAAGCAGCAGCCTCGCGCTCAACAAAGGTGATGGCGCCGGTCGGACAGGTCGGCAGGCAGTTGCCCAGTCCGTCACAATAATCGTCGCGCAGCAGCTTTGCCTTGCCGTTGACCATGCCGATTGCGTCCTCGTGACAGGCTTTGGCACACAGGCCGCAGCCGTTACACTTGTCTTCATCAATATGAATAATCTTTCGAACCATCGTAATTCCTCCTGCAATCTGTTGCAAACCTTGACTTGTTGACCCAAGTATACTATGATAATTGCAACTCGTATGTTGTTATAACAACGTAAAGGAGAAAAAATGAATTACATTTTTTTGACAAAAACCATGCTGTTTCGCGGCTGTACGGCGGAGGAAGTGGAATCCATGCTGCAATGTCTCGGCGCAGAAAGCAAGACTTTTGTAAAGGGTGCGGTGATTTATCATGCGGGAGATGCGGTGACTGCCATGGGACTGGTGCTTTCCGGCAGTGTCAACATTGAAAACGATGATGTGTGGGGCAATAGAAGCATTTTGGGAAACGTATCCCCGGGGCAGGTTTTTGCCGAAACCTATGCCTGTGTGCCGGGCGAGCCAATGATGGTGAACGTCGTGGCGGCGGAGGCGGCAGAGGTGCTGTTTCTCCATACGTCCCGCCTGCTGCAGACCTGTCCGAGCGCCTGCGCGTTTCACAGCAAGCTGATTCGCAATCTGCTGACCGTTATGGCGCAGAAAAATCTCAATCTGTCGCGCCGCATTTTCCATACCTCGTCCAAGTCCATTCGGGGGAGGCTGTTGTCCTATCTGTCCTTTGAGGCAATGCAGCAGGGATCGTATGCCTTTACCGTTCCGTTTAACCGGCAGCAGTTGGCCGATTATTTGGGCGTTGACCGCAGTGCGCTGTCGAACGAACTGAGCAAAATGCAGCGTGAAGGGCTGCTGCACTATGAAAAGAATACATTTCAGCTGCGGGAGGACAGCGGTTCTCTCGGCTGAGCAAATGAAAAGGCGCTGTACCCGCAAGGATACAGCGCCTTTTTGGTTTAGGAAGCAGATGCTTTGTTGGCAAGCGCAATGCCTGAGCCGACCAGCAGAAGGGCGAGCAGGTTGCGAATAGTCCAGACCTGCTCCTGCAGAAACAGGGCGGCAAACAGTGCACCGAACATGGGAATGAGAAAGTTATACACAGCGACCTTGCCGACTGGGTATTTCTTGAGGAGCGAAGTCCAGACGGTGAAGGCAACCGCGGAAAGCACAATCATATAAAGCAGCAGCAGTGCACCCTGCAAGTTGACCGTCCGAATTGCACCGCCGCCGCCGTAGCCGAGCGCAAGAAGAAACCCGCCGCCGAAAATCAACTGCCACGCGGTCAGCACGATGGGATCGCGCCCGGGCGTCATGATGCGGGAAACCAGCGCGCCCATACCGGCGGACGCCGCCGAAAGCAGCACCAGTCCGTCACCCATGAGCGTGAAGCCGCCGATTGTGCCGCCGAATTGCAGCAGCACAACGCCCGAAAATCCCAGTATACAGCCAATGGCCTTGGTGCGGCTGAGTTTGTCGTCTTTCAGGAAAATATGGGCAAATAAAATGGCGAAAAAGGTCTGCGTGCCCGAAAGCAGTGCACCGTTTGTGCCTGTCGTGTGGGAAAGACCGATGTAGTAGCACACGTACTGAATCATGCTCTGAAACAGGCTGATGGAAAGAATCGCGCCGATATTATCTCTGCGGGGCAGCAGAGGACGGCGTCCAAGCACGGCGGCCACCAGCAGCGTCAGCAGCCCCGCGCAGGTAAAGCGCCAGCCGGCGAACACAAGCTGGGAAAATGAGTCGCCCGGCGCGATTTCAAACAGCGAATAGCCGAGCTTGATGCAGGGTGCGGCACTGCCCCAGAGTGCGGTGCACAAAACGGCCGGAAGAATCAGGCCAAACCATTTACTTTTATTTGTCATGGGAGAATCCTCTCAATATTGTCGAATAGTACCATTATACCGAAGCCGCACACGAAAAGCAAACGGACAAATCTCATTCCAAATAAAAAACGCCCCAACGGGGCGCTTTTTGATGCTATAATCCGTGCAAATCATCGGGAACGTCAAAGTCAGCCAGTTCTGCGGGGGCTTCGGCCTGCACGATGGTGCAGTCGTTCATATGACGGCCAATGACCTTGCGCCCGCCCTCGTCGTCCGTCAGCGCGAGCAGCTCGGGAATCAGGCGGCTGTGCAGCAAGGTCGGATTGCCGGGACGCTCGTGATAATAGACGGATGCGACCGCGGTGCCCGCAGCACACGTCTCAGCCATCAGCCGTTCGACCGTCTGGCGGGACAGAAACGGCTGATCGGCGACAGCAAACAGCAGGTAAAACGGCGGCTGCTCGTCCGCAAGTGCGTTAACGCCTGCGCGGATGGTGTAGGACAACCCCTTTTCGCTATCCGGACTGAACACGCATCGCACGCCGCATGCTTCGGCCGCTTGTGCGATTTGGTCGAAGCGTGTGACGACGGTCAGCGTGCAGTCGTTTCGTGCAGCGGCAACTTCCGCGAGCGCGTCTAATCCATGACGGAACAGCGGCTTGCCGCCGACCTCGTGCAGCAGCTTGTTTTCGCCAAAGCGGCGGCTGCTGCCCGCCGCGAGATACAGCATGTGGATGAGCATGCTCAGTTCTCCTCGGGCATGCTCATCAGGATGTGCTCCGCTGTGATGGGCAGCTCACGGTGCCACACGCCGGTTGCGTTGTAAATCGCGTGCGCAAGCGCGGGGGAGGGGGTGTTGATGACGATTTCACCGATGGATTTCGCGCCAAACGGGCCGCTTTGCTCATAGCTGGACTCAAATTCGACGCGCAGCGTGCCCATATCCAAACGGGTGGGCAGCTTGTACTGCATGAAGGTATCCTCCGCAATGCGGCCCTTTTCGTCATAAGTGACGTTTTCATACAGCGCCATGCCGATGCCCTGCACCAGACCGCCCTCGGTCTGCACGCGGGCGAGGTTGGGGTTAATTGGCGTGCCGCAGTCGACCACGGCAACATAGTCAATCAGCTCTACCGAGCCGGTTTCGCGGTCAAGCTCGATTTCCGCCATGCCGACCATGAAGGGCGGGGGCGAGATGGGCGAGGTGTGTGACGCAGTCGCCATCGCGGCCGTGGGATTGCCGCACATCGTTTTGGTGGCGACATCGGCAAGCGAAACGGAAGCGCTGCCGTCCGCCCGTCGGATTTCGCGGCCTTCAAAGACGGTTTCGTCCACGGCGCAGTCCATCATGCCGGCGGCAACCGTGCACAGCTTTTCCTTCAGCTCAGTGCACGCTTTTTCGACCGCCTTGCCGGTGACATAGGTGGTGGATGAGGCGTAAGAGCCCGAATCATAGGGCGAAGCGTCCGAATCCGCGCCGAAAACAATCACATCGTCAACCGAGCAGTCCAGACACTCGGCCGCCATCTGCGCCAGAATGGTATCGCAGCCCGTGCCCATGTCAGCCGCACCGATGATGAGGGAATAGAAACCGTCGTCGTTGATCTTGATCGTCGCAGAGCCAACGTCGACGCACGAGATGCCCGAGCCCTGCATCGCCATCGCCACACCTGCGGCGCGGACGCGGCCGTTGCTCATCTCGCGGGGTTTCGCACGTTCGTCCCAGTGGAACATTTCCTTGGCACGTGCCATGCAGCGGTCGAGCGCGCAGGCGTAGGCGGTTTCACCATAGTAGGCGGGCATGGCCTGTCCCTCGCGCACCATGTTTTTCTCGCGCAGAGCGACAGGGTCGATATTCAGCCGCGCAGCAAGCTCGTTGACCGCAGACTCTACGGCAAAGATGCCCTGCGTTGCGCCGTAGCCGCGGTAAGCGCCTGCCGCCTGCACATTGGTATAGACCACGTCATAGGCAAAGCGGTAGGCTTCGAGGTTGTTGTTGTACAGCGGAATGGACTTGTGGCCGGACAGGCCGACGGTTGTCGGGCCGTGCTCACCAAACGCGCCGGTGTTGGACAGAGTGTACACGTCGATGGCGCGGATGGTGCCGTCCCGCATCGCGCCGACGCGGACGGAAACCTCCATCTCGTGGCGCGGCGAGCCTGCAATCTGCGTTTCCTGACGGGTGTAAAGCATCTTGGCGGGCTTGCCCGTTTTCCATGTGACAAGCGCGGGATACACCTCGGCCACGACCGACTGCTTTGCACCGAAGCCGCCGCCGATGCGCGGTTTTTCGACGTGAATCTTGGATTTCGGGATATCGAGTGCGTGCGCAAGAATGCGGCGCGCATGGAACACAATCTGTGTCGAGCTGACTACGTGCAGACGGCCGAACGCATCAATTTCGGTAAAGGTGCGGAAGGTCTCCATCATGGCCTGCTGGTTGGCGCGGGTGTGATAGGTGTGCTCGACGATCTCGTCGCACTGCGCGAACACCGCGTCCACGTCGCCGTCGCCCGAAGAATCACTGGCGCACAGGTTGCGTTTATTGTCCGCACCGACTGGGCAGAGCGAGCGCCAATTGTCCTCCGGATGCACGAGCACGGCGTTATCCTTGGCGGTGTGCATGTCAAGCACCGGCTCAAGTACCTCGTATTTGACTTTAATGAGCTTGAGCGCGCGATCCACGGCCTTTTCACTCTCGCCTGCGACTACGGCAACCGCGTCTCCGACAAAGCGCACGCGGCGGTCGAGAATCAGGCGGTCATAGGGCGAAGGCTCGGGATAGGTCTGCCCGGCCATGGTAAAGCGCTTGTCCGGCACGTCCCGATAGGTGAAAATCGCTTCAATGCCGGGCACCTTCAGGGCAATTTCGGTGCTGATTTCTTCAATCAGCGCATGTGCGTGCGGCGAGCGAAGCACCTTGACGACCAGACAGTCGCGCGGCGTCACGTCATCGACAAAGGCGGGTTTGCCAAGCAGCAGACGCATCGCGTCCTTTTTGCGCACGGGCTGGCCGACCGTTTTAAACTGATGTTCATTCATTCGGCGCACCGTCCCTTCTGTGCACGCCAGGCAACAAAGGCCCGCACGCCGCGTAGCTGTCCCTCGTAACCCGAGCAGCGGCACAGGTTGCCCGCAAGATAGGCGCGGATTTCGTCGTCACTCGGCGTGGGGTTTTCGCGCAGTAGCGCAATGGTGTTCATCATAAAGCCTGGGTTGCAGAAGCCGCACTGCTCTGCGCCCTGATCGGCGATAAATGCGGCAAGCTCCTCAGCCTCCGCGCCCATGCCCTCCAGCGTCGTGATTTCGTGTCCCGCCGCGCGCGCGGCGAGCATGCTGCATGAGAGCACAGGCTTGCCGTCCATCAGCACGGTGCATAGGCCGCAGTTTGCCGTTTCGCAGCCGCGTTTGACGCTTGCACAGCCGTGTGCACGGACAAAATCGAGCAGCAACAGGTCAGCCGCGATCTCCTCGGAGACGGGCTTTCCGTTTAAGGTTAATTTGATTTGCATGGCTCGTTCTCCTTTCCGAGGGTGAGCAGTGCGCGGCGCACCAAGGTTTTGGTCAGCCGGCGGCGATAGTCCGCGCCCGCGCGTAGGTTGGAGCCGACGGAAACACGGACGGCGATGTCGTCTGCAAAGGCGCGTGCGTTGTCTTCGTTCACGCCGCCGGAAAGCAGACCGCTTTCATCTTCAAAGACGACCGCGCGCATCGGACGCGCACCGATGACACAGCGATACACCCCGTCGATCTCGCTGACCGCGCAGGTGAGCACGGGAAAATCGGTCTTGGTGTTGCGCTGCGACTGATACGCGACGTGGATGTTCCGCTTTCTGACGATGACTCGCACCAGAATGTCGCGCAAAACAGGCATTTCCGCGAACTCACGCAGCGGCAGCACGCCGCCGTGATGCAGTTCCACATCAGCGTCAAGCGCGAGAAACAGCGTCAGCACATCGGAAAAGCCGAAGCGCCCGAACAGGCTGCCGCCCACGGTCGCGCAGTTGCGAAACTGCACGCCGACGATGGAGCGTACACTGTCCGCCAGCGCGTTCTGCGTCATTTGGTTCAGGCCCGCATGTGTTTCGAGCATGCGCAGCGTTGCCATCGCACCGATGCGAAACGAGTCCGCGGTTTCTTCTATCGTATCCAGGCCAAGGTCGCACAGGTCGATTGCCGTGCCGACCAGACGGCTTTGCATTTTGAGCCAGAGCATGCCGCCCAGCACAACAGTATTCTTTTTCTGGCAAAGCTCGTATGCTTCATCCAGGCTTTGCGGCCGGACATACTGATTGATTGTCAGCAAAATTTTTTCCTCCCGATTGGTACTATTCCTTTACTATATCACCGAATCCCCCAAAATACAAAAATCTTTTTGGAGAATAACGCTTTACGACAGGAAACGACCCCTGATGCGTGAATGGCACACAAAAGGGGTCGTATTCTCATCAATTATGCGGAAGCTTTTTCCTTCGGCAGAAGGATGTTCAGCAGGATGGCGACCAGAGCGGCGGGCACGATGCCCGAGCCGCCGAAAATCAGCTGCACGCTCTGCGGCAGACCGGACAGCACGGCGCTGTTTGCGCCCAGACCGTAGCCCAGGCCGAGCGCGACCGACACAATCGTCATATTGCGCGCACCCAGCGGCTCTTTGGTAATCAGCTGAATGCCGCTGATGGCAATCGAGGAGAACATAATGACAGCCGCACCGCCCAGCACGCTCTGCGGCATGATGGAAACCACCGCCGCGAGCTTGGGAAGCAGGCCGCAAAGCACAAGGAAAATCGCGCCGCACGCAAGGGCAAAGCGGTTGACGATTTTAGTCAGCGTGACTAGGCCGACGTTCTGGCTGAACGAGGTGTTGGGCAGCACGCCGAAGAGTGCCGCGAAGGACGAGCCGAGACCGTCGCAGATGACGCCGCCGGATAGCTCCTTGTCGGTCGCTTCGCGGTTCATGCCGCCTTCCATGACACCGGAAATATCGCCCACGGTCTCGACCGCGGTGACGATGAACATAATCAGCACAGGCACGATTGCACGTGCGTCAAATACGGGCTTTATGGGCATAAACTCGGGAATCGCAAACCATTTCGCCTGCGCGACCTTGTCCCAGTTGAGCACCCAAGCCTTGACGTACTCGGTGCCGTCTGCTGCGACTGCGGTGGTGGGCAGCACAAGCGCCAGCACGGCGCACAGGATATAGCCGAAAACAATGCCGATTAGGATGCAGGAATGGCTCGCCATGCCCTTGCAGCCGTGTTTAAGCGCCAGAATAACGATCAGTACCACCAGTGCAATCAGCAGGTTTTCGACCGAGCCATAGTCCTTGGCCGCCGTGCCGCCGCCAAACGAGCCAACACCCACGCCGATGAGCGAAAGGCCGATGGACAGCACGACCGTGCCGGTGACAACGGCGGGGAAAAACCGGCGCAGCGGTTTCAAAAAGAAGCCGAGCACGCCCTCAAACAGGCCGCCGATGATGGATGCGCCCATAATGGCCGCGTAGCCCAGAATACCGCCGCCCATCACGTCGGCAACGCTCTTGAACACGCCGATGAAGCCTGAACTTGTGCCCATGATAATCGGCACCTTGCCGCCGATTGGGCCGATGGCGAACAGCTGAATCAGCGTGACCAGACCTGCAATCAGCATTGCGTTTTGCAGAAGCGAGACTTGCAGCGCCGCAAACTGCTCCGCGTCGCTCATCGCAGCGCAGGTGCTGGTGATGATGAGAATCGGCGTCAGGTTGCCGACGAACATCGCTAGTACGTGCTGCAAGCCGAGCGGAATTGCCTGCCGCAGCGGCAGCTTACCCTCAAAGTCGTAGGGCGTGGTGTTTAATTGTGATTTCTTCAATTAGATTCTCCTTTTACCCCAATGATTGTGTGAAACGGTTTTTTATAAGTCGGAAAAGTGCTCCTCAAAAGAAAGCGCGGCTTGCCGTTCGACCGCGGCGAGCATGCGCTCATACCGCGAAAGCAAATCAAGACACGCCGGCGTGAGCGACGAGCCGCCGCCGCCCGCGCCGCCCGCGTGCTTTTCGGTCATGGCAAAACCCCATTCTGCCTCGAGCGCACGCAGCATTTTCCACGCCTTGGAATACGCCATACCCATTTGCTCGGCAGACCGCTGCAGCGAGCCGGTGCGCTCAATCCCCCGCAGCAGGCGCATCGGGCCGGGTCCGAACCCTTTTTCGTCCCGAAACAGGCGCAGCGTCACGTGATAGTGAAGCTCGGACATGGCTCAGCGGAACTCGATGGTCTGCGTTTCGTCGTCCATGCTTTCAATAATGGCCAGCGATTCTACGCGCAGGCCGCGGTCGCGCAGCATGCTGCCGCCGGTCTGAAAGCCTTTTTCAATCACGATGCCGATGCCCGCAACCGATGCGTGCGCCGCTTCGACGATTTGGCACAGACCCAGTGCCGCGCAGCCGTTCGCAAGAAAATCATCAATGATTAGGACGCTTTCCTCCGGACGGAGAAATCGGCTGGCAACAATCACATCATACTTGCGCTTGTGGGTGAAGGATTCGACCGGCGCGCTGAGCATGGTGCCGTCTAGATTGATGCTCTGCGACTTTTTGGCAAATACCACCGGCACATCGAAATACTGCGCCACAATCGCCGCGATGCCGATGCCGGATGCCTCGATGGTCAGAATCTTATCAATTTTGACATCGGCAAAACGGCGGGCAAATTCCTTGCCGATTTCATTGAATAAGGCAATATCCATCTGATGGTTGAGAAAACTGTCCACTTTCAGGACATTTCCCGGTTTAATTACGCCGTCGGTACGGATGCGCTCTTTTAAAAGTTCCATAGTTACCACTCTTCCTGCTCATAAATCATTTTCAAAAATCATATCATTATTTCGCGTTTTTTTCAACAGAAAACGACACCAGAGCCGCAAGTTCAGGAAAAATCGCGTCACGGCAGAGCGAGTCGAGGTCAAACACACGGCAGTCTGCGCGGGCGCGGATGCGGTCAATGAAGTCAATCGGCTCTTTTTTCAGCACGGCAAGCACGGTTTTATCGCTGTCCAGCACCGTTTCGACTGAGCGGAGAAACGGCGTGCATCGCCTTTCAAACCGTCCGAGCTCATCCAGTATCAGCAGTGGGGACGAGCCGGTGCGTGCTTCGTTCAAACAGCGCACGCCGAGATCGAGAAAGGTTGCCTCAACCGGTCGGAAGGCTTGTCCGTCCCATGTAGAAATGGGAGCGGTCTCGCCGGTGGTTAAATCGGTCAGATTGTAGGTGTTGCCGCAGTCGTAGTGTTCCTGCGGCAGGGTGCGAAATCCCGCGCAGGGCAGATGGATTGCCTGCTCGATACGGCGGACGAGCGTCGATTTTCCCGCGCCGCGTGCGCCGGTAATGAGAAAATTCGTGATCATGTCAAAAATCCTTTCACATGCGTCTGGGTTCAGTATACCCAACAGAAGGGCGGCTCGCAACCAAAAATCAATCCGAAACCGCTTTGCGGGCAGAAAAAAGACTCCGCCGGTCAGACGGAGCCCTTTCGGAGCGCTTTTAAGGTTTCGCTCATGCTTTCCTGATGGAGTTCGGCCGCGCGGAAGCCGAGCAAATGAAAATTCAAATTAAACAGCGAGCCAAGACCGACCGCAGAGACCAGCGTGCCCACGCCGACCTGACCGCCGAGCCAAAACCCGATTACAATAACAAAAACCTCGACGAAAGCGCGGCAAAGGCCGACCGAACGGTGGGTCTTGCGTGCCAGTGCGACCATCAGCGCGTCTCGCGGGCCTGCGCCGAGGGCGGCACGCAAATACAGCCACGTGCCAATCACAAGCAGCTCCAGACCGCCGCAAAGCATCAGCAGGCCGGACGGAAGACTGTTCATCTGCGGAATCCAGCCGAGCCAAAGCAAGCCGTCGATAAACACGGCGCAAAAGACAATGTTGATGATTGTGCCGAAGCCGAAGCGTTCCCCGCACAGCGCCGCCGCCAGAATGGCAGCACCGCCCACGATGACCGAGGCCGTGCCGTACGAGATGCCGAGCGTCTGCGACATGCCCTGCTGCAGCACGCTCCACGGCTCAAGCCCGATGTTTGCCTGGAGCATCATCACAATTCCGACCGCGCTGACCAGCATGCCCAGCGTCAGCCGGAGCAGACGGCGAAGGTACTGCATACTATTCCTCCGCAGCGAACTGCCGAACGCACGCCGCAACCGTGTCACAGTCCGCTCGCGATACATCGCGATGGGTGACCATACGGTATTCACCGTCCATCAGGCCGGTGACCTGTATGCCGTGCGCGTGCATCCACGCGGGATAGCGTGCGGCCTTTTCGGTATCCCAGTCGGCGGAAAAGAAGACCATATCAATCTGGATGCGGTTGGTAAAGACGTGCACACCGTCAATTTCCGCAAGCCGTGCGCCGAGATACCGGGCATTTTCGTGATCCTCCGCCACGCGTTCGGTCATTTCGGTCAGCGCAAGCTTGCCCGCCGCCGCGAGAAAGCCTGCCTGCCGCATGCCGCCGCCGAGCAGCTTTCGGATTTTCTTCGCGCGCCGAATCACATCCTTCGGCCCCGCCAGAATCGAGCCGACCGGCGCGCACAGCCCCTTGGACAGGCAGCACATCACCGTGTCGCCATAGCAGGTCATTTCGCGGATGTCGCGCACGCCCAGAGTGGCCGCTGCGTTGTACAGCCGCGCGCCGTCAAGATGAACAGGCACGCCTTTTTCATGCGCCGCTTCGTAGACCGCCCGCATGTTGTCGAGCGGCACGACCGCGCCTGACGAGTGCGCGTTTTCCAGTACGACAAGTCCGGTGCGGGCAACCTGCAAATCTGCGTCATCGGTAATGCAGGCGCACACCGATTCCGGGTTCATCACGCCGTTTTCACTCTGGGGAAAACGCAGCGAAACCCCCGCAAGCTGTGCATAGGAACCGGCCTCGTGGTCGGCAATGTGGGAATGGGGGTCAATCACGATGCATTCGCCGCGCCTTGTCCACGCCATGACCGCGCAGGCGTTGCCTTGCGTGCCCGAGGTGACGAACAGCGCGTCCTCCTTGCCGAACAGCTTGGCGGCAAACACCTCCAGTTCGCGCACGGTGGGGTCATCGTCAAACACGTCGTCGCCCACGACCGCGTGATACATCGCGTCGCGCATCGCCTGCGTCGGCTGCGTGACGGTATCGCTTCTCAAATCTATATAGCGCATAGCCCTATTCTCCTTTTGATACTATTTATGTAAATTGAGGTGGAGGGGCAGCATCCTCCTTAGAGAGTAAGATAGAGCTCCCCCCACCGTCCGCACGGCGCAAAACCGATGCGGCGGTATAGTTCGGCCACTTCATCGTATCCTGAGATCAGACGGGGCGTTTTGCCCTTTTCCATGATGCGCCGCACGAGAAAACGGCTCATTTCGGTGCCGAGTCCCCGTCTGCGGTATGCGGGGAGGACGGCTACCGCGCCAAGAACGCCGCACGTGTCGTCCTCTGAGGTGATGCAGCCCGTGGCAACGACCTGACCGTCGCACCGCAGCTGATACAGTTCTGCCAGTCCCTTGTTCACCCGCTGCCCCAGATCGGTCGACCAGTGCTCAAACTCCAGATGCGTGCGGTAATAGTCGTGGCTCTGCTGCAACACGGAAAACACCTCACGCAGCTCGCCCGGCTCGACAGTGGGAAAATCGTCTGTAATCTGCGGGCCGCGGTATACCATATAATACGAGCTTTCCGTCGTGCCGCCGAGCAGGTTTTGCAGCGCCTGACACTGCGCCCAGTTAGTGTCCACCTCACGCACGCCCTCGTTTTTCACCAGTTCGGCGATGGGGGCGGGCTCCGCACGATCGTCGGACGAGATGACGAGTACCCCATTCTCCAGATACAGGGCGGCTGCGGTCTCATTTCCCTTGCGGCATAAGTAGAATTTCGCGCGCGGGTCGCCCAGTCCATAGGCGCGCAGCGCGGTCAGCGCTTTGGAGCCAAACACACGTTCATGCGCGCAAGCGGCGGTAAAGGCGGGAATTTCGGATACGGTAAGCGGAATCAGCATGTAAAATAAACCTCCTGCGCATATTGCGCGTATTACAGATAGAAAAGGAACGCGGAGCGTTCCTTTTCATAGGTGTGGGCTGAGGGTCAGCCTTGTTCGTCTTTTTTAACCTGGGATAAATAGCGGTAAACGCTTGCTTGCGAGCATTGCAGCGCATCGGCCACGTCCTTAACAGCGCCCTTGAGCAGAAAGATACCGCCCGCTTCGAGCTGCTCGATAATCTGCACGCGCTCCTCCGGCGTGAGTCGGTCGGCTGTTACGCCGAGAATGGACAGCGCACGGTTGACTGCGTCGCTCGCGACCGCGTCGATGGAGTTATGAAAGCTTTCAGCAGGGGAGAGCGTGGGCGGGGTTTCACGCACTTGATCGTCAATCAGCTGGAAATTGGTCTCCACAAAGCTGTCAGGGTGGCACAGGCGCAGAATCTCCTCGCCGACCGCCTGATAGCGGCTGTCATCAAAGTTGATGCACAGCATACCGATTAACTGGCCGCCGTGTTTAATGAACAGCGTGGAAGAGCGCAAAGTTTTGCCCTCGGCCGATACGCCGCGGTAGTGCAGGCGGTAGTCGGACTCTTCATAGCTTTTGTCCATCAGAATTTTGAGGGCGACGTTGGTCAGCGGTGCGCCAACCTGACGGCCGCTGACATGACTGTTGGCAATCGCAATAATTGAGCGGTTTTTATCGGTCAAATCGTGCAGCGCGACCTCGTAATCGGGGCCGAGTGCGTGGCCGAGGAACTCGGTCAGTTTAATATAGTGGGACAACAGTGGATTGGTCAATGCACTCACCTCGTCTTTATTAGCACAGTAAATGGTCATTTGGCAGATGGTTTTACTATATAAATAGTATACCGTATTTACTATCCTTTTGTCAAAAAAGATAAGAATAAATTATTACAATTAAAATAAAGTATTATCGTTCAAAATGGCGGATGACATAGATATAATACATAAAAGCAGAAAACAAAACACAGCATTTGCACAAAATGCACAAATTACCCTTGACAGAAGTTTTTAATGGTGATAAATTTATCTCACAGAGAAAAGGAGGAGGACAGGATGAAACAAATCATCAGCACGGATCTCGCCCCGGCGGCGATTGGGCCGTATGCGCAGGCAGTTGCCGCAGACGGACTGGTATTTACCTCGGGTCAGCTGCCGATCAATCCCGCAACCGGTACATTCCCGGAGGGGATTGCAGCGCAGACCGAGCAGTCGCTGAGCAATGTCAAGGCGATTTTGGCCGAGGCTGGTGTGGGCATGGACCGCATCGTCAAAACCACAGTCTTTCTAAGCGATATGAACAATTTCGCAGCAATGAACGAGGTGTACGCAACCTTCTTTGGAGAAGGCAGCTATCCGGCTCGTTCGGCGGTCGAGGTCGCGCGCCTGCCCAAGGATGCGCTGGTCGAGATCGAGGTCATTGCGCAGAAGTAAAACACTTCCGCGCAGCAAGAGCAAATCCATCACAAGGTGCTGTCCGCTAGTTGCAGCCGAAATTGGGAAATCGGCTGTGATGACCGGGGTACCTCCAAAAAGAGAAGGCTTTCAAGCCACATAATGGAGGTAAATTATTATGTCTGAAAAGTACCCGCTGAACGTTCCCGCACCGCGCCATTTTTCTTATGTTGTCAAGAACGTGCCGAACGTTACGCTCGAGCAGCGTGAGCGCGCGCTGAAGGCCACCCATTACAACGAATTCGCATTCCCGGCCGGCATGCTGACCGTGGATATGCTGTCTGACTCCGGTACGACCGCGATGACGGATCGTCAGTGGTCGGCAATGTTCCTGGGTGACGAAGCCTACGGCCGCAATACCGGTTATTACGTGCTGCTTGATACATTCCGCGATATCTTTGAGCGCGGCGCACAGAAAAACTGGAAAAAGTCGATCGATCTGGTTCGCACCGACTGCACCGATATCGACAAGATGATGGATGAGCTCTACCTTTGCGAATACGAAGGCGGTCTGTTTAACGGCGGCGCGGCGCAGATGGAGCGCCCGAACACCTTTATTATCCAGCAGGGCCGTGCGGCAGAGTCCGTACTGATGGAGATTGTCAAGAAGATTCTGGCAACCCGTCACCCCGGCAAGGTGTTTACCATCCCGTCTAACGGCCATTTCGACACCACCGAGGGCAACATCAAGCAGATGGGTTCGGTTCCGCGTAACCTTTATAATAAGAAGCTGCTTTATGAAGTACCGGAAGGCGGCAAGTATGCGGTCAATCCCTTCAAGGGCAACATGGACCTTGAGAAGCTGCAGCAGCTGATTGACGCGGTCGGCCCGGAGAATATCCCGCTGATTTTCACCTGCATTACGAACAACCCGGTCTGCGGCCAGGCCGTTTCGATGGCAAACCTGCGCGCGACCAGTGAAATTGCACATAAGTACGATATTCCGTACATTCTTGATACCGCTCGCTGGGCGGAAAACGCTTACTACATCAAGACCAATGAAGAAGGCTATGCCGATAAGGACATCAGCGAAATCGCAACCGAGATGTTCTCCTACTGCGACGGCTTCACCATGTCCGCAAAGAAGGACGGTCACTCCAACATGGGCGGCATGCTCGCATTCCGCGACAAGGGCCTGTTCTGGAAGAAGTTCTCCGACTTTAATGAGGACGGCAGCATCAAGACCGACGTTGGCGTGCTGCTCAAGGTCAAGCAGATTTCCTGCTACGGCAACGATTCCTACGGCGGCATGTCCGGCCGTGACATCATGGCACTGGCTTGCGGCATGTATGAGAGCTGCAACTTCAACTACCTCGACGAGCGCGTGAAGCAGTGCGATTATTTGGCGGAAGGCTTCTATAACGCCGGCGTTAAGGGCGTTGTGCTTCCGGCAGGCGGCCATGCGGTTTACATCAACATGGATGAATTCTTTGACGGCAAGCGCGGTCATGAGAAGTTCGCGGGTCAAGGCTTCAGCATTGAGCTGATTCGCCGTTACGGCATCCGCACCTCCGAGTTGGGCGACTACTCGATGGAGTATGACCTGAAGACCCCTGAGCAGCAGGCTGAGGTGGCAAACGTGGTTCGTTTCGCAATCAACCGCAGCCAGCTGAGCCGGGAGCATCTGGATTACGTCATCGCCGCTGTTAAGGCGCTGTACGAGGATCGTGAGAACATCCCCAACATTCGCATCACTTGGGGTCACAACCTGCCGATGCGTCACTTCCATGCCTTCCTTGAGCCGTACCCGAATCAGGACTAAGTGCAGAGAAAGACAATCTTGCGTAACCCGCGCCGCGTAGAAAGAGCGCAGGAAAGATAGGTAAGACAAGTGCCCGCGGAAAAGTGAAAAGTTCCGCGGGCACTTCTTTTTCAAGGCAGATAAGAGATAAAAGGGGTGTAATTATGACGAATTCTAAGGAAGCAACCGTAGAACGCGATTCTTGGAAATCCAAATGGGGGTTTATTCTCGCCTGTATCGGCTCGGCGGTCGGCATGGGAAATATCTGGCTATTCCCAAGCCGCGTGGCCAAGTATGGCGGCGCGTTTCTGGTTGCATATCTGATTTTTGATATTCTAATCGGCTTCTCCGGCGTCATTGGTGAAATGAGCTTCGGTCGTGCCGCGCGCAGCGGCCCAATCGGTGCGTTTGAAAAGGCTGCCGGCTCACGCGGTAAGAGCAAAATCGGTGCAATCATCGGCGGTATCCCGATGGTGGGCGCGCTGATGCTTGCAATCGGCTACTCGGTTGTCGTCGGCTGGATTTTCAAGTATGTGTTTGGCGCATTCACCGGCTCTGCCTTTGCACACGGCACGGATGTGACTGACATCTCCGGTTATGCTGCGGCGTTTGAGTCGACGGCATCATCCTTTGGCAACAACCTGTGGCTGATTATTGCGCT
Organism: Butyricicoccus sp. Marseille-Q5471; assembly: GCF_951230135.1. Lineage (GTDB taxonomy): Bacteria > Bacillota > Clostridia > Oscillospirales > Butyricicoccaceae > Agathobaculum. Next base: position 447,670 of record NZ_CATNVC010000001.1, on the reverse strand, counting down.
GATTGTCTGCTTCGCCATCATGGTGATGGGCGTTGCGGGCGGCATTGAAAAAGCCAACAAGATTATGATCCCGCTGTTCTTCCTGCTGTTCCTCGGTCTTGCGGTCTACGTTGCCATGCAGCCGGGCGCTTCGGAAGGCTATAAGTACATGTTCACCATCGACCCCAAGGTGCTTAAGGACCCCATGATGTGGGTCTACGCGCTGGGACAGTCGTTCTTCTCGCTGTCGCTTGCGGGCAACGGCACGGTCATTTACGGCTCTTACCTGCCGGATAACGAGGATATCGTCAGTTCGGCATGGAAGGTTGCCTTGTTTGACACCTTGGCGGCCTTTTTGGCGGCGCTTACCATCGTTCCGGCGATGGCGGCATCGGGCGCGACGACGTTCGACGGCGGCCCCGGCCTGATGTTCATCTATCTGCCCAACCTGTTTGCAGCAATGCCCGGCGGCTATGTTGTTATGATCGTGTTCTTCGTTGCGGTTCTGTTCGCGGGCCTGACTTCGCTTGTCAACCTGTTTGAAGCACCTATTGCGACATTGCAGGATAATCTGCACTTCAGCCGTGCCAAGGCGGTTGCTATCATCGGTATTATCGGTGTTGTGGTTGCGCTCTGCATCCAAGGCATCGTGTCCGGCTGGATGGACTTCGTTTCGATTTACATCTGCCCGCTCGGCGCAGGTCTTGCCGGCATCATGTTCGCATGGGTCTGGGGCAAGAAGGCGGTTGAGGATGCGGTCTCGATGGGACGGAAAAACCGTATCGGCGGATGGTACTATCCGCTTTATAAATACGGCTTCTGTATTCTGACGATGGTCGTATTCATCTGCGGTATCGTGTTCGGCGGCATCGGCTGATTCCTGATTGACACAAAACGCATCATTTTCTCCCCGCATTCGAATCGCCCGCAGCTGATGACAGACTGCGGGCGATTTGCGTTTGAGGGGATAAAGGAAAAGGAGAGCCCAATGAATTCAGTATTGCGCGACAAAATATCCAGTGCCGCAACGGCAATCGAAATCGGACTCGGAATTATCATCCTGTTTGCCTGCCTCATTGCAGGTGTCGGCATGCTGCTGAACACCGACTTTAAGCTGCTCTTTGATGCGCCCGATTACCTGCAGGTACGGCTCAGCGATGCCTGCTTAATTATCATCGGCATCGAGCTGATTAAGATGATTACCAGCTACACGATTGACTCCGTGGTCGACGTGATGCTGCTGGCAGTGGCGCGACAGATGATTGTGGAGCATACCGCGCCGCTTGAAAATCTGATTGCGGTGATGGCGGTCGGCCTGCTGTTTGTCATTCGGAAGTATCTGTATATTTCACAAATTGACCGACGTAAACCCAGCAAACGGGAGGTCGCAGAGGCGCTGCGCGCCGAGGTGCTCGGTCAGGACGTGGGGTGAAAGTCACATAAACCAATAAAAAATCTGCCGCACAATCGTGCGGCAGATTTTTGCGTTTTCGGTTTTAGCCCTGAATGTCACCGACGCCGTTGAGCACGTAACGCGGACGGTAAGCGTAGTTTTCGATATCCGCCGGAGTTGTGCAGCCGGACAAGACGAGCACGGTGTCCAGACCGGTCTCCATGCCCGCGACGATGTCGGTATCCATGCGGTCACCGACCATGACGGCTTCGTGCGAATGCACGCCGAGCATGCGCAGGCCGGTGCGCATCATCAGCGGGTTCGGCTTGCCGACATAGTAAGCGGTCTTACCCGTCGCCAGTTCAATCGGCGCGACAAGCGCACGGCAGGCTGGAATGATACCGTCCTCAGCAGGGCCGGTCAGGTCGGAGTTGGTCGCAATCAGGCGTGCGCCCTTTTGCACGAGGCTGACCGCCTTGAGGATGGTCTGATAGTTGTAGTTGGAGGTTTCGCCGCAGATGACGTAGTCGGGGTCGACGTCATTCATGACAACGCCTGCCTCATACAGCGCGCCGACCAAACCGGGTGCGCCGATGACATAAGCCGAGCAGCCGGGCTGCTGGTTTGCGACAAACTTTGCCGTTGCCAGTGCGGAGGTATAGAAATGCTCTTCACCGACCTCAAGTCCCATGCGTGCAAGCTTCTGCTGCAGCTCAAGCGGCGAGCGCTCGGACGAGTTGGTCAAAAATAGAAAACTTTTGCCCTCGCTCTGCAGCCACTCGACAAATTCCTTTACGCCCGGGAGCAGACGGTTGCCGTGATAGATGACACCGTCCATATCGCAGATAAAGCCTTTTTTGGCTCTTAATTCTTCCAGGTTGACCATATTGATAAATCTCCTCATACTATTTATATTATAAACGATTCCATGTAACCATTATGGGAAAAAATATGTCCGCCGTCAAGAGGGGGGCAGAAAGAAAAGTTTAAATTTATGTAAAATGCGCCAGTGTTTTGCGCAGAAGCCAAAGCCGTGCTATAATAAGAAAAAGAAAATGGGGTACGGAAGATGTCGCTAGCGGTCATGCATTGTATGGTGTCCGCCCTCGTGGCATACTATCACAAACATCCCGATAGAAACGGAGGATTTGCCGATGGCGATTAACACGGCGATGCGTATCGCCCTGCGTGCGCTGTCCTATCCGGCAAATGCGCTGGAGGTGGGGAAAACCTATCGCGCACAGCGTGCGCTCAGCGGATTGACGACCCCGCTTTCGCCGCTTTATCAGCTGTGGGATCAGAAAATCGAACGCGATGGTCATGAGATTCGCGTGCGCATTTACAGTCCCAAGGAGCAGGCGGACGATCGTCTGCTGCTGTTTTTCCACGGCGGCGGATGGGTGCTCGAAAGCGTGGACACCTATGACAGTGTGTGCCGCACGCTTGCGCGGCGAACCGGCTGCCGTGTCGCTTCGGTCGAATATGCTCTTGCGCCGGAGTATGTGTTCCCGGTCGGGGTGGAGGACTGCTATGCCGCTGCGCGCGCAGTCTATCAGCATCCGGAGCTGTTCGGCGTGCAGTCAAACCAGATTACGCTGATTGGCGATTCGGCTGGCGGCAACCTTTCGGCCGCAGTGTCACTGATGGCGCGTGAACGGGGCGAATTTGAGATTGCGCAGCAGATTCTGATTTATCCTGCAACCTATAATGACCATTCGGATACGTCGCCCTTTGCGTCGGTGCGGGAAAACGGGAATAATTATCTGCTGACCTCCAAGCGTGTACGCGACTATATGGAGCTGTACGCGGGCGGCGACCCGCAGAACATGCAGAGTCCCTATTTTGCGCCGCTGCTGGCGGATGATTTGACGTGCCAGCCGCGCACGCTGGTGATTACCGCCGAATTCGATCCCCTGCGGGACGAGGGCGAGGCCTATGCCTATGCCCTGCGGGACGCGGGCAATGAAGTTATGCTGTTCCGTATGCCGGACGCGCTGCACGGATATTTTTCGTTGTCGCCCCGCTTCAAGCTGGTGCGGCACACCTTTGATATGATAGACCATTTCCTGAATGGAGAAGCTGCCACATGCAAAAAAACAAACGAGAAAGAAATAAGCGAACCCTAAGCTGGTCTCGGCTCGACAATGCCGCAAAAATCTTTCCGCCGACTTCACATGGTGCGGATTCCGGTGTGTTTCGCCTGTCCTGCGAGCTGACGGAGTCGGTCGAACCCGACCTGCTGCAGCGTGCGCTCGACGAGACGCTGCGATATTATCCTCACATGTGCATGGTCATGCGCCGTGGTATCTTTTGGTACTATCTGGAGCAGACCACGCTGTCCCCGCGCGTCGCGCCCGAGCATCAGCCGCCCTGCACGCCGCTGTATTTCGGCAGCAAATCGCTTTTGTTCGAGGTTACCTACTGGCGGAGCAAGGTCAATATTGATGTGTTTCACGTACTGGCTGACGGTGCGGGTGCAATTGCGTTCTTTACGGCGCTGATGGCCGCGTATTTAACGCTGCTGCATCCGGAAGCGGGGCCGATTGCCGCTCCGCAGCCGCCGCTTTCCCACAAGCGGGAGGACAGCTTCCAGAAATACTATCAGGCACACTCCAAGGGCAAGGCGGGGGGCGTACGTCGGGCACACCGTCTGCGCGGCGCCAAGCGGCCGGATGGAGGTCTGACCATCCTGGAGGGTGTAGCGGATGTGCGGCAGCTGCTCGACCTTGCGCATCAGTACAACACAACCCTGACGGTGTACATGGCGGCGCTCATGTTTCTGGCGATTCATGACGAAATGTATGTGCGGGATGAAAAACGTCTGGTGGTGCTGACCGTGCCGGTGGATTTGCGCGGATTCTTTCCGTCGGATTCGGCGCGCAACTTTTTCAGCACCATTCGCGTGTCTTACGATTTCAGACAGCGCAGCGGTGCGCTGGAGGATATCATTGAGCAGACGGCCGCCGCGTTTAAGCGTGAGCTGACGCCCGAGCGATTGGCCGCACGCATGAATAAAATGGCGTCGCTTGAGCACCATCCGCTGCTGCGTCCCATCCCGCTGGCACTGAAAAATTTAGTACTGCGCATCTCCGGCAGTCTGTCCGATTTGGGCGAGACAGTGGCGCTGTCCAACGTTGGCAAGTTTCGCTTGCCGGAAAAGCTGCACCCGTTCGTGCGCGGCTTTGGCGTGTTCATGTCAACCGGCGCAACGCAGCTATGCACCTGCACCTTCGGCAGCAGCCTGCATTTCGGCTTTACCTCGGTGTTTGAGTCGCCTGATATCCAACGCAATTTCTTCACGCGCCTGTCTGCCGCCGGCGTTGACCTTGAAATCCGAAGCAATGAATTCCACAAGGAGGATGCGCCATGCAGCGATGCCCCTATTGCAACGTAAGGGTTGCAGGAAATAAGTCACAGTGCCCGCTGTGCGGCGGAGAGCTGACCGGCGAGCCCGCCCCGGAAACCGAACTCTTTCCCGCGCTTGAGCATCCGCGCTTCAGCGGCGGCTTTGTGCTGCGCCTGATTGCCCTCATTGCAATCATCGTCAGCGCGATCAGCATTCTGGTGAACATGGCGGTATCGACACGTATCTGGTGGTCGGCGTTTGTCGTGGTCGGCTGTGCCTGCGTTTGGCTTGCCGCCGTGGTTGGCGTGGTCAACCGCCGAGATATTATGCAAAACATCGCGTGGCAGGCGGTACTCATCCCGATTCTTTCTATTATATGGGACAAATGGACGGTCTGGCGCGGTTGGTCGATTGATTTTGTACTGCCGTGCGTGTGCCTTGTGGCACTGCTGTGCATGCTCGTGCTGGCGGTTGCGCTGAAACTGCCGGTGCATGCCTATGCGGGGCAGTTCGGACTGGTCGGTGTGCTGGGCATTGTGCCCGCGGTATTGGTCGGATTTGACAAGGTGCGCGTTGTGCTGCCTTCGTTAATTTGCGCCGGTTTGTCCGTTGCGCTGCTTGCAGCGATGCTGCTATTTCATTGGCAGACCTTCAAACAGGAGTTTGTACGGCGGTTTCATCTATAATAAGCGATAAAAAAGGGAGGCACACCGAGCGGTGTGTCTCCCTTTTGCGGTCAACCGATGGTGCTGCCTGCGGCGAGCTCGCTGACAAGAGACTGCATCTGCTGCTTGGATGAAATGTGATGCGCAGCCTCGATGATTGCCTGCCGCTGCATAGCGGACAGACTGGCGAAATGCGTCATGGCATCCTGATTCTGCGCAAGCGCCATGCCCAGTCCGAGCGGGATATCACCGCTGTTTTGATTGCTCATAAAAAACACCTCCATTGATGCGCTTAGCATGCGCAGCAAAAGAAGGCAGCATACATTTTACAGACGATGGTATGAGCGAATTGCACCAAGCACTGTGCCGACACAGCGCAGCGAGTCATTTTCACCCACAATAATGCTCGGAATATCACGCGAGGGAGCGATCAACTTCGTGAGATCACCTTTTTGATAATAGCGGCTGACAATGCCCTCGTTGTTATAAACAAAAATGCCAAGCTGATCATGCTTGGCTGTCTGCTTGCAGACGGCAAGCAGCGTGCCGGGCGGATAAATCGGCTCAAGTGAACGGCCGAGCACTTTCACTGCGTAATCGGCTTTTATTAAACTGGGCGGAAGCGTGGCGCGGATATGAAAATAGTCAATTTCATCAGCATCCCTGCCGTACTGCCCGGCGACGGCTGCCGAGTAGCAGAGCAGCAGCCGCTCATTGCCCTTTGACGGATGATAGGGCAGTTTTGAGTACAATTCGTTCAGAATTGCGACAATTGTGTTCTGCTCATTGGGCGGAAGTGCACGAAACCGCTGGATCATTTGAAACTCGCATTCGCTTGCACAGCATATGGCTTTGCTGGCAGAGTATAGCCTAATATCGCAATCAACCGGTGTATCCTCTTCCAAAAAATACAGAATCGGTACATCAAACAGTTTGGCAAGCTGCGCCATGGTATAAACCGAGGGGTTTTTGGTCACACCTGTCAGCAGCTTGTTCAAGGTGCTGAGCGGAACTTTAGCGCGGTTTGCAATCTGTTCTGCGGTGAGGTGATCGCGCTGCCGAAGATAGGACAGCTTGTCTGCAATTGATATTTTCATCCCATCCTTTCCATAAATGGAAAACTTACTTTAAAATACATTGAAAAACCCATAAGCACATTGACAATACAGTAACAAAAAACTAAAATAAGAAATACCCGGTGACGTCACTTTTATCACAAAAATAAGCATTGTAAAGGGAAAAAACGATAAGGGAGATAAGTAAATGACACAAAAATCGTATCATATCATATGTGACGAGGGTGAGCTTCCGAGCCTGTACGGCATTGAATCCTCTGATGGCAATGTCGTGCACCGGTTGTCAAGCGATTTCCGGGAAATTAGTATGCTGGTGGAGGAGTTCAATCGATTTCAGTTATCGCCCATTCATTTCTATGAGGCGGTAGATGATTTTCGCAAAGCATAGTGGCAGAAAACCGTGCACTGCCGTTGAGCATGTGCTGTTCGCTCCTATTAAAGAGTAGTTTTGGTTATTGTACAAAAAAGGTGCATAATCCTTGGAACTTAGTAGGATATGTATTATTATATCGGGTTTTGCATTGACACGCAAGGGAAAAATGTGTCGATTTTGCTCAGAAAACAAAAAAACGCCTGCTTTCGCAGGCGTTTCTTTTTGAGAGAAAAAGGAAGGTATTCTATTCATACACAACGGCTTAGGCGAACCGTTAAGCATGGCGTGTAAAAAGGGAAATTAGCGCTGCACACGGCCCGAGCCGTCGCCGCCGGCGAGTTTTTCCACCTCGGATACGGAAACGAGGTTATAGTCACCCTCAATCGAGTGCTTGAGCGCGGAGGCTGCAACAGCAAACTCCACAGCGGACTGTGTGTCCTTGCCGGACAGCAGCGCGTAAATCAGGCCGCCGCCGAAGGAATCGCCGCCGCCGACGCGGTCGACGATGTGCAGATGATATTCCTTGGAGAAACAGTAGTTTTCGCCGTCGTACAGCATAGCTGCCCAGTCGTTGTCAGTGGCTGAGAGCGAGGTGCGCAGGGTAATGGCGACTTTTTCAAAGCCAAACTGCTCTGACAGCTGCTTTGCAACGGATTTGTAAGCGTTGTGGTCAAGCTTGCCGCCGTAAATGTCGGTGTTTTCCGCTTCAATGCCGAACACATCCTTGGCGTCCTCTTCATTGGAAATGCAAACGTCAACATACTGGCACAGCTCGGTCATTGCGGCACGAGCCTGCTCGCGGGTCCAGAGCTTACCGCGGTAATTGAGGTCGCAGGAGATTTTCACACCGTGCTTTTTCGCCGCGATGCAGGCCTGCTTGCAGGTTTCCACCATGTTTTCACCGAGTGCCGGCGTGATGCCGGTGAAATGGAACCAGTCTGCGCCGTCGAAAATCGCATCCCAGTCAAAATCAGAGGGCTGCGCCTCCTGAATGGCCGAGTGCGCACGGTCATAGATGCAGACCGAGCCGCGCTGCGAAGCGCCCTTTTCCAGGAAGTAGATGCCGACGCGGTCGCCGCCGCGGACAATATCGGAGGTGTCAACGCCGTACTTGCGCAGCGAGTTGACCGCCGCCTGTCCGATGGCGTGCGCAGGAAGTTTGGTGACAAAGGAAGCGTCCATCCCGTAATTTGCGAGCGAAACGGCAACGTTTGCCTCGCCGCCGCCAAAGGTGGCCTGCAGCTGGTCGTCCTGGAAAAAGCGGTAATAGCCGTTGGGAGCGAGCCGAAGCATCAGTTCTCCGAAGGTGACAACTTTCATAATTATATCCTCCTGTAATCAGGCTTTTCGGCCGACCAGATGGACGGCAAAGCCACAGATTTCCTGTTCCAAATAAATTGCGTTGAGCGTACCGTCGGGCAGGAATTTCGCAGAGTCGGCGCGGAACGAAAAGCCGCGTGCCTCGAGCTCCGCCTGTGCAGCCGCGACATCGGGCGTGCCGATGGCAATGTGTCCGTTTTTGCCGAGGTAAGGCGTCTTCATAACCTCAATGCCGGAACCCGCGAACAAGGAGCTGTTTCCATCCTTGACAGGAAAGCCGAACAGTGTGCCGAACAGCTCAGCCGCTTTGCGTGCTTCCGCTTCGTTTTCCGCATTGATGCCGATATGTGCGAGCGCAAACTCAGCCATTGCGCGCCTCCTTGACGATTGCAACCGACTGCCGGCAGAGTGCGGTGATTTCGTCCCACTGCTGACCCTCAATCAGTTCGGCAGTAACCATGTACGAGCCGCCGCACGCCGCAATGACAGAGTTCTTGGCGTATTCGCCGAGGTTTTTCAGGCTGATGCCGCCGGTCGGCATGACCTTGAACATCGGAAACGGCGCACTCATGGCCTTGATCTTGGCAAGTCCGCCCGACTGCTCGGCAGGGAAGAACTTGAGCACCTCAAGACCGAGCTTGTAGGCGGTGTGGTAGTCGGTCGGTGTGGTGCAGCCGGGGAAGATGGCGATCTGCTTCTGCTGGCAGTAGCGCACCAGGTCGGCGTCCATGCCGGGGGTGACGATGAACTGTGAACCGGCGGAAATCGCTTCGTCGACCTGCGCGGTCGTCAGTACAGTGCCCGCGCCGACCAGCATATCGGGACAGGTCTCGCACATCGCCTTGATGGCGATGGCTGCGCCTGCCGCACGGAAGGTGACCTCTGCAACCGGTACGCCGCCCTCGGTCAGCGCCTTTGCCAGCGGAGCCGCGTCTCTCTCCGGGTGGGTGAGCTTAATGACCGGCACTACGCCAATCTGTTGTACGCGCTTTTCAATCTCGTTCATCAGGGCACTCCTTTTCATGTTTCATATTACGGAACAATGTTTCACAAAACTGATTTATGCTTTCATTATATCGAGATGCATATAAAAAGCAAGAGGAATTAAAAAAGAAACTGTGCAAAGTTGCGCTTGCAAATTTGGGTAAAATGAATTAAAATGGAACAAAGTTTCATAATACAAAACGAGGTGCGGGAAAATGGCGGAAAATTCCTCTGTGCAGTCGCTCGATCGGGCGTTTGATTTGCTTGAACTACTGTGCCGCAGCCGCGGTGGCATGACGATTGCCGCGCTGTGCGTCCAAACCGGTTTGCATAAGTCAACGGTGCACCGGCTGCTGGGTGCGATGGCGTCGCGCGGCTATGTACAGCACGACAGCGTGACCAGTGTGTACTATCCGGGGATGCGGCTGTGCGAGCTGTCGGGATATATTGTAGACAACCTTGACGTTGTCGAGCGTGCCCGTGTGCCGATGGAGCGGCTGAGCCGCGAGACGGGTGAGACCGTCCATCTCGTCATGCGTGAGCAGAACGAAATTGTCTACGTGCATAAGGTGGACAGCGTGCATAGCGCGATTCGCATGTTTTCTCGCATCGGCATGCGCCGGCCGCTGTACTGCACCGGCGTAGGCAAGGCGATCCTGGCCACCCTGTCGGATGAGGAGGTGCGCGCGGTCTGGCAGGCGAGCGATGTGCATGCCTATACCGAGCACACAATCGTGAGCGAGCAGGCGTTTCTGCGGGAAATCGCGGCGATTCGGCGTGAGGGCGTTTCGATGGATAATGAGGAAAATGAACTGGGCGTGCGCTGTGTTGCAGCTGCTATCCCGGACTATTCGGGACGTGCGGCTTATGCGCTGTCGATTTCGGCGCCGCTGTCGCGTATGTCAAATGAACGCGTGCGCGAGCTCAGTGCAATGCTGCTGACCGCGCGCGATGAGATTGCCGCCGTACTTGGCGCATGACCGGTTGAAGGATAAAAAAGAGACGCTGCCCCTTGCTGTGGGCAGCGTCTCTTTTTTTATGCGGTAAAACCTTGTGCAACATCAATAATGCGGGCGCTTGGGACTTGTGCACTTTAAAATTTAATCGCAATTTTCACTAGGTTTGAAGCAGGATACACCGAGAGAATGAACGGGATGGACTGCTATACTTAAGGCAAGTTAAGAGAACCCGCTGACAAATGAGAACGTACCGCCGTCATCCGTCAAGCTAATCAAAAAATAGGAGGCATTTTATGAAATTATCCTTCCGTTGGTACGGCGAATCCGATCCGGTTTCGCTGGAGTACATCAGCCAAATCCCGGGCATGCGCTCGATTGTTTCCGCCGTTTATGATGTCAAGCCGGGCGAGGTCTGGCCCGAGGAGAGCCTTGCAAAAATGAAGGCCGACTGTGACGCGCACGGTTTAATTTTCGACGTAGTCGAATCCATTCCAGTGCATGAGGACATCAAGCTCGGCCGCGGCGACTGTGACCGGCTGCTCGATGTGTACTGTGAGAACATTCGCCGCTGCGCCAAATACGGCATTAAGTGTGTCACCTACAATTTCATGCCCGTGTTCGACTGGACGCGCACCCAGCTTGACAAAAAGGCAGCGGACGGCTCGACCAGCCTTGTCATGTACTGGGAGCAGATGCGCGGTCTTGACCCGCTGACCGACGACATCAACCTGCCCGGCTGGGATTCGAGCTACTCGAAGGACGAGGTGCGCGAGCTGATTCGCGCTTACGGTGAGCTGGGTGAGGAAGGGCTGTGGAAAAATCTCGAAACGTTCCTCAACAAGGTCATTCCGGTTGCTGAGGAGTGCGGCGTGGTCATGGCAATCCACCCCGATGATCCCCCGTATCCGATTTTTGGCCTGCCGCGCATCATCACCTGCGAGCCAAACCTTGACCGTATGCTTGCGCTCTATGATTCACCGGCCAACGCGCTGTGCCTGTGCACCGGCTCGCTTGGCTGTGCCAAGTTTAACGATGTCGTCAAGCTGACGCGCAAGTATTCGGCCATGAACCGCATTGGGTTTATGCACATGCGCAATGTCAAAATCATGGAGGACGATTCCTTTGAGGAGCGCGCGCATCTGTCGTGCTGCGGCAGCCTCGATATGTATGAGATTGTTCGCGCACTGGTCGAAACCGGATTTGACGGCTATGTCCGTCCCGACCACGGCCGCATGATTTGGGGCGAGACAGGCAAACCCGGCTACGGCTTGTACGACCGCGCACTGGGCGCTACTTATCTCAACGGGCTGTTCGAGGCCTGTGAAAAAAACGCACGCTGAATGATGAAAGGGGATACTATCATGATGGAAAACAACGTTCTGAATACCGATTTGACCGGTAAGGTCTGCGTCATCACAGGCGCGGGCGGCGCAATTTGCGGCATGTTTGCCGAAAAGCTGGCCGCGGCAGGCGGAAAAATTGCCCTGCTCGACCTGAACGATGCGGCGGCGCAGGCCGTTGCCGACAAAATTAACGCGGCAGGCGGCACGGCGCGGGCCTACAAGGCAAATGTCCTCGAGCGTGCCGATTTGGAAAACGTGCACGAGCGGGTCAAGGCTGATCTCGGCCTGTGCGATGTGCTGATCAATGGTGCGGGCGGCAATAATCCGCGCGCAACAACCGACAACGAATTTCACCATGAGGTCAAAGAGATTGAAAACTGCAAGACCTTTTTCGATCTGGATAAGGCGGGTGTTGAATTCGTCTTCGCGCTCAACTTCCTCGGCACGCTGTTGCCGACGCAGGTATTTGCGGCCGATATGCTCGAGCGCGAGGGCGGCAACATCCTCAATATCGCATCGATGAACGCCTACACGCCGCTGACCAAGATTCCGGCTTATTCGGGCGCGAAGGCGGCAGTTGTAAACTTCACCGAGTGGCTTGCGACCTACTTTGCGGGCAGCGGCATCCGCGTCAACGCGATTGCGCCCGGCTTCTTCGTCGGCAACCAGAACCGCGGGCTGCTCTTTAACGAGGACGGCACGCCTACCCCGCGTACCAAGAAAATTCTAAACGGTACGCCGATGGGTCGCTTCGGCGAGTTGGAGGAACTGGTGGGTGCGGTGCTTTTCCTGCTCAACAACCGAGCGGCGAGCTTCATTACCGGCGTATGCATTCCGATTGACGGCGGATTCTCGGCCTATTCGGGCGTATAAAACCAAGCAAACAAAACCCCTCCAAATGGAGGGGTTTTGTCTATTAGAGGGGCATGAAGCCAAAATAACTGAGCAGTCCGTTATAAATGCCTTGTGCAAAGCCGTAGGGATCATCGCGCAGCTTTTCCGCGTCAGACGTGTTGGTCAGATAGGCCAGTTCCACTAAGATGGATGGCATATTTGTTTTTCGCAGCACGTACAGACCTGGATTGAGCCGTACACCGTTATCTCGCGTGCCCACGCGCTCGACCACGCCGCGCAGCACATGCTGTGCCAGCCAGTAGGATTGCGTATTTTCACGGTAGACGTATACTTCGGTTCCGTTAATCGCTGGATTGGTGTTGGCGTTACAGTGAATGCTGATAAAATAATCGGCGGGCCAGCTGTTGGCTGCATTGACGCGGGCGGCAAGGCTGGTCGTGTTGCTCGTGCCGAGAATCTCGGTGGGGGAGTTGCGGCTGAGCCGCACATCAAAACGCGGGTCGGCACGCAGCATGTCGGCCAGATAAACGCCGACAATGTAGGTTATATCCTGCTCGCGCAGACCGTTGCCTTCCGCACCGGTGTTCGGACCGCTCGGGTTGTGCCCCTGATCGATAAAAATTCGGATACCCAAGAGTTACCACCTCGTTTCTATCTTATGCTGCGCAGCGGGCGGCGGTGCGGATTTCTGGTATTTTCATGCGGACTGTGGTAGAATGAAAGCACTGAATAAACTGAGAACGGCATGGAATACGATCATGAAAAGACTTGCAATCGGAATATTGGCCCATGTGGACGCGGGCAAGACCACGCTGTCGGAAGCGATGCTGTACCGCGCGGGTGCACTGAAAAAGCTCGGCCGCGTCGACCATCGGGACGCGTTTCTGGATACCGGTGATTTGGAGCGGGAGCGCGGCATTACGATTTTCTCCAAGCAGGCGGTGTTTCAGCTGCAGGACACCACGGTGACGCTGCTCGACACGCCCGGCCACGTGGATTTCTCAGCCGAGATGGAGCGCACCCTGCAGGTGCTCGACTGCGCGGTTTTAGTGGTCAGCGGTACGGACGGCGTGCAGGGACATACGCAGACGCTGTGGCGGCTGCTTGCACAGCATGGCATTCCGACCTTTGTCTTTATCAATAAAATGGATTTGGCGGGCGCCGACCGTGCCGCGCTACTCGGAGAACTGCGGGCACGTCTGGGAGACGGCTGCATCGATTTTGGCGTCGACGTCGACACGCTGCAGGAGAGCCTTGCCCTGTGCGACGAGGCGCTGCTTGAACGGCATTTAGAAGGCGGAACGATTGAAGCGTCGGATATCGCCGCACTCGTTGCTGAACGGCGAGTGTTCCCGTGCTTTTTCGGATCGGCGCTGGGGCTTTCGGGTGTGGACGAGTTCTTGGAGGGCCTGTCCCGCTATGCGCGCTCGCCCTCGTACGGCGCAGCGTTTGCGGCGCGGGTCTTTAAAATCGCCCGTGACCCGCAGGGCAACCGCCTGACCTATCTCAAGGTGACGGGCGGGACGCTTTCGGTCAAGGATCAGCTGTCCGGTGAAGCGGACGGCGGCTGGCAGGAAAAGGTCAACCAAATTCGTATTTATTCGGGTGCGAAGTTCCGGACCGTCGAGAGGGCAGAGGCCGGAACGGTCTGCGCGGTGACCGGACTGACGCACACCGTGCCCGGTGTAGGATTGGGAGCGGAATCGGCGTCGCTGCCGCCCGTGCTCACGCCTGTGCTGACCTACCGCATGCGGCTGCCCGAAGGATGCGACGCACATGTCATGCTGCAAAATCTGCGTCAGCTGGAGGAGGAAGACCCCCAGCTGCACATCGTCTGGAACGAGGCGCTGGGTGAAATCCACCTGCAATTGATGGGCGAGGTGCAGCTTGAAATCCTCACGCGCTTGATTGCGGAGCGGTTCGGCATTGCCGTGTCATTCGACGAGGGCAACATCGTTTATAAGGAAACCATTGCAAATACGGTCATCGGTATTGGCCATTTTGAGCCGCTGCGTCACTATGCCGAGGTGCATTTGCTGCTCGAGCCGGGTGAGCGCGGCAGCGGTCTGTGCCTTGACAGCGCGTGCAGTGTGGACAATCTCGACCTCAACTGGCAGCGGCTTGTGCTGACCCATTTGGAGGAGCGGGAGCATCCCGGTGTGCTGATTGGCGCGCCGATTACCGATGTGAAACTCACGCTGCTCGCCGGACGGGCGCATGTCAAGCACACCGAGGGCGGCGATTTCCGTCAGGCGACCTACCGCGCCGTGCGGCAGGGACTGATGCAGGCCGAAAGTATGCTGCTGGAACCGTACTACGCCTTCCGACTCGAGCTGCCTGCCGACGCAGTCGGCCGCGCAATGACCGATATTCAGCGCATGAACGGCACATTTGATACCCCCCAACCCGCAAGTGACCTCACCGTGCTAACCGGCTTTGCGCCGGTTTCGGCGATGCGCAACTATTGGACGGAGGTGGCGGCCTACACCAAGGGATTGGGCAGGCTGTCCTGCACATTGGGCGGTTATCAGCCCTGCCATAATGCGGACGAAGTGATTGCAGCGTGCGGATATGATGCCGCACGCGACACGGAAAACCCGCCGGATTCGGTGTTCTGTTCGCATGGCGCGGGTTACACGGTCAAGTGGGACGAGGTGAAGGCGCACGCCCATGTCGACGCGGGTCTGCGTTTGGAGCGTGAGCCGGAGCAGGACGTGCCCGCCCCGGTGCGGACATCCGCCGCGCCTGCCATGGGGCGCGAAGCGGAGCAGGAGCTGCAGGCGCTATTCGAGCGCACCTATGGCCCGGTCAAAAACCGCGGTTTGGAGGCCTTTCAGCAAAGCAGGAAGCCGCTTGTGGAGGCCGATCCGCTTCCGCTGACACGTATCCGGCGGGACGATTATCTGCTTGTTGACGGCTACAACATCATTTTTGCATGGGATGAGCTGAAAACCATTGCAGCGACCGATTTGAATGCCGCCCGCGCCGCGCTTCTCAACCTGATGAGCAATTTTCAGAGCGTGCGGAAATGCCGCGTCATTGTGGTGTTTGATGCTTATAAGGTAAAGGGCGGCACGGGCTCGGTGGAAAAACAATTCAATTTGGATGTGGTGTACACCAAGGAAGCGGAAACCGCAGATATGTATATTGAGCAGACATCCTATGATTTGTCTCGCACACACCGCGTACGGGTGGCGACCTCGGACGCGTTGGAGCAGATGATCATTCTCGGTCACGGCGCAGAGCGCCTGTCGGCCGGCGACCTGCGTTGGGAGGTCGACCAAACCAATCAGCATCTGGATGAGGTTATCCGTGCGCTGAGCAAGCGGTAACACGGTCGTTTGCGGGAGATCAAATAGAAACAGGGAGGGGCGAAATCATCACCCCTCCCTGTTGTTTTATCCGCCGACCGATCGCATGCACCGTATCACCAAAGAATCGTTTTCGTACGTCACTGTGGCCTCGTCAATCATCATCCCGACCAAGGTCAGCTCAGTATCGGTTGCGACTTCGCCGGAAAGTCCCCAGAAATTCTGCTCAATTTCTTTTTGACGGGGGATATTCAGCGCCCGCTCCAGTTCGGAAAGTACCTTGTCGGGGATACCGGCCAGCCTGCAGGCAATGCAGCAGTGATAGCCGTCGCTCTCCCGTCCCATATCAATGTGATAATCGGCAGCGCCCAACTCGTGACAATAAATCAACAAATCGGTCATAATGCGCATGTTTTTCTCAAATTCGTGCTTCATCTTGCTTTCTTCCTTTTGCGATAAATGGGGGTGACGGCTTGTCTGCCGCCGGTTTACTCATTGGGAATTTTCTTCAGCGATGTGATAATCGGAACCAGAATCAGGGCAACAAATCCCGCGGCAAAGCCGTTGTTGTATAGATTCAGGCCATTGCTCATGTATCCGGTGTGCAGAACCAGTCCTACATGAACAAATCCTGCTATGATGCCCCAAACAACACCGAATTGACCGGAAATCGGCGCAAGCCCGGCGGAGAACAGCACGGCCAGTGCATTGCCCGGCGCGGTGGGGTCGGAAACATTGACACACGCCGCCAGAATTGCGCCTGCCATGATGGGCAGCACGTTGCGGAGGTGGTTGCCGAAACAGCCGAAGGCCACGATGGTCAGAATGCCGCCCATGGTAGGCCCGTTGATGCTGAATCCGAGCAGCAAGGCCATCGTGGTAGCAAAGATACCCAGAATGCCCATGTTAATATAACTGGTTTCGCCATAAAGCGTATAATAGTCGGACACCAATCGTCCCGAAGAACGAATAATCCGCTTAAAGTTGTCCGCATGGTTTTTGCCGCGTCCGAGAACGAATCCACCGGCAATCAAAGCGGCACACAGAGCATAGAGCAGGGCCGCCATTTCAAAATTATGACCCTCGCCCCACAGGTTGGACGTTTCGATCGTAATATCGAATGCCTGCAGTCCCGCGACCAGAAACATAGCCAATAATCCGCCCGCAAACCCCATGTTGTACAGGTTGTAGCCATCGTGCACGCGAACGGTAAAGGCGGACAGCATCGGGAAGATAAAACCCGCAAACACGCCGAGTATCATGCCAAAGGCAATGCCGATGTACGGATGCAGCGGGTCGAACCCGAAAGCCAGCTCGGAAACGACCGGACTGAGCGTGGCAACGAGCAGCGCTGCGAGCGAGTAATTGATGAAGGGTGCTTTCTGCACCTTGGCGTAAAGCCATACGCCGGCGGTCAGCGGCAGCATATTCAATAGGTTTTTGCCAAAGAAGCCAAACCCCACACTCATCCACAGCGCCATAATCGTTGCGCCGTTGGGCTTAACGCCGATGAAAAAAACCAAACACAGGGCGGCGGCGCCGACCAAAGCGCCATTGACCAGCATCGCACCGGCACCGCCGACCAGCATATAGTCGGTAATGAGCAAGCTGCGGGAGGTAAGGATGCGCAGCAGCCCTTGACCGATGGCGGCCGGGGAATCCAGAACAAAGGCATAGGCGACAATCAGTGCAAGCAGTATGGCAAAAAAACGATATTCCGGATAAAATCGCGCGTAAGGAGAGCGAGGACGCGGCGTTGGATTAGCTTTTTGAACCATGGATACCTCTCGGTCGGAAACGGCTGTTTTTTCGACAGTATATCACGGGATTACCCTTTTCAGCAAGTGAAATATATAAAGTTTCCCCCTGCACATCGTAAATGCGCTGTTCCCCGGCTTTGCATAGCATTTTATTTTACAGCTTGCAAAAACGAAAAAAAGCAACATTCTTATGGACAAAAAATAAAAACCAGATAAAATTATTACATAGAATGACATTGAAAGGGGAATGGATTATGAGGCGTGGATTCCGGTTTCGGATGATGACTGCAATATTAATTGTTGCGGTTGTTGGCATGTTTGTGTTCGCGTTAGAGAGCTATTCCACTTCCAAGTCAAGCATTGAACAGAATTACGTCAAGTCACTGGACGAAAAGATGACGCTACAAATCAGGAACTTTGATGATGTGATGCAGGAAATGTATCAGCAGGTGCAGCACGCCGGGAGTGAGGAGGAATTAATCAGCTGTATCGGGCGTTATATGAATGGAAATCGCTCCTATGCGGAAGGCACGGAAGTGGCGCAAAAGCTTTCGGATATCCTGTCTTTTTATCGTTTTGGAAGCACATTTTACTTATATTTGCCGGAATCCGGCAAGATTTTCAGTTCTCGGGACTATTATGCGGTTCGGGACGCAGAGGATGAAAGCATCTCCTTTTTCGGGGAGGAAGTGCGTAATCCCTTCACGCCGCTCTGCCGTATCAGTCGCATGGGCACGTCCCCCGGGCGGGTATTTGCATACACGCAACCGGTCAAAAATGAGGCGGGAGAACAACTGGGCGTTGTGTGCTTGACGGTAGAAGAGCGGCAGATTTATTATTCTCTGCTTGATTATCTGAATAATACAGCGGGCGAAGAGTATTTGCTCCTGGAACCGGACGGAACCATTTGCTCCGCGGCCGATCTCAATCGGATTGGTCACACGGTTCGGGAGCTAGGCACACAGCAGCAGGATCGTATGAACGCAAAGACCGGGACGGACGGGCTTTTGTATACAAGCGTAGAAGCGCCGTTTTCCGGTTACCGCATTCTGTGCCAGAGCGATTTGAAGGGCCTGACGACTGCTGTTCGAGAAAAGTTGATTTACTTAGTGCTGATTGCGCTGTTGGTCTTGATGGGGCTCATTTTTACCGCGGCAATCTTGGTGCAAAGGCTGTATCGCCCAATCAAAGAGCTGACCGACGCAATCGATCATGTGGGCGGAGGAGATTTTACAGCACGGGTTGAGGAACGATCTGTGGATGAATTCGGCGTGATGCGGGCGCATTTTAACGAGATGGTTTCCCGCATGGATGAAATGATGGAGCAGGTGGTAACAGAACGCACACAAAAAAGAGAGGCGGAAATCAACGCGCTGCAATATCAAATTCGCCCGCATTTTATGTACAATACGCTCAATTCCATTCGCTTTGCGGCAACGCTTCAAAAAAACGATAAGCTCGCCGCGCTTTTGGGTGATTTTATTGCACTGCTCGAAGCAAGCGCGCAGAGAAAGGGCGCGTTTATTCCGCTGAAGGAAGAGGTGCAGCTGGTGCAGAATTATCTGTCGCTGCAGGCTTTCCGCTATTTTGACTGCTTTGAAACGCAGTTTTCCATTGCGCCTGAAACAGAAGATTGCTATGTGCCGTGCCTGCTATTGCAGCCGATGGTAGAGAATGCGGTGTTCCACGGAATAGATCCCAAGCGAAATGATAACCAAATCAAAGTGAGGTCCTGGTTGGAACAGGAGAAACTGCATATTTCCATACAGGATAATGGCCAAGGCTATTTGGCAGAACCGGACGAGCCGTCTCATGGGGAAGAAGATAAGCATCGGTTTACCGGAATCGGTCTGAAAAATGTGGAGCAAAGGCTCAGACTTTACTATGGGGATGCCGCGGGTTTTGCCATTCACAGTGAGCTGAAAGTTAGCACGACCGTGGAATTCTATTTGCCCATCAGCCGAAATGAGCAGGAGTACAGCACCAAGAAGGGGGATGACGCGGAATGAACTGGGCAAGGAGACTATGCATCCCGCTGCTGCTGCTTTTATGCGGCTGCAGCAGCATTGAAATGCACAGAGAACAACCCGAATATTCGGTCGGCGTCGTTCTGAAGGCGCTGAACAGTCCGTATTGGTTGGATATGAAGTCCGGCATGGAACAGGCGGCAGCGGATTATGGTGTGGATTTGATACTGCTGTATCCCAAGGGGGAGCAGGAAGCAGAGGAGCAGCAAAATCTAATTTCGGATATGCTGAACAGTGACATCGATTTATTAATGGTAGCACCCTGTAATTCCTATAATACAAACTGGTTTGTGCAGCAAGCGGAGGAACGGGATATTCAGCTTCTGACAGTGGATACCCGGGCGATGGATACCGATTTGCCCTATATCGGGTCGGATAATTACCTCTTTGGCAAAATGGTGGCGCAGTATTTAAATGAGCAGCTGGGGGAGGATGCTTCGCTATTTATGTTGTTTGGTCCGGAAAACCAATCCAGCATCATTGAGCGGTATCAGGCAATGCGGGATGAGCTCAAGGATGGGATTCGGATTCGTGATGTGCAGTATTATGAACTGAGCGAAGAGAACGGATACCAAGCCGTGCAGAAACTGACAGAACCGGTGGATGCGATTTTTTGTCAGAATGTTGTGATTGGGTGCGGCGCGGTGGAGGCATTGACGGAAAAGGGGTGGACTGCCAAGGTAGTTGCGGTGGACACCAGAGCCGATGCGATTGAGATACTCCAAAACGGTACCATGGATGCGATGGTGGCACAGGATGGCTACGAAATCGGGTATCAGGCCATTAAACTTGCAATAGAGTCCATGAAGAGCGGACAAACCATGGAGGACGTGCTGTTTGGAGGAGAATTGCTGACGGCGCAGGATGTAGGAGGGGACTGATATGTACCGGACGCTAATCGTTGATGACGATATGATTGTCCGAATGTATCTGAAAGATGTGATACATTGGGAAGACCATGGGTTTACGATTGTTGGAATTGCGAGAGATGGCGAAGAAGCGCTCGAAATTGTAAAGGAGACAGACCCTGACCTGATTCTCACGGATATCAGCATGCCGCGGATGAACGGCATCCAATTGATTCAGCGGCTACGCCGGGATCAATATGACGGCGTAATCAACGTGCTCAGCTGCCACGACGATTTTGAATTTGTAAAAAGTGCATTGCAGGAGGGCGCGGACGACTATCTTCTGAAAAACTACTTAAATGACACCACAATGGAAGATCGGCTCAAAAAACTGGCCGAGCAAATACAGGCACGCCATCGGGAAGCCGATCAGCGCCATAATATCAATACGCTGGCGCGCAGCGGCATTGATGTCATACGGCGTGAGCTGCTCGAACGAATCCTGAGCGGCGATATGGCGCCTGCCGCGTGCGAACAGTATATGGCACAGGCAAAGCTGCACGGAACGTACCACAGGCTGACCGCGGTACTGCTGCAGCCGTCTGGAGCGGATCGGGAGCAAATGCATGAGCTGCTGCTGCTGTGTGAGCAACGGTTGGAGAACGAAGCGGCGGATGTTTTGCTGCTGCGCGAAAACACAATGGCGCTGCTCGTTGATTTGGGTGATGTTGCATCCATGGCGCAAAGCATTGATAAGGTGAACCGAATGGAGCTGATGATAGACCGCATTGCCAAACAATATCTTAATTTGGAGCTCGCAATCGCAGCAAGTGCCGTATGCGAAGGGAATGAAGCCATTGCACAGGCGCTGCGGCAGGCCAATGAAACGTTGCAGCATAGTTTTTACGGGAGCGGATGCTGGCGCTATGGGCAGGAGGAAAAACTATCATCGGTTTTGCCGGAAGAAGCCCGATTATTCATCAAAGAATTGCCCAGACTGAAAGAAAACAGGCAGGACGAGCAGCTTAGGGAGCTGTACGCCAAAACACTGGAGGCGATGAAAGCAAACCGTGTCTGTGCCGGCGAAGTGCTTTCGTGGCTGAGACAGTGCGATCATATCGCCGAAATGCACCGAACGGAAAACCAGTACAGCCAAATGAAGCAGTTTTCGGATTATTTGGGCTGCGCAGAGGAGTATATTACGCATTGGAGCGCCAATCCCGTGCGAGAGATTCCGGCGCATCTCAGCGCACAGATGTGCATGGCGGTAAAATACCTGCAGCAGCATTTTTACGAGCCGATTGGATTAAATGACGCGGCAGAACAGGCAGGTCTGTCGCCTGCATACTTTAGTACCGTATTTAAGCAGGAAATGGGAATCGGTTTTTCGGCGTATCTGCTATCGCTCCGTCTGGAACGGGTCTGTGCCCGGCTTCGCGCCACGGCGCAGACAAGTAAGCAGATTTCCGAGGATGCCGGATTTTCCGACTATCCTTATTTTTGCCGCGTTTTCAAGAAAAACCTTGGAGTAGGACCGATAGAATATCGAAAAAGCAAGTAGATTCTCCTTTTAAGAACACACAGCTCTGACAGCAGACATGCTGCCGGAGCTGTGTGTTTTTTTGATGCCGTCCCAAAAAACGAAAAAAAGACAAGGTTTTGAAAAAAATATACAATTTCGTTGTCCGTTGGCTCTCATTATACTTGATATTACAAAGAGAAAAAAGTTCAAAAGGGTAAAGGAGAAGTCAATGAACACATTCATGTTGATCACATTTGTGGCGTTTACCGCTTTGGTAGCGCTGATTTCTTATGTGAAAACAAAAGGGGAAGACACGACAACAAAGGAAGGCTACTTTCTGGCCGGCAGAGGGCTGCCCGGCATTGTGATTTGCGGTTCACTGCTGATGACCAACATTTCGGCGGAACAGTTGGTCGGGCAGAATGGTCAGAGCTATACGGCGACGATTGGCGTTTTCGGCTGGGAGCTGATCGCGGGCTTTGCACTTGTTCTGTTTGCACTGGTCTTTCTGCCTCACTTTATGGGGAACGGCATTACAACCATTCCGCAGTTTATGGGCATGCGGTTCGGCAAGTCGGTTAAGCACTTGGCGGCAGTCGGTTTTATGGTTTACTATGTTGTGGCCATGCTCCCGCTGGTCCTGTACGCGGGCTCGGTCGTTCTGGAGCAGCTGTTTGGCATTTCAACGATGTTCGGCATTTCCAGATTTGCAGCGGTGGCGATTTGCTGCGTTGCGATTGGTATTGTCGGCTCGATTTACGCGATTTTCGGCGGTCTGCGTGCAGTAGCAGTTTCGGATACCATCAACGGCGTCGGCTTGATGCTTGGCTGCGGCCTGCTGGCTCCGCTGCTGTCCTTTGCCTATCTGGGAAATGGCAGCTTCTTTGAAGGAATCAATATTTTCTTCCATGCTTCTGAAAAATTAAATGCGATTGCTCCGATTGATGCACAGGCGCCGTGGATTCCGTGGCCGATGATTTTTACCGGACTGATTATTAACGACACCCAGTATTGGGCGACCAACCAATCCATTATTCAGAGAGCCTTTGGCGCAAAGAACATGGCGGAAGCGCAGAAGGGCACTCTGTGGACTGCGGTGCTCAAATGCTTCACCCCAATTTTCACGGTCGTTCCGGGCATCATTGCATTTCTGGTGTTTGGCAATACACTGGGCACACAGGACTTGGCGTATCCGCAGCTGCTGCTGACGGTTATCCCGAAACCGATTCTGGGATTCTTTGCTGCGGTGATGTTCGGTGCGATTTTGTCGTCCTTTAACTCGGTGCTGAACTCCGCTTCCACGATTTTCGCAATGGATATCTACACCTGGGCAAAGCCTGAGGCGGACGACGAGACGGTTGTAAAGGCATCAAAGACGTTCGGTACAATCGTTGCAATCATCGCAATCGTCATCTCGCCGTTTATTATGTTCTTTGGACAGGGCATTCAGGCGTTCCTCAACGAGTCCATGGGATATATCCTGACACCGCTGTTCGTCATGGCGATTTATGGCGTTACGAAGATGCGCGTGCCTTCAAAGGGCTGCTGGACCATGCTGGTCGCGCACTTTGTTCTGTATGCAATCGGGCTGAACACCTTGACGCCGGCACCGCTTCACTCCCTGTATGTGCTCTTCTTCTGCTTTGTGGTGGATATGATTATCATGTACGTATCCGCAAAGGTTGCTCCGTCCCCTGTGGTTGAGTCGCACTACCACCCGGAGGTTGATATGACTCCGTGGAAATACGCAAAGTTTGCATCCGTTCTTGTGGTAGTTTTAATCATTGGATTGTATGCACTCTTCTCTCCACTCGTCTTTGGAGCATAACCACGCCGGACGGGACGTTTTACATAGTACCGATGGCGCACCGCGACCGAAATTCGGCCGCGGCTGCGCTTGTTTCAAAAAGCAATGCGGTATTCACTTGTAAAAAGGGTGTACCGCAAGCGGTAAAAAGGAGTTGCTACATATGTTAAAGTTAGGATTTAACGAAGCTACCTGCAAGGAAAACTCCAGCGTGGAGCGAGACTTAATTCTGTGCGAAAAGTATGGCTACGATTTCATTGAACTGCGGCTGGACATGCTTCAGGAGTATTTTAAGACGCACACAATTGATGATTTAAAGGCCTTTTTCGACAAAAGCCATCTGAAACCATTTGCGTTTAACTCAATCGAGAACATTAATTTCAACACGCCCGAGCAGTGGAACGAATTGGTGGAGCTCTTTACCTTCGGGTGCGAGGTTGCGCAGGCAATCGGCAATCCGTACATGATTGTTGTTCCGACCATGGGGCCGGACATGGATCGCAAAACCGAGCAGGAAGTGTTTGAGGACTCGGTCAAGGTGCTCAACCGACTGGCGGACATCGCAGAGCCGTACGGTGTGCGCTGCGCGTTTGAGCCGATTGGCGACCGCCGTTGGTGCTGCAACTCCATTCGGCAGGCACTTGAGATTGTACAGGCGGTTGACCGCGCGAGCGTCGGACTGACGGTGGACTGCATCAACTTCTATATGCACGATAAGTGCGCGGATTTGGAGTATATTGCGCAGATTCCGCAGGATAAGCTGTTCGTTTATCACATCAATGACTGCGAAGACCTTCCGCTGCGCGTATTGGATCACTGTCACCGCATCATGCCGGGGGAAGGCTGCATTCCGGTTGCTGCAATTTCAAAAAAGGTCATGGAGGTCGGCTATCACGGTCCGGCCTGCCTTGAGCTGTTCCGCCCGGCATACTGGGAGATGGACGCGGAGGACGTTATCTGCATGGGCGCAAAGAAGTGCGCGGCATTTTTACATCATTAACGATTATTGAGGAGGATACTTATCATGGCAAAGAAAGTGAAAATCGGTGTTTTGGGTGCGGGCCGCATCGGCCGCCTGCATATCACCAATCTGGTGCAGTCCGTGCCGGAAGCAGAAGTGGTGGCAATTGCGGATCCGTTTCTGAATGAGGATGCAGTTGCATTTGCCCAAGGCCTGGGCATTACCAAATACTCGAAAGACCCGCAGGATATTTTCGAAAATCCGGAGATTGAGGCGGTGTTCGTCTGCACCTCTACTGATGCACACGCGGAAATGATTCAGCGCGCGGCAGCAGCGGGCAAGCATGTTTTCTGCGAAAAGCCGGTTCACACCGATTTAAATGAGATTCGCAAGGCGATTCGGGCAGTTGAGGATGCCGGCGTAAAGCTGCAGGTCGGTTTTGTTCGCCGCTTTGACCATAATCATAAGAAGGTGCATGACGTTGTCGCTTCCGGCAAGCTGGGACAGCCCCACATCATCAAGGTGTGTTCTCGTGACCCCGATCATCAGCCGATGGAGTATATTGCAACCTCCGGCGGGATCTTTATGGATATGACCATTCATGATTTTGACATGGTCAGATACCTGTCATGCTCCGAGGTAACGGAGGTGTGCGCATACGGCGCAGCGCTGTCGGGTCAGGGATATGACAAGTACAACGATGTGGATACCGCAATTATCATGCTCAAATTTGAGAATGGCGCAATTGGCGTTATCGACAACAGCCGTGCCTCGCACTATGGTTATGACCAGCGCACGGAAGTACATTGCGACAAGGGTTGCGTACAGGTTGCTAACGATTTGGATGATACCGCGATGATTTCTACGAATGAGGGAGTGGAAGTTGCAAAGCCGACCTGGTTCTTCCTTGAG
Organism: Butyricicoccus sp. Marseille-Q5471; assembly: GCF_951230135.1. Taxonomy (GTDB): domain Bacteria; phylum Bacillota; class Clostridia; order Oscillospirales; family Butyricicoccaceae; genus Agathobaculum. Next base: position 422,229 of record NZ_CATNVC010000001.1, on the reverse strand, counting down.
CGTTACAATAATGCGTTTATTCAGGAGGCGAAGGATTTCTGCGACGCCATCCTGCATGATACGGCGGTTCCGGTTGGCAGCAAGGACGGCCTGATGCCGGTTGCAATCGCCATGGCAGCGGCCAAGTCCTATCAGGAAGGGCGTTCGGTCAAGCTTTCCGAAATCCTCGCATAAATTTGATCGTGACAATTATGCATTGACGGCTTATATTAAATAAGAGACTCGGCATTTTGTCGAGTCTCTTATTGATATAAAGAATTGGATCTGAGAATTTCGGCAGGAGGAAAAGACGATGAAATTGAAATTTGGCATGGTGGGCGGCGGTAACGGTGCATTCATTGGTGATGTGCACCGGCACGGTGCGCTCATGGACGATTTGGCGGTGCTCGTGGCAGGGTGCTTTACGCGCAAGAGCGAGCAAAACCTGTCGTGCGCGGAGAAATGGAACGTGGCAGACCTGTCGCGGGTATATCACAGCTATACCGAAATGGCGGATGCGGAATCCGCACGCGAGGACGGCATTGATTTTGTGACAATCGTCACGCCCAACGACACCCATTACCCCATTGCAAAATACTTCCTTGAAAAGGGAATCCACGTCGTTTGTGACAAGCCGCTTGCACTGAATGCAGCGCAGGGACGCGAGCTGGCTGCGCTTGCGAAGGAAAAAGATCTGCAATTCGGCGTGACCTACACCTATACCGGTTATGCAATGATTCGACAGGCGCGCGAGATGATTGATGCGGGCGAAATTGGGAAAATCACCACAATTCAAGGCGAATACCCGCAAGAATGGCTGGCGGTTTCGCTGATTTCCGAACATTCGGAGCAGGCAACATGGCGGCATGATCCCAAGAGGTCGGGCGAATCCGGTTGCTGTGCGGACATTGGCACGCATGTGGAATGTCTGATTTCCAAGATGACCGGCATGCACCCAAAGCGCGTTATCGCGCGGTTTGACCGCATTCCCGCAGATGTGCCGCTGGAAACGAACGCGCAGATGCTCGTTGAGTTCGACGGCGGCGTGCCGGGCCTCATTTGGACCTCGCAGGTAGCGATGGGGCACGAAACCGAGCTGACCGTCCGGGTTTTCGGCGAAAAAGGATCGATTGAGTGGACGCACCTGAAGCCATGGGAGCTGCGCGTCACGCGCATCAATCAGCCGCCGCAGATTTACACCAACAACCGCGACTACCTCTATCCCTCCGCGAAGGAGCTCTGCCGCCTGCCGTCGGGGCATATTGAAGGTTTCTATGAGGCGTTTGGAAACATCTATCACGGCTATTGTGCGAATCTGATTGCGAAAAAGTCAGGCGGCGATGCAGGCACTTTGCGCTATCCGACGGTGGAGGATGGGGTGCGCGGCATCGAATTTGTGGATGCGTGCCTGAAATCAAATGCCAATGGAAACATCTGGGTAAATGTCGGCGAGGATTGATAGCTCATACATCAGGATGCATATTATAGTGCGGAGAAATCCAAAAGAAAAAGACAGGCGCTTTCATGGGAAAAGCACCTGCCCTTTTCTTTTACGTGCCAAGAGCACGTTGCTGATTAACATGAGCACATTGCGGCAGCCGCGGAATGGTCATAAAATTGGAGACTGGATCAAAGTGAAACTCAAAATAAATACAAAAAAACCGTCATTTCGGATGAAACAACGGTTTAATTTGGTACGCCAGAAGGGATTCGAACCCCCGACCTTTTGGTTCGTAGCCAAACACTCTATCCAGCTGAGCTACTGGCGCGTTTTGCGGTCTCAGTTGACTGCCTAATTAGAATACCACGGTTCGACAGTGTTGTCAACAACTATTTATAATTTTCTTTCAAAGTTTTTTCGGAGAAAAGAAAATGCAGGGAGACAAAGAAGTTCTTGCATTTAATTGGGTGATACGGTATAATAATCTAAAATTGCGGTTCGGGTGCAATGGGGCGCACGAAACACGCAGACTCTCATAACACGAGAGACCGGCGCGGCGTTGCGGCACGCGCATATTTGTGTTGTTTTTTAGGGAGGGAAGCCGTGGCTTCACTCCCTTTTAATATTTCACAAACAAAAAGGGGAGACGTAAATGGAAGCATTTTCTGAGCTGATGGGTCGAATCGACACCTGGATCTGGGGGCTGCCGATGATTGTGCTGCTTCTGGGCACTCACTTGTTCATGACATTCCGCACCGGCTTCATTCAGCGCAAAACATTGACTGGCATCAAACTATCGGTCACGAAGGATCCGGATTCGCCGGGCGATGTCAGCCAGTTTCAGGCATTGACCACCGCGCTGGCGTCGACCATCGGTACGGGCAATATCATCGGCGTGGGCACGGCTGTGTTCATCGGCGGTCCGGGCGCGGTGCTCTGGTGTTGGCTGACGGGCGTATTCGGCATTGCCACCAAGTACGCGGAAAGCCTGATTGCGGTCAAGTACCGCGTGCAGACGAAGGACGGCCGCATGCAGGGCGGCGCGATGTACGCGCTGGAGCGCGGCCTGAATATGAAATGGCTTGGTGTGATTTTTGCGCTGTTCGCCGTGCTGGCCTCGTTTGGCATCGGCTGCGGCACGCAAATCAACGCGATCGCTGAGGTGATTCAGAGCAATACGCCGAATTTCACCATTCCGTCTATCGCTATCGGCATTGTGTTCGGCCTCATCACAGCGGTTGTCATTATCGGCGGCATCAAGTCCATTGCAACCGTCTGCGAAAAGCTGGTGCCCTTTATGGCGGTGTTCTATGTGCTGGGCTGTGTCATTATCCTATGCCTTAACTGGGACTTTATCCTGCCCGCCGTCAAGGCGATTCTGACGCTGGCGTTCACGCCCGGCTCGGTCGCAGGCGGTCTGGTCGGCCGCGGCATCATGATGGCTATGCAGTACGGCGTGGCACGCGGCCTGTTTTCCAATGAATCCGGCATGGGCTCGGCGCCGCTGGTCGCAAGCGCCGCGCAAACCCGCAATCCCGTTCGGCAGGCGCTCGTCTCCGCAACCGGCACGTTCTGGGATACGGTTGTCGTGTGCCTGATGACCGGTCTGGTGCTTGTTACGACCATTATGAAAAACCCGGACATCAATATGGATATGATTCAAAACGGCGGCCAGATGACGACGGCGGCGTTCTCGCAGATTCCGGTGTTCGGACCGCTGATTCTGGTCATCGGTATCATTACCTTTGCGTATTCCACCATCCTCGGCTGGTCGTACTACGGCGAGCGCTGCGCAGAGTATCTGTTCGGCAAGAAGGCAATCCTGCCGTATAAGGTTATCTTCATTGCAATCGTGGTTGTCGGTCCGGTGCTGGCGCTTGACCTTGTTTGGACAATTGCCGACATCCTCAACGCGTTGATGGCGATTCCGAACCTGGTCGCGGTGCTGCTGCTGTCCGGTGTGATTGCGAAGGAGACTAAGCATTACTTAGCGCATCTCGATGAAAAAGACGAAACGCCGATTCCGGTCGTGGACAAATAAACAAACAGCGAAGAGCTGCCCAAAAGGGCGGCTCTTTTTTTGTTTGCAAAAAAATAATTTCAGAAATTTTCAGCAGCACCCCAAAATTTCGAAGCGGCGCGCCGAATGATATAGCAAAGAGCAAAACAAACAGGAGGCGAACCCCCATGAGTACATATCAGGACGTATTCAGGCGATACGAAAAGAAATATCTCTTGACGCAGGCGCAGTATGATGCGCTCGGCGAGGTGTTGGCGGACCGCATGGTGCGCGACCGTTTCGCGGAATCGACCATCGGCAACATTTATTTTGATACGCCGGACTTTAAGCTGGTGCGTCGGTCACTGGACAAACCGGCATATAAGGAGAAGCTGCGGCTGCGCTGCTACAAAACGCCGGGAGAGGATACCGAAGCCTTTGCCGAAATCAAAAAGAAATTCGCGGGCGTGGTTTACAAGCGCCGCGCGGCCATGGCCTATGACGAGGCGGTCGGCTATCTTTGCGGAAGCGAGCTGCCGCCCACGGACAGCCAGATTATCCGCGAGATTGACTGGATCAAGCAGTTTTATGGCGAACTGCAGCCCGCAATGTGTATCTTTTATGACAGGCTTGCGCTGTTTGACCAGTATCAGCCCGATCTGCGCGTCACTTTTGATGCGAACATCCGCTGGCGGCAGGATCGGCTTGACCTGAAGGCGGGCGCATGGGGGGAGCAGCTGCTCGAACCCGGCACCTGCCTGATGGAGATTAAAATCCCCGGCACCACCCCGCTGTGGCTTGCCCGCGCGCTGTCGGAGCTTCGGATTTTTCCCGTCAGCTTTTCGAAATACGGCCTTGCGTACCAGCGTTCGCTGGCGCAGAAACAAAAGGAGGAAATCACCTGTGCCTGACATTTTATTTGGCTCTATCCTGTCCGCGGGACTGACCGCGCAAGGATTTCTCATCTGCACCGTCGTCTCACTCGCCCTCGGCGCATTGGTCGCGGCGGTTTACATGTTCAAAAACCATTCCACCCAGTCCATGGCGATTACACTAGCGCTGCTGCCCATTCTGGTGCAGTCGATTATTCTGTTAGTCAACGGAAACCTCGGCGCGGGCGTTGCGGTCGCGGGTGCGTTCAGTCTGGTGCGCTTCCGCTCGGCGGCAGGCACGGCGCGGGACATCACCTGCATTTTCCTGACCATGACCCTCGGCCTTGCGACCGGTATGGGATATGTGGGCGTGGCTGTCATTGTAGGCGTGGCCGTGTGCGCGCTGCTGCTGCTGTACAGCCTGCTGTCCTTCGGCGTCAAGCCCTGCGAGGAAAAGGAACTGAAAATCACCATCCCCGAAAACCTTGATTATACCGGCCTGTTCGACGATTTGTTTGAGCAGTACACCCGCCATGCCGAGCTGATTTCGGTGCGCACGACCAATATGGGCAGCCTGTACAATCTGCATTATCACATCACGCTCAAATCGTCGGAGATTGAGAAGGAGCTGCTGGACGCGGTTCGCTGCCGCAACGGCAATCTGGACATTGTCTGCGGCAAGGTGCCGACGCTGCGCGAAACATTATAAGGAGGAGCAACATGAAACGAGTATTATCCGGTCTGTTGGTCGCTGCGGTTGCGGCAGGCCTGCTGCCGACCGTCGCCTGCGCGGCGACCAGCTACACGACCGACAACGCAACCATGATTTCCTTTACCTCGAGCGCGGCAAGCGGCTCGGGCAAGTATAACGGCTTTGAAATCGACGGAACAGCCGTCGCAATCACCGCCGCTGGCACCTATGTCTTTTCCGGCTCGTGCAGTGATGGCACAATCACCGTCAAAAAGGACGTGGAGGACGTGACGCTGGTGCTCAGCGGCCTGACGCTGACCTCGACCGCCACCTCGGCGATTACGGTCAACAAGGGCGCGGAGGCCAATCTGGTAGCGGCATCCGGCACGAAGAACACAGTCGCCGACTCGGCTGCGGCGAATGACGAAAATGCGGCCATCAAGGTCAAAACCGGCGGCAGTCTGTCGCTCAGTGGCGCAGGCGCGCTGACGGTCGACGGCAACTTCAAAAACGGCATCAAGGGCGCGGCAGAATCGAGCATCACGGTCGATGAGCTGACGCTGAACATTGACGCTGCGGACGACGGCCTGTCCTGCGACAACGATTTAAAAATCGCAGGCGGCAAGCTGACTGTTAACGCACAGGGAGACGCGGTCAAGGCGTCACCGGACGAAACGGACACAGTGTCGGCGGGCAACGTCACCATTTCGGGCGGCACGCTCGCGCTGACCGCTGCCTGCGACGGCGTGCAGGCCGACGGTGACCTGACGGTCACGGGTGGCACGTTTGACGTGACGACCAACAGCGGTCACAAGACCACGCTTGCCGAAGAAGCAGAGTCGTGCAAGGGTCTGAAGGCGGGCGGCACGCTGGCTGTATCGGGCGGCAGCTTCGACCTCGACACGGCGGATGACGCGCTGCACGCGAACACGCTGGCTGTGACAGGCGGCGAGTTTACCATCGCAACCGGAGACGACGCGCTGCATGCCGACGATGCGCTGACGGTCGGCCAGCAGGGCGTATCCTCGACCACGACCCCGCGCATTCAGATCACCGCAAGCTATGAGGGTCTGGAGGGCACTACGGTCACCGTATACGGCGGCGATCTTGACGTAGTCGCGTCCGACGACGGCCTGAATGCGGCCAACAGCGATATCGGCGAGCGCTCCGACCTGTATGAAATCAACCTTTACGGCGGCAACCTTTATGTGGACGCGGGCGCGGACGCGCTCGATTCCAACCATGATATCAATATGTACGGCGGCACGGTTGAGGTGTATGGCGCAAATAACGGCGGCGACATTGCAATTGATTATGACGGGTCCTTTACGCTTGACGGTGGCACGCTCTTCGGCGCAGGCATGACACCGACCGGCGGCAGCCAGCCTTATGTGATGGTCGGCACAGCCGCAATGATGGGCGGCGGCGGTACACGTCCGACCGGCACAACCGGTGAACAGCCCACCGCACCGACCGGCATGGACGGACAGCAGATGACCCCGCCCGAGAACACAGACGGCACGTTCACCCGCCCCAATAAGGGAGAGCGCCCCGACGGTGCGACGGGCACAAAACCGGACGGCGCAGGTGGCGGCATGAGCCAGACGAGCGCACTCGGTATCACCGCGGGCAGCGTGATTACCGTGCAGAACAGCAGCGGCAAAACGCTTTACACCGCGACCGCGCTCGGCCCGATGGCGAATGTCATCTACTCCTCTGATGCGCTCACCGAGGGCGAGACCTACACCGTGCTGGTGGACGGCGAGTCGGTCGGTACAGCTGAGGCGGCGCTTGGCACGGGCGGCAATCAGCAAACCGGTGCGCAGAGCGGCTTTCAGGATGTAAAACCCACCGACTGGTACTATCAGGCGGTGGAGCAGGTCACCCGCAGCGGACTGATGAACGGCACGGACACAACCACCTTTGCCCCTAACGGCGCGATGACGCGCGGCATGCTTGCAACCGTACTGTATCGTATGAGCGGCGAGACTGCGCAGGCCGGCTCAGCCTTTGGCGATGTGGAGTCCACCGCCTACTACGCGCAGGCCGTCCAGTGGGCGAATGATAAGGGTGTCATCAGCGGCACGTCGAGCGGGGTATTCTCGCCCGACCAGAGCGTCACGCGGGAGCAGCTTGCCGCCATGCTGTACCGCTATGCAGGTGCGGATGCGGAGAGCGCCGACCTGTCCACCTATACCGACGCGGGACAGATTTCGTCCTACGCGGCGGATGCGGTCTCATGGTGCGTTTCCAAGGGCATTTTGACAGGCAGCAGCGCGACCACGCTGAATCCCGGCGGCACAGCCACCCGCGCCGAGGTCGCGACCATGCTGACGCGCTTCCAGAACGTCACAAAAACACAATAAAGCGGTCACGCAACCAAAACGTACTTTACACAAACTAAACACACTGCGCCGATAAAATAAACCCAACAAGGAATGGGGAGGTGAATCGGCGTGGTGCTTGTCAATCAGCAGGCCGTGCGTGCGGCGGACGACAATGCATATCTGGAGCGGTTTATCACCGCGCAGCAGCAGTTCATTCTGCGATGCGCAGGCAAAAACTGCGGCCGATTCGTCGACCGGAGCGACGATGAGTTTTCCATCGCACTGATGGCATTTTACGAGGCGGTGCAGGCCTACAATCCGGCGAACGGCGGCTTTCTGCCCTTTGCTGCGACCGTCATCAGCCGCCGACTGACCGATTATCATCGCGGGCAGCGTCGGTTTTCCTGTGAGATACAGCTTGCGCCGCAGGCGTTTGACGGAACAATCGACCCGGACGAGGGCGATACGTCCCTGCAGCTTGCCGTTGCCGAACAGGCGGCGCAGCCGCAGGCGCTGAGCGCCGCGGGTGAAATCGAGGCGGCAAACGCCCTCTTTGCAGACTACGGCTTCACCTTTTACGATCTTGCTGACTGCTCGCCGCGTGCGGACAAAACCCGCACGGCCTGCGCCAAGGCGGCGGCCGTGCTGCTCCGCACGCCGGGGCTGCTCGATGAAATGAAGAAAACCAAACAGCTGCCGATCGGGCAGCTGGTCAAAAGCAGCGGTGTGCCGAAAAAGGTAATTGAGCGGCACCGACGTTATCTGATTGCGGCAGCACTGCTGCTGTCGGGCGATTATCCAATGCTGTCGGAGTATTTACAGGGAATCAGAAAGGAGTTGGAGCGATGCGAGCTGTGATCGTTGAGCTGCGCGGTGCCAAAGCCGCCGTGCTGGCACAGGACGGCACGGTTTACCGTGTGGCCAACCGGAAATACGTGCTCGGTCAGCAGGTTGATCTCAATCTGCACCGCCCCAAGCGTCTGCGGCGCACGGTCGCATGGGCGGCCTGCGTGGCCGTGCTGTGCTCGATGGCGACGGTCAGCGTTTACGCGGTCTACGATCCCTATTCCTATGTCAGCGTCGATACGGAGACCTCGGTGGAGTACACGCTCAACCGCTTCGATCAGGTGATTGAGGTGCGCTCGGCGGACGATCAGTCCGAGGCGCTTGCGGCGGAGCTTGATGAGGAACTGCCGCCCTTCACCCATATTGATGAGGCACTTGACCGCACCATCGGCCGCTTTTATGAGGACGGTTATCTGACCGGTGCGGACGGCGACCGGATGGTCATTGCAGTTTCCGCCAAGCGGGACAACAAGGCAAACGGGCTCAAGGAGCACCTCGGCACGCGTGTCGGCGAAGCGCGGGACGGTGAACATAAAGCGCCGCCGACCGAAATTGTGCGTGTCAGCCGCGAGGAACACCGCAAAATGCTCGAGGATGGGCGTACACCGCAGGACAAGCCGGAGGAACAGTCGGACGCAGCGCCGATTGTCACCCAAACTGTATCGAAAAAGACCGTGGAATCTGTTCCACGGTCTTTTTAACTGCACAAAGGCAAACATATTAAAGAAGAAGCGTTTTGTAGCTGTCCGCCGTGTCGGGTTGACCGACGACCGAGAGCGAAGCCTTGGTAAAGTCGAACGTCTGCCGGGCAAGCGCCAGAATATCCGCCGCCGTGACCGCATCGTAGTGGGCAAGCACGGTTTCGATCGGATCGACCGTGCCGCGCATCAGCTCGCTCTTACCGATGGACATCATGCGCGTACCGGTGCTTTCCAGCCCCATCAGCAGGGTGGTCTTGACCTGCTCACGGCAGCGTGCAAGCTCGTCCGCATCAGGGCCGTTTTCGCAGAAGTCGCGCAGCACGCGGATGATGAGCTCGAGCGCACGGCGCTCGGAGTCCGGCCCGACGCCTGCGTACACGGACAGCAGGCCGGTGTCCAGATGAGAGGTGCCGAACGAATAAATCGAGTAGCACAGACCGTTCTGCTCGCGCACGGTCTGGAACAAGCGGGACGACATGCCGCCGCCTAAAATCGAGCCAAGCAGATTCATTTGAAAGCGTTGTTCACTCAGCAGCGGTACGCCGGGAAAGGAGAGACAGAGGTGATTCTGTTCAATCTCCTTTTCACGCAGCACAAGGCTCGGCGTGTAGCGCGCGAGGGTCGGCGCGTTGTGTCCCTCACCCGTCATGGCGGAGAACAAATCTGCAATATAATCCAGATCGTCCTCGGTAAAGCTGCCCGAAATCGCCACGACCGTGTCATGGGGGCGGTAAAACTCACTGACATAGGCATGCATTGCTTCCGAGTTGATGGTCTGCAGCGTTTCGGGCGTGCCGAGAATCGGGCGGCCCAGTGCAGAACCTGCGTAGCAGCGCTCAAACAGCTTTTCAATCGCCACATCGTCGGGCGTGTCCTCATACATGTCGATTTCCTCAAGCACGACGCCGCGCTCAAGCTCGATGTCCTCCTGCGCGAAGCGGGAGTTCATGAACATATCCGCAAGAATTGAAACGCCGGTCTTAATCCGGGTATCGAGCAGCTTCATATAATAGCAGGTGCATTCCTTGTCGGTAAAGGCGTTGAACTGACCGCCAAGCGCATCCATCGCAATGGCGAGGTGGCGGGCGGAGCGTTTTTCCGTTCCCTTGAAAATCATGTGCTCGATAAAGTGCGAAATTCCGCCGAGGGCGGCAGGCTCATAGCGGCTGCCGTTGCCAATCCAAATACCGATTGAGGCGGTGCGCACTTGACCGATCCGTTCGGAAATCAGGCGTACGCCGTTTGGCAGGACGCGCTTTTCATACATATTACTGCTCCTCCTTTGGGAGAAAAGGCCGGACGCATGTCCAGCCTTTCCAAATTACTGATTCAGTTTTGCGCGATAGGCGTCCTGATCGTAGTACACCTTGTTGCCGCTGCCGTCCAGACGGTAATAATCTCCGTCTGAATCTTGGTAGTCGCCGGTTGCGGGATCATAGCTGCCGCCTGATTCCGCGAGTGACGCGGGGTCGGCGGTCTGCTCCTGCGACGTGGAGGACGGTGGGCCGTCAGTCGGCTCCTCGGTAAAGTCAACGCCGCCGAGCGGTTCGGATGCGCCATCCGTCCCCTCTGAGGTGGCAGACGGCTTGGAAGCACCGGGGAACACGTCGTCATACACATAGGCGTGAATGGTTTCCGCGGCAGCGTCGGTATCATAAAGAATGTATTCGCTCGAAGACCCATAGTAATTCCACTGACCGTCCAGCGGAACACGGGTATGCTCAAGTGTGGGTACGCCGTTTTTGAGCGCACCAACTACAAGCGGCGCAAGCTCGGTCGGCGAGAGCGAGGTCGTCACATAAGGCAGCAGCGTCTGCATCAGGCCGAGCAGCTCGGCAGCCGAGCGATTCTGCACGCTGGAGAACAGCGCGCTTATCACGATGCCCTGCCGCTCCACGCGGCTCCAGTCGTCTCCCGTGCCGCCCTTACGGATGCGGCCGTAGCACAGCGCCTGCACGCCGTCAAGCTTTTGCTTGCCTGCGCCTTCAACACTGGCGAAGGTCTTGTTCTGTTCGATGCCGTAGTCACGGATGACACGGTTGAGCTCGGCAACCTCAGCGGTTTGCACGTCAATCTCGATACCGCCAAGCTGATTGATGATATCGACCAGCTGTTCGAAATCGACCGTAACGTACTCGGTGATGTCGGTGTCAAAGGTCTGATTGATGGTCTTGATGGCAAGCTCGGGGCCGCCGTTGAAGTAGGCGGCGTTGAGCTTGGCTTCACCGTAGCCGTCAATGCTTACAAGGCTGTCCCGCATCAGCGAAATCAGCTTGATTTTACCCCGCGTATTGTCTACGGAGACAATCATCATGCAGTCAGAGTGGCTGCTCGTGTCACCTTCGCGCGTATCAAGGCCGAACAATGCGATGTTGGTGATGCCCTCATCGGCTTTGACGCCCGCAGCCAGATCCTTGCCCGACAGCGTGTTGTCATAATTATAGCCGAAGAAGGTGCGGTACGCATAGAGACCGAGACAAAACAAGATCGCTACGAGTACCAGCACCGACAGCAGGCGCACCAGCATTCGCTGCATGCGTTTAAACGACATATCAGTCGCGGAAGCCGTGCTCCAGAATCTGCTGTGTCAGTTCAAGAACACGAAGGGTGTTGGTGTAGTTCACCTGACCGACCGGCATGCCGGCGGTAACGGTGATGATGTCGCCCGCGGCAGCGCCGACGGTGTTGACAGCTGCGCGAACCGACTGCTCAAACAGCTCAGTGCCCGAGGTCGGACGGCCAACCAGCGCCGGGGTAACGCCCCAAGACATGGTCAGGCGGTTAAAGGTCTTGTCGCACGGCGTTGCACCGATGACGGGTGCGCCGGGGCGGAAGGAGGATACCGCGCGGGCAGTCGAGCCCGACTCGGTGAAGGCAACGATGCACTTCGCGCCCAAATCATGGGTGGTGGTGCAGGTTGCATGCGCAATTGCGTTGGTCTTATTGTCGCCGATGACGTCCATGTTCTGGAACTCCAGACGGGTGGTGCGGCGGCGATCGTAGTGAATGGTGCGCTCTGCGTTCTCAGCGATCATGCTCATCGTGCGCACGGTTTCGACCGGATACTTGCCGACCGAGGTTTCGCCGGACAGCATGATAGCGGAGGTGCCGTCATAAACAGCGTTTGCTACGTCGGAAACCTCAGCGCGGGTCGGACGCGGGTTGTGTGCCATCGATTCGAGCATCTGGGTCGCGGTAACAACGCGCTTGCCGCGCGAAATGCAGGTCTTGATGAGGCTCTTCTGGATTTCCGGCAGCTCCTCAAACGGAACTTCAACGCCCAGATCGCCGCGGGCAACCATGACGCCGTTGGCTTCGTCCAGAATCTCCTGCACGTTGTTAACGCCTTCCATGTTCTCAATCTTGGCGATGATTTCGACGTCTTCCTTGCCGTGTGCCTTGAGGATAGCCTTGATGTCGCGGATATCCTGCGCGGTGCGGGTGAAGGAAGCGGCGATAAAATCGATGTCCTGCGTCAGGCCGAACTCGATGTCAGAACGATCCTTTTCGGAAACGAAGGGCATGTTCAGCTTGATGCCGGGTACGTTGACCGACTTGCGGTTGGAAAGAGGGCCGTTGTTGAGCGCGCGGCAGACAATGTCGGTGCCGTCCTTGATCTCAACCACGTCGAACGCGACCAGACCGTCGTCGATCAGCAGGCGGGTGCCGGCGGATACGTCAGACGGCAGGCCTTCGTAGGTGATGGAAACGATGGAGGAGTCACCCTCAACGTCGCGGGTAGTCAGAATGAAGGACTGGCCTTCCTCAACGGCGATGCGGCCTTCCTTGAAAGTCTTGATGCGGATTTCGGGGCCCTTGGTGTCCAGCATGATGCCGATCGGCAGGCCGAGCTCCTTGCGGGTGGCCTTGACCGCGTCCATGCGCGACTTGTGCTCCTCATGCGAGCCATGGCTGAAATTCAGGCGGGCTACGTTCATGCCGGCCTTCATCAGCTCAGCAAGAACGGGTCCTTCGGTCGCGGGACCAAGTGTGCAGATAATTTTCGTTTTACGCATCGAATCGTATACCTCACTTTAATTTTTCCTGCGGTTTATTTGATTATTATGACATTTTTTTAACGCATCTATTTTATCAGTTTTCCCGACTCTTTGCAATCTTTGCACGGACGCCCCCGATATTTTCATGTTTTCCTACAAAAAACAAGTGGCGTATGTGAAACATCTTGTGTTTTCTGATACGCCCTAGTATAATAAAGTATATCTTGTGTAACTCATTGACATAATTTGTACACATATTTCCAGAAAAAGAGGAATTTTTTATGCAGAAACCGGTTTTGGTCATCATGGCGGCGGGAATGGGCTCGCGCTACGGCGGCCTCAAACAGATTGATCCCATCGGCCCGGGCGGCCAGATTATCCTGGATTATTCGATATTTGATGCGCACCGCGCGGGCTTTGAGCGTGTGATTTTTATCATTCGACCTGAGCTGCGGGACGCGTTTGAGCAGGCAATCGGTGCGAAGGCGCGCCGCTTCATGCAGGTCGATTACGCTTACCAGACGCTGGACAGTCTGCCCGAGGGCTTGACCGCCCCGGCCGGACGGGAAAAGCCGCTCGGCACGGCGCACGCGGTCTGGTGTGCCAAGGAACTGGCGGCGGGATGTCCGGTTGCGGTCATCAATGCGGATGATTTCTACGGAGCGGACGCCTTCCGCAAAATGTATGAATATCTGCTGAACGCGGCAGATGATGAAAAGTACCGCTACTGCATGGTCGGTTACCGCGTGGAAAACACGCTGACCGAAAACGGCACGGTGTCGCGCGGCGTGTGTACGGCCGATGAAAACGGATTTTTGACCAGCATTGTCGAGCGCACCGCCATTTCGCGTGCGGCGGACGGCCGAATTGTGTACGCCGCGGACGGCGACGCGCCGGCGGGGGAGATTGCCGAGGGCACGCCGGTTTCGATGAATCTATGGGGCTTTACGCCCTCCTTCCTGCCGCTGCTTGATGAGGGGCTACGACGCTTTTTTGCCGCAAAGCTGCCGCAAAACCCGATGAAGGGTGAATATTATCTGCCGTTTGCGGTCGATGAGCTGATTGAAGCGGGACGCGCCTCGGCTAAGGTGCTGACCACCGATGCGCGCTGGTTCGGCGTGACCTATCGGGAGGACAAGCCGGTCGTTATGGCGGCTGTCGCAGCGATGACGGACGCGGGCGACTACCCGCGCGACCTGTAAGGGGGGTACATATGGATTTCTCGACCGAATTCATCGGCCTGCGCGATCGAATGGCGCAAAGTATGCAGAAAGGCTTCGTTCTGTCGCAGAATGTGGATGTTAAAGGGCGTATGGCAGCACTTTACGGTACGTTTGGGATTGATGAGGAGCGCAAGCTGCTCGGCATCATGGGAACCGGTTCGTCCACCCATGCGCATGAATACCGCGTTTTGTTCGCCGAGCCGGAATTGAATGAGGCGCAGCTCGAGCAATGGTGGGATTACGTGAAAACGCTGCAAAGCGAGCTGGTAACGCCTGATGCGGCGCATGAATTCTCCATTATTTCGATGATACTGGCGTGTGCCGACCCGGATAAATCGGTACAGAAAAAAATCAAAAAGCTTACATCGGAGTGCAGCTATCGCGCACCTGCGCATGGTTGGTCATCGGTGCGGCTGGCGGTCGTTGACTTGAATGCACGCAAGGTTTATACCAACAGAATGGGCGGGCCGCTCAAGGATCTGCTTGCGGAATGGCTGTAAAATATGCTCGAAAACACTTGAAATCACAGAACGACTATGATATCATACTTTATACGCTTATAAACCGCGCATGACGCGGATAGAAACCATTGGAGGAATTGTCAAATGACTACCGCACAAATCGCACTGTCCGTCGTAATGATCGTCGCGAGCTTGTTCCTGATCGTAGTGGTGCTGCTGCAGAGCGGCGCACAGCAGGGTCTGGGTGCAGTTTCCGGCGGTGCTGAAACCTTCTTCGGCGCAGGCAAGGCCACCGCGGCTGATAAGGTCTTCGCCCGTCTGACCTCGGTTGTCGGCGTGATCTTCGTCATCGCGGCTCTGGTACTGAACTTGATTCACTGATGAAACTCCTGCAATTGGCACTGCTTGCCGCGTTTGTCCTGTTCGCCGCGCTGACCGCGCTGCAGCAGGTGCAGTATGGCATGATCGCGGGCCGCAGCGAGTCCGGAGACCCGCAGGATGATCCCAAGGCAAAGGCGTGCCGCAAACGCTCGGCGTTTTGTGCGGTCGCCGCCGCCGTCAGTCTTGCCGCATGTATCGCGGTCGGGGCTATGAATCGGTAACAAAAAAACAAGCTGTTGCAATGCAACAGCTTGTTTTTTGTTTATTCCGGAAATGTTTCGCACAAAAGAGCCTGTACAGCCTCCCATTCGCTTTGGTGCAGGCAGCATAGATGATCGTGCGGAACGATAAGCGGCGTGCCGTCCGGCAGGCGGGCCGGCAAATCGAACACTTCTTCATGCGCGCGTGCAAAGTCCGCAAGCGTGACAAAGGCCATCCCTGCGACTTCGGAGCCGGGGGCAAAGGGCGGCGCGCCGTCCCTGCGGCAGACAAAGGCGAAGGCCAGCTCATCGTCAAAGCCCTGTGCTTCGCCGCGGTCATACTGTTGCACGTGCGCACCGGCGGCAATCAAATCAGCGGGCGCAAGAGTAAGGCCGATCTCCTCACGCGCTTCGCGCAGCACGCCTGCCTCGGGCGTTTCTCCCGGGTCGATGTGCCCGGTCGAGGTCAAATCATACCAGCCGGGGTAAAGCGGACGGTCATGCTGCCGTTGCTGCAGCCAGAGACCGCGCTGCCCGTTCCAAGTGCCGCAGACCCACAGGTGGCAAACGTGATGCCGCAGGCCTTGGGCGTGCACCGTGGTGCGCGGGCAGTCGCCGCAGGGGCGGCCGTCCGCATCGTAAACGGTCAGCAGTTCACCGTCCCGTCCGCCGTCGGCAAGGGCCTGCTTGGCGGGACGCGGCAGCTTTTTGAGGGCGGCTTCGCGCTGCATGGCCTCGCTTTGCGTGTCGAACACCTCGCTGTGCGCCAGCACGACCGGACCGCGTCCGCGCGTGTATTTGGCGCCCCGCCCGCTATTGTGCGCGGCGAGTCTGGCGGTCAAATCGTTGGTCCAGCCGCAGTAAAAGGTGTCGTCGGCACAACGAAGCATGTAAGCGTAATTCATCGGCGCATGACCCGTATGTCGCGCTGAGCTGCCAGCGTGCAGCCTGCGTTTTGAATCTGCTCACGCACCTTGTCCGCACAGGCGGAAGAGTCGCCGCTCGATGAGACCAACAAAATTTCGACCGTCGTCCCGCGCGGCAGCAGCTCGACCATGCTGTTGAACGGCGGCGCGGGGAAGCCCGCCCAGACCGGCGCCATCAGCACAACGCGGTCATATTCAGACAGATTGGGCAGCGGTCCGATCAGCGGCACGCTTTTCTGCGCCCGCGCGGCGGGACAGCCGCGGACAAATGCGGTAATGGGATTGTATTTCTGAGCGGGACGAACCTCGAACAGTGCAGCCTGTCGGGCGTCAGCCTCGGCGCGGGCGTACGAGCGCGTCGAGCCGCCGAGCGAAAAATAAACAACAGCGGTTTTCATCGGCAAAACCCTCCTTGTATACGTTCATTATAGCACAACATACCACGCGAAACAAAGAGGGACGGCGCAAAGCCGTCCCCCGTTTTTATCTTTATTTTTGTTGCTCGGCTTGTTCCTGCTCGAGCGCCGCTTTCTTTTTTTTGAAAGAGCGGTTTGCGATGAAATAACCCACGGCCGCGCAGATGATTGCCATCGTCGTCGCACTGGGGGTTTTTCCGAAAATCAGGCCGATAATGCCGGACAGGATATAGCCGCCCGCGACACCGAATGCAAGACCGTGGAAGCACATGCGGGGAAGACCAAAAATTTTGTTGGTAAAGAGCGGTTCGGGTTCGGGCTCTTCCTCGGCGGTTTCGGTTTCTTCGTCAGAATCGGTTGTCATGTCGGTTTCGGAGAGCGCCACGGCGGTTTCCTCTTCCGGCACTGCGTCCAATTCTTCGATTTCTTCGTTCAACGGCTGCTTTTGTTCGCTCATAGGGGATACATCCTCTCGTTTTCGTGATTAAACCGCGCTCTGCGTCGGAATGATAATCGCAGCGATGATATAGACCCAAAGACCGGCCGAGCCGAGGAAGCACAGCAGCACCCACGCCAAGCGGACAAGGGTTGGATCAATGCTGAAATACTCACCGACGCCGCCGCATACGCCGCAAAGCATACGGTTGGTTTCACTGCGGTAAAGTTTCTTGTCATTCATAATAAAGACTCCTCTTTCTTATCATACGGGTTTTGTGGTGTACAGTCAAGTTATTCTTCGGTAAACAATGCAATCTGTCCCGCGCCGACGGAGAGGTCGAGTTCGCGCAGGCCGCCGTTTTGCTCGGTGCGGTGCGTGCCAAACATGCCGCCGGTGATTTCGGTGCCGTTGAGGGTCACGCCGCCCATAGAAGCCTTGGCGCTGAGCGAGTAATCTGCCGCGGTACCGGCCAGTGAGGCGCTGATGGTACCTGCGCCCGCGGTCAGGTCGAGGTCGCGTGCATCAAGTGTTTCGTTTGCGCTGATTTTGCCGGCGCCGGCGGTCAGTTCAATGGATTCTGCCGAAAGCGCGGTGTCGATTTCGAGTGCGCCGCCGCCGAGATTAATTTCGATCTCCTCGAAGGCTTCGGTCGGCAGCGTGATGAGCACTTCATCCCCCTGGCCGTTGCCGCGGATGCTCAGCTCCCAGGTGTCGCCGTCCATCACGTTGGTGGTGACGCGGCCGGATGCTACGCCGAAATCGTCTGACTGCGCGATGCGAAAGCTGCCGGCGCTCAGATTAAATTCCAATTTGCGGGTTTTGTCGTCAAGCGAGCCGGTAATCGGGGTGGAAGAGGTGACGGCATCTGCGCCGAAGTCATCCTCGTACCAACCGGCGTGATAGCTGCCGTCTGCGTCCGTCCATTCGCGGTAGTGCAGGTTGTCACGGATGAATTTACCCGCATCGTCAACCGATTCGCGTACGGAATGCAGCGAGCCGTTATAGTATGACCCGTACAGTTCACCGCCTGCGATAATGCCGCCAAAACAAAGGCCGCCGCCGAGCGCAAGTACAATCAGACAGAAAATAACAAGTTTTTTCATCGTTTTACACCTCGAATCCGATCAAACGGCCAGCGCAGGATGGCGACAAAGCCGCGGAAAATAGGGGGGATAAACAGGGTGCACAGCTTGAACATCAGCAGGGCGGAAAGCACGCCGAGCGCAAGGCAGGCAAGGCCGCAGCCAAGCGTGACAACTGCCGAGGGCGGATTCCACCAGACGAAAAAGGAAAATACAATCAGTGCACCGCCGCCCAGCAGCAGACACAGCGGCAAGGCAACCGCGACCACCACCACGCCGAGCACGATGCAGACCGCCGCTGCAAGCAGCGAGACAATCACGCCGGCCACACCTGCGGCGAGCGGGACGCCGATCGGAATGGCGAGCAGCACCAACACGAGCAGCAGCCACGGATTGATGCCGCGCCAACCGCGTTTGGGTGTGGTTTGACCCGAAGAGGCGCTGCCGTTTTCGCCCTGTGATGCGTTTTTCGCGCCGGGCACTGTGGTCAGTTCACGATAATCCGCCAGAATCTGCGCGGCAACGCGTTGAGGAGAGCCGAGTTCTTCGATGGCGCGCGCCTCGTTTTCCGGACCGGCATCGTCGAGGTACTCCTCGTAATAGCGCAGGGCGCTCGCGCGCTCCTCGTCCGGCAGACCGGACAGCGCCCCCCACAGCGCCGCAAGATATTCGTTTCTGTTCATGATACTTGCCCTCCGAAAAAAATCTTGTCGATGCCGTCGCGGTAGGCCTGCCAGTCAGTCCGATGCTGAAGCAGTCGCGTGCGGCCGTGCTCTGTGATGCGGTAGTAACGCCGGTTGCGCCCGGCGAAAGCCTCGTCATAGGTTGTTAAATACCCTTCCTTGAGCAGCCGCCGCAGGACGGGGTACAGGGTGGATTCGGAAATTTCAATCACCTGCTGTACATCCTGTGTGATGCGGTAGCCGTAAGTGCTTTCCCGTTCGACGACGGCGAGCACGATGCCGTCGAGCAGGGAGGAGGCGATGGGATAAGACATTGCTGCCACCTCTTTCTTTGTTTCTGACAATATTATATGCGGTATAATATAGCCTGTCAACAGGTATTGCAAAAAAAGGCGGAGACGAATTGTAAATTTAGTGAAAACGATGCGCGTAAAAGCACCGGAACGCATTGTATTTAAAAGGGAAAAGGCGTATAATGTTATGCGTATAGCAATGCGCAAATGCAGTTGCTTTGTGGGAAGGGAGAACTCATGAAATTGGCGGTTTTATTCGGCGGTGTGTCGAGCGAGCATACAATCTCGCAGCTTTCGGCGGCCTCCGTTTTGCGAAATCTCGATAAAGAAAAGTATGATATTCTGGCGGTTGGCATTACTGAGGACGGCCGCTGGTTCTATTATCCCAATTATGACGCGGCGCGTATTGAATCCGGCGCGTGGGTAAATGAGCAGACGCTCGTGCCCGCTGTGCTGTCGCCCGACCGCGGCACGCACGGCCTGCTCCTCTTGCGGGACAACGCGGTGGAAAACGTTCGGCTTGACTGCGTGTTCCCCGTGCTGCACGGCGTCGGCGGAGAGGACGGCACGGTGCAGGGTCTGCTCGAGCTGGCCGGTATCCCGTACGTCGGCTGCGGCGTAGCGGCGAGCGCCAACACAATGGATAAATCCATTGCCAAGGTTTTGGTCGATGAAGCCGGTGTGCGGCAGGCGCGGTATTATCTCGCGCTGCGCCCCGACTTTGAAAAGAACGCCGAAGCCATCGCGCAGGCGGCAGCCGATCAAATCGGTGCGTTTCCGGTGTTCGTTAAGCCCTGCTCGTCCGGCTCGTCGGTCGGCGTGGCCAAGGCGTGCGATATGACCGAATTGGTCGCCGGCCTGCGAGAGGCATTTCAATATGACGCAAAGGTGCTCGTCGAGGAGTTCATTGACGGACACGAAGTCGAATGCGCGGTACTCGGCAACAGTGACGCGATCGCATCCACCGTCGGTGAAATCGCGCCGACGCAGGATTTTTACACCTTTGACGCCAAGTATAACGACGAAAGCTCCAAACTGTACATCCCGGCGCACATCACGGAAGAGCAGATTGAGACCGTGCGGCGAAATGCGCTGCGTGTCTATGCGGCGCTCGGCTGCCGCGGACTGAGCCGTGTTGACTTCTTCTGTACCTATCAGGACGGTGAAATCGTATTCAACGAGCTCAACGCTATTCCGGGCTTCACCTCGATCAGCATGTATCCCAAGCTCTTTGATTATGAAGGCATTGGCTACACCGCGCTGCTCGACCGCCTGATTTCCCTCGGTCTGGAGGAGCATAATGGATAACCGCGCAATCGGCGTGTTCGATTCCGGCCTCGGCGGGCTGACCGCCGTGCGTCGTATGCATGAGATCATGCCGAATGAAACCATCATTTACTTTGGCGACACCGGCCGCGTGCCCTACGGTACGCGCGGGCGGGATACCATCATTAAGTATACCCGGCAGGACGTGAAATTTCTGCTTGGACACGATTTAAAAGCGATTTTGGTCGCCTGCAACACGGTTTCCGCTGTGGCGCTCGATTTGGTGAACGCGGAAGTGCCTGTGCCGATGTTCGGCGTGGTCGAACCCGCGGCCGAACGCGCCGTGCGGACGACAAAAAACGGCAAAATCGGCGTTATCGGCACGGCGGCTACCATACGTTCGGGCGTGTACGAACGCCGTCTGCATAAGGCAGACCCGGCATTCGAAGTGTCAGCGCAGGTTTGCCCGCTGTTTGTGCCGCTGGTCGAAAACGGACGGGTCAAGCGCGGCGATGTGGTCATTGAGACCGTGGTACGCGAGTATCTGACGCCACTGCGCGACAAGGGCGTGGACACCCTGATTCTCGGCTGCACGCATTATCCGCTGCTGCGCGAGGTCATCGGTGATTTTATGGGCGATGGCGTGACGTTGATCGACTCGGGCGCGATTGCGGCGGAGACGCTCAAAACAGCGGTCAATCCCGCGGAGGGACCGGGCGGCACACGGTATTTCGTGTCCGACGACCCGACGAGCTTTGCGCAGCTTGCCAGCCTGTTTTTACAGGAAGATGTGGCCGATCAGGCGGGTCTGGTCGAAATCAGTGCATATTAATGCCCAAGGAGTACGAAAAATACATGAAAAAAGACGTTTGGCTGTCGATCAATTCGGCGCAGCAGTTTGTTGAGTGCGACGAGGAACAGATTGATTTGGTCACCGCGGCGGTGCTGTATGAACGCGGCGGAAAATATTATATCATCTATGAGGAAAGCGAGCTGACAGGACTCGACGGCACACGCACCACGCTCAAGCTGGATGGCAAAAGTGTGTCGCTGATTCGCACAGGCACTTACCCTTCACAGATGCTTTTTGCCGAGGATGAGCGCCATGTCGGCCTGTATCAGACGCCGGTCGGCTCTGCGATGACCATTGCGACCCACACCTCCCGCGTGTACAACACGGTCGGGGACGAGGGCGGCGAGCTGATTATCGATTATACGATAGAGGTTGACAACTGCGTCATGGGAGAACATCATTTCGAAATGGTGGTAGCACCCGAACCTATGTAAGCATTTCAAATAGAATCGGAATAAAAAAGAAACACGGAGAGTGAACTGATGAACGCATATGAATTCGCGCGCGATGAAGCCACCCGCGTGGTAGAAGCGGCATACAAAAAAGCAGTTGCGGCAGGCGAGCTGCCGGAGGGGGAAATTCCCGCCGTTGCGGTTGAGACCCCGAAGGACGCTACCAACGGCGACTGGGCGTGCACCTTTGCCATGCAGTGCGCCAAGCCCCTGCGCCTTGCACCCCGCAAAATTGCCGAGGCGATTGTGAGCAATCTCGAGCTGGACGGCAGCTGCTTTGCTTCGGTCGATATTGCAGGCCCCGGCTTTATGAATTTCACCCTGAACCAGAGCTGGTATGAGGGTGCAGTGAAAAATGTGCTTGAAATGGGCAAAAACTACGGCCGTACCACGTCGAAGCACCCGGAAAAAATCATGGTAGAGTTCGTTTCCGCCAACCCCACCGGCCCGATGCACATGGGCAATGCGCGCGGCGGCGTGTTGGGCGATTGTCTGGCAGAGGTGCTCGACTGGTCGGGCAACGAGGTCACCCGTGAGTTCTATATCAACGACGCGGGCAATCAGGTGGACAAATTTGCCCACTCGGTTGAGGGTCGCTATATCCAGGAAATTCGCGGTGAGGACGCAATCGAATTTGATGCCTCTTGGTATCAGGGTGACGACATCCGCGTGCTTGCACACGATTTGGTGGAGCAGTACGGCGACAGTCTGATGGAAAAAACGCCGGAGGAGCGTTTTGCCATCATCGAGGGCTACGGTCTGCCGACCAACATCGCCCGCATGAAGCGCGATTTGGCACGCTATAAGATCGAATATGATGTGTGGTTCAAGGAATCCACCCTGCATGAGTCGGGCGCGGTCGAGGCGGCCGTCAACCTGCTGACTGAGAAGGGTGCCACCTATGAAACCGAGGACGGCGCGCTCTGGCTGCGCTCGACCGACTTCGGCTGCGACAAGGACGATGTTCTGCGCCGTGCGAACGGATTTTACACCTACTTTGCGGCGGATATTGCCTACCATTTCAATAAGTTCAGCATCCGCGGCTTTGACCGTGTAATCAACATCTGGGGCGCGGATCATCACGGCCATGTCGCCCGCCTGCAGAAGGCACTCGATGCAATCGGCGTAAACGGTTCGGAGCGGCTTGAGGTCGTGCTGATGCAGCTCGTTCGCATGATGCAGGGCGGCGAAGTCGTCCGTATGTCCAAGCGCACGGGCAAGAGCCTGACGCTGACCGATCTGCTCGACGAAATTCCGGTGGACGCAGCGCGCTTCTTCTTCAACTCCCGCGCGGCGGAAACCCAGATGGAGTTCGATCTTGACCTTGCGATTAAGCAGGATTCGGATAACCCGCTCTATTATATTCAGTACGCGCATGCGCGTATCTGCTCGGTGCTGCGTAATATCGAGGAAGCTGGCTTCGCCCTGCCTGACGCGGCGCAAACCGATCTTTCGGTGCTCAGCGGCACGGATGAGCGTGCACTCATTAAGTCCATCGCGCTGCTGCCCGAAGAAATCGTGCAGGCAGCCGTGTCCCGCGACCCGTCGCGTCTGAACAAGTACGGTGTGGCGCTCGCGCAGCTGTTCCACCGTTTCTACAACGCCTGCCGCATCAAGGATGCGGACGAGCCGGTGCGCAACGCCCGTCTGGCGCTGTGCATGGCCGCTAAGCAGACGATTCAAAACGTGCTGACCATCATTGGCGTGGACGCACCGGAGAAAATGTAAGATGCGCAAGAAAAAATCCCGCAATCAATGGGTTCGGAGATTTGTGGCGGCCGTTCTGTCGGGTGCGCTGCTGCTCACGCCCGCCGGTGCAATCACCGCGCAGGGCGAGAGCGAAACCTGGTTCGACGGCGTGTGGGCGTTAATCGACACCTTTGGCCTTAAGACCGAAAATAATCCTTATGTACTGCAAAATTATATCAATAAATACCTTGAAGAGCATCCCGAGGAGATGTATCATGTTCTCAATGACCTGCTCTCGACGCTCGATACACACTCGATGTATCTGTCGGCAGAGGAATACTCCAAGGGCTTTTCAACACTCGAGGGATACGTCGGCATCGGCGTGGGACTCGAACAGACTGCGAGCGGCGTGCTGATCGGCGAGGTCATCCCGTATTCCGCGGCGGACGAGGCCGGCCTGAAGGTCGGAGATTTGGTCGTCAAGGTTGACGGTGCGGATGCGCTGTCGCTCACGACGACTGAAATCGCAGCCAAGCTGCGCGGAGAAGCGGGCGCGTCCATCACCCTGACGGTGCGCCGGCAGGGGCGTGATATCAATGTGACCTGCACCCGCCGGACGGTCAACAACATCTATGTTTCGGGTAAAACCGTGGCCGATGGCGTAGAATATATCAAGGTCAGCGCTATGGGTTCGGAAAACGATTGGAAAATGTTCGAACAGCTGTGGGATGCACTGCCTGCCAAGAACACACGGGCGGTTGTGCTCGATTTGCGCGGCAACGGCGGCGGTGTGATTGATGTTGCGCTCAAAATGGCGAACAAAATGGTCGAAAAGAAGGACACTTCTCTTGCCGGCGTGCGCTGGCGCGAGGACATGGGCGGACTGGAGCAGACGTTTTCAACGGGCGGCGGCCTGCCGCTCAATAAAATTGTCGTGCTGGTTGACAAGGGCACGGCTTCGGCGGCCGAACTGCTTGCGGGCAGTCTGAAGGACACCGGAACGGCCACGCTCTTGGGCGAAACGACCTATGGAAAGGGGCAGGGACAGTTTCACATCGATTTGGTCAACGGCGATAAACTCGTCATTACGACTCTTGAAATGGAGCTGCCCAAAACCGGCAAATACGAAGGCATCGGACTTACACCCAATCTGATGGTGGACAACCGTGTGGTTTCGGTCAATGCCGCGACTCTCACCCCGCTGGATACGAGCAAGACGCTGCGCTTCGGCGATACGTCGGACGATGTGTACGCGATGACCGAGCGCCTTGCGCTGCTCGGCCTGATGGACACGTCCAGCCGCGTATTCGATGGCGCGGCACTGGATGCCGTTTCTGCTTTTTTGGCAAGCTATGAGATGGAGCAGACGCTCAATGCCTCGCCTGAAATGCTGCAGGCATTGGATGGCGCGATGCGAACGCTCGACGGTCAGACCTATATGGTCGACAATCAGCTGCATACCGCGATTGAGCTTTGTAAGCTGGCCGCAGCCAAGCCGCAGCGATACACCGTGGCGGCGGATGGTTCGTGGACAGCCAAGTAACCACCATTTATTCTGGAGGAGAATATGGAAGATATTCCTTTGCGACATTCCCAACAAATCATACTGACAAGTGAGGATGCAATCCCGCTTTATCGGGAGGAGCAAAGCCGGTTTGCCGGCGCACTCGCACCGGACGGTGAGACCTGCGCCGCGTGGGTCGAGCAGCTGGATCCGCTGCCGGTCGGCCTTGCGCTCGACTGCCCGCCTGTGGCGGAAGAGGGTGAGCGGCCGCGCACCGTGCACTACATCAGCCTGTGCAAAGAGGCGTTTCGCAAGCAACTGCATGAGGCGGCGGCGTTTTACTATCTGCGCGGTGCGGAAACCTTTTTCGCGCTGCGTGCGGCCGTGCTTGCACTGGGCGATTTGTCTGGACGCACGGTGATTGCCGAACTGAACGTGCACGATGATGAGGCACGCTTGGAGGACGGCACCGAATTGGTGGCTGCTGTCGGCGTGCTGCAGCGCATCGGCGTGTCGACCGTGGTGCTGACCGCGCCCGATCCCGACTCGCTGACCGAGGCACTCGACCGTGTTGCGCCGTATGCGCGTTTGTCGGTCGGTGTAGCCATTCATTCGGCGTGGCTGCGCACGGATACTACCTTATATAATACCGAGCTGTATCTTCCGGTCGACCATGATGACGAGCGGCAGCTGCTGGACGCGCTCAAAGCGCATCGAGGCGGCCGCACGGTAGCGCGGGATCACGATGATTTCATTCTCGCACCCGACGGCAACAACGCGCACTTCATCGCGCCGACGGTTGACATTTCGGATGAAATCGAATGCGGTCACCGCCTGGGCGAGTCGCTGCTTGATGCGGAGGAGGAAACCGGTGCACTCAAGCTTGTGCTCGAAACCGAGGAGGATGTGGTCGCGCTCGAGGAATGCCGCTATCTGATTTCTCGTCCGGTCTGCCTGTGCGCGGAGTCACCCGAGCTGCTTGAGCAGGGACTGCGCGTGTTCCCGGGATTGGCGCTGTATGACGGCACGTGGGAGCAGGAAGAGGAAATGCTGCATTATTGGGAACAAAAATACGGTCTGATTCGTCTGTAACTCGGGCGTATTAGGGGAGGAACAGTATGGACTGGAAGGAAGTCACGATTTATACGACGACGGCCGGCGTAGAGCCGGTCGCCGCTTTGCTGGAAGACAACGGTGTGGAAGGCTATGTGCTCGAGGATGCAGCCGATTTTGAGGAATTTCTGCAGGACACCGAGATTTATTGGGACTATGTAGATGAGGATCTCGTGCGCGAAAAGCGCGCGCAGGAGACTTGCCTGAAAATTTACCTGTCCGATGATGCTGCGGGCGCAAAGCAGCTTGCGGACGTGCGCGCGGCACTCGAAAATCTCAAGGCGCGTGACGAGAAAAGCGCCTGGGGCCGTCTGGTGACCGAGACTGCGCTTACCCGTCAGGAGGATTGGGAATGGGGCTGGAAACAGTATTTTAAGCCCTTTCCGGTTGGCAAGACCTTTCTCATCAAACCCTCGTGGGAGTCGGTGGACGACGCGCAGGGCCGCCGCATTCTGGAAATCGATCCGGCATCGAGTTTCGGTACGGGCAGCCATGACACGACGCAGCTTTGCATGGCAGCGCTCGAGGATAACGTGCAGCCGGGCGACCGCCTGCTTGATATGGGAACCGGCTCGGGCATTCTGGCCATCGCGGCCGCAATGCTGGGCGCAAAGGTGGAAGCGGTCGTCGATATTGACGAAAACTGCCTGAAAACCGCACAGGAAAATGCGGAAAAGAACGCGGTTTCTATCGGGGAAGGCTTCTGCGGCGACGTGCTGCGCGAACCTGCGCTTGCAGGCCGTCTGGGTGAGGGATATGACATCATCGTTGCCAACATTGTGGCCGATGTGATTATCGGCATGGCGCCGATGTTTGCCGAAAAACTGTGTGCAGGCGGTATGCTGATTTGCTCGGGAATTCTCAATGAGCGTGCGGATGAGGTGCGGACAAGCTTGGAAGAACATGGGTTCGGTATTGAGAAATATGAAAAAAGTGACGATTGGAGCGCTTTTACCGCGAAAAAGTGTGTCCACTGAATGTACACTTGCCAAAGCCGTGGTTTTTTGCTAGAATAGAAAAGGTTATCAAGGAGTTGCTATGCCTAGATTTTTTGTAACCGGCGTTCCAGAGAATGGAAAGCTGACCCTGCGCGGGGAGGATGCGCACCATGCCGGCCGGGTGCTGCGGCTGCGCGAGGGTGAGTGCGTCACGCTTTGCGATGGGGCGGGCGTCGACTACAGCTGCGTGATTGAGACCATTGATGAGGGCGAGGTTGTATGCCGTGTGCTGGAGCAAATGCGCAGCATGGCCGAACCCAACACCAGAGTGACGCTTTATATGGCGCTGCCCAAGGGCGACAAGATGGAACTGATTGTGCAGAAGGCGGTCGAACTGGGCGTGCACGAAATCGTGCCCTATCTGTCCAAAAACTGCGTGTCGCGACCGGATAAAACGGAAAAAAAGGTTGTCCGTTGGCAGAAGATTGCCGATGAAGCCGCCAAACAGTGCGGCCGCGGCATATTACCGCGCGTTGCACCTGTGGCAACGGTCGCAGAAGCCATCGAACAGGCGGCACAGTGTGAAACCGCATTGTTCTTTTACGAAAATGAGCGGGAGACCGGTCTGCGTGACGCTCTTGTGGGCGGCGTCGGGCAAACAGTTTCCATGCTGATCGGCCCTGAGGGCGGTTTTGACCCCCGGGAAGCCGAAGCTGCCGCGCAGGCAGGGCTGAAAAGCGTTTCGCTTGGCCCGCGCATCCTGCGCTGTGAAACCGCGCCCATTGCGGCGCTGGCCGCGGTGATGTATGCCGGCGGCAACATGTAAAGAGTAGAGGGAGTTGAAGGAAATTGGCGAAAAGCAATGTCAAGAGCAAGCCGATCAGCCAGGAAGAATATATTACAAACAAGGTGCTCAGTGTATTCAGCATCTGCCTGCTTGGCGTGCTGATGCTGATGGTGCTCCAGCGCCTGATTGGCTATGGCAGCACCTGGGCCGTCGGCATGATGGTTTGCAAGGCGCTGATTGTAGTGGGTGTGCTCGGCGTACTGTGGAGCTTGTATCTGATGATGCAGGAGCGCAGCGGTAAGCGCAGTGCACAGAACCGCGTGCTCAGCGGCCGCAATGTGCTGATTGTCAGCGTGGTGATGGTGCTCATGCTGTCGATCATTAATTTTATCGGCACTGCGCCGATCAAGGCGTTTTACGTAATCCTGCCGGCACTGGCGGTGTATTATCTGATTTATCATTCCTACGCACCGGAATTTTTCGTGGTTTCGATTAACTGCGGCGCAGCGGCAGCACTTTCTTGGGTGGTACATCGTGCGCTGATTTCGTCGAATATGCGTGCAGTTGCCTATGTGGCGGTCGCAGTAATGGCGGTTATGGTGGTGCTTGAACTGGCTGCGGTGTCAGCCATTCGCGCGAAAAAGGGTAAAATCGAGCTATTCGGCCGCAAGGCAGAGCTGCAGTTGAGCAAGAATGCGTATATCATGCTCACGGCAACCCCGATTGTTATGACTGTGCTGGTTGCAGCGGCTGCTTTTGGCGGCGCTTCGGCTTACTTGGTCTGTGTCGGCGCTGCAGCGGCATATTTGTTCATCACGGCGGTATACTATACTGTCAAGCTGATGTAATTCTATCGTGAAAATCAAAAGCGGACGCCGGACTGGTCGTCCGCTTTGTTGTCTTCGGGAGGGAGGAGCCTATGAGACGCATACTGCGGACGTTGGCCATACTGGCGATTCTGGGCGGCGGCGCGTTGTATTGGATGTATCCGCGCCTGTCGGCTTCTCGTGTGCAAAACCCGTTTGACGCTGCGATACAGCTGGAGGCCGCTGTGCGCGAGGGAAAGGACACGGTGACCTTCCGCGCCGAGGACGTAGATTTAAACGAGGTCTATTCCGCACTTGAGTCTATTTATCCCTATGCGTTTTCGGTACATAGTACAACACGCTCCAACGGCACGGCTGAGCTGCGCGTGGAGGTGTCGCGTCCGGCGCGGCAGCGTCAGGCATGGGAATATGCACAGCAGATCGCGGCAGAGCAGATTAGGAGCGGTATGGACGACGTAGAGAAGCTGCGTGCGCTGCATGACGCGCTGATTCGACTGTGTGTTTACGACAGTCAAACAGCCGAAGGAGACCGGCAGGATGGCGCGACCGCGCCCTTTGCGGCGGACGGCGCACTTTTGGACCATAAAGCGGTTTGTGCGGGTTACGGCCGTGCCTATGTCATGCTGTGTGAAGCAGCGGGGTTGGATGCGGTTTATATTGCTTCGGAAAAAATGGATCATGGGTGGAATGCCGTACGGCTGAATGGGCACACTTTCTATATTGATTGTACATTCGACGACCCGGTGCCGGATCGCGGGGAATATGTGGAAGACCAATATTTCATGAAAAGTGCCGAAGAACTGCGGAAAACACATGTTTGGGATGAGAATTTCTATGAAAAAGTTTTGAATAAAATTTCTTAAATTTTTTAATGATTTTCCTTGACATTACGCAAACCCTGTCGTATAATAATACATGTCGCCGGCGAACGGACGACGCCCAGAAACGAATGGCGGTATAGCTTAGTTGGCTAGAGCGTCCGGTTCATACCCGGAAGGTCACTGGTTCAAGTCCAGTTACCGCTACCAGTTCCGGCCCGTTGGTCAAGCGGTCAAGACACCGCCCTTTCACGGCGGTAACGGGGGTTCGATTCCCCCACGGGTCACCAATGGAAGTTTAGCTCAGCTGGGAGAGCATCTGCCTTACAAGCAGAGGGTCAGCGGTTCGAGCCCGTTAACTTCCACCAAAAGAATTGTCCCGATAATCGGCTTAATTGCTTGATTATTGGGACTTTTCTATTTATATAGTTGCCATTTTTATATTTTCCGAGTAATCGGTTTCATCGAACTTTTGTACTGTTTTGACCCCTTTTGTACCTTCTACTGTTGCACCTACTGTTGCACCTACTGTTGCACCTATTTTCGCGATTTTGTCGGCGGCATCCGATAGAGTATCTTCCCGCATGTGGGTATAAATTTTTGCTGTCAGGGTAATCGACGAGTGTCCCATCAAATACTTCGCTACATTGATTGGAACGCCGGCAGCTTCTAGGTCGGTGCAGTACGTGTGCCGCAGACAGTAAAGCTCAAGGTCTTGCGTAATAGCATGCTTTACCACGACCGGCTTTCTTTTTGCATAAACCGTATTTCCGAAATCATCCTTCTGAACCTCTGCTCCGAGATCAATATCCATGTCAAATCGAAACGAATCCCACGCACGCTTTATTGCTGTGTGAGCATATCGCGTGCCATGCGTATTTAACAATATATATTCGTCCAGATTATCGGGGAAGTGAAGCGACTCCCAAAGCGCTGGTGGTATCGGAATATCCCGGTTTCCGGATTCGGATTTTGGGTCTCCAATGGTCCCGTCTTTCTTCAACGCCTTTCGCACCATTACGCGTTGGTTTACTCGGTCGATGTCAGACCACTTCAACGCTACCGCCTCTTGCGGGCGTAGACCAACGTAGAGCATTATTTTTATCGCTAAGCCAAAACGGTGCGATGATGCAACGCGCAGCAAGCTGGTGCGTTCTACGTCCGTTATGCTGCGATGAGTTCCATCGGATGCCATTGGACTGCTAACGTCTTCTGATGGATTGCGGCGAATGATACTATCTTTTACAGCTTGCCGAAATATTGATTTGATTGTTACGATTAATTTGTCGCAATGCGTTTTTGACATTCCGGCTTGACTGTTCATGATGTCTTGCAGATTTGTAGGGCGAACATCGCGCACCCGTAATGAACCAATCGCGGGAATGATATGGTTGTTGATTCTTGCAACATAGGACTTATACACAGTTTCGGACACGGTTGTGGATTTATATGTCTTCGCCCATTGCAAGGCGTAGTCCGTCACCCTAATATCATCCTTTATGACGGCAGTCCCGTCCTCGCGCTCCTGCAGCGCCTTCGCTGCTCTCTTGTCTGCATCACGCTGGCTGACGGATGACCTGACATAATATCGCTTACCCTCAAACCAATAGGTTGCGGTATGTAGCTTTTTCCCTTCGTTTTTCTTTCTGGGCATAAAAATAACCCCTTTCTTTCCACAATTGAGTATGGTAAAATAGGGGTACTGAGGATGTTGCAATTTTCAGTACCCTATGTAATCCCGTCTCGGCCTGCTACGCCGGGGCGGGATTTTTGTCATCGCGCAGCCTTATTCAAGGTTTGCTATGGCGTAGTCAGCTTCTTCAGCTGTAATGCTTTCTGGAGGAAAATATGAATGATGTAAGGGTTAAAGTGTGTGGCAAAGAATATCATCTGTTATTTAACGGATATGCGATGTTCGCAGGCAGGAGGTGTTCGGTGATAAAAATCCGAGCGATGTCGTGTATGAAAACACGGCGGATGGATTTGTTGATTTGTGCCGCGTGTTTTGCATTCTTGCAGAACAGGGCGAACTTTCCAGACGCTACGAAGGACATGATAAAAGCGAAGTGCCCGACGAGGGGATGCTGCGAGTAAAGACTGCACCGTACGATGTGATTGCCATGCGGCAAGGCGTAATCAGCGCCATTACAAACGGGTACAAGCGCGAAATTGTAGAGGATGAAACCGATCTCGGCCTTGCTGAACTTCAAAAAAAGAACGAAAAACTGAGCAAAGCACACTACCTCAGACCCGGAGCAGTAAATGGGCTGGGAGCAAAAGAGACAATGATGCTTCCGGTTGGAGTGGTATTTGATCTGCTTGAAATCTATATTCGTGCGCACCGACCGGCAAAGAACGATACGGACACATAAAAAGACCGCCCATACAATGGACGGCCTTAGTTTTTTCGTGTTCAATAATCGCTCTAGCTTCCCCTAACGAAATACCGCGTTGGTGTGCTAGATTTGCAACCGAAAGATTAATCCGGCGCATACGGCTATCTTCTATGTTTTTTCTAATAACGTAAATGGCCCCACAAATGCCGCCCGCCACGGCTACACAGACACATATTACTCTGTACATAGGAAGTACGTCGAAAACTGGCTGCAATGTGCTGTAATCGCTCGGAATATAAGCGCACACGGCGGAAGATTCTATAATCGACGTTTGCCATTTCCCGTTAAATTTGATGCGGCGACAAAATCCAAGGTCAACGATCGAAGTGCGTTTGCATATGTATTCGCTATTTATAAGCTGCTTCCGACTAACAGCGAACGCCATCAGTTTATAGCAGAACTGAAAGATTTATTTTATCGACACCAATTCGTTCAGCGAATTAGGATTGGGTTTCCAGATTGTTGGGATGTATTATTGGAAGACCAGATGATACACCAATGATATATAGTGCACTCCACTGGTTGCGTTTAACTCTGGTGTCCAAATCTGACCCCAGACGCAAAGATACCCCCGACCGTTTGGCCGGGGGCTGTTGTTATTTAGGCATACATATTTGTAAGATTCACTTCATCCCCAAAGTACTCGTAGTATCACAATACAGGGGGCGATGGCTGTGTATAGGATTATAAGGAACGAAGATGGTCGGTGACATTGCTTGGTATACTGCGGATTCGGAAAAAGAGACTTTTGAACTCTCAACGGAAATGGAGTTGTGCGGACTGGCCTCTCTGGTCAATGGAACGGCGGTAGACGCAGAGGGAGTGCCGATTCCGGCGGTCAATTTTACGAACAAGAAAATCAGCCTAACCGCCGACATCCTCGTCAAGGGCGGTGACTGGGTGCCGATCGGCACGGAAAATACCCCGTTCCGGGGCACGTTCCGCGGCGGCGAGCACATGGTAAGCGGCTATGAAATTCACGCTTCGGAACAGTATCAGGGGCTTTTCGGCTATACCGGCGCTGCTAAAATTTTCAATCTCAAGGTGAACGGAAGCGTTCAGAGCAAGCAGTATATCGGCGGTCTGGTCGGCTATTTGGGCGACGGCTCGGCGCTGGCTAACTGTGTCAATCTGGGCGATGTGACCGCAGCGGGTAACGTCGGCGGCATCGCGGGTTACGTAGGCGAAGCCTCGGTTTTGTCAAACTGTAAAAATAAAGGCACGGTTAGGGGCACGGCAGCGGTAGACTTTGTCGGCGGCATTGCCGGACTGACCATGGACAATACCAAGGTGATGGGCTGCTCGAACAGCGGCGCGGTCACAGGCGGCAAGCGGTACACCGCGGGCGTGATCGGAAATCCCTATGCAGGTGCGGACGTAAGCGGCTGCTCCAACACGGGCGTTATCACGGGTGCGGGCGACTATACCGGCGGTGTGATTGGCGGGTTGGACAGCGGCGTGATTCAGATGCGAGACTGCTGGAACAGTGGAGCTGTGACAGGCGGCGGAAACTATGTCGGCGGTGTTGCAGGTGATTTAGGACGGGCGGCATCTGCCGATTCACTGGTCAGCGGCTGTTATAATACCGGCGCCATAGTCAGTACGGCAAGCAGCTCGAGCGTGGTGACCGGCGGTGTGTTCGGCGGCGTTGGCTTCGGTTACGGTGAAAACTTTGACCGCTGCTACAACACCGGCTCGGTGACTGCCAAAGCGGGATCGGTTGGCGGCATTGCAGGCAATATCGGTGCATTTATCTCCAGCAGCGCACCCGTCAAGGAGGGTGTTACCGTCCACGACTGCTATAATATCGGCGACATCGCCGGCGGCGCAGCGGCAGGCGGTATTCTGGGTGCTGCTTACAATGCAGCGGATTATTTGATGTATGCGTGCTTTAGCACGGGTGATGTATCCGGCACGGCGGCGGGTGCACTGCAGGGCAAGAACATTGCTGAGGGTTCGGGCGGATACTATTTAAGTGCGGCAGTGATTGCCGGAACCGCACCGACTAATGCAGATCGCATGCAGGCGCTGGATCAAGCGGCATTTTCGGGCATGGAACTGCCCTATCTGCTCAACACGCGGGATGATTCTGCGGCAAGCAGCGGCATCTGGGCACAGGGCGACCCGGTTCCGACCTTTGCAATCGCTGCCCAACCGGCGGTTTACCGCATTTCGGATGCAACCGAAGAGGGCGGCAGCGTACTTTTTGCAGAGGATACATCGGCACCGCAGTATTTTGAAGTTGGCGCACAGGTATCCTTCCGCATTGTGCCGGAACAAGGCAAAATTGTGGGGTCCTATACCCTGCGTAACAAGTCGGGCGTTGATTGCCCGCACATAATGACCGAAAGCGAAAATGTATGTACCATTACACTGTCCATGCCAGAGCACGGTCTGTATGTGGGGGCGGACTTTATACAGGCGAGCGCCGACCCGGCCGTGCAGTATACCGTTACCCTGAAGGGTAACGGCGGCAGCTGGTCTGACGGAAAAACCGAACGGACACTGGCGGTCACGGCCGATGCGCGTCTCAGCACACAGACCTTTGAAATGCCGGTCTGGAGCGCGCGTGGATTTACAGGCTGGTATTTGGATGCGCAGTGCACGCAGTCCTATAATCCGACAACTGCCATTCAGGCGAATGTAGAACTTTATGCAGGTTGGCAGATTGGCTATATTGCAACCTTCGACGCAGGCGAGGGCGCGTGGGAAAATCCGTCCGGACGAGAGGTGTTTGTCGCGCCGACCAAGGATGCAAACGGAAACAATACGACTGTGGTTACACGTCCGCAGACGACTCCGGTACGTGAAGGCTATGTGTTTGTCGATTGGTATGCCGATGCGGACTGCCTGATCGCCTATGACTTCAGTACTGTCATCACTGGAGACGTTACCCTTTACGCTGGCTGGACGCCGGAGGGTACTTATCAGGTGATTTTTGATGCAAATGGCGGTCGTATGTCCAAGGATGCGCAGCAGGCGGAGCGAATCAAGATTACGGTACCTAAGGGCGAAACAATGCGAGCGCCGCAGGATCAGGGGTATACGGTGACCAAGGAGATGGCCGCAAATGGTGAAGAATTTACGCTGCGCGGCTGGTATACTGCACCGAAAACCGGACGTAAGTGGGGCTTTGATACGGTGGTCAGCGAAAATATGACGCTTTATGTGCACTGGG
The DNA here is from genome assembly GCF_951230135.1 of Butyricicoccus sp. Marseille-Q5471. Lineage (GTDB taxonomy): Bacteria > Bacillota > Clostridia > Oscillospirales > Butyricicoccaceae > Agathobaculum. The sequence continues at coordinate 387,450 of NZ_CATNVC010000001.1, read as the reverse complement.
ATGGGGATAAGCCAGCGATTGAAGGCGGTACACCGGATCAGCCAATGGGCGTTGAGGATCTGGAACTGCTGATCGCGCTGCGCGACAGCGTTAACAGCGGTACAACTTATGAGACGTACTATTTTGAACTGACGCAAGACATTACGCTGCCTGAGGATTGGGAGCCAATCGGCAAGACCAGCAGCAAGTTTATGGCGTACATCAAGGGAAATGGTTACACAATGACGCTTCCCGCAGGAAACAGACCGCTGTTCGGACAGGTCAGCGCGGCTGAAATCACCAATTTGAATATTTACGGCGAGCAGATTGACGGCGCGGGTCTGATTGAAACCTATGCGGTGGACAAAAAACGCCCCTATGTGGTCAAGATTGAGGGCTGTACCATTAAATCCGGCTCGCAGGTACGCCGGTCGGGTTTCCTGGGCGGATATGCTTCAGGTAGCGATGTGGTCTATATTACCAACTGTACGGTTGAGTCGGGAGTTGTTATCGGCTACGACAAGCAGGAAAGCAACATAGGTGCGATTTCGGGTGATATTAACGGCTATATTACCGGCTGTGTGAGCTATGCGGATGTCTACGGCGTGGATAAGGTCGGTGGTATCGCAGGTAGTAAGGGGCAGTCAATGGGGCCGTTCGTCGTTCAGCAGTGCTATTCCGGCGGTACGGTCACCGCGAGCGGAAATTATGCGGGCGGCATTGTCGGCAGCGGTTATATCGCCAGCTCGGCTCCCTCCTCTCCCTGCGTTCAGATTATAGACTGCGGCAGTACGGCTGCAATGAGCGGTTCGGAGTACGTCGGTGGCATTTTGGGCGCGGAGGGTCCGTCCTCCCCCCCGTCAAACGGCTTAGGATACATACAGAACTGCTTCTGGGCAGGCGATTCGATTGCGTCCGATGGCACGATGGGCGGCATTGTCGGATTCTATCCAACCGTAAATACCAACGTGTTTATTTCCAACAACTATTTTGCAGATCCAACTGCCGGCGGGGAAGCAGAGACTGCTGACGCGGGCCTGCAGGGCATCGGCAAGGTGAATAACAATTCGCTGACAGGGTTTGAGCCGGCGTCGGCCTGCGCGATAAAGCCTGCCGCGGCGTTTGCAAACGGTGAGGTTTCGTATCTGCTGGACGGCGGCGAGGGCGAGCACCGCGAGCTGTGGACGTTAGCCGACGGCCTGCCCAAGCTAGGCGCACCTTCGTACTACCGTACGGCACTGGAAAAGAATGCCGAAGGAGGTACAGCAAAGCTGATTGGAAATAATGAGAGCGAAGCTTCGGTCTATCAGCCCTCCGGTACGATGGTAAAGGTAGAAGCCACACCAAGCAGCGAAATCAAAATAACAGAAAATGCGGACGGCAGCACGACCACAACATCGTGGAAGCTGAGCAGTGTGACGGTAAAGTATGCAAATGGCGATACGGACGACATTACTAAAACCATGTCCCTCACCACGCGTTCCGAAAACGCGGTCGTGACAGCGGTGTTTGAGCAGGTCAGCGAAACCAAGAAGCCTTCGTCGAAGCCGGACAAGCCGAGTGGAGGTAACGGTTCAGGCAACGGAACCGGTACAGGCACCGGAAATGGGACGGGTGCGGGCACCGGCACCGGTACAGGTGAAACCGGAACCGGAACCGGCAATGCAGGCGAAGGCTCTGCGGGTATCGGTGACCACAATTCTGCAGGCAATACCGGCAACAAAACAGAGGAGAATGCTTCCACAAGTCAGCAGCATACGACCGATAAAACCGATCAGAGCACATCGTCCGTGATATATCCGCGCCCGGTACAGGCGATGGCGGAACAGGAAATCACCCAGCCTGACGCACAGTCAAATGCCAATGAGGGCGCGGCACAGGGCGGCTCTCAGTCGGGCAGCGGATTGGAAGGCTTGGATACCCAGCCGGAGGAGGACAAGAATGAGCCGCAGACAGAAATGACGGTATTTGAAATCGTCAAGCAGACGGTTCAGGATAACCCGCTGCTGGTGATTCTGATGGCGCTGATTATCGCGGCGCTGATTACAGCCGGCGGCATCCGTCGCTACCGCAGGAGCAAAAAGAACGGATGAGAGCCGTAAGGGAATAGGCCCAGCTTAGAAACGGGATGTCAAAGACAGCCGGACATCCCGTTTCTTTTGGTATGAAAGGGAGGATGCATCAAAATGAAGCATCAGAAAAGTTGGAAAAGAGCCGGTTCGCTTCTGTTGGCGTTGCTGCTTGGTTGCGGGATGCTGCAGCCCTCTGCATATGCGCTGACGGATGTGCAGCCCGCCGCATCGCCTTCAATCACAGAGCAGGCTGCGGAAGCGGCATCCGCGTTGGCGGTAACGCTGACAACAGCGGACGGAGGCGCGGTGAGTGCGGGGGGGCTACCGGTATAAAAGCGGGGATCGGGCAGTTACGCTACGCGCACAGGTCGAACCGAAGCAGACGGAGTGCACCTATCAGTGGTATCGTTGGAGCGGTAAAAACGCATATGTTCCGGTTGTGTCGGAAGGCACCAATCTGCAGACTTACACACTGCCCACTACAGAAAACGGCACCACGGGATATTTCTGCATGGCCGTCTGCACCGTGGACGGTAAGCGCGATGAAGTAAAAAGTCCCACGGTCGTGGTGACGGTCAGCGCGACAGCGGCGCAGCCGCCGGAAATATCCACACAGCCACAAAGCGCGGTATATCTTGCGCGGACGAGTACGGTCACCGCGCTCAACGTGGGCGCCAAGGCGAGCGACGGCGGCACGCTGACCTATCAGTGGTACAGCAGTTCGGATGGTGCGCGCTATACCGCGGTCGAGGGAGGAACGGGTGCGAGTTACCAACCGGCGGCGCCTGACGGAGAAGCCAAAATCTCGTACTATTGCGAGGTTACAAACACAGTTACGGGCGAAACCGGGGCGATTTATACCGCAAAGCGGCAGTCGGACGTCGCAGTGCTTCGGTTTCAGGGGGCGTCGGCGATTGGCGGGAATTGGCCGGGTGCGGACACAGCGGAAAACCCTTTTCAGCTGGCGGACGCGGCGGCGTTGACGACGCTCAGCAAGTTGGCCACTGAACAGGGGATTCCATTCAATAATTATTGTTTCAAGATGACGGCGGACATCACCCTGCCTGCGGACTGGGTGCCGATTGGCGCAATGCCGGGCAAAAACGGGAGCGGAAAGTCACCGTTTTCCGGATTGATTGACGGCGATGGCCATACGCTGACCATACCCGAGGGCGGACTGCCTTTGCTGGGTTGTGTGCGCGGCGCGGCGGTTCGCAATCTGAATATTTTCGGCAAGAAAATCGCGGGTCATGGTCTGGTCAATCACTATATCGTGGATTATGGCCCGACCGGCAACTACTGGGCCTATACCAGCGCGGGATATCCCACCACAATTGACATAGACCGCGTCACGCTGAAGTCCGGTTCGAGCACGCTGGGTTCGGGTCTAATCGGCGGCTATGCTTCGGGTGCAAACGTGGTGCACATCAGCAACAGTGTGATTGAAGAGGGCGTCGTAATCGGTTATGACGGTGAGCAAAGCCAGATTGGCTCGTTCGGCGGCGCTTTCAACGGCTCGCTGGACAATTGCGTCAGCTATGCAGAGGTTTATGGAAAGGATTTTGTCGGTGGATTAATTGGCGGAAAAGGGCAGGCCATGGGTTCGTGCAGCGTGCGGGATAGCGCGTTTTACGGCACGGTCACCGCATCCGGCAATTATGCGGGCGGCATCATCGGCGGTGGATATGCCGCGGCATCAGCGCCTAATACGCCTTGCGTGACGGTGGAAAACTGTCTGGTGACCGGAAAAATCACAGGACAGGATTATGTAGGCGGCATTCTGGGCGCAGAACCCGCGTGCAAGCAGTGCTGGGCCAACGGCATCGGCTATCTCCAGAACAACCTGTTTGCCGGCACGCTGGATGTGACGGGTTCGGGTGCATATGTCGGCGGTATTGTCGGCGGAATGAAGTCGCTGGATCGCTATAATATCATTGCAAATAACTATTATCTGGACTCAGCCGCATCGGCGGGCATCGGCGGTGTGGATGAGGTGGATACCAAATCCAGCGGCTATGGCCGAAGCGACAATCCCACCGGTGCGGATGCGGACACGCTTGCCAAGGCGGTGACGGCTGCACAGCTGGCTGATGGCACGGCCTGCCGACTACTGAACACCGGGCTGAACAGCAGTGGAAACTGGGTGCAGGCGGGCGCGATGCCGGGCTTCGGCGACAAGGTGCACCTATCGGTGCTTCAAGTATCCGGTTACACAACAAGCTATCATCAAGGCGATGTACTGGACACAAAAAACATGGGGCTCACTGCGGTATACAGTGACGGAAGCGTGCGTGAGCTGTCACCGAAGGATGTGATCTTCCGCGGGTTCGACAGTATCACGACAGGCACGAAGGATGTCACCGTGCTTTATGACAACCATTTTGCCGTGATGTCCGTCAGTGTGTATGCAGGCACGGCCAGCCAATCGGGAGACACAATCACAGTATCCTTCTCGCTGCTGGGCGACGACGCACACGGAGAACAGAGCGGTACGCATACGCTTCGGGACGGCGGTCTCATGACTTGGATTGGCAAAGCGGACTATACGGTGGATGCGGATGCGACAGTTCGGGATGTGTTTGAAAAGGCACTGCGTAAAAACGGCGTGTCATGGACAAATCCGAGCGGGAATTACATCGACAGCATTACTTCGAACGGCGTCCGGCTGTCTGAGTTTACAAACGGCAGAAATTCCGGCTGGATGTATACCCTAAACGGTGTGCACCCCCAAAACGGAGTGGCTGAGCAGAAGCTGTCCAACGGGGATGAGATTGTATTCCATTATACAGACGATTATACCAAAGAGCAGGGGTCGGAGCAGTGGAACACAAATGAGCAATACTATGATAAGACGATGGAGCTCAAGGGAACCCGGATTGGCACAACGGCAGTCGCCGCACTGTCCGCCGCTCAGATTGACCTGCTGCAGCAGAAAACGATTAAGAACCTCTATGTGAAGGTGACCGACACGGCAGGCGCGGACAAGCTGATTTTCACGTTGCTGCAGGACACGCTGCCAATTCTGTGCGGCAGTGACACCAGTCTGCATGTGCAGGCTGATACCGTGGGTTCCATTACCTTGAATCACGCGGCGCTGATGGCAGCAAAGGAAAGAAATGCAGCAACCACACAGTTGGTGATGGAGCGCGGGACGGGGTTCGGTCTGGTAAGCGCCGCGCAGATCGCCGAACATCCGGTTTATGAAGTGAGCCTGCTGACGGACGGTGTGGACGTTTCCGCGCTGAGCGGCAGTGCCGTGCTGACATTGCCCTATACGCCGAACGCACGAGAAAATCCCGCCAAGTTGACCGTCGATGCGCTGTGCGAAGACGGAAGCCTGCAGTCGGTCACTGATGCGGCGTATCAGCCAGAGAGCAAAGGCGTTGTGGTGACTACGGATACGTTGGGTGCGTTTGCCGTTCGGTATGATCAGAGCCGGCAGATTATCTTTTCCGATGTGCCAAACGGGCACTGGGCCAAGACGGCGATTGACGCGCTGACGCAGCGGGACATTGCCTGTGGGGATACTTATACAACCTTTGCGCCCGACAAAAAAATCACGCGCGCTGAGTTCACAGCATTACTGTTCCGATTGAGCGGGGACAGCCTGCCCGGTGAAAAAACAGCATTTGCCGATGTACGGTCGAGTGACTGGTATGCGGATTGTGTCGCATGGGCGGTACAGCATCAGATTGCTGCCGGCGAAAGCGAAACGCGTTTTGCACCGGACGCGCCGATGATTCGTCAGGATATGGCGGTCATGGCGCTGCGGTATGCCGAATACAAGGGATTGCAAACGGATGATGCAGGTCAGAAAACAACCTTTGTGGACGGCACGGAGATCTCCGATTATGCGCAGAACGCTGTCGCAGTGTTGAGCGGGCTTGGTGTGATTCACGGTAAGGAGAACAGCCGCTTTGATCCATTGGACAATACAACGCGTGCAGAGTCGGCGTGTCTGATTGATGCGCTGTCACAGCGGCTGACGGCATAAATATAAGACGAGTTTCGGTTAAAAGACATAAAAGATTCAAGGTCGATTTGGATTAATTGCAGTTGAAAAATGGGAAACGCTATGCTATGATAATAAAGTAAATAAGAGTTTTTTCGGTGGACAGCCGCGCAAGCGGCATGTCTGAAAATGGGAAGCGGGTGAGAATCCCGCGCAGCTGCCTTTACTGTGATTGGTGACGAAGAAGCAGAATGCCATTGGCCGCAAGGCTGAGAAGGCGCTTCGGAGGATGAGCCATAAGTCAGGAGACCTGCCGAAAAAAGTTCCATGCTTTCCGGGCCGGGAAACAGGGCGCAAGTGAAATGGGATTCTTTTCATGGAATTCAGGGTTTGCGTTTTCAGCCCCGTTCGGATGCACCGGACGGGGCTTTTATTTTTAAAACTTTATAGTTCATTGCAAAACAATTTACCGGCTAACAGTTCTTCTCGCTACCGCACTGGCTGCGGAGCGTCAAGCTAAGAGGGAATCAGGTGAGAATCCTGAACAGTCGTGCTGCTGTATGCGTGCAGCTCATCTCCATATCCATTGCGGTGCGGGGTCGTATCGTGAGAAGGCGGAGAAGAGCGTTACTGCGCAAGTCAGAATACCTGCTGGAGGCTGCTACCATTTACAACACGCAATTGTGAAATGGAGGGGTGCATTGTTCGGTTTGTCATGCCTGTTTGAAGGTGTGTCCGAATGGCATCGCTCGATTTTATATGTGGTAAGCAGCATTTAGCAGAGGGAATTGTTTCGGTAGGGCGGCGTTTTACACGTGCGCCCGTACAGACGATTTCATTTCAAAGGTGCGGTTTATCCGCACCTTTTTATCATTTTGAGCGAGTCGGCCTTGGGAAAAACGATCAATGTCCCCGTGAATGCGGTTTTAAGCTGCTTTTGCTGCAAGGGGGATGATGATGAAAACTGCAGGTAAACAATGTGAGCGGCAGGCTCAATGTGCATGGGCGCAAAATCCGGTGCGTGCGGAGAGCAGGTGGAGGAAGCGTGAGCCGGGAAAGAGCCAAAAGGTGCTGACCGCTCAGGAGTTAGCCGGCTGCCGCAGCCTGATTCAGAGAATGGATCGGTATGCAAGAGAAAACGGTGCGAATTTAACGGTATGCGATGCTGCGGTATGGGAAATGCTCGCGCCTGGCAGCGAAATTGGTGCTCAGGTGTATGAAAGCTTTACCGACTGGGAGCTGTTGGACATTTTGCGCAGCCGACATGCGCAGGCCAGCAGAAAAAAACACGCACAGCAGGATGAGGTGCACAAGGTATATGCAGCCTACTTGTGCAAGCGGTTCGGCAATTGGCAGAATGCAAACGAAACAGCGTTTCCGACCAAACGGCAGAGTGAGCGTTATCGGTCGCGCGCGCACAGCTATATTCGAGGGTTGACGCAAGACGCTGCGGAACCGACATACCTTCTGCTTGCCGATCAGGAGGCAGGGCTGCTGTATCACCGCCGTGCGGGCGAGGCGATCAAGGCGCTGCAGGCGCGGTTTCGCGATGCGTCGTTCCCTCAGATTGAGAGCTACCTTGCGGTTTGCATGCAGCAAGATTGGGAGAATGGGTTTCCGCAGCAGCGTGCCGATGCTACCAAGGTGGCATTGTGGCTGGATGTGATGCGCCGGCTATACGCGCAGCTGCAGCGCACGCCGCTCCGCTTGGAGGTGCCGCACACCGTCGCGTTTGGCCTGTGGCGTCACTGCGGTTCATGGGGTGCGGCGCTGGCGCTTGCCGGCCTGTCGCCGCTGAGCGAGGCACAGCGGCACGCGGCGGCCGCACAGTATCGAAAGAGTCATTCAATTGCTTATTGAGAGTAACGCAACAAAAGGAGGAATTTTAGGATGAAACAGTTCAGGAAAACAACATTAACACTGATTACGGTAGTCGCAATGCTGCTCAGCTCGATAACGGGTGCGTTTGCGGCGACAAGCGAAGCATTGTCATCCGCGGTCAATGACACGGCGTCCTACATGTATAAAACCGTCGCCAACCCGCAGGTGGGTTCAATCGGCGGCGAGTGGGCGGTCATCGGCTTGGCACGCAGCGGCTATACGATTCCGGAGCGCTATTATCAGGACTATTACGCAACAGTCGAGGCATATGTCAAGGCGTGCGGCGGCGTGCTGCATGATAAAAAGTATACCGAATACTCCCGGCTGATTGTCGCCTTGTCGTCCATCGGCAAGGATGCGCGAAATGTCGCAGGCTATGATTTGACCAAGGCGCTGGGTGATTACGACAAGACGATCTGGCAGGGGCTGAACGGCCCGATTTGGGCGCTGATTGCGCTTGATTCGCGCGATTATCCGATGCCGGTCAACGTGCAGGCCGCAACGCAGGCTACGCGTCAGATGTACGTCGACCGCATTTTGGATTGCAAGCTTGCTGACGGCGGATGGTCGCTGTTCGGCGGAACGAGCGCGGCTTCCTCGGGAGACGGCGTATCCGATCCTGACATCACGGGTATGGCGCTGCAGGCACTGGCAAAGTATCAGGATCAGGCAGCGGTCAAGACCGCGACAAATCAGGCGCTTGCCTGTATGTCGAAGCAGCAGGATGCTTCGGGCGGCTTCAGCTCATGGGGCACGGTCAATTCTGAAAGCACCGTGCAGATTCTGGTTGCGCTGACCGAACTGGGTGTTTCGCTGGACGATGCCCGCTTTGTCAAAAACGGCAAAACCGTGCTGGATAATTTGCTGACCTTCTACAAGCAGGGGGAAGGCTTCCTGCACACGGCCACCGGTTCCGGCTCCAATCAGATGGCGACGGAGCAGGGATTTTACGGTCTGGTTGCCGCGCAGCGTGCCGCACAGGGTAAAAACAGCCTGTACCGCATGAGCGATGCGATTATGGTTGCCGACACGGCCGCAGGGTCTGCAGCAGGCGAAGGTCTGGAGGGTAAGCACGCCGATGTGAAGTCCGTGCCGGTTTCCGCGCCTGGCGTGACCTTTTCTGATATTATTTTCAGCAAGAATATCTCCGCAATCGAGGCACTTGCGTCCCGTCAGATTATCAATGGCAAGGGCGACGGTACATTCGCGCCGGACGCCGGCATGACCCGCGCCGAATTTGCAACCATCACGGTCAAGGCGCTTGGCTTGTTGCCCAAGGAGAGCGGTAAGTTTGCCGATGTTGCCGCGGGCAGTTGGTATGCAGGCTACGTCGGCACGGCGAATACCTACGGCATTGTAAACGGCACAAGTGATACAACCTTTGAACCCGAAGGCACGATTACGCGGCAGGAAGCAGCGGCAATGGTTGCCCGCGCGGCAAAGCTGTGCGGCATGGACAACCAGATGGACGACGCGGCAGTGCGCGACATGCTGGCGCAGTTTTCGGATTATGTGACGAGTGATGCCTGGGCACGTCCTTCGCTGGCATTCTGCTATCAGGCCGGTATTTTGGATCAGAGCGATTTGGACATTCGACCCAAGACCGCGATCAAGCGCGGGGAAATCGCTCAGATGCTGTTCAATATGCTTGGGCAGGCCAAGCTGCTATAATCAGGAGGGAAAGGGCGAGCGCATATGAAAGAGAAGCTTTCCAAAATCGGACAGAAGCTGAAACTATATAAAAGACAGCTAATCGTAGGTGCGGCCGTCCTTGTCGTGCTGACAGCCGCATTTTGGTACGGCGGCGGTGCGCCTGGTCTGCAGGGGTGGAGCGTGCAGCAGCCGTCGGTCGCAACCGGAGCACAGGACACAGCGGCGGAGCGGCAGGCCGCGCGCGATGCGCATGATGCGGCGCAGCAGGCACAACGCGAAGAATGGGCGTCCAAGGTGCAGACGGACGACAGCGAGCAGACCGAGCAGAAAAAAGAACAGGACGCACAGGTCGGTTCGGAGCAGGAAGCTGCGGCGCCTGCAAAACCGAGTGAGGGGCAGGCTGACGCGGCGTCCGACGGGATAGAATCGCGTCCGGGCGGCAGCGAGGGCGGCATGACCGTGCAGGAAAAGCTCGAGGCCGCGGTGGAAATCGCGGGGGGATCATCACCCGGGGTCGAACAGGGCTCGCAAAGCTATTCGGCAAGTCAGGGAATGGTGATTGATGCATCGACCGGCAAGGATCAATACCTGACGGATCCCGTGCCCGAGGGCAAACCGGTTCCGGTTGAGCCGCAGAACGTGAAGGTTTCGGATGTGGCCAAGACATGCACCCTGTCCGTGCGGTGCGACACAATTTTAAACCATATGGACTGGTTGAATGTCGACAAGGTTGAGTTGGTTCCGCCGGACGGCGTGATTTTCGCCGAAGCATCGGTGACCTTCTATGAGGGCGAAAGCGTGTTCAATCTGCTGCAGCGTGAAATGAAGAAGGCTAAAATCCATATGGAATTTGAAAACACTCCGATTTACAATTCGGCGTATATCGAAGGCATCAACAACCTCTACGAATTCGACTGCGGTGAGTTGTCCGGCTGGATGTACAAGGTGAACGACTGGTTCCCAAATTACGGCTGGTCGCGCTATCAGCTCAAGGAAGGCGACAAGGTCGAGTGGGTGTACACCTGCGATCTCGGCGTTGACGTAGGCGGCTATTATTCGACGGGCGGTGAATGATGCGGGACGCGTTTTCAAGCTACCATCCGGCGGTAAATTTTCTGTATTTTGCGCTGGTGCTGCTGTTTACCATGGTTTTCATGCATCCGGCAGCACTGCTCATTTCGCTGATCGGCGCTTTTGCGTGGTCGGCTTATCTCGGCGGCAGGCGTGCGGTGTGCATCAACCTGCTGTACATGGTGCCCATGCTGCTGTTGACCGCGCTGGTTAATCCGGCCTTCAACCATGAGGGCGCGACCATGCTGCTTTATCTGCCGACCGGAAACCCGCTGACGCTGGAATCCATTTTGTACGGCTTTGCGGCATCCACCATGCTGATTGCGGTGCTGTGCTGGTTATCCTGCTACAACAAAATCATCACCTCGGATAAATTCGTCTATCTGTTTGGACGGATCATCCCGGCGATGTCGCTGATTTTATCCATGGTGCTGCGATTTGTTCCGAAATTTCAGCAGCAGCTCAAGACGGTATCGAACGCCCAGAAATGTGTCGGACGGGATGTGTCCAACGGGTCGCTGTTCTCGCGCGCAAAGCACGGGGTGAAAATCCTGTCCATCATGATTACCTGGGCGCTCGAAAACGCGATTGAAACGGCGGACAGCATGAAAAGCCGCGGCTACGGCCTGCCGGGCCGCACAGCCTTTTCGATTTACCGCTTTGACGAGCGCGATCGAGCTGCACTCTGGACAATCGGCGGACTAGGCGGCTATATCCTGATGATGGCGCTCGCAGGCGGGTTTGGCTATCGGTATTTTCCGACCTTCCGCATCGCGCCGTGGGATGCATGGTCGGTCTCGGGGATGGCGGCATATATTGGGCTTTGCCTGACGCCGCTCATCATAGACCTTGCGGACGATTACAAATGGAAGCGTTTATCAGCGCGGCAAATGACTGATATAAAACGGGGCAATGCCGGGGAGGGGACTGCATGAAACAGGTGATGAGCCTGCCGCTCGACAGCGAGACGCTTGCCCAGTATTCGGATATACAGGCTGCCTGCCGGAATGCGCGGTGCGACGGCATCGAAGCAATCTGGGGCGGTACGGATATTCCGGATACGGTGTCCGCGTCCGCCTGCATCGGCTATCATCTGACTTTTTATCCCGATTGGTTGGACTTTTGGCGGGAGGACAAGGATGCGCTTCGCCGCAAATTCGGGAGCGATTCGGTCTGGCAGGAGTTTTACGGCGGTTCCACTCGTCAGAGGCTGCTTGATTACTACGCGGCCGATTTGGATCGTGCGGCGGCGTTGGGCGCGGAATACGTAGTCTATCATGTGTCGGACGTGTCGGTCGACGAAGGGTTTACCTTTGACTGGCTGCACACCGACGCCGAGGTAATCGACGCCGCTGCCGAGGTCATCAATCTGCTGCTGGACGGACGGCGGGAGAACTTCACTTTTCTGATGGAGAACCAGTGGTGGCCGGGACTGACCTTTACCGATTCTGAAATGACCTGCCGGCTGCTCGACCGAGTTGAGTATGAAAATAAGGGCATCATGCTGGATTTCGGACATTTGATGTGCTGCAATCCGCGGCTGCGAACCGAAGCCGATGGCGTTCGGTATCTCCATGCAATGCTCGACGCACACGGAAATCTGTCTCGGGCAGTCCGCGGCGTGCATCTGCATCAGTCGCTTTCCGGCGAGTTTCTGCAAAACCATACCGGCTGGTTGCCGGAGAATCTGTCGGATGACTACTACGCACGTTACTCGGCCAGCTATGGGCAGGTCATGCAGATTGACCGGCATGAACCCTGGCACGATCCGCAGATTACGACCGTGCTCGACCGAATTGCACCGGAATTTCTGGTGCATGAACTGCGTGCTGATTGCCGGAGCGTTCGCGAACAGGCAATCGCCGTGCAGCAAGATACATTGATGAGAGGATGGGGGAAACGTTGCAGTCAGCCTATCGCATAACGAATCTTACCTTTACTTATCCCGAACAGACCCGGCCCGCTCTGCGAGATGTAACGCTTCAGATTGATAAGGGACAGTTCGTAACCGTCTGCGGCAAGTCGGGCTGCGGCAAGACGACGCTGCTGCGGCAGCTAAAAAGTGTGCTTGCGCCGCACGGCAGCAAAACGGGCGGCATATTTTTTGACGACACGCCGCTCGATGCGCTCGATCAGCGCGCACAGGCCGAGCGCATCGGCTTTGTGCTGCAAAGTCCGGATAATCAGATTGTGACCGACAAGGTGTGGCATGAACTGGCATTTGGACTGGAAAGCATGGGCTTGGACACGCCGACTATCCGCCTGCGCGTAGCGGAAATGGCCAGCTTTTTCGGCATTCAGACCTGGTTTTATCAGAATGTAAACGAGCTGTCCGGGGGGCAGAAGCAGCTTTTGAATCTTGCAGCCGTTATGGCCATGCAGCCGAGCGTGCTGATTCTGGATGAGCCGACCAGCCAGCTAGACCCGATTGCGGCGGCGGATTTCCTTGCGACAGTCGGCAGAATTAACCGCGAGCTCGGCACGACGGTACTGCTCACCGAGCACCGGTTGGAGGATGCGCTGCCGCTGTCCGACCGCGTAATCGTCATGGACGAGGGCGCGGTCATTGCGGACGGTGCGCCGCGCGCGGTCGGCACGGCGCTCAAAGCGCGCGGACACGATATGTTCCTCGCCATGCCCACACCGATGCGCATCTACGCGGGGGTGAACAGCACGCTCGAGTGTCCAATCACCGTGCGGGACGGGCGGGACTGGCTCACTGCGCACGCACAGCACAACACGGTCGAACAGGTTCCGGAACGAGCGGACACCACGCCCGACACTACGCCGATGGCGGAGCTGTCCGACGTATGGTTCCGCTACGAAAAAAACGCGTCTGACGTGGTCAAGGGCGTTTGCCTGACCGTGCCGCGGGGCGCGTTTTACGCAGTCGTCGGCGGCAACGGAACGGGAAAAACGACCACGCTGTCGCTGCTGTCCGGCGTGCACGAGCCTTATCGGGGCGAGGTACGGCTGGACGGGCGCAAAATCACCGAAATTTCCGACCGTGAGAAATTCGGCGGTCTGCTCGGCGTGCTGCCACAGAACCCGCAGGCGATGTTCGTCAAAAAAACAGTTGAGCTTGACCTGTATGAAATGTTGTCCGATCGCAGTCTTTCAAAAGCTGAGCGTGCGCGTAAAATTGCCGATGTAACCGAATTATGTGAACTCGGACCGCTACTCGGGCAGCACCCGTATGATCTTTCAGGGGGCGAGCAGCAGCGCGCAGCGCTGGCCAAAGTGCTGCTGCTCGAGCCGAGGCTACTGCTGCTCGACGAGCCGACCAAGGGGCTGGACGGGCATTTCAAAGAAAAGCTGGCGCGCATTTTGAAGCGGCTGCAGACTTCGGGCGTTACAATCATCATGGTCAGCCACGATGTGGAGTTCTGCGCCAGATATGCTGACCGATGCGCCATGTTTTTTGACGGGACAATCGTTACGGAAGGTACTCCGCAGGCGTTTTTCTCAGGCAACAGCTTCTATACGACGGCTGCCAACCGCATGGCGCGCGGTCTTCTGCCCGGCGCTGTGACGGCGGAGGATGTGATACACGCCTGCGGCGGCAAGGTGGACGAGCCTGATTTCGCGCCGACGCCGCTTTACCGCAAAAAAAGTGCGCAGGCCGAGCAGGCGCGGGCGGAAAAGCCTGTCCCGAAATGGCGCAGGGCGCTGGGGTATGGACTGGTTGCGCTGGCGCTCATCATGACCTATTGGATTGTTCGGGGCATGCCCGTTCCAGTAGGAAATGATATGGCGGCGAGCGGCCTCGTGCTGCTGCCCAACAGTTGGGGGTATGCAATCGGACTGCTGGCGACGGTACTGTGCGCCGTCAGCGGTGCGGCGCTGCTGACACGGCGCGCTGACCTGCCGCCTGAGACGCTGCAGGCTGCACGCGGAAAACGCAGGCTCAGCCCGCGCACAGTCGCAGCGGCCGTCATGATTCTGCTGCTGATTCCGCTGACGCTGTATGTCGGGACGTTTTATCTGGGCAACCGAAAGTACTACTTTATTTCGCTGCTGATCGTGTTGGAAACCATGCTGCCGTTCTTCCTCGTGTTTGAGCGCAGAAAGCCGCAGGCTCGTGAAATCGTCGTCATTGCAACGCTGTGCGCCATCGCGGTGGCCGGCCGTGCGGCCTTCTTTTTTGTGCCACAGTTCAAGCCGGTCGCGGCGATCGTAATCATCGCGGCGGTGGCCTTTGGCGGAGAATCGGGATTCCTGGTCGGCGCGGTGAGCATGCTTGCGTCCAATGTGTTTTTCGGCCAAGGACCGTATACGCCGTTTCAGATGTTTGCAATGGGCATCATCGGTTTTCTCGCTGGCGTACTGTTCCGAAAGGGCATTCTGCGGCGAAATCGTGCCGCGCTGTGCACCTTCGGCGGACTCTCCGTATTTTTTATCTATGGTTTTATTATGAATACTTATACCGTATTCCAAACCCAGGCGCATATCACCTGGGGCATGATTATTACAGCCTGTACTGTCGGTGTGCCAATGGATTTGATTCATGCGATTTCAACAGTGTTTTTCCTGTGGGTTGCAGGTCCGGCACTGTTGGAGAAACTGGATCGCATCAAAACAAAGTACGGGATGATTGAATCGTAGAGCAAAAGCATGCTTTTTGAATGGGTACATCCCTTGTGGTATTAATGCATGATAAATGTCTGCCATATATCAATACAGCAGACATTGGTGCCAAGCGAGAACGAGGGGGGCGGCGTGTCAGGTACAAATCTATAAAACGGGGGCGAAGTAACGGTAAATGCAGACACGGCGTCGAGTTTGCATGGGGGTGTTGGCTGCTATACTCATTCAAACACGTGGTGTCCAGCCGCAGCGCGCAGGAAAAACAAGGATGTATCATCCGGTGCGATGTTTCAATAAGATTTGCCGATGAATGTTATCATCACTCATCGGCGTTATACGGCCGTGTTGCTTCAGTGAGGGGAAATACATCATATTTGATATTCTGGATGATTTTTCTGCATTGCAGAATTGCACGGTCGAAGTGCTTAACTTCTGACGGATGCCGCACATCAGAAAACAGATTGCTGACTTTCTGGACATTAACACAGTCTTGTCGTGGTCAAGTATTTTTGTAACACCACCACCTAATTATTTCAACGAGAACCTCTTTTCAAAGGGGGTTCGGTAGTCGTTATAAGCGTGGGGGCGAATCTGGTTGTACCAGTTGTAGGCAAATTCCGAAACAGCATGATCCAGCTCAGGAATCGTGTTAAAGTTGTATTGATAAATGTAGTATCGTTCCATGGGCGCATTGTCATAAGGGCATCCGGCATGACTCATGCTTTGCCGAATACCGAGGTCACGGCAGAAATTGCAAGATCTGATGCTATCCATTGATTATTAACACTGGAAACTACACTTCGGTCATACGAATCGATGATGGTGCAGCTATAGCGAATTGTTCCGTTCGTGATATAGAGATAAGTGAAATCCGTACACCAGACATGATTTGGCTTTTCTACAAGGAAATTCTGCTGAAGGAGATTTGGAAACACCTCGTGGGCATGTGACTTTTTGTAGTCAGGTCTTTTCCGTCGGCATACGCATTGGAGATGCAATTCTCTGTTCATATACTTGTGAACGGTTGGCTTGCTTAAGAAAATGCCCCCTTCTTTCCAAAAACACTTTCATGGAACGGTGCCAAATAATACCGCTTAATTCGTGGTAAATGGATTTGATATTTTGGCAGGCTATTGCCTTTTGGTGCTGATAGTCTGCTTTTGCTCGTCTGAGGTAGTTGTAGTATCCATTAGGGCAGATGCCTATTCGGACAAGCAGCCATCTGAGCCCGAACTCTTTTTGAGGCTTATTAATGAACCGATATGCCACTAATCGAACCCCTTCGCAAAGAATGCCGCTGCTTTTTTATGAACAGATTCTCCTTTTCCAGCTCAGCCTTCTCCTGACGAAGTCTACGGACCTCCTCCATGAGTTCTAATGGAGATTTCTCGGTGTCATTTGTTCGCGATATGTGTGTACCCAATTGGAAACTGTGGCCTTGGCTACGCCGTACTCAGCTGCAAGGCTTTCCAGGGTCCGCCATCCTGAATATGTTCTCGGAGGACTTTTTTCTCGTTTCATTCGTAATCCGTTCCACGGCGGCACTTCCTTCCTAACAATCATTATATCTGTTAGGTGGACGTGTTACAAATTCACTTTACCACGACAGATACAGGACGCGCTCACCAATAATCTTCCTGTATTGTGTAGCAATAAATCATGGGTTGCAAAGTATGTAGATGAATATAGATATGCATGGCATTGGATGACAATCACCAAGTACTTTCAGGACACATCCGACAATCGATATATTGCTGTTTCCACTTGAGGGAAGCGTGAAAGTGTAGACTTAACTCTATTTTACTATGCTTTAGGGGCAGCCTTTGATGATGGCTTCATATATTTTCAGTCTGCCGCCAGTACCTAAAGTGAGGAGGTGCCAAGATGAGAAAAAGAACACGCTTTGCTATCGGAGCTGCTGTTTTATTATGCGCGGTTCTTGCGTATATTTATCTCCCGACACTTCACGTGGTAACTCGTGAAGAGATATACGGAAGCAGTGTGCCCGACCGGATTACATTGGATGATAACGGTTATGAATACATTATATTTGATGATTCGGATGATATTGTCGGCATACAGGAGATCGTTGGAAGCTATACGTATATCCCGCGTGAGCGAATCAATACGCCCAAGAATTATCAGTTATACGGTGCGCATGAACTGAGATTGTACTTTGGTTCTGCATGGGAATATGAGATGAGCATTTCCCGATACGACAATGGATACGCAATCATTAATAATCGACTATGCCGCGTCAAAGAAGGAATTGGCGGGTTAGAGTCCGCGCTGTATGATATGGGAAACGGCAAGGAAAAAATCAAATGGTAAGTGCCTTCTCTCTCGATACTGCCATGACCCGCGCCATGCTGGTAACGGCGCTCTACCGGATGGAGGGCAGCCCCACAGTTACCGGCACGAGCAGCTTCACAGACGTGCAAGCGGAACAGTATTACATGAATGCGGTTATCTGAGCAAACGCCAACGGCATCGCGAAGGGTACTGGTGCACAATCTTTGCCCCCAACGCTTCCATCACCCGCGAGCAGCTTGCGGCGATTCTGTACCGCTACGCGCAGTATAAGAAGTACGACACCACGCAGGGCGGTATGGCTATCCGGGAGTTCGCGGATTACGAGGCCATTTCCGCCTACGCGCTGCCCGCCATGGACTGGTGCGTCAACGCGGGACTGCTCAATGGCTCGGATAACACGCTGATGCCGCAGGGCCCTGCGACTTGCGCGCAGGTGGCGAACAATACTCATGCGCTACATGGAAAACGGCAAGAAGTAAAGAGAATTGCAAGACGGTGCGATTCCGTCGCGGGCTTCCCCCTGCCGTATAGCCGGCAAACAAAGAAGCAAGCGATTCCCGACTGGGGAAGTCTTGAAACACAGCAAAAGGGCTTCTTCCGAGATGGAGGAAGCCCTTTTTGTAATCGGGAGGCGAAAATGTGACACAAGAAGAAATCTGGGTGCATAGGGAACACCTGGCCGCCTGCGCAAAATTGCTGAAAGCACTCCCTCGCGACGGGAACACATTTGACTACTGTACGCCGGAGCTGTGGAAAATCTACGACGGCACAAATCCTCATGGCGAAGTCGTCTATCAGAGTTTCTCAAACAGCGAGCTTCTTGCATTTCTGACTGCTGCCGTCGCAGAGCTTGGCTGCGCGCCTAAGTAGAATGAAATTTACTGTGTCTACCGCCAGTATATCCGTTTGCGCTTTGGCAACTGGCCGCGCGCGCTGGAAGCGGCCGGACTGAGGATACCAAAACGATTGAGGGGAATAACGCATGAATAAGGAAAACTCTTACGCTTACTTTTGCAATAGAGATTGCAAATATTACCCCTGTCACGCCGGAGTAAATCCGGACAGCTTCAACTGCCTGTTCTGCTACTGTCCACTATATATGCTGGACGATGCTTGCGGCGGCAATTTCAGCTATACCGAGAAGGGCGTCAAAGATTGCAGCGCATGCCTCATTCCGCATAGTGTGGGTGGTTATGACTACGTTACAGAGCGTTTTCGGAGGATAGCAAATCAAATGGCAGAGAACCGCCGTAAAAATCTAGAGGGAGCACCGTGAAACATACGAGAAGCGCAAAGTCATGACTTTGCTGCCGGTACTCATACTGGCGCTGAGCCTGATTATATCGGCGATGAACTGCAGGATTATATTGCAAAATCAGCGGAGTATATGCTGAAAACCGTGCAGAACCCGCAGGGGGCTATCGGCTCGCTTGATTCCGCAAAGGCGGAGTTGATGCCGGAGGGCGGCTGGGTTTTACAACCCACACCGTCACCTGTTTTGAGGGAAAGAGCGTTTTTCGTGTGCTCCGGCGCACCTGTAAGCATCAAAACACAACCATGTATCACTTGCTTACATTGAAATATCAACAGCCTGTATGAATTTGACTGCGGCAAGCGTAGCGGCTGGATGTACAAGGTAAACGAGTGGATTCCAGACTATGGCTGCTCTCGCTGTCAGCTCAAGGACGGTGATATGACCTGCAGGGTCTGCACCTATAATCTTGGCGCTAACGCGGGCGGCTTCTACTCTACAGGAGGCTAATATGAAATTTGTCATGTCATACAGCGGAGGTAAAGACAGTATATTGGCCCTCCATCACATGGTGGCAGGAGGACATGAGCCACTGGCGCTTTTGGTGGCATTCCGTGAGGAGGCAGGCAGATCTTGGGTTCATGGGATGGACCCGGCTATGCTTACGGCGGTTTCCTATGCGCTGGGCATTCCACTCATGCGCTGCAATGTGGCGGGAGCGACCTATGGCGAGGATATGGAAGCTCATCTGCGCAAGGCGAAAGCGATGGGCGCGGAGGCTTGCGTCTTTGGAGATATTGATATAGAAGATCACCGCCGCTGGGATGAGGCACGATGTTCCGCGGTAGGCATGAAGGCTGTACTGCCGCTCTGGAAGCGTGACCGGGAAGAAAATGTGCAGGAGGTGATTGACCTTGGCTACCGCTGCCTTGTCAAGTGTATTCAAACCTCTGCACTGCCGAATTCATTTCTGGGGCAACCCTTGACTTGCGCCCTGCTGGAGAAAATGCGCCCTTTTGGCGTGGACTTGTGCGGTGAAAACGGAGAGTACCATACATTGGTTGTGGATGGGCCGCTCTTCCGTCATCCGGTGGAGGTGGAAAACAAGGGACTTGTTCCCTTGGGCCATCATACCGCCGTGAATCTTACTGTTCGGAATGATGGCGTATCCGGCGATTGGAAGTGATGCTTTATGCAAAGCTGAGATACATTCCCTTCTATTCCGTCACCGATTTTCTGTAGTTCACTCTAATGTTGGTGCTTAGTATGACGCTGCGCTGTGTCCCCGGGTTCAACGTGCAGATTAAGGTGGTTTCTAACGCCCGGCGCTGCGTGGGACGGGACGTATCCAACGGCAGCATCCTCCGGTGGCACAAATGGGATTACAATTCGGGCCATCAAGGTGACGTGGACACTAGAAAACGCCACCGGGCTAGCGGATTCCATGAAGAGCCGGGCCCGTCAGGATGCCCGCCTTTTCCATCTGGCGCTTTGACGGCCGGTACAGGCCGCGCTCCTCTGACATGTGTTCTGCAGTGTGAACTTCCGCTAATACCCAACCATGAAGGGCGTGGCCATGAACGCATTTCCTATCAGCTTCCCAGTGCCTGACGCCTGATTTTTGAATCTGCGCGAGGATTGTGTCTGGACACGCCTCGGGAAAGAGAGCGCAATATGAAAGCGTTTGAATATTCGTAAAAGAAATAGAGGCCAGCGTACCCGTCGCTGAGTATCTGCGCGGCTATGTGGACATGCCAAAATTTCTCGTATTCTGCAAGGCGTGCCCCAATTATGGGCATATCTGGTCTTGCCTGCCCTTTGATTTTGACCACATGGAGATGTGGATAGTGTCAACCTAAGTTCGCAATTTTGGACTCCTGACCTATGAATTAAGCCGCAGCAAGCAACGGTGTCTGAATGGACTTGGGTTGATGTACGATCTGGAGACAGACCAATCCTCCGCATATTCCATGAGATATGTGGTCACCAGCCTGATATAGGAATTTGTATTAGGGAAAATACCAATTACGCTTGTTCTGCGGGAATCTCCTTGTTGAGCCGTTCCAGCATATTGGTGGATGAGATTTTACGAGCATCTAGTTCCGGAAATCCATAGAACACCAGAGAATCCGCTAAGCCATTTTCAAGGGCTTCAATTGCTTTTGGGAATCGATTTTTATATCGCTCCACTAAATCCGCAGCCCGCTTCCTTGCCAGCTCGCAAGAGGGGGCAAGCCAAATTTTCTTAAGCTGGGCAGCAAAGGAAGACTTCTCCTTATGCGGTACATGAACCAGAATATTGCGCATGAAATGGACCTTGCACCGCTGCCATGAAGCCCTGGGAAACTCTCCCGAATAGCGGAAATCAGCCCCTTTGTCATCTCACTGACCTGGCTTCGGGAGATACTTTCAATCCCCAAGCTTTTCGCCAGCTTTTCCATCTTTCTCGTAGAAACGCCCTGAACAAAAGCCTCTTGGATCACTTGGATCAGTGCTGTCTCACTGCGTTTGCGTTCCGTTACAAAGAATGGGATGTAGCCTTGTCCACGCAGCTTGGGCACCATGAGATACATCGTGCCCATCCGGGTATCCAGCCGGCGTGGGCGATAGCCACACCGGTAATCCTTGCGAGTAGAAGCGTGCATATATTCTTGTCCGCTCCGGCCAGCGATGAAACCTCCGCCTCCATGAGTTGGGCACAAAGCCACTCTAGCATGCTCAGCATGGGTCCGGGTGTGCTCATACATTGTAGCAGCAATTCTGTCAGCCCTGTGTTATTCTGTTGATTAGCCATTGGGTTTCTCTCCTTTTTTGAGTGTCTAGACACCATTCATTGTAAAGGAGTTCCAATGGCTTTTTCATGCCTTTTGAAATTGTCCCCTTTATTGTACTCTATCTCCCTGAGCCCTGAAGCTTTATTAACTTTTCGTTACCCACACATTTTACCGAAGAGACTTTTCTTGCTTGGACTATAGTAAAAAGCGGCCTTGATATGGGATGAAAATTCATCTATAATGAATACAATCCATAATTGTATCGTATGACTGTGCGCGGTAGTTTTAGTATGTATCGTTTACGATGTATCCCATAAAAATGTTTGAGCGGCAATGGAGTTTTCTCTCTTGTACCTGCTTAAAGAGTCTGCAAACAAAAAACAAGCCCCTAAAAAACAGGCTCTCACAAATTTGTGAGAGTAAAAAAGGTACGACAAAATAGACCGGGACAGAAGGTGGGTTCCCGGCCGGAGGTTACAGGATAGGTTGTCAGATCATGCTTGGGGGCGGCGTTTTCTTGCGCGGCAAAGCACTCCTTTACACGGGCATTGTAGATTCGTAAAAATTTGTTCTGTGCCGCTGTCATATACACGAAGTAGGGTTAGCCATCGGAGCGTTTTTTGTCCATGAGTGGGTACGCAGGCTCATCGGCAGGAGATTTTTCAGATAGATGCAGACCACCCCTGATACAGTGTTTTCCGCAGATGCGGAGAGCCACGCTTTGTTGTGGGGTTGCAATGCGTCTGGTGCTTGCCGGACTGGTTCACCGCCGGATCAACGCCTGCAAAAGCTATCAAGGAGCTGCGACGCGGATAACGGCGCACATCACCAATCTCCGCCAAGAGTTGCGCCGCCGTGATTTCACCGACGCCATACATGGCAAGCACCGTGTGATACTTAGGAAGCAACTTTGCTAGACGGAGCATTCCCGTCCGCATGGCAACCAGTGTTGCTTTAGCGGTCATGAGCTGCTGTGTGGCGGTTGTAAGCAAGAGTTTGGTGTTGGAATTTTTTCGAAAGGTTGCGAAGTGACCGCAGCTAGCGGCATACAGGTCAAGCGCCTTTGTCTCTCGAAAATGATAACTCTTGCGCTTGCACCACTTCTGGTAGCGTTCCACAAATGCTTTTGCACTGATACAATTGATACAGTCACAGTGCCAAAAAGTCATGACAAAGTCTACCCATTTCTGGTGGCCGTCGGCATGTTCCTCCGTAGGAGTATATTCCCGCAGGTCGCTCCAGTTGTCAAGCCCATACTTGGCAATTTGCAGCATCTGTATTTACCTTGCGAATGGAATCAGCACCGCTCTGCTTGATGTACAGCGGATTCAAAACGATGACATGGGCTCCGTATTCGTGCAAGGCTGCCGCAACCGGCTCGTGGCAGCGTCCTGTCGCTTCCATGACGACCCGCGCATCTTCGTCAAGCGCGAGAATGACATACGCCATCTGCTCCAGCCCGACTGTGGTATGCAGGCAGGTCTTGGGGAGCAACGCAGCTTCATCCATTGATCGCAGCGCCGCCATTTTGCTGTTTCCCTAGGAGACATCGATTCCGGCAGAGTTTATAATAGTCCTCCCTTGATTGAATATGGCACCCCGCTTTTACTCATTGCTTGTTCAATCTCCTCGGTAACACGAACGCGCCGGAATCACGGCGGTACAATCTATGTAAATCGAATGCTGTGAATGAGAGAGGCGTCTGACGGACTCCATAACGGGCGTGTTAGCCCTTGGAAACTAGCGTCAGGCCATTTATTCTCTCATTCTAACAGCTGCAGCTTTGAGATGAAAAAGGACATGGCTGGCTGCCGTACCTTAAACCGCAACTATATTGTAGGAGGAAAGGCAAGGAAATCATGATGGATTATCAGCAGGCTCTGACGCTTCTGTCCGACTGTGGGATCGGTGCGGTTCTAATCGAAAGTGATAGCGAAATTCGGTATTTCAACTCGGCAGCCGATTATTTGCTGCATGGCAAAGGCGAGCTGGAAGGTCTCAGGCTTAAAAATATCGCGCCGAATATCTGCGGCGAGTGTGTCGCAACAGCCTATTCTGAAATTGCATTCGGAGAGTATCTGCAGCGCTGCCCCACGCCGGTGCTGCCCGATCTCCCGGTGGGTACAAGGTTGGTTGTGTTTCGTGATGCGACCAATGATGCCTGCCATGATATGCTGATGAACGTAATCAATCAGATCAGCGATGCTGTTGTACTGTGCGACGCAGCCGGCCGGATTTGGCTGCTTAATGATGCTGCAGTGAAGCTCGATTCACTTGTTACGAAGGATATTCGGGGCAAAAGTGTGACCGAGGTGTATTCCATGCTCGACGGCAGCGAAATGGCACTTCCCCGTGTCATACGGGACAGGAAACCTCTGCTCAACCTGCGTCAGCATTACGGTACGATTGACGGCAAGCATATTGATATCGTTTCGAACAACTATCCAATTATGCAAAACGGTCAAATTCTGGGCGCATTCAATCTGATGAACGACCTCGGCACCATTGAAAATCTGCACCAGAAAATCATCGAGCTGCAGGAAAAACTGTTGGAGCGAGAAACCGTAAAACCGGTACACCATGAAAAGAAAAGCGCACTTTCTGCACCGTATCATTTCAATGATATCATCTGTCGCAGTCCTACCATGCGCAGCACGGTGGCGAAATGCATGCAAGTCGCCAAGACCGACGCCTCCGTTATGATCTACGGCGAAACAGGCACTGGCAAGGAGCTTTTCGCACAAAGCATTCATAATGCCAGCCGTCGTGCAAACGGCCCCTTTCTGGCGATTAACTGCGCCGCTATTCCGGAAAATCTGCTCGAAAGTCTGCTGTTCGGCACAGAAAAGGGGGCTTATACCGGTGCGGAGCGTCGCTCCGGCTTGTTTGAGCAGGCAAACGGCGGCACCCTGCTGCTGGACGAAATCAACTCGATGAACATGGGTTTGCAGTCCAAGCTGCTGCGTGTTTTGCAGGATGGCATCGTCCGCCGGGTTGGCGGGTCGGCAGAGCTTCGCGTGGACGTTCGGATTTTGTCCAACACCAATATTCCGCCCATGCAGGCAATTGCAGAAAAGCGGCTGCGGCGCGATGTGTTTTATCGCCTGGGTGTGGTCAATATCACCATTCCGCCGCTGCGGGAACGTCGAGAGGATATTTCTCTGTTGGCGAAGCATTTTATCATGCGGTATAATCAAAAATTAGAGCGCGGTGTGTATGATATCGACAAGGACACCCTGGAACAGTTTTATTCCTACAACTGGCCCGGCAATGTACGCGAACTGCAGCATGCAATCGAACATTCCATGATTATTCTGCCGGATACGGTTTCCACCATCTCCCCGGATTATCTGCCCGAGTATATCTGTGCAGACACCAGCGTTGCCGACGCTCTTACGATTTCGGAGAGTTTCCCCTCGCTGCAGGATGCGGTGAAGGAATATGAATGCCGCATCATTCGCCGCACGCTGCGGGAACATGACGGAAATATCACAGAAGCTGCGCGCAGCTTAGGACTCAGCCGCCAAAATTTGCAATACTACATCAAGCGGCATGACATTGATCTTTCCGCACCGGGTAATTCCCTTGCCTAACCTTTACCGCAAAAATATTTTGCCTTTAACGATTTTAAACGCAAAATATTTTTGCGCAAATGATCCATTTTTTAAAACGAAAAAGCAGCTGCTCCTCTATCGGAATAGCTGCTTTTTCTTTTTGATTGCATCTACTCAAGTAATGCGTTTTTCATCTATACACTTTCCCCAGAATGTCCAACTCGTTTTTGTATCAGGTGCCAATTTTCGCTTTGTTTCCTTTGCTATTTGTTATTTTCACCGAACTGGCACGCCGTTTGCTTTGTATATTAGCAAACGCGTTTGCAATGTACAAAAAGCAAAGGGGGACATATATGAAAAAGTGGATGAACGAACAGCGCAGTAACGCAAAACCCAAACGAGCAGCAACCCAAAGCTTCCAAAAAATGCGGAGAAGGAGACATCACAATGGATGATAAGCGGAATACCCCCAAGCAATCTATTTGGAAACAGATAGATTTGCAGGTTCTCATCCCGGGCGCAATCTGCCTGCTACTGTTGGTCGTTGTAGGTGCATTCATCCCAAATCAGTTCGATCAAGCACTAAACAGTGCACTCACTTGGATTATGGCGCATTTCAAATGGGTCTATGTACTCTGTGTTCTACTGGTGACAGCGCTGTGCCTTTTTATCGTATTCAGCAAATTTGGCAACATCAAGCTGGGCGGCAAGAATGCAAAGCCCAGTATTAAGACCGGCACATGGTTCACGCTGACCCTCACCGGCACAATCGCGGTTGGCATCTGCTTTTACGGCGTATCCGGTCCTGTCAACCTGTTCATGAATCCGCCGGCCTTTCTGGGCGTGGAGGGAGGCACGCGCGAAGCAATCATTCCCACACTGGAGTACTGCTTCCAGCACTACGGCTTGCCACCGTTTTTCCTCATCTGCTGCGTAGCACTGATGATTGCGCTTGTGTACTATAACGGCAACCAGACACTCAAGGCCAGTTCCACGCTCTATCCGCTGCTGGGTGATAAGTGCCACGGCGGCATTGGCAAGATCATCAATGTGTTCGTTATCATTTGCATGATTAATTGCGGTACCAACATGGGTCTTGCGGTCATTCAACTCAATTCCGGCATTGCCACTGTATCCGGCATGAGCGAAACACCGCATTTTGAACCGTATATCGTGATTTTCTATACCGTTGCAACCGTGCTTTTTGCTTGCTCGGGTGTACATAAGCTAATGGGCAAGCTGAGCAATGTCAACGCAATCTGCTATTTTGCGATTATGGCGTTTGTCCTTCTGTTCGGACCGATTGGCGCCAATCGCATCCTGACGCTGGGATTTGAATCGCTTGGCCGTTTCGTTTCGGATTTCGTTCCGATGATTTCCTTTGGCGACACCATTTATCAGACCGGCTGGCAAAACAACAATACGATGTTCTACTACTCCTGGAATCTGGTTCCGGGCTTGCTGCAGGCGTTGTTTTATGTGTCCATCGCCTATGGCCGCACACTGCGCCAGTTCGTTTTGGTCAACTGTGTGCTGCCGGCCGTGGTCACCGGCGGTTGGTATGTTTTGTTTGGCGGCACCGCTATGCTTCAGATTTTGGAGGGAAGCAATCTCTACGCACTGATGCAGCAGTTCGGCGACGGCATTGCAACCTTTGCCTTCCTTGACGCACTGCCCGGCGGTGCCTTCCTGCGTTGGTTCTTCATCGTACTTGCGATGATCACGTTTATCACCTTCGCGGACTCAATCGCCTATTCGCTGCCAATGCTCTTTATGAAAAAGACAGAGCTTGACGCATCCAAGACCCGCGTTCCCAAGGCATTCAACGCCGCAGTCGGCATTTTTATGGGCGTGCTGACCTTTATCCTGCTCTATGTCGGCGGTTATAATGCGCTTAACTCCGTCATCGTTGTATGCGGATTCCCCGCGGCGATTATTACCATATTTGTTGTTATATCTGCAATGAAAATGCTGTTCAACCGCGAGAAATACGATAAGACCTATCAGGAGGAACTGCGGGAAGCGGCAGAAACCGCTACGGCTGCAACACAGCCAGCAGACCAAAACGTATAGAATTTGCGTTATCCAATGATTAGAGGAGAATTATCATGAAACATACAATCGAACGACCGCTGAGACTGGGCATGCATACTTACACACTTCACTTTTTCGGTCTTGGAGAAAGCTGGGGGTTTGGCAAGGACTATTTCTTCGAGCAGACGATGGATATTTTTCAGGTAATGGATTTCGCTGTTGAGCAGGAGCTGGACGGCCTGCAGATTACCAAGGTGGATTTGGGCACCACCCATCCCAGTGCGGAGCTTCTGGAAAAGGTGCGGAAATACGCCGCAGAGCGCAATCTGTTTTTAGAATTCAACTCGTCCTTTGATGCAGGAAGCGATTCGCGCGTCAACTGCACCGTGCCTGAAGCGCTGCAGATTGGTCATGCACTGGGGGCGGAACTCGTCAAATTCAGCCTGGATATCAAGCGTCCGGCCAAGCTTTACGGTTCGTGTATGCATCCCGAGGTCATGCGCCAGATGGCGGAAAAATACGAGTTGTTTCGCGCTGCCATTCCGATGATCGAGGAATTTGGCATGCAGATTGCCATCGAAAACCACACCGATACATTCGCTGATGAAATTCTGTGGCTGGTTGACAAGCTGTGTCATCCGCTCATTGGTACCTGCGTGGACACCATGAATCCGCTGCAGGTAATCGAGAATCCGCATGATGCAATGGAAAAGATGCTGCCCCGCGCCTTTTGCTGCCACTTCAGTGATGATATCATCGTGGTCGATCCGCTAGGTGTGCATGACATCGGTGCGCCGCACGGACAAGGCTCGATGGACTGCCCGTTAATGGTTCGTCAAATCCGCGAAAAATCCCCGATGGATCGCATCATATTGGAAAATGAGATCGCCTTTAAAAGCATGGATGAGCCAATTGAGGAGGCACGTACCCGCGAGCTTGACGCCTGTCTCCAGAGCATCCGTTATCTGCGTGATGAGCTCAAGCTCGGCATCAGAAATCGCTGATTGGGCAACGCAAACCAAAGCTTAGGAGGAAGTTACTATGTCCAAAGAGCAGCTGATTCACGACGCAGCAATGAAAATTCTTCACGAGGTCGGAATCAAGTTTCATAACAAGGAAGCGCGTGGCATTTTAATCGCCCATGGGATTCGCGTTGAAGATGATATCGCATTTTTTACCGAAGACCAGGTGATGCACTGGGTCAAGATGGCGCCTTCTTCATTTACCCTTTATGCACGTAACCCAAAGCATAACATGCAGATTGGCGGGGATTGCGTGCATCCTTCCCCCACCTACGGCTGCGCCTTTATTGCCGAGCGTGATGGCACGCAGCGCCCCGGTACGATGGAGGACTATGTAAAGGCTTTAAAGCTCGTTGACGCAAGCGAAGTATATGATATCAACGGCGGTATTTTGGTGCAGCCGAGCGACATTCCGGAGGATACCGCACCGCTTAGCATGCTTTATGCTACATTAACCCATTCCGATAAGGCGATTTTGCTGTCCACCGGCAAAAAGGAAACCGTGGAAGCAATGATGGAGGTTGGCTGCGCACTGTTTGGCGGTCCGGAGGGTATGGCGAACAATCCCCACATGATTGCACTGATTAACACCAATTCGCCGCTCTCGCTCGACGACAAAATGCTTGACAATCTAATAACACTTGCAAGATATGGTCAGCCGGTCATCCTTTGTCCCGCCGCCATGCTCGGCGCAACCGGTCCCTTGCCGATGGCAGGCACACTTGCCAGCGGCACAGCAGAAAATCTTGCCGGCATCGCGCTCGCACAGATGATTCGTCCCGGCACCCCGGTTTTGTTTGGCACTCAATCCACCGCCGCCGATATGCGCGAAGTGCTTTTTGCCTGCAGTGCGCCCGAGGGCACCATCATGCAGGGCTTTGGCGCGGCGATGGGACGCTTCTACGGACTCCCTTCCCGCGGCGGCGGAAGCCAAACCGATGCGCCTGTCGTCAATGCGCAGGCAGGCTATGAATCTATGCTTACCTTCTATTCTGCATACCGCCACGGCATCAATCTGGTGATGGAAGCCGGCGGCGTTGTCGCCAGTGTGAACGCGACTTCTTTTGATAAAATGATTTGTGACTTTGAAATCATTCGGCAGGTGAAGTTCTCCTTCACGCCGTTTGAGGTAAATGCAGAAACCCTCGATATGGAGGAAATTCAGGAAGTCGGTCACAGCGGCAGTTTTCTCACCACGGACTATACGCTTGATCACTTTATGGATTTGTATCTGCCGCGCATTGGCTCACGCAACGCAAAGAGCGCGTCTTATTTTGAGGACAGCATCGATGCAGAGTCGGTGCGCCTAATAAAAAAGTACGACGACAATAAACCGCAGTTGCAGCCGGAAGCATTCGAAAAGGTGAATGCGATCCTGGTCAAGGCAGGTCTGAAGCTTGAGCTGCTCGAGAAAATCGCGGCCTTATAGTTTTTGCCCAGCAGCCGACTTTTCGCAAGGCGGCTAAAGCTTATGCTACTGTGCAGCACAGCCCGGTCTGCACAAACGTACGTCCGCAGGGCGCGTCTTCACACTCCGAATAGAATACATATCCGTCGGTATGCGCGCTGCAGCTGCGCATGCCGGCAATTTAAAAGTGAATCAGCACTGCACTTGCGCCGCGCCCTGCGAGTCGCTCAATCAAAAAAAACAAGCGCCGCACGCTTCAGAAGTCTGTTCCACAATCCATCATATAAATCCAGACATTTTTCCTCCATCATCTGGGAGGGTTTTTCACATCGATTGGGCGGTAGTTCTTCGCCCTGCAAATGCCGAGACACCATTCGTTGCAATCAGCATGTAAGCATCCGCAGCATATCATCACGGAACTGATCTGTTAAGCAACGTGCCATTGGCGCATGCAGTACAACTGCATTCTCACCAGACAACGGCTTCGGCTTTACAGGCAATCGGATGTTGACCACGTTCGAGGCATCAAGAGTGCTTTCCCAAATCATCAGCGGCAGTGTTTTAACTGATTATCAAGGGCACTGACGAAGGCCGGTGACATCTCCGGTACATTCCTGAGCAGTTCTGCCAATCGTTGCTCATCATACTCGGTGTTACATTGAAATAATGGAATATCAGCCGCTTGCTTCTGCGATGTCCTAGTGATCTGTCATTCATCAATCACTTGATCCCTTCAGCCTTCGCTCGGTTATGTTGCTTGATCAATTCTCTGACGAATCTCATTAGCACTAAGCGGACATCCTGGTAATGCGGCCGCACGTCCGATCTGTTCGAGCGGTACCGCATATAAGGTACACGTACCCCACCGATTCAGCACCAGAACCCTATAAAAAATACTCACGCTCCCGGGCATCTGCATATGAATGATTCCATTCAATCTGCAAAATCAGCAGCCTTAGTGGAGTGCCTAATGGGAGTCACCTCGCTACAAGTCCGTATCGACCTATGCGTTGGTGCAACAGGTTACAGGGATTACCGTGGGACAGAAGGTTACTGATGCAATGCTATTAGGCGTTAGTGGAATAGGCGAAATCCCCAACTTCCTAAACTTATTCAACAAGCGTATAAAGTCTTTTTCCTTCAATTTTATTCTTTTACGGGCGGCTGCGAGTGATTCGGAAGCAATATTATCCGGATACCGATATTCGGAATTTATTTGCCTTCCATCAGTGCGAAAAACCGCTGTTAGAGTTTGTTGATGCTTGTGCGCATATTTATGCGGTCATGGCCACCATTTTCAATCCCAATGCCCTAATTATTGGCGGCGGAGTAATGGAGATGCAGGATTTTCCGCGTGCAGCATTCGAAAGGGCGGTACATGGGAAAGCAGGAAGAGACGTGATGTCCTACGGCTTTGACTTTGTTTATTCCAAGGAATCGATGGAAAAAGGCATCGTTGGCGCAGCGATTTTTGCCCGAGGGTGCATGTGAAGATAGTACGATTCCTACAGAGTATTAGGCTCGGATAAGTTCTAAATGGGTGGACGATGAAGCACTATAAGGTATTCTTCATCCTGTCAAAAAACAAGTATTGAAAAAGGGCGTTCCCGTTCATGGGAACACCCTTGTTTTTTTGGAACCTAAGCATCCAATAAGCACCTGACAGGTTTCGTGTATTTTTCATATTGAAAAGGTAGTACATGGTGGCCGCCTGTCCAAACTGCGCGATACGTTGTCCCGCTTTCTACGTCAGAACAGCGGGGTCGTATTGCTTTTCGATTTGAGTGAGTGTCAAGGGTTGTAAGTTGTTCGTATGTGCGATATATGGAATTTACAAAAGAAAGTGGCTGAGTGGTGCAATTAGATGCAGTCGGCTGTGCGCGCTCTGTTTACGGTGGCAGAGCATCAGGGTATATGGATCTGGTCCACAGAGCTTCCTCCTATATCATATACACGAGGATAAACGGATGGTGGGGCATCCTTCGATGAAAATTCTCAATAAAGGTCGTATAAACGCATTTCTATAGAACTTATCAAAGCGATGCAAGCGGCAGGTATTCAAGAATTGGTGTTTATCAACGGCCAGAATGAATTGGTGGTGACTCTTTACAATCGGCTGGGGCACAACGGCGGATATTAGTGGAAGTGACCATGTTGCAGAATCGCATAGCCGCAGCGGTTCGAGCCTGTTAACTTTCGCCAACGAAAACGGCATCCACGAAAGTGGATGCCGTTTTTATTTTGCACTCGCAGACAAAAAAGTGTTTGAAGAATTATAGGCAATACAAAATTTGAGTGTGGTTCGGTGGACCGAAAGGAATGTGTCTCTATCATAGCGCACGAGCACCTGTGCGTGTCGAGGGAAAGGAAGTAAATGGCTATATTATCGATTGGCACATCAGTCCGCAAGCTCGCCGTCTTCCGGCATGCAGGTGTTATCCGTGCAGCGTTTTATGGCTTGCCGCTGTTCGCGCTAAAGCAGGTCGTGCCCGATGTCATCCTAATAAAGCTGATGGCGGCGGCTGAGATGCCCTGTCCGTGAGGTCGTAGTCGGCTGAATTGCGCCTGCCGTACGCAGACCGGTGCGCCGCTGCCGGCATTCAATGGTGTTGGCAATCATGGAGCAAATCATGCCGAGGCCGCTCAGCGACACAGCCAGAATGATCAGCAGCATCCGCGTGCAAAAGGACTGCTCGATTCATATTCATTAGCTTGCTTACCGGTCGATTTTGCCTTTGAGGGAGAAAAACGTAGCAATATGCGCTCTTGTTATCCTGCGTTCGTCCTGCACAGCGGATGAAGAGTGAGGAGAATAGAGGTATGCTGTTATAGGCTGATGGTTTGCCGGAGTGCGTCGATTGAGGTGAGCACACCTGCGTCGACCGACATGGTCAGGTCTTCCATTTCGAGGGAAACGTCGCCGTCGTAGCCCATCATGTGCACAACAGAGAAGAACTCCTTCCACCACTGCAAATCCTTGCCGCAGCCGACGGCTACATAGTTCCAGACGCGTTCGGCAGATTCCGTTACGGGACGCGGCTCCAAAAGACCGTTTGTGTCGGCAAGACCGCGCTCGATGCGCGCATCCTTGCCGTGCACATGGAAAATGCAGCCCTTCAGTGCACGGGCGGCTGCGATCGGATCGGCGCCCAGCACCATCATGTGGGACGGGTCAAGGTTGATGCCGAGCATCGGATCGGTCGCCTCGCGCAGCTTGAGCAATGTCTCGGCCGACCAGACCATCGTGCCCGGGAATTCCTCAATCGCAATCTGCTCCACACCGCACTTTTTGCAGTGCGCAATGAATTCGTTCCAAAACGTGATTGTCACGTTCCACTGGTACTCGTAGGCCGGAGCCATAAAATCCGGCCACGACACGGTCGAAGTAATCCAGTTGGGCGTGGTGTCGTTCTCACTGCCTGCGGGCAGACCTGCCATTGCGACCAGCTTCTTGACGCCCAGCTTGCCCGCGAGCTCGGCGCAGGCGTACATGGACTTTTTGTATTCCTCGCCGGTTGCGCTCGGCCAGAGCGGGTTGCAAGAGGTATTGAGTGCGGAAATGCGCATGCCGCGCTGCGTAAGCTCATGCAAAAAGGCGTTGCGCTTGCCTTCGTCGGCCAGCAGCTCAGCGGTGTTGCAGTGTCGGCGCGCGCCCCAGCCGCCCGCGGTCATCTCGACCGCATCGATGCCGAGCGATTTTACCTTGTCCAGCATGTCTGTATAGGACAGGTCAGCGAACACATCGGTGCAAATAGCAAGTTTCATATTGATTCCTCCTGTATGGTGAGAAGTGCGCCACGCGGTGAGCGGGCGGCACAAATGGACTTGTTTTACTCGAAGTCGACCCAGACGCCGCCCTTGTCGGCGGATTCGACGCATTTGGTCACCCAGCGGATGCCCTTGATGCCGTGCTCCAAATCGGGATAAACCAGATTGCGCCGCGTTTGCTCGTCGCCGCGGTTTTTCGCGTCCATCGCGACTGCGAAGCGGTTGTAAAGGTTCGACCAGGAGTCAATCAGGCCGGTGTAGTGCAGCGCCCCGAGCCGCTCGTACTCCAGTGCGTCATCGGACAGGTAGTCCATCGCGCGCACCAAGGTCTGCGCGGGCTTGCCCTGCACCTCATAGTGCAGCTCATCCGGATGCATATCGTTCCACTCGAGCGAAGCCTTGGTGCCGACGATGCGGATGTGCTGGCTCGACATGTCGCCTGCGTTGACAGCCGATGCCCACATACGGCCGACTGCGCCGCTTTCATAGCGCATCAGCACATAGGCGTTGTCCTCAAGCGGTGCGCGGGAGCGGATGAAGCTCTGGCGGTCGCACAGCACCTGCTTGAGCTTCAGCTGCGGGCAAACCAGCTCAGATATATAAAAGGTATGGGTGGACAGGTCGCCCAGCACGAAGGACGGGCCGGATTTCTTGGGATCGACGCGCCACTTCTGTCCCTCGGCCTGCGTGTCGCCGGTCGGGTCGCAGCCGAAGCCGTGCGCATAGCGCAGGTCGACCATGGTGACCTCGCCGATGTCGCCCGAGAGAATCATGTGGCGCATCTGGGTCAGCAAATCAAAGCCGGAGAAACCGTAAGTAACGCAGACAATCTTGCCGGTCTTTTCGGAGATTCGCTTGATTTCCTCGCCTTGCTCAATCTCAAAAAAGAGCGGCTTTTCACAGATCACATGCAGTCCGGCTTCAAGAGCGGCCTTGCAAACCTCGAAATGCTGGAAATTCGGCGTTGCGATATCGACCGCTTCGATGCCGTCCTCGCGCTTTGCTTCCGCTTCAAACATGGCTTTGTAGTCGGGGTAGAGGCGATCTTCGTCCATGCACAGGTTCTTGCCGAAGTCTACGCAGCGCTGAAAGTCCAGATCGAAGGCTGCCGCCTTCAAAACAAAGGACGTGTTATCGCGCATCGCGCCCAAACGGTGCTTGTAACCTACGCCGCTTGTGCGGCCGCCGCCGACAATACCCCAGCGGAAGGGACGTTCGATTTTCTTTTCGCCAATCAACATGTTGTTCACACTCTTTCTTCAATGCACTTATTATGTTTTAATTGCAGGAGCTGTTTCACAAATCCTGTAATACACAGAAAAGAACAAATAGATGGAAATTATTTTGTAATTCTTCACCATTTCCTTTTCTGTGGCTTTATTATAGGATAATGATAGAAAGCGGTAAATAGGGCGTCTTGCTATATTATTCATCGATATTGCTTTTATATGTTGGATTTGAAAAAGGAGAGAAGAATCTATGAAAAGTGTCGACCCCGGCATCTTACCGCAGTCTACCTGCTTTTCTTTTACGCCGCCGGATGCCGCAAAGGAGCTATTTTTTTATCCTACCTGGTGTGGGCATTATTACTGTAACCGAAACTATTTCATGCGGCGCAAATCCTATCCCCCGCTGCTTGTGGTATTTGTCCGCAGCGGGATTTTTCATATCGAGTACCGCGGAGAACAGCGGCAGGCTCACCGCGGCGATGTCGTCCTGCTCGACTGCGTTGAGCCACACTTTTATCAGGCCGAGGACGGCCTTGAGTTTGTGTACATGCATTTTGACGGTGCAAATGCCCACGAAATTTGCAGGTACATTACGAAGATGCAAGGCTGGCTCATTGGGCGTGACACCAATATGCTGATTGGTAAGCTGCTTTATGATATGGTCGATTTCTATGAACGCGGTAATCTTGAAACGCCGTTTGAAAGCTCGATGCGCATTTACCGCCTGTTTGACCTGCTGCTCACTCCCACGACACAGGAGCGCGCAGCGAGCAGCCCGATTGATGATGCGATTCAATACATCCGTTCCAACATGGGCAAAGCAATCACATTGGAAGAATTGGCCGGCGTAACGAATCTGAGTCCGTCGTATTTTTCGCACTGCTTCAAGCGGCAAACGGGATTTTCCCCGGTGGAATACGTAATCAACACGCGCGTGGAGCGGACGAAGATTCTGCTTGCGCGCACCACAAAGACAGTTTCCGAAATTGCCTACGAGGTTGGATATGCATCTGGCGGCAGCCTGATCAATCTGTTCGTCAAGCGTGTCGGTATTTCACCCAAGCAGTATCGGAAGGAGCATCAAAGCCCGGTCGATGCGCAAGCTATCTAACATTTTTAGTATGATTCGGCAAGCAGACGCTTCCTCAAACGGCTTTGCAATGTTCCGCGTGGTCGCTTACCCCTTGTTTCTGATTTCTATTATAATGTAAACCCCGCCAAGCTGTACGCAGACGGTGAGCCGAAGGACACCGTTGCAACCTTAAGCCGGCGGGGCGCCGGTGCATTCTATGCCGGTTGCTAAAAAAATATGTCCCGAATCGGCAAATTGCCATTTCCCTTTCTATTTTCCGTCAACCCCCGCGCCTTTCGTGGGATATACTGGAAAAGCAAAGGGAGGCATAACAATCATGGAAAAGCAGAAAATCAAAAAAACAGCGCCGCAGGCGGTCGGCCGAGCCGCCGCAGCAGTCGCACAGGCGCTGACTAAGGAGCGATTGCAGATTGTCGTGCGCGGCGTGCAGCGGTTTGTGCTGTGTGCGGTGCTCGCACGCGGGACGGTGTTCGGCGGTTATGCTCCCTTCGGACTGGCCATGGCGGCCGCGCTTATGTCGAGGGGAGCGGGTCTTTCGGCAATTGGCGGTGTATTCTGTGGAGCGATGCTGCTGCAGGGCAGCGCACGCGGCGCAGTGTATGCGGCCGCGGCAGTGCTCGTGCTGTGCGTCATCAGTATCTTCGGCGGACTGAAGTGTGTGGAGAAATTCTGGTTCGCACCGACGGTTGCGACCCTTGCCGGCGCGGCGTGCACCTTTGTGTTCCTGCCGATGGGAGAGGCGCTCACCGTACCGACCGTGCTGACGTTCGTCGGTGCGCAGGCGTTGACCTTCGCGTCCTGTGTCGCCTATGGCATCGCACTTTCGCCGCCCCGTGAGGAAAGCGACTGGAAGCGGCCGGCGACACTGCTGGCGCTGACAGCGACCGTGCTACTCGCACTGGCCGATCTCGATGTGTTCACGCTCTTTACGCCCGCGCGTATCGCGGCACTGCTGCTGGTGCTTGCATCGGCTTACTTAGGAGGCGCGACGACAGGCGCGGCAGCCGGTGTCGCGTTTGGCGCGGCGATGGACATGGCGGCCGGACAGGGTGCGCTGTTTACTTGCTGCTACGGCCTGTGCGCACTGGTGGCGGGCCTGTTTCGCGATCAGGGTCGGCTGTGGTTTGCGCTGACCGCCGGTGCGGCCGGACTGTGCGCTTCGATGCTGGGCGCGGATAATGTGCTCTTTGTGCCCATGATTCTCGAGCTGATTGCGGCTGTCGGCATTTTTATCGCGCTGCCGCCGTTTGTCTGGAATGCACTCCGGCAGACACTGCTGCCCGAAACGCTGATGGGCGAAGCGGCGCACCAACGTGTGCGTGCGTCTGCGGGCAAGTGCGCCAGTGAGGCGGCACAGGCATTTTATGAACTCTATCTTGCGATGCTGACCGGAGCCACCACCGGAAAAGCCACGGGAGATGAAAATGTCAGCGCGGTTTTTGATCGCGCCAGCGACCGTGTGTGCAAAAAGTGTGTGCTGTGCTCGCAGTGCTGGCAGCGGGACTATGTGACAACGCTGTCGGCCTTTAACGATGTGACACAGCCTATGCTGGAGCGCGGCAGAGCCGAGCTTTCGGACTTTCCTTATCATTTTGCCTCGCGCTGCGTGCATCTGCCTGAGCTGATGCGCGCAATCAACAGCGCGTTGTATGCGCTGCGTGAGCGCCAGTCTCTTCGGCGACAGGAAGAGGAAAACAAGACCCTGCTTGCCCGCCAGTACGCAGGAATCACCGATATCCTTCGACAAATTGGAGCCGAGGCGACACAGGACTTCTCCGCCCAGCCCATGCGCGAAAAGCAGGTGCGACGGTATGCGGCTGCATTCGGTTGGATCGATAAGGTCAGCGTCTTCCGGGACGGCGGAGGACGGCTTGTAATTGAACTGTTCGGCGAGGGCATTGACGATATTTTGAAGCAGGGAAGCGGCTTCTCGGCCGGTTTGGGCGCACTGCTGGGTGTCGGATTGACTGCGCCGCAGAAAACGGATGACGACCTCGGCCTGCGGCTTGTGCTGCGTGAACGTGCGCCCTTCCGCGCGGTTGTGGGCGTGGCGCGGCAGCAGAAGGACGGTTCATCCGTCTCGGGCGACAGCGGCTGCTATTTTCTGACCGATACAGGGACGGCCTGTCTGCTGTTGTCCGACGGTATGGGCACGGGCGCTGCCGCAGCGCAGGACAGCCGCACCATTATCAGCTCCTTTGAGCGTTTTCTGCGCGCGGGCATCACGCTGATGGACGCGCTCAAGGCGGTCGCGCCTGCCTTTTCGCTGCGCGCGGGCGGCAAACGGTTTGTCACGCTCGACGCGCTGACCGTCGACCTGTTTTCAGGCAAGGCGGAAAGCCTGAAATGCGGCGCGGCGCCGACCTATCTGCGCATGGGCGGCACCTGGTCGCGCTTTGACTGCCGCACGCTGCCCATCGGTCTGAATGAGGAACCGACACAGGCGGATTCACTGCCGTTGCGCTTTGGACACGGCGATTTGTACATCATGCTGTCTGACGGTGTGTCCGACGGCAGTGACGATCAGTGGCTGCGTGAGCTGCTGCTCAAGCACGCGGGTGATAGTCCTAAGGAGCTGGCGGCCAAGCTGGTTACCGAGTCCAAGGGACGCGGTCATGACGACGACCGAACCGCTCTTGTTCTGCGCATTGAAAAACTGGAAGCTGCTGACTAAACTGTCTGCATTTCGGGCATACTCCCGTCAAAAGGGAGTGATTTGAAGATGGTAAAAGGCGTGACCCGCCGTGTGATTGTGGTGCAGCCGGATAACCGTGCGCTGTTTGAACAGGCGATTTTTCTGGTGCGCGATCATTCGATGCCGCAGAGAGAAGTCGTGCGCGAAGCCTGCCGCATCGCGGATCGATATCTGCTCGGCGCAGTGCGTCCGATCAAGCGCAGGTACGGTATTTGGCAGATGGCGGGAGCATTTCTGCTCGGCATTGGTTTGGCCAGCATTGCGTGGATAAGCGCAATCTGGATTTTGTAAATAAATTGTCAATTGCGGCCCGCGCCACTTGTTTCGGCGTGGGCCGCTTGTTATACTATTTAATAAAGGCAACACCGCACCATTGCGGTCTTGCAGTGGGGAAGACAATTAGGAAAAGAGGCACCTGCGTGACAGCCGACCAATTCTTTGCGCTATTTCATCAATATGGACTGCTTCTGATTTGCGCAGTCATCTTTTTCGAATATATGAATCTGCCCGGCTTTCCGGCGGGTATCATCATGCCGTGCATCGGCGTGCTGATTGCGCAGAGCGAGCTGTCGCTGCTGCTGACGCTCGTGCTTTCGATTGTGTTTGGTCTGCTCGGCAGTCTGGTGATTTACGGCCTGTGCTACATGGGCGGTGAACCGATTATGCACAAGCTGTTTGGCAGAAGCGAAAAGTTTATGTCATTCGTCGATCGATGTCATTATTACATCGGCCTGCAGCATGGACGGGGGCTTGCGCTTTGCCGCGTCATTCCGGTATTGCGGACGATTGTGTCCATTCCGGCGGGTCTGCTGCGCATGCCGGTGAAGTGGTTTATCGGCTGGTCAGCGCTCGGCATCGCGGTGTGGAATACCGCACTCATTTCTTTTGGCTATTTTTTTAGTGCGAAATTCCTCGCATTATTTTGAAAACCGTCGCATTTGCGGCGGTTTTTTTGTCATCGGATTTATATTTGCATTGGATAGTGAAGTGTGCTAAAATAAAATGCGTGAAATTATACAAGCGGGGAGGGCGCTATGCAAATCGGAACCGTTTCACTGCCCGGGCGGCTTGTGCTCGCGCCGATGGCCGGCGTGACCGACCTGGCCTTTCGGCAGATTTGCCGCGAGCACGGCGCGGCGCTGACCTATACGGAGATGGTCTCGACCCGCGCGCTCACCTATCAGGACAAGAAAACACCTCGTCTGCTTGAGCTTGCGCCGAATGAGCATCCCGCGGCGGCGCAGGTGTTCGGTCATGACCCGGAAAGCATGGCCGAAGGCGCAAAGATCGCCGCGGCAGTTTCGGGCTGTGAACTGATTGACATTAATATGGGCTGCCCCGCACCCAAGATTGTGAACAATGGGGACGGCTCGGCGCTCATGCGCGATCCCGATCTCGCCGCGCGTATTATCGAAGCGGTCAAGGCGGCGGTTGATGTTCCTGTGACCGTCAAATTCCGCAAGGGCTGGGATGAAAAGAGCATCAACTGTGTTGCGTTTGCAAGGATGGCGGAAGCGGCCGGAGCAGACGCAGTCACCGTGCACGGCCGCACGCGGGCGCAGCAGTACAGCGGCAAGGCGGACTGGGATGCTATCCGCGAAGTGCGGGAGGCGGTCTCGATTCCGGTTATCGCAAACGGCGATGTATTTGAACCGGAGGATGTGCCGCGCATTCTGGAGCATACCGGCGCGGATTTGGTCATGATCGGCCGCGGCAGCCTGGGCGATCCGTGGCTGTTTGAGCGGGCGAACGTACTGCTCGAAACCGGCATCGTGCCGCCGCTGCCGCCCTTTGCCGAGCGGATGGACACAGCGGTGCGGCAGATTGAGCTGGCTGCCGCGCAAAAGGGCGAGCATATTGCCATGCTTGAGGCCAGACGGCACGTTAACTGCTACTTAAAACGTACAAGCGGTTTGAAAAGCTTTAAACAGCGCATCTGTGCGTTGGAACGGCTGGAAGAACTGTATGTGCTGATTGACGAATTGAAGCGGGCGGTCGAGGACTGACCCGGGACACCATTTGAAAGGAGGGCATGCATGTCTGAAGAAAAGACACTGCTGTCCCGCGCGCGCCGCGGCGAAATGGCCGCGTTTGAGGAGCTGGTAACGCGGTATGAAAAACGCGTCTACGCGCTTGCTCTGCGCTCGACGGGAGTGCCCGAGGATGCTGCAGACATCACGCAGGAAGCATTTCTGCGCGCATGGCGCGCAATGGACAGCTTCCGCGGCGACAGCGGCTTTTCCACCTGGCTATTCCGCATCACGATGAATCTGTGCGTGGATCATGCGCGCCATAAGAATGCCGCACCGCAGACGCAGTCGCTGACCGAGGGCGAGGATGAGCATGAGCGCGCGATTCCGGATGCGGCACCCACGCCGGAGCAGCATCTCGAGAACACGGAACTGGGACGGGAGCTGACCGCCGCGCTCGACTTGGTATCGGAAGAGCACCGCAGGATCGTGCTGCTGCGCGATGTGTCTGGGCTGAGCTATACCGAGATTGCCGAAGCGCTTGAAATATCGGAAGGCACGGTCAAATCGCGGCTGTCGCGTGCACGTCTTGCGCTGCGCGAGATTTTAATCAAACGAGGGAACCTTTTGCTGCACGCCTCGTCTAAAAATCCGAAGGGAGGCGAGGAAGCATGAGTGACTGCGAACATTTTGAGCAGCTTTGCTCCAATTGTGTTGACGGTACGTTGACCGACGATGAACGCACCGCGCTTGACGCGCATCTGGCAGGCTGTCCCTCGTGCGCCGCGCTGTTGGAGGATCTCAAAAAAATGCACGAACTGTTCTCGGCGGAGGTGGAACTGCCTGCGGGCCTGCACGAGAGCATTATCAAGCGGGTCGAAGGCCAGGGAAGACTGACGGTCATCCAACCGGAGAAGCCTGTGCGGCGCATGCCGGTTTTCACCATGGTCGCGGCGGCAGCTGTCGTTGTCGTGGTGGCATTGGGCGGCGGTATCGGTACATTTTTCGGCACGGATGGATTGTCGCTTGGCAAGGGCAGCGCGGATATGACGGCATCGGCCGATGCGAGTGCTGCGCCGGAAATGCCGATGCTGTACGCGGCAGACGGAACAGAGGGTGCGGTTATGAGCCGGTCGGTCGAAGAGGATTCGGGCGAATCCGAAACGGCGGGCACAGAACCGGCAAATACAGAAGGTGCGCCAGCGGAAAACGCAACGGTGATACAGTCCGGCATGCCCCCGGTCGCTGCGGCGGGAGATGACGCATCACAGCCGCGCGGCGCCGGCGTTGGCGTAGCGGCAGCCGAGAACGTGCAAAAAATCATTTTGCCGCAGGAAATTCAGGGAATGTCGGTTGCGGGCTGCTATCTGGCGGTCGGCTCGGCAACACTGCCTTCGGTTGCGGCAGACAGCTCGGTGGCGGGCGATCCGTATTCATTTTATATTATTAAAAACGAAAATGAGAATACAACCGTTGAACAGCTGAAAAAAGCGGGATTTACCGTCTCGCTGTACGACAATACAGGACTTGTGCCTGACAGCAGCGCCAACATCTGGCTGCTGATTGTTGAGCATAATTGACAAATGCGCCGTCTGCCGCAGGGTAGACGGCGCATTTTATGAAAAAATGAAGAAAAATTGAGAAATCGCTTGACTTTGTAAAAACAATGTAGTAATCTAAATAAGCACCTGCGAAAGCGGGGCAAAACGCGATGATGCCGGAGATTGCTGTCTGAGACAGGTAACTTCGGCGGAGTAGGTCCGACAATCGGGCGGTTGAGACAACTGCTATCAGCCAAGGAGCGCAAGCTCGGAGGCACAAACGCAATGTTCCTGCGTAAATTCGGGACTTTCGGCAGCTTTTTGCCGATCAGCCGATGGCTTGAACCACTTACGTTTTCTTGTGACCGGATCGTTACACTACCAGTGTGCCCGGTTATTTTCATGCCCGAACGTGATACACACGGCGGGGTTGCAGTTTCTCTCCGTAACGAGTCACCACATTATTTAATGTATGGCGAACATACGAGGAGGAAAACCAAAATGGCAAATGCACAGAAAATCAGAATTCGTCTGAAGGCTTACGACCACGAGCTGATCGACCAGTCCGCTGAGAAGATCATCGAAACCGCAAAGCGCAACGGCGCTAAGGTGTCCGGCCCGATCCCGCTGCCGACCGAGCGCGAGATCATCACCATCCTGCGCGCTGTCCACAAGTACAAGGACGCCCGCGAGCAGTTCGAGCGCCGCACCCACAAGCGCCTGATCGACATTATCAACCCCAACCAGGCTACCATCGAGGCTCTGACCACGCTGGATCTGCCGGCTGGCGTTGAATTTGAAGTCAAGCTCTAAAATTTTTGTCAACAAATCGCTTGGATTAACCCACCGGTGATTTGAAAGCCCTGCCGCATACAGCGCGGCGAGGTCAAGTTGCCGGCTAAACGCCGTCAACCAATAACCTTTAAGGAGGAAAAACACAATGCTGAACAAAGCAATCATCGGCAAGAAGGTCGGTATGACCCAGATCTTCAACGCCGACGGTAAGGTCATCCCCTGCACCGTCATCGAGGCCGGCCCCTGTGTCGTCACTCAGATCAAGACCGAGGAAAAGGAAGGCTACAACGCTGTCCAGTTCGGTTTTGCCGACATCAAGGAGCGCAAGCTGACCAAGCCTGAGCTGGGCCACCTGAAGAAGGCTGGCGAGGCTCTGAAGAAGTACCTCAAGGAATTCCGCTTTGAAGACTGCTCCGGTTTCCAGATGGGCGACGTCATCACTGCCGATATGTTCGTTGAAGGCGACTTCGTAGACGTAACCGGTACTTCCAAGGGTAAGGGCTATGCAGGCGTTATCAAGCGCTTCAACGCTCACCGCGGCCCCATGAGCCACGGCGCCGGCCCGATGCACCGTCATCAGGGTTCCATGGGCGCGTGCTCTGACCCGTCTAAGATCATGAAGGGCAAAATGATGCCCGGTCACATGGGCAACGAGCAGGTTACCGTACAGAACCTGGACGTTGTCAAGGTTGACGCTGAACTGAACCTGATCGCTGTTTGCGGCGCGGTTCCCGGCCCCAAGGGCGGCATCGTTGTGCTGAAGAACACCGTTAAGAACAACAAGCTGGTCAAGGGCGAGGCTGGCGTCAGCAAGAACCCGCAGAAGGCTTCGGCTAGAAAGTAAGGGGAGGAGGAGTAATCAATGCCTACAGTTAAGGTTTACAACATGGCTGGTCAGCAGACCGGCGAAATGGAGCTCAACGCTGCCGTTTTCGGCATCGAGCCCAACGTTTCTGTTATGCACGCGGTGGTTAAGAACATTCTGGCCAACCGTCGCCAGGGCACGCAGTCTACCCTGACCCGTGCTGAGGTTCGCGGCGGCGGCATCAAGCCGTGGCGCCAGAAGGGCACCGGCCGTGCTCGTCAGGGCTCCATCCGCTCTCCGCAGTGGACCCACGGCGGTATCGCGCTCGGCCCCAAGCCGCGCTCCTACCGTTACACGCTCAACAAGAAGACCCGTCGCCTGGCGATGATGTCTGCACTGTCTGCAAAGGCTGCTGCAAACGAAATCATCGTAGTGGACGGTCTGGACATGGGCGAAATCAAGACCAAGACCTTTGCAAAGTTCCTCGCTGATATCGAGGCAACCCGCAAGAGCCTGGTCGTCACCCCTGAAGTTCGCGTAAACGTCGTTAAGTCTGCCGCCAACATCCCCGGCGTGCGCACGACCATCGCGAGCACCCTGAACGTATACGATATCCTCAACGCCGACAAGTTCATCATTGACAAGGCGGCTGTTGAAAAGCTCCAGGAGGTGTACGCATAATGAAGTTCGTTTACGACATTATCAAGAAGCCGGTTATCACCGAGCGTTCTATGGAAGGCATCCAGGACAACAAGTACACGTTCGAAGTAGCACGCGACGCCAACAAGATTGAAATCAAGAAGGCTGTCGAAGAGATCTTCGGCGTTAAGGTTTCCAAGGTAAACACCATTAAGCTTCCCGGCAAGTGGAAGCGCATGGGCGTTCACGTTGGCAAGCGCCCGGATGTGAAGAAGGCTGTCGTTACCCTGACCGCCGACTCCAAGAAGATCGAGCTCTTCGAAAACATGATCTAAGCCCGAGGGCTGATCAACCGCTTCCGCCTATCATAAGCGGGGCATTTATGGGGAAGACACCCCGATAATGAACAGATTACAAGGAGTTGAAACTTTCAATGGCTATTAAGACTTTCAACCCGACGACACCCTCGCGCAGAAACATGAGCGTTCTGTCCTATAAGGGACTGTCCAAGGTGAAGCCCGAGAAGAGCCTTCTCGAGAAGGTGAAAAAGAATGCCGG
The DNA here is from genome assembly GCF_951230135.1 of Butyricicoccus sp. Marseille-Q5471. Lineage (GTDB taxonomy): Bacteria > Bacillota > Clostridia > Oscillospirales > Butyricicoccaceae > Agathobaculum. The sequence continues at coordinate 342,805 of NZ_CATNVC010000001.1, read as the reverse complement.
CCGTAACAGCTATGGCCGCATCACCGTTCGCCACCACGGCGGCGGCAACAAGCAGAAGTACCGTATCATTGACTTCAAGCGTCAGAAGCTGGACATGCCGGCTACCGTGCTGACGCTTGAATATGATCCGAACCGTTCGGCCAACATCGCTCTCGTTCAGTACGAGGACGGCGTTAAGGCCTATATCCTGGCTCCGGAAGGCCTGAACATCGGCGATAAGGTCGTTTCCTCTAAGGAAGCTGACATCAAGCCCGGCAACTGCCTGCCGGTAGAGTTCATCCCGGTCGGTACCATGATCCATAACATCGAGCTGTACCCCGGTAAGGGCGCTCAGCTGGTTCGTTCGGCTGGCGTTGCAGCTCAGCTGATGGCGAAGGAAAACGGCAAGGCGCAGGTTCGCCTGCCCTCCGGCGAAGTTCGCTTTATCCGCCTTGAGTGCAAGGCGACCATCGGTGTTGTCGGTAACTCCGACCACTCCAATGTTCAGCTGGGTAAGGCTGGCCGTACCCGTCACATGGGCATCCGCCCGACCGTCCGCGGTTCTGTCATGAACCCGTGCGATCACCCGCACGGCGGTGGTGAGGGCAAGAGCCCGATCGGTCGTCCCTCGCCTGTTACCCCCTGGGGCAAGCCGGCTATGGGTTACAAGACCCGTAAGAAGAATCATCGTACGGATAAGCAGATTGTCCGTCGTCGTAACGGCAAGTAAGAAAGGAGTTAACGTAATATGGGCAGAAGCATAAAGAAGGGCCCTTTTGTGGCTCCTGAGCTTATCAAAAGAGTCGTTGCTATGAACGAAGCGGGCGAGAAGAAGGTTGTTAAGACCTGGTCCCGCGCTTCCACGATTTTCCCTGATTTCGTCGGTCACACCTTCGCGGTGCACGACGGCCGCAAGCATGTTCCGGTATACGTGACCGAGGACATGGTTGGTCACAAGCTGGGCGAGTTTGCTCCCACCCGTACCTATCGTGGTCACGCGGGCAGCAGAACCTCCAATAACGGTAAGTAAGGAGGAAATGAAAAAATGGAAGCAAAAGCGATTGTAAGAAACGTTCGCATGACGCCGCGTAAGGTCAAGCTGATTTGCGACCTGATCCGCGGCAAGGATGCGGGCACTGCGATGGCCATCATCATGAACACCCCCAAGGCTACCTCTGAGGTAATGGAAAAGCTCCTCAAGAGTGCGGTTGCAAATGCTGAGAACAATCACGGCATGAACACCGATAAGCTGTACGTCAAGATGGTGCACGTTGGACCCGGACCTGTTATGAAGCGCGTTATGCCGCGTGCACAGGGTCGTGCGTTCAGAATCCTCAAGAGAACCTCGCATATTACGCTGGTTCTTGGCGAGAAAGAATAAGGGAGGTTAATCAATGGGCCAGAAAGTTAATCCGAACGGTCTTCGTGTCGGTGTAATCAAGAATTGGGATTCCCGTTGGTTCGCTAAGGACGCACAGTTCGGCGACCTCCTCGTGGAAGACTACAATATCCGTAAGGAACTGAAGAAGAAGCTGTACGATGCCGGTGTTCCGGCGATCGAGATCGAGCGTAAGAACGACGAGATCAAGATCATGATCCAGTGCGCACGTCCCGGCATGGTTGTCGGCCGCGGCGGCGAGGACATTCAGAAGCTCGAAGCTGAGCTGACGAAGAAGTACGGCAAGAAGGTTAAGTGCTCGATTATCGAGATCAAGAACCCGGACACCAACGCGACTCTGGTTGCTGAGAACATTGCTTCCCAGCTCGAGAAGCGCATCGGCTTCCGTCGTGCCATGAAGCAGTCTATGGGCCGTGCAATGCGCATGGGCGCCAAGGGCATCAAGACCTGCTGCTCCGGCCGTCTGGGCGGCGCGGAAATCGCCCGCACCGAGCACTACCACGAAGGCACGATTCCGCTGCAGACCCTGCGTGCGGACATCGACTATGGCTTTGCCGAAGCTAACACCACCTATGGTAAAATCGGCGTTAAGGTATGGATCTACAAGGGCGAGGTTCTCACCGGCGGTCCCCGTCTGGGACGCAGCATTGAGGCTCCCAAGCCCGCATTTGAGCGCCGCGAGCGCCGTGGCGGCCGTGATGACCGTCGTGGCGGCCGTCGTGAAGGCGGTTTCAACAACCGTGGTAACGGCGATCGTCGTGCGCCCCGTCAGGAAGGAGGCAACCGCTAATGCTGCTCCCTAAGAGAGTTAAATATCGTCGCGTGCATCGTGGCCGCCTCAAGGGCAAGGCCCTGCGCGGCAACTTCGTATCCAACGGCGAATTCGGCCTGCAGGCTACTGAGCCCTGCTGGATTACCTCGAACCAGATCGAGGCTGCCCGTATCGCTATGACCCGTTACACCAAGCGTGGCGGTCAGGTATGGATCAAGATTTTCCCCGATAAGCCGGTCACCGAGAAGCCTGCTGAAACCCGAATGGGTTCCGGTAAGGGCTCGCCCGAGTATTGGGTTGCGGTCGTCAAGCCCGGCCGTGTCCTGTTTGAAATCGCCGGCGTTTCCGAAGAAACCGCTCGTGAGGCGATGCGTCTGGCCAGCCACAAGCTGCCCTGCAAAACCAAGTTCGTTATGCGTAAGAATGGCGGTGAAGAATGATGAAGGCAACTGAGATCAGAGAACTGTCTGCTGAAGAGCTTCTCGTAAAGCTTGGCGATCTGAAGAAGGACCTGTTCAATCTTCGTCTCCAGCACGCCACCAATCAGCTTGACAATACGAACAAGATCACTGAAGTCAAGCGCGATATCGCGCGTGTCAACACCGTTCTCCGCGAGAAGCAGCTCGCGGCTAAGGCATAAGGGAGGTAAGCGAAGTTGAGCGAAAGAGCATTGCGCAAGACTCGCGTAGGCAAGGTTGTCTCCGACAAGATGGACAAGACCATTGTCGTCGCGATTGAGGATAGCGTACAGCATCCTCTGTATAAGAAGGTTATCAAGCGTACCTATAAGCTGAAGGCGCACGACGAAAATAACGAGTGCAAGATCGGTGATAAGGTAAAGGTGATGGAAACCCGTCCGCTGTCCAAGGATAAGCGCTGGCGTCTGGTTGAAGTCATCGAGAAGGCGAAGTAAGGAGGAGAGCACATGGTTCAGCAGGAAACTTTTCTGCGTGCGGCTGACAACAGCGGCGCGAAGGAACTGAAATGTATTCGTGTTCTCGGCGGCTCCACCCGCAAGTACGGCAACATCGGCGACATCATCGTCTGCTCGGTGCGTAAGTGCACCCCGGGCGGCGGTGTTAAGAAGGGCGACGTAGTTAAGGCTGTCATCGTCCGCACCGTCAAGGGTCTGCGCCGTGCGGATGGTAGCTACATCCGCTTCGACGAGAACGCTGCAGTTATCATCAAGGAAGATAAGAACCCCAAGGGTACCCGTATTTTTGGGCCCGTGGCGCGCGAGCTGCGCGATAAGGATTTCATGAAGATCCTGTCGCTGGCTCCCGAAGTACTGTAAGGAGGTCGCCATACAATGAATAATTTGCATGTAAAGACGGGCGACACCGCAGTCGTTCTTTCCGGTAAGGAAAAGGGCAAGCGCGGCAAGGTTCTGTCCGTTAACCCCAAGAAGGGCATGGTTGTGATCGAAGGCGTTAACATGATTAAGTGCCACACCAAGCCCCGCCGTCAGGGTGAGACCGGCGGCATCATCACCCGCGAGGGCGCACTGCGCTCCTGCAAGGTGATGAAGGTTTGCCCCAAGTGCGACAAGCCCACCCGCTACGCTGCCAAGCTGCTTGACAACGGCTCCAAGGTTGTTGTCTGCAAGCATTGCGGCGAGACACTTTAAGAAGAGGAGGATGCAATAAATGACCCCGAATATGAAGGCAAAGTACACTGCTGAAGTTGCTCCTGCTCTGATGAAGAAGTTTGAGTACAAGAGCACGATGCAGATTCCGACGATCGACAAGATCGTTGTAAACGTCGGTTGCGGCAAGGAAGCCAACGGCAATGCCAAGGTAGTTGAGTCTGTCGTCCGCGACATCACTGCAATCACCGGCCAGAAGCCGATTATCACTACTGCGCGCAAGTCCGTTGCGAACTTTAAGCTTCGTGAAGGCATGCCGGTTGGTGTTAAGGTTACCCTGCGCCATGACCGTATGTGGGAGTTCCTGGATCGCCTGTTCAACGTTGCACTGCCCCGCGTCCGCGACTTCCGCGGCATCAACGGCAATGCATTTGACGGCCGCGGCAACTTCGCCCTGGGCCTCAAGGAGCAGCTGATTTTCCCCGAGATTGCTTACGATCAGATCGATAAGATTCGCGGTATGGATATCGTTATCTGCACCACTGCAAACACTGACGAAGAAGCGAAGGAGCTGCTCTCTCTGATGGGCGCTCCGTTCGAGAAGTAAGGAGGAGAATTCTAAATGGCTAAGAAGGCAATGGTACTCAAGCAGCAGAAGTCTCCGAAGTTCTCGACGCGTGCTTACAACCGCTGCAAGATTTGCGGCCGTCCGCACGCATACCTGCGCGACTTCGGCATCTGCCGTATCTGCTTCCGTGAGCTGGCTTACAAGGGCCAGATCCCGGGCGTACGCAAGGCTTCCTGGTAATTTCCCTAATTACCCGAGTAGCTTGGTAACGTTTTAAATCGTTACTTTTCAGAGCGTTTTGACGGGAACAAAAGTGGATTTTCGGTAAGAAATATGCACTTTGTAGCTTGTCAGGCCGCTCTTAAACATGGTATAATTAGTCGTTGCCCGCCTTGTGCGGGCTAAACGGCTGTTATAAGGGAGCTCGCTCCCAAACAGATTTTTCCAGCCGCTGCCTGTGGAAGGGCCACGGAGCAGTGTAAAGAAAAGTGGGAGGCAAACAGGTCAATCGCAGGACTAACCCGCCCCGATTGCTGCACTACCCCCAAACTTCTTAAAAGGAGAGCATAAAATATGCAGATCACCGATCCCATCGCGGATATGCTGACTCGTATCCGCAACGCTGGAACCGCTCGTCACGCAACTGTTGACGTACCGGCTTCCAAAATGAAGAAGGCAATTGCCCAGATCCTGCTCGACGAAGGCTATATCAAGTCTTTTGAGGTTGTCGAAGGCAACGTGCAGGGCATCATCCGCATCGTGCTGAAGTATGTCGATGGCCGCCAGAAGGCGATCACCGGCCTCAAGCGCGTGTCCAAGCCCGGCCTGCGTGTATACGCCGGCACACAGGAGCTGCCGAAGGTGCTCCGTGGCCTTGGTATTGCCATTGTTTCCACTTCCAGAGGCGTCATGACTGACAAAAAGGCTCGTGAGCTGAACGTCGGCGGCGAAGTCCTCGCATTTGTCTGGTAAGGGGAGGTATAAAATATGTCAAGAATTGGTAGAATGCCGATTACCGTACCGGCTGGCGTTGAAGTCAAGATTGACGGCAATGTTGTGACCGTTTCCGGTGCAAAGGCAACTCTGACCCAGGAAATCCACCCCAACATGATGATTGCTGTGGAGAACAATGAAATCCACGTCACCCGTCCCAATGATGAGAAGCAGAACCGTGCGCTGCACGGCTTGACGCGCAGCCTCATCAACAATATGGTTGTCGGCGTGAGCGAAGGCTACAAGAAGGAGCTTGACGTTGTAGGCGTCGGCTACCGTGTTGCAAAGCAGGGCAAGGATCTGGTTATGAACCTCGGCTTCTCGCATCAGGTTACGATGAGCGAAATCGAGGGTATTACAATCGACGTCCCGGGTCCGAACAAGATTATCATCTCCGGTCCTGACAAGCAGAAGGTCGGCCAGTTCGCAGCGGAAGTTCGCGAGAAGCGTCCGCCCGAGCCGTACAAGGGCAAGGGTATTCGCTATGTGAACGAATTTGTCCGCCGCAAGGAAGGCAAGACCGGCTCTAAGAAGAAGTAAGGAAAGGAGAGTGTGCTTAAATGATTTCTAAGAAGGATTCCAACAAGGCGCGTCTGCAGCGCCACAAGCGCGTTCGCGCTAAGATCTCCGGCACTGCTGAGTGCCCCCGTCTGGACGTTTACCGTTCGGCAAAGAACATCTACGCACAGGTTATCGACGATGTCGCCGGTGTAACCTTAGTCTCCGCCTCGACTGCCGAGAAGGACTTCACCGAGTACGGCGGCAACAAGGACGCGGCCAAGAAGGTCGGTCAGCTCGTTGCTGAGCGCTGCAAGGCCAAGGGCATTGAGAATGTCGTATTTGACCGTGGCGGCTATCTGTATCACGGACGCGTGAAGGAACTCGCAGAGGGCGCCCGCGAGGGCGGCCTGCAGTTTTAAGTCGGGAGGAGGTAAAACATGGCTAAGTTTGATAGAAACGACAAGCGAGAGGACGAGTTTTCTGAAAACATCGTAGCTCTCAACCGTGTCGCCAAGACCGTAAAGGGCGGCCGTATCTTTAAGTTTGCGGCTCTGGTAGTTGTCGGCGACGGCAAGGGTACCGTTGGCTTCGGCCTGGGTAAGGCTTCCGAAGTTCCGGACGCTATCCGCAAGGGCATCGAGGACGCCAAGAAGAACCTCGTTAAGATCTCGCTCAAGGGCACCACGATTCCGCACGAGGTTATTGGCTCGTTCGGCGCTGGTCGCGTGCTCCTGAAGCCTGCCGCTCCCGGTACCGGCGTTATCGCCGGCGGCGCGGTTCGTGCGGTTGTTGAAGCTGCCGGCATCAAGGACATTCGTACCAAGTGCCTGCGCTCGAATAACCCGCAGAACGTTGTTACCGCAACCATGGAAGGCCTGAAGTCCCTGCGCGATGCAGCTCAGGTTGCTGCCGTTCGCGGCAAGTCCGTGGAAGAGCTTTAAAGGAGGGTAATTTAGATGGCTAACATGACGATTACCCTGAAAAAGAGCCTGGTCGGCCGCTTGGATAAGCATATTGCGACCGCTCATTCTTTGGGGCTTAAGAAGATTAACGATGTAACCGTTCAGCCCGACAACGCGCAGACGCGCGGCAAGGTGCATCAGATCGGTTACCTGCTCGAAGTTGTAGAGGAGGCGTAACCGACGATGAAGCTTCACGATTTACAGCCGTCCGCAGGCGCTACCAAGCCGGCCTACCGTAAGGGTCGCGGCGCCGGTTCCGGCAACGGCAAGACCGCAGGTCGCGGTCACAAGGGCCAGTGGGCCCGTTCCGGCGGCGGTGTCCGTCCCGGCTTTGAAGGCGGTCAGATGCCGCTGGCTCGCCGTCTGCCTAAGCGCGGCTTCCACAATATTTTTGGCACCACGTATGCCCCGGTCAATGTTTCCGCTCTGGAGAAGTTTGAAGATGGCACCGAAATCACCGCAGAAACCCTGCGTGAGGCCGGCATCATCAAGAATGCTCTCGACGGCGTCAAGATTCTCGGCAACGGCTCGCTGAGCAAGAAGCTGACGGTTAAGGCCGCTGCTTTCTCCGCGTCCGCAAAGGAGAAGATTGAAGCTGCAGGCGGAAAGGCCGAGGTGATTTAAGGTGTTCCAAACCCTTAAAAACGCCTGGTCTCTCCCCGATTTGCGAAAGAAACTGCTGTATACTTTGTTTATCCTGCTGATTTTTCGCTTCGGCTCCTGCATTCCCGTGCCGTTCATCAACACCGGTCTGCTGCAGGCTTACTTTGAGTCCGCCGCGGTACAGGGTTCGGCACTGAATTTTATCGACATGTTCACCGGCGGCGGCCTTTCGGGCGCTACCATCTTTGCCATGTCGATCACGCCCTACATCAATGCGTCCATCATCCTGCAGCTGCTGACCGTTGCCATTCCCGCTCTCGAGCGCATGGTAAAGGACGGCGGCGAGGAAGGCCGCAAGAAGATCGCTTCCTGGACCCGCTATCTGGCGGTCCTGCTCGGTCTGCTGCAGGGCTTCTCTTACTACGCACTGCTCCGCAACCAGGGCTTCCTGAGCAACACCGGTGTTCTGGCAGCAGTGGCAATCGTGCTGACCTTCACGGCCGGCACGGCACTGATCATGTGGCTGGGTGAGCATATCACCCAGAACGGCATTGGCAACGGCATCTCGATCATCCTGTTCGCAGGTATCGTATCGCGCGGCCCGCAGCTGATGCACACCATGGTCAATCTGTTCCAGCTCGGCGGCATGAATATTGTTGCCGGCATCCTGATGATCATCATCGCGCTGGCGCTGGTCGCCTTCATCGTGTTCATGTCGAACGCGGAGCGCCGCATTCCGGTTCAGTACGCCAAGCGCGTGGTTGGCCGCAAGATGTACGGCGGACAGTCGACCCACCTGCCGATTAAGGTAAACGCTTCCGGCGTTATGCCGATCATCTTTGCCTCTTCGATCCTGTCCCTGCCCCAGACCATTTCGATGTTCTGGACGCCGGAAACCGGTTCGTTCGGCTATCACATGCTCAACCTCTTCAAGCAGACCAGCCCGTTTTACATCGTGCTGTACGCACTGCTGATCATTGGTTTTGCATATTTCTACGCATCCATCCAGTTCAACCCGATTGAGATTTCCAACAACCTCAAGAAGAACGGCGGCTTTATTCCGGGATTCCGTCCCGGCAAGCCGACTTCGGACTTCATCACCAAGGCGCTCGGCAAGGTTACCTTCGTCGGTGCGATTTTCCTTGGCGTGGTTGCGATTCTGCCGTTGATCGTCGGTGCGGTTGCCCCGAACCTCTCTAATGTGGCTCTGGGCGGCACTTCGATTATCATCGTAGTCGGCGTTGCACTTGACACAGTGAAGCAGATGGAAGCGCAGATGATGATGCGTCATCACAAGGGCTTCTTGGAATAATACTGGAGGCATTTGCGTGAATTTGATTTTACTCGGCGCGCCGGGCGCCGGTAAGGGTACGCTGGCGGCATATCTCATCGACAAGATGGGCGTGCCGTCGGTATCTACCGGCAACATCCTGCGCGAAGCAGTGAAGAACGAAACCAAGCTCGGCCGCGAGGCCAAGCAATATATGGACGCCGGCAAGCTTGTGCCGGACGAGGTCGTCATCGGCATGCTGGAGGAGCGCATTGCGCAGTCCGACTGCCAGAACGGCTTCATCCTGGACGGCTTCCCGCGCACCATCCCGCAGGCCGAAGCACTCGATCGTATTGCCAAGATCGACTGCGCGCTGTCTCTCGAGGTGCCCGATGAGGTCATCGAGGGCCGCATGACCGGCCGTCGCGTCTGCCTGAAGTGCGGCGCGACCTATCATGTCCAGAACATGCCGCCGAAAAAGGAAGGCGTGTGCGATGTGTGCGGCGACGAGCTCGTTATCCGCAAGGATGACGCGATTGACGTGGTGCGCGACCGCCTCAAGACCTTCCATGCACAGACTGAGCCGCTCAAGGGTTACTACGGTGATCAGGGCAAGCTCAAGAGCATCGACGGTACGCAGGGCATTCATCAGACCGTGCAGTTTGCCGTCCAGGCATTGGAGCTGTAAGGTATGATTCACATTAAATCCGAACAAGAGCTCGAACGGATGCGTTTGGCCTGCCGCATCACCGCCATGGCGCGGAAGGCAGCGGCTGATGCAGTCCGTCCCGGAGTTACTACGGGCGAGATCGACCGGATTGTCCGCAAGACGATCGAGGATCAGGGCGCAAAGCCCTCGTTCCTCGGTTACGGCGGCTTCCCGGCCAGCGCCTGTGTGTCGGTCAACGATGAGGTCATTCACGGTATTCCTTCTCCGACCCGTGTGGTCCAAGAGGGCGATATCGTCAAGGTTGACGTGGGCGCGTTTATTGACGGCTTCCACGGCGACTGCGCGGCGACCATCCCCTGCGGGGCGGTTTCCGAAGAGGCCATGCGTCTGATCGAGGTAACCCGGCAGAGCTTCTATGAGGGTATCAAACTCGCCCGGGAGGGGAACCGCGTTTCCGATATTTCAGCGGCGGTGCAAAGCTACGTCGAAGAAAACGGTTTTTCGGTTGTGCGTGCTTACGTCGGTCACGGCGTAGGTTCGGCGCTTCACGAAGCGCCCGAGGTGCCGAATTTCGGCCGCCCCGGTCACGGCATCCGTCTGCAGCGCGGAATGACCCTTGCAATTGAGCCCATGGTCAACGTGGGTGTGTATGACATCAAGGTTCTGCCGGATGGCTGGACTGTCAAAACAAAGGATGGGAAACTGTCCGCACACTATGAGAATTCCGTTGCCATCACCGATGGCGAGCCCGAAATCCTGACAAACATCGATGGTGAGGTGCTCTGATGGAGTCTCATGCAGCTGACATTGTGTTATCGCTGTCCGGACGCGACAAGGGGCTGCTGCTCCTGGTCGTGAAAGAGGAGGGGGAATTCCTTTTTCTGGCCAACGGCCGTGCGCGCCGCGCGGAAAACCCCAAGAAAAAGCGGCGGCGGCATGTCAGCCATCAAGGCACGAGTGACGAGCGCACCAAACAAAAGCTGCTCGAAACCGGCCGCCTGACCAACAGCGATATTCGCAAAGCTCTCGCCCTTTGGACGGGAGACGACGACTCAAATTGACCGAGGAGGGTAACTATGGCAAAAGATGACGCAATTGAACTGGAAGGTACCGTTATAGAGGCGCTGCCCAACGCCATGTTCCAGGTAGAGCTGCCCAACGGCCATAAGATTCTGGCTCATATTTCGGGCAAGCTCCGTATGAATTTTATCCGCATTCTTCCCGGCGACAAGGTCACTGTTCAAATGTCGCCCTACGACCTGACTCGCGGTCGTATTACTTGGAGAAGCAAGTAAGAGAAAAGCGAGCGGAGGCGCGTATGTGACCCGAGCGCCAGCGGTCGCGGAAGAGGTTCCGCGTCCCATCCCCATCATTAATAATGGAGGTAAAATGTCATGAAGGTAAGACCGTCCGTCAAGCCGATCTGCGAGAAGTGCAAGATCATCCGCCGTAAGGGCAAGGTTATGGTTATCTGCCAGAACCCGAAGCACAAGCAGAAGCAGGGCTAAAAGCCCTTCGGGCTTCCAGGGGGCTCCAAGCCCCCTAGATACGAAAAAAGTTCCTTTAAAACTTTTTTCGATACCCCTGGAATCCGCGCCAGCGCGGGGTCGGGGTATTTTTCCGAGGCAGAGCCCCGGAAAAATTGTTTGGAAACGGCGCTTTGCGCCGCACCAATATTGATGAGAGTGAACACGACAAGCACGTGCTGACGCGCGGCGCTGCAGGGGCGGAGGCGGCTCCTATACTGTGTTTGCAAAGACGCCTCAGTGTGAAACAATCGGAGGTTATTTTAGTATGGCACGTATTGCCGGTGTTGACCTTCCCCGCGAGAAGCGCGTGGAGATCGGCCTGACCTACGTCTACGGCATTGGCCGCAAGACGTCCAACGAAATCCTGGCTAAGACCGGTATCAGCCCTGATACCCGCGTCAAGGATCTGACCGAAGAAGATGCTGCTAAGCTGCGTGAAGTCATCGAGCGCGACTACAATGTCGAGGGTGACCTGCGCCGTGAAATCGGCCTGAATATCAAGCGCCTGGTTGAAATCGGCTGCTATCGCGGCCTGCGCCACCGTCGCGGCCTGCCGGTTCGCGGTCAGCGCACCAAGACCAATGCGCGTACCCGCAAGGGCGTCAAGAAGACCATTGCGAACAAGAAGAAGTAAGGAGGGGAACTGAATTATGGCTAAGGTACAGAAGAAGGGCGCGACCCGTACGCGCCGTCGCGAGCGTAAAAACATTGAAAAGGGTGCCGCGCATATCCGTTCCTCTTTCAATAACACCATCGTTACCATTACCGATACCAATGGTAACGCACTCTCCTGGGCTTCTGCCGGTGAGATGGGCTTCCGCGGCTCGCGTAAGTCCACCCCGTTTGCCGCGCAGACCGCTGCTGAGACCGCTGCTGCCGCTGCGATGGAGCACGGCCTGAAGTCGGTTGAAGTGTACGTTAAGGGCCCCGGTTCCGGCCGTGAAGCTGCGATCCGTGCACTGCAGGCCGCTGGCCTCGAGGTTACCATGATCAAGGACGTAACCCCGATCCCGCACAACGGCTGCCGCCCGCCCAAGAGAAGAAGAGTCTAATAGAGGAGGAAACCAAACATGGCTAAGAATACACAGCCCGTTCTGAAGCGTTGCAAGACGCTGGGCCTTTCCCCCGCGGTACTTGGTTACTCCAAGTCCACCAAGCGTCAGCCCAAGGTTTCTCGCCGCAAGCAGTCCGAGTACGGCCTGCAGCTGGCTGAGAAGCAGAAGGTTAAGTTTATCTACGGCGTGCTCGAGAAGCAGTTCCATGCTTACTACGAGAAGGCTGAGCGTAAGCAGGGTATCACCGGCGAGACGCTGCTCCAGGAGCTGGAGCGCCGTCTGGACAACGTGGTATTCCGCATGGGCTTCGGCAACACCCGCCGCGAAGCTCGTCAGCTGGTTAACCACGCGCACTTCACCGTTAACGGCCAGCGCGTGAACATTCCGTCCTTCCAGGTAAAGCCGGGCGACGTGATTGCTGTTTGCGAGAAGTCCCGCTCTACTACCAAGTTCAAGACCCTGCTTGAGGAAAACGGCAAGAAGGCGTGCCCCAAGTGGATCGATAAGGCTAAGGACTCCTTCGAGGGCAAGATTGTTGCGATGCCCGCACGTGATGACATCGACTATGATGTATCCGAGCATCTCATCGTCGAGTTGTACTCGAAATAATAAACCCTCGTTTTTGGATTGGCTGCGGCGCCTTGTGCGCCGCCTGATCCGCAAAGAGTTTTTAACCAACGTGAAGGAGGGTACCCTATGATCGAAATCGAAAAGCCGCGCATTGACTGCGAGCAGCTCGCTGAGGATGGTTCTTACGGCAAATTTGTTGTAGAGCCTCTCGAGCGCGGATATGGCACCACGCTGGGCAACTCCCTGCGCCGCATTCTGCTCTCCTCGCTGCCGGGTACGGCTGCGTCGAGCATTAAGATCGCGGGCGTACAGCATGAGTTTTCCACGATTCCGGGCGTCAAGGAAGACGTAACGGAAATCGTTCTCAATGTAAAGGGCATCATCGCCAAGCTGCACTGTGACGGCCCTAAGACGGTCTACATCGAGGCTGCCGGCGAAGGTGTGGTTAAGGCTGGCGATATCCACGCCGACGGCGAGGTTGAAATTGTCAACCCCGACCTGCACATTGCCACGCTCATGAGCGATGCGCGCCTGTCCATGGAGATCACGCTGACTTCCGGCCGCGGCTATGTTCCGGCTGAGAAGAACAAGCAGCATCAGACCTCTATCGGCGTCATTCCGGTGGATTCGATCTACACGCCGGTCTACAAGGTCAACTACACGGTGGAGAACACCCGTGTCCGTGACCTGACCGACTATGATAAGCTCACGCTTGAGGTTTGGACCGACAGCACTATCACCGCCCGCGACGCTGTTTCGCTCGGCGCGAAGGTTCTGCGCGACCACCTCGATCTGTTCGTTGATCTCTCTGAGGAGATCGGCTCCAAGTCTACCGTAGTTGAAAAGGCTGAAGCGCAGCACGATAAGGTGCTTGAAATGACCATTGAGGAGCTTGACTTCTCGGTGCGTTCGTTCAACTGCCTCAAGCGCGCTGGCATCAACACGGTTGAGGATCTGATTAATACCTCGGAAGAGGACATGATGAAGGTGCGTAACCTCGGCCGCAAGTCGCTCGAGGAAGTCATCGGCAAGCTGGAGGCTATGGGCCTCGGCCTTGCCAAGACGGAGGAGTAATCCTGCACCGTATCAAGCACATTTGTGGCGGCACGAAGCCGCGCCGCCGCTTGACTTTTATTTTGGAGGTTTAACGCAATGGCTAACAATCGCAAGCTCGGTCGTCCTACCGACCACCGCATGGCGATGCTGCGCGCTATGGTAACCTTCCTGCTCGAGAACGGCCGTGTTGAAACGACCGTTGCCCGCGCGAAGGAAGTCGGCCCGCTCGCTGAGAAGATGATTACGCTGGGCAAGAAGAATACCCTTGCCACCCGCCGTCAGGCAATGGCGTTCATCACTAAGGAAGAGGTTGTCGCAAAGCTGTTTTCCGACATCGCCCCGTCCTATGCTGACCGCAACGGCGGTTACACCCGCATCATCAAGACCGGCCCCCGCCGCGGCGACGCAGCCGAAATGGCGATCATCGAGCTGGTAAAGTAAGATGAATCCAAAAAGGTTATCCAGTAGCGTGCTTACTGGATAACCTTTTTTCTGCTTTTTATGCGTGCGCAGCGGCGTTTAAAACGACAGAGATTGCAGCGGAATGAACTTTATGTGCAAAAAGCCTTGCAATTCTTTTCAAATGGTGATATACTAACAGCATTCAGTAAGATAAGTAATCGTAAGGAGTGGCGAAAGCCACTCCTTCACTATTGCTTGGGCAAAATAAGGAGGTACGGCTTTGCAGGCAAAGCAGATTGTTGCCCGCGTGGAAGAGCTGGTGCGGCCGCTGTGTGAACAGGCGGGCGTTTCGCTCTGGGACGTGGAATTTGAAAAAGAGGGCGGCCAGTATATGCTGACCGTGACCGTCGACCATCCGGAGGGCGTGAATATCGACCAGTGCGAGCAGGTTTCGCGCGCGCTCGATCCCATGCTTGATGCGAAGGAGTTCGACGCTATGCCGTCCTACACGCTCTGCGTGTCCTCGGCCGGACTTTCGCGCAGACTAAAGCGCCCCGAGCATTTTACGGCCTTTCTCGGCCATACGGTCGAAATTGGCTTTTACAAGCCCCAAAACGGCTGCAAGCAGGCAGAAGGTACGCTGATTGCGTATGATCAGGGCAGCGTAACGCTTGAAGTCGCCGGCAAGCAAACGGTTTACGAACCCAAGGACATTGCCGCGGTGCGACTCGCGGTGACGATTTAATAAGGAGTTGACTTAGAAAAAATGGTGAACGCAGAATTTTTTGACGCCCTGGAGCAGCTCGAGAAAGAAAAGGGCATCCCGGTCGATTATATGCTCGAGCGTGTCGGACAGGCGCTGATTACCGCCTACAAGCGCGACAACGACGGCATGACCGACAATGTCTATGTCGACCCCGACCGTGCAAGAAAAACCATCCACATGTATGTGCGCAAAACGGTGGTCAAGGCGGAGGATATTTACGAGCCCTACGAGGAAATTTCCCTTGAAGAAGCGCGTGAAATCAAGGCGACCGCCATGCTGGGCGACATCATCGACATCGACATCCCGACCAAGTCGTTCGGCCGCATCGCAGCGCAGACGGCAAAGCAGGTTATCATTCAGGGCATCCGTGAGGCCGAGCGCGGCATGGTTTTGTCCGAGTTTGAGTCTAAGGAGCATGAAATCCTGACCGCTCTGATTTCTCGTATCGACCCCCGCACGGGCAACGCTTATCTGGATGTGACTTCGGCGGGCGAAAAGACCGAGGCCGTTCTCGCATCGAGTGAGCAGGTGCGCGACGAGGAGCTTTTTGAAGGCCAGCGCATCAAGGTGTACCTGATTGAGGTGCGCCGCGGTACGCGCGGTCCGCAGGTTATCACCTCGCGCACGCATCCGGGTCTGGTCAAGCGCCTGTTTGAGCTTGAAGTGCCTGAAATTCACTCCGGCGTGGTTGAGGTAAAGTCGATCGCGCGTGAAGCCGGCAACCGCACCAAGATCGCTGTGATGTCCCACGATGAGAACGTCGATCCGATCGGCGCATGTGTCGGTACCCGCGGCGCGCGTGTCGGCAACATCGGCAACGAGCTGGGCGGCGAGAAGATTGACATTATCAAATGGTCGGATGACACCGCAGCCTTCGTTTCCGCCGCGCTTGCTCCCGCAGACGTCGTTTCCGCCACCGTGCAGGCGGACGGAAAGTCCTGCCGCGTGCTCGTGCCGGACGATCAGCTGTCGCTCGCTATCGGCAAGGAAGGGCAGAATGCCCGTCTGGCCGCAAAGCTGACCGGCTGCAAGATCGACATCGCGCCCGAGTCACAGGGCGAATAAGAAACGGGGGGAGCGGCAGAATATGGTACAGAAGAAAATCCCCATGCGGCAATGTCTCGGCTGCCGTGAAATGTTCCCCAAGCGTGAGCTGATCCGCGTTGTGCGGTCGCCCGAGGGTGTGCTCTCGCTGGATTTCAAGGGCAAAGCGCCGGGACGCGGCGCGTATCTGTGCGGCAAGCCGGAGTGCCTTAAAAAGGCGCGAAAGAGCCGTGCAATTGAGCGCGCACTGAGCGTTGCCGTGCCGGAAGAGGTATATGACGCGCTCGAAGCGCAAATGGAGGAACAGGCAGATGGCAAATGATCCGGTGCTTGGCACGTTAGGTCTGGCCAAACGCGCAGGCAAGCTTGCGCTGGGCGACGACATGGCGCGCGAGCTGTGCGAGATGGGCAAGGCCAGATGCGTGCTCGTCGCGTGCGACGCGGGCGGCTCAACCGCAAAAAAAGCGGCGCTGAGCGCAGAGCGAGCCAATATTCCCTGCATCACGCTGCCGCAGGATCGCGCGGCACTGGGCGGTGCGCTCGGTCGTGAAGGCTGCGCAGTGTGCGCACTGGGCGATATCGGCCTTGCGGCGAGCGTTGCAAAGCGTTTGGCGGAGATTGATCCGCAGTACGCTGAGGCTGCCGAGCAGCTCTCCGCTAAAAATACGCGCATCCAGTCGCGCAAGGGCAAAAAGAAACAATCCGCGGCGTCCGATGCCGGACGCACAGGCGGCGCAGATAAACCACAAACCAAATGAATCACTACGGAGGTGAGCGCCAATGGCAATTGATAACAAGTATCGGGTGCACGAGTTCGCGAAGGACTTTAACGTAAGCACCAAGGAAATCACCGAAATTTTAACCGAGTATTGCACCGCGCCTAAGAACCATATGCAGGTATTGGGCGATCAGGAGCTTTCCGTGCTGTTTGAGTACCTGACGCAGCACAATCAGGTGGCCGACATTGAGGCCGTCATGAAGTCCCAGCAGCAGACGACCGCGCCGCAGCAGACGCAGGAGAAGCCTGCCGCAAAGCCGGCCGAGTCTGTGCAGGGCAAGCCGACTGAGGGCAAACCGGCTGAAAACAAGTCCGCCGAGGGCAAACCCGGCGACGCTGCTGCGGCACAGCAGACCAAGGTAAAGCAGGTTCACCGCATCGACACGCGCGGCGGCGGCGATGTAAACCTCGCCAAGTACGATGAGCGCATCGACAATCTCGTGCCGCAGAAGGCCGACAAGATGGGCACCTCGACCAAGCAGAAGCTGACCAAGAAGGCTGATCAGCGCAACCGTCCCTTCGGCAACAAGCGCCGTCAGGAGGAGCAGGAGAAGATGCGTCGCCTGCAGCGTCAGCAGCAGATGGCAGCTCTCAAGAAGATTCCGCTCAAGGTTATGATTCCGGAAGAGATTTCTGTTGGCGAGTTGGCTTCCCGCATGAAGCGCACGGCGGCGGACGTGATCAAGGGTCTGATTAAGCTGGGCGTTATGGCGTCGATTTCCGAGGTCATCGATTACGAGACTGCCGCGATTATCGCGGAGGAAATGGGCTGCAAGGTGGAGAAGGAAGTCCACGTTACGATTGAAGAGCGCCTGTTCGATGAGCATGAGGATAAGGCAGAGGATCTCGTTTCGCGCGATCCGGTCGTCGTCGTCATGGGTCACGTTGACCACGGCAAGACTTCGCTGCTCGACGCAATCCGCAAGACCAAGGTGACCGAGGGCGAGGCCGGCGGCATCACGCAGCACATCGGCGCATACCGCGTTGCAATTAACGACAAGCCGATTACCTTCCTGGACACCCCGGGTCACGCTGCGTTTACGTCGATGCGTGCCCGCGGCGCGCAGGTTACCGATATTGCCATTCTGGTCGTTGCAGCGGACGACGGCATCATGCCGCAGACCATTGAGGCAATTAACCACGCGAAGGCGGCAAATGTGCCGATCATCGTTGCGGTGAATAAGATTGACAAGGAAGGCGCGAACCCCGAGCGCGTGCTGCAGCAGCTGACCGAGTACGAACTGGTGCCCGAAGAGTGGGGCGGCGAGACCATCGTCTGCAACATTTCGGCAAAGTACGGTCAGGGCATTGAAAACCTGCTCGAGATGGTGCTGCTGACCGCCGAAATGGCTGACTTGCACGCAAACCCGAACCGTCAGGCCAAGGGTACGGTTATCGAGGCAAAGCTCGACAAGGGCCGCGGCCCGGTTGCGACCATCCTGATTCAGAACGGTACGCTGCACGCGGGCGACGTTGTCATCGCGGGTACCGCGGTTGGCCGCGTTCGTGCCATGACCAACGACGACGGCGAGCGCATTCAAGAAGCCGGCCCGTCTGTTCCGGTCGAAATCATCGGTCTGGCCGATGTTCCGAACGCGGGCGACGAGTTCTACGCCGTTGACGACGAGAAGATGGCGCGTGAGCTGGTTGAGCAGCGCCGCGATAAGGAAAAGGAAGAGCGCAACAAGGCGTACCACAAGGTCACGCTCGACAACCTCTTCGATTCCATTCAGCAGGGCGAAATGAAGGAACTGAGCATCATCGTCAAGGCCGATGTGCAGGGTTCGGTTGAAGCCGTGCGTTCGTCGCTCGAAAAGCTGTCCAACGAAGAAGTGCGCGTGCGCGTGATTCACGGTGCAGTCGGCGCGATTAACGAGTCGGACGTTATGCTGGCATCCGCTTCCGGCGCGATTATCGTTGGCTTCAATGTCCGTCCTGACCGCGCGGCGGCGGTGTCCGCCGAAATGCAGGGCGTCGATATGCGCATGTACCGCATCATCTATGACTGCATCGAGGAAATGGAGCAGGCCATGAAGGGCATGCTCGAGCCCAAGTTCAAGGAAGTCGTACTCGGCCATGCCGAGGTGCGTCAGGTGTTCAAAATCACCGGCGCAGGTGCAATCGCCGGCTGCTATGTGCAGGATGGCAAGATTCAGCGCAACGCGCAGGTGCGTGTGGTGCGTGACGGCATCGTCTTCCACGAAGGCCAACTCAACACCCTCAAGCGCTTTAAGGATGACCAGAAGGAAGTTGCTTCCGGGTATGAATGCGGCATGAGCATCGAAAACTATAATGACATCAAGGAAAACGATATCATTGAGTGCTTCATCATGGAAGAAATCAAGCAGTAAATCGTTTTAGACAGGAAATCGCTGCATTGCGGCGGTTTCCTGTTTCATAAAACCGATATCCTCGTAAAAAGGAGGAATTTTATTATGGCATCTAATCGAATTGACCGCATCTCGGAAGAGGTCATGAAGGCTCTGGCGGAGGCAATCCGCACGGTAAAGGACCCGCGTGTGCAGAACGGACTGGTGTCCGTCGTGCACTGTGAGGTCGCGGGCGACCTGCGCTACGCAAAGGCGTTTATCTCGGTGCTCGGCAGCGAGGAGCAGGCCAATGAGGTCATGAAGGGCCTCAAATCCGCATCCGGTTACCTGCGCCGCGAAGTCGGACACAAGGTCCAGCTGCGCTACGCACCGGAACTCATTTTTACACTCGATACCTCAATCACTCACGGCGCGCACATCTCTGAAGTGCTGCATGAACTGGATCGGGATGGTAAAATGGGAGGATCGGAAGAATGACGGTTGACGTTGCAGGCGCCGCCGCCGAGCTTCTCGCTGCAAACAGCATTCTGATTCTGACCCACCGCCGACCGGACGGCGACACCACCGGCTGCGCCGGTGCGCTGTGCCGCGGCCTGCGCCAGCTCGGCAAACGCGCTTATATTCTGGAGAACCCGGATATCACCAAGCGTTATGCCACGCTGATTACACCCTGTTATCCACCGGAAGATTTCAACCCGCAGTATATTGTCACGACTGACATTGCCGAATACAAGCTGTTTTCGGACAATGCCGTGCAGTATGAGGGGAAAATCGATTTGGTCATCGATCACCACCGTTCCAACCCGCTTTTCGGCAAGAAAAACCTGGTTCGCACCGATGCGGGCGGCTGTGCCGAAGTGATCTATGATGTGCTGATGGCGATGGGTGTTAAGCTGACCAATGAAATCGCCGAATGCATCTATGTCGGCGTTTCGACCGACACAGGGTGTTTCAAGTATTCCAATACGACCGCGCACACCCATGCGGTCGCGGCGGCCTGCCTTTCGGCGGGCATCGACGGCGGCGAAATCAACCGTGCGCTGTTTGAAACCAAGTCGCGTCCGCGGTTTGAGATGGAGCGCATCGTGTTTGATACGATGGAGTTCTATGAAGACGGTGCGATTGCGCTAGCCTTGCTGCGGCGGGCGGACATCGATAAAACAGGCGCGGATATGGACGATCTGGACTCGATCGCGTCGCTCACGCGGCAAATCGAGGGCGTGCAGATCGGCCTGACGCTGACCGAGAACGCCGACGGCACAGTCAAGGCATCCGCACGCACGACCAAGGAAATGGACGCTTCGGCCATCTGCAAAAAGGTGGGCGGCGGCGGACACATCCGCGCGGCGGGCGCAAGCTTCGACTGCAGCCTTGATGAGGCGAAAAACCAGCTGCTTGCAGCTGCAACGGAGCAGTATCATGCCAACAAATGAGCTTTCCGGCATTCTGCTGATGAATAAGCCGCAGGGCTTTACCTCGCACGATGTGGTGGCGAAGCTGCGCGGCATTCTCAAAACGCGGAAAATCGGCCACGGCGGCACGCTTGACCCGCTGGCGACTGGCGTGCTGCCCGTGTTCATCGGCGGCGCGACCAAGGCGGCTGATTTTGCCGCCGCGCAGGACAAGGAGTATGTTGCAGGCTTCACCCTCGGCTACTCGACCGACACACAGGATGTGACGGGGCAGACCCTGCAGATGAGCGGCAATTATGCCTCCCGCATCGCGGTGGAGCGTGCGATTTTGCATTTTCAGGGCGTTCAGCAGCAGCTGCCGCCTATGTACTCTGCCGTTAAGGTGGGCGGTCAGAAGCTGTACGATCTTGCGCGAAAAGGGCGGGAGGTCGAGCGCCCTTCGCGTGAAATTACCGTACACGAAATTGAGCTGCTCGACTATGACGAGGACGCGCAGAAGGGCACGCTTCGGTGTCTGGTCAGCAAGGGCACCTATGTGCGCACGCTGATAAACGACCTTGGGGAGCATCTGCGCACGCTGGCGTGTATGCACAGCCTGGTTCGCACCCGTTCGGGCGCCTATCCGCTTGCGCAGTGCGTCGGCTTCGAGCAGGTCGAGCAGGCGATGGCGGAAGGCATCGGACAGCAGCTTTTACTGCCGACCGACAGCCTGTTCCTCGACCATCCTGCGGTAGAGCTGACCGAGGAGGGCGCGGAGCGCGCATCCCGCGGCGCGGTGATTTTTCCGCGTCAGGCATCGGGCATGCCGGAAACCGAGGGCGCGCTTTGCCGTGTCTACCACGCAGGGCGTTTTCTGATGCTCGGACAGGTGCGGGCACTCGACATCGGCGGTCTTGGTCTGTTTGTCTATAAGAATTTTAAATAGGATAAAGGGGAGGATTCCCTTTGCAGGAAAATACAAAGCCGCGTGCGATTGCGCTCGGTTATTTTGACGGTGTACACCTCGGCCACCGTGCGCTGATGGAGCGGGCGGTGCAGCGCGCAAAGCAAATCGGCGGCACAAGCGCGGTATTCACCTTTGATGTGCACCCGGACTCTATTGTGCTGGGGCGTCAGGTGCCGCTTATTACGGCCAACTCCTACCGCCGGGAAGAAATTAAAAAGCTCGGTGGGGTGGACGAGGTCATTTTCGGCCATTTTGACGAGCGCATGCGCAATATGGATTGGCGTGATTTCATTCATGAGCTGCTGATCGGCGAGTTCCATGCAGGTTGGATTGTATCCGGCCGCAACAACCGCTTCGGCTATAAGGGACTGGGCAATGCAGACGGCATGGCGGAAGAATGCAGAAAGGCCGGCATCGGCTACGACTGTATTGATGATATTAAGGTCGACGGTGTCGTCGTGTCCTCCACTTATATCCGCCAGCTGATTTCGCAGGGCGATATGGAAGGCGCGGCTCGGTTCCTCGGCCACCCGTACACGGTGACCGGCGTGGTCGAGCATGGCCGCAAGGTCGGCACGAGCGTGCTCAAGGTGCCGACGGTCAACCTGCGTCTGCCGACCGAGATGGCGCTGCCGCCCTATGGGGTGTATGCGACGCGCGTGCTCGTGGACGACAAGGCCTATATCGCGGCGACCAATATCGGCGTCAAGCCAACCTTCCTTGACGGGGGCGCGCCGACCATTGAGCCGCATCTGCTCGACTTTTCGGGTGACCTGTACGGCAAGCTGATTCATGTTGAGCTGCATAAATTTCTGCGTCCCGAGATGCAGTTTGAGTCGGTTGACGCGCTGAAAAACGCAATTGCCGATAATGTACGTGAAACCAGAGAATTTTTCTCGGATGGTGTATAACCGGACGATTGCGCTGCTGATTCGGTGCAGGTTTCGGAAAAAATTATAACCAAGTGGAAAGAATCCCCCAATTTTTAAGAATTGGGGGATTCTTTTTGCAAAAAATACGCGAAATGCTTGCAAAAACCGCGTCAATCGCATAGAATAAACTTGTACTTCTATGAAAAGAGAGATTTTCATGATTCATATTGTATTGGTCGAGCCGGAGATTCCTCAGAATACCGGCAACATCTCGCGCACCTGCGCGGCGACCGGATGTGTACTGCATTTGGTAGAGCCACTGGGCTTTGCGCTGGACGATAAAAAAATGAAGCGGGCGGGACTGGATTACTGGCATCTGCTCGATGTGCGGCATTACGCGGATTTGGATGATTTCTTCGCCAAAAACCCCGATGGCCGCTATTTCTATGCAACAACAAAAGCACCTCATGCCTATCATGAGGTTGCATTCCGCGACGGCGATTTCCTGCTCTTTGGCAAGGAAACGCGCGGTCTGCCGGAATCGCTGCTGGTGGACCATCCCGAGCGCTGCATCCGCATCCCGATGCGCGATGGGGCACGCAGCCTGAATCTGTCCAACTCGGTCGCGGTGATTGCATACGAAGCACTGCGGCAGACCGGATTTCAGAATCTGGAGATGGCCGGACCGTTCCCGCAAGAATAAGGAGAAGGATATGGAAAAAATACATATTTTCACCGATTCCGCGGCAGATATCCCGCAGGCGCATGTGGAAGCGCGCGGCATTGAGATTCTGCCGATTATGATTACGCACGAGGGGCGCACCTTTCGTGAATATTACGACATCACGCCCGAGGAATACTGGAAGCTGCTCGGCGAGAGTAGCGAAATCCCGATGACCACGCAGGTCACGCCCGCGCAGTTCCTGGATTGCTACCGCCGCGCGTTCGACCGCGGGTGCACCCACGTGCTGGGCGTGCTGATCAACGGCGGCGGTTCGGGTACTTATCAGTCCGCCTGCATGGCGCGCAGCATGTTTTATGAAGAATACGGCGAAAGCATGCGCATTGAACTGATTGATTCCGAAACCTATACCTACATTTACGGCCATATCGTGGTGCTTGCCGCCGAGCTGCGCGATGCGGGCGACAGCTTTGATGCAATCCTCAGCGTGGTGGAAAGCCGCCTGCGCCGTGTGGAGTGTTATCTCGGCGTGTACAGCCTCAAGCACCTGAAAAAATCCGGCCGTATTTCGGGCGGCGCGGCCTTTGTCGGCGAAGCGCTCGGCCTGAAACCCATCAGCCATGTGTATGCCGGCGAAGTACAGGTCTGCGATAAGGTGCGCGGCGAAAAGGCGCTGGTGTCCGGCATCATCAAAAAGGTGTCCGCACGCGTCGTGCAGCCGGAAAAACAAACCGCAATTCTGCTCTATGGCGAGGTGCCGTCCGAGCGGATTGACGAACTGGAAAAGCGCCTGTTTACCGAATTGGGTTTCATGGGCGTGCAGCGCTGCCCAATCGGCGTATCGGTGATAACCAACACCGGGCCGCAGGCATTGGCAGTCGCATTTTACGGACAACCCCGCTCTTAAGCACATTGGGCAAAATGGTTAAAACTTTCACAAGTTTCTGGCGCAATCCGTGAAAAACCGCTAAAAGAAAACTTTTTGATGATGTTTTTGCGAATTTTACTTGCCTAGAAGGGGAAAAACGAGTATAATTTTGTCTTGGAAATGGAATTCTTACCATGGGATCGGCAGGGTCCCGCATTCGTTTGCTACCATTTATATCTTGAAGGAGATGTATATATGCAGTACAACAAGAAGAGCGTCGAGGACATCGACGTAAACGGCAAAAAGGTCATCGTTCGCTGCGATTTCAACGTTCCGCAGGACGAAAACGGTCGCATCACCGACGATAAGCGTATCGTCGCTTCGCTCGAGACCATCAAGTATCTGCTCGGCCATAACGCGGCCGTCATCCTCTGCTCGCACCTCGGTCGTCCGAAGGGTGAGTTCAACATGAAGTATTCGCTGGCTCCGGTTGCAGAGCGTCTGTCTGAGCTGCTCGGCATCGAGGTCAAGCTCGCAAAGGACGTTGTCGGCGAGGACGCAAAGAAGCTGGCTGCGGCTGTCAAGCCCGGCGAAGCGGTTCTGCTGGAAAACGTTCGCTTTGAAAAGGGCGAGGAGAAGAACGATCCCGCGCTTGCCAAGGCAATGGCCGATTTGGCTGAAGTCTACGTAAATGACGCATTCGGCACCGCACACCGTGCGCATGCTTCGACTGCCGGCATTGCGGATTATCTGCCGGCTGCCTGCGGTTTCCTGATTAACAAGGAAATCTCCATCATGGGCAAGGCACTGTCTGACCCGGCTCGTCCGTTCGTTGCCATTCTGGGCGGCGCAAAGGTCTCCGACAAGATTAATGTCATCAACAACCTGATCGACAAGTGCGACACCGTCATCATCGGCGGCGGCATGGCCTACACCTTCTCCAAGGCGCAGGGCGGTTCGATCGGCACCTCGCTGTGCGAGGAGGATAAACTTGATCTGGCGCTTGGCCTGATTAAGAAGGCTGCCGACAAGGGCGTAAAGCTGCTGCTTCCGCTCGACACCGTCTGCGGCGATCACTTCGGCGCGGATGCAGAGCCCGTGGTTTATGAGGCAGGCAAGCTGCCCGAAAACATGATGGGTCTGGACATCGGCCCCAAGACCGTAGAGCTTTTCTCGAACGCTGTTGCCGACGCAGGCACGGTTGTTTGGAACGGCCCGATGGGCGTGTTCGAGTTTGACGCGTTCGCGGTTGGCACCAAGGCAGTCGCCAAGGCGATTGCAGAGAGCAAGGCAGTTTCCATCATCGGCGGCGGCGACTCTGCTGCGGCTGTTGAGAAGCTCGGCTTTGCCGACAAGATGACCCACATCTCCACCGGCGGCGGCGCTTCGCTGGAATTCCTGGAAGGCCTGGAGCTGCCCGGCATCGCCTGCCTGCAGGATAAGTAATTTCGCTTTATACCGGAGCGCACGGCGCTCCGTATAATACATATAAATGAGGACGACACTAGAATCGTCTTGAAGTATTGAAAGGGGTACAAACCATGAATCGCAGATATCGTAAGACCATCATCGCCGGCAACTGGAAGATGAACAAAACGCCCGCAGAGGCTAAGGCCCTCATCGAAGAGATGAAGCCGCTTCTCTCCAAGACTAAGTGGTGCGAGATGGTGCTTTGCGTACCGTTCACCGATATTCAGATGGCTGTTAAGGCTGCCAAGGGCTCCAAGATTGCCATCGGCGCTGAGAACATGCACTACGAGAAGTCCGGCGCATTCACCGGCGAAATCTCGGCTGACATGCTCAAGGAGCTGGGCGTCAAGTACGTGATTATCGGTCACTCCGAGCGTCGCCAGTACTTTAACGAGACCGACGAGGCTTGCAACAAGAAGGTTCTGGTTGCTCTGGAGAACGGTCTGCGCCCGATCCTGTGCGTTGGCGAGAGCCTGACCGAGCGCGAGCAGGACGTGACCATGGAAGTCATCCGCAAGCAGATCAAGATTGCGCTGCAGGGCGTTGCGGTTGAAGAAATCAAGAAGGTTGTCATTGCTTACGAGCCCATCTGGGCTATCGGCACCGGCAAGACCGCAACCTCTGAGCAGGCAAACGAAGTTTGCGCTGCAATCCGCGACTGCCTGCGTGAGAAGTACGGCGCACGTGCTGCCCGTGGCATCACCGTGCAGTACGGCGGTTCGATGAACGCCAAGAATGCGGCTGAGTTGCTTGCACAGCCCGACGTAGACGGCGGCCTGATCGGCGGCGCGTCTCTGAAGTCCGCGGACTTTGCAGCTATCGTCGAAGCAGCAAACCAATAAGATAATAAAACGGTAAGGGTCTGCCCAAAACCGTGCTGCGGAGGGGGACATCGGGATATCGATTGTTCCCCTTTCGTACCGTCAGGGCAAGACGGCCGCGCAACCCCGCGGCGTTCTCCGGAACGTCGCTTACGAAGAAAGAGACGGTGAATCAAAGTGGAATCCGTTATCAAGAAGGCGGCCGCCGCGGCTGCCGAGGTGAAAAAGGAAGCGACCGCATCCAAGGCTGAGCCGGCGATGCAGCTGGAACTGAAGGCAGAGTCGGCCAAGCCGGCTGCCGCTAAAAAAGCACCGGCGAAAAAGGCCGCAAAAACCGCTGACAAGGCGGAGAAGCCGAAGCGTGCCTCTGCCGGCAGAAAGCCTGCCGCAAAGAAGACCGCAGCGGCGAAGAAGACGGCTGATTTGGGCCCGAAAAAGCCGACCGCGCTGATTATCATGGATGGCTACGGCCACCGCGATGAGAAGAAGGGCAATGCCATCGGCGCTGCCAACACACCGAACCTGAACAAGATTTTTGCAGAGAATCCGATGGTTTACATCGGTGCATCCGGTCTGGATGTCGGCCTGCCCGACGGACAGATGGGCAACTCTGAGGTCGGTCACACCAACATGGGTGCAGGCCGCATCGTTTATCAGGAGCTGACCCGCATCACCAAGTCCATCAAGGACGGTGATTTCTTTGACAACGCCGCGCTGTGCAAGGCGGTCGACCAGTGCCTCTGGTTCGGCTCTACGCTGCACATTTTCGGCCTGCTGTCTGACGGCGGCGTGCATTCGCATATCGATCATATGATTGCACTGCTCGAGCTTGCCAAGCGCAAGGGCCTCAAGAAGGTCTGCTTCCACTGCTTTATGGACGGCCGTGACACCGCGCCCGAGTCGGGCATCGGCTATATCGACCGCCTGCAGAATAAAATTGACCTGATGGGCGTTGGCTGCATTGCCACGGTCGAGGGTCGCTATTACGCAATGGACCGCGATAACCGCTGGGAGCGCGTCGAAAAGGCGTACCGTGCCATCGCTGAGGGCGTGGGCATGCATGCCGCATCCGCACATGACGCCATGCAGGCATCCTACGATGCAGGCGTGACGGATGAATTCGTCGAGCCGGTCATCGTGACCGAGGGCGCAACCGTGCAGGATAACGACGCGATCATCTTCGCAAACTTCCGTCCCGACCGCGCGCGTGAAATCACCCGTGCTTTTGTGGATCATAAGTTTGACGGCTTTGAACGCAAGCGCCATAACGTCCACTATGTCTGCATGACGCAGTACGATGCGACGATTGCCGGCGTTGAAGTGGCGTTCAAACCGCAGACGCTGTCCAATACCTTTGGCGAGTATATCTCTGACCAGGGACTGACCCAGCTTCGCATTGCCGAGACCGAGAAGTACGCGCATGTGACCTTCTTCTTTAACGGCGGCGTTGAAAAGGAATATAAGAACGAGGAACGTGCCCTCATCCCCAGCCCGCGGGTCGCAACCTATGACCTGCAGCCGGAGATGAGCGAGCCTGCTGTCACGGCTGAGTGCGTCAAGCGCATCAAGTCGGGCAAGTATGATATGATTGTCCTCAACTTCGCAAACTGCGATATGGTCGGCCACACCGGCGTGTTTGACGCGGCGGTTAAGGCCATCGAAGCTGTCGACGACGGTGTGGGACAGGTTGTCGCCGCCATCCGTGAGATGGGCGGTCAGGCACTGCTCACCGCCGACCACGGCAACGTTGACCAGATGTACGACGAGGACGGCGTTACGCCGTTCACCGCGCACACGACCAATCTCGTGCCGCTCGTGATGATCGGCCACGAAGGCAAGCTGATGGAGGGCGGCGTACTGGCCGACCTCGCACCCACACTGCTCGACATGATGGGTCTGAAGCAGCCGGTTGAAATGACCGGCCACAGCCTGCTTGTCAAATAATATTGCGTACCCCAAAATTTATATAAATGTAAGGAGAAAAGTTTTATGAAGGGCTACATTGAAATCGTTGATGTACTCGGCCGTGAGATTATGGACTCCCGCGGCAATCCGACCGTTGAGGTTGAAGTTTATGTTGAAGGCGACACCGGCGCATATATGGGCCGCGCTGCCGTTCCGTCCGGTGCATCCACCGGCATTTTTGAGGCTTGCGAGCTGCGTGATGGCGACAAGAGCCGTTACATGGGCAAGGGCGTTCTCAAGGCGGTTGACGCTGTTAACGGCGAAATCGCTGAGACGGTTATCGGCATGAACGCACTCGACCAGCAGGCGATCGACAAGGCTATGATCGACGCGGACGGCACCCCGAACAAGACCAAGTTCGGCGCAAACGCAATCCTCGGCGTATCGCTGGCTGTTGCCCGCGCTGCTTCTGAAGCACTGTCCATGCCGCTGTACAACTACATCGGCGGCTGCAATGCCAAGACTCTGCCGATGCCTATGATGAACATCCTCAACGGCGGCGCACATGCGACCAACAACGTTGAGATTCAGGAATTCATGATTATGCCGGTTTCCGCTCCCTCCTTCCGTGAGGCACTGCGCCGCTGTGCAGAAGTGTTCCACACCCTGAAGGGCACCCTGAAGGCAAACGGCACCCCCGCTGCAGGCGTGGGCGACGAGGGCGGCTACGCTCCCAACCTGAAGAAGGACGAGGACGCGCTCAAGGTTATCGTGCAGGCAATTGAAGACGCAGGCTACAAGCCCGGCGAGGACTTCATGATTGCAATCGACGCTGCTTCCTCCGAGTGGTGGAACGACGAAGAGAAGTGCTATATCCAGCCCAAGTCCGGCAAGAAGATGACTCAGCAGCAGCTGGTCAAGATGTGGAAGGGCTTTGTTGAGAAGTACCCGATCATCTCTCTGGAAGACGGCATGGCCGAAGAGGACTGGGAAGGCTGGGAGATGCTGACCAAGACGCTGGGCGACAAGATTCAGCTGGTTGGCGATGACCTGTTTGTAACCAACGTGACCCGCCTGAAGAAGGGCATCGACATGGGCGTTGCAAACTCCATCCTGATCAAGGTAAACCAGATCGGCTCTCTGACCGAGACCCTCGACGCCATCCAGATGGCAAACCGCGCTGGCTATACCGCTGTTGTTTCGCACCGTTCGGGCGAGACCGAGGATTCCACCATTGCCGACATCGCTGTTGCGCTCAACGCCGGCCAGATCAAGACCGGTGCGCCGAGCCGTACCGACCGTGTTGCCAAGTACAATCAGCTGCTCCGCATCGAGGAAGAACTCGACGAAGTTGCACAGTACCTGGGCCGCGACGCTTTCTTCAACCTGAAGTAAGTTTATTTTGTACTAAAAAGCCGTTCCCCCAACAGGAGAACGGCTTTTTTGCGCATTTTAGGTGCAGTTATCGGCAAGTGGCAGCAAAAGTGTTATTCGTACGATATTGGACATTGACCTTAAAACATTGAAGTGATATTATAATAATAACATAAGGTTCTTCCAAACCCCTGCGCTTCAAACTGACAACATCTCTTCATTCCTTGGCGCCCGCGCCGTATGCGTGGGCGTCATTCCTATGTTTTTCACAGATTGTTAATGCAATCGCCATAAAATGGCGGTATAATAAAGACATATCATGAAATGGAGAAGGATTCTATGGCGAAAAAGATTTTGATCGTTGAGGACGAAGAAAATATCCGGGAACTGCTGCGCCTGTATCTGGAGCGCGAGGGTTACGCCGTAATCGAGGCTGCAAACGGTGTAGAGGGCATTCGCTGCTGGAAAAGTGAAAAGCCCGACATGCTGCTGCTCGATGTAATGATGCCTGTGATGGACGGCTGGGCTGTGTGCAAGGAAATCCGTGCGGACAGCGATGTGCCGATTATTATGCTGACCGCCAAGGGTGAAACGATGGATCGCGTCGGCGGTCTGGAAATGGGTGCGGACGATTATATCGTAAAGCCGCTCGATATGCGCGAGGTCATTGCCCGCGTGCGTGCGGTGTTCCGCCGCATGACGCCGGAGGAAACGGCGGAGAAGATTTCGTTCGACAATCTGACCATCGACAAGCAGGCCTATGACCTGATCATTGGCGGCAAGCGCGTGGACGCACCGCCCAAGGAAATTGAGCTGCTGTATTTTCTCGCGTCCAGCCCCAACCGCGTATTCACCCGCGCACAGCTGCTGGACGATGTATGGGGCTTTGATTACTTCGGCGACACCCGTACGGTTGACGTACATGTCAAGCGCCTGCGCGAAAAGCTGGAGGGCGTTTCGGATAAGTGGGAGCTCAAGACGGTCTGGGGTGTTGGCTACAAGTTTGAGACCAAGGAGTAATCCATGGGTAGACACACCTTTTTCTTCAATAACTATATTGCACATTTTTTGCTGATTCTGATGGCGTTTGCGCTGGCAGGCGGTGCGTTTTATTATCAAATGAGCAGCTACGCGCTGTCCTCCAAGCAGACAGAGCTGCGCACAACGGTGTCCAGCATCGCCGCGCAGACCAAGCTCATGTTTGACAACGGCTTGGAAGATGTGCAGCAGATTTACCGCCTGTCCCTGGCCCGCATTGCCGAGGAGGATGAAATCACCATTCTGGTGGCGGATGCAGAGGGCAAAGTACGCATGATTGTGCTGACCGACGGCACGATTGCAGACAATCCCGGCTATCAGATCGCAGAACCGGCCGCCCGGCAGGTGCGCATGACCGGAACCTACGCCGAAGTAGGCTCAATGGGCGTGTTCGCCGAGGCTTCCACCTATGGTGTGGGCGCAGGCGTGAAGGATGATGCGGGCAACCTGAGCGCCATGGTGTTTGTCTCCACGCAGGACACGGTGGTGGCAGGCGTGATTCGTCATTCGACGCAGACGCTGCTGCTGATTATTATGGTCACACTGACCTGTGCGCTGATTATTTCATTCATCATTTCGCGCCACATGACCCGTCCGCTCAAGACGATTGCAGGCGCCGCGAAGGAGTTTGCCGCAGGCAATTTCGACGTGCGCGTGCCGGAGGATAACCACTGTATTGAAATTGACGAGCTGGCGGTATCCTTTAACAATATGGCGCGCGATCTCGACCAGCTTGAGGAATTGACGCGCGGCTTTATCGGCAACGTGAGCCATGAATTCAAAACCCCGATGACGACCATCGGCGGCTTTGTCGACGGCATGGTCGACGGCACGATTCCGCCCGAGCAGCACGATAAGTACCTGCGCATCATTGCGGAGGAAACGCGCCGCCTGTCCCGTATGGTCAATCGTATGCTGGATGCGGCGAAAATCCAGTCGGGCGAACTGCTGCTCAACCCTGCGCCTTTTGATTTCTCCGAGATGACAACGCAAATTATCCTCTCGTTTGAGCAGAAAATTGAAGCGCGGCATATCGAAGTCGACTGCGAGCTGACCGAGCGCCTGCTCGTGATGGGCGACCGTGATCATGTGTTCCGCGCGGTTTACAATCTGGTAGACAACGCGGTCAAATTCACCGAGGACGGCGGCCGGCTTACGCTGCGCGCGCATCCCGAGGAAACCTTCTGCGCGTTCTCCATTACCAACACGGGCACAGGAATCTCCGCGGAGGATTTGCCGCATATCTTTGACCGCTTTTACAAGGCTGACCGTTCACGCTCGATGGACAAAACCGGCGCGGGACTGGGTCTGTATATCGTCAAGAACATTATTAACCTGCATGGCGGCGAAATTTCGGTGCGCTCGGACGGCGGCGAGACTGAGTTTGAGTTCACCCTGCCGCTCGTACCCGCTGCGAATTTACCGAAGGCATAACGATAATGTTCAAAAACCGTTCACATTGTTTTCAATAAAACACCACAATGACCTTGTACAATAAAGCCATAAACCAAGCAGGAGGTCAGGATTATGGATAACAACAACGAATTCGCGTCCGCACCGCGCGGCGATGAGCATAGCGAGAACCAGCAGCCGCAGCCGCCTTACACGGAGCCGACCGTGCCGCAGGACGCACAGACAGTAAATCAGGAGCCTGCCGTACCGCAGGCGTACGACGCAGAGCCGGCGCAGCCGGAATCCCCTGAGCCGGCAGCTCCGTACACCGAGGCGCCGGCAGCGCAGGCGGAACAGACGCCGATGGCCGCAGAGGAACCGCATACCCCGCATCAGACGCCGGTGCAGCATCCGGTATATCAAACGCCGCCGCAGGAGAATGAACAGCCGCAGCAGCCGCCCTACGCTGATCAGACTCCGCCGCAGCAGCCGCCGAAGAAGAAAAAACGCGCCAACGGCCCGGTCATTGCGCTGTGCTCGGTTGCGGCAGCGTGCCTGCTGTTTGCGGGCGGCGCAATGCTTGGCCATGTGGTCGCAGGTGGCAATTCGCCGGACAACACAAGCTCCGCAACGCAGGCAGGCAATATGCCGACCGTGCAGATCGCGCAGAAGCCGGATTACGATCCCGATAATTACGATGTGGTTAACGGTCTGGCAGGCGAGGAAATCTATAAAAAGGTCAATCCCTCCATCGTCAGCGTCATTTCCACCTCGCTGGACGGCGGTGGCACCGGCTCGGGCGTTATCATGAGTGCGGATGGCTACATCATCACCAACAACCACGTCGTTGAGGGCGCGCAGGCAGTTGCCGTGCAGATGTCCGACGGCACCAAAATCGAAGCTACGGTCAAGGGCACGGATGCCAAAACCGACCTTGCCGTGCTGAAGATTGACACCAATATCAAGCTGACAGCGGCGGAGTTCGGCGATTCCGACGAGCTGGAACCCGGTGAGTATGCATATGCCATCGGTTCTCCCGGCGGTCTGGAGCTGGCCAACACCATCACCGGCGGCCGTATTTCGGCAATCAACCGCGACATTACGATTGATGACCGCGTTATGACGCTGATTCAGACCGACGCATCCATCAACCCCGGCAACTCGGGCGGTGCGCTGATTAACAAGTACGGTCAGGTCGTCGGCATCACTTCGGCGAAGCTCGGTATCAGCTATTATGAAGGCCTTGGCTTCGCAATTCCGATGAATACGGCTAAGGAAATCGTCGACCAGCTGATTGCAACCGGCTACATTGCAGGCCGTCCGTCGATTGGTATCACGGGACAGAACATTTCCGAGCAGAAGGCACAGTATAACAACGTGCCGCAGGGTGTTTATGTCTACTCGGTTGATGAACGCGCTGCCGCAGCGCAGCAGGGTCTGATGGCGGGCGACATCATTACTGAGGTCGATGGCCAGCAGATTACCACCATGGATGAAATCAACACCATTAAGGAAGAAAAGCAGGCGGGCGACACACTGAAAATCAAGGTGTACCGTATGTCTACCGGCAAATTCCTGGATATGAGCATCACCCTGACCGACGAGCATGACTTGTCCGACGAGAGCGCACAGTCGCAGCAGCAGGAACAGCAGCAGCAGACCCCTTCGCAGGGTGAGGGCGGCTATTCCCAGTATGGCGATGATCAGAATCCCTTCTCTTACTATTTTAACTGGTAATGACACGCAAAAACAGGATGCAGACTTTGGTCGGCATCCTGTTTTTAATATGCAGCAAAAAAGAGCATCGGAATCGAAATTCCGATGCTCTTAAAGCGCTCAAGCGGGCAAAAGGGGAAACTTATACGATACCCTGTGCCAGCATTGCGTCAGCGATCTTCTCGAAGCCGCCAATGTTTGCACCCATCACAAGGTTGTCCTTGTGGCCGTACTTCTCGGCAGACTCTACGCAGCACTTGAAGATGTTGACCATGATGTCGTGCAGGCGCTCGTCAACTTCTTCGAAGGACCAGCTCAGGCGCAGCGAGTTCTGGCTCATTTCCAGACCAGAGGTTGCAACGCCGCCGGCGTTTGCAGCCTTAGCAGGGCCAAAGAACACACCGTTTGCCTGGAACTGTGCAACAGCTTCCGGCGTGGAGGGCATGTTAGCACCTTCGGCAACAAACTTGCAGCCGTTTGCGATCAGTGCCTTCGCGTCGTTCTCGTCCAGCTCGTTCTGGGTTGCGCAGGGCAGTGCGATGTCGCACACGGTGTTCCAGGGACGTGCGCCTGCGGTGTAGGTGCTGCCCGGAACCAGATCGGCGTATTCCTTGATGCGTGCGCGGCGAACTTCCTTGATGTCCTTCATGACGTCGAGGTTGATGCCGTTGGGATCGTAGATGAAGCCGGCGGAGTCGGACATAGTCACGACCTTAGCGCCAAGCTCGGTCGCCTTCTGCGCAGCATAGATTGCAACGTTGCCCGAACCGGAGATGACAACCGTCTTGCCTTCGAAAGAAGTGCCCTTGTATGCGAGCATTTCCTTGGTGTAGTAGCACAGACCGTAGCCGGTGGCTTCGGTGCGCGCCAGCGAGCCGCCGAAGGAAAGACCCTTGCCGGTCAGCACGCCGACAGCTTCGTTGTTCAGGCGCTTGTACTGGCCGTACATGTAGCCGATTTCGCGGCCGCCAACGCCGATGTCGCCTGCCGGTACGTCGGTGAACTGGCCGATGTGGCGCTGCAGCTCGGTGATAAAGGACTGGCAGAAGCGCATGATTTCAGCGTCAGACTTGCCCTTGGGGTCGAAGTCGGAGCCGCCCTTGCCGCCGCCCATGGGCAGGCCGGTCAGGCTGTTCTTGAAGCACTGCTCGAAGCCGAGGAACTTGATGACCGATGCGCAAACCGAAGGATGGAAGCGCAGACCGCCCTTGTAGGGGCCGATTGCGGAGTTATACTGCACGCGGAAACCGCGGTTGACCTGTACCTTGCCGTTGTCGTCCACCCACGGAACACGGAACATAACCATACGCTCCGGCTCGACGATGCGGTCGATGATGCCCTTTTCCTCAAGCTCGGGGCGCTGTTCTACGACAGGCTCGAAGCTTTCGAGTACTTCCAGCACAGCCTGCTGAAACTCGGGTTCGTTGGGGTTGCGCTTGAGTACGGTTTCGTACACGCCCTTGAGGTAGTTGTTTGTAAGTGCCATTTTTATTTTGTCCTCCTTACATTTCTTCCCCACTCACTTTCCAAATATAAGGAAAAAGTGTTGAAGAGCTTACATACATGCTTTTGTGCCTAATTATTATATAGTATTTTGCAGAATAGTGCAATAATTTAGCGTGTTAAAAATATACATTTTTTTTCTTGCCACATAGGTATAGAAATTGGCATGTTGACCTGATAAAATTAAGTGAAACAGGGGAGGGACGCATATGTCTGGTGCTTTTGAGAAAATTTACGAAGTCGTGAGAAAAATTCCTCGCGGATATGTGGCGACCTATGGGCAGGTTGCGGCGCTCGCGGGCAATCCGCGCTGGGCGCGGGTGGTGGGCTACGCCCTGCATGCCAATCCCGATCCCGATGGCATTCCATGCTATCGAGTGGTGACTAAGGACGGACGAACCTCGCCGGCGTTTGCGTTTGGCGGCGGCGATGTGCAGCGTGCCATGCTCGAAGCGGACGGGATTGCGTTCACGGCTGACGGTCATGTGGAGATGGCACGCTTTCAGTGGGAAGGATTATAGGCTTGACATTGCCCCTTTGGATTGGTATTGTGAAAGTAACAATGCCAGTGCGGAGGGGATTTTTATGCTTACCTATCATTTGGACGCGAAAGCGCCGGTGCCGCTGTATGAGCAGCTGTACCGCGCCGTGCGGGGGGACATCGTTTCCGGCGTGCTTGCCGGCGGGGATCGGCTGCCGAGCAAGCGGCAGTTTGCGGCGCACCTGCGTGTCAGCCAGATTACGGTGGAAACCGCCTACGGCCAGTTGCTTGCCGAGGGATACATCGTTTCTGAGCCGCGGCGGGGCTATTTTGTGCAGCGCCTGTCCGCCCCTGCTGCGCCCAAGCCGCCTGCAAAATCGGAGCAGCAGCCCGTTTCGCGTGCGGCAGACGACTGCGTTTTTGACTTTCGCACCAACATCGTCGATACGGACTGCTTTCCGTTTTCCACGTGGGCGCGGCTGTCCCGCAGCGTGCTGAGCGAGTATTCCGAGCGTTTGCTGCGTGCTGCCGTCCCGCAGGGCGCTGCCGAGCTGCGGGAGCAAATTCGGCGGTATTTGTATGATTTTCGCGGAATTGATGTGTCAGCGGAGCGAATTCTGATCGGCGCGGGTTCGGAATACCTGATTCATCTGGTCATTGAGCTGCTCGGGCGCGGGCGGGTCTATGCGCTCGAAAATCCGGGCTACCGCAAGCTGTATCAGATTTTCGGCAACAACGGTGCGACCGTGCGGCCGCTGCCGCTCGACGGGGACGGTCTGCGTGCCGATGCGCTGCGGAAAAGTGACGCCTCGGCGGTCTATCTGACGCCGTCGCACCATTTTCCGCTCGGTCTGGTCATGCCTGCCGCACGGCGCATGGAGCTGCTGCGCTGGGCTGCCGAAGCCGAGAATCGATACATTATTGAGGACGATTATGACAGTGAGTTCCGCTATTCCTCCCGCCCAATTCCCGCTCTCAAAGAGCTTGACCATGCTGACCGCGTGATATACGTCAACACCTTTGCAAAAAGCCTTGCACCTTCGCTGCGCATCGGTTATCTGGTGCTGCCCGACCGGCTGATGGCGCAGTATCGGGAGCGGTTTTCGCTCTATTCGTCCACCGTGCCCAGCTTTGAGCAGCATACGCTAGCGGAGTTTATGCGCACAGGCGGCTTTGAGCGCCATATCAGCCGCAGCCGAAAGGTGTATCAGCAGCGGCGTGACGCACTGCTTGCGGCGCTTGCAAAGGAATTGTCGGGCGTACCGTATACGGTTGCGGGCGCGGAAGCAGGACTGCATATTTTGCTGACGGTGGAAAACGGCATGAACGAACAAACGCTCATCGAGCGCGCCCGGGCACAAGGCGTGCGGGTGTATGGCTTGTCGGGTTATTTTACCCCGCCGGCAAAGCCGCCGCGTGCAACGCTCGTGCTCGGCTATGCGGGTCTGACCGAAGGACAGATCGCGCAGGCGGTGCGCCTGTTGGGTGACGCCTGGCGCAGTTAAACAGAAAAACCGCCGCACAGCTGTGCGGCGGTTTTTCATTATTCCTTCGGCTTGGCGGCAGCCTTACGCCGTTTGCGGCGGAGGAACACGCCGAGCAGCACAATCGCGAAAACAATCACAATCAGGGGCGTAAAGTCGGTCTCGGTCGCAACGCTTGCATCGGCGCGGAAGGCCGCGCTCCGCACAACGGAGAGCAGCGTCTGCTCCATTTCGTCGGTAAACGCGCCGCTTTTCGGCTCAAGGAGTGTGAAATGCACTCCTCGACCGCCGACGACTGTCGCATACTGTATGACGGGCGGAGTGGTGGTATCGCCGGTAGAGCCGGTCAGCTCAATGCGCATAAACTTCGCCGCGGGATTTTCGGTGTAAAGCGTAATCGGTTTGCAGGATACACCGTTCTTTTCGTAGGCAGCGACCAGATTTTCGGCCATTTTGGTCAGTTCTTCGTCGGAAAGCTGGAGATATTCGACCTCCCCGCGCGTGCGCGAGTCCTCAAATACGTTGACAACGACCGAATAGCTCTGATCGGGCGCAATCGCCTGCAGCACGATGTTGTTGTCCTTGAGCGTCTGCATGCAAGCATCGTAAGTAAAGCCGAACTGGGCAAGCTGGGGTGCGGAGGGGTCCATTTCCTGTGTAAACACGCCGAAATCTTCGGGTACATCCACCGAAAGACCAATCGAATCCACCGAAACATGCTGTCCGGCCGCAAAGGCGGGCACAATCAGCAAAAGCGCTGTCAGCAGGGTGCAGAGTTTTCTTTTCATACAGTCCTCTCCCTATTCCGTTTGCTCTTATTCTACCTGTTTTTTCCGCGCTTTTCAAGTCATGTTCCGTCGGGCGGTTCATTCTCTCCCTTTTTGTGCTGCTTTTTGACCGTGTGGCCGTAGAGCACCGCATCCTGTCCGAAGCGCTGACGCAGTGCGTCCATCGCGCGATCCAGTTTTTCGTGCTTCTCGATTTTCTGCACGCTGCCCGCACCGTCGAACAGCGAAAGCTGCTCGCCCGCCTCGTCCGCCGGCAGCAGGTTTGCGGCCGTCACCGTCAACATGCGCACGGCTTTGTCCGGCCGCCAGTGCGCGCGCAGCAGTTTCATCGAGGTGTCGAGCAGTACGCGCGTCGAGTCGGTCGGGCGGGGCAGCGTCACCTGACGCGAGCGGTTCTTAAAATCCGGATCGCGGATGAGCAGCTGTACGGTCTGGCATTTCAGGTGGTGCGCCCGCAGCCGCCGCCCGACATTGTCGCACAGCGCGGTCAGACCCATGCGAAATTCCTCCTCACCCAGCAGATTGCGGGGGAAGGTCATGCCGTTGCCGACCGATTTCGGGGCGTGCTCCTCATAAAACGAATGCACGCGCTCGTTGTCCTCGCCGCGGGCGTAGCGCAGCACGGTGTCTCCGGCTTTGCCGAACACGCTGTGGACGAACGCCGCGTCGCAGGCGGCCAGTTCACCGATGGTGTGTACGCCGAGGTCGCCGAGCCGCTTGGCCACGCGCGGGCCGACAAAGAGCAGCGTATTCGCCGGCAGCGGCCAGACCAGCTCGCGGTAGTTTTCACGGGTGAACAGGGTGGTGGCATCCGGCTTTTTATAATCGCTGCCGAGCTTTGCAAACGCGCGGTTCCAGGACACGCCGACCGAGATGCTCAGCCCGATTTCCGTCTTCATGCGCTGCCGCAGTTCATTTGCAATCTGCTCGCCCGTGCCGAACAGGTGCAGCGAGCCGGTCACATCCAGAAAGGATTCGTCAATGCCGAACGGGTCGACCAAATCGGTGTATTGCAGGTAAAGCTCGTTGCAGCGGCGCGAAAACTTGACGTATTCCTCGCGGTGCGGTCGCACGAGCGTCAGCTCCGGGCATTTTCGCTTGGCCTGCCAGATGGTTTCGGCTGTCTGCACGCCGAAGGCCTTGGCCTTCTCGTTTTTGGCCAGAATGATGCCGTGGCGGCTTTCAGGATCGCCGCAGACCGCCATCGGCCCTGCCGCAAGCTCCGGGCGCAGCGCAGTCTCGACCGAGGCGAAAAATGAGTTGCAGTCACAGTGCAAAATCGTTCGATCCATTGCACACCCTCCTTTGCGAACATATGTTTCTTTTATTATAACCGTTTAAATGGGGCTTGACAAGGGGGAACGTGCTGGCGTATACTGAAGTCGCAAGCAGGGGTGCCGCGATGAACGGCTGAGAGGGCGAGAGCCTAACCCTTTGAACCTGTTGGTTAGCACCATCGTAGGGAAGCTGTCGCATCTTGAATTTACGTGATTTTGTATGCTCCGGTTTTACCGATTTTGGTGAAACCGGAGTTTTTTTGTTGCGAAAAGAGGAATGGAAATGAAAGTAAACGGACGGGAACAGCCGCGAAACGGCCTGGAAACCGTGCTGGCGCTGCTCGAATCGCTCGGCCATGACCCGCAGCGCGTCGCGGTGGAGAAGAACGGACAGATTGTGCCGCGCGCGTCGTTCAGGCAGGAAGCACTGTGCGAGGACGATGCGATTGAAATCGTGTGCTTTGTGGGTGGCGGCTGATGCTGACACGGGAAGAACTGCACGCCGCGCTCGTTGAACGGCACGGTGCGGACATCCAGCACAAGCTCGACAACGCCTGTGTCGGCATCGCGGGGCTGGGCGGTCTGGGGTCGAATATCGCGGTGCATCTGGCGCGGCTCGGCGTGGGCAAGCTGGTGCTCGTCGATTTTGACGTGGTCGATGTGACCAATTTAAACCGTCAGCATTACACGATGAGGGATTTGGGTATTCCCAAAACGGTTGCGTTACAGGAACAACTGGAAGCAATCAATCCGTACTTATATTACGAAGCGTATACAGAACGTGTCATTCCTGCCAACGCCGTGCGGCTGTTTGAGGGATGTGATTTGGTTTGCGAAGCCTTTGACCGTGCCGATCAAAAGGCAATGCTGATTGAAACGCTGCTGAACGCCTGTCCGGACATGCCCATTGTTTCGGGCAGCGGCATGGCGGGCGACGGCTCGCCGAACGATATTATGACGCGCCGCCGGTTTGCCAACCTGTATGTCTGCGGTGACGGCGAGAGCGACGTGGCCAGCGGACTGGGGCTGATGGCCCCGCGCGTTGCACTCTGCGCTGCGCATCAGGCGACCACCGCGCTGCGGCTTATTTTAGGCAAGCGAAACCCTTAAGGCGACACCGCTCAATTGCAGCTTCGGTGCTGCCTAAACATAGAAAGGACTGTTCCCAACATGCAAGACAAGCTCATTCTCGGCGGGCACGAATTTTCCTCCCGTTTCATCCTCGGCTCGGGCAAGTATTCGCTCGATTTGATCAATGCGGCGGTGCAGCACGCAGACGCGCAGATCATCACGCTCGCCCTGCGCCGCGCCAATGAAGGCGGCACAGCCAATATCCTCGACTACATTCCGGAGGGCGTGACGCTGCTGCCCAACACCTCGGGCGCGCGCAATGCGGAGGAAGCGGTGCGCATCGCCCGCCTGTCGCGCGAATGCGGCTGCGGCGATTTTGTCAAGATTGAAATCATGCGCGACTCCAAATACCTGCTGCCGGACAATCAGGAGACCATTCACGCAACCGAAATTCTGGCGGACGAAGGCTTCGTGGTCATGCCGTATATGTATCCCGACCTGAACGTCGCACGCGATCTGGTCAACGCGGGCGCGGCCTGTGTCATGCCGCTCGGCGCGCCGATCGGCACCAACAAGGGACTGGCAACGCGGGAGTTCATCCAGATTCTCATCAACGAAATCGACCTGCCGATTATTGTCGACGCAGGCATCGGCCGACCCTCACAGGCGTGCGAAGCGATGGAGATGGGCGCGGCTGCCGTCATGGCAAACACCGCCATCGCCACCGCGGGCGACATTCCCGCGATGGCAGAGGCGTTTAAAAAGGCAATTGAAGCGGGCCGCGCGGCGTATCTCTCCGGACTTGGCCGGGTGCGGGAAACCGCATCCGCGTCCTCGCCGCTGACCGGCTTTTTGCAGGACTGAGGGGGCGCTGCTACGATGAAAGATGAAGTAATCGGCGCGCGGTACATCACCCGCGAGACCAGCCACATGGAGTATCAGACCGGCATGGACGACATCGGCTCGGAAGTGCAGGACGAGGTCATTTCCCGCATGAACGCCGAAGAATTTGACCGCTACACCGCCGCCGACGTGCGCCGTGCCCTGGGCAGGGACGTGCTCTCGCCCGAGGATTTTGCAGCGCTGCTGTCACAAGCCGCTTTTCCCTTTTTGGAGCAGATGGCGAGCCGCGCACAGGCAGAGACGCGCAAGCACTTCGGCAACTCGGTACAGATGTTCACGCCGCTTTACATTGCAAATTACTGTGAAAACTACTGCATTTACTGCGGCTTCAACTGTCACAACAAGATTCGCCGCGCGAAGCTCGACATGGACGAAATCGAGCGGGAGCTGAAGGCCATCGCGGCGAGCGGCCTGCAGGAGCTGCTGCTGCTGACCGGCGAGAGCCGTTCCATGTCGCCTGTTTCCTATATCGGCGAAGCGGTGCGGCTGGCACGCAAGTATTTCCGTGTCATCGGCGTGGAGATTTATCCGCTCAACGTCGATGAATACGCCTATCTGCACGAGTGCGGCGTGGATTATGTGACCGTGTTTCAGGAGACCTACGATTCGGATAAGTACGAAACCCTGCATCTGGGCGGGCACAAGCGGATTTTCCCCTATCGGCTGAACGCGCAGGAGCGTGCGCTGCAGGGCGGCATTCGCGGCGTTGGCTTTGCGGCGCTTTTGGGGCTGTCCGACTTCCGCCGCGACGCATTTGCGACCGGCCTGCACGCTTATCTGCTGCAGCGGAAGTATCCGCACGCGGAAATCGCCTTTTCCTGTCCGCGCCTGCGCCCAATTATCAACAACGACAAGATTAACCCCAAGGACGTGCACGAGCCGCAGCTCTTGCAGGTGATTTGCGCGTACCGCATTTTCATGCCCTTTGCGTCCATTACGATTTCCACGCGTGAGCGTGCGGGCTTCCGCGACAACGTGATCGGTATTGCCGCGACCAAGATTTCCGCGGGCGTATCGACCGGCATCGGCGAGCACAGCGAGGACAACGCGGACAAGGGCGATGCACAGTTTGAAATTTCGGACGGCCGCACGGTCGATGAAGTCTATCAGGCCATTGAGCAACAAGGTTTACAGCCTGTTATGGCCGACTATTTATATGTATAAAGGAGCAGTACAATGAGAAACTACGCGACTCAGATGGATGCCGCCAAGCGCGGCATTGTGACCCCGGAGATGGAGACCGTCGCCAAGAAGGAAGGCCGCACCACTGCATATATTATGGAGCGCGTTGCCAAGGGCACGATTGCGATTCCGGCGAATATCAACCACAAAAGCCTGTCGGCTGAGGCAGTCGGCGACGGCACACGCGTGAAAATCAATGTAAACCTCGGTATTTCTGGCGACTGCAAGGATTACGAGATGGAAATGGGCAAGGTCAAAATGGCCATCGATATGGGTGCAGAGTCCATTATGGATTTGTCCAACTACGGCAAGACGAATACTTTCCGTAATAAATTGATTGAATATTCCTCTGCGATGATTGGCACTGTGCCGATGTATGATGCAATCGGCTATCTGGAAAAGGATTTGCTTGAAATCACCGCCGCGGATTTCCTCAAGGTGGTCGAGGCGCACGCCAAGGAAGGCGTGGACTTTATGACCATTCACGCGGGTATCAACCGCCGCGCGGTAGAGACCTTCATGCGCGAGGGACGCAAGATGAACATCGTGTCCCGCGGCGGCTCGCTGCTGTTTGCATGGATGCAGATGACGGGCAACGAAAACCCCTTCTTTGAGTTTTATGACGACGTACTCGAAATTCTGCGCCGCTACGATGTGACCATCTCGCTCGGCGACGCGCTGCGCCCCGGCTGCATCGACGATGCGTCCGACGCAGGCCAGATTACCGAGCTGATCGAGCTGGGCAACCTCACCCGCCGCGCGTGGGATAAGGATGTGCAGGTCATGGTCGAAGGCCCGGGACACATGGCAATGAACGAAATTACGGCCAACATGGTCATGCAGAAGCGCATTTGCCACGGTGCACCGTTCTACGTGCTCGGCCCCCTCGTGACCGATATCGCACCCGGCTACGATCACATCACTTCGGCCATCGGCGGCGCAATCGCGGCGCAGGCCGGTGCAAACTTCCTGTGCTATGTGACGCCGGCAGAGCATCTGCGTCTGCCCGATTTGGACGACGTGCGCGAGGGCATCGTCGCCTCCAAGATTGCGGCGCACGCGGCCGACATCGCGCTCGGACTGCCGGGTGCGCGCGATCGTGATAATGCGATGGCTGACGCCCGTCACAAGCTCGACTGGCCGGCGCAGTTCGCGCTTGCGCTCGATCCCGAGAAGGCGGAGCGCTTCTACAATCAGGTTCCGCCGACCGAGCGCCACACCTGTTCGATGTGCGGCAAGATGTGCGCAGTACGCACGACCAACCTGATTCTC
Source organism: Butyricicoccus sp. Marseille-Q5471 (assembly GCF_951230135.1). Lineage (GTDB taxonomy): Bacteria > Bacillota > Clostridia > Oscillospirales > Butyricicoccaceae > Agathobaculum. Next base: position 299,516 of record NZ_CATNVC010000001.1, on the reverse strand, counting down.
GAAGGCAAAAAGGTTGAGTTCTGCTCGGAAAACGGTAGTTGCTGACGAAAAACTCAAACAGCCTCCCGAATACATCGGGAGGCTGTTTTTATATCATTCCGGTCACGCGCATCAGATAGAGCGCAAGGGTCAGTGTGAAGGCGGACAGCGCGGTCGACAGCACGATAATTGAGGAGGAAAGCCGGTAATCGCCGTCCATGTTTTTGGCCATGATGTAGCCGCTGACCGTACTCGGCGCGCCGAACAGAATCAGCAGGGCGACGGCGGCCTGCCCGCGAAAACCCAGCATCCAGCCGAGCGGCAGAAAGACGGCGGGCATCACAATCAGCTTAATGAGCGTCGCCATGCAGGTCGGCTTCAACTTTTGGATGGCCTTTGCGCCCTCGAAACCTGCGCCAATGCTCAGCAGGGCAAGCGGCGTGCCGCAGACGGCCAGACTGTCGATGGTGCGGGCGGCGATGGTCGGCAGCTCGATGCCGAGCAGAGAAAAGGGGAGTCCGGCCAAAATGCCGAGGATGATCGGGTTGGTGATGATATTGCCCAGCGTGCGCGAAACCACACCATGCGACTGCGTTTCCCGCGGCGCGGTGACCGAGAGCACAAGGACAGAGTAAATATTGTACAGCGGCACGGTCGCAACAATCATCAGCGGCACAAAGCCTGCTTCGCCGTACAGATTCTGCACAAAGGCCACACCCAGCACGGCCTGTGAACTGCGGAACGCGCCCTGTGTGAACGCGCCGACCATGTGTTTGTCGGGCAGCGTTTTGGCGGCAAACAGCCAGCTTGCGAAGAAGCATACCGTCGTCGCGCCGGCGCAGAAGAGGAAAAAACGCAGATTGAACTGCTCGGTGATGCGTCCTGCCGCGATGTCGCGAAACAGCAGCACAGGCAGCAGCACCTTAAAGACCAATCGATCAATCGCGGCGGCGGTTTCGCCCGGAAAGAAGCCGCGCCGCCGAAGCAGATAGCCCAGCAGGATGACTGCAAAAATCGGCACAGTGGCCTGCAGGCAAAAAATCAGGTTGCTCATTGGGTTCCTCCAAAAGAACGCTCCGCCGGGGTCGGCGGAGCGGTGTTATTACGTTTCCTGCTGAAGGAAGAAGTCCTGCAGCGTTTCCAGACTCTTCCCCAGAATCGCGGTCTGCTCGGGGGTGAGCGTTTCGATGATGGACTCAATCATCCGCTCGTGAAACGCCTTGTGGTATTCGTAGGCCGCGCGTCCCTTGTCGGTCAGCGTGATGTTGACAACGCGCCGGTCGGTCTTGTCGCGCGTGCGGCAGACCAGGTCCTTAGTCTCCAGCTTGTCGCAGGCGACGGTCAGCGTCGCGAGCGTCACGCCGATGGATTTGGCAACCTCGCTCATGCGGATTGGCTCCATATCACCAATCTTCTCAATAATGTGAATTTCGGTGATGGAGATGGAGTTGCCCAGACCGGCGGCCATGGCACGTTCCTCTATTTTGTTGACGCGGCCGAACATATCGACCAGAAAAGAATTGATTTGTTCCGAACCGGGCATGTCGTCGCGCCGCCTTTCAATTAATTTATCTAACTAAATACTAACATAGGAAACGGAAAAACACAAGGAAAAGGTAGACAATCCGTTTCAATAGGTGAAACGATGGGAGGGCGGGCGGCGAGACTTGCGCGGATAGCGGTTGATTTCCGGTGCAATTCGTGTTTTAATCAGATTATGTCTTTTCATTGATTGCGGCGATGAAAGCGCAGAGAGCGATATCAGTTAGGACAGAGAGGATAGCAGACAATGAATTTTATCGAAATTTTAAAGGTAATTTTTCTCGGCATTGTAGAGGGTATTACCGAATGGCTCCCAATCAGCAGCACCGGACACATGCTGCTCGTGGATGAATTTCTCCACATGAACATGAGCGACGCGTTTAAGGATATGTTTTTCGTGGTCATACAGCTAGGCGCGATTCTGGCCGTGGTTGTGATGTTCTGGAAGCGGATGTTCCCGTTCCAGTTTCATGACAAGGCAAAGCCGGTGGTGCGGAAGGATATTTTTTCGCTCTGGTTTAAGGTCGTGGTTGCCTGCATTCCGGGCGCGATTGTGACGATTTTGTTTGACGATTATATTGAGGCGCATCTGCATACGCCGGTTGTGATTGCCGCGATGCTGATTTTGTACGGCATTGCCTTTATTTTGATTGAGGATTGGAACAAGACGCGCACCGCGCGTGTGACGCGATTGTCCGATATTACCTATCAGACCGCGCTGGCAATCGGTATGTTTCAGGTGCTGTCGATCATTCCGGGCACCTCACGTTCGGGTGCGACCATCATCGGTGCGCTGCTCATCGGCGTATCGCGCGTGGCCGCGGCGGAATTCACGTTCTTTTTGGCGGTGCCGGTCATGTTTGGACTGAGCGCACTGAAAATGCTGAAATTCGGCTTTCACTTTACGGGAGCGGAGTTTATGACATTGATTCTTGGCATGGTGGTGGCGTTCGTTGTATCGGTGCTGGTCATCAAGTTCCTGATGAGCTATATCAAAAAGCACGATTTCAAGGTTTTTGGCTGGTATCGAATCATATTGGGCGTCATCGTTTTGGCCGTGTTCCTGCTCTAATCAATCGCAGGGACAGAGGACGCTGTATAAAACAAAAAGCACCGCTTGAGCGGTGCTTTCTCTTTGGAGCGGATGATGGGAGTCGAACCCACCTATGCAGCTTGGGAAGCTGCCGTTCTACCGATGAACTACACCCGCATGTACTTTTCTATTGTATGGCGCTTTTGTGCGTTTGTCAAGATATTCAAGCGACGTTAACCGGAAATATAATTCCGGTTGACGATTCCGGGAGGTTATGGTAAACTGTCACCAGACAAGCGAAAGCGAGGACTGCAAGCCATGAAAAAGCCGATTTCCACCCGTATGCTGGTGCTGTGCGCCCTGTTTACCGCGCTGATTGCGGTGGGTGCATTTCTGCGCGTGCCCATTCCGGTATGGCCGTTCACGCTGCAATTCCTGTTCGCCAATCTGGCGGCGCTGCTGCTTGGGCGAAGATACGGCACGATCGCCTGTGCGGCGTATATCGTGTTGGGACTGCTCGGGCTGCCAATCTTCACCAAAGGCGGCGGCCCGCAGTATATCTTTGAGCCGACCTTTGGCTGTATCCTCGGCTTTGTACTGGGCGCGTTTGCGGCGGGAACGGTCGTGCGGCACGCCAAAAAAAGCGGATTTGGTGTTTATCTTGCCGCGGGTCTGGTCAATATGGCTTGCGTTTACGCACTCGGTGTGGCATGGTTTTACGCCGTCAAATCGTTTTACCTGCACGACCCGATTGGTGTATGGCCGCTGTTCCTGACCTGCTTTCTGCCGACCATCGGGGTGGATGTGGTCAAGTGTGTGGTTTCCGCGTTGCTTGCGGTGCGGCTGGTACCGATTGTCGGCCAGCAGTCTCCGCCGATGCAGGCCGAATAAATGGAAGGGAGACGAGAACACTCGTCTCTTTTCTTTTATTCCGGGGAATGCTATAATAAAACTATTAGTAAAAACGTGTAGGGAAAGGAATACTTATGTCAAAAAAACAAACATCCGGACAACCCAAAGAACGTTGGTCGATGCACACTCGCCGTCGCCTGACCATTCGCGGCGTGTTGTCCTTCTTTATTTTAATGACGATGATTCGCTCGGCCTTCATGCATCGATATGAAAATGTGTTCGTATGCGTGCTGTCGCTCGTGCTGTTCTGTGTGCCGATGCTGATGGAAAAGCACCTGTCCATCGACATCCCGCCGCTGATGGAGGCCATCATCTACTGCTTCATTTTTGCGGCTGAAATTCTGGGTGAAATTAATTCGTTTTATACCATTATCCCCGGGTGGGATACCATGCTGCACACCATCAACGGCTTCCTCGTCGCGGCGGTCGGCTTTGCATTGGTCGATTTGTGCAACCGCAGCGAGCGGTTTTCCTTTAAACTATCCCCGCTGTTTTTGGCAATCGTGGCATTTTGCTTTTCGATGACGGTTGGTGTGCTGTGGGAGTTTTTTGAATTTGGCATGGATCAGTTCTTCGCCACCGATATGCAGAAGGACTTCCTTGTGACCACGGTCAACTCCGTGCTGCTCAATCCGAGCGGACTGAACACCGTGGTGCATGAGCCGATTCAAAGCGTGGTTGTCAACGGGCAGGACTGGATGCAGTTCCCTGGCGGCTATATCGATATCGGCCTAATTGATACGATGAAGGATTTGTTGGTGAACTTTGTCGGCGCCGTGGTTTTTTCGATTATCGGCTTTTTCTATGTCAAAACACGCGGCAAGGGCAAGCTGGCCGCTTCGCTGATCCCGGTTGTCGTTGGGCAGGAGCACGAGAGTTCTGATGCTGCGGAAGAAATTTCTCCTGAAGATACGGAACAAATGGCGGATGAGGTCCGTCCAAATGAGCAAGAGAATCTGAAAGGGGAATAACATTCCATGAAAACAAGACTCACCAGCGCGGCACTCGCCGCACTGATGGCCGCCACTGCGCTGCCGGTATCGGCGTGCGCCGCGGAACTTGATACAAGCAACCCGAAAACACCGGCCTTCAACACGACCGACCATATGCAGTACATGGATGGCTATGCCGACGGCACCTTCCGTCCCGATGCGACGATTACGCGCGCCGAAGCATGCAAGCTGATTGCCGGTCTGCTTGCGGAAAAAAATGCAGGTGGCGATTACCTGTTCTCCGACGTGGAGGCTTCCGCATGGTATGCCGAAGCAATCAGCCAGATGACCGGCTTCTCGCTGCTTTCGGGCTATGCCGACGGCACGTTCCAGCCGGACGCACCGATTACCCGCGCCGAATTTGCCACGATTTTGTCGCGTTTTCCGCATAAGGACATTGCTTCAACTGAGAGCTTTTCCGATGTGACCCGCGCACACTGGGCGTATGACGCCATTCAGGTCGCGCTGGGCAACGGCTGGGTCGGCGGCTATGCAGACGGCACGTTTAAGCCCGATGCATTTATCACCCGCGCCGAAGCAGTGACGCTGCTTAACCGCGTGCTCGGCCGTCAGGGCGACGCCTCGATGGCTGCAACCGGTGACGGTATCCGCATCATGCCGGATGTGCCGAGTTCGCACTGGGCATATCTTGCGATGATTGAAGCAACGACCGACCACAAATATGAAATGACGGACAACTTTGAACGTTGGACAACCTTTGATAAGGAGACGACCACGCTGGCACCCGGCTGGCACAACGTTCTTGGTGAGCTGTTCCATGTAAACGACAGCAAGCAGTTTGACAAAAGCACGACGGTGGACGGAATTGAACTGAATCAGGACGGCCGCTTTACCACCGGCTCGGAAAAGCTGGACACGCTGCTGACCGCGGTTGCGACGAAGGTGGTAAAGTCCGAGATGACGCAGATGGAAAAGCTGCGCGCCATGTACGATTACGCCAAGGAGCACTTCGGCTATCTCGGCATCGGCACGGTCGATACGACGATTCCCGGCTGGCAGATTGAGCAGGCCACCAATATGCTGACAAACGGCAAGGGCAACTGCTATTCTTGGGCCTCGGGCTTCACCTATCTGGCGCGTCAGGTTGGCTTTGACGCAAAGGCAATCGCGGGCACGGGCGTTTCGCCCAAGGGCAACGAATCGGTGCACGCTTGGACGGAAATTACCATCGACGGCACGGCCTACACCTTCGATCCGCAGATTGAGAGCATTTATGCTTCCCGCTATAATGAGCACTATGATTTGTTCATGAAAAAGTACGGCGAATCCGAATGGGGCTACAAGGCGGATGAAAACAGCACGCAGCCGGGCGATCAGATTGAGGCGGACGCAGCGCTGTCCGCGCTGCTCGATAAGGTGTATGAGGGTGTTGAGACCAACGGCCCCACCAACCGCACGCCGCTTTACAAGGGCATGGGCGCGGACGGAATGTCCTACCAGCTCAGCTACTTCCTCGGTTCGAACGACCTGCCGATTGAAGCAGGCCTTGCGTCTGAGGGCATGATTACCTCATATGCGCACTCGGTCGTTGTCGCCCGCATGAAGGACGGCACGGACATGGAAGCGGTTAAAAAGACCATTCGCGAAACCTGCGATCCGTACAAGTGGATTTGCGTTGGCGTAAGCGATGAAAATGTTCTGGTAGAGAACGTCGGAAACGTTGTCATTTTGATTATGGACAACGATAATGCGCAAAAACTGCTCAAAAACTTCAAATCAGCTCTGTAAGGGCTTTCAAAAGTAAAAAGGCGGTGCGAAAGCACCGCCTTTTTACATATATTGCCCAAAAAACAGCCTTGTAAAGTTTGAATTTTATGGTATAATAGCCGCAAGGCGACTGTTTTACAATGATACCATCAGCAGCGCATGTCGTGCGGTTGGGGCGAAAAACCCGCAGGACACTGCTGGTATCATGTTGCCATATTATTTGACAGGAGAGATATGGAATGGGCAAACACTATGACACGTTGGTCGTCGGACCGATCTCGCTGGATATCAACATCGATTATCAAGAAAATGAAGAGCGGGAAATCGGCGGCGCAGTCGTGCAGTCCGGCTGGGCGGCAGCGCGCAGCGGCGCGGAAACGGCGATTTTCACCAAGCTGAGCAGCGCGGACGCAGATGCGGAGCAAATTTTTGCAGGCTCGGGCGCGGATGTGTTCAGTAAGGATGCGCCGCGGACAACCTCTATCCACAATAAATACTTTACAGCCGATAAAGAGCGCCGCGAATGCCGTGCGCTGGGTCAGTGCGAGCCGTTTACCTTTGACGAGCTGCCCGACATCGATACCTCGATTTACCACTTCGCAGGCCTGATGGTCGGTGATTTCGGCGCGGAGCTGATTCGTAAGGCAAGCGAAAAGGGCGCAGTTGCGGTCGACGTGCAATGCCTGCTGCGCACGGTCATGCCCGATGGCTCGATGCAGTTCTTCGATTATGCCGAAAAGAAGGACGTGTTCCCGTACATTACTTACCTCAAGACCGACGCGGCTGAGGCTGAGATTTTGACCGGTCTGTCCGACCGCTTTGAAGCTGCCAAGGTGCTGTATTCCTACGGCGCGAAGGAAATCATGATTTCGCATAACACCGAGATGCTGGTTTACGACGGTAAGGACTTTTACACCAGTCCGGTCAAGGCGCGCAGTCTGGTTGGCCGCTCCGGCCGCGGCGATACGACCTTTGCCGGCTATCTGGTTGAGCGTCTGCATGCGCCGGTCGGCGAAGCGCTGCAGTATGCGACCGCACTGGTCTCGCTCAAGATGGAGACCCCCGGCCCCTTCAAGGGCGACCGGCAGCAGGTGCTGGACTACATCAAGGAATTTTATTAAAATGAAAAAAGAGGAGGCCGAACGGCTTCCTCTTTGCTCTTTCTTATGCGCGCAGTGCGAGCAGCTCCTTGGGGCGGCGGGTCGTAATATTGAACACGTCCCGTGCAAAGAAATGCGGCGCTTCGTTTGCGGACTCAATCGTCCAGACCGAAGCGTTCACACCGTGCTCGCGCAGCGCGGACAGGAATTCATCCGGACAGCACCAGTAAAACACGTTGAGCACGCTGACACCGCAGGCGATGCAGGCTTTGGCAGCCTCTTCACCGCAGGCACGGTATTCCCCCTCCAGCATACGCGGGTAAAATCGGTCGACAACCTCCTCCGCATTGAGCAGGGGGACGGCGTGTCCGAGCGCGGAACGGTTATTTTTCAGGATAGCGGGTGATACTGTTCCCGAAAGATAAATCCCATTATCCGGGCAGAGTGACGCATGCAGCGCGCACACGGCTTCTTCCAGTCCGGCATCCTTTAGGTCATAGTTCAGACCGATGTGCGGATACGCTGCGGCAAGCGCGCAGACCTCGTGTAGCGTGGGGCATCCGGGATAGGCACCGGTGGTATCCACATCATGGTTGATAACGAGGACGCTGTCGGCGCGGCGGTGCACGTCGATTTCGAAGGCGTCCGGGCCGAGTTCGAGCGCGTACCGAACGTAATCGAGCGAGTTATCGGGCGTGCCGTCACATCCGGAGTGAGCGGTAATGAGCATAAATTTGCACTTCCTTCCAGCCTTAGGCTGAGTTCTACTGCTATTCTAACGGATACATCGTAGAAATGCAAGACACAGTATCTTGTGCGTCGGGGGCAAATATGTTATACTGGTGCAAAGGTTTTCGCAGAGCGATTTTGAAACGTTGTAGAGGAGACAAAACAGCATGGGACAAATCACACTGGTTGATATTACACTGCGCCTGCTTGCGGCAATGGCGGTGGGTTTTTTTGTCGGCGGACAGCGTGCCCGCACGGCACATCCGGCCGGTCTGCGCACGCATATGCTGGTGGCGCTCGGCGCGTGTGTGGTGATGATTACCGGCTCTTTGCTGTATTATGATACCAACACCATGTTCGGCACCGGCCCCGACCCCGCGCGTTTGGGTGCGCAGGTCATTTCGGGCGTCGGCTTTCTGGGTGCGGGCACGATTATGAAGGAAGGCTTTTCCGTGCGCGGCCTGACAACAGCGGCGAGCCTGTGGTCGGTCGCCTGCCTGGGTCTTGCGGCCGGCATGGGGTATTACTGGCTGACGCTGCTCGGCGGCATTGCGATTTTTCTGACACTCATCGCGTTCGACAGCATTCAGCACGCGGTTCGCTACGGCAAGCGTCCTGAACTGGATATTCAGCTGGAATGCGAGCATATGTCCGAGGTTCTGGTCGCGGTTGACGAATTGGCGGATCGCCACTTTGCCTCGCTGGTCGATTTGTCCTTTGGACGCACTTCGCACAATACATATATCATCAGCTTCCGCGCGAACTTTCCCGCGAAGAATTATGAGTTTGCGCAGTCGCAGTTTACACAGTCGCTGGCGGCTGTGCCCGGCATCGTATCCATGGAAAACCGCAACGACAACGCCTGAGAAGGAGCTTTATGCAGATGCATTATACCATTACGCCGGATGATTATGTGGCGTTTAACCTGTTTCTTGCAAAACGTGACCCCGCCTATCGCCGCCGCGTGCGTGCGCTGCAGGTCGGCGGGGCAGCCGCTGTGCTCGCGCTTGGTGTTATTGTCGGTTTCATGCGCGGCGGTGTGACGCTTGCGGGCATGGCGCTTTTCGTCATTGTAGCCGCGCTCTTCGTGGTCTACGTACCGTCGCAGGCCAAATCGAGCTTGGACAAGCAGGTGAATCTTGCGCTGGAGCAGGTCGAAAATAACGCATGCGGAGACAAGCAGATCGATTTGCTGACAGACGGCCTTCGCCTGACCGACAAGGAGGGTGAGACTCGCTTTCCGTTCGACCGCATTGTACATGTCGAACGAACAGCGTCCCATTTATTTATTCTGACCGCAGAAAAAGATGCGATTACCGTGCCGCTCGCCGCATTTGAGGATGTGGATGACGCACAGAATTTCTACAGCACGCTGTGCAAAGAAGCAGGCGTGACTGCGCATAGTGCATAGGAGGAGTAAGAAAAATGGCAATTCATCCAAACGACATCGCTCGTGTCAAGGCGATGGGTTTTCTGCAAAACCGCGGTACGGAGCAGTTTTCCGGCCGCATTGTTCCGGCAGGCAGCGTATTCACGGCGGACGATTTGAAAACGGTGGCAGAGATTGCAGACCGCTTTGGTAACGGCAAAATTGCGTTTACCACCCGTCTCACCGCGGAAATCGTCGGCATTTCGTATGATAAAATCGACGAAGCTGTCGCCTATGCTGAGGCGCACGGTCTGTATTTTGGCGGCACCGGGGCGAAGGTTCGTCCGGTGGCGGCCTGCAAGGGCACGACCTGCATTTATGGTAACTACGATACGCAGGCGCTCGGCAAAGAGCTGCATGAAAAATACTATCTTGGTTGGGATGCAGTCAAGCTGCCGCATAAGTTTAAGATTGCAGTTGGCGGCTGTCCGAACAGCTGCATGAAGCCCAGCCTGAATGATTTCGGCATTGAGGGACACCGCGCACCGGTGTTTGATGAAGAGAAATGCCGCGGCTGTAAGGTTTGCCAGATTGAGAAGCGCTGCCCGATGAAGGCGGCAAAGCTGACCGACGGCAAGCTCGCGATTGATCCGGAAATCTGCAAAACCTGCGGCGTGTGTGGCGATAAGTGCCCCTTCGGCGCGGTCGCGCATGAGGAAAATGTGCGGTATCAAATCTTTGTCGGCGGCACGTGGGGCAAGCATACCCGGGTCGGCACGCCGCTGTCGCGTCTGATCACGCGGGAAGAGATTTTCCCCATTCTTGAGAAGACCATGCTGTGGTTTAAGGACAATGCGTACCAGAAGGAGCGTCTGGGCGCGGCGATTGACCGCGTGGGCGCAGACAAACTGGAATCTGCTTTGTGGAGCGATGAGCTGTTTGCCCGTAAGGATGAAATCCTCGCGGCTGAGGTCAAGCAGCGTCCGTAATCTGTGCATGAAAAAAGCCTCCCCGAAAGGGGAGGCTTTTTCGCGCAAAGCGGAAATAGGAGTGAATTATTCGGGGATTGGGGCGGTTTCTTCGGCCTGCTGTGCGGCAGTGGTCAAACTGTCGAGAATCGTGGTCGAGCAGCCGCGGGAGGGGCGGCGGGTGTCAAAGGCGGGATTGAAAGCATAGTAGTTTTTCGCGTCCAGATTGTCCTGCACAACGCGAAGCGCATCGCCGAACTGGCTCGGTTAAGCGCGTTACAGCGTCCAAACCAACTCGGGCGCCCCGTCGGGGGAGAGCAGCACGCAGCGGAGCAGCACGGCGGCAGCCGCCTTTTTCTGTGCAAACGAAGCGGCTCGCCAGCAGTCTGCCAAATTAAGACCGGCCGCGGTGCTTTCCGGCTGCGTAAGCGCCGATAGTTTGTGCGCAAGCGCCTCGCGCTCCCGCTCTAATTCGAAAGCCTGCTCGTTTGCAAGCCGCAGCAGCGAGGCGTTCCATTCTCCGTCCAGCAGGGATTGGGATAGCTTGCTTTGCCGCTGTTCTACCGCGCGTATGCGGAGCGTCAGCTCGTTTCGCGCAGAGGCCTGCGTGTCGGTCTTGGGCGGTGGAGCGGTCCCCAACTGCCCAAGCTTTTGCAGCATGCAGTCGGAAATCAAATCCTCCAGATCATCGGCATATAACGTGCACGAAATGCCGGGGCAGGTCTTTTTGTGCGAGCGGCCGATGCACTGGAAATACCGCCGCACCGTGCCGTCCGCGCGGCGGCTTTTGATGGTGGTCAGCGCATGGCCGCACTGGGTGCACACCAGTTTGCCCGCGAGCCAGCTGGTCTGGTTGGACAGACTGCTGCCGACCTGTCGGTTGCGCGCCAGCCGCCGCTGACAGGCAAGCCATAGGTCGGATGGGATAACGCCCTCGTGCTGCGCGGGTACAAGCTTCATGTCTGACCAATCGGGCAGCGTGTCGTCGTGCGTGGTGCGTCCGTAAAGCAGCACAGCATGCTGCCCGTCGAAGCTGGGCAAATCGCCGACAATGCGCACGTGTTTTTGTGCAAAGTAATCATAAACTGCGCTGTCTGCACGCACATAGACCGGATTGCGCAGCAGCGCGGACAGCTTGGCGGTCGTCCAATCTGCGCCGTCCAGAGGGCGCATGTTCTGCGCAAGCAGCGCGGTCTGCACCGAGCGAAGCGTGGTGTTTTCGCAAGCATACTGCTCGAAAAGAAAGCGGATGTGCGCAAGTTCTTCGGGATTTGGCGCGTATTTCTTGGTTTTCAGCCCGCCGACCAGGGTGTCCTCCAGATGAAAGCCGTACTGCCGGCGGCCGCCCATGTAAATGCCGAGGTCGGTGCGTTTGTCATAGGCGTCGCGCACACGGCCAATGATGGAGGTGCGCTCGAATTCCGCGAACACAATCAGGATTTTCAGGATGAGGTCACCGTAGACGGACGATGTGTCGAACGCCTCCTGCGAGGAGATAAATTCAACGCTGTGCGCCTTGAAGGTCTGCAAAATGCCGACAAAGTCGACCAGTGAGCGGCTGATACGATCCAGTTTATACACCACGACCTTGCGCACGCGGCCGTTTTCGATGTCGCGCATCAGCTTTTGAAAGGCGGGACGATTGATGTTGCCGCCGCTGCACCCTTCGTCTATGTAGGTTTCGGTCGGCTGAGCATGCTCAGGCGGGCGCAGGGCAGCGCGGCAGTATTGCAGCTGCGTTTCGATGCTCACGCTGTTCTCGCGCTCGACCGACTGGCGGGCATACAGCGCAATCATTCTGATGTCTCCTCAGGCACGAAGATGCGGTAAAGCGCGTCTTTCACGCTGTCCTCGGGTTCGGCGGGCGTGCAGACGGCGTGCGTGACCGGATGCGCGATTCCGTTTCGGTCGAGCCACTGTGCGGATGAGACGACGCACCGTTTGATGGGTTGTTTGAGCATAAGAATCCCTCCTGATGCAAGCCTATGCGCAGGCAGGAGAACACTTGCCCCAACACAAAGAAAAGCGCTGTCCGATCGACAGCGCTTTGGATTATAGCATTTTACCGGCCTCCATGTCGCGCACCCGGTAATGCATCAGCTTTCCGGTCGCGGTGTGCGGCAGTTCAGTCACGAGCTCGTAAACGCGCGGCCATTTATAGCTGGACAGCATCGGATGATGCACGCAGTAGTCCTTCAGCTCGTCCACGGTCAGGCTGTCGTCCGAAGGCACAACATACGCCGCGACACTCTCGCCGCGCAGCCGGTCGGGCAGGCCGATAACGGCGCTCTCCGCCACCTTGGGATGCTCATTGAGCACGGCCTCAATTTGCGTCGGGTAAATATTCTCGCCTGCGGACACAATCATGTCGTCCTTGCGTCCGGCAACGGTGATAAACTCATTTTCGTCCCACGTGCCCGCGTCGCCTGTGTACAGCCAGCCCTGATGGAATTTTTCAGCGGTCATTTCCGCGTTGTTAAAGTAGCAGTAGGCCGATTTCGTAGGGGATTTGATGATAATTTCGCCGATTTCCTCGCCGTCACGCGCGACGGTGTCGTCGGGGGCGGCATGACCGTCCGCGCAGAGCCGCACGACGCGCACTTCATCATCCGTGCACGAACGGCCGGCCGAACCTGCCATATCAGGCAAATCAAAGGGACGGAGAAACGTGTTCCAAAAGGTTTCGGTCGTGCCGTAGCCGTTGAAAATATTCGGGGTCAGCAGCTGCATATACTGCTCGCACGCGGCCTTTTCAAAGGGTGCGCCCATGGTCACAATGCCGCGCAGCGCCGATAAATCGGCGGGAGTATGCTCCTGCGCCCGTGCCAGCATGCCGATGATGGTCGGCACGCCAATCAAAAAGGTGATGCCGAGCCGCTCTGCCAACTCAAGGCAGCGGCGGGGGTGAAAATCACGCAGGATAACGACCTCGCCGCCTGCGTACAGCGTTGGACAGGGGCCGCCCGAGTGCAGGCCGCCGCGATGAAACCAGGGGGTCATGTTCATGGTGCGGTCGGTCGGGCCGAGCGGAAAATGCATCATCACATCGTGCGCAGACAGCACTTCGTTCACGTTGTTGATCGGTACGCCTTTGGGGCGGTTGGTCGTACCGGAGGTGTAAAGACGGGTGGTTTCGTCATAAATATGGGGTGCAAAGTCAACCGGAGGGTCGGTTTCGGGCTGATCTGCGGTATAGCGGTCGTAAGCGTCCGGCTTGCCGCCGACCATGACCGAACGTGTGGGCTTGTACGCGGCAAGGCGCAGCGCCTGCTCGGACAGCGCGGCGAACTCCGCGTCGTACAGAAACACCTTGGGGCGGCTGTCGTCAAGCATCAGGGCGATTTCACCCTCGCCCTGCCGATAGTTGACCGGGCAGGCAATCGCGCCGATTTTGTGCGCGGCAAGGTAACAGAACACAAATTCGGGTGAGTTGAGCAGGGCGAATAGGACCACATCGTTTTTGCCCACGCCGTCCGCGCGCAGGGCGTGCGCCAGGCGGTTGGCCTCGGCGTTTAGGTCGCGGTAGCTCCACCGGCGGCCGGATAGTGGGTCGTGCAGCGCGGGACGGCTGCCAAAACGGGAAACATTGCGCAGAAAACCGTTCAGATAGGTGAATTCGGTCTCAAAGGTTTGCTGAAACATGGAAACATCATAGGTGAGTTGCAAGTGAAGGACTCCTTACTTTTCGCAGCGGGTGACAATGATGCTGGAATTCTGGCCGCCAAAGCCGAGCGAGTTAGACATGGCGGCGGCAATATCGGCCTTGCGTGCGGTATTGGGCACATAGTCAAGGTCGCAGGCAGGATCAGGGGTGTCAAGGTGCAGCGTGGGCGGCAAAATGCCCTCCCGCAGTGCCTGCACGCAGGCGATGACCTCGGTCAGACCGCCGGCGCCCATCAGATGACCGGTCATGGATTTGGTGGAGGAAATCGGCGGCGCGTCATCGCCGAATACCGCCTTGACCGCAAGGGTTTCAGCGCGGTCGCCCAGCGGGGTCGAGGTGCCGTGGGCGTTGATATAGCCGATGGCAGAAGGGGGCAGAGCCGCTCGCTCCAGTGCGCGGCGCATGCAGGCGGCGGCGCCTGCGCCGGTCGGGTCGGGCGCGGTGACGTGGTGCGCATCGTTGGTGTTCGCCCAACCGGCGAGTTCTGCGTAAATCTGCGCACCGCGTGCCTGAGCATGCTCAAGTGTTTCGATGAGCAGTGCGCCGCCGCCTTCACCGATGACGAACCCATCCCGCATTGCGTCAAACGGACGGCAAGCATGCTCAGGGTCGTCGTTGCGGCGAGACAGTGCACCCGCCTGCGCCAGACCCGACACGACAACCGGGCACAGGATGCTTTCCCCGCCGACCGCAAGCACGGCATCGGCCTCGCCTGCTTGCAGCAGCAGCGCAGCGGTCAAAATCGCGTCGCCGCCTGCCGAGCAGGCGGTGCCTACCGTCAGGCTGGGGCCGTGCAGACCGTGCGCAATGGCGATTTGGGCGGCGGCTATGTTGCCGATGGCCATCGGAACAAACCGGGGGCCGACGCGCTTTCCCGCGTCAAATGCGGCTTGCGTGCATGCGACCGTGGTAACGCCCGCCATCGCCGTGCCCATGACCAGGCCGATGCGGTCGGCCTCGCGCTCAATAGAAAGCGCGCTGCCGCGCAGTGCCTCATCCGCCGCGATGAAAGCATACTGCATGAAGGGATCCATGGTGCGTGCAAGCTGACGCGGCATGTAGTTTTCCGCATGAAAATCTCGCAGCTCCGCTGCAATTTGTATCGGCAGGGAGGAGGCGTCAAATCGGGTGATTGGCCCGATGCCGCAGACCCCGTGCGTCAGGCCGCTCCAATATGCGTCCACCCCCAAGCCGACGGGGGTGACAGCGCCCATGCCGGTTATCACTAATTTAATTTGTGTCATAGTGGAATCCTCCTTAGTGGAAATAGTGCCCTAAAACTCTCGTTTATATCCTATTATACCAAAAAAATACGGTTTGAAAATGGACGGATTGACCAAAGTGAGCGGTGATATAGCAAGGGGCAACTGGAAAAGATTCTTGCAATATAAGGGTGAAATATGGTAAAATAAGAGTATTGAACGTAGGTTACAGATGGGTTTTGAAAAAGCAATAAAATCGGCGAAATGAAACCGTTTTACGCATCATAAAGGTGGTAGAACGTTGAAACGCGATACACAAGGACTGGGGGAAAGACATGTCAGAATGCAAGAAAACAGTGGTAGTTTGTCATACCGGTTCGGATATGACGCTGGAATACGCTGCAGAGAACGATATTGTGCTGGTATCCGACATCGTCATCTTGGGGGACGAGCAGTATCGCACGCTGCGCGACATCGACAGCGAAACTTTTTTCCGCAGGCTGGAGACCGAAAAAACAGTTCCCACCAGTTCGCAGCCGCCGATTGCCGCATTTATCGAAGGGTTCGAGCAGGCGGCCGCGATGGGGGCGACGGAGATTGTCTGCGTGCTTTGCACCGCTAAAATGTCCGGCTGTTTTGCCACTGCGGATACCGCCCGCAAGCTGCTGCAGGAGCAGGGATTCCAAATCCCGATTTATGTGTATGATTCCGAGCAGTCCTCGCACGGGCTGGATTTCGTCGCTGCGCAGGCGGCGCGGCTGGCGGGTCGTGGACTGGGCGCGGAGCAAATCATTGCCGAGCTCGATTTGCTTCGACCGAACGTCGGCATTTATTTTATATTTGACGCACTGAAATATTTGCGGCGCGGCGGCCGTGTCGGCGCAATCCGCGCACTGGCGGCTGATACGTTGGGACTTCGCCCGATTCTTGTTTTTCGGGATGGATTGGTCAAGGACGTGGGCATATCACGCCGCGGATATCGGGACGGAATGGACTTCATGGTGAGGCACTATGAGGAGGAGCATGCTCAGGGGGAGGAGATTATTATCTTCCAGTCCCGCATGGAGCAAGAGGCCAAACTCCTGACCGAACGCATTCGCGCGATTTCACCCGACATTCCGATTCGCATGGGCGGCGTCGGGCCGGTGATGGGCGTGTATTCCGGGCCTAAGAGCATCGGCATCGTGTTCCGCAAAAGGGCAGCAGAATGATTGGCTGGCTTGCCGCGGGCACGTTGGCGTTTGTGCTGTTTGTACTGTCCGACCTGAGCAAGGCAGCCGGCGGTGCGAGCGGACCGCTGTTCGCCGCGGGCGCGCTGCTGCTTGCAGGGGGGACGGCAGGACTGCTGCTCCCGCTGCACGGCGCGATATCCGTGCTGCGTGTGCTGAGCGGCGCGTGGGCGCTGCTGTGGATGTTGGCGGAGGTTTATGTGCTGTTTTTCGCACTTCCGGCAGGGGATACCTACGGAACTGCTGACATTGCCGTGTGTTCGGCGGGCGTTTATGCGCTGTGCCGCCATCCGGGGGGATGGTGCCTGGCAATGTTTTATCTTGGCCTGTGGGGACTGGCCGGAACAACGTCGATGCTGACAGGGGCGATATTGTTTTCTCTGCTGAACTTTGTTTACATATTTATTCAGGATCGCTGGCTGTTTCCGCGTTATATTGCAGGCTATAGCGACTATCAAAAAGAAATACCGTTTTTACTGCCAACCCGTGTGAGCCTTGCGGCTTGCCGCGGCAAACGGTAGCAGACGGAAAGAAATGGGGGTATCACCGTTGCGGTTTAGAGATAAGCTCTCCAAAATGGAACCGGAGGAAATCTGGAAGCAGTACTGCAGCTTTCTGGATTTGTCGATGGAGCAATATATGGGCATTCAGTTCCGTTTGCTCGAAGAGCAGATACAGCTGTTTGGCCGCAGCGGACTGGGACAGCGTATTTTCCGTGGGAAAATACCGGCATCGGTTGATGAATTCCGTCAAACCGTGCCGCTGACCACCTATGACGACTACGCGGATGTGCTGCTGCAAAAGCGGGTCGAGATGCTGCCGAGCGAGCCGATGGTCTGGCTCGAAACCACGTGGGAGAGCGGCAGCCGCCCGGTTAAGGTCGCACCGTACTGCAAGGAAATGCTGGGCGTGTACCAGAACAACATCCTTGCGGCTATGCTGCTTGCCGCATCGAGGCAAAGGGGGAAGTTTACGCTCAAGCCGAGCGCCAGAACGCTGTATTGTCTGGCTCCGCTGCCGTATGCGACCGGCTTGTTTCCGCTGCTGATTGAGCCGGAATATGATATGCAGTTCTTCCCGCCGCTCAACGATGTGGCGCGCATGTCGTTTTCCGAGCAGAACAAGGTCGGCTTCAAGCTGGCCGCACAGCGCGGCATCGATATGTTTTTCGGCATGAGCAGCATTATTTATACAATCACCAAGAATTTTAACGACTTTATCAGCGGCGGCGGCAAGTTTAAGCTGCGCAATTTGATTCACTTCACGCCGACAATGCTGTATCGCCTCGCAATGGCCAAATACCGCTCCGCGCGGGACGGCACGCCCATCCGCCCGGCCGATTTGTTCGACCTGCAGGCACTTGTGTGCGTCGGCACGGATACCGAGCTGTTCAAGGATGAACTGGAAAAGGCATGGGGCTGCCGTCCGCTCGAAATTCACGGCGGAACCGAGCCGACCTGCATCGGCACGGAAACCTGGAGCCGGAATGGTCTGGTCTTTTTCCCGGACGCCTGCTTCTATGAGTTCATTCCCGAGCAGGAAATGCTGCGCGGCATGGATGATTCGACCTATGTGCCCAAGACGTATCTGATGAACGAGCTGACCGCGGGACAGAATTATGAGCTGGTTATCACCGTGTTCAAGGGCGGGGCGTTTGTGCGGTACCGTGTGGGCGACATGTATCGCTGCCTGCGGCTGCGCAACGAGCGCGACGGACTGGATATGCCGCAGTTTGAATACATAGACCGCATTCCGTCGGTCATTGACATCGCAGGCTTTACCCGCATCACCGAAAACGCTGTGCGGCGCGTCATCGAGATGTCGCGTCTTGAGGTGCATGATTGGTTTGCCTTTAAGGAGTACGATGGGGAAAATCGCTCGTTTATGCACCTGTATGTGGAAATGGACGAGCATGCCGCGGCGACCTATCCGGTTACCGAGCGCATCCTGCGAGAGCATATGGGCATCTATTTCCGCCACTATGACCATGATTATGAGGATCTCAAGCGCCTGCTTGGCGTAGACCCCATGCAGATTACACTGCTGACAACCGGCACGATGGCGCGGTATGCGGATAAATACGGCCGCCCTATTCGTAAAATCAATCCCTCCACGCAGGACGTTGTGGACTTACTGTACCTGCAGCGTGCCGGGGATGCAGGAGGGGGCGAGCGGAAATGACAATGAATCCGCACATCTTCTCCCTGATTCCCGCAGTGGCGCTGCTGTGCAACCTGTTTTTGTTTATGACGCTGCTGACCGCGCGCAAAAATCAGACGATCTACTCGTTTATGATGATGCTCGGTGCATTCATGATGTGGACGGGCGGTTCGCTGATGCTGCGCCTGCAAATGTACCCCTCGCCCAACTTCTGGTGGGAAGTATCGGTCAGCGGTATTATCTTGGTTCCATGGCTTTACTATTTAATGGCGGGCCATTATGTGGGCGAGCGCGGCTGGGTAATGAAGTGCGTCTGGGGCGCTGCCACGATTCTCATGCTGATTATGAACCACAACGACATGTACATGTCGCGGCCGGTCATCACTGTGGAAGCAGGGCGGCCGAATTTGAGCTATATCACCCATCCGCTCGCAGCGGTGCCGATTCTGATTGCGGTGCTGATTTTCATCTCAGTCTGGCGGATTATGCTGCGCGGACTGCGCAAGCAGGGTGTGCCGTCGGTTCATTTTACCCCGTTCTTAATTGGCGTTTTGGTCATGTTTATCGTAATTGTGCTGCAATCGGTCGCGCCGGTGCTCAATACCCTGCCGCTCGATACCGCCGCCTGTGCAATTAACGCGATTTGCATCTATTATGCGTTCTGTAAAAAGCGTATTTTTGCACTCAGCCAGATTGCATCCAAGGGCGCAGCCTATTTTATGACCATTCTCGTCGTGTGCTCGGTGCTGGTCGGCGCAAACAGCGCGATTCGCTTCCTGTTTGATACCATACTGCAGGATTATGTCGAATATGAAATGATTATTGTGGCCGTGCTGTGCACAATGCTTGCGATTTTGGTGTTCAATGTGCTGAATCTGCTGCTGAGCAAGGTATTTGTGCGTGACCAGATTGAGCGCGAGGATCGCCTGCGCCGGTTTTCTACGGCGGTCAACCGCACCCTGCAGCTCGATCAAATCATCGACACCTATGTCGACCTGCTGCACGAGGCGGTGCATGTGGAGCATGCCTATGTATGCCTGTATCACCGGGAGGATCAGTGCTACTGGTCGGAGGCCGGCAGTGCGCCGATACACCGCAAAATGTCGCTGCGGGAGGATAATCCGCTGATTCTCTGGCTGCGGGAGCATGAATCGAGCATTTCCTACAGCGAATTCCGGCACTCCTCCTATTTCAAATCCATGTGGGAGACCGAAAAACGCGCACTGGCAGAACTGAACATCGGCCTGATTCTGCCCATTCGCTGTGATGAACAGATGGTGGGTATCACGCTGCTGTCGGAAAAGAACGACCGCAAGCCGTATTCTTTTGATGAAACCATGTTTCTGGAGTCCGCCGTGTCGATTGTCTCGATTGCGATGCAGAACGCAAACCTGTATGAGACCATCCAGCGCGATGCACAGTGCGATGCGCTGACCGGCCTGTATAACCGCCGCTATTTTAACAACAAAATGGAGGTTGCGTTCCAACAGGCGAGTGGGCACTCGATTTCGGTCATTCTGTTCAATCTGGATAATTTCCGCCTGTATAACGAGCTGTACGGTTCCGGGAAGGGGGATGAGATGCTCATCACCTTCAGCCGAATTTTGGAGAGCGAAATCGGCAGCAAGGGCACAATTGCACGGTATGGCGGCAAGGAATTCGCCATACTGCTGCCGTTCTTTGACAGCACGGCGGCACGCGAGATTGCAGAACGAATCGGCCGCCGCCTGCAGGAGGATATCCGCAGGGAGGAGGAGAGCACGCGTCACTTCCTGACTTTCTCGGCCGGCATCTGCAATTATCCGACCGCGGCGGCAAACCCGGATCAGCTGCTGTCCTATGCAAACCTTGCGGTGTTCAGCGCTAAGCAGCACGGCAAGAATCGCATTATGGTCTACACCCGTTCTGCGGATAATGAGCCGCAGCAAATGGACAAGGCAACGATTGTAGAGGAGTATTCCTCGACCATTTATGCGCTGACTGCGGCAATCGATGCGAAGGATCATTATACCTTCAACCATTCCAACTGTGTGGCGCAGTACGCAGCATCACTGGCTGAGGCCTACGGACTCAACGGCGACCATGTGGAGATCATCCGTCAGGCGGGTCTTCTGCATGATATCGGTAAAATCGGCATTCCGGATTCCATTCTAACCAAGGCCGGCAAGCTGACCGACGAAGAGTTTGCCATCATGCGGCAGCATGTGGAGCGTTCGATTGAGATGATTCGCCATCTGCCTTCGCTGGATTATGTTATTCCAGCCGTGCTGGGGCATCATGAGCGATGGGACGGCAAGGGCTATCCACGCGGCATCGCGGGGGAAGCCATCCCCATCGGTGCGCGGTGCCTCTGCATCGTCGATTCGTTCGATGCGATGGTGTCCCGCCGTTCGTATAAGCACGCAATGCCGGTTGAAGATGCACTCAATGAAATTCGGCGTAATCTGGGGCGTCAGTTCGATCCCGAACTGGGTTTCCTGTTTATTTCGATGGTTGAAGAGGGCAAAATCAAACTGCTGAATTACTAATGAATAAAACCACCGTCCACAACGCAGTTTCTGTGTTGTGGACGGTGGTTTTTTATGAAATCCAAAGGCACAGCATCACCTGCAATCCGCTGCGCGAAAGTCAGGCGTTTAATCCATCCATTTCGCTTCGCCGAATGCCAAGCGTGAAGTCAATGGGAAAGATACTGTATCTTGTGGTTTACATCATGGGGATACATGCCTATTGTGGAGGACATCGTCTTGAGGAGAAATAAATCCGGAAATGTGAAAAACTGCTTGACAGACTCAACTGTAACCTGTATAGTAACAGTATAAACTGTAATTAAAATAATTACATAAGGAGTAGAGCGTATGAAAAAGATGATTCCGCTGGTATTTTCAATTCTGCTGCTGTTAACGGCCTGTCAGGCGAATCCGTCGGCCGGCAGCGATAAGACGATGGAGGGCAGCGCCGGCACGAACAACGGCGATATGGCGACGGACGACATGGCCGCGGACAGCGCAAAGACAGAGGAAGCGGGCGTCTACCATAAAATCACCGCAGAGGAAACCAAAACGATGATGGATGAGCAGACAGTCACCGTGGTCGATGTGCGTACGGAAGCGGAATATCAGGAAGGGCACATTGCCGATGCGGTTTTGGTGCCCAACGAGAGCATTGTAGATCAAATGCCCGAGGCGCTGCCGGATAAAGAAGCAACGCTGCTGGTGTACTGCCGCAGCGGACGGCGCAGCAAGGAAGCCTCTGAAAAGCTGCTCGAGCTGGGATACCGGAATGTGTATGATTTTGGCGGTATCAATGATTGGCCGTATGATGTTGTGAAGGACTGAGAAAGGAGCACAAACCATGGACAGTATGTTCAGCGTGGCGGTGCACGCCTTGGTTTATCTCAATCACAAGGCCTGTGTGCTGACCAGCGAAGCACTGGCGGAGAACATTTGCACCAATCCCGCGCGGGTGCGCAAGGTCATGGCAAAGCTAAAGAAGGCAGGCTTTGTGGAAACGAAGGAAGGCAGTGTCGGCGGCTACCGGTTTTGCGGGGATGCGCAGCAGCTTTCCCTTGCCGAGGTAGCGCAGGCGCTGGATACCCGCTTTGTAGATGCCGCATGGAGAAGCGGTGACAGTGATATGGAGTGCCTGGTGGCCTCGGGCATGGCAGATATTATGGATGAACTGTATCTGCAGCTCGATCGGGACTGCAAGGAGCGCCTGCGCGGCATCACCATTGCCGATATAGACAAGAAAATCTTTACTTGATGGAAGATTACAATTACCGATGAAAGGATCTGAATATGGGTTTTTCAGTTGAAACCAGCATCCCGGTCTTGACCGTATTTTTACAGGGCTTATTGAGCTTCTTTTCCCCTTGTATTCTACCGCTAGTGCCGCTGTATGTCAGCTATCTGGCAGGCGGTGGCAAGCAGGTGGACGCAGAGGGCAACATTCATTATCCGCGCAAGCAGGCGATGGTGAACACCATCTTCTTTGTACTGGGCGTGAGCGCAGCTTTTTTCCTGCTGGGATTTGGATTTACGGCGTTAGGACGCTTTTTTAGCACCAATCGAATCTTGTTTGCACGCATCAGCGGCATTGTTATGGTGCTGTTCGGTCTGTACCAGTTCGGCTTTTTCGGCCGTTCGCAGGCAATCGACCGAGAGCATCGTCTGCCGTTCCGGCTGGAACGCTGGTCGATGGGGCCGATTCCGGCACTGCTGCTGGGCTTTACGTTCAGCTTTGCGTGGACGCCCTGCGTCGGACCGGTGTTGGGCAGCGTCATGCTCATGGCAGGCTCGTCGGCCTCGATGGCCAAGGGTGCGGTGCTGATTGGCGTGTACACCCTCGGCTTTATTCTGCCCTTCCTTGCAGTCGGTCTGTTTACCAGTGCGGTGCTCGATTTCTTCAAAAAATATAAAAATGTGGTGCAGTATACCGTTAAAATCGGCGCAGCGCTGCTGATTATCATGGGTGTTATGACCTTTACCGGATTTATGAACGGATTTACCAATTATCTGTCCAGCTCCGGCGGGAATGCTGTCGACGTTTCGCAGAGTCAGCAGCAGCCGGATGCTGAAACACCGGCGGTGACCGAACCCGAGGCAGAAAAGCCTGTGGAAGAGCCTGTGGCGGAGCCGGAGGTGCAGGTGAGTGTCGCGCCGGACTTTACCTTAGTTGATCAAAACGGCGAGACACATACCCTGTCCGACTATAAGGGCAAAACGGTGTTTCTCAACTTTTGGGCGACCTGGTGCCCGCCGTGCCGCGGCGAGATGCCGGAAATTCAGGCGCTCTATGAAAAGTATGGCGGCAACGCGGAGGATTTGGTGGTGCTGGGCGTCGCCGGACCGAATCAGGGGCAAGAGGGCGACACGGCGCATATTACGAAGTTTTTGTCCGATAACAATTATTCCTTCCCGGTTGTCATGGATGAAAGCGGCGAAGTGTTCCAGACCTACGGCATCCGTGCATTCCCGACGACCTTTATGATTGATGCGGACGGAAATGTATTTGGATATGTGGAAAGCGCATTAACCGGAGAAGTGATGGAAAGCATCGTTCAGCAAACGATGACGGGCAAGCGCGCCGCTTAAATTAAAAAATGATGCCAAAGCGGCACGGACTCCAATCGGGTTCGTGCCGCTTTTTGCCGCATAGAAGAAACCGCCGCAACATAGATTTCAGTAGCTTGGCACAGAGAGGGGGACAAACATGAAGCAAGCGAAGGCGCAAGCGGGAGGGCGCGCGATTTTGATGCTTTATCCGGTTTCGGCGGGACTTTATCGCGGTATGATAAAAACAAATCACGGTCGGTTGATTTTTATTAAGCTGCGGGTCGAACGCGGCGTGTGTCAAATCACAGACTGCTTTTATGCGGATCGAAACCGACGGGGCACAGGAGCTGCCGCGCCGAAAAGGCTGACCACACGGTCGTGCACGAAACAGGAGTTGGTACAGGTCATAGCAAAGGAGCTCGACCGGCAATATGAGAGCATCCGGTTCAGCGGCGTGCAGGCAAGCGCCGCCTGCACAGATGACACGTTCATTGCAGCATACAAGCAGCAAAACGAAGGTAACCGAATGCTGCTTCTCATCGGGCACGGCGCACAGGGGCAGGACACGCTGTTTGACCGCATGGAGACCTGTTTTCAGAATCGGTCATGCCGCAGCATCCACTTACAGGTGCGCCGCAGAGCGGACGGACGAGGAGAAATCGAATGCTGCCGCTATTGTGATGCGCGGAGCAAGCGATATCGCACACCGGGACGGGAGCAAACGGCAAGCGGACTGTATTCGCACTTGTTTCCGTACACAAAAGCGGAAATTCTGCGGATTGTCAATGAAGAACTGAACGCCGATTTTACCGTAGTGATGGTGGTCGATGACAGTCAGCTGCAAATAGCGCAGCAGCCAAAGCCGATTTGCGGGTATCGGATACGGCAATAGGAAAGGCGCATAAAGCGAAATGCTTTATGCGCCTTTTTTGCCGTCTGTCGCTTGGGTTGCGGCGCTTCACCAAAGCGTTGGAAGTGAACGATTTCACGTGCGCGCAGGAATTTGATCGGTTCACGCACATCGGGGTCGTCAATCAGGCGCAGCAGGTTGTCATAAGTGGTGCGCGCCTTCTGCTCTGCTGCGATGGTGTAAAAACAAATAATCGAGCGGTTTAAAAGTTCCAGTAAATCGTGATGGGGAGCTGCGAGGTGCCCGGTTCGCGCCGCCCAACGGCTATGTGGTCAATCAAAAGCTCTACCATGGTGCGGCTGAGATGCGAAGGGGGAACATATTGCGCAATCGCGTCGCGCGGGGTCCTTGCTGTCTGCTGCAGCTGCGCAAGCTTTGCGGTGCAGTCCGTGATGCGCCCGACAAGCTGTGCCTGCTCCCGGCGGAGCTGCGCGGAAATGGTGATGAACTCCTGCTCCGTGAGGATGCCGTTTGCCTTGTCAAGATAGAGCGCGGTGATATTCTTTGCGTATGCAGCACATTTCTTTTCGCAGGATGCTTTTGTCGCCTGCAAACGCTGCTCCTGCGCATCCGAATGGACGCTGCGGGTAAGTTTGCACGCAAGAGCCGCCGCATCTAAGTACCGGTCGATCAGCTGGCACAGCTCGGACAGCACCGCCTGCTCCAGTCGGTCAACCGCGATAAAGGCGCCGGTGCACGCCGTCGGTGAGACACCGTGATTGGGGCATTTCAGATATCTGCGCCCGTTGCTCTGCGTAGAACGCAGCACAGCGCCGCAGCCCGCGCAGCGCGCTTTTTGCGCAAATACCCCGATTTCGCCGGTCGAAAATGGCTTGGTCCTCTGCTTGAGAATGGTTTGTACCCGATTCCAAAGTGCCAAATCAATGATCGCCTCGTGCGTGTCCTCCACGCGGAACCAGTCTTCGCGCGGGCGTGGGCGGTTGACCTTCGACTTGTAGGATACGCTGCCGTATTTGCCCTGCACCATGTGACCCAGATAGATTTCATTCGTCAGCATACGAGAAATTGCGGCGTATTTCCACAGCGTACTGTTTTTTGGCTGCTGATAGCGCAGTCCCTGACGGTGTTTGTATTCGGTAGGGTTGGGAACGCCTCTCTCATTGAGCATACGGGCAATCGCTGTTTTTCCGTGTCCCTGCGCAAAGAGGGTGAACACCTCGCGCACCACCGCAGCGGCTTGCTCGTCGATGAGCAGACCGCCCTTGCGATCGGGATCCTTGCGGTAGCCGTACAGCGCGAACGACCCGATATGGCGGCCGTTTCTGCGTTTGGTATCGAGCACGCTTTTGATGCTGTCTGACATGTCCTCAAGATACCACTCGTTGACCAGACCATTGATTTGGCGCGACTTCTTGTTGCCCTTGTTCGCAGTGTCGGCGTTGTCGACGATGCTGATGAAGCGAATACCCCAGATGGGGAACAGACCGTGAATGTACTTTTCCACAAGCTCCAGCTCACGCGTGAAGCGTGACTGTGTTTTGCAGAGCACAATGTCGAAGCGTCGCGCTTCGGCATCCCGCAGCAGGCGGCAAAAGGCCGGACGGCTGCGATCCGCGCCCGCATAATCATCGTCGCTGTAAATCCCGGCTATCTCCCACCCCTGTTCCATTGCATAGGACAGCAGCATGGTCTTTTGGTTCTGAATGCTTTCGCTGTCCGCATCTGCAAGCTGTTTGCCGCGGTCTTCTTCCGACAGGCGGCAGTAAATGGCGGCTTTCATCAAACGCCTCCTCCCCAAAACAAAACAATCCTTCTCCGATTTGGGGAGATCCCCCTGTCGGAAAAGGATTGTATGCCATTTAAACGGTCTGTTCGTCCTGCTCAAGCCGGTCAATCAGCACGGCTAAGGTGTCAGTCAGGCGGATGGAACGTTCCTCGGGCGTGCCGCTTTGGAACACATTGTCGCAAATAATCTGCACCGGCGGCTTTCCCATGCGGCACTCACCATCCTTCTTTATAAGGTATGTGGCAGGCAAGGGGAAGTATGCCGCAGTACGGGGTTGAAAACGTAGGAAGTCAGGATTCGGCCGTCGCCCAGCCGATATCGCGCTCGTATCCCGCGCGGTGTGCGATGAGCTCCGCGGCGATGCTGATGGCGATTTCGGCCGGCGTCTCCGCGCCGATGTTCAGACCAATCGGGGAGTGCAGACGGGCGATGTCCTGCTCCCCAATACCGGCCTGCCGCAGGCGCTCCTTGGTGCGCGCAACCTTGTGTCTGCTGCCGATGCAGCCGACATAGTCCGCAGGCGTACACAGCACCTGCGCAAGCACCTCGAAGTCGGCTTCATGCCCCGGTGTCATGACGATGACCGCGTCACCCTCACCGATGGACACCGTTTGCGAAAGGTCGGAGAAGGGGGCGCACACCACCTGCTCGGCGGTCGGGAAAAAGGCGGGATCGGCAAGCGGTGCACGGTCATCGAAGACCAGAACCGGCAGGCCGATGCCGCTCAGAACAGGGGCGAGCGCCCGTGCGACATGCCCCGCGCCGAAAATCAGTGCGCGTCCGCACCGCACGAGCGGCTCGACGTAGATGGCCGGGTCACCCTTCCGGTAGACTGCCCGTGCGCCGAGCAGCGGGCGAACGAGTGACGCGTCAATCGACAGGGGACGCGCGGGTGCGTCGGTCCACACCGTGAAATCGGTCAGTTCACCGCCGCGCAGCACGTAAACGAGCCAGCTGTCCCGCGAGACGCCGCACTGGTCAATAATGCCCTGCACCTCGGCGCGGTCGGCAGGGGCGAACAGGCGGAAATACACGGTGACGTTGCCGCCGCAGATCATGCCGATGTCACCCGCCTCACCGGGCGCGAGCGAGTACCCCTTGACGCAGCCGCGGCCGTTTTCGTGCACCGCCATCGCCTGTGCGGCCGCGTGCTGCTCGACCGCGCCGCCGCCGACCGTGCCAAGCGCTGTGCCGTCGGCAAAGACGGCCATTTTTGCACCTGCCCCGCGCGGCGTTGAGCCGGAGGAGGCGAGGATGCAGCAGAGCACCGCGTTTTCTCCCGCGTCAAGGCGGGAAAGAATCGCGGAAAACAGTTCTTTCATCGCTTAGCCCTGCTGTCCAATCGAATTTGCGGTCAGCGCGGAAAACTGCTCCTGTGTCAGCTCGGTGTGATAGAACAGCTCAAAGAACTTGGCGCATTCGGTGTACAAATCATAATCGACCTGATCGGGATACAGCACAGTGCCCATCCACAGCATGCCCAGATAGCGATGCACCGAGGGCGGGAAGCCCAGCCAGTTGTAAGGTCCGTGCGGCACCTGATAGTACGCACCGTTTGCAATCGCCGGAACCGAGGCATAAGCGAGCTGCTTTGCCGTTGCATACGGGGCATCGGGTGCAAACAGAATCACGTCGGGCGAGAATTTGAGAATCTGCTCGGCGTCCACCTCGTTGCCCGTGCCCTTGGAGGAGGGCTCTTCGACCACGGCGACGTTGTCGGTCAGCAAATCAAGCACCTCGGCGTGGTACGAGCCCTTGGCGATGACGTTCAGGCCGGATTCTCCCGTCACATACAGTACGCGCTTCTTGTCCACCTTTTCCGACAGCGCCTGAAAACGCTCATACTGTGTCTGGCAGTAATCGGCAAGCACGGCGGCCTCGTCGGACAGATTCAGCAGTTCGCCCAGCTTGCGGTATGCATCGGGCATGGTTTCGAGCGTTGCGGTGATGTGCACAAAGGGGATGCCGGTCTGCTGGGACAGTCCGTCCAAATCCTCGACGATGGTGGACTTGGGTTCGCCCACATCAATCACCACGTCAGGCGCGGCGGAGAGCAGCTCTTCCAGATTCATTTCGCCCTTGCCGCCGTACAGCTGCCCCAAAACGGGCAGGTTTTGGTACTGCTCGGCGAAATATTCAGGCGCTTCCCATGCGCCGGACAGGCCGACCATGCGGTCGGGTGCGAGCGAAAACACGACGATCTGTGCCATCGTGCCTGTGACCGCGACCTTGGAAATCTCGGCGGGCAGCTCAACCGTGCGGCCGACCGAATCGGTGAACGAGCGGGTCTGCGCCGTCTGCGAGGCAGCGGGGGGCGTGTCCTGCGTTTGGGATGCGGCAGGCTGTCCGCAGCCGGACAGGGCCGCAAAGCACAGGGTCAGTGCCAGTAATTGCTTGAGTTTTTTCATCTTTTATTCCTCCAAATTGAAAAATAACAACCCGACCGAGGTTTCGGCAGGATAGTAATAACGAAATTCCGAATGGTCGATCGGCCGCAGCAGCGCCGCCACCCGCTCGGATGAGACAGTGGATTCATCCCCGCCGCGGTGGTACAGGCGGAAAAACCGTACTGCGTCCTCCAGCGTGCGAAAGGGCTGCCCCAAGTCGAGTGTGCGGCGCACGCAGGTGTAGTCAATGCCGCGCGCCGCAAGCTCATTTTCAAGTGTTTGCAGCGAGTCGCGGCGCGCCTGTACACAGCCCGGCGAAAAACGGTGTGCGCCGCCCTGCTTTTTGATCGCAATCACCGTGCCGTTGCACTGACGCTTGGCGGCCGAAAGAATCTCTGCCACGCTGCCGAAAAAGCAGAACACCATTGCATCATACCGTACGCTTGGGGTGTCGGTCAGCGCATCACGGCAGAGCGCCGTCACATTCGGGGGGCAGTCCTCGCGCAGGGCGCGGAGCGCCGCCGAATCATGGTCGAGCGCCGTCACCTGAGCAAAGGATGCGGCAAGCGCACGCGCCAAATCGCCCGTCCCGCAGCCTGCGTCGCAGATATGGGTGGAAGCGGGCACCCGCGCCGCAATTTCCAGCGCGATTTCACGGTAAAATGAGCCGAAACGTGCCGCATCCACCCGAAACCGCAACCGCTCAGGCGTCCAAGCGAACATTATTCCGCCCCCTTTGGCACAATCACACGGCCGTCCAGCAGCTCAAACGGCACGCCGTACAGCGCACCCATGGTCGCTTCGGTGATAACCTCCCGCGCCGTACCGCAGGCGAGCACACCGCCTGAATGGAGCGCGAGCACCCGGTCGGCGTAGGTCAGCGCAGTCTGCGGATCATGGGAGGAGAGAACGACGGTATAACCTTCTCCGGTCAGCCGCCGCACCTGCCTCATCAGCTTGATGCGGTTGCCGAAGTCCAGACCGGACGCGGGTTCGTCCATGAACAAAATCCGCGCCTGCTGGGCAAGCGCACGGGCGATGAGCACCAGCTGCTGCTGCCCGCCCGAAAGCTGGGTATAGTATCGGTCGGCGAGCGCAGTTATGTCGAGCCGTGCCAGTGCCTGCTCAGCCTGTTTCTGCTGCGCACGGCCGGGCGAAACGAAGGGAGAAAGACCGTGCGCCGTGCCCATCAGCACCATATCATACACGGTGTAGTGGAAGGCGGGATAATGGCTCTGCGGAATGTAGGCCGCGCGGTCGGCCAGTTCGCGTGCGCTGAGCTGCCGTACATCGTCGCCGCCAAGCAGTACGCGGCCGCCGGTCGGCGCTTTGAGTCCCAGCATGCAGCGAAACAGCGTTGTTTTGCCTACGCCGTTCGGCCCGAGCACGGCCAGCAGCTCGCCCTGCGCCGCGGAAAAGGAGATGTCGTGCAGCACCTGCCGTGCGCCGTAGCCGACCGAAAGCGATTCTACCTGTATCATAGTTTCTCCTTTCGCATCAGCATCCAGAGGAAAAACGGTGCGCCGATGAACGCCGTCAGAATGCCGATGGGGATTTCGGTTGCGAGCAGAGAACGGGAAACGTTGTCCACAATCAGCAGAAAGCTTGCGCCGAGCAGCAGGCCGGACGGCAGCAGCACCCGCACATCATTGCCGACCAGCCGCCGACACAGGTTGGGCACGACCAAGCCGACCCATCCAATCATACCGCAGACCGCAACACAGGCCGCCGTCAGCAGTGTGGCACAGCAGATGACCAGCCACCGCAGCCGATCGGTCGAAACTCCCATGGTGCGCGCTTCATCGTCGCCGAGCGACAGGATGTTGATCCGCCAGCGAAGCAGCAGCAGCGGCACCGCACCCACCGCGATGAAGGGCGCGAAAAACTGCAAATCGCTCCATTTGACGCCCGAAAGGCTGCCCATCAGCCAGTAGGTGATGGCGGGCAGCTGATTGGTCGGGTCAGCGACGAGCTTGATATAGGAAATGCCCGCATTACACAGCGAACCGACCATAATACCCGCCAGAATCAGGTTGACCACCTGCTTGCCCTGCGCACGTGCGCCGATGAGAAAAACCCCGACAATCGTCACGATGCCGCAGACAAACGCGCTGAGCATCACGCCGCGCGCCGACAGTCCGCACAGCAGACCGAGCGCCGCGCCGAGTCCCGCACCCGAGGACGCGCCCAGAATATCAGGCGACGCCATGGGGTTCTGGAACACGCTCTGGAAGCACACGCCCGCTGCCGAGAGCGCCGCGCCAATCAGTCCTGCGAGCAGGATGCGCGGCAGACGCACGTTCCGGATGACAGTCGTCATCGTCGCATCCCCGCCTGAGGGCAGGCCAAACAGGATGCGCCCGAGCTCGGTCAGCGGCACGGCGTAGCGGCCGATACATAAGGACGATACGATGACCACGATGAGCAGCAGCCACAGCCGCCCGATGATTTTTCTGTGTTTCATGCGTGCTGTTTTCCCTCCATTCGCGTTTCAAAACGACTAAAGCATAACAAATCCCCCGCTGCTGCGCAAGTAATAAGGCATGAATTTGGCAAAGGTTATGCATCTATACAAATTTGCCTTTGACTTTGCGGGGCAAAAGCGTTATTCTTGTACAAGAATGACGAGGGGAAAGAAGGACCGCTTTGCACTGCTGTGACCTGCTGAAAATTCAAAGGGGAGCGACCGCGCTGATTGGCGGCGGCGGAAAGACCACCCTGCTTTACACATTGGGGCGGGAGCTTGCCGCACGCGGCACCGTCCTTATTTTGACGACCACACACATTTTCCCGCCGTCGCACATCCCCGTGCTGCTCGGCGCGGAGGAGCAAGCGATTGCGGCCGTGCTTGGTACGCACCGACAGCTTTGCATCGGCACGATGGATCGGCACGCCAAGCTTAGTGCGCCCAGCCTGCCCGTTTCAAGGCTGTGCACGCTGGCCGACTATGTGCTCATTGAGGCCGACGGCTCGCGTGGTCTGCCGCTCAAGGCGCACGATGCGCATGAGCCGGTTATCCCGCCCGCGTGCGGGCAGACCATACTGGTGCTCGGCGCGTCGGGTCTGGGCAGACCGATTGCAGAGGCTGCACACCGCCCCGCGCTGTATGCCGCGCGAGCAGGCTGCAGCGAACAGGACATTGCAACGCCGGAAATCGTGGCGCATCTGCTCAAAGCCGAGGGACTGCATGACCGTGTGTTCATCAATCAAATCGAAACGGCAGTTGACCGTATACAGGCGCAGGCGCTTGCGCGGCTGCTGCACTGCCCGACAGTTGGCGGAGCGCTGCAAAAGGAGGAATGGGAATGCTTATTTTAATCAGGGGAGCGGGGGATTTGGCCAGCGGGATCGCCCTGCGGCTGCACCGCGCGCAGTTTGACGTGGTGATGACCGATTTGCCGCATCCGACCGCCATTCGCCGCACGGTGTGCTTTTCCGAAGCCATTCGGTGCGGAAAAACGACGGTGGAGGGCGTAGAGGGCGTTTTAGCACGCGATTTGCAGAAAATCACAGCGGCGTTGAACCGCCGCACCATCCCGGTGCTCGCCGACGCGGAGGGTAGCTGCATTGCCGCGCTCCGACCGGATGCGGTGGTTGACGCAATCCTCGCCAAGCGCAATCTGGGCACGAAAATTTCGGATGCGCCGGTCGTGATCGGCGTCGGCCCGGGGTTTACCGCGGGCGTGGACTGCCATGCCGTGATTGAGACACAGCGCGGGCATTATCTGGGCCGTGTGCTGACGAGCGGGAGCGCCGCACCCAACACCGGCGTGCCCGGCAGCATCGGCGGATTCACGACCGAGCGCGTGCTGCGTGCGCCGACGGACGGCCTGTTTCGTCCCGTGCGCTGCATTGGGGACGAGGTAAAGGCGGGCGAGATTGCGGGCATGGTGGACGATACCCCCATGCAGTGCACCATTGACGGTGTACTGCGCGGCATCCTGCCCGACGCCACGCCCGTTCACGCGGGTATGAAAAGCGGCGATATTGACCCGCGCTGCGCGAAAGATCATTGTTTTACCGCGTCGGACAAGGCGCTCGCGGTGGGCGGCGGCGTGCTTGAGGCGATTTTGATGCTCACGGGGAGGTGAACCACATGGAAGAGGAAATTCGGCTGACTAACCTCGCCAAATGCGCGGGCTGCGGCGCCAAGGTCGGCGCAGGCACGCTGGCCCGGCTGCTCGAGGGACTGCGTGTCCACCACGATCCCAATTTGCTCGTCGGTTTTGACAAGAGCGACGATGCATCGGTTTATCGCATCTCGGACGAGCTTGCGCTCGTACAGACGGTGGACTTTTTTCCACCCATTGCGGACGATCCGTACCTGTTCGGGCAGATTGCCGCGGCCAATGCGCTGTCCGATGTGTATGCGATGGGCGGCGAGCCGCGGCTTGCGCTCAACATTATGGCTGTGCCTGCCTCCATGCCGCAAAGCGCGGTGCACGAGCTGCTGCGCGGCGGTTACGACAAGGTGTACGAAGCGGGTGCGCTCATCACGGGTGGACACACCATTCTGGACGACGAACCCAAGTACGGCCTGAGCGTCACCGGCTTTGTCCATCCCGACCGCGTGCTGAAAAACAGCGGAGCGAGACCGGGGGACGTGCTGCTGCTGACCAAGCCGCTCGGCATCGGGGTGCTGATGACGGCAAAAAAGGCGGAAATGCTCTCTGACGAGGGCGAACAGTTTGCGTATCGGATGATGACGACGCTCAACAAAGCCGCGCGGGACGCAATGGTGCGCTATGAGGTGCACGCCTGCACCGATGTGACCGGCTTCGGTCTGCTCGGACATCTGACCGAGATGGCGCAGGGAAGCGATGTGCACATCACGCTCCGCGTGGACGAGATTTCCCTGCCGGAGGAGGCCGTTTCGTTTGCCGAGATGGGACTGATTCCCGAGGGCATGTACCGCAACCGGCAGTTCGCCGAGCCGTATGTTGACCCGGGCGAAACCGCGCTTGCCAAGCAGGATTTGCTTTACGATCCGCAGACCTCGGGCGGCCTGCTGATGGCGGTCGCGCCGGGGGACGCGGACGCACTGCTTGATGAGCTTGCGGCGGTCGTGCCCTGTGCGCAGCGCATCGGCACGGTCGAAGCACCGCGGGACGGGGTGCGTATCAGCCTGCGCTGACGGCGCGAATCGCGTCAAGCGCCGCGTCGATTTCCGCTTCTGTCGTGGTGTATCCGAGCGAAAAGCGAACCACGCCGCGCGGAAATGTGCCGAGCGTTCGGTGCGCGGCGGGTGCGCAGTGCAGACCGCATCGGGTGAGTACGCCGTATTCGGTGGCAAGCCGATCGCTTGCGTCAGCGTTGTCCAGTCGGTGAAAATCGACGGCGATTACGCCGACCCGCGCGTCTAAATCACGCGTACCGACGAGAGAAACCGCCGGAATGGTGGCAAGTCCGTCCAAAAAGCGACGGGTCAGCGCGGTTTCGCGTGCGCGGCGGTTTCGAATGCCTTGCTGCTCCAGCACGGTCAGCGCAGCCTGCCAGCCGTAGATGCCGGGCAGATTGGGCGTGCCTGCTTCCAGCCGATCGGGCAGGAAGGGGGGCATGTCCTCAGCGTCGGACGCGCTGCCCGTGCCGCCCGCAATCAGCGGGGTGAGCTGCGCGGCAAAGTCCCGCGTCAGCAGCAGTGCGCCGATGCCCTGCGGGCCGAGCAGACCCTTGTGCCCCGGAACGGCGAGGGCGGACAGGCCGAGTGCTCCAAAATCAAGGTCAAGATGCCCTGCTGTCTGCGCCCCATCGAGCACGAAGGCGATGCCGTGCGACTGGCAAAACGCACCCACCGCAGCCGCATCCTGTAGCGTGCCGCAGACGTTTGACGCGTGCGACAGCACGAACAGCCGTGTATTCGGCTGCACGAGCGCGGGCAGGGCAGAGAGTTCCAGCTTGCCCGTGCGGTCGCAGGGGACACGGGTGCAGGACACGTCCGGCAGACGCAGGAGCGGCCGCATGACGGCGTTGTGCTCCATCCCGCTGACCAGAACATGGTCGCCCGGATGCAGAAAGCCGCTGATTGCCTGATTGAGCGCCATTGTCGCGCCCGCAGTAAGGATGACGCAGGATGGGTCGTCCAGTCCGAACAGGCGGCAGAGCTGCTCGCGCAAAGCAAGCGTCGTAAGCTCTGCTTCCAGCGCCGCGCCGTAAATCGAGCGGTTGATGGTCGCCCCGACGGTCTCCACATAGCGTGTCATGGCTTCGGCAACTTCGTGCGGCTTGGGGAACGAGGTGGCCGCATGATCGAGATAAATCGTTTGCAAGCAAGTTTCTCCTTTCCCTATCATACAAACTCTATTCTATCACAAATAAAGGAATTATCACAATGAATGAAAACAAAAGAATCGATTGGCGCGTCGTCATTGCCGGCATTATGGTCGGCCTTGCGGCGCTTGCGCTGACGCTGGGCGGCAATCCCGCGAATATGGGACTGTGCATTGCCTGCTTCCTGCGCGACTCGGCAGGTGCACTTGGTCTGCACGGCGCGGCAAATGTGCAGTACCTGCGGCCCGAAATCATCGGACTCGTCCTCGGCGCATTTCTCTCGGCGCGCGGCTTTCGAGAATGGCGCGCACAGGGCGGCTCTTCGCCCGCGCTGCGGTTTGTGCTGGGTGCGCTCGTCATGCTGGGGGCACTGATGTTCCTCGGCTGTCCGCTTCGCATGGTGCTTCGCATCGGCGGCGGCGACTGGAACGCACTGGTCGGCCTTGCCGGCTTTGCCGCAGGCGTTGCGGTGGGTGTGCTGTTCCTCAAACGAGGGTTTACGTTCCGCCGCGCGTATCCGCTGCCGTCCGCCGAGGGCGGCGTGCTGCCGGTAGCCGTGACGGCGGGACTGTTTTTGCTGCTGCTCGCTCCCTCTATGCTGCGGGCGAGCACCGAAGGCCCGGGCGCAAAGCACGCGATCTGGTATCTGGCACTGGGTGCGGGCATCTTGATCGGCGTGGCGGCGCAGCGGTCGCGGCTGTGTATGGTCGGCGGACTGCGCGATGTGATGCTGTTCGGAGATTTTAAGCTGCTGTATGGCTTTGTCGCTATTTTTATCACCGTGCTGATCGGCAATCTGGCGCTCGGCAGCTTTCACCCGGGTTTTGCGGGGCAGAGCATTGCGCATACCGACGGACTATGGAACTTCCTCGGCATGGCGCTGGCGGGCTGGGGCTGTGTGCTGCTGAGCGGCTGTCCGCTGCGTCAGCTCATTCTCGCCGGTGAAGGCAACAGTGACAGTGCCGTGACGGTGCTCGGCATGCTGTTCGGCGC
This sequence comes from Butyricicoccus sp. Marseille-Q5471, assembly GCF_951230135.1. Classification (GTDB taxonomy): domain Bacteria; phylum Bacillota; class Clostridia; order Oscillospirales; family Butyricicoccaceae; genus Agathobaculum. The sequence continues at coordinate 263,548 of NZ_CATNVC010000001.1, read as the reverse complement.
GGCGCTGTGCCATAATTTCGGCCTGGCTTCGTCCGGCGAAGGCCCGACCGCGTACGGAAAACTGGCAGTTGGCATTGGTTTTGTACTGCTGCTCGTCATTTCAATTGCAAACTTACCGAAGGAGGACTGAAAACATGGTAGATGCTCGCGGTTATGCCTGCCCCATGCCGGTTATCATGGTGCAGAAGGAAGTTAAGAAAACCAATCCCCAAACGCTCGAAGTGCTTGTGGATAATGCCTGCTCGATGGAGAATGTCACGCGGTTTGGCAGAAGTCAAGGCTACGCTGTCACGGTCGAGCTGCAAAACAGCGACTATAAGCTGACGCTCACCAAATAAAAGGGGGCATGACGATGTCACAATACCTTGCAGCCTTTCATACCCATTTATCCGCATTGCGTTCGCACCGCGCGCTGCAGCAGGCAAACGTTGCGGCGCGGCTGGCGCCCGTGCCACGGGAGATTAGCTCCTCCTGCGGCACCTGTGTCCGCTATGAGAGCGATTCACCCTGCGAATCGCTGCTGGATGCTGATTTAGAGGCGGTCTTTCTCGTGTCAGACCGGCAATATCGGCAGCTGATTGTGCGCGAATAAAAAAACAGTCCTCCATGGAGGACTGTTTTTTTCATGTCGCCGGTGCGGCAAAAAAGCAGGCGGGAAGGGATGCTGGAATCCGTTCCCGCCTGACGAGGTGAAGCAGCACCGTCAAATCATTGTGCGCAAGGAAATGCAACAAAATGATGATAGTAAAAGAGATAGTAAAGAGAAGCCGCACCTCTGCGTTGAGGTGCGGCTGTAATTTCGTTTGAACGAAAGTAGCGTGCACCCTCTCAAGTCCGGAGAGGTTCCTTGTGCGTCATATCGGGGCAGGTCTTCTGGCTCAGGCATCGGCACGATTTCCGTCTTCCCAAAGAGGGTTGCTCTTCAGTGACATATTGGAAACCGCTCCGCCTTTACAGCTACGGCTTAGCGCAGGATTTTCACCTGCTTCCCTTTTCATCCCAAATCCTGCGTCGGAGTTGAGACACCCGGATACCACTTATGAAATTGACATGTGCTTATCTTCAATATATACCATTTGGCTTGAATCGTCAATGCATTTTCAGTAAAATCTTCAAACAGGCAGGGAAATGGTTGCTCTTACGCAATCGCAGCATCTGCTGCGAGATCTTCAAACAGGTCGGTGAGAGGGTCGCCGGTACACTGGAGGGTCGAAGTGGAAAACGGTACGCCGGAAGCGGCCTGCGGATAGACGCCCGTTGTATGGTCGACGAAGTAGGCATCATAGCCGCCCTCAATGATTTGTTCGGGCGTGAGATTGCGGGTCAGCTGATAGACGATGGCACCAATCATTTCCATATGAGCAAGTTCGTTCGCACAAGAAGGTTATACATTAGGGCGTGAGGAAGTGAATTTAGGGAAGAGGACTAGGCGTAAATCGCTGTCGGAGCTGTGCCGAAGGTTGGTTGATTTGTGATATTCCACCTTTTCAAGCACAGAGGAAAGCAGTTCGTTTCTTTGCTTTGCTGATTCCGTCAGTTTATAAACATCGAGAACATGACGGATTCGGGGAACTAATTCCGTTTTGGAAGATTGCTGGTGCTCAAAATCGGCAAGCTGCTGCGAAGCAACGGAGATTTTCTTTTGCAGTTCTTCGCGCTGGGTGGAAATAATCTGCTGGCGCTCGATGAAAATAGCGGTGGTATAAACACCTTGTTCGAGGAGGGTGTAAAGCCGATTCTGTTGTGTATCCAGCAAAGCAAAATCGGATTGCAGCGCGGTCAGATTGTTTTTTAAGACTTTGAGTTCTTGATCGATATGGTTGACAGGCAAGAGCGTTAGGTCAATCTTATAATCTTCAAGCCATTTTTCCAAGGATTCCAAGACAAGGTTTTCAATATAGGCGAGAGGGGAAGAGACGGTTTTACAACCGGGCTGCGGGCAGAGCAGAGAATCCGGGTATCCATTGGTATGCGGTCGGCGCTGCATGACACGGCCGCAACAGCCGCACACTACTAGGCCGGACAGGGGGTTACAGAAGGGGCGTTTTCCGGGTATGGGCCGTGTGGGCATTTCTGCAAAACTGCGCTGGGCGAGGTCGAATACTTCTTGACTGACCAGAGGTTCATGCAGACCTTTGCACATTTCGTAATTCTCAGCCCATGGACGGCTTTTGACTATCTCGCCGCCTTTAATCTGCTTGACGCATGCACGTCGTCCCCAGATGATATACCCGGCATAGACAGGGTTTTTTAAGATGCGAGAAACAGTTGAAACAGTCCATTCGCCGCCCTTACTGGTGGGTACCTGCATATCATTTAGTTTGTGCGCTATGGCGGAGCTGCTCAGGTGATTGTTCGGATCGGTAAACCATGAGAACATTAAACGGACAATTTCGGATTGCTGGGGATTGGGAACGAGAATCCACCCTTTTTCTGTTTTCAACTTTTCGCGATCATAGCCATAGGGACAAACATTGCCGGGGTACTTGCCTTCTCGGATGGAGGATACACGACCTGTTTGCAGGCGGCGGTTAATTGTTTTATACTCACGGCGCGACATGAACAAGCCAAATTCAAAATACTCTTGGTCAAATTCATTCGCGGGATCATAGGTTTTCAGGGGTGTTATAATCAGCGTGTTCGAGTACATGAAGGATTTTTGAACACGCCCCTGGTCTGATGTGTCGCCACGTGCAAGGCGTTCCACTTCGACTACAAGAACGCCGTCCCACATACCAGCGTCCACTTCATCAAGAAGCTGCTGCATGACAGGACGGGCGGAAATGGTTTCGCCAGACACCATTTCACGATAAATAGCGGTTAAAGAAATCTTCTTCTGCTTGGCGAGATTGAGCAATATTTTTTCATGCCGCGCGAAGGTTTCCCCTTCGCCGTGGGTTTCGGCTTCCATATCGGCGCGGGATTTTCGGATATAAGCGCAGTACGGCATAAAACCACTTTCCTTTCATTTTATGATATGCTACAATAAAAGGGCATAGCAGCCCTATCTTTTGCCAGATTTGGTGTTGTGCATTGGCCGCTCGGGGGTAGGATACCGGGCGGCTGTTTATTTAATTGGATTATGAAAAGGTATTAAGAAATAGCTTGAAATAAATTGAGAAGTAAAACGAAAACAGAAGCGCAGGTAGGATAAAAATAAATTTGCGAAAGAATTTGTGTTCTGAAATGAAACCGTGACGATCAAATAATAGATGCACGCAGAGAAACCAAATCCCACCGCATAATAGCGAAGCAATAATAAAGATTATCAGTTGAAATATGTTTGATGCATATGGTTGATGGTTTATCAATAGAAGCAGAGCGTATGAAAAAGATCCACAGAACATAGAAAGAAGTAATGACATATTGCTAAAATGTTCCGCATCATATTGGCTATGCACATAATCGGACATGCTTTCCATTAATAATTCCTTTTCTTCGTGGCTTAAAGAGTAATCGTTCTTTAACTTGTCATAAAAATATGATGCAGCATCCTTTTGCATTGTAAAGTCCTCCTAATTATGTTAAAATAATTCAAAGGACGTTGTGCGCGTTCTTAGGCATTAGCCCGTTTCGGTGGTGGGACACTGGGACGGGCTTTTTTATTTGCGCGGCCGGCTGCATTGCCGCCGCCTTAGCCTGCGGAATGAGACGATGTTGACCCCATACGCTCCGCTTCCATCTCTTTACGATAAGATTCCAGTTCTTCTTCAATGGGATCGCCGGGAGCGGGTACGGGGTGCGGCTTGTTGTCGGTTTCGGATGAACCAGAGTTTTCGACTAGCCACATAAGATATTCTTTAAGAACTTTACGATACTGTTCGGGTAATTCGAGATACCGGGACAGTATTTTTTTATCTAATTCATCTAGCCCATATTGATTCGCGAGTTCATCAATTATTGTTGTATTGGCTTGGGTAAACATTTCTCCATCACCGGTACGAAGCCATTGCTCATTTACGTTAAATTCGGCGCAAATTATTTTTTGGATTTTATCGGTTACTTCTCGTTTACCGGTTTCGATATTGGTTAGATACCCTTGAGCTACCGCGATTCGAGAGCCAAATTCGACTTGAGTCAAGTGAAGTGCCTGACGAAGCAGCTTCACACGATCGTTTATTGACATGCTTTCACCTCCCACAAAGAGCATACCACTAAAATACTACATATGCAATATTTTATTTTAAAGTATTGACATAAGTACTGCTATGGAGTATTATGAAACTGCAATAGAAGTATTTTGGAAAGAGGAGGTGAGCAAGATGAATGTTGACAAGGAAACGCGTGTTGATGTGGAGGAAATCGCGCAGGCATTGAAAAAGCTTGATGAAAACGCACGTATTAAATTCTTCTACATGATCGAAGGTGCGCAGATGGTTCAGCCGCCGCAACCGGCTGCCAGCTAGGGAAAGGGGAAGGAAAACTGTCCGACCGATACATATAAGGCGGCATAGGGACAGGCAATCGCCCCATAGGGTAAGCCGAGGTGATGCCAATGATTATAGAAAAAATGAGCATAGGCGGCGTGGCGATTGAATTTGCAGACAATGCCTTTGCAAAGGCTGATGCACACGAAATTGTGCAGCGGCAGGCGCTGTTTGACCGCACCGTGCGGGAAACCGTGCGGCAGATACAGCGCCAGGAAAGGGAAAAAGACCTGCGCAAGAGCGGGTGAAAGGGGCGGGAATACCGCCCATGATCAAAAAAGGGACAAGCCATAGGAGGAAAGGGCATGCAAGTAAAAATTAAGACCGAGCGCGGAATCGCTAAAGTTTTGTCAGCTTATACGTATTGTGATGAAACAGATGTTCTTGAAGCGATAAAAGGAGAAATGCAGTTTGCAAATGACACAGGCGCAAGAGCACTTTTGATTTCTATTACCCGCGAAGAGCATCAGTGCAAAGAAGACAGAGCGACTACTGAGAGTGAGGGAATGAATCCTGCGTCCAAGGCCTGTGATTCGGGTTTGGGAACTGAAAGAGAGATTGATTTGCGGGTGCAGCGCACGTTGAATCTTATTGAACAGGCCGTTCAGATCGGGGTGCAGATCGGCCGCGACAGTATGCGCAAATGAAGCGGCAATGGTGCGGCGCGGAAGTGCGCCCAGTAAGCCGGTTAACGCAGTATTCGCCGGTAAAGATTGACCGTGTACAGGTGCGATACTATGAAACGGTGCAAAAGGAAGGATATTTTGTCGTAGAGGGGAGCCGGACGGGTACGGATATTTGGTATCCGCTATGTAATCCCACAAGAGACAGATTCGCCGCTTGGATGGAAAAAGAAGCGTTTGAACGCCTTTTTCAAGTGGAGCGTGCAAAATTTCAACAGGAACAGGAGAAACAAGCATGGGAAAAAAGATGCAGCCAGTAAGTTCGCTGACGTTTGATGCGTTTATTGCGAAAAAAGAGGGTCTTTCTTACGGGGAGTATTCCTCGCGAACATCCGGAACAGAACGCAGAGAGCTGGAAGAACGCTACTGGAAGGAATTTCGGAAGGCAATGAAGCGGGCGCATGCCACGCCTGAGAAAGATTCTGACGCAGGACAAAAGGAAACCGGCCGATAGAAAGTGGGGCTTTCTATCGGCCGGAACAAGAAAAATGTTTTTATAGGGTCATTATACCCGACCAGCTGCAAAAATGCAAGCTATGGAGGTTTGAAAATTGAAAAAGCGGTTTGGGATGCAGGATGCAAAGGCGCTGTTTAAGCGCGAATTTGGCACATGCAAGGGGATTCGGTACATATATGGGAGCAAACCGGATCAGTATGGAAGCGGGTTCGAAATGAACATTGGGAAAATCAATATATCTGCGGTGCATGATACAGGAAACCCTTTTATAGTTGTTTTCGTTTCGAATGCGGAGCACGACGATTGGATCATGTTTATTTATAACATTCAGACTATGGAGCGAAATTTCGCACAAGAAGTATATGCAAGAGATTCATATAAAAGAGACCTGTTTACTGATTGGGTGAACAACAATTCACCGGAATACTGCTGTGAGCAAGTAATGAAGGCTTGGAAAGGATGACGCATCATGTTTTATTTTACGGTTTATGATGCGCAAACAGATCGGGTTCTTGCTTTCGGGTCCGGAAGGGACTGTGCTCAGATGCTGGGCGTTAGGTTGGACACATTTCGGAAGATGCTTTGGAGAAGCCAGCTTGGGAAGTATCACAAGTATGAATTTGTAAAAGAACGCGTTGGACGGGAGGAGTACAACAATGAGTAGGCAGCACCACTATTTGAAGATATTGCCCAAACATTTCTTGGATGTTGAAAAGGGCGTTAAGTCGTTTGAAGTGCGGTTCAATGATCGCGATTACCATGTGGGGGATGTATTATACTTACAGGAATTCGTACCGCCTGAAACGTATACGGGTCGTCAGATTGTGCGTGAGGTTTGCTATTTGCTTGATGATCCGGTGTTTGTCAAAGAAGGATATGTGGTTTTGGGGTTGAAAGGAATATGGATGTGAAAGGGCAAACATGCTTGTTCGATGAAATCATTGTTGATGGCTTTTGCGGCGGTGGCGGCATGTCAACGGGGATTGAGATTGCGACAGGAACGCCGGTAGATATAGGCATTAACCACGATGCGGCCGCCATTGCACAGCACAGGGCAAACCATCCACGCACAGAGCATTACAATGAGAGCATATTCGATGTAGACCCCAAAAAAACAGTGCGAGGGCGATCAGTAGGATGGGCGCATTTTTCGCCTGATTGCACGCATTTCAGCGTTGCGAAGGGTGGAACACCTGTTAAAAAGTCCATTCGCGGCCTTGCTTGGGTTGTAGCACGCTGGGCAGGAACAGTCAAAGCCCGCATTATCAGCATGGAAAATGTGCCGGAGTTTATGACATGGGGGCCATTGGTTGCAAAGCGAGACAAAGCAACAGGCCGCGTGCTTAAACTCGACGGTACACTTGCTGCGCCGGGCGAGCGTGTTCCGGTACAGGAACAGCAGCTTGTGCCAGACAAAAAAAGATCAGGAAAAACGTTTCGGCAGTTTATTTCCGCTATGCGCGGTATGGGATATGAAGCCGAGTGGAATGTTTTGACGGCGTGCGACTATGGCGCACCAACAACACGCAGACGGTTATTTATTCTCTTTCGCAGAGACGGCAAAAGAATTGTTTGGCCGGAAGCGACACACGGGGATCCAAAAAGTGAAGCGGTACAGGAAGGAAGGCTGCTGCCTTGGCGGACGGCTGCGGAATGCATCGAATGGGACAGGCCTTGCCAATCCATATTCGAACGAAAAAAACCGCTGGCAGAGAACACGATGCGAAGAATTGCGCGAGGGATTCAAAAGTTTATTGTAGATAATCCGGAGCCGTTCATTGTGTCAATTGGTCAAACATCAGCGCAAGACCGTTCGCGCGGAATCAGTGAACCGCTTCGAACGGTAGTAAGTAAAAATGAAAGCTGCCTGGTAACACCGCTGGTTGTTCAGGTAAACCATACGGGAGAACAATTCCGGGGACAGACGGTAGAAGAACCACTTCCAACATTGACTGCAAAAAACGGATTTGGTGTAGTTGCTCCATGCTTGATTCAATATCACAGTGAGACGGGGAACGCAGATGTGCGCGGGCAGGAATGTGATGCGCCGATTATGACAATTGATACGTCGCCGCGTTATGGATTGGCTGCAGCTTCAATGATAGAAGTGGGATACGGAGAGCGTACAGGACAACTACCACGCGTATGTGACCTTGAAAAACCGCTGGGAACTGTTGTTTCCACGCAAAAACATGCAGTCGTTTCCGCATTCATTTCTAAGTACAAAGGATGTGATATTGGACAACCAGCGGATGCACCGTTACAGACGATAACGGCAGGTGGAAGGCATTTTGCAGAGGTTCGCGCGTTCCTGATTAAATACTACGGGCAGGGTGTAGGACAGTCCGCAAATGTGCCACTTGACACGATTACAACAAAAGATCGATTCGGCGTGATTGAGGTACTAGGAAGTAAATATCAGATCGTGGATATTGGTATGCGGATGCTGGAACCACGCGAACTTTATAACGCACAGGGATTTCCACCAGATTATATTATTGACCGTGACGACATGGGAAAACCATATCCGAAATATGAACAGGTGCGTAAAGTTGGAAATTCTGTTCCGCCGCCATTTGGAACGGCACTTGTTCGGGCGAATTGGCCGGAGCGCTGCATTGCGGAGATTCGAACCATGGCAGAGTTGGAAGAGGTGATGGCGGGATAAACAGAAATTGTGTGGAGAAGGTGACGGTGCCAGATCTAAAAAAGAAGGCGCGGCATTTGCGGAAGGATATTACTATGCAACAGAAAAAACGAAGTGGGGAAGTTGTCGTGCTTCCCGGACAAATGAAAATGGAAGGGGTACGATGATGAAGGCGGTTATGGATGCGCGAGAGCTGCGGCGGCTGATTGCTGCCACTAGGGATTTTAGAGGGAGAGCCGGTAGCAGACCGGAACGGGATCATATTCGGCTGCAATTTCATAAAGACGGTTGTTGCGTAGAAGCAGCGGCGGTGGACGGATATACTCTTTCGACAGAATGGGCGGTATGTGATTCGGTCGATGAAGATTTTGTTGTACTCATTCGGACAACACTTCCACCGATCGGAAGAAAGAACGGGGAACTGGCGGTTGTTGATCGGTTAGAGGACGGCAGAACATCAGTTCGAATTGGGGATATGCAATTTGCGTATTCGGTGCCGGATGCAGAGAAGTTTTTCGATGTGCAAAAGGCCATTCCGCACAATGCACCGGAATTTCGGATCGGCGTAAATGGAAGTTATCTGTTAAAGGCGTTGAAGGCCGCAAGCACGACGGAAAATTTAAACCGGCGCATTGAACTAAGGTTTCATGGAGAGCTGGGACCTATTGTCATTCAGACAAGGGCTTCTGGACTGGATTCGAAATGTAAAAATATTAAGCTGGTTCTTCCGGTCAGATTGAGAGGGGAAGAAAATGAATAACTTGTGGTTTCGACTGAAAAAGTGGATGGTACATAGGTTGGGCGGAATAATGCGCTGTGAGGTTGTTGCACTATATCAGCCGAAACATATTGAACGAGTAGTTTATACCATGCGTGCGGATCGGGAAAGTAGTTCGGCACAACGCGAGAATTTGAAAAAATACGTGGTGGGGAGACTGGCGTGCATGATGTATGAAAGAGAATTGATACATTTCATAGAGACGGAAGAAGGGCAGGAAGTGCGTGTTTTGGGGTTTGCAAATATGGCTCCTCAGGAAAGGGCGGAAAGCGAATGAGAAAGACGATATGTGCGGAATGTGTGCGTGAACTTGAAAAGGATCGCAAGGTAATCCGTCAATCGAAGAACAGCTTGTGGCTTGTGTGCCGCCGGTGCGGGAAACTGGGGTTTTGCGCGAGATACGAGGTGAAGCACAAGAGCCGTGCTTGATTTAGGAATTGTTTATCTTCGGTTTTATCAAACGTTTGGAAGGTTTCCCAAAACCGAAACCGAAAGTGTGCTGGAAGCAGCTTTGCAAAGTGGGGTTTATCCATCTGAAATGGCAAATGCAGTACATGAATTACGCGACACGCTGCCAGATCAGGCTGACGAAGTATTGCTGGACAGGTTGCGGGGGGATTACATAGCTAAGGGTAAAAAGAAGCAGGGCGCTATTTAGGCGCCCTGCTTTGCAAACAGACTGTTCATTGCAAATATAGTAAGGAAAGTAAGGATATGTCGAAAATAAAGAAAGAACAGGCATCCGGGATGCTGTATGAGGGGTATACATACACGCACAGCATTATGCCGAATGATCCGCCGAAGGTTCGGGAAAAGAAGAAAAAGAAAACCGCTGAATCAAAGCGGGAGATCAATAAAAGGCAAGCTGTATTTACGATGATGCGTTATGTATGCCTTAACTTTAAGGCCGGGCGAGATTGGTTTTTAGGATTGGATGTTGCCGGTGATCCTCCAACGCGGGAAATGCTCAAAAGGCTTTTGGACAAGTTCCTTCGCGACATGCGCAAGGAATACAGGCGGCACGGGAAAGAACTGAAATACTTATGGGTTATTGAAGAGCATGACCGTGAGGGAATCGGCGTGCGGCTGCATGTGCATCTGATAATAAATGCTTTAGGGTTTGATGGGAATGGACAGCCGCTTGATTTCCCGGCACTTAATAAGTGCTGGACGGCCGGAGCGTTCACGGCGCGGCGATTGGATGGTGCTGACGATGTATTCCGCGACACATGTGAATATCTCATGAAAACATACAAGGAGCAGCCTCAGGGGGCGCGGTGCTGGTCACACTCCAAAAACCTGATTAAACCGGAAAAGCCGGTGCGCTCGTGGATTGCTGACAATGCAAGGTTGGAAGTGCCGCCCGGGGTAAAACTGATTTATCGCACCGGGGACGAAAATCAATATGGCGGGTATGAATACATGATCGGGCGAATTGTAGATTTCAAGGCATATCAACGCTATTGCGATAAACGCGATAGGACGCGGAATAAGCGCATGAACAGGTAAAGCGGGATGAACCTTGGAAAAGGAATAGACAAAGAAACAGCGGAAAGAGTGGCCGCTTTATGGGCTAGGAAAAGGTCTATCTTTCCGACAACAGAAAACGCAGTTTGCGGGACGGTGCGGGACAGGGGTGCCGGCCGGGAATGCCAGATACCAGAGCGGGAAGCCGGACACGCCGAGTTGCCGAAAGAAGATTCCCGCAGAAGCAGGGATGGTTCCCATGCTGAGTGACATTATTCTCATTGGGGATTCTGTTTTCTTCTTTCTATTGCTTGGATTCAAAAAAACGAGGGATTTTGCAGACGGTACGAGTGGACGGGATGCGTCCCAAAACAGGAGGTGCGGAGCAATGACAAAATCAGAGCTAGAGCAGTTTTTAAAACTGAAAAATGAAGTCATTGTGTTAGAGAACCAGCTTGCAAGCCTACAAGACAAGGCGGATGAAAACAGTATGCTTTATGGTTTGTATTCGCTGACTGATGATCCGGAAGCGGAGATCAGGCGCAGAACGGAAGAGCTGCGGCGCACGAAAGCGGAATACACGGAGCAGCTTCACAAAGTAGAAGCTTTTATAGACCACATCCGCGACAGCCGTATGCGGACGGTTTTTCGCCTACGGTATTTCGAGGGGTGGCGATGGCTGCCGATTGCTTTTCAAGTTGGGTATGCAGACGAACAGCGGCCGCGAAAACTACATGACGAATATTTGCAGAGGGCGGCGGGATAATGCTGTAATATACCATATCGGTGGTGCCAACGCTATGTTCGCAAAGGTGTACCTTTGCGGCGCGGCAAATGTGCAGGCTATTTTCATGCCTGTTGCGTTCGCAAAGGTACAAAAAATATAAATGAACGTGCGCAAAAGAAAAGGGGTATTTGCGAACGGAAAACGGGTATAAGTCAACCACATCGCACAAATGCACAGATTTGACAATTGGAGTTGTAACAATATGGAAAAGATATACGGGTATGCGAGAGTCAGCTCAAAAGAACAAAATTTGGATCGACAGATTTTCGCGCTGCGGGCGCACGTGCTGGATGATCGGGATATTATCACCGACAAGGAGAGTGGGAAAAATTTCGACAGGCCGGGTTATCGCTCGCTACGGGATACGCTGCTTCGCGCGGGCGATACGCTTGTTGTGAAATCGCTCGATCGGTTGGGACGAAACAAGGAGCAGGTCAAGCGGGAACTCGAATGGTTCAAGGCACACAGCATTCGGCTTAAGGTGATCGACATTCCCACGACGATGACGGATTTGCCGTCCGATCAAGGGTGGGTCATGGATATGGTAAATAATATTCTCATTGAAGTGCTTTCCAGTATTGCCGAGCAGGAGCGCATGACGATTCGGCAGCGGCAGGCCGAAGGGATCGCCGCCGCGCAGATGCAGGGGCGGCACTTGGGACGGCCTGCGGCGGAATACCCGGAACGATGGGATGAGATTTACAGCATTTGGTTACGCGGAGGGATTTCCGCGACGCGTGCAATGCAGGAACTTGGGATTAAAAAGACAACGTTTTATAAGCTGGTAAGGATGCAGCAGGGTGGAGAATGAAAAAAGAGACGGGAAACCGTCTCTTTTTTATGATTTAATCAGAAGATAGGCTATTTGAAAAGTTAAAGCACTCAAGTTGCTGGTGAATGTACTGGCCATAAGGTAGCGATTTGATTTCTTCCAAGTGTTTCCAATCCGGGTAGAAAAGTGATCCACTCCAAGTTTTGGAATTTATTCTGTATTCATAGTTTATCCCATAACCTGGGTGTGGAAATAACAATTCATTGTTTAACGCATCAAATCTGATGTCTGAAATATATATTGAAGAATCTGAGAGTTGTTCCGTCATGTCGCCAATACATTTGCGTGATACAAGATTAAATTCAAAATTTTTTAATGGATTCTGATGCTTACTGCAGAGATTATTAACGGCTAAGCCTAACTCGGCAAAGCGCTTCTGGGAATCTGTGTTTTTAATAAATAAATCTGTGAAGATAAGAGGATATTTATATTTCATGACTAGGCAGAATAGATAAATCTTATGAGCTTGAATAAGCTCATAGGCAGATAGAAAATTATGATACATTATTTTGTAATTTTGCAAAATTGTTTGAAAATCACGAATGGATAAATCAAAGGCTTGATAGAGGTCTAAAAGGTAATTTACTATAGTGCTAGGGGGTTCTGGGATTGAAGGTTCACTATACAGGGGGCTATGAAATGTAGGAAGATTTTTTGAAATAAGAGAATGCAAGTCGGGCTGAGGGAATTTTGTAATATAATCAAAAAATTTGCAAAGATAGCCTGTTGCATCTAAACCGCTCCCATATATGGCCTTAATAGATTGAGAAAGCTGAGAAAGATCTACGGCAAATACAAAAACAATGTCTTTAATATCCAAAAAGTGTTTTACAATTTCCAGAGTTTGAATTGCAAACAATGGTTTGCAACGATCTAATTCATCTACAATTACAATTAGCTTCGTAGAATCGCCAAGTTCCTTAATTAGTTTTGAGAAATAGGATTTGAGATTGCTGAGCTGGATTTGCATTACGGATAATTTTGCGAGTGGATTGCTCTTGTGATATTCCTTATAGGTTTTTGAAATCGGATTGTCAAGAGCATTGATAATGGAAGAAGCAATCCGCTTTATTTTTGCAACGCAATCACACCCCATAAAACGATCATTTGAAAGAATGGCCTGTAAAAAGGGGGTAAATGAATCATCCCAATAGTCATTTGACCAAGCATTGTAATTAACAACAACGAATGGCACGGGATTGTCCGAAGGCATAATATCTTTTTCACTTTCCATCCCATAAAGATAGTTCGTGAACATATTGAAGAAATATGATTTACCTGTTCCCCAAGAAGAATCGATAGCTATGGAATAGGCGTCTGAAGCGTTATCTCGCTTATATTCATTACAGTTTAAGATTAAATCTTTAAGAAAGTCAGCATACTTTTTTCTGGAAAACTCGTCATGCTCTGAGAAGTAAAGGGATTCCTGCATAGTGGGACTCCTTATTTAACAAATAAAATATAAAATGAGTTGAAATGTAGAATTATTTACTGAGGGAAAGAGACGGGATTGCCGTCTCTTTTTATTTTACATATTGAAGGATTGAAATGAGTAATGCAACAGTAGATGCAATACAGGCTAAAAAGGAAGCTAGAAACTGACGATCATTTTCCTTCTGGATACGGGATGCGGTAACAAAGGTAATGTATGAAATGGTTGCAAGAATTGTGGTAAGAGCACCACAGAGGATAGACAGTGTGATTTTTGTTGGTAGAGAATCTCCGGCGCGCCCAAAAACACCGAATACCATGATAGCAAAACCTAATGCGAATAGGCCAGCGGTACCACCGATAACCCAAAGCATACCAGTAATAATAACACGCGTATAGTTTGTGGCAGCGTTTTTGTCAGCTAAGATCATCTCATTGGTTTTATGCTGTTCGATTGCGGCCAATATGGATTCAGAGATAACTTCGGGTGCTATCTGTGGTGCAGCGTTTATTTGTGCATCCTGTATTGCTTCGGTCAGTGTGGCCTTGTCAATCTGCACGGTGACATTAATGCTTTGTTTGCGTGGCATATTTCACCTCCTAAATAAAGGATACACCAATATGCGAAATTTGTAAATATTGGGGGAATATGTTCCGATTTATAGAAAAGACGAAAAGGACGATTTTTTTTATTTACCCTTAGAACTATAAAGACTGGACAAAGGAGGAATATACGTGGCAAAGAAAGTGCACAGCGATGATGACAAGCAGCGTGCGCTTGCTATGCTGGCGGCGGGTGTCGGTGTATCCGAAACGGCGGACAGGCTGGGCATTCCGAAACAAACCATTTCACGCTGGAAAACCGAAGGGCAGACCGACGAAGTTTTTGTTGCACAGCAGCGAAAGAATAAAGCGCGTTTGGTGGATGCGTCTTGGGAAGCGATACACGATGCAACGGAAATCACGGTGCGGCGGTTGAAGGCGGCACGAAAAGACGAACGCGCATTTTTAGAATTGCTGGATGAGATTGAGAACGATGAAGAAATCAGCGAAACACGGCGTACAGAATTGTACCGCAAGTTTAAAAAGCTGAGTGTTTCAGACCTATCCGACCTCAGTAAGGTTATTTCTGTCCTTTATGACAAGCAGGCACTGGCAGCAAATGAATCCACTGAAAACATTGGCGGGTCCGGGAAACTGGAAGTCAGTTTGAAGGTGGTCAAGTAATGCAAGTAAATTTTGAAATCACGGAGAAGCAGCTCGCATTCATTGAAGCCGATACGGACGAAGTAATGTTTGGCGGTGCGGCAGGTGGCGGCAAGACCTATGTGCAGGTCATTGATGCATGGCTAAAAGCGATAACGTACCCAGGCATCAAGCAGATCATATTCCGAAACACTTATCCGGAACTGAAACGAACGGTAATTGCGCTTGCGTTGGCGCTGTATCCGCAGGATATTGCAAAGTACAACAAGTCGGATCATGTTTGGACGTTTGAAAACGGATCGACGATTGAATTTAACTTTCTAACCAGCGCTACGGATGCCATGAAATTTAAGTCAGCCGAATTTGACATTGTACGGTTCGATGAGCTGACGCACTTTGATTTTGATACTTATATCTACATGATGTCACGCCTTCGCGGTGCGAACGATTTCCCAAAGCAGATCAAGAGTTCGACAAACCCGGGTGGAAAGGGACATTACTGGGTGAAAAGCCGGTTCATTGACGTTGGCGAGCCGCTGAGAGTGTATCCCGCCTTCAACGATGAAGGGGATCACGTTTCAGACGTGATTTTCATTCCTGCAAAAATTGACGACAACGTGTTTATCATGCAAACTGACCCAGACTATAAGAACAAGCGCATGAAGGCGCTTTCAAAGGATGATCGCCGGGCGCTTGGCGAAGGTGACTGGGATGTGTGGGCAGGACAGTATTTCAGCGAGTTCCGACGCGAAATTCACGTGCTCGAACCTTTTGTAATTCCGCCAGAGTGGCGGCGGTATCGGGCGATTGACTACGGTTTAGACATGCTCGCATGTTACTGGATTGCGGTTGATTTTTTGGGACGCGCGTATGTGTATCGCGAATTGTACGAAAGCGATCTCATCATAGAAGCTGCAGCAAAACGCATTTTGGAAATGACCGAGGACGGCGAAGAAATCGAAGAAACTTTTGCACCGAAGGATTTATGGAGCCGGACAAAGGATACAGGCGTAAGCATTGCGGCGCGGTTCGACGAATGCGGTGTGCCGTTCAAACAGGTATCCAATACACGCATTGCGGGCTGGTATTCTCTGAAAACGTGGTTACAGCCTTGCATTGATGAATTCGGGAAACCGGCTGCAAAGTTACGCATTTTCTCGACGTGCAAAAACCTTATTCGGACGTTGCCCGCATTGGTGCATGACGAAAAGCATGTAAACGATGTGGCAACAAATCCGCACGAACTGACCCATGCGCCGGACGCAATACGCTATTTCGTGGACGGACAACCGGAACCGGCATATATTCCGCCGCCGTATGAGCCGGACGAAGAAGCGGGTATAGATTTTTGGGAATATGGAGGTTGAGAAGATGGAAGGTTTGTGGACATTGATTGGATGCCTATCCGGGTATGCCTTTGGCTGGTTGGCTTTTGGTTATAGCAGGGCGGCAAGCAGACAGGATGCGCGGCGCACATATCGGCGCAAGCGGGAGCGTGAGCCGCCCGATCTGACGGAATCGCAGACGCTAAGCGGAATGCCGGAAGATGAATTCAAGCGGGAATTGGCAGAAATTATGGCCTATGACGGCAGCGCGGAGGAGGGTTGCGAATGAGCAGATTTGTGAAGGAGCCGCGCGGTATTTGGCAGGAGTACCAGAAGGGAGTGGAAAGCAATGACGCACTGAACTGGTATGACCAGGTCAAGAAAAATGAAAATTTCTTTATCGGCCGTCAATGGGAAGGCGTTAAGGCGAAGAAGCTTGCAAAGCCGCAGTTCAATATTCTGCGCCGCGTCGTGAGCTATTTTGTTTCGACGGTGGTTTCCGATAATATCGCGGCAAACATTCGTCCGTTTTTATCGGAAAACAATGAGCAAACGGCGATATTCACCAAGATTCTTTCGGATGAAATTGACCGCATTTTTGAAATGTGCAGGATTAAGGATAAAAACCGCGTGTTCTTGCGCAATGCGGCTGTGCATGGAGATACGGCAGCATATTTCTTCTTTGATCCGGACGAAAGCAGCGGGCAGACCGCCGAAGGCCGTGTCTGCTGCGAGGTCATAGACACGACTGAAATTATTCCGGCCAATCCATATTCGGCGGACATACAGAAACAGCGGTATTTACTGCTGCTCAGCCGACGCGACATTGACGAAGTGCGCGAGGAAGCGCGAAGCAACGGTGTGCCGGAGGACGATTTGAGCCAGATTCAGGCCGATGTAAACCAAGAGGATAAAACATCGGTTGGATTGCCGGACACGGGGCGTGTGACCGTTGCGCTAAAGCTTTGGAAGGAAAACGGGACAGTTCATGCGCTGAAAACTACACAGAACTGCATTGTTATGCCGGAGCGCGACACGGAATACACGCTTTATCCAGTGGCATTCCTGCAATGGGAAACCGTGCGCAACCAATTTCACGGCATGGGTGCAATTTCGGGGGAGATTCCGAACCAGATTTTCATCAATAAGATGTACGCCTATGCAATGGCGTGCATGCAGCGGAACGCGTTTCCGACCGTTATTTACGATAAAAGCAAACTGCCGAACGGCCTGTCCGATGATCCAACCGCCGCATACGGCGTTAAGGACAACCCGGAAAAGGCGCTGTTTATTCAAACCGGCGTACACAACATGTCAACACAAGTGGCCGAATTTATTGACAAGACGATTGCATATACACGGGATACGATGGGCGCGAGTGACGCGGCGCTGGGCAATATCAAGCCGGACAACACAAGTGCTATTGTAGCCGTGCAAAAGGCAAGTGCTGCGCCGCTGGAATTACAGCGCATGGCGTTCTATCAATTCGTGGAAGATTACGTGCGGATTATCATTGATATTCTCTCCACTGACTACGGCCGGCGCAAGGTCAGCTATTCAAATGAAAATGGAGAAGAGGTCATAACCGAATTTGACTTTTCACAAATGAAGGGGATGCACCTTCGGGTGAATGTTGACATTGGCAGCGCTGCAATGTGGTCGGAAATCAGCCAAATGCAGACAATGGACAATCTGTTCAACAAGAAAATCATTGATGATCCTATTTTGTTCTTGGAATCTTTGCCCGATGGAATTCTGACAAACAAGGGTGATTTGATCGCACATTTGAAGCAGAAGCGTGCCAAAGAAGAGCAGATGCTACAAATGCAGCAGATGCAGGCACAGCAAGCGGCTTCGGCGGTCAATCCTGAAAATGTGTTGGCACAGCTTACCGATGAAGAACGTGCACAGCTTGAATCAAACCCAGAAATCGCTGAACAGGTGTTCGGCGGCATGTAGAAAAACTACCGGCGTTCTGACAAGCGGGTATTTAGCCAGCCTGCTTGGTTTTAACCTCCGGCAGGCGCACCGCTGCGGAACGGGGTGCGCTTGTCAGAGCGCCGGGGTAAAAATAAACGCACTGCCTGCGCTGTGACGGGCGTTTGCCATAAACGACCGAAGGATACGGCGGGTGATTAGGGCAGGTATCCAACTTGCCCGCCCGTCAGAGCGCAGGCGCTATGAAATGGAGGTAATGACATGGAAAACAAGAATTTAACGCTTGGCGCGGATGTTCGCGCATGCATGGGTATTCAGTTCTTTGCCGAGGGTGAAGCATTTGCAGAGCTGGAAACCGCACAGGCTGGTGATTCGGCGGCGATTGATGATCCGGGCACGGCGGGTGGTGCACCGGACGCGGCGCTCGGAGCGGACGCTGATCCGTTGGAAGCAATCTTTGCAGGCATGAGCGATGGCGAGACAGACGATGTGTTCGGCGGCGTAGAACAGCCGGAAGACGAAGCGGGAGAGCAGGAGCAGCCGCCCGCAGGCGCGGAGCCTACTTTCCCGGTGCAGATTGGCGGCGAGACCGTGCAAATGACGGCCGCACAGATGGCAGAACGGATTGCAGCGGCACAACCGCCCGCGCCGGATCAGATTCAGACGCTGGTACAGCAGCAGCTTGCACAAAATCCGGCCATGCAGCTGGTAGAGCGCAAGGCACGTGATTACGGCATGACTGTTGACCAGTACATTGAAACCATGGCCGAACAGGAACGGCAGAACGAAGTGCGCCAGATCATGGAGAAAACCGGGCTTTCGCAGGAAATGGCGCAGGAGTTGGCCGAGAGCAGACGCTTCCGCGCAGAGATCGAAAGTGAACGTGCCGCACAGGCACAGCAGGAACAGGCACAGGAGCAGCAGAACCGCATGTTTCAGCAGTTTATGGCAAACTTTCCGGGTATTCCGGCCGCTGATATTCCCGCCGACGTGTGGTCGCAGGTTGAAGGCGGCATGGACTTGACTGCGGCATTTGCAACACACCGCGTTAAGGAGCTGGAAGCGGAAAATGCGACGCTGAAACAGAATGCGCATGTGCGTCAAAAAGCGATTGGATCGGCAACCGGGCTGGAACAGACCGGCGGCCGCGATCCAGTGCTTGACGGCCTGAACGGCATTTCTATTTCCTGATAACGGGAAGGGGGGTGCTTGGATATAAAACCGAGGGAAAAGCCCTGAATATAAAAATCAAATACACAAAATCGAAAGAGAGGACTACATATGCCTACCATTAATCTTCATGAAAAATATGCGCCCGCACTGGAAAGTGTGTTTTCAACAGGCAGTTTTGTAAAGGGCAATACAAGCAACCACATTGACTTTACGGGAGCGCGAACGGTAAAGGTATCCACGCTTCAGACAACGGCATTGAATGACTACAAGCGCGGGGGAAGCAACCGATATGGCACGCCTGAGGAAATCGGAGAAGAGGTTCAGGAGCTTACCATGTCGCAGGACAAGGCGTTCACAGGTACGGTTGACAAGGGGAACGCTTCGGATCAGGTGATTAAAAACAAGGCGGCACTTTGGCTGCGAGAGGAAATTAATACGGAGGTACGGCCTGCGGCCGACAAGTACGCGCTGCGCAAGTATGTAATGAATGCGCACATTGCCACAATCAGCGCCGCACCGACAAAATCCAACATTCAGGAAGAAGTTGCGAATGCGGCTATGTATCTGGATGACCATCTTGTGCCGGAAAGTGATCGTGTGATTTACGTAACAACGGAAATTTACAAGTTTATTATCTTGTCCCCTGAATTCCTTGGAGTTGACCGTCTGGGAGAAAAGTCACTTGCAAAGGGGGAGTGCGGCGAGGTTCAGGGCATGAAGGTAATTCGTGTGCCGAAATCTTTCCTGCCGGTAAACTGCTATTTCCTCGTGACACACAAGCAGAGCGTTATTTTCCCGTACAAGCTGAGTGAAAGCAAGGTACATACCGACCCGCCCGGCATTTCTGGTGCGCTGGTTGAAGGCCGTCAGTATTATGACGCGTTTGTCATGGCGGCGAAGTGCGACGGCGTGTATGCGCTGGTCAAGGCATCGGACAAGCTTGCAACACCGACGTTTGCTTGCACGACACCCGGCACTGATCCGGTAACGATTACTTGCGCGAACGCGAGTATTATCAAATACACGACCGATGGCAGCGACCCGCGTTTCTCTGATAAGGCGATCACGGCGGCAAGTGTGGCAACAACCGGCCTTGCAAAGTCTGGTGATTCCATCACGGTTCGCGCGGTTGGATTTGCTGACGACAAATTTACATCCGATGTAGCGGAACAGACCTTCAAAAAGTCGTAACGGCTGGCGGGGCGGCAATACGCCGCCCCGCTTCGCTTTTAGAAAGGAGCGTCGAACATGGCAGATCAAAAGAAAATAGGTAATACGGTTGGTGAGGTTTATCAAACGGCGCTGAGTGTGATGTATGAAAATACGAAGAACACGAAGGACTACGACCAGTATCTTTTCGGCGTTTTAAATCTGCTGCTTGCCGAGAATTTCGAACTGAACAATATTAACCGGGAAGCATACGGAAAGCAGCCACTTGAAGAAATTCCGTATGTGAACGAAAAAACCGATGTAATTCCATACGAGTCGGTATTCTATCGCCGTATTTTGCCGCTGGGATTGGCAGCAAACTTCTTCGTTGATGATTCCATGAGCAAGCATGCTGACTTCTACGTGCAGTACAGCAATGCGCGTGTGGACGCAGAACGGGCGGTTATTACCTCGTACTATGTGGGAGAGGATGAGGAATAAGCATGGGGCAGAAGTTGGCTATGCCGAATTACACCGATGAACCAATTTATGAATGGTCCTGCGAAGCGCTGTCCGGTGGGTTAAACCTAGCCGATCTGGAATACAAACTGAGCGATAACCAGTCCCCAAACGTTCTGAATATGTGGTACAGAAACCGGACGCTTTGTAAGCGGTTTGGACAGGCCTGGTACACGGCCGCGATTGGTGCGGAAGTGCTTGCAGCTTACCAGAAGATGTACAAGGGACAGTTTGTAGTGCATGCGGGAACGAAACTGTTCACGATCAGCCGAGATGGACAGACAGTAACCGAACGAAAGGACGGGCTGACGGCGCAAGGCGGTTCCTTCCTGTTGTTTGCGAACAAACTGTATTATCGCAATGGGGCGGAATATGTGGTGTTTGATGGAGAGACCTGCACGGCAGTTACACCGACAATTCCCAATGTGGTTATAAACCGTGTGCCGGACGGGTCAAAGGGAGATTTGACAGACCCCTACAATCTTATAGGCGCAGGCTTCTCGAATACGTTTAACGGCGACGGGGAAGCGACTGTGTACCAACTGACGGACAAGGGGTTGGATGCGGCTAAAGTAACCGCAACGGTGGGAACCGAAGAAATGACAGAGGATGCCGGGAAATTTACGGTTGACCGGGAAAACGGAAAAGTTACCTTTACGACCGCACCCGCGAAGGGGCAGAACAATGTAGTGATTACCGCATACCGCACGGTTCAGGATGATATAGACAGCATTTTAAAGTGCAAATATGCGGCGACATACGGCGGACAAAATAATAGCCGCGTTGTGATTGGCGGGAATGGTACGAGCACGTTCTATATTTCGGAACCATTAGACCCTGCGTATTTTCCTGCGAACAACGATTTCACAGTATCCAACAACAGCGGCAATATTTATGGATTCGGCGAGCAGTACGATATTCTGTGCGTATTTCTGGAACGGTCGATTTATGGGTTGTCCTATGAGTTTGCGGACAGCAAAGGCATGTTTTCCACGGTGTGTATAAACCCCAATATTGGATGTGACATGCCGGGAAGCGTACAGCTTATTGAAAACCGGCTCGTGTGGTGCAACAGCTATGCAGGCGTGCACACCCTGGTATCGACGCAGATTGAAAATGAACGCAATGTGCAGCCGGTGAGCCGGAATATTAACGGCAATGCGTTACGGCCGGGATTATTGCAGGAACAGCACCTTGAAAAGTCGATTTCATGCGACTTTGACGGACGCTATTGGCTGTGCGTGAACGGGAGGGCGTATGTTTGGGATTACAGCGTTTCCACATACAACTATTCCGGTGACACAGACGCGGACGCGCTGCGGCTGTCGTGGTGGCGGTTTGATAACATTGTCGGGACGGCATTTTGCGAGGATGATGGAACATTGTACATTCTGCGTGAAAATCGTATGGCGCGATTCCAGAATGATTTTCGGGATTTCGAAAGCGCGATTCATGGAGTATATCAAATGCCGCTGCGAAATTTTGGGCTTTCCAATTATCTGAAAACGGTAATTGAATGTTGGATCACGGTTCGCGCTGATACGGCAAGTCGCATTCGGCTCAAGTACATCACGGACAATGAGCCAAACGGCGAATATGATTCGGAGGATATACGCGTACCTGCTAAAATGTGGGGCGGTTTTCTCTGGAATACGTTTCAATGGGAGGTTATCAATTTCGCAAAGTCGTTTCGAAGGAAACCGAACAAAAAGAAGGTTTTCCTTTTTGGCATTCTACTTGAGAACATGGAAGATAACCGCGATTTGAGTATTTCGGGAATTACCATGACATGGAGAAGCGCCAAAAAGATTAAGTCATAGGAGGTATCAACGTGGCGTTTGAAAAAATGAAGTTTAACCCGGAAAGCGGGCTTGCGGATACAACCGCATTTCCCGACCCGGCAAACGAAGAAGAAGTGCGCGAACAGCTAATGCGGCTGCATGGACAGTTGCGGGATTATATCAATCAGGTTACCGCCATTTTAGAGGGTTCGGGCGGCGCTGGCGAAATCGGAACGGCTGCAGGAAAAACAGTGCAAGTGGAACTGAATGAATCCGTTCGGTTTGGAACCAATGATGTAAAGTTTATCCGCGTAAACAGTGACAAGGTGCTTGAAACCTCAGCAGACGGAAACGTGTGGCAGGCGACAGGATCTAGCGGACATATCGTCATGGACAAAAACGGGGAATCCTTTCCGCAGCGCGGACGCATGCAGTTTTCAAACTGTGAAGTGACTGACGACGGTACGAAAACCATTGTTCACGGCGTTAAGGGCGACAAAGGCGACAAGGGCGATAAAGGCGACACAGGTGCACAGGGCGTGCAAGGCCCGCAGGGATTACGCGGCGTTGTTATCGTGCCTACCGTTGGCGCGGATGGCGTTATCCAGTGGGCGGTGCAGGATGTTGCAAACCTGCCGCAGCCGGTTAACATTCGCGGTCCGCAGGGCGTGGCAGGCGTGCAGGGTCCGCAGGGCTTGACAGGTGCACAGGGTGCACAGGGCATACAGGGTGTGCCGGGTATTCAAGGCCCGGAAGGACCGCAGGGTGAAATTGGCCCGCGCGGCGCGGCGGGTCCAACAGGCGCACAAGGGCCACAAGGCCCTCAGGGTGATCGTGGCAACGATGGCGCAGACGGTCGGTCGTTTACCATACAAGATATTTATCCAACGCTTGGTGCGCTGAAAGCAGCGATTCCGGGTGGGGATGCATATGCCTATATGGTTTCGGCCGATGAATGTATTTACATTTGGTCGGAATTGCTTTCTGACTGGAAGTCGCTCGGCAAGCTGCAAGGCCCTCAGGGGCCGCAGGGCTTGCAGGGAATACAGGGCCCAAAGGGCGATACCGGCGACACAGGTCCGCGCGGCCCGCAGGGCGAACAGGGCGTGCAGGGTCCGCAAGGCGTACCGGGTGCGCAAGGCGTTGCAGGTGCGCAGGGCGTGCCTGGGCAGGATGGAAAGTCCGCATACACGGCGGCGACGGAAGCCGGGTACAGTGGCACGGAATCCGGGCTGTATCAGGCATTTGCTACGTTGCCGGGACACATTGCCAATAAGACAAATCCGCATGGTGTGACAGCTGAGCAGGTTGGTGCGGACGTTGCCGGAGCGGCACAGGAGGTGCAGAAAAATCTGCAAACGCATCAGGCCGATGCGGTAAAGCACGTTACGGCAACGGAGCGCACGACGTGGAACGGCAAGGCGGCAGCAAACCATATGCAGGCCATTGAAAACGGCGGCACGGGTTCTGGGACTGCTGCCGGTGCGCGCGCTAATCTACAAACCATGAAACCAGTCTCGGCGGAAGTCACCCTGTTGGCATCCGGCTGGACGCAGTCCGGCACGGTGTATACACAGACGGTGTCATGCTCTGTGGCGATGGCCGAAATGAAAAGTGCTTATATTGGCCCGAATTACACAACAGATGAATCGGCGAATGCGCTCATCGAGGAAGCACTTGCGTTAGTACGATATATTGACACGGCAAACGGCAGCCTTGTTGCCCGGACAAAGGGAACGGATGTGCCGCAGGTTAATATCCCATTGCTACTTTATGGGGGGGTGGCGTAATGCGGGCGATTTTACAGGGAATCGTGGAATCAGACAATGTATTGTTTAAGCCCATCAAGTTTGATGTATGGGCTTTACGGTCGGTGCAATCCAATACCGCTGGATATACAAAGGATTCCGAAAATACGATCATAATCGTTACGTCAAACACTGGGTCATCAACTCCGAATAAATTTGCAATCTTGCATTACAACAATGCGACTAGGCAAGTGACGATTGACCCTAAATCACCTAACCCTGATATGGTAACTCTTACGGATAATGGTGATTGGGTGTCGTTGACGGTGAACGGTACGCAGTACGGATGTTTTGTTGTATTTAAGGAGTAAAAAATGAAACTGACAACCAACGATCAAACATATCTGGGCATCACTTGTCGCGTATCATCTGACGGCTGTGTGATTACCGCGCAAACGCCGGTAAGGGTCGGCGATACAATGGAAATTCAGACGGACGAAGGGACACAGCTGCGCACTTACACCGTAGCGGATTATCTACGCTGCACGGTGGTCGGTAACGTGGTGACGCTATCCAATACGCCGCTGCCGGAGCCGGTCACTCCGGTAGAACCGGAACCATCTGAGACAGAGAAGCTTCGCGCCGATGTTGATTTTATTGCGCTGATGACGGGGGTGACGCTATGACAGCGTTTGAAATGGCGAAGCTGTATTACCCGAGACTATGGTCAAAAGCGCGACTGGATGCGCTGCTTGCAGCTGGAAAGCTAACGCAGGCAGAATATGACCAACTGACAGCTCCAGTAAAGGAGGAAACCACCAATGAGTGATGATAAAAGGTTTTTGGATCACATTGGTGTGACTGCTTGGCACGCCGCAGGGTGGACAGGCAGTCGCGGTTTAAGCGCCACGGGAGAACCGTTTGAAGGATACGACGATAGCGATCACGGTCGTAAGGTATATGATGTGCATCGCTTGATTGCACCAGATCGCAAAGTCGTGCACCTGACGGTTACAACCAACTATGTAGGCGGCAAGTGCCAGCATAAGCTGCTGACCGACGCTTTGCCACAGATAATTGCGAAGGGCGTAGACACGCTGTTTGCAAGCCTGAATGATACGGTGTGCAATGTTCCTGATCTGGATGCAGGGCTTGCGCAAATTGCCGATAAGTGCTGCCTGTTTTTCGCGGCGGGTAATGATTCTGGAAAGACTGCAAGCCGCATTATCCAGTGCAAGTATGTGTGGGGCGTAGGCGCGTATTACCTTATGGCAAACACAAAAGAAATGCGTCCGGCGCCGTTTTCTAGTGTATCGGATGGTGTAGAGTTTTGCGCACCGACGTTAATTAACGGCTTTTCTGGCACATCGTGCAGCACGCCGGTTCTTGCAGGCATGGCGGCGCTGGTTAACGATATGGCAATCGCCAAAACCGGCCGTCCGTTGTCACAGGCGGGCATGCATCGGTTTTTGCAGGACTGCGCCGTAGACATTGGCGACGCGGGCAGGGATAGCAAGACCGGCATTGGTGCGCCGATTCTGCCGCCGCCTGACAAGGTGGATATTGCAAAGTATCAGGATGCAGCGCCGTTTAAGGATGATAGCGCAATTCCGGATTTTGCGCGGGAAGGTGTTGAATACTGCCGTGCGAAAGGATATATGCGCGGCGATTTGGACGGCAAATTTCGGCCAAACGAACCAATTACGCGAGCAGAATTTGCGGTGGCATTGATGCGATATGACAAAATGAACGGTTAAGGAGGTACGAAAATGGGGCTTCTTTCTAGTATTATTGGATCGGTTGTAAAAGCAACTTCCAATGCGGCACAGAAAACAAATTCTTCGTCCAAGGGGTCCGGGGCGAGCAGTTCGGGAAGTTCTGGCGGCGGGTCGAATTTTGGTGGGTATTATGACAAAAATACCGACTATGAAGCTAAGATCAATGAAGCGGTGAGCAAGGGCGATTACAATTCGGCCGCGCAGTATGAGCAATTCCGGAACAATAAAATTCAGAGTGAAGGTTTAAATTATTCCACCACCGACCGCTTTTCGCAGTATCTTCCGAAAAGCGAAAGCGGGTACATTCCGGGACAGAATATTCAATCCGGCGCGGACTACATCAATCAGATGTATAATGCGCAGAAACAAGCGCAAATTGCGGGATTTAATAAGCAATATGAGCAGTTTCGTGCACAAAATGAAGCGGATATGTCAGCAGTTCCAAAGCAATACCAGACAACGCGCGATCAAAGCGAGTTAGAACGCTACAAGGCGCAAAAGGCGCTGAAACAGCAAATGGCAGACAGCGGAACCACATACAGCGGGCAGGGTCGGCAGGCTACGCTTGACGCTGAGAATGCGGCATCTACAAGGCTGACAAGCATAAATACAGCGGAACAAGGCGCACTGAATGATCTGCGCCTTGCCCTGAAAAATGCACAGTTGGCGCGTGATAGCGGTATTGCTACAGCGGAAGCAAATGCGGATGCTTCATCGGCACAGGCGCTTTTGAACGACCTTTACCGGCAGCAGGACGCAAAGCGGGAAGATTACTGGAATTCGAAAAACTTTAACCTTTCCGAAGCTGGTTTGACCGGATACTATAACGGCAATAAGACGATGCAAAATCAGTATCAAGATTACCAGATTTCTGCGGATAAGCGCGATTATGACCTAAAGGTCAGGGAATTGGAAGATCAATTGGCAACAAATAAGATCACGCGTGCGCAGTATGAAGAGGAACTGAAAGCCTTGAAACGGGGTAATCAGATCGGAGATAAATACGATGATGCACGGGCGGCGGCTGAATTGGCCGCGCTGCAGGCTAGCGCGGCCGGCAAGTCCTCCGGTGGGTCAAGAACGTATCAGGGCAGCGTAAACACAGATGCTTATTCACGGCAAAGTGATGCGCTCCAGTCTGCAGATAATTCCGCTAGTATAGCAGTAAAAAAACAGAATTTGGTGATCGTACCGGGTTATGGGCGAATGACATTTCCAGAGGTGGAATCGTTAATTGACAAGGGCTATGTAAAGGAAATAGTTGATCCTATAACCGGTAGACGCAGTTATAAGAAGGTTAACTAGGAGGTTTTCAAATGGCAAGCGATTATGTGAAACAAAGAGCCGCCGCCGCCGCGAAGCGTATTGATGAACAATACGGCGCAAACGCCTACGGCGGCAGCGCATGGCGGGCAGGAACCGCGAAAAAGCAGAGAACACCGAGACAAACAACAAGCACAGTTCGAACGGTATCCAGCCCGACTTCCTCATATGCGGCGGCATATGATACATATAGGACCAGGCGCACGCGCACCCGCGCACAGGATCGCGGCCGACAACTTGAGAACGAAAAAAAGAAACTTAGTTCAGCTTCTGCATATGCGGCTATTTCTGGTGTAACCGACATGACACAGAAAAAGGCGATTGCAGAAACGAGCAAGGCCGCACAGGAAAAATTCCAAGCTGAGAATAAACCATTTTATCAGGACATGTTTTCACAGGATGAAACATACGTCGATCTTGCAAAGAAGGGGGATGTTGCGGGCGCGGCGGCGAACTTTGTCGGCACAGGGTTGCAGGCGCTGCAATCCCTGTACCTGAATGCGTGGGATGCAGCAGACGCGGCAGCAACGGGGAATAAACCAAAGTTTACTTACAATCTTGATAAGGCGACCTATGATAAAAATGTTGCGAAGCGGCACGGCCGTGAAAAAAGCATTGGCGAGACGATTTCTGACAAAAATGCGGCGGCGGGGCTTGTGTATTCCTTGGCAAATGAAGCCTTGTCAGATCCGACAGAATTTATTGTGGGCGGCAGTTTCAACGATTTGGCTAAAAAAATCGGTTCCGGGAAAGTCGGAACTGCAGCATATGGAACGGCCTTGCAAAAGGGAACGCTTCCGCAAGCGCCGAAAGCCGCCGTACAGGCGGCAGAGAGCGTACAGGATGCGTCAAAACAGGCTGACGCGATAACGGATTCGCTTTCGATTAAAAGCCAGCCTGCGGCATCTGACGCGGCGAAAACGACAGTGCCAACCCAAAAGACACAGACGGTAGACCCGTTTGAACAGGCAGAAAAGCAAATTGCTGCCGCCCGTGCTGCCGCTGAGCAGAAATTAGAGGAAGCAAGGGCAGGATTTCGTCAGTATTATGCCGAGTACCGCAGCACAACCCCGGAAACTCGCCGCGCCGGATTGCTAGAAGATGCGACAGCCGCGAAAAAACAGGTGGAAGCGGCACAAAGCGAGGTTGACCGCATTGCAAAAGCGGCAAACGATTTATCAGCAGAACGAACGGCAACTCTCGCAAGAATGCGCGAAAAAGACTTGATGCAGCAGGCGGCAGCACGTGAAGCTCAACAAACGGCAGAGCGCCTTTCACAAGTGAAGCAGGTAGCGAACAGCATGGACCCGAAGAGCGTGCACCGTGCGGATTTGGACGCCTTGACAGAAATCGGGGAGAATAACCCCATGATTACGGCAATGCGAAGAAATTTCAGGCAAGGGGAAGCGCAGCAAGCGGAGTTGTTTGGACTTTACAAAAGGCTGAATGAAACAGATTCGCTTGATGAAGCTTTGAAAATTGATGAACAAATTAAGGCACTGGAAAAGAAACTGGAAAGTACGAGCGAGACCCTTTCCAGTGCGCAGAAGCGCTTTGCAGAGGGCACAAAGGCCGGGGAGCATTGGACACAGCCGCCGAATGTTACAGATCAAAAATCTAGCGTAGTGGATTCTTTGAACCTTGAGCCGAAAAACGCGCAGGATGTTGGAAGGACTTTGGACGTTGCTTCGTCTGCGCAGGATGGATTCGGCGCGGGGGATCGCGTTTGGGCGGCGGATCGCAACAATTACGGCGTGATTCAGGGAAAGAACGCTTCTGGAACGTATGATGTGCAGTTCATCGACACAGCAACCGGGAAAAGTAAAGTGGTTGAGCTGGACGGAGACACCATTCAGCGGGTAGACGATGCCCGAAAATACAGGTTCTTGGGTGAAGCGGATTTGCCAGAATATCTGCAAACAGGCAAAAAACAATCCACCAGAGCCACAAAAGCGGCCATGGTGGAAAGTGTAGATTTTCCGATTATCAAAACAACGGAGGAAATGAAGGACTTCATTGACGCTTCGGTGAAGGGAGATAATCAAGGAACTATTAAAGCGTTTGGCCGCGTCAATGATCGCTTGGCGAATGCGGTTTATGAAGCATCAGACGGGAAAATAGATATTCGCGGAAGGTATATGGAGTTGGGCGCGGATGATGTAAAGCATTCGTTTGCAGGGCATACCAGTGCGAAGCAAGCCGGGGATATTCCGCTCTCCAAGCAGGACTATTACAGCATTCCCGAATACCTAAATGATTTTGACGATATTCTTCAAATCAAGGTTGGAAAAAACGCGGTTTCATTTCAAGTCGGAAAGCAGATCAACGGGCATTCCATTATTACGGAAATCGTATCCAACGAACGTGGCTCTATCCGCATGAAAAACATGTGGGGAGTAGATACGGAAAAGTATTTGAAACAATACAAGAAAAACAGAGGAGCCGGTAACCGGGTGACAACTCAGCTTGCGCCTGCTGCCCCTAACCCGTCCGCCGGAACATCCTCTGCTACTGATATTTTATCAGACTTGGCAGTCAAAAACAATACGGAAACTGTCGGAAAAAATGCGGAAAATCTGGTTAATTCGATGGATTTACCGATTAAAAACACTGCGGATGCAGAGGAAGTGGGACGGTGGAAGCGCGTTTGGAGCGCAGACGATGCACCGAAGTTAAATGTTGAAGAGGAAGCCGAAAAAGCGAGGGTTGCAGCAAGGCATGTGGATGAAACAGACCCGCGCGAATTGAAGGATGCGAAAGAACTTGTAGATGAAATTGACCCGGATACCGGAATCAAAAGCGGATTTGAAAAGTTACCGGAAAGCGAATTCTGGAAACTAAACAACCCCAGCGGCGCATACAATAAGGACCTTTCGCGGGTGCTTGATTCTGTGGCTGGTAAGGACACAAAATTGCGTGAGGTGTTACGAAATCACATCGAGAAACCAATCATGAACGCGAAAAGCCGGTATGCTCACAACGTAAAGAATAAGCTTGACCAGTATCATGAAGCTGCAAAGGAGCTTGGAATCCGGCAGGGAAGCCGGGAAAGTGCTGCGGTGCAGTGGTATGGCGAGGGATACCGTCGCGTCAAGACGAATGGACATATTGAGGAGGTCGCGTATACGCTGGATGATCTCAAACGAGAGTTTCCGGATTCGTGGCAAAATATTCAGCGGATGGACCAAATCAACAGGCGTGTATATGATGGTTACTTAGAGCAGATCAATGCTTCGCTTTCAAAAATCTATCCAAATGTAGAGGAAAATGCAAAGCACGACCTGAATGTGCTGAAAGCAAAGCGTGACGGGCTGCAAAACAAGGTTCGCGCGATACAAGACGGGTTATTCGCGTCACCGGATGCAGAGTATTCCAGTGATTTAAAACGGCTAATGCAGGATGTGCAGGCGAACGACAAGGAGATCAATCAACTGCAAAAGGCGATTGAATCAGGCGAGATATTCCGTAACAAGCGAGTTTTCGCCAGAAAGGATTATTATCACCATTGGCAGGAAATGGACGATGGACTATCCGCCATCAAAAACATTTTTCAAACGTCTGCCGACATTGACCCGCGTCTAGTAGGTGTATCTGACTGGACAAAGCCGAAGAGTAAGTGGGCTGGATTTATGCAGGCGCGAAAGGGCATTGACAGTACCGAAGATTCAGTGGGCGGTATGGTCAAATACATTCAGGCAGCAGAGTACAAGATCAATATTGATCCGGAAATTGCACGCCTGCGTGTGACGGTACGGGATATTCAAAACGGAACAGCAGATACCAGAAATGCAAACAAATTCATTGAATGGTTAACTGACTACACCAATGATCTTGCCGGGAAAACAAATCCACTCGATCGCGGCGTGCAAAAAACTTTGATCGGCAGACAGGCTATGAAGGGTCTGCGCTGGCTGAACAATCGCGTTAAGGGAAACGCGATAATGGGGAATTTCTCTTCTATGGTTTCACAGGTATACAATTTGCCGAACGTTGCGGGATATGTTAAAAATCCGGCTGATCTTGTGGCAGGTGCTGCCGATGCTGCACGCGTTGGACTAGGTGACAAAAAGATGCAAAACATTCTTTCACAGAGCGGATTTTTAACAGAACGTTATCTGGATCACGCGGTGCGGCAGTTTGATGAAAGTGTTTTGAAAACACCTGAAAAGTTTCTTTCGTGGATGATGGAAATAGGTGATAGAAAGGTAGCTGAAATGTCGTGGTTTGCGGCATATCGTCAGGCACAGAGAAATGGATTGGATAATGCGGTTGACTTTGCGGACGATTTGACACGGCGTGCAATTGCCGGACGTGGTATCGGAGAAATTCCGCTAAATCAAAAATCAGAGATTACAAAGTTATTCGCACCATTTCAAGTGGAAGTAAACAACGCCTATCAAGTATTGAAAGAGAAAGTAAAGCAAAAAGATGCTTTGGCACTGATGGAAATCTTCGGAACGACTTGGGTCATGAATGAAATTCGGAAGAATTTCATAGACGGCCGCGAAACTGGATTCGACCCAGTACATGCGATACAGGAAGTTCATTCCGATATTACAGAGCAGGAAGCCGATGACGGCGAGAAAATGAGCATCAGCAAACAGGCGGCAAAGTACGCCGGACGATTGGCCGGTGAAACTCTTTCAAACATGCCTGCGGGTGACCAGATTGCACGAACCGTACTTGGTCTTGACGAAACAACGGCAAAAAATCTGTTTGGGGAAGGTGATCCAACGCGATTTGGTACTGGTAATATAGGTATTTCGGCACTGACCGCGCCTATTGCAAATCTGGCAACGGGAAAAGATGTTGACTATCTTGAACCGTTGGCAAATGTGCTGATGCCGTTCGGCGGTGCGCAGGCAACCCGCACGCGAAAAGCAGCGGAAGACCTAAATATAATTCCAAAACTACGCGCAAATATTGAGAATGGATTCACGGCAAGGACACAGCCAACAGCGGGAGCATACACGGCTGATAATTCGCGGCTGAAATATCTGATTGATTCCATGGACCCAGTGAACGTGGGAAAGGCGCTGGCTTTTGGCTCTACGGCGACAAAGGAAGGTCAGGCGTACCTGGCAGGCGGAAACAAGATGCTTTCCGAGACAAGCACAATGAATTTCAATGAATTGGTGGGGCTTGGGCATGCGCCAAAGGACACCATGAACGCTATGCGCGTGATTGATTCATTGGAGCCGAAAAAGGAAAACGGGAAAACAGTTGAAACTAAACCGGCTCAGGCACGTGAATTTATTATGTCACTTGATCTCACGACACGTCAAAAGCAGGAACTTGACCGTTACTTAGTAGCCGGTACAAAGCAAAAGGAGGATGGAGGGGGATACGAAAGCAGTATTCCGACTTATGTATCCAAGGGGGAAGTGAAGGCATTTAATGTGTTGGATGAAAAAGTATATCCAAAGGCACAGGCGGCATTTAAAGAGGCTCATATTCCGTATGAAGTTTTCACAAAGGCTTATGAAGATGTAGCGGAAGTGAAACGCAAAAGTAAAAACGGCGAATTGGGGAACCGTCAGGAAGCGGATGCCAAGCGAAGTGTAATTTCAAGTTTGGACTTAACCAAACCGCAGAAGGATGTTCTAAACGATTTGTTGGTATCTGGCCGCATACCAACATCATTTAGAAATTTTTCGGTTGAAGATTTGCCAGAAGCTGCACAGAACAAGTGGCAGAAGGCAAAGCAGGCCGGCTTCACAGAAAGGGAATTCGGCGACGTTTGGCGCACATTGGGCAAGTACAAAAAAACAAAGGATCGTCTTTCGGCGGTCGTTGCACTGGGTTATCCGGAAGCGGATGCAGAGTTCTTTGTTAAGTTATACACAGAAAAAACCGCAACTTCCAGCGGAGATTGGAAATTGCCGGTTACGCCGGGTCAAAATGTGTGGGTTTCTTCCCCATACGGTTCCAGAAGCGCACCCACGGCGGGAGCATCCACGAACCATGAAGCGGTTGACATTGCGGCGAGTGCCGGGGAACCGGTATTTGCGGCGAAGAGCGGCATCGTGACAGCAATAAATAAGCGCGGATATGGTGGAGGATACGGCACATGGGTGCAGGTCGATCACGGTGACGGATACGTGACGCAATACAACCACATGTCGGAAGGCTCTGCTGACGGGCTGAACGTCGGTGATATTGTGAAGGGCGGGCAGGAAGTTGGATTGGTTGGAAGTACCGGGAATAGTTCGGGACCGCACCTTGACTTCAAAATGTGGAAGAATGGACAATCTATTGACCCGTTAACAGAACTTTATGGATATTAAAGGAGAAAGACAACATGGATAAGCTGATGGAAGCTAAATTGTGGTTTACCGGATTCGCCGGGTTGATTGCTTTAAAACTGGGGGCTGCGTTTTGGCCGATCATTATTATGATCGGCTGCTCCCTGTTTGACTACGGAACCGGGCTAATTGCCGCGAAGTTCCGGGGCATGAAAATTGATAGCAATGTAGGTATCAAAGGCATTGTAAAGAAAGTTTGCATGTGGCTGCTGGTGGTTGTGGGCGCGGTGATTGATTGGGTGATTGTATTCATGGGAATGGATTTGCCTGTTTCCTCGCCTGTTGCGGTAATCGTTGCAGTATGGATCATTGCAAATGAACTAATTTCTATTTTGGAAAATCTGCATGACGTAGGTGTGCCTATGCCTGAATTCCTGATGAAAATTGCCGAATTGGTTAAAACAAGTGCAAAAGTGAACGTTCCAGACGCAGTAACGGCAAAGGAGGAATAAGCGTGAAAATACTTATAATTGCGGGGCATGGCGGGAAGCCATATGACCCCGGTGCAAGTGGATGCGGATGCAGGGAAGCTGTTTTAACACGTGAACTTGCGAAGTTGGTGCAGACAGAGCTGCGAAAATATGAAACTGTGGAAGCTGTGCTGTTTGACCAGAGCATAGACGCGTACAAGCATATCAAGAGCGGAGGTGTGCTTCCGCTGGACAGAGTGAATTACGTGCTCGAAATCCATTTTAATGCCTGCGTAGATGATGAGCGCGGCGACGGCCGCACAACGGGAACCGAGATTCTTGTTAAGTCAAATGAACAGAGTATCAATGTTGAGCAGGCGATCGTGAGCAACCTTGCCGCGCTGGGGCTGAAAAATCGTGGTGTGAAACGAAACGATGGGCTATTGGTCATGAACACGGTAAAACGTCTGGGCGTGTCGCATGCCCTTCTAGAAGTGTGCTTCATTGACGATCGCGATGATATGCAGATTTATCTTGCAAATAAAAAGTCTGCCGCGGCTGCTGTTGCAAGTGGAATAGCATCGGGATTCGGACTAAAAAAGGAGGAAAACGACGTGTTTACATATGAACAGTTTAAGGCGTTCATGGATCGCTATGAAAAAGAGCGTGAGGGATTGCCTACGAGCGATTACGCGAGAAAGGCGTGGAAGGCGCTGGCCGATGCGGGGATTACGGACGGAAGCAAGCCGCGTGCACCTTTGTCACGGGAGGATTATGCAGTTATGGAGCAGCGAAAGGGAACGATTGGGAAGTAAAACGGTTGACACTGCAGATGATTTGTGGTATAAAAGAAGCGAATAAGACAAAAAGCCGCGATTTTTCGCGGCTTTTTACTATATATAACTTGCGTGTGCGGGTTCTTCTGTACCTGAATCGCAGATAAAATGATTCAAAGACGATAAAAGCTATCAAGACAAAGGAAGTAATCGCATAGTTTGCATCATAGGAGGCGGATAAGATGGATGATAGGCCAATTTTGATTGCAGTTACCGACAAGCAGAAGATAACCTGCAAGACGCATGCGCAGTTCTGGTTTGCGTATCAAAAGTCTATATTACTTGCGATAAAGGAAAAGGGGACACTGGATGAAATGCAATACCGCAGAGCAGAGAAAAAGCTGGAAATACAGTTCTACGCAGGGCTGAAAGAGATGCAAGAGGCAGATACGTTGAGAGACAAGTTTTAAAAAGCGCGCTGCAGCATATTTAACGGGTTTGCAAAGGAAAGCATAACAAATGAAGCATCTCATCTGTGTCAATTCACGCACCTATGGAGGGTGCGACGCGTGACCGGCGTACATGTGGCAGTGTACGAGGTATTTCAACTCACGCACCCGTGAAGGGTGCGACGCATTGACGTTCCCGGTTTTCATCGTCTCGTCGCGATTTCAACTCACGCACCCGTGAAGGGTGCGACAGTAGCGTGTGAGGAATCACAGGCAGTAACTATTATTTCAACTCACGCACCCGTGAAGGGTGCGACTATTTCCCGCATTCGCGGTACTTGTATCCGTTGCACATTTCAACTCACGCACCCGTGAAGGGTGCGACGATCCTACGCCTCACAGACCGCCACGACTGCTATTATTTCAACTCACGCACCCGTGAAGGGTGCGACCGGTGATGGATACCATCAAGGCGCTGTCCGGCGTGATTTCAACTCACGCACCCGTGAAGGGTGCGACCAGTCCCACACCTGATTCATCAAGCCGATGCCGACATTTCAACTCACGCACCCGTGAAGGGTGCGACCCGTCATGGCCGCGACCGCGGTGTCTTCGCCTTCATTTCAACTCACGCACCCGTGAAGGGTGCGACTACTCAACCGTTACAAACCGCCCTTTCGGGTGGACATTTCAACTCACGCACCCGTGAAGGGTGCGACAATCCAAATCGTCTCCTTGTGCGGTTCGGTAGAACAATTTCAACTCACGCACCCGTGAAGGGTGCGACCAATCGGCATCACCTACGCGATCAAGTTCATCAAATTTCAACTCACGCACCCGTGAAGGGTGCGACATAGACCCCGACCAAGTGCCGGGGATGATACAAATTTCAACTCACGCACCCGTGAAGGGTGCGACGTACGTATCCTAATGACAACGGTCGACGACATCCGAATTTCAACTCACGCACCCGTGAAGGGTGCGACCAAAAAGCGCCCAGGGCAATCCGGACGCTTTTTTATATTTCAACTCACGCACCCGTGAAGGGTGCGACGTTGGTGGCTGATTCATATCAGCTGGGCGGTCATTATTTCAACTCACGCACCCGTGAAGGGTGCGACGGGTGCAAGCAGATATGGGGACATTACCTTTTCCATTTCAACTCACGCACCCGTGAAGGGTGCGACGTCTAAACGGTTACCAGCAGATGTATGAGTATAAATTTCAACTCACGCACCCGTGAAGGGTGCGACGGTCAATGGCAGCACTGTCTATATCGGCACTAAATTTCAACTCACGCACCCGTGAAGGGTGCGACATCAGTGACCGACGGTAAGACCGGACAATTTATTATTTCAACTCACGCACCCGTGAAGGGTGCGACTATGCGGATTTGGATATCAATAAAGATAATAACATTTCAACTCACGCACCCGTGAAGGGTGCGACCCGTCGCCCGCTTGCCCCTTGCGGGGCATCAGCGATTTCAACTCACGCACCCGTGAAGGGTGCGACATGCAATCGACACCGCAAACCGCGCAGCAACATGATTTCAACTCACGCACCCGTGAAGGGTGCGACACAATGCCATATGAGGAGATTGCGGAGCAGTATATTTCAACTCACGCACCCGTGAAGGGTGCGACATATGCGCGACATTCCAGATGTTTTGCAGGTCGGATAATTTCAACTCACGCACCCGTGAAGGGTGCGACGCCGCGCCAATCATCGTCGCAGGATTCGGGATTGATTTCAACTCACGCACCCGTGAAGGGTGCGACCACGGATTATTCGTTGCACCGACAATTATCGAACAATTTCAACTCACGCACCCGTGAAGGGTGCGACGACCGCACCGGGTCTAGCAAACTTCCGGGATACATTTCAACTCACGCACCCGTGAAGGGTGCGACTGCAAGTCATGGCGCTTGAAATGCGGGAAAGCGAGATTTCAACTCACGCACCCGTGAAGGGTGCGACGCTGATGCGCGTAGAGAAGCGCGGAGGGGTGGAATTTCAACTCACGCACCCGTGAAGGGTGCGACCCGCGCACCGCCACAGACCCGCGCATCGCCAGAGACATTTCAACTCACGCACCCGTGAAGGGTGCGACCTCACACTCGGCAATGTGACCGGAAAAGTTTAAATTTCAACTCACGCACCCGTGAAGGGTGCGACATCGTAATATAACACTTGCCTAAAACCTCTGCAATTTCAACTCACGCACCCGTGAAGGGTGCGACTATAGGATGTCCATTGTCTTGCGGGGGAGTAGGTGCATTTCAACTCACGCACCCGTGAAGGGTGCGACGAGCGTGCAAGTATAATCAAGTCATAGCTTACACATTTCAACTCACGCACCCGTGAAGGGTGCGACTATGAATATCTATCAGAAAATGGCTGAGGTTATATTTCAACTCACGCACCCGTGAAGGGTGCGACGGAGGAGGTATCAAAATGCGACTGATTTTATGTATTTCAACTCACGCACCCGTGAAGGGTGCGACCCGCCTGTCTGCCTCCAAAACTCGGCGGATGTTTTATTTCAACTCACGCACCCGTGAAGGGTGCGACTACATTTTCACCGCTGTTTTGCACAAATGCAGTGATTTCAACTCACGCACCCGTGAAGGGTGCGACAAAAATTTCCTCGTATCCACCATCAGCTGCGAACATTTCAACTCACGCACCCGTGAAGGGTGCGACCGGATTACCAACGAGAACATCAATCACGGTATCATTTCAACTCACGCACCCGTGAAGGGTGCGACGTCGCATGGCTACCGTGCGTATCTATGATGCTTAATTTCAACTCACGCACCCGTGAAGGGTGCGACGTAAGATGCCGTAAGCATCGTCTCAACAAGTTCCATTTCAACTCACGCACCCGTGAAGGGTGCGACTCTGGGCATGAATCCTTTGCTGTTTATGCCTTGTGATTTCAACTCACGCACCCGTGAAGGGTGCGACAATCATATGATGCATACACAACAACATGAGCATTATTTCAACTCACGCACCCGTGAAGGGTGCGACATACCTAACATTTCAGCAATTTGTGTTACCATTCAGATTTCAACTCACGCACCCGTGAAGGGTGCGACCCGCCCGCAGCCCTCCCCTACCGACGGATTTTTATTTCAACTCACGCACCCGTGAAGGGTGCGACCATTTGGATAAGATAAAAATTTATAGCTTGGATATTTCAACTCACGCACCCGTGAAGGGTGCGACCGCTGTCTGTGATAGACTGCACCTTATACCGGGTATTTCAACTCACGCACCCGTGAAGGGTGCGACTTCCTTTGTCAGTGTCCGTATATCCCGCCATCGCGATTTCAACTCACGCACCCGTGAAGGGTGCGACTTTCCAACGCCTATATCATCCAAGATGCAATCCATTTCAACTCACGCACCCGTGAAGGGTGCGACCGGTCGCAATTTTGATAATTGTGTCCGGACTAAATTTCAACTCACGCACCCGTGAAGGGTGCGACCAACCGTACCAACTTTGCTGCAAGGCCGTAAGGATTTCAACTCACGCACCCGTGAAGGGTGCGACCTTGTGGGCGCTGTGGCTGGTGTATGGGGTTTGGATTTCAACTCACGCACCCGTGAAGGGTGCGACTTACCATTTCGGGCTGGAGCCAGTGGTGGGAATTATTTCAACTCACGCACCCGTGAAGGGTGCGACGCCCTGTCATATACGGATTTGGTTCTTCCAAAATATTTCAACTCACGCACCCGTGAAGGGTGCGACAGGTGTTTTCTTTTGTCGATGGTGTTGCTGTATGATTTCAACTCACGCACCCGTGAAGGGTGCGACCGGTCATGTGTGCCCCCCCCTTACTTCGTGCGCTATTTCAACTCACGCACCCGTGAAGGGTGCGACGCATCGACACGCAGGTTATTCGACTGGTGGTGTCGATTTCAACTCACGCACCCGTGAAGGGTGCGACTCCCGATCTTAATTGCGCCAAGCTTTTTGCTACATTTCAACTCACGCACCCGTGAAGGGTGCGACGGCACAAGGTCTTCTGCGACAACAGATGTCTCCGATTTCAACTCACGCACCCGTGAAGGGTGCGACGCCCTGTCATATACGGATTTGGTTCTTCCAAAATATTTCAACTCACGCACCCGTGAAGGGTGCGACAGGCCAAACATACAACACGCTTAATGCAAACTACCAATTTCAACTCACGCACCCGTGAAGGGTGCGACACCGTGAAGCCGCAGATGCATCCAAGCTTGCAGCAATTTCAACTCACGCACCCGTGAAGGGTGCGACTCGCTGTCATACACATCGACAGATGCGGACGCATTATTTCAACTCACGCACCCGTGAAGGGTGCGACCAAATTCGCTGTGCGATACGATAAATGCCTTGGAAATTTCAACTCACGCACCCGTGAAGGGTGCGACTCCCCGGCATCGACATCCGGATTTGCCCGGAATATTTCAACTCACGCACCCGTGAAGGGTGCGACGTCATCGCGCCATCGGTTGATTTCGCCGTTGTATTTCAACTCACGCACCCGTGAAGGGTGCGACTCGGTCATGTGTGCCCCCCCCTTACTTCGTGCGCTATTTCAACTCACGCACCCGTGAAGGGTGCGACTTCTGTTGGCTTGACTTTAAATTCGCCGTGAAGGTATTTCAACTCACGCACCCGTGAAGGGTGCGACCTATACATCGAGCCACTTCCCGATAGCATAATGTATTTCAACTCACGCACCCGTGAAGGGTGCGACTCTTGACCATGCGCACGACTAACCGCCAGAACCGCATTTCAACTCACGCACCCGTGAAGGGTGCGACCGCCGATTCCTCAGTCAGAAAGTACACAGAGCAGAATTTCAACTCACGCACCCGTGAAGGGTGCGACTTATGATGATTATAAACAAGCATAACAAATGCATGATTTCAACTCACGCACCCGTGAAGGGTGCGACGCTCAAATGGCAGGATCGCCGCAAACGTCTCTTTATTTCAACTCACGCACCCGTGAAGGGTGCGACCTTGCAGACCGCAGGCGTGCCGATCAATATAGCATTTCAACTCACGCACCCGTGAAGGGTGCGACCTCGCATAGATCAATCATGCACTCAGTCTGTTCCTATTTCAACTCACGCACCCGTGAAGGGTGCGACGCATAGTTTTTTAAGTTCGGACTGTATAGCAGACCATTTCAACTCACGCACCCGTGAAGGGTGCGACGTCTGACTTGTACACATTTCCGTCCCACGCGAAATTTCAACTCACGCACCCGTGAAGGGTGCGACTTATCGACATGGATGGAAATCGACAATATCGCATTTCAACTCACGCACCCGTGAAGGGTGCGACGGCAAAAAACAACAAAACTACACGGGAAGTTTTATCATTTCCTACAACAAAGGGTGAAATTTCTGTTTAAATTTCACCCTTACAATAGATTTATTTATTAAACTCCGAAGCGGACACCCAAATTTTCGGCGGAAACAGGTGCGAACCGGCTGCGGTTTTCATGGCAACTTCCGCTTCGCACCGATTAAATAATTAAAGCTCCCTCCGGCTGATAGGTGTCCTTGGATCCAAATTGTTCGATTTTGGTATCATAGCGGTTGCCAAGATAATAAAACCGAAGGCTATCGCGCTCCTCATCCATGATGGCGCACAGCTTGGCCTGTAACATGCGACATTGCGCCGCGTCCAGCAGACATTCAAAAACAGAGTTTTGCACCCGCTGTCCGTAATTGACGCACTGCTTGGCGATTTGACGCAGACGTTTTCTGCCCGCCGCGTCTTCGGTATTGACATCATACGTAATCAGAACCATCATGACTCTGCTGCCTCACTTCCATAAAAACGGCGGATATGCATCTAAATCACCGCGCAGATATCTGGCGAGCAGCAGGGACTGCATATAAGGAACCAGTCCCCAGGGAAGCTTTTCCTCCAAATAGGGATGGGTGATGGTTTCCTGCATTTTCTCGCGCCAGCTCTTCAGAAAGCTGCGTCGCGCGTCATCGGTTAGCAACACGGCACCGCTTTCCCGCACCATAAAGTCTGAGGCAGATATGACGCGGTTGTTGATGAGCGTCAGCACGAAGCGATCCGCCATGCAGGGCCGCAGTTCCTCCATCAAATCCAGAGCGAGTGACGCACGTCCCGGTCGGTCACGGTGCAGAAAACCCACGTAGGAATCGAGTCCGACAGCCTCGAGCGCGGATGAACAGTCATGCGCAAGCAGGCTGTAAGCGAACGAAAGCAGCGCGTTCATGCGATCGAGCGGCGGACGGCGGCTGCGTTCATGGAAAAAGAAGTCCGTTTTGCTGTTTAAAATCATTTCATCCAACACGCCGAAATAGGCCACAGCGCCCACACCCTCCAACCCCCGCAGCGAATCCATCGAGGTTTCCTCGAGTATGGAAGGCAGAAGAGCTTTTAGTTTGTCGGAAGCCGCGCCCAGCTTTTCATCGCTGATACGCAGTCGATGGTCACGGCGGGTGCGTTCGATGCTCCAACGCGCATTGTAGACTTTTCCGAAGATTGAGCTGCGCGCGACACGGCAGCTTTGCACCGGATCGTCGGC
This sequence comes from Butyricicoccus sp. Marseille-Q5471, assembly GCF_951230135.1. GTDB lineage: Bacteria > Bacillota > Clostridia > Oscillospirales > Butyricicoccaceae > Agathobaculum. The sequence goes on along the minus strand of NZ_CATNVC010000001.1, from coordinate 221,582 downwards.
AATGCGGTACTGCGTGCGGCGCAACAGCACGTTTCCATTACTCTCGCCGCAGGTGCGCGCCAGAAATCTGCCGCGCGGCGTGCAGAAGGAAAGTGCAATATTTCGACTCGCGCATGCGCCCATCAGCGCGGGAGATGCGCCCGCATATGAAAAGGAAATGATGCCGGAGAGCATGTGCAGCGGAAAACGTCCTAAGTTCTGTTTTTCCTGATTTACCACAACATTTTCGCCGTCCAGTGTCAGATAAGCGCCCTCGGATGTAACAAACAAGGTGTTAAGAAGATGTTTCATTTGTTTCCTCTAAAGACTGACGGAGGTAGAGGGAAGCCGCGCGTGTCCGCATCAGCTTCGGCAGACAAAGCTCCTTGAGCGAGCATGCGCCGCAGGACTTGGTCGGCTTGACTTTTGGGGTATACCCTCGTCGGTAAAAGTCGTGCATTTCGGTGAGCGCATCCCGCACACTCTGCCGCAGCTCATCGGAAAATTCAACGCCCTGCCTACGGCGCAGTTCGCCGTAATACAGCGCGCCCTGCGGAATTTGACAGCACAGCATTTCCTCCAGACACAGGGCCTGCGCGCACAGCTGTAAGGCATCTCCACTTTGCGAATGCGGCTTGCCGCGCTTGTATTCGACGGGGAAGGGCTGCCAAAGCCCTTCGCGTCCCGCCAGAGGAATACCCTGTGTGCCACGGTGGAATTCAAGCACATCACATTCGCCCGAAATCCCGAGCGTCGCGGAAAAGACATTCATACCGCGCGTGATGATCCGATCGCCGCGGGTCTCCTGAAAGTTCTTGTCGTGCGCGTGCTCGTGCAGCAACGCGCCGTCGGTTGTACGGAAGTTTTCGGCCCACTGGTGTTCGACATGAATCAGCGCCCACTGCTTTCTGCAAAAGCGAAAATGCTGCAGACCGGAAATCTGAAGGAAGTCCTCTTCCTTAAATGCCATCAATGATCTCGCAGGACAGGCCGGGCAGCTCCTCAAGCGCGATGCAGTAATCATCTGCGCTGGAAGGGATTTCAACGCCGTCCTTCGCCGTTATCTTGAGCGAGCGGTGCACCTTGGCGGAGGAGTACTGTCCTACGGCGCAGTTATGCTCCCACCAGTAGACCTGACAGACCTCCATCGAGCCTTCGGGACGGGCGGAGGAAGCATCGTTTTCAAACAGCGTGCGCAGACACTCCTTGATGAGCGCGGCATCTTCTTCGGTAAAACCGCTTTTCTCGGCGAGCTGGACGTTAATGGAGCCCTTGATGACATACAGACCAAAGCGAACCATGTGTTTGGTGCCCATGGTGTCGGACGAGCGCTTATCGGAAGTCTCGCTGTTGACGCTCTTGGTAATCTGAATCGAGTTGATTTCAATGGGAGAAACGCTGACCGCCTGATGAATGGAAACAGGGCCACGCACGCCAACAGAAACACTGTCGGTCTTAAAGGCAAACACCTGACCGAAGGTGCGTACATCCATCCATTGTTCGCAGGCCAGACGGGCATATTCCTCCCGATCCTTGGTTTTGGGCAGCGTTTTGCTCGCGCGGTCGCTCAAGCTTTTGAAACCGTCGTCGCAGCGGTCGTCGGACTGGACAAAAATACGCTGTCCGAGATCCTGTAAGCGGTTGCGGATTTTGCGCTTGATGCACACATCGGAGATTTCGCCGTAGCCGTTGTAGTCGGTGCGCGGGCGGTTGCCATTGAGGGGATCGCCGTTGGAATTGGCCATGTTGACCGAGACCAGAACTGCAAAGTCAATTTTATGATTCAGTACGCTCATTTTCAGTTTCCTCCAGTTGTAACATTGGTGTCAGCGGATTCCTTGGAAGGCTGCTCTTTCTTTCGGGTTAACGCAGTGCGCTGATGATAATAGCCCAGCAGGTAAACGTCGTCCAGTCGGGTGTTGAGGCTGGTGTCCTCTACCGACAGCTTGTCCGTGATTTCCTGCGTAAGCCTGCGGTAATACTGACGGAGACCGGGTGCAAGGCGGCTGTAATAGGGCTTGAGCTGTTCTTCCAGAATGCGCCAGGTATGCATCGGCCGCTGAGAAAAGATGGCCTGCATGCGCATGGCATTGGGCTCGCGCCCCTCCTGCGAATCATAGGTGCTGCGTTCCACCTGCTCGGCGATGGCGAGCAGTCGGCCGTACAGATAGCTGCGGTTTGTGTTGTTTTCGTCCAGTGCCAAAGTCCATTCCTCCTTGTGCTGTTTGTCGTTTTTGTATTTTCGGATCACCGCGCAGGCGGTGGATAGCAGGGTCTCGCGGTTGGTTGGCTTATAGGCCAACGGCTGTCCCGCCCGCACAGTCAGCGCGCGCACGATGTCGGCGGGAATCGGCGTGCGGTCGATGACGCAGTGCAAAAGCTGCTGCACATGTTCGCGCAGCACCCGGCCATCCGCCTCGATGAACGTACCGCGCTCGGTGCCGAAGGCGCACTGTGCAATGCGCTTGAGCGAGGGTGACTGCACGCCGAAATACCGGCTGTCCCAGCAGCAGGTTTGATACCAGCTTTCCAGCCGGTCGAGAAAATCATTGGCCGGCATTTCGCTGTAATACGTAACGGACAGCCGTCCGGTGGTGGCGGCATCAAGCGCTGTGACCACAACGTCATCGGTGCTAGTCAGTGTCTGCCGGTAGCCACCCAGTGTTTCCAACAGCTGTTTTTGGTAATTGGGGAAGTTGATTCGCTGCTCACCCGACGGTTTCATACCGAAAGAGTCGAACGAAGGCAGCGCTTTGCCGTTCGGATTCCACCAGAGAAAGGTGCGGTGGGCCTTGGAATCGCCTATGACAATGCCGTGATTTGCGGCAAGCCAGCGCAGTGCGCTATGCGCCTTCTGCGACGCGGTGTAGCCGATGGTAACGGCCTCCACAGGATTGTTAAATCGACCGCGATAAGTAAAACCGCTGTCATCATTGGAAGAAATCAGTTTCGCGCCAAAGTCTGCCGCGATAATGCCCTTGGGATGGAGCGCGGCGGGCACGTCCTGCTCTCCGGAAATTGCACACAGGCAGCGCGCGATCTCCCCACGCTGCTTACCGTTAAAGCGGATAAACGCGTCAAACAGCGAGGAATCTTCCCAACAGGCGGACGAAGCGTCAGACGGCGGTGGGACGATGCGCCAGCGAACCAGACATTTTGCATATTCGATGCCCTCGATCTTGCCGCCTGCGGGCAGTCCCGCCTCGTTGAGCGTCAAAATACCTGTGGCCGCCAAATCTGACAGAATCGTGTCCCCCTGAATATAGCGGAGCACAGCGCGCACCTTGCTGTGGGAGCAGTCAGATTCCGCCCAGGCGGTCAGCTGTGCCAGATAGGCCGCATGCTTTTCCTCGTCAAAGGAAGCGAGGAACCCCAGTTGATCGCACAGCGGATGCGGTCGGATGACCTTGCCGGCACGGCTGGCGGATTCCTCTGTAACCGGGATAATAGTTTTGGCTTCGCCCTTGGCAAGCGGACGCGCCGATTGAAAGGCGCCGCTGTCGCTGAGGGTGATTTCTATGTGCGCGTTTTGCACCATATGGGATACCGGCGTCAGCGTATCCTGATTTTCAACAGGAATGCCCGCGAGGTGCGCCTGCGTCTCGTAGGTGCGGTAAGCTGCTTGCAGAAGTCCCACGTATCATTCCTCCTCGTGCTCAAATTCTAAAAGTCCCGAAAAGTTGCTCAGGGATGGACTGAACGGCGTCATGGGCATTTCCCGTGCCGTATGCAGGATGGGGCACGACTCGGGCGGCAAAAATTCAATCACGCCCCGCTCCATCACGGGATACCAGTAGCGAGTCGTCATTTTACCCTGCGTATCCAAGGAATACGCTTCATCGGCATAGGTGATACCGTGGTACATCAGGCCGAAGGCGAGGGAAGAAATATCGTCATAGCAACTCGTGCCCTCGCCAAACACGCAGGGTTCTACATAGCCTTGACATTCCCGCGTGCCCAGAAAGATATCTCTCCGACCGCCTCTGTCGATCATCCGGCGGGCAATGTTGTGGTGCTTGTGCTCATTGCGATCGGCCGCAAGCTCGGGACGGTTCTCGTTCCAGATAAAGTGCGCGCGCACCTGATAGCGGCAGTCCTTGAGATAGGTGTAGTAGGACAAATCGTTGCCGCCGCTGTATTTAATCGGTCGAATGCCTTTGACTTCGGTTTGGATGGGATTCATAATCCGCACCGCGTCAATGACCCAGACAAAGGTCGGCTTCCAGTAGACAGAGGAGAGGATTCCCTTGAGCGCTTCATAGGTTGGTACCTGCAGAGAGCATTTTTCGCCGCCAACCCGCATAATCGGGTCGGAAAAAAGCGCATAGCTGCCGGTGACCTCAAATTCCACCGTGTTTCTATGTTCCATTATCATACCTCCAGAAAGAGTGATTCACTGCCCTTGATGGTCACGCCGGTTTCCAAACTGTAAAACGGCGGCTGAACCGCGAAGACCGTGTTGCCGCATAGGGGAAGAAGTCCGCCGCACGCCTGCAGCTGCTTGAGCTGATACTCGAAAAGCGAAACGGAATAGTGTTTTGCCTGATCGAGCAGCGACTTGCGATAAAGAAGGTCATGCTGTGCTTTGGCGGAGTTCAGGGCGGTAATGAGTTCCGTTCCCGCATCAAAAGGGACTAAAACGTCTGTTGTGCTGTTGTCAAAGACCTTGAATGCCTCACCGGCGGTGCGAAAGGCTTGCCCGAGCAGATGAGCAGGGGGCGGCGCGTTGCTTTTGAGGCGGAAATCGCTGTTCAGGGACAGCATTTGAAACAGCGTAGTCTTATGCTGGGGAACCGGATAGTCCTGCGCGAGACGCGGCATGTTAAAAAACAGCCGACGATAGTAGTACGTGATGGCCGAATCGGACTGCAAATCGTTTTGATAGGCGGCGCTGTTCTGCCGGAAGCTTCCCAGCAGCTCTTCCGACGCATCCTGCGCCTGCTGAATCTCGCGCAGATGGGTCAGTGTTTCGCCCTGTAGCTTGACGATAAACACCGGGCGCAGCGCACCGTATTCACCGCTGCGGTTGCAGCGTCCGGCGGCCTGCACAACATTGTCCATGCCGGCAAACAGCCGAATCACGCAGCCGAAGGAAAAGTCCACACCCGCTTCGACCAGCTGCGTAGAGACGCAGACCACAGGAGTGCGCTGCTCAAGGTAGGCATTGATTTGTTCGAGCGATAGAATGCGGTGCGCCATGCACATGGCTGTGGACAAATGAAAAACCTGTGCATCGGCGTGGCGCAGCTGCTCATACATAGTAGCGGCCTGCGCCTTGGTATTGCAGATGAGCAGCAGACTGCCGGCTTCCGTCAGCTGTTCCAGAGCAAAGTCAGCCAGGGTTTCGGGCGTGTAGCTGCCGGTTTGGCACTGATCGACAATCTCGGTGCGGCGGAAGGGTGTCCAGAGCGCGGGATCATAGGGAATCAAATCGTGCGGCTTGAGCAAGGGATGCACGGCTGTCTCCAAACAGGGCTGCGTGGCAGAACACAGGATGACAGTCGCCCCACACATGCCCGACAGAAAATTGACCGCCAGATTAAACGGAGAGAGCATATGACGGGGAACAGACTGTATTTCATCCAGAACAATCACACTGTTGCACAGCGCGTGCATGCGGCGGATACACGCGTTGCCGCCGTCAAACAGGGTGTTGAGAAACTGCACAAGCGTGGTGATGACCACGGGTGCGTGCCAGTTTTCCGTCAGCAGCTCGTTGTAATCCAGTTCGTCGACCGTGTTTTCCTCCCGCACGACGTTGGAATGATGCTCAAGCACCAGACTGTCGTCCTCCAGATAGGTGCGGATGACGTGCGCGTTCTGTTCCAAAACGGAAAGCAGGGGGGTGAGGAAAAAGATGCGCTGCTTGCCGTGCGCCGCGGCGTGTGCGAGTGCCGCGCGCAGACTTGCCAGTGTCTTGCCGCCACCGGTGGGGACAGACAGACGGTAGATGCCGCATTCCCGCGCGGAAAAGGCACGGCATTGCTCGGAAATGGCCCACCGTGCCTGATCTATCGGCCGGTCGGCAGGGAATTGGGACAGCCTGCGCTCAACCGCTTTAAGCCGCGCATCCCAGATGGGGCGCATGTCCTCCGGCGGGGATGGGAACGGCATATCGCACATAAATTCGGCGGTATCCTGCCTGTCCGCATCAATTAAAGCGGACAAAAGCAGTCGGCTCAGTAGAAAAAAGCAAAAAAACAACTCGTCCTGCGTTTGGCAGACGGTTTTGCACTGAGAAACAGCATGTTCGATTTCTGAAACAGATGCATCGAACAGCGCATCCAATTCGGTCTGCTCCGCGCATTCCGAGAGAAAATTGGCCTTTACTTCCTCGTAAAATATGTTCTGCGCCTGCGTGCGGTGTGCAAAGCCATCCTGCCCCTCCGGGTCGACGCTGTCAAACTGTCCGTGGTGCGAACCGGCGGCAAAGGCAAGCATTTCGCAGGCGAGGTTGCGATAGGAAGAAGCGGCGGGATCGGCATACCGCTCAAGCAGCAGGCGAACGCCGGCAAAGGTGTGGTTGACGCTGCCGCGGCGCACCGCCTCACCGCGGGCAGCCCGAGTGATATAATTGGAAAAGGCTGCCGTAAATTTGCCGCTGTCGTGCACGAGTCCCGCGAGCCGTCCGGTGCTGCTCAGCCCCGGCTGCCGCAGCGCGTTGGAGCAGTAGGCGGAAACGTTGCGGCAATGCTCGGTTACGGTCTGTATTTGGGGTTCATCGGCATCCGTCATGCGGATATGGGCGGGGAACTGTATCATTAGTTTCATCTCCTATCTGAGTGCTTAACAGTAGGATAACAAAGAAGGTGTACCATAAAACGGATAATGGAAATACGTCCTATAAATTCCTTATTGTTATATATATTACAGGATTGTGAAGTGAAAGGCAATACCGATATGGTAAATATTTACCTTTTTCGACAAGGACATCAGGAAAGCGAGGCAGGCCTGCCGCATAGCCTATCAACAAGGGGGGTGCTTTGCATGATTCGAGTTGCGTCCTATTGCCGGGTTTCGACCGATCAGGAGGATCAGGCGAACTCCTTTGCAAGTCAGCAGCGTTATTTTCGGGAGTATATTGGCCGCCAACCCGACTGGCAGCTGCATGAAATTTATGCGGATGAGGGCGTCACCGGCACATCTACCCGCAAGCGGGCAGCGTTTAACCGCATGATTCATGACGCGCATTTGGGGCGATTCAGCCTGATTTTGACCAAAGAGGTCAGCCGTTTTTCACGCAATATTCTGGATACGATTTCGTTTACCCGCGAACTCAAGGCACTGGGCGTAGGCGTGCTGTTTCTGAACGATGGCATCAATACGCTGGATCCCGATGCGGAGCTGCGGCTTTCCATCATGGGCTCAATCGCGCAGGAGGAGAGCCGCAAAACCTCGTCCCGCGTGAAATGGGGGCAGACCCGCCGCATGGAGCAGGGGGTGGTGTTTGGACGATCAATGCTCGGTTATGATGTGAAGGATGGGTGCATGACGGTGAATCCGGCGGGGGCGGAGATTGTGCGGCGCATTTTTCATCAATACGGGGTGGAGAAAAAGGGAGTATCGGTCATTGCACGGGAGCTGCGGGAGCAGGGCATTCGTACTTACAGCGGCGGCGTCAAATGGTCGGCCAGTCAGATTGTAAAAATGCTGAAAAACGAGAAGTATGCGGGCGATTTGGTGCAGAAAAAGACCATTACACCGGATTACCTGTCCCACGATAAAAAGTATAATCATGGTGAGGAGCAGCTCGTGGTGATTCCGAATCACCATGAACCGATTGTGGATCGGACGTTGTGGAATCTGGTGCAGTCCGAGCTGAAGCAGCGCAATCGGCGCGGAGAATACGGAGAGGGACACAGCAGACGCTATGTGTTTTCCGGCAAGATTCAATGCGGCGAGTGCGGTGCAAGCTTTGTTTCCAGAACCAAAAAGCGTGCGGATGGGACGCCGGGCAGACGATGGGGCTGCTATACCGCCGCGACCGAGGGGCGCAGAAGGCAGGATGCGCAGGGGAATGAAATTGGCTGCGCGGTCGGCAGGCAGCTGCGGGATGAGCGCGCGATGGAAATGCTCCAAACCGTGCTCAGGTCGCTTCCGATGGACACGGAGCAAATGATCCATAGAGTGACGGCACTCGTTATCGAAGCCGCCTCTGTCGGTGAACAGGCGGCGGCAGACAGCACAGACCGGCTCGAAAGCGAGCGAGAGAAGCTGACGGCGAAAAAGGAAGCGGCACTGGATGCCTTTGTTTCGCATTCCCTTACGGCGGAGGAAATGCGGCTGCTCAATGACCGCTATGATCGGGAGCTGAAGGTGGTGCAGGAGCGGCTCGATGCGGTGCGCGGGCGGCAGAGCGCCGCATGGGATGCGGTCGGTCAGGCGGAGCGCGTGCGGCAGCAGGTGACGGACATCATCACCTGCGCCGAGCAGAGTGAACTGTTCTGCAAAAACCTGCTTGATAAAATGGTGGTTTACGGGGACGGCAGAGTTGAAATTAGCCTAAACGGATTGTCCCGCAAATGGATTTTTGTGCAGCGCAAGCCGGCGCAGAAAACAAAGCCCCCATTCTGACCCATAACAACGCTTCGGTACCTACGTCGGTCAGAATACCCTTGCATTCCTTGTAGGGCATCGTATAGCGCTGATTGAGATAGCGCATTGCCGCGCCTACCTCACCATCGGGACCGCCAAATGACAAAAGGAGACAGTTGGGCGCAGCGGCCGAACTGTCTCCTCTTTTTTATATGTAATACTGAATGGAAAACGAATTGTGCGTGCGGTCAAACACGATTTTGCGAACAAAGCTGCGCAGAGCAATATTTTGCTCCTCTGCGCAGGCCGAGCGGTCCTGCACGGTTTTGCGTGCCTGTGCGAGTGCGGCGCGTTCCGCATGCTGCATTTCGCGCTCCAACTGCTCAATTTGTGCGGTGATACGCGCTTTGCCCGCTTGATATTCGGCAAGCGTGTCAATGCCGGACTCATAAGCCATGCGGATGCGCCGAAGCTTGCCCCATTCACGCGCAAGCTGATGCGAGAGCAGATCATCCTCCGGTGTACTGCGTGAGGGCGTTTGGTCGGGAACGGTAATCGTAACCTCCTGTCCCGCAAAATCCCGCTCGATTTGTTCCAGTACGGCGCTCGTCAGTAAGCTGATGCGCACCGAGTGCGAAACCGTACACCGCCCTTTGGCATAGTTATGGCATTGCAGGCTTTCGCCGCGCACCGCCTGTGTCAGCGTACCGCCGCAGGCGCTGCATTTGACCAAACCCTTTAAGAGAAAGGCGGAGCCTGCCGTGCGGCTGTATGGGGCGTAGAGCCGCTTTTGCTCATCAAGCCTGCGCTGTACCGCCTGATAGACGGATAAATCAACGAGCGGTTCGTGTCGGCTGTCAACGGTCAGCGTATCGGGATTGTGCTGGCCGCGCGGAACGCGTCCCGTGGGGGTAAAGCGCACTTTGCCGATGTAGACCGGATTGCGCAGGATGTATTCCACCTGCCGGCTGTCAAAGGCGTTGCCGAACCGGGTGCACACGCCCATGGCGGAGACTTCCCTGGCGATTCGCAGCAGCGGGATACCGGCAAGATAGTCCGCGAAGATTTTGCGCACGACGGGTGCGGCAGCCGTATCGGGCACATACTGCCCGCGCTCAATGCGATAGCCAAAGGGCGCGTAGGTGTTGTACTTGCCCTGCTCCGCACGCTGCGTCATCCCGCGGCGCACCTCTTCCGCGAGGTTGATGCTGTAATATTCGTCCATGGCTTCAATCATGGCCTCAATGAGAACAGACAGTTTATCGTCCCCGATGTTTTCGCTGACGGATATGACCTCGATGCCAAGCTGCTTGCGGAGCATGGATTTATAGACGATACTGTCCTCACGCGAACGGGCGAAGCGGCTGAATTTCCAGAGCAGAACGACATCAAACGGGCGCGGGCGGCATTTGGCGGTGCCAATCAGCGCCTGAAAGGCGGGACGCTTGTCTGCCGTGCGGCCGGAAATGCCTTCGTCCATAAAAATAAAGGACTCCGGCAGCTCCATGTCGTTTGCATCGGCATAGCTGCGGATTTTGGCAAGCTGGCTGTCCGGCGAATACTCCAGCTGATCGTCAGTCGATACGCGGATATAGGCGGCTGCCACACGCCGGTTGCTGGCGGGGGCTGTTTTTGTCATTCTGTAATCCCCTCCTAATGGCACGGAATGATGGTCAAGCCTGTGCGAATACAGTAAGGTAACAGCATTATGCGGTATTACACGAAACAGAGGTGAGGTGCAATGGCACAAAAACTATCCGGCCGCAGCGAACTGCTCCTGCCGGACGGTACGGTAACGCCCCTGCGGGCGCAGGACGGCAGCCTGCAGCTGCCCGCAGAGGAGTGGGCGCGCTGCAGATCCATGCTGCTCGAGCGGGTGGGGCATCAGGTCGGCGCGCGTATCGCGCAGGATTCCGCCCGCGCGGCGGCATTTGGCTCCACGCAGGGAGAGCGAGAAAGAACCCTCTCCCTGCGTGAGCTGCTCGGCGCGACGGACAAGGCAAAATAATACCGCCGCCGAACGGCTCAGGTATTTTCCGAAGCGCCGCGCTGCGTGGATAGTGTTGTCAGCGTATCCCCGAGCTGTGTAAACAAAATACCGAGCAGCGCGGTGTCCGACACCGTGTTGGCGTTCGAGATGGCGATAGCGAGCGCAGTCACTGCTGCAGCAAGTTGATTGGCATCCATAAAATCACCCCATACAGGGTATGCGGGATGGATGAACGGTTAGACGATGCGCGGCAAAACAAAACCGCCCTTTGAAAAAGGGCGGAGCGGGCAATCACTGCTTTTGAAAACGGTCTTTTCCGGCGTGGCAGACCGGACAGTCCCAATCTTCGGGCACATCCTCCCAGCGGGTAGAGGGTGCAACGCCGCGGCGGGGGTCACCGGTTTTTTCATCGTAAATATAGCGGCATATTTCACAAACATACTTTTTCACCGCAATCACCTCCCTGCAGCTAGTATGAGAGGAAGCATCGGATATGATGCACGGAGCGGATTTATCCACATGCTGTGGACAAAATATGCCGCGTTCACCGCATAAGAGACGAGGGGCGGCATATGGTAGCCATATGAGAACACGAACGGAAAATCTGGCGGAGGTGGTGTGAAAATGCGCAAATTTCTCGTTCATGGCGTGTTAGGACTCCTTGGCGGACTTATTTACCTAGGCATTGAATTTGCGTGGCGCGGTCATTCCCACTGGACGATGTTCCTGTTGGGCGGCGTGTGCTTTGTCCTCATCGGCATCATCAACGAAGTGCTGCCTGCCGATACGCCGCTGATAGAGCAAATGCTGTTCGGCGCGCTGATTGTGACGATCGCTGAGCTGATGCTCGGGCTGGTGCTCAACCGGTGGCTCGGCCTGGCAATCTGGGATTACAGCCGGATGCCGTGCAACCTGTGGGGGCAGGTATGCGTGCCGTATGCGGCCCTGTGGTTTTTGCTGAGCGCTCCGGCGGTCATTCTGGAGGATTATATGCACTACTGGTGGTTTGACGGAAAAAAACCGCACTATCGAATTGCATAGGTTGACCGAATGGGGGTGATTTTCCACATGGATGCGCCGGAGGATGGGGAAGCGCGTCAGGAAAGGAAAATCAATGGAACATATCATCTCTGCAATTAAATGGGCAGCGGCGGCAGTCGGCAGCGTCGCAGGACTGCTGCTTGGCAAGGCGGACGGATTGCTGTTCGCCCTGCTCGCGTTTATGGCGGTCGATTATCTGACCGGGATTTTGGTCGCGTGCCGGGAAAAAACACTGTCGAGCGAGGTCGGCTTTGCCGGACTTGCCAAAAAAGTGCTGATGCTGCTGCTCGTCGTCGTCGGCAACGTGCTCGATGTGCAGGTGCTCGGCGGTGGCGCGATCATGCGCAGCGCGGTCATCGCGTTTTATTTGGCAAACGAAGGACTGAGCATTTTGGAAAACGCGGGCAGCCTGGGCGTTCCGTATCCCGAGGCTCTGCGCGCCGTACTGGCGCAGCTGCGGGATAAGGAGGACGAGAGGTAAATTAAATCGCGAACACCGAACCGCTGCACTGCGTAGCATGTAGCAGAGCCAAAAGAATGGAGGAGGACAAACCGTTGAGCTATAAGAAAGTATTTATCGGCGTCGGTCACGGCGGCAGCGATCCCGGTGCGGCAGGCAACGGCCTGACCGAAAAAACGGTGAATCTCGTTGTGGCCAAGGCGCTGCGAGACGAACTGGAGCGCCACGATGTAGCCGTGCGTATGAGCCGCGAAACCGATGAGGATGATACCATCCAGCAGGAGGTGGCCGAGTGCAATGCCTATGCGCCCGATCTTGCGGTCGAAGTGCACACCAACGCGGGCGGCGGCAGTGGATTTGAGGTTTATATCTATCCCGGCGGCCAAATTGCGCGGACGCTTGCCGAACATATCGAAACCGAGGTTAAGGCAATCGGACAGAGCAGTCGGGGCATTAAAACCTCTACTACGTTTATGTGGGTGCGGTCGACGATCGCGCCTGCCGTGCTGTGCGAAGGCTTTTTTGTGGATGGGCCCGATCACACCAAGTTTAACACGCTGGAGAAGCAGTACGCCCTTGGCAGAGCTTATGCAAAGGGTGTGCTGAAAACGCTCGGGATTGAATTCAAGGAATTGAAAGAAGAGGAGCAGAATGAAATGAAACGTTACCGCACGGTGGAAGAGCTGCCCGAGGGTCTTCGTTCGGAGATTCAGGCACTGGTAGACTGCGGCGCGCTGAAGGGCGTCGGAGCAGGCGGTCTGGATATTACAGAGGATATGGCGCGCTGCATGATTGTCGCCAAACGCTATACCGATATCGCACTTGCCGAGCAGGCGTAACAAACCGCAGAAGCAGTCTCAACCGCTTGGTTGGGGCTGCTTTTTTCTACTGTAAAATGATTCTTGGGATAACAAAAAAATCAGCAAGCAATACTACTGCTGTGAAACTCAATCAAAATGGGGGTGTACAGGAAATTGTCATCCGGAAAGAAAAAAACATTGCTCTGGTTCTGTGTGCTGGCGTTTGGCATGGCGCTTTCGGCAGTATGGGTATCAATGACGGAAGATGCGTTTGTGCCGGCCGCGGCAGAAAGCACGGAACAGAGTACTAAGCAGGACAGCCTGATTAAATGGGTCGATTTCAATGTGCCCTGTGATGCGATGAAGAAGGCCATCGCACTGGATGTGGAATCGCAGGAGCAGCCGGTCAAACTGAATTTCATCGAACTGCTCGCCTATCTGGCGACGCAGAACGGGAATGATTTCAGCGGTTACAAGGATAAACAGCTTGATAAAATTGCCGAAACCCTAACCTCCGGCACGACTATGGACGAGCTGACAAAGGACTCAAAATACTATGCCTACTATCATCAGGCCTATTCGGCTGTGCTGTCCGGTCTGGTCGGCACATATGAGGTGGAGGTGCCGAACGAGGGCGCGGAGGGAACGCACTGGGAAAAACGTTATGGCATCAAGGCGTATTCGCCCATTGCGAAAAATTTTCCATATACCCACTATGATGACTTTGGAAATCGACGCTCCTACGGTTTTGAGCGTACCCATCTGGGCAATGACCTCATGGGGCAGGTGGGCACGCCGATCATCGCGGTTGAAAGCGGCGTGATTGAGGCGCTGGGTTGGAACCAGTATGGCGGCTGGCGCATCGGCATTCGCTCGCTGGATGGACAGCGGTACTACTACTATGCCCATCTGCGCAAGAATTTCCCGTACCGAAAGGATTTAGAAGTCGGCACGGCAGTGGCTGCGGGCGATGTCATCGGTTATCTGGGCCGTTCGGGCTACAGTACTGAGGAAAATGTGAACAATATTGAGACGCCGCATCTGCATTTTGGCATGCAGCTGATTTTCGATGAGTCGCAGAAGGAATGCAACAGCGAAATTTGGATTAATGTATATGAAATCATCCGTCTGTTGGATGGAAAACGTTCCGAAGTGGTGAAAAATGAGGAAACAAAGGATTACAGCCGCGTATACGGCTATCACGATTTGTCACCCCTCAGCGTGCAGCTTCCGTCCGGCGAGGCGGAGAAAAGCGGATCGCCGCAACAGTAGTACAAAAAAGTCCCTGACCAATCTGGTCAGGGACTTTTTACGTGCAGGATAAACGGGTGAATCAGTCAACCAGCTTGTCTAGCTCCTTGATATGCTCGGTTTCGTTCGAGGTTCGGTGCTCGGCCTGCTTGGCATAAAGACCAACAGCCACCTGCGATTTTTTGACCGGCTGCATCGTGCCCGCGCCTGCGACACACCCGCCAGGACAGGCCATGCCTTCCAGCAGGTATCCGTCATACTTGCCCGCCTTGGCAGCGGTCAGCAGCTTGCGGCACTCGCGCAGACCCTCCGCGCTGGCAACCTGAATCTCACGGTCGGGGAAGCGGTCGCGGATGACATTGACAACCGCCTGTGCCACGCCGCCGGAAACCGCGAAATTGCGTCCGTCGGTCGAAGCGTCGTTGACGCCGTGCGGATCTTCCTCGATGGTGGTCAGGTCAAGATCTCTTGCCGCAAAAATGCCCGACATCTCCTCAAAGGTCAGCACGAAGTCCACTTCGCTGCGCACGCTCCGGCGCATGGCCTCAAGCTTTTTGGCGGCGCATGGGCCGATGAAGACCACCTTGGCGTTGGGATGCTCGCGCTTGATGAGCCGTGCGGTCAGCGTCATGGGCGTGAGCGCCATCGAAACGCAGTGTGCGTAATCGGGGAACAGCTTTTTCGCCATCACCGACCAGGCGGGACAACAGGAGGTTGCCATAAAGGGCAGCTTTTCGGGCACTTCCTTGACAAAATCCTCGGCTTCCTGCGTTGCGCACAGGTCTGCGCCGACCGCAACCTCGATAATATCGGCAAAGCCGAGCTGCATCATCGCGGCGCGCAGCTTGCCCGGGGTCACCTTGGGGCCAAACTGGCCGACGAAGGCCGGCGCGACCGCCGCATATACACGCTCACCCGACTGCATGGCGCGGATGACCTGAAAAATCTGCGACTTATCCGCGATTGCGCCAAAGGGACAGTTGACCAGACACATGCCGCAGGACACACACTTATCGTAATCGATATGCGCTTTGCCGTTCTTGTCGTTTTGGATGGCGTCCATGCCGCAGGCAGCAGCACAGGGGCGTTCCTGCCGGATGATGGCGTGGTACGCGCACACATCGACACAGCGGCCGCACTTGATGCACTTTTCCTGATCGATATGCGACCGGCCGCTGTAACGGTCAAGCGTGATGGCATCCTTGGGGCAGACCTCAACACAGGGGTGTGCCAAACAGCCCTGGCAGCCGTCGGTGACGAATACATGATTTTCCTTGCAGCCGTTGCAGGCGAATTTTATCACATTAATCAGCGGCGGGGTATAATAAGTTTCGGGCTTGTCCGCCGCCGTGATGTTGTCGGACAGAGGAGCATGCTCCGCAGCGTTGCGGCAGGGCAGTCCCATGGCAAGCCGGAGTCGCTCGCCCACAATGGCGCGCTCCAGAAAAATATCATTGCGGAAATTGCCAACCTCGCCCGGGATGATTTCGTAAGGAAGTGCTTCGATGCGGCTCTCAGCCGGATGCTCGGTGTCATAGGCCATACGGGCCACTTCGGTGAAAATCCGATGCCGGATTTCCTGAATACGAGTCTCTACGCCTCTCATTGATCGTGTCTCCCTCTTAATGATAATTGGGTTGAAATTGCGATATGATACTATTAGGATATCGTAAATCAGCCGCCTTGTAAAGCGGCAAGTTGTAGAAAAATTAACAAACCAAACATCGTATTTTTGCGACTTTGGTGTGTTGCAGAAAATGGGTTTCGCAATTGCGCTGCAAGTTCCTGCCATACATCAAGTATTGCCGTAAAATCGCACCTCATTCGGACGCAGGTTTTGCCGCAATCTCCAACCGCCAAAGGCTGCGGCCTGCCGGGGATGAAATGCACCGGAAAAGTATCTCCTTTTACCATTTGCACCACCAAGCTGCGTGATTACAATCTTTGCAGCTGCCGGATCGGGATTTTTAATTTTAACGGGGAATTGAAGTCTCTTATCGTACGACCACATCAGTTGTCAGCTCCTTCCCAAGGCCACGGATCGTCGATCCAGTGCCACACACCGCTTCGCGTATCGGTTTCGCGGGCGGTCAGCGGACCGAAGGCGTCCTCGTATTCGGCCGCAGCCTTGTCGAAGGCCTCACGCATTTTGTTATAGTACGCCAGCGCTGCGCTGTTCTTGGGATGGCCGTCGAGGTATTCAATGACGTCGACCAAGGCAAGGTCATACATGCGCACGCGGTTGAGTAGTTTTTCGCGTTCGTTCATCGCGGCAGCGCCTCCTCTCCGAGGAAGGGTTTATCAAGCGAAGGGAAGATTGTGCCGCGCGCGAGCGCGAGCGAAGGATCATATGGGGTCTCAAAGCTCTGCGCGGGCACAAAACCCATCGCGAGTGAGAGCAGACGCGGATCAATGCTGTCTGCCGGCAGCGCCTGACCCATGTCTTTGGATTGCATATTCATAGGCGGTTGCTCCTTGTTGATAGTTACTGGTTGAGGTTGAACCTCATTCCAGTCTATGCCGCAGGTAAATATGCGGTTACCCCGTGCCAAAACGGCGCCGCTGTGATATAATAGCCGTAAAGTGGCTATTATACGATTTATTTTATGATTATACCATCAGCGGCGTATCGCCTGTGATTGCTATTAAGTTTTTCGTGCCGCTGTGGTATAATGGTCACAGCAGTTAGAACATGGTTTCATCAAAAGGACGGTTTGCGGCGGTATGAAGTATACGCCTGCCACCGCAGAAGTCAGCAAAAGGAGCGCAGAAGAATGGAACTTTCTGAGATTAAAGAACAATGCGCCGCAGCAGCGGCACAGGTCTGTGACGCGGCCGGTCTGCGTGCGGGCGATTTGTTTGTTGTCGGCTGTTCGTCGAGCGAAATCACCGGTGAGAAAATCGGCACACATTCGAGCGTCGAGGTGGCGGAAGCCGTCTTTGAGGGCATTGAACAAACACTGCGGGAGCGCAATGTTTTCCTTGCCGCGCAGTGCTGTGAGCATCTCAATCGCGCACTGATTGTAGAACGAGCCGTGTTTGAGCGGTTTGGCCTCGATCAGGTCAATGCAATCCCGCAACCCAAGGCGGGCGGTTCGTTTGCAACGACAGCCTATCGGCGGTTTGCCGATCCGGTTGCGGTCGAGACACTGCGGCAGTCCGCCAAGGCCGGTATGGACATCGGCGGCACGCTGATTGGCATGCACATTCATCCGGTGGTCGTACCGCTGCGCATCGGATATCAAAAAATCGGCGAAGCAACGCTGATTTGTGCGCGGATGCGACCGAAGTTTGTCGGCGGAAGCCGTGCGGTCTATGATGAAACATTAATGTGAGGATAAAATGAGTTTAAAGGCAGTATTTTTTGATTTGGACGATACGCTGTACGGCAGCTTCAAGGCGTGTGACCGGCAGGGTTACGCGTACATTGCAGCCTATGCCGAACGCGAGTTGGGCGTATCGGGAGAGATGATGTTACAGGCATTTGCCGATTACCGTGCACAAATTGCACGGATGCAGCCCGGTAAGCCGCCAATCCATGACCGCGTGGTTGTGGCACAGGGGGCGTTGGAAAGCTTGGGTCTGAACGCGGTGCGCCATGCGCGCGCCGTGCACCGTGCGTACTGGCAGGGTGTGTTCGATACGATGGAGTTGCGCGAGGGCGTGCCCGAACTGCTGCGCGAACTGCGCACGGCGGGCATCAAGACCGCGGTCGTGACCGATATGCTGTCGGACATCCAGATGGAAAAGCTTGAACTGCTGGGACTGGCGGACGAGGTGGACTATCTGGTCTCAAGCGAGCAGGCGGGACAGGATAAGCCTGCACCGCAGATTTTCTGGCTAGCGCTGCAAAAATGCGGCTGCCTGCCCGAAGAGGCGGTCATGGTGGGCGATAATTTTGTACATGATGTGCAGGGCGCACTCGACTGCGGCATTCCGGGGATTTGGCTCAACTGGAACGATCAGCCGCAGCCGACGGATCGCCGTGCATACACTGAAGTAAAGACGTTTGCGCAGGTGGCCGCCCAGGTACGCGGCCGTCTCGCATCAGGAGGATGAGATAGATGCAGCACTATGACTATAAACCGCGCGGCGTATGCCCGATGAAGATCTCGTTTGATCTCGAGGGTGATACCGTGCATAACGTATCCTTTGCCGGCGGCTGCAATGGCAATTTGCAGGCAATCAGCCGAGTGGTAGAGGGAATGACCGTAGATCAGGTCGAAGGGTACTTCAAGGGGATTTCGTGCGGCGGGCGCGGCACCAGCTGTTCCGATCAGCTGGCGACAGCCGTACGCACTGCACTTGATCAAGACGAATGAGAGCAAAGAAGCTCTCCTGATGTTCAGGAGAGCTTCTTTTTTTATTCAGTCGGCTGCTCGGACGTGCAGTGCGGGCAGCGTGTTGCTTTGATGTTGATTTCGCTCAGGCAATAGGGGCAGGTTTTGGTGGTCGGTGCGGCAGCCGGTTCGGACTTTTTGCCTAGCATCGTCATGCGGTTAACCACTTTAATCATGCAGAACAGTACAAAGGCCATGATAATAAAGTTGACGACCGTCGTTAAAAACGCACCGTATTTGAAAGTAGCACCAAGCAGCGTGACGGAATACTGGTCGAAATTTGCACCGCCCAGCATGCCGATAATCGGAGAAATCAGGTTCTCGGTAAAAGAGGTGACGATGGAGGAGAATGCACCGCCGATAATCACGCCGATGGCCATATCCATCACATTGCCGCGCAGGGCAAAGGTCTTGAATTCCTGCACAAATTTTTTCATATTATGTACACCTTTCGTAATTTTTGGAGATTATATCATCATTATGTCGAAAAAGCAAGCGGTTCGTCTAAAATCGTAAGCGTCGGCGCGGATGCATGGGCTTGCTGCTCACATAACCCGACACAATAGCCGTCAGCCGCCGCAAAGGGGAGCAGGGTGAGGGTGTAGGGGACAACGGGCTTGTCCGCGTGCAGCACCGGGGGAGCGCCAAGCTCAATCCAAAAGCTGCGCAGCGGCAGGGCAAGTCCCTGTCCGGTCGCCTTGACAAAGGCCTCCTTGAGTACCCAGAGCGCGTAAAACGCATTGTCATGCTGCGTTGCGGGCAAGCTGCGGAGTAACCGTACTTCCTCCTCGTGAAAAAAGCGTGCGGCGATATCGCGACGTCCGTCCGTGCAGCGCTCAATATCAACACCGACCGGATGGTCAGACAGGGCACATACCGCCCACTCGCCCGCGTGGGACAGGCTGAAGCAGCAGCCCGGATGATGGGCGAAATACGGTTTTCCCTGCGGGGCAATTGAAATTTCAAGCGGCTGTGTCAGCGCCGGAACGTGCAGAGCGACTGCGCGGCTCAGCAGTACCGACGCGGCAAATGACTGCGCGCGGCCGGAACCGTGCAGGCGGTCAATGTAGGCAAGCCGGTCAGGCGAAAGCAAGGCACGAAGCGTCGGCTCATCCGGACTTACAGCGCAGATGCGCATGGCATAAACAGCGGTCACAAAACAACCTTCTCAGGCGAAAGTCGGGATAAAAAGACAGCCGCTTACGTTCCGTAAGCGGCCACGCTGGCACCCTTGGCGAGACTCGAACTCACTACCTTTCGCTTAGGAGGCGAACGCTCTATCCAGGTGAGCTACAAGGGCATATCCCGCTCGAACCATCATACCGCATGAGATGCCAAAAGTCAACCTTACCGCGGCGAATAGGGAGGGCGGGGCTTGGAGAATTTTATCTGCTAAATTCGTAAAAGAATAACCATTGCAAAGCGTGACCGGAAAGTGTTATGATATCATTAGTTAGAATGGGGGAAAAGGGATTGTTTTTCCCGAAATCCCTCGTTCACGAATAAAGGAGGTCAAATTCCGTGAAGCAAATGCACATCACAGAAACGGTTTTGCGCGATGCGCAGCAGTCGCTGATTGCGACCCGCATGCCGTTTGAAGATTTCGCACCCGTGCTTGATGATATGGACAAGGCCGGCTATCATTCTATTGAGTGCTGGGGTGGTGCAACGTTCGATTCCTGCCTGCGTTATCTGAACGAAGATCCGTGGGAGCGCCTGCGCAACATCAAGTCACACATGAAGAACACCAAGCTGCAGATGCTGCTGCGCGGTCAAAACCTGCTCGGCTATCATCACTATTCGGATGACACCGTGCGCCGTTTTGTGCGCAAATCCATCGAGAACGGCATGGATATCATCCGCATTTTTGATGCGCTCAACGATCTGCGCAACATTGAAACCGCGGTGGACGAATGCCTGAAGGCGGGCGGTCATGCGCAGGGCTGTATCTGCTATACGCTCAGCCCGATTCACAACCTCGATATGTTTGTGGCACTCGGCCGTGAAATTGAGAAAATGGGCTGCAACAGCCTGTGTATTAAGGATATGGCGGGCATCATGTCGCCGCAGGAGTGCTTCGATCTGGTCACTGCGCTGCGGGAGAATATCTCGCTGCCGATTTACGTGCACACCCATGCGACCACAGGTCTTGGCTATATGACCTATCTCAAGGCCGCCGAGGCGGGCGCTGCGGGCATTGACTGCGCAACCTCGTGTTTCTCGGGCGGCACCAGCCAGCCTGCGACCGAGTCGCTCGTTTATGCGCTGACGCAGATGGGATTTGACTGTGGCGTAAAAACGGCAGCGCTGAAAAAAGTGAATGATTTCTTCCTGCCGGTTGAGCAGAAGTTCGCCGACTCGGGTGTATTCGACCCCTATGTGCTGTCGACCAAGGCAGATGCACTGGTCTACCAGATTCCGGGCGGTATGCTGTCTAACCTGGTCGCACAGCTCAAGGCACAGAACGCGATTGACAAGCTCGACGCAGTGCTCGAAGAGACGCCGCGCGTGCGTGCGGATCTCGGCTATCCGCCGCTCGTCACGCCGCTGTCCCAGATGGTCGGCGTACAGGCGACGGTGAACGTGCTCTTCGGCCGCTACAAGACGGTTGGCAAGGAGATTAAGAACTATATCCGCGGCGAATACGGCAAGGCGCCGGGAACGATTGATCCTGCGCTTGCAAAGCAGGTGCTTGGAGACGAGCAGCCGATGACCGGCCGCTTTGCGGATACTATGGAGCCTGAGTTTGAGAAGGCGAAGGCCTATCTCGGAGACCGCGCGGAGAGCGAGGAGGATGTACTTTCCTACATCGCCTTCCCGCAGCAAGCGGAGCAGTATTTTGAGCAGCGGGCAGCCAAAAAGCCGCTTGTTGTGCAGTTCAGCATTAAGGAGGCATAAGAGATGAGCATCTCAACGGAATCATTACTTGTTGCCCTTTCAGGCATTGTGATTGTATTTATCATGCTGGCCGCACTGTCGCTGTTGATTGTCGGCCTTTCCCGTATCGTCGGTTCGCTGGCGGGGAATAAGCCGGCGGCGGCCGCACCCGCACCTGCACCTGCACCGCGTCCGGCACCGGCAGCTGCGCCGGCTGCGCCTGCACCCGTGCAGCTCTCGGGTGTGAGCGATTTGACCGCAGCCTGCATCATGGCAATTGTCAGCGATGAGCTGGGCACTACGCCCGATCAGCTTGTCTTTCGTTCAATCAAGGCATTGTAAGGGGGAAAAATATCATGAAATATATTGTAACGCTCAATGGCAAACAGTATGAGGTTGAAGTGGAAAAGGGGCAGGCAACTGCCGTGCTGCAAGGCAATGCACCGGCAGCAGCGGCTGCACCTGCACCGGCAGCTACTCCGGCAGCAGCAGCGGCACCTGCGCCCGCAGCGGCGCCTGCGGCCGGCGGAGAGACGGTTGCGGCTCCCATGCCCGGCACCATTTTGGATGTGCGCTGTGCCGCGGGTCAGGCAGTTAAGTCGGGTGATGTGCTATTCATTCTGGAAGCGATGAAAATGGAAAATGAGATCTGTGCGCCGCATGACGGCGTGGTCTCCGCAGTCAGCGTGCAGAAGGGTGCAGCGGTCGATACCGGCGCTACCCTTTGCACAATGTAATGGGAGGCAAAGGGCATGGGTGACTTTTCCTTCGTAGAAATCATGGGGAAAATCCTGAGCGAGTCCGGCTTTGCGGCAATGATCAAGGACCCCCGATCGCTGATTATGATTGTCATTGCCTGCGTGCTGCTGTACCTGGGCATCGGCAAGAAATTTGAACCGCTGCTGCTTGTGCCGATTGCGTTCGGCATTCTGCTTGCAAACTTCCCGTTGACCGGCCTGCTGAACGGCCCTGCCGTTGCGGCGGACGGCAGCATGACCAGTCCCGGCATGCTCTGGGTGTTTTATCAGGGTGTGCAGCACGCGATTTACCCGTCTATCATCTTTCTGGGCATCGGCGCGATGACCGACTTCGGCCCGCTGATTGCCCGCCCCTCGTCGATGTTGCTCGGCGCTGCGGCGCAGTTCGGTATTTTTTCGGCATTTCTGCTGGCATTGGCGCTGGGCTTTCCGGGCAATGTCGCGGCGGCCATCGGTGTTATTGGCGGCGCGGACGGCCCGACAGCAATCCTTACAGCGTCCAAGCTCGCACCGTCTTATCTGCCTGCCATCGCCATTGCGGCGTATTCCTACATGGCGCTCATTCCCATGATTCAGCCGCCGCTGATGCGTCTGATGACCACGCAGAAGGAGCGCGAAATCAAGATGGAGCAGCTGCGTCCGGTTTCCAAGGCAGAAAAGATCGTGTTCCCGATTGCGGTTGCGATTATTGTCATCGGACTGATTCCGGAAACTGCGCCGCTGATTGGCATGCTGATGCTCGGCAACCTGTTCCGCGAGTGCGGCGTGGTAGACCGTCTGTCGGACACCGCGCAGAATGCGCTTTGCAATATCGTGACCATTTTCCTCGGACTGTCGGTCGGCTGCAAGGCGATTGCAGAGAACTTCCTGACGTTTGAGACCATTAAAATCATCCTGCTCGGCCTGCTTGCCTTCATGCTGTCGACCGTCGGCGGTCTGCTGTTCGGCAAAATCATGTGCAAGCTGTCTGGCGGCAAGATTAACCCGCTGATCGGCTCTGCAGGCGTATCCGCAGTACCGATGGCTGCACGTGTGGCGCAGGTGGAAGGACAGAAGGCAAACCCGGCCAACTTCCTGCTGATGCATGCCATGGGTCCGAACGTGGCGGGCGTTATCGGCTCTGCTGTCGCAGCCGGCTTTATGATTAAGGTATTCGGCGGTTGATTCCGTTCCCAAAAGAGCAATCCCGGTGCATATGCACCGGGATTTTTTTGCGCTTTGCAGCTCGTTCTATCCGCCTTTGTCCCTGCATAGACTGTTAACAACTTGAGCGTGAAATGGCAGGGGGGACGACTGTGAAAGGGTTACCCGAAGAACGCGCGGTACAGCTCGCGCAGTATATGATTGAGACCGGAGCAACCGTACGGCAGACCGCAGCGAGGTTTGGAATTTCCAAATCGACCGTACATAAGGATATTACAACGCGGCTGCGCCAGCTCAACCGACCGCTGTATGACAGGGTGCAGGATGTGCTGCGCAAAAACAAAAGCGAACGCCATATCCGCGGCGGCATGGCAACGCGTGAGAAATATCGTGCAGCCAAGGCGGAGTGAGGAAAAACAGCGGCCGCTCTCAAACGAGAGCGGCCGCTGTAAGTACACGAGGTATTTTATAAACCACCGATTTCACGGATGCAGTTAGCGCATACGTTTTTACCCTTGTAGTGGGTAACGTCCTTTGCGTTGCCGCAGAATACGCAGGCGGGCTCGTACTTTTTCAGCACGATTTGATTACCATCCACATAGATTTCGAGGGCATCCTTTACCTCGATATCCAGGGTTCTGCGAAGCTCGATCGGCAATACAATACGTCCCAGTTCATCGACCTTTCTTACAATACCAGTTGACTTCATGTGTTTGAACACTCCTTCATTTCCTTGATTCCTATATCACTAAACCCATTTTTGGGTAAAAGTGCCAACAGAGGGGAGGGGAAAGCCTATGCTTTCCGCAGTTTGGGTAGCTTTTCTTGTGCTCGCGTTAGTGTGCGGCGCAGCCACCGGCCGATTGGACGCAGTTACTGCGGCCGTCAGCTCAGGTGCGGCGGAAGCGGTAACGCTTGCAATCAGCATTACAGGTTTGATGTGCTTTTGGAGCGGCATGATGGAACTCATCAGCGCTTCCGGGCTTGCGGAAAAGCTGGCGCGGTTGCTGCAGCCGGTGCTGCGACCATTATTCGGCGCGGCATCAAAAGACCGCGAAGCCATGGAAGCCGTCAGCGCAAACGTAACAGCGAATCTCCTTGGCCTGTCCAACGCGGCAACGCCCCTTGGCCTAAAGGCTGTCGACCGACTGTATACGGTCGAAGGGCGGCACGGCTCGCCGGACGCGGTATTAACATTGATTACACTGAATACTGCCTCGATTCAAATCATCCCCTCAACCGTTGCCGCAGTACGTGCGGCCAGTGGCTCGCCCACGCCGTTTGATATTATGCCGGCGGTTTGGGTTGCCTCAATCGCTTCGGTGGCCGTCGTGCTGCTTAGCGGGCGGTTGCTGCGGCCGTTCTTTCCTGACGAAAATTAGCGGGAAATGCGCCGCGCTATTACAATTTGTATTATTGCATAGGCAGTATGTGAAATATGTCGAATTTACGGGAATTACCAAAAATTCCTTTACATTTTTTAGGTGACAAAAAACGACCGGAAGGGAAGATGCGCATATTATGGCAATATGGCAAAGCGCACTGGTGCCGCTCCTGCTTGCAGCGGTTGCAGTATACGCGTTGTATAATGGTGTGGATGTGTTTCCAACCTTTTTGCGCGGTGCGAAAAGCGGCTTAAAGACCGCTGTCAGCATTCTGCCGACGATGATTGGGATGCTGACGGTCGTTTATATGCTGCGCGCCTCGGGCGCGATTGATCTGGCGGCAGCGGCACTTGCGCCGGCACTGCAATTTTTTGGCATTCCGCAGGAATGTGCAGCGCTGACCCTGCTCAAGCCAATCAGCGGCGGCGGGGGTCTGGCGCTCGGCAGTGAAATTATGCAGCGCTTCGGGCCGGACAGCTATGCCGGCCGTGTCGCGGCGGTAATGTTGGGCGCTTCAGAGACCAGCCTGTACACGCTGAGCGTATACGGGGGTCATATAGGGCTCAGCCGTATGAGATATGCCATTGTCGCAGCCCTTTGTGCTGATTTAACAGCGTTTGTGGTGTCCGCGGCTATGGTTCGCATCTTATTCTGATACTTATCCATTATATCGCGTTCATTCGACAAAATCCATAGAATGACATAAAATTCGTTGGAATAAACAAATAAAAAAGCTAGGAATTGTGCATAAAAGAAAACCGGGCTGCAAAACTCTTGTTTTGCAGCCCGGTTCTTTTTTATTTTGCGAGATTACTTAACAATTTCCTTGCCGAAAGGACCGTCATAATCAAAGAAGCCCTTGCCGGTCTTAACGCCAAGCCAGCCTGCACGCACCATTTTACGCAGCAGCGGATGCGGACGGTACTTGGTATCACCGGTTTCGTAATACAGGTTTTCCATGATTGCGAGGTTTACATCATGGCCGACCAGGTCGGCGGTGTGGAGCGGGCCGGAACGCATGCTGGCGCCGTTCTGCATCGCAAGATCGATGTCGGCGGGAGATGCGATGCCGTCTGCATAAATGCCGATGGCCTCGTTAATCATCGGGATTAACATACGGTTTACAACAAAGCCGGGGCCTTCATGTACAGCGACCGGCGTCTTGCCGAGTGCGGTCATCAGATCAAACGCAAACTGGAAGGTTTCATCCGAAGTCTGAATTGCACGAACGACTTCAACCAGCTTCATGATCTGAGCGGGGTTAAAGAAGTGGCAGCCGATGAACTTATCAGCACGATGCGGGATGGAGGCTGCCATCTCGGTGATGGACAGACCCGAGGTGTTGGATGCAAAGATCGTATGAGCGGGGCAGATGCCGTCCAGCTCGCGCAGCAGATCCTTCTTGAGGTCCATGCGCTCCAGAATGACCTCCATAACGAAGTCGGCATCGTTTGCTTCCTTGCGGTCAACAGCGGTCGACAGACGGGACATACGATCCGCCTTGTCCTCAGCCGTTAGCTTACCCTTGCTGACCAGGAAGGACAGGTCGCTGTCGATAATCGAAATACCACGGTCGATGAACTCCTGCTTAATATCAAACAGCTTGACAGTGTGTCCGCCGTTCAGAAAAACTTCTGCGATACGAGCACCCATGTTACCAGCGCCGAATACACATACTTTCATGATAAATTTCCTCTCTTCTCTCACTCCGATGGGGGAATTACTTGTTCTGGAATTCCTTGGCCGGCTTGTCGCGGTTCTTATCCAGGAACCATGCCATGCCGTACTTCTGATCCTCGGTCGCGAAGCACTGGCCAAAGCAGTTGCCCTCGAACTTCAGGGCGGAGTTCAGATCGGTCTGCATGCCGACGTTTACCGCTTCCTTTACCAGAGAAACGGCGATGGGAGCCTGTGCTGCAATCTCTTCTGCCAGCTTCATGGCTTCGTCCATCAGGTTCTCGAGCGGATAAACGTAGTTGACCAGACCCATGTCCAGTGCGTCCTGTGCAGAGTAGTTTGCACGTGCGGTGTACAGCATCTCCTTAGCCTTGCCGATGCCGACAAAACGAGCCAGACGCTGGGTGCCGCCGCAGCCCGGGGTAATGCCCAGACCAACTTCGGGCTGACCGAAGTTCGCGTTTTCGGAAGCAAGGCGGATGTCGCAGGACATTGCCAGCTCGCAGCCGCCGCCCAGGCAGAAGCCGTTGATGGCAGCGATAACCGGGCGCTTGAAGTTTTCAATCTTCCAGCAGACACGGTTGGACTCATTGCCGAACAGCTTGCCTTCCGCGCAGGTCTTGGTGGCCATCTCGGAGATATCAGCGCCTGCAACGAAGGAGTTAACGGTCTTGCCCTTCTTGTTTACGATGGAAGAACCGGTAAGTACGACACAGTATACGTCATCCATCGCTGCGACAGAGTCAAATGCCTCTTCGAGCTGGGCGTACATGTCAGTGGAAAGGGCATTCATTGCCTGCATGTGCTCAATCTTAACGACGGCTACATGGCCCTTTTTCTCAACTACAACATCAGACATTGGTAAGACTTCCCTTCAAAATAGTTGTCAATATGAATTGAATTGTTTATATGTATGGGGGCTTTGGAAGCCCCCACAGATATTGAAATTACTTGCAGAGCTCGTCACGCTCTACGATGATGGCTTCGCCCATACCGCCGCCGATGCACATGGTGGCCAGACCGATGGTCAGGTCGCGCTTGATCATTTCATAGATCAGGGTGGTGGTGATTCGGCAGCCTGCTGCACCGATCGGGTGACCCAGTGCAATTGCGCCGCCGTTGACGTTGACCTTATCCATGTCAAAGCCAAGGGTTGCATTCACTGCGGCAGCCTGTGCGGCAAATGCCTCGTTGGACTCGATCAGGTCGAGGTCGGCAACGGTCAGGCCGGCACGCGCGAGCGCCTGCTTGGTAGACTCAATCGGGCCTACGCCCATGATGGAGGGATCGCAGCCGACAGAGCCGTGCGAACGAATCTTAGCGAGGGGCTTAATGCCGTGCGCCTTAACAAAGTCCTCGGAAGCAACGATCATTGCAGCGCCTGCATCGTTGATGCCGGAAGCGTTGCCTGCGGTTACTGTGCCGTCCTTCTTGAACGCGGGGCGCAGCTTGGACAGGATTTCGAGCGTGGTGTTGGCCTTGACGTACTCGTCGGTGTCAAACACGATCTCGTTCTTCTTCTGCTTGACGGTCATGGGGACGATTTCGTCCTTGAAACGGCCGGAAGCAATTGCGGCTGCAGCCTTCTGCTGGGATGCCAGTGCGATGGCGTCCTGCATCTCGCGGGTGATACCGTACTTCTCAGCAACGTTTTCCGCGGTGATACCCATGTGGTACTGATTGAATACGTCGAACACGCCGTCGTAAACCATCATGTCGACCATCTTGATGTCGCCCATACGTGCGCCCCAACGGGTGTTGTGGGAAATGTAGGGAGCACCGGACATGGACTCGCAGCCGCCGGCCAGAATGCACTGGTCGTCACCCGAACGGATGACCTGACCTGCAAGGGAGAGTGCGCGCATCGAGGAGCCGCAAACCTTGTTAACGGTCATTGCGGGGGTCTCGAGCGGCATACCGATGCCGAGGGATACCTGACGAGCAACGTTCTGGCCGACGCCGCCCTGCAGCACCTGACCGAACAGCACTTCGTCAATCGCGGAAAGTTCGATGCCGGCGCGCTCAACAGCGCCCTTTGCTGCAGCGATGCCCAGCTTGGAAGAATGTACATCGCGCAGGGTGCCGCCGTAAGAACCGATTGCGGTACGGGCAGCGGAGCAAATGTAGACGTTCATTGGTTTTTTCTCCTTTTCTTCTCTCACATCCCGCCGACTGATTCGGCCGGATAACACAGGTGGGATACTACTCTATGAGCAGCTGCCCGGTGCATAGGGCACAGAGCAGCCAGCACATACATGGGGGATGCCTTAGTCGTTTGCCAGACCCATCAGCTCATCGCGGAAGATGCGTGCATCCATCAGCTTGACAGTGCCGTCCGCCTGATAGGCAATCTTCGGATCGAAGTCCATCTGATCGAGTACCTGCGTCTGCAGATCGATGCCGGGCGCAATTTCAATCAGGGTAACGCCCTCGGGACGCAGCTCGAACACAGCGCGCTCGGTGATGTACAGAACGGGCTGGCCAACCTTGTTCGCATAGGTGCCGGAGAAGGTGATGTGCTCAACTTCCTTGACGAACTTCTTCTTCGCGCCTTCCTGCGTGATGACGAGCTTGCCGTCTACGCAGTCGGTCTTGAGGCCCTTGGCCGTAAAGGTGCCGCAGTAGCAGACCTTCTTGGAGTTCTGGGTGATATCAATGAATCCGCCGGCACCGGCCAGACGGGTGCCGAACTTGGAAACGTTCAGGTCGCCGTTCGGAGCGGTTTCAGCAAGGCCGAGGAACGCGATGTCCAGACCGCCGCCCTGATAGAAGTCAAACTGTACGTTGTGGGGGATGATGCACATTGCGTTTGCAGCAGCACCAAACTGGGTGCCGCCATAGGGAACGCCTGCAATCGAGCCGGCCTCAACGGTCAGCGTCATGTTATCGGAAATGCCTTCCTCAGCCGCAACGTTTGCAATCTTCTCGGGTGCGCCGGTGCCAAGGTTTACGATGGCGTCATGGGGCAGCTCCATCGCAGCACGGCGGGCAAGAATCTTCTTTGCATCCATCGGAATGGGGGGGATTGCATCAACCGGAATGCGGAATTCGCCGGTCAGCGCGCCGTCATACGGCATACCGAGGCACTGCATGTTATCCTCATCCGAGCCGACAACGACCGAGTCAACATAAATGCCGGGAATCGCAACCAGCTTGGGATCCAGCGTGCCGCCCTGCACGATCTTTTCGACCTGCACGATGACCTTGCCGCCCGAGTTCTTGCACGCCTGCGCCATTGCGGTGACGTCCAGCGGGCCGATTTCTCTATGCACGGTGCAGTTGCCGTATTCGTCGCAGTAGGAACCACGCAGGAACACGACGTTGATCGGGAAACCCTTGTACAGCAGACGCTCTTCGCCTTCGATGTTGACAATCTTGACGAGGTCTTCCTTGGTGCAGTCGTTGAGCTTGCCGCCGCCGTTGCGGGGGTCGGCAAAGGTGTAAAGACCGACGTGCGTGATGGTGCCGATGTTATGAGCAGCAATATCACGGTACATGTGGGAGATAACGCCCTGGGGCAGGTTGTAAGCTTCAATCTTATTGCTCAGCGCGAGCTCGCCCAGCTTGGGTGCACGGTCCCAGTGGCCGCCGATGACACGCTTGACCATGCCCTCATGGCCGTAGTGGTCGCCGCCGGTGCCGTCGCGGTGTCCCTGACCGGCTGCAAAGAACAGGGTCAGGTTCTGCGGGTGGCCGGTCTCCAAAAAGCGCTTTTCAAGCGCGGTGGACAGAGCCTCCGGGCAGGCGCAGCTTACAAAGCCGCCAGTGGCAATGGTGTCGCCGTCCTGAACCTTCAGGGCAGCCTCCTCAGCCGTGATGATGCTTACTTTCTTCATCTTTATCATCCTCCTCTGTCAGTTTTCATGACAGATAATTTTTATATTGCGTATGATTTCCGGAATCTGCTCCGCTTCGGTGATGATGAAACGGTGGTCGGCGTCGACCTCCTCATAGAGGTAGGGACAGCCGGTGCAGCCGCGGATAATCAGGAGCACGTCATAATGCGTGCCCTCCTGCGGGAGTGCAAACTCCGCAAGACCCGCGAGGGAAGAACGGACGGTTTCATAAGCCGCGCCCCGGTCGAACCGCGGATTGCACCCGCCGCAAAATTTTACAGTGCATCGCAGCACGCCAAATTCCTCCTATTTTCGCATAATCGCAAGCATAGGCACTCACAGAGTGCTCCATGAGTGCCTATCATACTTGCTTAAAATCAGTCGATTCGAGCGATCTTCTTAGCCAGATCCTTCTTCATTTCAAGGTTAGACTGACGGGCAATCATGATGCGCTGAGCCTGCGGCGAACCTGCGCCGTGCATGGACTCGGGCAGGTAGCCGACAGCGGCAGTGCCCATGGTCATATTCTCGATCAGACGGAGTACGCGCATGCGATCCTCGGTCGGAACGCCGTTGACACCCTGGAAGTACTTCAGGATATAGTCGCGGGTTTCCGGATTGCGCAGGTCAGCCTCGGAGGGCAGGGTTACCATTGCGCCACCCGCCAGATCCTGCGCCAGACGCGCGATCTCGTACGGGAAACGGGTGACGTTCTGCTTGCAGACGTTTGCGAGCAGCAGGTCAATCAGGTAGTTGCCGGCCTTGGTCTTGGTGCCCTGCGAGGAGCACGCGATACCGCAGCAGTACAGGGTCTCGTTGAGATGGGTCATCTCAATCAGCTTATCCTTAACGTGAGAAGCCTTGGCAGAGCCTGCCATGTCGCCTGCCAGCGCGGTTGCGCCGATCAGAACGTCGCCAACGCCGACCTTGCAGCCGCCGTAGGACTGGCGGTGGTAGCCTGCGAAGCGCTCAACGATCATGCCGGCGAACTGAACTTCGCCGTTGAGGAAGATGCGGTCGTTCGGAACGAACACGCGGTCGAAAATGACAAGCACTTCGTGGCCGCCGTACATCTTATTGCCAACGTCAATGTCGTTATGCTCCTCAGTCTTGCGGGTGTCGCAGGACTGACGGCCGTAAATCAGCGTGATGCCGTCGGAATCGGTCGGAACAGCGAATGCAATCGCGTAATCCTCGTCGCCCTCGCGCATTGCGATGGTCGGCATAACGAGCACTTCGTGGGAGTTGACAAAACCGGTCTGGTGCGCCTTGGCGCCGGTCACGTAAACACCGTCAGCGGTACGCTCGACAACGTGCAGGAACATGTCCGGGTCAGCCTGCTTGGAAGGAGCCAGGCTACGGTCGCCCTTGACGTCGGTCATAGCGCCGTCAACAGCAAGGTCTTCGTCCTGCACGCGGGACAGGAACTTGACGAAATTCTCGTGGTACTTGGTGCCGCAGGTCTCGTCAATCTCAAAGGTCGAGGAGAATACGGCGTTCATTGCGTCCATGCCTACGCAGCGCTGGAAGCAAGCGGCCGTCTTCTGGCCGAGCAGACGCTGCATCTTGACCTTCTTGATGAGGTCGTCGGTGGACTGGTGCATGTGGGTGAAGCGGTTGACCTTCTTGCCGGAAATGTGGCTGGTAGCAGTCATCAGATCCTGGTACTGCGGGTCCTCAGCCAGCTCGTAGGTTGCGGCAAAGGAGTTGAGCGACGGACGGATGATCGGATCGTCTACCGGGTTTTCAATCTTCTCACCGAACATCCAGAGGTTCAGGTGCAGCTTGCGAAGGGATTCAATATATTGGTCTTTGGTCATCATAGTGATCAAATATCCTTTCTTTTGGGAACATGTGCGGCGAAACGCCGTACTATCCTAGATTCTCTTCTGTTGGAAATGGTTTATTTATAAAAACAGGCGGGGAACGGGGTGTTCCCCGCCTGAGTTTACTTAAAAGCGTTGCGGCTTAGAAGCACTCGCGGTAAATGCGCTCCATCAGCTCCTTGGTCATCGGGACGTAGGAGTTGGTGATCAGGCGCTGCTGGTTAGCCTGTACGGAAACCGGGAAGTCGACGATGTCGGATTCCTTGAAGCCATACTCGCGCAGGGGCTTAAGCGGCAGAATCTTTTCTTCCAGAGCAGCCAGTTCCTTGAGCGCCTCGGAAGCGTCGCAGCCGAGGATGCGGGCAACCAGAGCCTTGAACTTTGCCAGCTCGCCGTCCGGCTTCTGCTCGTCGTAGATCTCGAGGATCTTGCCGAACAGCGCGTAGTTGGACTCGCCGTGCGGTACGTGGTAGGTGCCGCCGAGCGGGAAGGACATTGCGTGAACGGTAGCGCAGCCGGCCTTCAGGAAGGCAATGCCTGCATACATGGAAGCGGTAACGAACTCGTCGAGGTAGTCCAGGCGAGCGTCGGGGCCGCCTTCACCGATGCGGCGGAAGCCCTCGAGGATCAGCTCCATCGCCTTGATGGAGTACATCTCGGAGGTCATCGTCTTACGCATGGGGGACAGGTAGGACTCGGTTGCGTGAATCAGCGCGTCGATTGCGGAAGCAGCGAACGGCTTCATCGGCAGGGTCTTGAGCAGATCGGGGATCAGGCAGACCTTGTTCGGGATGATCGCATCGGAAACCAGGCCAAGCTTGGTCTCGCCGCCGGTCAGCTCGCCGTTCTTCTCGTCCTTAACGATTGCAACGGAGATGTTGGTAACTTCAGAGCCGGTGCCGCAGGTGGTCGGGATTGCGATAACTTCCTTTTCGTGCTCAACCGGGAAGCGCTTGAAGAACAGGTTATGTACCGTGTCCGGGCGCTTGCAGCCGAGCAGCTTGCACAGGTCCATGATAGCGCCGCCGCCGATGGCGATAACGCGGTCGTAGGACTCGTAGGGAATGGCATCGTACATGGTCTGGATCATAGCCTCGGACGGCTCGCCAACGCCAAACTTCTCCTGGAAGACGTAGGTGCAGGCCAGATTGTACTGCTCCATAAAGGGCTTATAAATGAATTCGTTGGTTAGGACAACGTCGCGCTCGCCGAGCGAGAACTCCTGAGCAAACTCACCGAAGTTCGCAAACTTGTAAATCGTGGGAGCGATAACAATCTCTCTCTTATCCTTCATCAGGGATGCGCTGAAAGAATCCATAGCCATAATTGAACATCTCCATTTCAAAAATTTTAATTGTATAAAAGGCCGCCAGGCTTTTTATCGTGTCCTTTGGCGCAAGGCTGTGCGCCCTCATGCTTATTGTAACAAATTCATTACATAACTTCAACAGAAATGCACAAAAAAATCACCAAAAATTAACCACGGAAGGCTGTACAAATATACGAAAAAGTCACGTGATTTCCTTACCACGTGACTATTTTAACGCATTCTTTTGGGTTTGTAAACCGTGTTTTAGGCAATTCAGACGAAAAGTTTTTAGGTGCTTTTCCGTTCTTTAGCTGTTTTGTGAAAAACGATGCAAAAATGCCTTTGTTCGTTCGTTTTGTGTGTTCTCAAACACATCCTGCGGACGACCTTCTTCCACAACGACGCCGTCGTCCATAAATACCACGTGGTCGGCCACATCGCGGGCGAACGCCATCTCGTGGGTAACGATAATCATGGTGGTGTGCTTGTCCGCCAGTCCGCGGATGACGCGCAGAACCTCATCGGTCAGCTCGGGGTCGAGCGCCGAGGTCGGCTCGTCGAAGCAGAGAATGTCGGGTTTCAGCGCAAGCGCGCGGGCGATGGCAACACGCTGCTGCTGACCGCCGGACAGCTGGTGCGGATAGTGCGTCATGCGCCCGTTCAGACTCATCTGCTCGAGCAGTGCGATGGCGTGGTGCTCGATCTCTTCATGAATGACACGCTTGTTCTGCTTGTAGTCCGGCCGCTCCTTGGCGAGCAGCAGGCTGGCAAGCATGACGTTTTCCAGTGCGGTATACTGCGGAAACAAATGAAATGATTGGAAAACCATTCCAAAATGAAGACGCTTTTTACGAATCTCCGCATCGCTCGGCTGTGTTGGACGGCTGCCGTCAAACAGTGTTTCCTCGTTGACAATGATTTTTCCCGAGTTGGGCGTTTCGAGGAAATTCAGGCAGCGAAGTAGCGTGGTCTTGCCCGAACCGGACGAGCCGATAATGGCCATCGCTTCGCCGCGCTCAAGCGAAAAACTGATATCGTTAAGCACCTGCGTTTGGCCGAAGCTTTTATTAATGTGCTGTACCTCTAGGATCGGCATGAAATCTCCTCCTTTATACGCGGAAATAGTCCATCTTCTTTTCCAGCCAGTTAAACAGCAACGTCAGGATGCCACAGAAGGCGAGGAAGAAGAGGGCGGTGGAAAACAGCGGCCAAATTAGACCCTTGGTCGCAAATTCCTTGCTCATCATGATGATTTCTTTGGTTGCAATGATGTTTGCCAGCGCGGTGTCCTTGATGAGCGTCATGAATTCGTTGCCCATCGGCGGGATGACACGCTTGATGACCTGCAAAAGCGTGACCTTGAAGAAAATCTGGCTCTTGGTCATGCCGAGCACCTGACCGGCTTCATACTGACCGCGCGGAATCGACTGAATGCCGCCGCGGAAAATTTCGGAAAAATAGCAGGCGTAGTTGACGGAAAACGCCACGTATGTTGCCGTCAGGCGCGGCAGCAAATCGCCGTCCCAGAGCAGGCCGGGGCCGTAAAATATCACGATAATCTGCAGCATCAGCGGCGTGCCGCGAATGACCCAAACCAGTGTTTTAATCAGATAGCGCAGCGGCCGGAAGCGGCTCATCGCGCCAAAGGAAATCAGCAGGCCGAACGGAAGCGCAAGCAATAACGTGATAATGAAAATCTTGAAATTAATTCCAAAGCTTACGGCCAAACTGGAAAAAATGACCGAAATGTTCATTGGCAGTTCCTTTCCCCAAACAAAGTCAAGCGGGGCAGCACAAAAAATGCTGTCCCGTCCGACGTTTTCTATTGTAGTGATAAATTATGCCGCAAGGCTCAGGCCATATTTCTCAGCCAGAGAAGGCAGCGTGCCCTCGCTGATGAGTTCAGCCATGACTTCGTTGACCTTGGTGCACAGATCGCTGTCCTTGCGGAAGCCGATGCCGTATTCCTCAACGGAGAGCTCGGCGCCGTCAATCATCATCAGGTCGGCAAAATCGGTGCCTTCGCCAATCATGCTCTTGGCCAGTGTCCAGTCGAGCACGGCGGCATCAGAAGCGCCGGACTTAATCTCGAGCAGCGCATCGGTCTGCTTGGTGACCGTGGTCAGCGTGGCGGAAGAAAGGCTTGCGTCAGCCTCAATCGCGGCCTGACCGGCAGAACCTGCTTCGGCAACAAGGTTCGCGGAAGCGAGCGAAGCGGTATCGACGAACTTGTCCTTGTTGGTGTCCTTGATGACGACAACCTGCATGTTCTTAACATAGGGGTCGGAAACAGAAATGTTCTGCTTGAGGTCGTCGGTAATGGTCATGCCGTTCCAGATGCAGTCAATGCTCTTGGCATTGAGCTCTACAACCTTGGTATCCCAGTTGATTTCCACGAATTCCGGCTCAACGCCCAGCTTTTCGCAGACTGCCTTGGCAAACTCGGTGTCAAAACCGGTGAATTCGCCGTTTGCGTCGGTGTAGTTCATCGGCTCGTAAACCGTGTAGCCGATGACCATCTTGCCCTTATCCGTTACGTACTGCAGATCGCTGGCGGCCGAGGCATTGTCAGCGGGCGTGTCCGACTTATCAGCGGTGCCGCCGCCGCAGCCGGCCAAAAGCGTGGCGCACATTGCGCCCGCAAGCAGCAGGCTCAAATACTTTTTCATCTTCATGGGGGTCCTCCTCATCCTAATTCCGTACAAAAGTCATTTACCATTGTACCACTTTATTTAAGAAAATCAAGTGCAATTTTTAATTCATTTTTAAGCACGTATGCGTGAAAACCTTGACAAACGGATATGCTTATCCTATAATAACAACGTTATATAGGAACTGCGAAGAGAAAGAGGAGTATTTTCCGCCTTGCAGCTTTTAGAGAGAGAACGGTGGGTGCAAGTTCTCAGTGCACGGAAAAGAAGGTCGCTTTGGAGCAAAACGGCAGAACAGCGCATGCAAGTCGGCATGCCAAAACAGTAAGTCGTTTCGTCTCGCCCGCGTTAGGGGCTTTGAGTGCGCGGCACAAGCTGCGAATCTTAGGTGGTACCACGGAAACATACGGTTTTCGTCCTAGTTTGAGGACGAAAACCGTTTTTTTTTGTTATCCCGCCGTCAAAACTGTCAATCATCTTGAAAAGGAGCTTTTTCAATGAACGAACTACCCAAGGTCTACGACCCGAAAGCGGTCGAGGACAAGCTGTACAGCTTCTGGAACGATCACGGCTACTTTCATGCCGAGGTCAATCCCGATAAGAAGCCATTCACCATCGTCATTCCGCCCCCGAACGTCACCGGTCAGCTGCACATGGGTCACGCGTTTGACGAAACCCTGCAGGACATCCTGATTCGCACCAAGCGCATGCAGGGCTTTGAGGCGCTGTGGGTGCCGGGCACCGACCATGCGGGCATCGCGACCCAGATTAAGGTTGAGGAGAACCTCCGCAAGGAGGAGGGGCTGTCGCGCTACGACCTCGGCCGCGAGAAGTTTTTGGAGCGCGTGTGGGACTGGAAGCACCAGTACGGCAACCGCATTATCGACCAGCTCAAGAAGCTCGGCTCATCCTGCGACTGGGAGCGCGAGCGCTTCACGATGGACGAAGGCTGCTCCAAGGCTGTGCGCGAGGTGTTTGTCAACCTCTATGACAAGGGACTGATTTACAAGGGACACCGCATTATCAACTGGTGCCCGCACTGCGCGACCGCGCTGTCGGACGCTGAGGTTGAGTATGAAACCCAGCCCGGCAAGCTGTGGCATCTGCGCTATCCGCTGACGGACGGCTCGGGTGAGCTGATTGTGGCGACCACCCGTCCCGAGACCTTCATGGGCGATACCGGCGTTGCCGTCAACCCGAACGATGAGCGCTACAAGCACTTGATCGGAAAGACCTGCATGCTGCCGATTATGAACCGTGAAATTCCGATTTTCGGTGACGAATATGTTGATATGGAGTTCGGCACAGGCTGTGTTAAGGTCACGCCCTGCCATGACCCGAACGACTTTGACATGGGTCAGCGCCACAACCTCGAGCAGATTCTCATTTTCAACGAGGATGCAACCGTCAACGAAAACGGCGGCAAGTACCAGGGTATGGATCGCTACGAGTGCCGTAAGGCAGTTGTCAAGGATTTGGAAGAGGGCGGCTTCCTCGTCAAGATTGAGGAGCATGAGCACAACGTGGGCACCTGCTACCGCTGCTCGACCACCGTTGAGCCGATGACCTCGGCACAGTGGTTTGTCAAGATGGCGCCGCTGGCCGATCCCGCGATGAAGGTCGTCAACGACGGCGAGACCAAATTCGTTCCCGACCGCTTCTCCAAGACCTATCTGCGCTGGATGGAAAACGTGCACGACTGGTGCATCTCCCGTCAGCTCTGGTGGGGTCATCGCATTCCCGCCTTCTACTGCGACGACTGCGGCGAGATGGTCGTTTCCAAGGACGATATTCACGTTTGCCCGAAGTGCGGCAGCAAGAATGTCCGTCAGGAGGAGGACGTGCTCGATACGTGGTTCTCTTCCGCGCTGTGGCCGTTCTCGACGCTCGGCTGGCCGGAAAAGACCCCGGAGCTTGATTATTTCTATCCGACCTCGGTGCTGGTCACCGGTTATGACATCATCTTCTTCTGGGTTGCGCGCATGATTTTCTCCGGCGTGGAGCACATGGGCGAAACGCCGTTTGACACCGTTTATATCCACGGCCTGGTGCGCGATGCGCAGGGCAGAAAAATGTCCAAGTCGCTCGGCAACGGCATTGACCCGCTTGAGGTCATCGACCAGTACGGCGCGGACGCGCTGCGCTTCACCCTCGCGACGGGCAACAGCCCCGGAAACGACATGCGTTTCTCGACCGAGCGCGTGGAGTCGAGCCGCAATTTCTGCAACAAGATTTGGAACGCGTCCCGCTTTATCCAGATGAACCTGACCATCGACAAGGCCGAGCTGCCTGAGACACTCGCGTTGGAGGACAAGTGGATCGTATCCAAGTTCAACACGCTTGTGCGCGATGTGACGAATAATATCGACAAGTACGAGTTGGGCCTTGCGGCTACCAAGCTCAACGACTTCATCTGGGAGAACTTCTGCGACTGGTATATCGAAATCGCCAAGACCCGCCTGCAGAATAAGGACGAAAACGTGCAGAAGGTGCTGTGCTACGTGCTGTCCGGCGCGATGCAGCTGCTGCACCCGTTCATGCCTTTCCTGACCGAGACGATCTGGCAGGCGCTGCCGCATGAGGGCGAGAGCATCATGGTATCCCATTGGCCGGAGTACAAGGAAGCGCTGAACTTTGCCGCTGAGGAAGCGCAGATGGAAACGCTGATGAACGCCGTACGCGCCATCCGCAACCGCCGCGCGGAAATGAACGTACCGCCTTCCAAAAAGGCCAAGGTGCTGGTGCTGACCGAGAAAAAGGCAACCTTTGAAGCAGGCAGCGTCTTCTTCCCCAAGCTTGCGTATGCGTCCGATATTGAGCTGATTGACGCAGTACCCGCGGACGCCGCCAAGATGGCCTCCGTCGTTACCGAGGATGCACAGCTTTATATGCCGATGGGCGATCTGATCGACTTTGAGGCAGAGCGTCAGCGTCTTCAGAAAGAGAAGACCAAGGTTGAGGACGACATCGAGTTCGTCATGAAGAAGCTCAACAACCCCGGCTTCGTCGACAAGGCGCCTGAGAAGGTCGTTGCCGTGGAGCGTGAGAAGGCCGACAAGCTGCGCGAGCATCTCGCAAAGCTGGAGGAATCCATCGCCGCGCTGGGATAAACCAAAATACAGGAAAAGGAGAAACTTCGGTTTCTCCTTTTCTTTTGATAGAAACGTGCTATAATAGAAGAAATATTGCATAAAAAGAGGTTTATCATGGATACCGACATTCCCAAAACAGCCATACAATACATCCATTCGCTTGGCCGCTTTTCCGGCGCACCCGGTCTGCACCGCATCCGTGCGCTGTGCGCGGCGCTGGGCGACCCGCAGAAGAAGCTGAAATTTGTGCATATCGCGGGCACGAACGGCAAGGGCTCGACCGCCTGTATGCTCGCGTCCGTGCTGCAAAAAGCAGGGTACCGTACCGGCCTGTACACCTCACCCTATCTGGTGCAGTTTTATGAGCGCATCCGCGTGGACGGCAAGATGATCGGGGACGATAATTTAACCCGATTGGCCGAGCGCGTGGCGCTCGCGGCGGAGAGTCTGGCACTGCCCGAAGGCGAATCCATCGGCGAGTTTGAATTTACGACCGCATTGGCGTTCCTCTATTTTTTGGAGCAGGAATGCGATATCGTTGTGCTCGAAACCGGTCTTGGCGGCCGGTGCGACGCAACCAACGTCATCGACTCGCCCGAGGCTGTTGTGCTGACGCCGATTTCGCGCGACCATATGTCGGTGCTCGGCGACACAATTACAGAGATTGCGGGTGAGAAGGCTGCCATCATCAAGCACGCGACCGCAGTAATCTGTGCCCCCGGCCAAACCACCGAGGCAATGACCGTTCTTTTGCGCGCGTGTGATGCGGCGGGCGGCGTTTGGTGCAGCTACGAGAACGATATCAAGCTGCTCCGCTGCGACATCACCGGCTCTGCTTTTGTGTATGAAGGGCAGGGTTACACCCTTGCGATGCCGGGCTATCATCAGCTGCAGAACGCGATGACCGCGCTGCACACGATTGCCGCCCTGCGTGAGCGAGGATGGGATATTCCGGTGCCCGCCGCGGTGCATGGTCTTGCCGCCGCACGCATGCAGGGACGGCTCGAACGTCTGCGCGAAGCACCGCTTGTGCTGCTCGACGGTGCGCACAACATGGCGGGCGTGACCGCGCTGTGCAATACGGTGGATGAAATGCTCAAAATGCGCCGGCTGCTGGTCGTCATGGGCATGGTGCGCGACAAGGAGTATGAGCCGTGCATCCGCATGGTGGCCAAACGGGCGGACGTGCTGTATGCCTGTGAGCCGAGCGATAACGACCGCGCGCTCTGTGCGCAGGCGCTTGCCGCCATCGCCGAGCAGGAGTGCAGCGAGGTGTACGACTGCGGCACGGCTGAGCAGGCAATTGCGCTTGCAATTCAGCACGCGCAGCCAAATGACTGCGTGCTGATCTGCGGATCGCTGTTTTTAATCGGAGAAGCTGAAAAAATCCTGCGCACACGACAGAAAACGGCAGAATAAAACGGAAATATATGGTAAATTGGGCTTGTACCGCGAAAGGGTACAAGCCCTTTTTGCATGTTTGAGGTGACGAGAGATGCTACATATTCAACAAGAAACAAAAGAAACTGAGCTGATCGTGCACTTTTCCGGCGAACTGGATCACCATGAGGCCAGAAATGCGATCGAAAAAACAGAAGATTTGCTTGTACTGTTCCCCTGCGATCGGCTGGCGCTCGAGCTGTCCGGACTTACGTTTATGGACAGCTCGGGGTTAGCCGTCGTGATGAACCTGTTCCGAACCTGTGCGCGCACCAAGCGGGAATTTGCCGTGCGCGGCACACCGCCGCAGCCCATGCGGGTGTTTGAAGCGGCCGGACTGCCGTCCATCATGATTTTTGAGAAAAAGGGGGACTGAGCATGCTCAAGGCAATCAACAAAATGAGCGTTAAATTTGAAAGCCGCTCGGTCAACGAAGCCTTTGCGCGTCAGGCGGTCGGTGCGTTCGTCGCACAGCTTGACCCGACGATGGATGAGCTCGGTGACATCAAGACCGTCGTATCCGAGGCGGTCACCAATGCCATTGTGCACGGTTATGCGGATAAAATGGGTTTTATCACGGTTTCAGTCCGCCTATTTGAGGGGCGAGCGCTCGAGCTGAAGGTCAAGGACAGCGGCCGCGGCATTGCAGATGTGCAGCAGGCGCGTCAGCCGATGTTCACCACGGGTGACGACACGCGCTCGGGCATGGGCTTTACCATCATGGAGACCTTCACGGACAAGCTGCGCGTGCGCTCGGCGGAGGGCAGGGGCACAATCGTGACCATGGTAAAAACGCTTCGGGAGCGCGAGGCGTGACGACTGAAATGACCGGTCTGCTCGAACGCGCGGCAGCGGGCGAACGAGGAGCGGAAGAAACGCTGCTCGAACAGAACAGCGGCCTGATTTGGAGCATCACGCGGCGGTTTTACGGCCGCGGGGTCGAGCCGGATGACCTGTATCAGCTGGCCTGCGTCGGCTTTATCAAGGCAGTGCGCG
Organism: Butyricicoccus sp. Marseille-Q5471; assembly: GCF_951230135.1. GTDB lineage: Bacteria > Bacillota > Clostridia > Oscillospirales > Butyricicoccaceae > Agathobaculum. Next base: position 180,196 of record NZ_CATNVC010000001.1, on the reverse strand, counting down.
GGTTTGACTTGACGATGGGAACGGCGTTTTCGACCTATGCGGTGCCCAAAATCACGGGTGAAATCCGGAGATTTCTGCGGGATGACGGTGCGGTCAAGGTCAGCCGTGCCATCAAGGAGCGTTCGGTTAAGGTGCGGCGGATACAGACCGCGCTCGAAGCCAAAAACGGGCGTGCGGCGACGGTTTCGGAGCTCGCGGCGGAAACCGGTCTGACGATTGAAGAGGTCGCGGCCTGTGAGCAAGCTGATGTGACAGTCGATTCGTTTGAGCGCGAATTATCGGGCGGCGGGCGATTGAGCGACCTCATCGGCGACGAGGGCATGGAGGAGAGAACGTGCCTTTATCTGTCGTTGCGCGAGGCAATTGGAACGCTGTCCGAGCGGGAGCAGCAGGTGTTGGCGCTGCGGTTTTCGCGCGATTTGACGCAGCAGCAGGTTTCCAAAATCATCGGCGTGTCTCAGGTACAGGTGTCGCGTATCGAGAAACGGGCAATTGAGCAGCTGCGCGGGCAGCTCAGCGATCCATAGGAAGAGAAGAGGGACAAAAAAGCGGAAGAACGTGATGTTCTTCCGCTTTTTTGTGTTTATGACTCGATTGTCAGTCCGTCGTAAGCAATGTGGTAGCCGTCAGCCTGTTTTTCCATCTCGCCGTGTGGTGCGTTGCCCTCATGTGAAATGTGCGTCGCGTAAACCGAAGCATCCGCACGCAGGATGCCGTCCTGTCGCATGCGGTGGACAATCGTGGTTACCTGATTGGCGTTCAGATGGCCGTCACCGTTGATGCCCGCGCCATAGGTGCAGTCGAGAATAGTCGCACTGAGCGGCAGACGGCGCAGCTCCTTCCATGCGCACGCAGTCAAATGGTCGAGATCGGTGGCGTAAAGCACGGCGGTCTCGCCCTGCGCAATGCGATAAATCATACCGTTTTCGCCGTGCATCGACTCAATTGCTGTCACAGCATACCTGCCTAAGGCAATCGTATCGCCGTGACGCGGCAGATGCAGCGTCACACGGCATCGGTCGCGCCAATCCGGAGAAAACAAATCGGCCTGCTCGTCCTCAAGCTTGAGCTTGAAATTCAGCGCGGCTGCGGTCTCGGGTGAGCACACAAGGTCGATCGGGGGAGGGGCAACCGTTGCGTAGGCGGGGTCACAGGTGATAAAATGTCCCGCGTCAAAGTGATCGGCGTGTGCGTGGGTCTGCAAAATGTGACGCACGCGCGTCAGGTCGCACCCGAACCGCAGCATCGCGCCCGGCGCATCCGGGCCGAGGTCAATCAGCAGATCGTCGTTCATCAGGAGGGAAGCGCGTAGGCGCACATCACGTCCGCCGTTTGCGCGCGCCGAACGGCATACCGCACAGCGGCAAAAGGGAAGCGGCACACCTGTTGCTGCGCCTGTACCCAAAAAGGTCAGCTTCATTTTGCACCTCCTTCTGCGTCCAGTATAACACGTTTTTGTGAAAAGAGAACATTTGTTTTATCATAGTCGGTATGGTATACTACTACCATACAGCGATTTACGGAAACGAGGATACCGATTTATGGAACCGACCAAATTCGATTTGAAATATGCAGCCGTCCGCCGTGCCATCATCGAGCAGCGGTTTGCGCATTTAAATGATATGCAGCGCGAGGCCGTGTTCTCGACCGATGGTCCGCTGCTCATTCTGGCGGGTGCGGGAAGCGGCAAGACGACCGTGCTCATCAACCGCATCACCGCCATTCTGCGCTACGGTCAGGGACTGACCAGCCAGTTCGCACCGGCAGGCGCAACCGAGGAGGAGCTGCTGTTCCTGACGCAGTACCTGACCGACCCGCAGGAGGAGCAGCGTGAGCGAGCCGAATTACTGTGCAGCATGCAGCCGGTCAAGCCGTGGGAAATCATTGCGATCACCTTCACCAACAAGGCCGCCCGCGAACTGCGCGAGCGTCTGACCCTTGCGGTGGGCGAAGAGGACGCGGGCGCGATTTGGGCGCACACCTTCCACACCGCCTGTCTGCGCATCCTGCGCCGTCATGTTGACTTGCTGGGGTTTGAAAAGGCATTTACCATTTATGATGAGGATGATAAGAAGCGCGTCATCATCGGCATCCTGCGTCAGCTGAATCTGGATGAGAAAATCTATGATCCCCGCATGGTCATGGGGCAGATTTCGCGCGCCAAGGACAAGCTGATGACGCCCAAACAGTTCCGCGTGGACGCGCACGGCGATTATGTACGCGAAAAGGTTGCCGACGTGTACGAGCGCTACGAAAAGGAAATGAAGAAGGCCTGCGCGCTCGATTTTGACGATATTATTATGAAAACCGTACTGCTCTTGCAGCAAAATCCCGATGTGCTCGAATACTATCAGCACAAATTCCGCTATGTACTGGTGGACGAATATCAGGACACCAACCATGCGCAGTACGTCCTGTCCAGCCTGTTGGCGGGTTATTATGAGAACATCTGCGTTGTCGGTGACGACGACCAGTCCATCTACAAATTCCGCGGTGCGACGATTACCAATATTCTGGAGTTTGAAAAGCAGTTTCAGGATGCGAAAACCATCCGGCTGGAGCAGAATTACCGCTCGACGGGCAATATCCTGAACGCCGCCAACGAGCTGATTCGCAACAACGCGCAGCGCAAGGGCAAGGAGCTGTGGACCGATCAGCAGGGCGGCGCAAAAATCAAGCTGCACCGCTCGGACAATCAGGATTCCGAGGCCGCGTACATTGCGGATACCATCGTCGAAGGTGTGCGTGAGGGACACAAATGGGGCGATTTTGCGATTTTGTACCGCAACAACGTGCTGTCGAACAACATTGTATCAGCCTTTATCCGCAATGCCATTCCGTACCGCATTTACAAGGGGCGCGACTTCTTCTCGCGCGCCGAAATCAAGGATATGTTCGCTTATCTGTGGGTGATTGAGAATCCGGCCGACGAGCTGCGCCTGCGGCGCATCATCAACGTGCCCGCGCGCAAAATCGGCGACCGCTCGGTCGAAACCGCAAGCCAGATTGCGCTGGACGAGGGCGTGCTGCTCTATGATGTGGTGCGAAACGCGTCGCAGTATCCGGCGCTGTCACGCGGTGCGGGTGCGATGGAGAAGTTCGGACAGATGATTGAAAATCTGCGGCAGCAGCGGGAATTCCTGAGCCTGACCGAGCTGTACGACGCGCTGCTCGAAAGCTCGGGTTACGTGTCCGCGCTGATGGCCAAAAACGACATGGAGTCCAAGGGTCGGCTTGAGCATATCGAGGAACTCAAGTCCAACATTGTCGAGTATGAAGAACGCACCGAAACGCCGACCTTGGCAAACTTTTTGGAAGAAATGGCGCTCTATACCGACGCCGATCACACCGGGGAGGAAGAGGACGCGGTCGTCATGATGACGATGCACTCAGCCAAGGGATTGGAATTTCCGGTGGTGTTTCTTGCGGGCATGGAGGACGGTTTATTCCCCGGCTTCCGTGCGTCCGAACGGGATGAGGACATGGAGGAGGAGCGCCGCCTGTGCTATGTCGCGGTCACCCGTGCGCGGGAACAGCTGTATCTGACCTGTGCCGAGCGCCGCATGCTGTACGGACGCACACAGTACGCGCGTCCCTCCCGCTTTATTGAGGAGATGCCGTCCGAGCTGTTTGACAGCAACGTATCTGCCGAACAGCTGCGTCCGCCGGTAGAGGATAAGCCCTGCCAGCTGGGCATTGAGTCCGCACGCAGCTTTTCCGCAGCACAGCCGCCCAAACCGCGTGCAGCAGCAGCGGCAACTGCTGCCGCCGCGCCGGACTTTCCGGTCGGCTGCCGCGTTTCACACCGGGCGTTCGGCGAGGGTATGGTCACTTCGTCCAAGCCCATGGGCGGTGACAGCCTGCTTGAAATCGCCTTTGACCAGAAGGGCACCAAGCGTCTGATGGCCAAGAGCGCCGCGCAGTTTATGGAGCGCATTTAAACAGAAAAAAGCCCGATACGGTTAAAACTGTATCGGGCTTTCTGTTATTCCGCGGAGGACAGCATCAGCTTAATGCGGTTCTCCTGATTGATTTTGGATGCGCCGGGGTCGTAATCGACCGCGACGATATTCGCTTCCGGGTACTTTTCGCGGATTTTGCGAATCATGCCCTTGCCCGCGATGTGGTTGGGCAGGCAGCCGAAGGGCTGGGTGCAGACGATATTGCCCACGCCCTCGCTGATCAGCTCAATCATTTCGGCGGGCAGCAGCCAGCCTTCACCCATCTTCACGCCGGGGCCGATGATTTCCTGCGCCTTTTTGCGCACTGCGTCAAACGGCATGGGGGGACGGAAATTGCCGTCCTTTTTCATCATCTTGATGATATCGCCCTGTTTGCCAAGCACAAAGTTGTAAACGAGCTGATACATCGCCGCCGTTTTCGGCTTGCGTCCGTACAAATCGTTGTCAATGACCGAGTTATAGATGCAGTACAGGCAGAAATCCATCAAACCGGGCAGCACAGGTTCACAGCCCTCGCTGAGCAGGAAGCGTTCCAGATTATTGTTGCCGAGCGGCGAAAATTTGACGTAAATCTCGCCGACAATGCCGACTTTTTTCTTGGGAGTGGACTTGTCGAGGCGCACCTTGCCGAACGCATCCAGCACGAAGCGGTATAGGTGCTTGACCTCGCCGTAGCGCACAAGGCGGTTGTCGGTAAAACGTGAGGCAACCGCGTCCATGCAGATGTGAATGGCCTTGTCGGTGCTGCCGGCGACGACCTCGTAAGGACGGCACTGGTTGGCAACCATCATAATCAGATCGCCGATCAGCATCGCATAGGCAATCTGAATCATCATTTTACCGGTCACTTCAAATCCGGGATTGTCCTCCAGACCGGAAAAGTTCAGCGAAATGACCGGGATAAAGCCATATCCGTTCTTTTCGAGCGCTTTTCGAAGCAGGTGGATGTAGTTGGACGCACGGCAGCCGCCGCCGGTCTGCGGCATGATGAGCGCAAGCTTGTGCACATCATATTTGCCGGACTGGATGGCGTCCATCAGCTGGCCGATGACCAGCAGGGCGGGGTAGCAGGTGTCGTTGTGCACGTTGCGCAGACCCTGCTCAACGATGGCGGGGCCTTCGGTATAAAGCAGCTCCATGTCGTAGCCGTAATTCTTGAGCAGGCGGCAGATTAGGCCGAGCTGTACGGGCAGCATATTGGGCACGAGGATTTTATACGTTTTGCGCATTTCCTCTGTAAACGGCACGTGTGCCGGCTGCCGGCTAGTTGCGTTGGTTTGCAAGTTTTCTGCCCTCCTCTACCGCGGCGAGCATGCTGCGCACGCGGATCTTGGCTGCGCCAAGGTTGGATATTTCATCAATTTTAAGCTGTGTATAGATTTTTCCGCCGGTTTCGCAAATCGAGCGCACCTCGTCCGTTGTGATTGCGTCAATGCCGCAGCCGAACGAAACCAGCTGAATCAGCTGTGCATTTTTCTTACCGGTGACATACTGCGCCGCGCCGTACATGCGCGAATGATAGGTCCATTGGTTCAGAACATGCACCTCCGGCACCTCGGCGAGCTGCCAGACAGCATCCTCGCTGACGATGACCATGCCGTAGGATGCAATCAGCTGGTTGATGCCGTGGTTGATTTCAGGGTCGATGTGGTATGGACGGCCGACGATGACCGCAATTTCCAGTCCGTGCTCATCGGCATAGGCGATGGCCTTTTGCCCCTGGGCGCGGATGGCGGCGTAGTATTCGTCAAGCGCAAAATAGGCAGCATCGGCCGCCTGCGCGACGGTCTTTTTGCGGATGGATTTATATTTGGCGCAGAAGAATTTTACCGCCTGCTGAATGAACCGCTTTTTCTCGGTCAGCTCAAAATAGGGCATCATGAAGTCGAAATTCTGCAGTGCGCCGACGTTTGCCTTCAGCAGCTCGGGATAGTAGGCGACAACCGGGCAGTTGTAGCAGTTCGAGGCGCGGCCCTCATCCAGATTATAGGTCATGCAGGGATAGAAAATTGAGGTGACACCCTTAGTAAGCAGGTTTTCTATGTGCCCGTGCATCAGCTTGGCCGGATAGCACACGGTGTCCGACGGGATGGAATGCTGGCCCTTTTGGTACAAATCACGGGTAGACACATCGGAAAGTACGATGTCAAAGCCGAGCGTTCGGAGGAAAACCGACCAGAAGGGGAGCAGCTCAAAGTTATTCAGGCCGAACGGCAGGCCGACCTTGCCCAACGGGGCAGGCTGACCGGTCGGTTCGGCGTAGCTTTTGAGCTTTTCCAGCTTCCATTTGTACAAATCGGGCAGCTCGCGGTGGTCGCCCTTGCCGAGCGGACGCTCGCAGCGGTTGCCTGAAATGAAGCGGCGGCCGCCCGAAAAGCTGTTGATGGTCAGACTGCAATGGTTTTCGCACAGGCCGCAGCGCACGGATTTCACCGTGTGTGAGAACGCGGACAGATCATCGGGCGTCAGCAAGGTGCTGTGCGCGGGCGTGTTGTCCATCGCGTGCAGTGCCGCGCCGTAGGCGCCCATCAGGCCGGAAATGGCCGGACGGGTGACATTTCGGCCGATTTCCTGCTCAAACGAGCGCAAAATCGCGTCGTTCAAGAAGGTACCGCCCTGTACGACGATATTCTTGCCGAGGTCGTCCGGCGAGTGGGCGCGGATGACCTTGTACAGCGCGTTTTTGACCACCGACACCGAAAGACCCGCCGAAATTGCGTCGATTCCCGCGCCGTCCTTCTGCGCCTGCTTGACCGAGGAGTTCATGAACACCGTACAGCGCGAGCCGAGGTCAATCGGATGCGCGGCAAACAAACCGAGCTTGCAGAACTCCTCAATCGAATAACCCATCGAGCGGGCGAAGGTCTCGATAAACGAACCGCATCCCGAGGAGCAGGCTTCGTTGAGCGAGATATTATCAATGCATTTGTTGCGGATTTTGAAGCACTTGATGTCCTGCCCGCCGATGTCGATAATAAAGTCCACGTCGGGGCAGAAGTGGCGCGCCGCGCGGAAGTGCGCGACGGTCTCGACCAGACCGAAGTCCACGCCGAAGGCGTTCTGGATGAGCGCCTCGCCGTAGCCGGTGACCGCCGAGGAGATGATATGTACCCTGTCGCCGCACAACTCGTAGAGCTTGGTGAGCTGCTCGCGGATGACATCGGCAGGATTGCCCTTGTTCGGCTGATAATGATGGAAGAGAATTTGATGATTTTCGCCAATCAGCACCAGTTTGGTAGTCGTTGAGCCGCAGTCGATGCCCAGATACGCGTTGCCCTCATAGACCGTGACATTCTCGGTCATCACATCGTGCACGCCGTGGCGGGTCTTGAACTCGTCATACTGCTGCTGGTTTTCAAACAGCGGCGGCAGATATTGCGCGATGACCGGCATATCCGCAGCTTTTTCGAGAATCGCAATTAGACCGTCCAGCGTGTAGCTGTCCTGCGTGCCCCGCGCATATTCGGCCGCGCCCGCCGCGATGGCGTAAGGGGCGAGGTCGGGGAAGTGCGCGTGCTCGGCATCCAGCCCCAGTGTCTGCTGAAACTGCTTTTGCAGACCCTTGAAGAAGAACAGCGGCCCGCCGAGGAACAGCACGTCGCCTCGGATTTCGCGGCCTTGTGCAAGGCCGGTCAGCGTCTGGTTGACAACAGCCTGAAAAATCGACGCTGCCACATCTTCCTTGCGCGCGCCTTCGTTGAGGAGCGGCTGAATGTCTGATTTGGCAAACACACCACAGCGCGAAGCAATGGTGTAAATGCGCTCTGACCCGCGGCTGAGCTGATCGAGCTCGGCCGGGGTCACGTCGAGCAGCACGGCCATCTGGTCGATAAACGCACCCGTTCCGCCGGCGCAGGAGCCGTTCATGCGCTCCTCCAGCTGACCGGAAAGAAAGACGATTTTCGCGTCCTCGCCGCCCAGTTCGATGACCACATCGGCCTGCGGCACATGCACGCCAACGGCCTTGCGGGTCGCGAACACCTCCTGCACGAAGTCGATGTCCGCCGCCTTGGCAACGCCCAGACCGGCCGAGCCTGTAATCGCGCAGCGCACAATGGCGTCGCCGATGACGTTCTTTGCATCCCGCACCAGTTCGACCGCTTTTTCGCGCACCTTGGAAAAGTGGCGCTCATATCGTTTGTAAATAATCTCTCCATCGCGAACGGCAACAGCCTTGACGGTAGTCGATCCGATGTCGATTCCTAAATTAACGTTCATATTATCCTTTATACTCCGCTAAAAAACCGCATGCCTTCATGCGCGTAAAATCTTACCTATTTAATATATACGCGCGTGTGTCAATTGTCAATCTGCAAAACGATGCACAATTTACTGAAATTGTCCCTTGACAAAGGCTCGTTTTTTATATAGAATAAATCGCGTAAAGTGAATATGACCTTATCCAGAGCGGTGGAGGGAACGGCCCGATGAAACCCGGCAACCTACGTTTTAAACGCGCAAGGTGCCAAATCCGGCGTAGGAACACGAAAGATGAGGGAGCAAAAAAATAGTGCGCTCCCAATGTGGGAGCTTTTTTATTGCCCCAAAGAAACAGAAAGGAACATAAAGTACATGGCAAGACACTTGTTTACCTCTGAATCCGTCACCGAGGGACATCCCGATAAAATCTGCGACCAGATTTCGGACGCAATCCTCGATGCGATGCTGACCAACGACCCGTTTGCGCGCGTCGCGTGCGAAACCACCTGTACGACCGGCATGGTTTCGGTCATGGGTGAAATCTCCACCTCCTGCTATGTGGACATTCCGAAGGTTGTGCGCGACACCGTGCGCGAAATCGGCTATGACCGCGCCAAGTACGGCTTTGACTGCGACACCTGCGCGGTGCTGACCTCGATTGATGAGCAGTCCGCCGACATTGCGCTCGGCGTTGACAATTCTCTCGAGCGCAAGGAAGGCGCGTCCGAGGCCGATCTCGCGATTGGCGCGGGCGATCAGGGCATGATGTTCGGCTATGCGTGCGATGAAACGCCCGAACTGATGCCGCTGCCCGTTTCGCTAGCACATAAGATGGCAAAGCGCCTGTCCGAGGTGCGCAAGAACGGTATGTTTGATTATCTTCGTCCGGACGGCAAGACGCAGGTCACCGTTGAGTATGACGAGATGAACCAGCCCGTCCGTATCGACACGGTCGTGCTCTCCACCCAGCACAGCCCCGAGGTTTCGCTGCAGCAGATTCGTCAGGATATGATCGATCAGGTCGTGCGTCCGGTTGTGCCCGCACACCTGCTCGACGAGCAGACCAAGTATTTCATCAACCCCACGGGACGCTTCGTTATCGGCGGCCCGCAGGGTGATTCCGGTTTGACCGGCCGCAAGATTATCGTCGATACCTACGGCGGCATCGGCCGTCACGGCGGCGGTGCGTTCTCCGGCAAGGACCCGACCAAGGTGGACCGTTCGGCGGCCTATGCCGCGCGCTGGGTCGCTAAGAACATTGTCGCCGCAGGACTTGCAAATCGCTGTGAGGTACAGCTGGCTTACGCCATCGGTGTGGCAGAGCCGGTTTCTATCATGGTAGAGACCTTCGGCACCGGCGTTGTTGCGGAGGACAAGCTGGCCGATGCGGTCAAGCACGTGTTTGACCTGCGTCCCGCCGCAATCATCGAGGCGCTCGACCTGCGCCGCCCGATTTACCGTCAGCTCGCCGCCTATGGCCACATGGGCCGCGAAGAGCTGGGCGTCAAGTGGGAGCAGACCGATAAGGTCGATGCGCTCCGCGACGCAGTCCGATAAGCATCGTTGAAACCCAAAGCGCCGCCCGAGAGGGCGGTGCTTTTTTCGTTGACCGCAAGAATACGAAGATGTAAAAAACAGAGGATTTATTTTGTACGCTATTACCAAGCAGGCTGTCAACATCCATAAAAAGACAGCGCAAGAAAGTGAATGCGTGCAATCGGATTTTGCGGTATGCTGTTAACGGCTCAAAACACCGGCGTTCGGTTGACTTTGCACATGAAAACCGCTATGCTGAAGATACCAAAAATCAGCAGGAGGATTGCAAAATGCAGGTACTGGAAAACGAACTGGTTCGCGTGGAAATCAATGAAATGGGCGCTGAGCTCAGCTCCTGGGTGAGCAAAAAAGACGGCACCGAGTATGTCTGGCAGGCCGACCCTGCCGTCTGGAAGCGGCACGCGCCGATTCTGTTCCCGATTGTCGGGCGGCTGAAGGACAAAACCTACACCGTCGGCGGCAAGGCGTATGAGATTACCCAGCACGGCTTTGGCCGCGATTTGGAATTTACGGTGAATCGCCTGCATGCGGCGTGCGCGGAATTTACGCTCGTCCAAAGTGCGTACACCAAGGGCATGTACCCGTGGGATTTCAACTTCACCGTGCGCTATACACTGGACGGTGCAACGCTCAAAAAGGAACATATCACCCACAATACCGATATATCCGACCTGTATTACGAGGTCGGCGGGCACGATGCATACAACCTGTGCCTGTGCCCAGGAGAGCAGATTACCGACTACTACGTGGAGTTTGAGGGAACGCAGGCGCTGCATCCCATTCTGACCGATGAAACGGTCATGCTCTCGCAGGAGCACGGAGAAATCGCGCTGCAAAACGGCCGCCTGGCCATCACACGCGAGACCTTCAAGGACGACGCCATCATTCTCGACGATCTGCCGGTGCGCCGTGCGACCATCGGCTCTGTCAAAAATGCAAAGCGCATCACGATGGACTTTGCCGATTGGCCGTATTTTGCGCTTTGGAGCGCTTATAAGGACTTTGATGTGCCCTATGTCTGCCTCGAGCCGTGGAGCACGCTGCCCGACGGCAGCTATCTCGATCACGCGATTGAAAACAAGGTCGGCGTGCGCAAACTCGCGCCCGGCGAAACCGAAAATTTAGTATTTTCCGTGACTATTACGGACTGAACAGGAGAAACCGACAGCCATGCAGAAAAACACCCTGCCCATCTTTGTCACCCGCATTGCGGTATGCATATTTGCCGTATCCATGACCATGCTCGCTCCGCTGATTACCTTAATCGGCGCGGACTTTGACCGTGGATTGGGGGCATCCGGGCTGCTGTTTACCGCGTACTACATCTCGAATCTGTTTTTCTGTCTGGTTTCGGGCAAAATTATTGGCCTGATGGGAAAGCGCGCCGCAATGGCGGGCGGTGTCGGACTGTACGCCGTCGTGACCTTTGCGTTTGCACATGCGCACTCGTTCTGGCTCGCCTGCGTGCTGATTTCCTGCATGGGTGCGCTGGCGACCTTCATTGAAGCCGTTGGCATGGACATTGTCGACACGCTCGCCGCGGATGCGGCCGCCTCAAACCTCGCGGTGACGCATGGCTTTGCGGGCGTAGGCTCGGTGCTCGGTGTGACCTATTCGGGCGTGATGCTCGCGCTCGGCTACGATTGGCGGATGATTTACACCGTGCTGTCGTTTGCGGTTGCTGCGGTCACACTGGCGTTCTGCCTGACACGGTTTCCCAAAATGGAGACGAAATCCTCCGGCAGTCTGCACGAAGTAACGGGTATTCTGCGCAATCGCACCTTATATCCAACTTTTCTGGCACTATTTTTGTATGTCGGCGCGGAGGCCGGCGTCACCGGATGGATGGCCACCTACATGACCGATCGCGTCGGCTATTCGGCACTGACCGCCTCACTCGGCACTGCGCTCATTTGGGCGATGGTCACGGTCGGCCGCATGCTTTGCGCGCGGTTGGTTCTGCGCTACACCGTGCGGCGCATCGTTTGCACGCTGGCGGTTATTTGTATTGTTTCAATTTTTGCCGCTGTGCTGCTGCCGTGGCAGTGGTCGCTATGGCTTGCACTCATTGGCATCGGCGCGGGTATTTCGGGCATGTGGCCGCTGATTGCGTCCACCGGCCTCGGTGTGAATGAGAATGGCGGCACGATTTTGTCGATTATCTTGATGTTCGGCTATTTCGGCTCGTCCATTATCCCCTATGCCGTCGGTCAGATTGGCGAGCGCTGCGGCATGTCCTACGCGATTTTCGCAACCGCGGCGGTGTTTGCGCTGATGGGCTTAACTGTCGCACGGCTGATTCCGCGCGAGGTTTCTGAACGACGCACCGAATAAGAAAAAGCGTCCTTTCCGACCGTGGAGAGGGCGCTTTTTGAATATGAATTGATTTTTTCGTAAACGCTACTTGACAAAGCTTTTGTTGCAGGCTATACTGATGGCAGAAAGACACCCCTCCCCGGGGGAGGGTGAGGATAAGGAGCGAAGGTATGAAGAAACAATTTCGAGTCGGCGGCATGAGCTGTGCGTCGTGCTCGTCGCATGTGGAGAAGGCGGTCGGCGCACTGCCGGGCGTGTTCGGGGTGCAGGTAAACCTGCTCGCGGGCAGCATGATGGTCGACTATGACGAGGTCGTCTGCGGTGAGGAGGATATCATCCACGCGGTCGAGCAGGGCGGCTACACAGCGGCGGTGAGCGACGGACGAAACGATACGCCGGCCGGCACCAAAGAAGCTGATGATGATTTGAGTGAAATGAAACGGCGAATCATCGTATCCGCTGCATTTCTGTTAATTTTGATGTACTTTTCGATGGGGCCGATGCTTGGCCTGCCGCTGCCCGCGCTGCTGAGCGGCACGGAGGGCGCACTGATGCTGACCGTCGTGCAGCTCGTGCTGACACTGCCCATCGTTGTGATTAACCACAAATACTTTACCAACGGCATCAAGACCCTGCTGCGCGGCGCGCCGACGATGGACGCGCTCATTGCGGTCGGTTCGGGCGCGGCGCTGATTTACGGCGTGTACGCACTGGCGCAGATTGGCTTTGCATCCGCAGCGGGCGATACCGAAACCGTACATGCCTTCATGCACGACCTGTATTTTGAATCGGCGGGCATGATTCTGACACTCGTAACGCTTGGTAAGTTCTTTGAAGCACGCGCCAAGCGCAAAACAGGCGAGGCCATCGCGGCGCTGATGGATTTGCGGCCGCAGACGGCGACCGTCGTGCGCGGCGGCGAAGAATTCACCATTCCGATTGAAAACGTGCAGCTGGGTGATTTGGTTGTCGTGCGTGGCGGACAGTCGGTGCCGGTGGACGGCGAAATCGTCGAAGGCCGTGCTTCGGTGGACGAGAGTGCGCTGACCGGAGAAAGCATGCCGGTGGAAAAGGTCGTGGGCGACACGGTCATCGGCGCAACGGTGAGCAAAAACGGCTATTTTATCCTGAAAGCATCCCGCGTGGGGGATGATACAACGCTCAGTCAGATTATTCATCTGGTTGAGGAAGCGGGCGCGAGCAAGGCGCCCATCGCAAAGCTGGCCGATAAGGTGGCCGGTGTATTCGTGCCGGTCGTGCTGATTATCGCGGCGGTGACCGCGGTGATCTGGCTGCTGCTGGGGCAGACCGTCGGTTTCGCGCTGACGCGCGCAATCACGGTTCTGGTCATTTCCTGCCCGTGCGCACTCGGCCTTGCAACGCCGGTCGCTATCATGGTCGGCACTGGTGTGGGCGCACGCAACGGCGTGCTGTTCCAGTCGGCCGAAGCACTGGAAAACCTGCACGGCGTGCAGGCGGTCATTCTGGATAAAACGGGCACAGTGACCGAGGGTCGCCCGGTCGTGACCGACATTATGCCGCTGGGCGTGGAGCAGGAGGATTTGCTCTCGCTCGCGGTATCGCTCGAGCAGATGAGCGATCATCCGCTGGCGGACGCGGTCGTGCGCTATGCCCGCGAGCGGGATGCCACAGTGCGCCGCGCGACCGATTTTCAGGCGGCAGAGGGACAGGGCGTGTCCGCATCGGTTGATGGGATTCCCTGCATGGCGGGCAACCGCCGGATGCTGCTGAAAAACGGTCTTGCGCTCTCGCCTAAGGCCAAGCAGGTAGGCGAGCGCTTCGCAGCCGAGGGCAAAACGCCGCTGTTCTTTGCGGCGAGTCGGCAGGTGGTCGGCGTGTTCGCAATCGCCGACGTGGTCAAGCCGACAAGCAGTGCGGCGGTTGCCGCCCTGCGCGCACTTGGCCTTGAGGTGACACTGCTGACGGGCGACAACCGCGCGACCGCTGAGTCGATTGCGCAGGAACTGGGCATCGACAACGTTGTGGCCGAGGTGCTGCCGCAGGACAAGGAACGTGCGGTGCGCGAAAAGCAGGAGCAGGGCAAAAAGGTCGCCATGATCGGCGATGGCATTAACGATGCGCCGGCGCTGGCGCGTGCGGACGTGGGCATTGCAATCGGTGCGGGCACCGATGTCGCCATTTCGTCGGCTGACGTGGTGCTGATGAAGAGCGACCTGATGGACGCGGTGGACGCGATTCGTCTGTCGCGCCAGACTATGCGCAACATCCGTCAGAATCTGTTCTGGGCGTTCTTCTATAACTGCATCGGCATTCCGCTTGCAGCAGGCGTGTTCGGACTGCGGCTCAACCCGATGTTCGCCGCGGCGGCGATGAGCCTTAGCTCTGTTTGTGTGGTTTCCAACGCATTGCGTTTGAAATTTTTTGCACCGACCCCGAAACCCGAAGTGAAGTCCAAACCTGTGATTGTGGTACCGAAGGAGGAACCGACTATGACCAAGACCATTCAAATCGAAGGTATGATGTGCGCGCATTGCGCCGACCATGTGCAGCAGGCGCTGCAGGCGTTCCCGGGCGTGAGCGCGGTAATCGACCTGGAGAACGGCAAGGCCATCGTACAGGGCGCTCTGCCGGACGAAGCAAAGCTGACCGAAGCCGTGGAAAAAGCCGGCTATAAGGTGGTCGGTTTTCAATGAGAGCGGACAAAAAGAAGGTCGAGCCGCTCCTGCGCACCGCGCGGGGGCAGCTCGACGGCGTGCTCAAAATGATTGAGGACGACCGCTACTGCATGGACATTGCCACACAATTGCAGGCGGTTGAATCCTTGGTGCACAAGGCCCAGCGCGAGGTGCTGCGCGCGCATTTAGCAGGCTGCGTGCAGCAGGCATTTGAGACGGACGACGGACTGGCGCGAGACGAAAAAATAGACGAAATCATGCGTCTGTTGGAGAAAAAGTGATGAAAGAGATTAAACTGCCGCACAGTATGCCGGATGCACCGGACGCGGCCGAGCTGTTTGCGCTGGCCGAGCGGGAAGAGCGCACGGTTGAGGGCGTTGCAATTCGCGGCGCCGATCTATCGGACACGCGCTTTGACGGGCTGCGGCTCAGAGGGGTGCTGTTTGAAAACTGCCGCATGACCGAATGCCGCTGGCAGCGTGCTGACTGTGCGGACGTGGTGTTTCGCAGCTGCGACCTGTCGGGCAGCGACTGGCGAGACGGGTATTTTGAGCGCGTTGGCTTTGACGCGAGCAAGGCGGTTGGTGCGAATTTCCCGGAGAGCCGTTGGCGGCAGTGCGCATTGCGCGACAGCCGCTTCGATTACGCGGGCTTCGACCGCGCGGATCTGCGTGACATAGCGGCGTCAAACACTGATTTTTCCCATGCGTCGCTGACCGAGTGTACATGGAAGCACGTTGTTTTGTCCGAGGTCAGGCTGTGCGGGGCGAGTCTGTTTCAGACGATGCTTGCCGGAATCGACCTGACCGGATGTGATTTAGAGGGTATTGTCGTGTCTGATTTCAACACCGAGCTGCGCGGTGCGATTGTGTCGCCGATGCAGGCGGTGGGACTGGCAAAACGACTCGGCATTGTGATAAAAGAATGAAAAAACCGCCCCGGGCAGTCTGCTCGGGGCGGTTTCTATGTTAAAGAATGCTTTTTAATGCGGAAAAGAGTTTGTCCATCTGCTCATCCGTGCCGATGGTGATGCGCAGGTAATTGTCGATGCGCGGCAGACTGAAGTAGCGAATGAAGATATTCTGCTTACGCAGTGCCTCGAAAATCGCCTTGGCGGCCTTGTTCGGATGCGTGACGAAAAGAAAGTTCGACTGAGAGGGCAGCACGGTAAAGCCAAGCGCCGCAAGCGCCTTTGCGGAACGCGTGCGGGTCGCGATGACCTGATCGCAGGTTTGCCGGAAATACGTCTCATCTTCAACCGAAGCGGCGCCGGTTTCCAGCGCAATCATGTCCATCGTGTAGGAATTGTAGGAGTTTTTGACCGCTTCAAGGGTTGAAATCAGTGTTTCCGAGCCGAGCGCGTAGCCGATGCGCTGTCCCGCGAGCGACCGCGACTTGCTCATCGTTTGCACGACGAGCAGGTTTTCATATTTGTCAATCAGCGCCACTGCGCTTTGCGCGCCGAAATCCACATAGGCTTCGTCAATAATGACGACGGAATCCGCATTGTGCTGCAGCAAATCTTCGATGAAATCAAGCGTCACGCCCTGTCCGGTCGGCGCGTTGGGATTGGGCAGAATGACGCCGCCGTTCGGCTTATCGTAATCGCGGACGTTGACGCAAAAATCGTCGTCGAGCGGCACGGTTTCATACGGCACGCGCAGCAAATCGCACCAGACCGGATAAAACGAATAGGTGATGTCCGGGTACAAAATGGGCAGGTCGGAGCAGAAAAAAGACTGGAACGCAAGCGCGAGCACATCATCCGAGCCGTTTCCGAGGAAAACCTGTGTGTTTTTGACGGAAAAGCGTGCCGCCAGCGCGTTTTTCAGGCGCAGGCCGTTGGCATCCGGATAAAGCGCGAGTTTCGCGGCATCAAACGTGCGGAGCACCTCGGTCACGCGCGGGGACGGCGGATAGGGGTTCTCATTGGCGTTTAATTTGACCAGATTTGCCGCCTGCGACTGCTCGCCCGGCACATAGGGGTCGATTTTGCGCAGCTTATTCAAAAAGGGCTTGTTCATCGGAAAGACCACCTTGTTGTTATTGGATGTTTCATAGTTTAACACGATAAACCGGTGAAGTCAATTGTTTTCTGTAAAAAAGTATGGTATCATTTTAGCAAATACGTGTGAAACGAACAAGCACATTCGAAAAGACAGGGAGGGCGGGCGAAATGTACCAGCCTTTGGCGGATCGTATCCGCCCTAAAACGCTCGACGAGGTCGTCGGGCAGACGCATTTGCTGCGCAAAAACGGCATGCTGCGCCGCGTCATCGAAAGTGGCAGCATCCCTAATATGATTTTCTACGGCCCTTCGGGTGTCGGCAAGACGACGGTTGCCTCGATCATCGCCCAGCAGACCGAACGCAAGCTGTATCGTCTGAACGCGACCACGGCGGGCATCGCCGACATCAAGGCGATCATCGACGAGCTGGACACCTTTCTCGCGCCGAAGGGGGCGCTTGTTTATCTCGACGAGATTCAGTATTTCAATAAAAAGCAGCAGCAAAGTCTGCTCGAATTTATTGAGACCGGCAAAATGACGCTGATTGCGTCTACGACCGAAAATCCGTATTTCTATATTTACAATGCTATTCTGAGCCGCTGCACGGTGTTCGAGTTCAAGCCGGTCGAAGCAGCCGAAATCGAAAAAGCAGTTGAGCGTGCGCTGGGGCTGACGGTCGGCGAAAGCGGCGCGCCTGTTGAGGACGGCGTGGCAGCTTATATCGCCCGCTCGTGCGGCGGGGACGTGCGCAAGGCGTTGAGCGCGGTCGAGCTGCTCGCGCTCGGTGCGGGCAAGGATGGGCTGACGCTCGCGGATGCGGAACAGGTGGCGCAGCGCTCCAACATGCGCTACGACCGGGACGGCGACAGCCATTACGATATTCTGTCCGCCCTGCAGAAGTCCATCCGCGGCTCCGACCCGGACGCAGCGCTGCACTATCTTGCGCGGCTGCTCGAAGCGGGGGACATGATTTCGGCGGCGCGCCGGATGCTGGTCATCGCGGCGGAGGATGTAGGTCTGGCCTATCCGCAGTGCATGGCTATCGTCAAAGCCTGTGTTGACAGCGCGTTCCAGCTTGGCCTGCCCGAGGCACGCATTCCATTGGCGGAGGCCGTTCTGCTCATGGCGACCGCGCCCAAGTCTAACAGCGCTGCGATGGCCATTGACGCCGCGATGGCAGACGTGCGCGCGGGGCAGGACATCGGTGATATACCGGCGCATATTAAGGACGCGCATTATGGCGGTGCGTCCAAGATGGGGCGCGGGCTCACCTATCGGTACCCGCACGATTTCCCCAATCACTGGACCGAGCAGCAGTACCTGCCGGATGCGATTAAAAACGCACATTATTACGACTATGGCCCGAATAAGACTGAGCAGGCGGCCAAGGCCTACTGGGACAAGGTCAAAGGCAAGTGAGCGCTGCTTATTGCTTGACCGCGAGACAGTAGTTTACATGGTCAAACGCGGTCATCGGATGCGCAGGATTGGCTTGATTGTAGACGCTGAAATACTGACTCGTTATTTCGGGCGGGGTCAGATGCTCATAAACCAGAAAACCGTGCGCGGCGAGCAGCTGCTCGATATCGCGGCAGGAGTAGCCGGCAAGCATCTGCTCGTTTGCGGCCTTTGCCAACATCGACTGCTTTCGTGCGCGTTCGCCTGATTGCTCCGTTCCCGTGCTTTCGTCCGGGTAATCAAACACAAGAGCACTTCCTATGGGCAAAACAGAGGAAAGGGCGCAGAGCAGTGCGTCAAACGTGTGCGCGGCAAGGTAGTAGGTCAGTCCTAGCGCGCTGCAAAAGCTGATGCGGCTGCTGTCAAACGCGGAAGTTTGGGTGAGCGCCGTCAGCCAGTGCGCAGAAGTAAAGTCAGCCTCGACTGTATGAACATTTGCAGGAAATGCCAGCCCTGCGCGTTGGAGCCGCAGGCGCTTGTCGCTTGCTGTGGCCGGATGGTCGAGCTCGAAGATTTGCAGCTTGTCCGCCCATTGGGGCTGACGGAGGGCAAAGGTATCGCATCCTGCCCCCAGAATCAAATACTGCGCGGCTCCGATGCAAACCGCGTTTTCCAGTGCACGCTCTGCAAAGGCGGCTCTGCCGAGCGGGGAGGGAGACAGCTGATGGTCAACCACCCATCGCAGCGCATCTGCTCCGCTGCCGACGAAGGATGGGTTGAAAAAAGCGATGCCGTCTGTCATATTGCGCGAGATTTGTTCGTACTCAGCGTCGGTTAGGAGTCTCCGTGCCACACTGTCGTCAAAAATTTTGACCGTGTTGTTTTCGGAATGATAGGCTCGCGCAAACGCGCTGATGCGGGCAGTCATGCTGGTTTGTTCCATTTTTTTATCACCTCACTATAGTTCATACACCGAAACAAAGAAAATAGCGAGACTTGATTTTTGACGCGATTTGTGGTATAATAGACGACAGAAAAGTGAAAATTAACAATTCCGTCACAAATGCTGTGACGGTTTTTTTATTACTTACCGACAGACAAAAGCCACAGGATGCTGAAAAGCAGCCTGTGGCGGTTTGCATTGGTAACATGAGGGAAAAGTCTGCTAAAACTCCGTTGCGATATACTTATGTTCGCAGGCCTCCGGTGTGTAGATCCATTCGATGATGCGGCCGTCGGTGATGAAATAGTGGGGCGGCGGCGGTGCCTCGTGCTCCGCCAGCACATCAATGACGGTCAGTTTGATTTTCATGCGAGCGGGTAAAATGGATTTGATGTAAACCGAAACCACCTCACCGACCGCAAGATCGCGGCGCGGTTCAGCCAGACCGGACAGATTGGGCGCAAGCTCGATGAATACGCCGTACGGCTCAATCGACCGGACGACGCCGCGCACCGTTTCGCCAGGAGAAAAGAGTGCGGCATTTTGCTCCCATGTGCCGAGCAGCTCGCGGTGGGTCAGGGTGATGCGTTTGGCATCCATGTCGATTGCGCGCACGGCGGCAAAAATGTCCTGCCCGACGCACAGGCGGTCTCGCGGATGATAAATGCGGGAGACCGACAGATTCTCAATGCCGATGAGCGATACCACGCCGCAGCCGATATCGACGAAGGCGCCGAAGGGCTCCAGATGAGTCACGCGGGCGGGGATCACATCCCCCGGTTCGAGAGAGTCGAGCAAATCGTCCTGCGCACGCTTTTGCACGCGGCTGCGGGACAGATAAGCGGTCGGCGGGTCGGTCGTCTCGTCAATCTCGGTGATGACAAAGCATGTGGATTTGCCGACGCGGGATAAAATGGCGATTTCCCTTGTTTCGCCCTCGGCAATGCCGAGCGCACATTCCGCGCGCGGCATCACCCCTTGTGCCGCACCCAGATCGAACAGCAGGTCGTGCGCCGCTGTACAGCGTTCGGCGACGGCCTCCAGAATCGAGCCCTCTGACTGCGCCCGGCTGAGCGCGTCAAGGGTTTGAAACGCCGCGCGGGATGCAGTCAGCGTTCCGTTGCTGCCCTCGGGCAGATAGCATTCGCTTGTTTTCATAAATAGCCGAGCCTCCTTTGGGATCATTGCCACTATATGAAAAATCGGCTATGAATAGCACTCCAAATGTGGTATCATGGAAACGGAAAAGAGTAGTGCGGCAGCCGGTAAGTCGGCTCCTGAAAGGAGTTTATGGAACGATGGATATACAGCTAGGCGATGTTTTGACCATGAAAAAACCACATCCCTGCGGCTCGAAATGCTGGAAGGTACTGCGCATCGGCATGGATTTTCGGCTGCGGTGTGAGGGCTGCGGACATGAAATCATGGTGCCGCGCAGCAAAGCGGAGAAAAATATCAGACAAATCGAACGGGAGGGCAAAGTGCTATGATAATCGACGGCAAGCAGATGCATCTGCATATTAAAAAGGGCGATATCGGCCGATATGTGATTCTGCCGGGCGACCCCGGCCGGTGCGAGAAAATCGCAGCTTATTTCGATCAGCCGCAGAAAATCGCGTCCAACCGGGAATATACGGTATTCACAGGCACGTTGGACGGCGTGCCCGTCGCGGTATGCTCGACCGGCATCGGCGGCCCGTCGGCGGCAATTGCGCTGGAGGAGCTGGTCGAGTGCGGAGCGGATACCTTTATCCGCGTCGGCACATCGGGCGGCATTGTGGATGAGGTTTCCGGCGGCGATGTTGTCATCGCAACGGCGGCCATCCGGCAGGAGGGCACGAGCCGCGAATACCTGCCCATCGAGTTTCCGGCGGCGGCAAGCTTTCCGGTGGTCTCCGCGCTGCGGGATGCAGCGGTCACGCTTGGTTTGCGCCACCACATAGGCGTTATTCAGTCTAAGGATAGTTTTTATGGCGAAATTCGTCCTGCGGCGCAGGCGATTGCCGACGAACTGCTCGCCAAATGGAAGGCGTGGAAGGCTGCGGGCGCGCTGACCAGTGAGATGGAGACGGCCGCTCTCTTTATTGCGGCACAGGTGCTGCACGTGCGCTGCGGCGCGGTGCTCAATGTGCTGTGGAACGCCGATAACGATGAAGCGCCCAGCATCCCGCCCGACGCGGCGGAGCGCGGCGTCAGGACGGCGGTTGAAGCGCTGCGTATCCTGATTCGGGAGGATGCCGCAGCAAAATGAGTCACAAGCAAAATGATTTGGGGCGCGATCCGATCGGCCCTCTGCTGATGCGTTTGGCGCTGCCGACCATCTGCGCACAGGTGGTAAACCTCCTGTACAGTATCGTCGACCGCATCTATATCGGTCAGCTGCCGGATACGGCGGCGTTGACCGGCATGGGCGTTACTTTTCCGGTCATCACGCTGATTTCAGCCTTTGCCGCGCTGATTGGCATGGGTGGCGCGCCGCGTGCGTCAATCGCGATGGGAGCGGGGGAGCATGACAAGGCGGAGCGTACGCTCGGCTCCTGCACCGGCGCACTGTGGATTCTGGCACTGGTGCTGACCGGCGCGTTCCTGCTGTGGCAGGAGCCGCTGCTGATGTTGTTCGGTGCATCGGAAAACACACTGCCCTATGCGATGGATTACCTGAATATCTATGTGCTCGGCACCATTTTTGTCATGACCGCACTGGGGCTTAACGGCTTTATCACCGCGCAGGGAAAATCGTCGGTCGCCATGAAAACGGTGCTGATCGGCGCGGGACTGAACGTGGTGCTCGACCCTGTTTTTATCTTTGTATTCGGCATGGGCGTGCGCGGCGCGGCGGTTGCGACGGTCATTTCACAGGCAGTTTCGGCGCTGTGGGTGGTTCGTTTTCTGGCAAGTCCCAAAAGCGAGCTGCGCCTGCGCCGCGAACATCTCAAGCCGCGCAAAGAGCTGCTGCTGCCCGCGATTGCGCTGGGTGCGGCGCCGTTTGTCATGCAGGCCACAGAGAGTCTGCTGACCATCACCTTCAACCGCTCGCTGCTCACCTACGGCGGCGACCTTGCGGTCGGCGCAATGACGATTCTGGTGTCGGTTGCGCAGATGATTCAGATGCCGCTGTTCGGTCTGGCGCAGGGCGCGCAGCCGATTCTGAGCTACAACTACGGCGCAGGTCGGGTCGATCGCATGAAGCAGGTTGTGCGGTACAACATTCTGATTGCAGCGGTCTATGCGGCGGCGGTCTGGCTGCTCGTCATGCTGTCGCCCGAGCTGATTGTGCGGATGTTCAATCGCAATCCGGAGCTGGTGCAGCTTGCGTCCTGGGCGCTGCGGATTTATCTGGCCGCCGGCTTTGTCATGGCCTTCCAAACCGGTTTTCAACAGTCCTTTGTGGCACTGGGCGAGGCGAAGATTTCGCTCTTTCTGGCGTTGGAGCGCAAGGTTATCCTGCTGATTCCGCTGATTCTGATTCTGCCGCAGTTTATGGAAGATCAGCTGTTTGCCGTGTTCTTTGCCGAGCCGGTAGCGGATTTTCTCGCCGCGGCGACGACGACCGTGCTGTTTTTGCTCCGTTTCCGGCAAATCACTCGAAAAATGGAACAAAACGAGCCCGAGTAATCTAAGCAAAATCGCAGAAGACCTCCCTTGTTGGGAGGTCTTTTTTTGTCCGCCTCCGCATACCGTTTATCGAGTGAAAAAAGGAGGCGGTGTGCATGGCGGTAAGAAGGCCGGTGCGCAAAAAAAGCGGGGGCGGTATAGGGCTTTTGCTCTGTGTACTGCTCATCGTCGGTTTGTTCGCACTCAAATACGCGGATACGCCCTTTGCACGGACGGCACGGGAAAAAGTGACAGCGGTGTTTGGTGAAACACTGGGACTGGACCGCGTGTTGACGGCAATCGGCGGAGGAGATGACGGCGTGAGCGAGGTGTTTTCGCCGCAGACAGGCACGGCATCGGAAAGTCAACCCATGCTGGCGGATGGCGAGTATGCAGCTTCGTCCGGCGGCGCGGACGACATTCTGGGTCGTGAACAAACACTCTTTCCCGACAAGGTGGACGAGACGGTCTACCCAATGGAGTTTGACCACAAGCAGCCGACAGAGGGAACGCTGACCTCGTCCTTCGGCAGCCGGCTCAGTCCGATTACGGGTCAGCCCGGCTTCCATTACGGACTGGATATCGCAGCGGACGAGGGCGTGGTCATCGGTGCGTTCGCGGACGGCGCGGTGCGTGAGGTTGGCGAAAGCAGCTACGGCAAATATCTAATCGTCGACCACGACGATGGCTTTGCAACGCTGTATGCCCATTGCAGCAGCATTTCGGCCAAGGTGGGCGATAAGGTCAAGTGTGGGGATGAGATTGCGCGCGTCGGACAGACGGGCAATGCGACCGGCCCCCACCTGCATTTGGAGCTGTGGAAGGATGGCGCGGCATTAAATCCGTCAGAATATCTGACTGCGGCATGAGTTGCGGGCGGTTGGAGGTACGGGACGGCTTTCTGGTGCTGATTGCCGCACTGTGGTTTGTGGACGAGGCAGGCGTCATGCCGTTGTTCCTGCTGGCTGCGGCTGTGCATGAGGGGGGGCATCTGCTGGTGCTGCATCTGTCGGGCGGACGGCTGCACCGGCTGACACTTACTCTCTGCGGCGCAGTCATCCGCTGCACGCTGCCGGAGGGCAGATGTGCGCGGGCAGCAGTGTGTTTGGCCGGGCCGGCGGCGAGCTTTCTGCTCGCCGCCGGCGCCATGAAGGGGGGCTTTTTTACACTGGCCGGTGCCAGCGTGCTGCTTGGAGCGTTTAATCTGCTGCCGATGCAGCCGCTTGACGGCGGAATGGCACTGTACCATCTGGCGGACGGCGGGCTTGTTCTGCTGCGCGGCCTGTTCGGCGCGGGTACGGCGCTGCTGCTGTTCGGCGGCGGCGCGTGGCTTGCGTGGCAGGGCGGGGGTATCTGGCTGCTGCTGATTGGTGCGCTGACTGCAGGACAGGAGGGGAAAGCCCTTGCAAAAAGCCGGAATCGGGTGTAAACTAAAAATGACAACAGATGTAATGCGGGATCGGAGGCTACATGTTTCGTGCTGGCGATAAGATTGTTCATCCCCTGCATGGCGCGGGCGTTATTGAGGAAATAGTTGAGCGTACCATTGACGGAGAAAGCGCAAAGTATTATGCCCTCAAGCTGGCGCTTGATGATGTTGTACTTTTTTTGCCTGTGGACAATTGTGAAACACTTGGCATACGCCCTGTGTGCAGTAAAAAACAGGCGGAAGAGCTGCTGAACCAGCTTGATGAACTCGCACGCAGCGAGGATAAGGGTTGGAATCAGCGTTATCGTGAAAATATGTTGCGCATCCGCTCGGGCGATTTGGTCGAGGTTGCGCAGGTGATTAAAAACTTGGCAGAGCGCGAAAAAGAGCGCGGTTTGTCGACGGGCGAAAAGAAAATGCTGCTGTCCGCCAGACAGATTATTGAATCCGAGGTGGCGTTCGCACTGGGAAAAACCACGGAACAGGCCGGAAAATTGATTAACGAAAGGCTTTGCATCTGAAACGACGCAAAGCCTTTTTCGATTGGAGGAATGCTGAATATGTTCGGAAAAAAGAAAAACAGCGGGGCGGAGCGGCCGCGTGTGTGCGCGGTGTTGGTTGCGGCGGGTTCGTCGCGGCGCATGGGCGGAGAAAATAAGCTGATGATGGAGCTCGGCGGCATTCCGGTGCTCGCACACACGCTCATGGCGTTTGAGCGCTGCGATGTGATAGACGATATTGTGCTCGTCTGCCGCGAAGAGGACATCGTGCCCTACAGCCAGCTCGCGCAGGATTTTGCGGTGAGCAAGCTGCGCACAGCCGTTCGCGGCGGCGACAGCCGGACCGCTTCGGTGCTTGCCGGCGTGCATGCCTGCCCGGAGGGCACGGGCATCGTTGCCATCCATGACGGCGCGCGTCCGCTTGTGCCGGTTGCGGTCATCGCGGAGGCGGTGGAGACCGCCATGCAGCATGGCGCCGCCGCGCCGGTCGTGGCGATGAAGGACAGCATCAAGCGGATTGATAACGGCTTTATCGCAGCCGATGTGCCGCGTGAGAAGATTGCCGCGGTGCAGACGCCGCAGGTGTTCCAGATTGAGCTGATTGACCGTGCGCTGCGCACCGCCGAGCGCGACGGCAAAACCTTTACCGACGACTGCGCGGCGGTTGAGGACTTTGGGAAAAGCGTGCGTGCGACGACGGGCAGCTACGAGAATATTAAAATCACCACGCCCGAAGATCTTCTGGTGGGCGAGGCCTTTTTACAGGGGAGGGAATACGAATGAGGATTGGACACGGCTACGATGTGCATCGCCTGACCGCGGGCAGAAAGCTGATTCTGGGCGGTGTGGATGTTCCGCATGACGTGGGACTGCTTGGTCATTCGGATGCGGATGTGCTGACCCATGCGGTCATGGATGCGCTGCTTGGTGCATTGGCGCTGGGCGACATCGGCAAGCACTTTCCGGATACGGACGCGCGCTACGCAGGTGCGGACAGCATCGCTCTGCTGCGCCACGTGGCGGGTCTGATAACGGCGCAGGGGTATCGGCTTGGCAATTTGGATGCGACACTGCTGGCGCAGGCGCCCAAGCTTGCACCGTACATCGGACAGATGCGGGAAAACCTTGCCGCGGCGCTAAATTGCGAGGTATCGCGCGTGTCCGTCAAGGCGACGACGGAGGAAAAACTGGGCTTTACCGGAGCTAAGGAAGGCATTGCCGCGCACTGCGTGTGCCTGCTTGAGAAAATCTAAGTCCAATCGGACAGATACGCAAAAAGGCCGCATTCAGGTGCGGCCTTTTTGTTATGGAATCTCAAACCATCACCGCGCGGTGGTGGCCGCGCGGCAGACGTGTTTGAGAAACACAAATGCGATGCATGAAGAAATGCTCATACATCGCATGATAATCGAATTCATGCATACAGCGAACCACGCGATAGCAGGCAAATAGAGCGCTTGTAGAAAGGTTTCAAATCTGCTATACTGAGTTTATCGGTGTGGTTTTGAACCGCTGCGTATGAGGTGCTGTCTCATATGCAGGGCGTGGGGTGTTCCCGCACTCCGCGCCTGCCGCATTTATGCTTCTCTGGAAATAATTATAACGGATGAAGCGTACCTTTGCAAGAGGAATGTAGCAGTTAATGGTTGCATTAAGATGTCAATAAAATGCCATGATGAATTGCGCGAGCGGTTTTTACGCAACTTTGAGACGGTTTTGGTGTCATAGAAGCATTTTAAATATTTTGACGAATGCTGTCGAAATTCAAAACGTCATGAAAAAAGGATATACATCAGAAAAAAGAAAAGGACGCATACACAATTGTGTATGTGTCCTTTTTGTTTTCTGTCAGGCTTGATTGTCGTAGCGTTCTGCCAGCTGTTGGCTGATAAACTGGCGCGCGGTGCGCGGCGAGCGGCCGTTCCGGCGCAGCGCAAAGCGTTCGGCAAGCAGATGCAGCTGCTCTGCGGGCAAAGTCAGCGCGTTTTCCTCGGCCAGGCGGTCAACGATGTAGAGATACTCGTCGCGGTCAGGCACAGAAAAGGTGATTTCCAGACCAAACCGGTCGGAAAGCGAGGTTGAGGTTTCGAGTGCGTCCCGAATGCTGACCTCGTCGCCCTGACGGTCTGCAAAGCTCTCGCGGACGAGATGGCGGCGGTTGGAGGTTGCATAAAGCACGAGATTTTCGGGTTTGCCGGCAAGGCCGCCTTCAATGAACGCCTTGAGCGCAGCAAAATTATCATCCTCGCGGTTAAAGGACAAGTCGTCCAGGAATACGATAAAGCGGAAGGGGGAGCGCAGTGTTTCGGCAAAGATACGCGGGAAGAGCGTGATGTGTCGTGGGGACATTTCAATAATCTTCAGTCCGCGGCCCGCGTATTCGTTGACAACGGCCTTCACCGTTGAGGATTTTCCCGTACCCTTATCACCGTAGAGTAAAATATTATTCGCATCCCGCCCGTCGAGAAAGGCGCGGGTATTTTTCAGAATCTGATTTTTCTGATGGGTATAGCCCGGCAGCTCGGACAGGCGGATGGTATCCGGATGAACGATAGGCGTAATCGTTCCGTCGTCCTCCACCGCAAAAGCGGAAGACTGGGCGAAGAAACCGTAGCCTTGTGCGCGGTAGTAGCTGGCCAGCTCGCCGCCGTTTTGGAACGGAAGCGGGGCAGCGGCAGGAAAATCAGCAAGTGAAGCGAGTGCATCGGCCGAAAAACGCACACGCGCCTCGTTTTTGAGCGTCGCACCGTCCAAGGTAAGCAGGGCACCAAGCGTTTCCAAATCGCGTGTCGCTGCGCTGAGTACGACGGCGGAGGGCGCGTGAATGGAATCGGTCAGGGTGTTTACGTCGAAGTGCACCGCGCGCAGCAGCGCATCGTGTGTGTCGGCGCAGGAAAACACCTGTTCGCACAGTGCGCCGTAGCAGTCGGCAAACGTATGCGCATCGCTGCGCAGGGCGTCAATTGTGCTGCCATAGGCCTTGATGAGCGGATTGTTTTTCAGTCCGCGCAGTACGGAAAGCGCGTGCAAGCGCAAAGAAAGGGCGGAAAGCTCCATTTGTATCAGCTCCAGTTGTCGTTTTTTGTTCCGTTTCAGCATAACACACTTGATACCTCTTTTCAACATAACATGAACTACACATGGAAATAGGAGGAGACAAGTAATGCGCAATGCTTTATTGATATGCCGCAGCCAGACCGAAGCAATGGGACTGCGGCGCCATTTGTTGGGAATGGGAATTACTGCAGAGGTAACACGCCCGCCGCGAAAGGAACGTACCGAGTCCTGCTCGTTTGCGGTGCGTGTGCCGTCCGACCAGGCGGAGGACGCGGTGCGGTACCTGCGTAAGCTGGGAATCAGTCCGTGCCGTGTCGCCGAGGATGGAGGAAGTGTATGATTTATCTGGACAATGCGGCGACCACGCTGGTCAAGCCGCGTGCTGTGTTCGAGGCGGTCACGCGCGCGATGCGGCAGGCGGCGGGTTATGCACGCGGCGGCCACGCGGCGGCGGTGCGGGCGGGAGAAACCGTATATGCCTGTCGTGAATTGGCGGCCGATTTTTTCGGATTGGACGATCCGGCGCGCGTTGTATTCACAATGAATGCCACGCATGCACTCAATCTTGCAATTCACGCGCTGGTTCCGCCCGGAACACGCGTTGCAGTCAGCGGATATGAACACAATGCGGTGATGCGGCCGCTCAAGCTTCGCGGCATCGACCCGATCGTGTTGGACAGTCCGCTCTGGAACGGCAAAGCGATGGTCGAAAAGGCAAAGCAGGCGCTTGACGCGGGTGCCGAGCTGTTTATCATAAACCATGTATCCAATGTATTTGGATTTATTGCGCCGCTCGATGAGCTGGCAGCGCTGCTGACCGAGCGGGGTGTGCCGCTGATTCTCGATGCTTCGCAGTCGGCGGGTGTCATTCCGATTGATGTGCGGCGGTACCCCTGCTGCGCGGCGGTGTGCATGCCCGGACACAAGGCGCTGTACGGGCCTCAGGGAACCGGCATGCTGCTCGCACTTGATGACCGAATCGCAGAGCATCCGCTGCTTGCGGGCGGCACAGGCAGCCTGTCGGAGGAGCTGACGCAGCCGGATTTCCTGCCCGATGCGCAGGAGAGCGGCACGCCCAACGTACCCGGCATCGCAGGTCTTGCGGCGGGACTGCAGTTTGTCCGTGCGATTGATCCGACCCAGATGCTGCGGCACGAGCAGAGCCTGTTGACGGAATTCGTGCGTGCCCTGGAGCCGCTGCCGCATATCGAGTGCTTCACCGGAAAAAATCAGGCGGGCGTGCTGTCGGTCCGCGTTGACGGCGTGCCCAGCGAAACCACGGCCGAGTTCCTTGCAGAGCGCGATGTGGCGGTGCGGGCCGGTCTGCACTGCGCACCGCTTGCGCATCGCACAGCGGGCACGGAGGATACGGGCACCGTCCGGTTTTCCTTCTCATTTTACAACACGAGCCGGCAGGTGGAGCGATGCAGCGAAATGCTCAAAGAATATGTGAAAAATCTGTGAATACGCTATACAGAATGGGCACATTGTGGTAATATTATTTCATATGAACACGTGCCGCTGCGGCATTCTGCGCGTTAAGATGGGACAGGGAGAGAAATGACGAATTTCCAAAATATTTTAACGTCCGACTGGACGTTTAACTGGAGCAACATCATATCAAGCTTCGATTATTTTAAAACGGCTACGCTGACCGACGTGATTGATATTTTGATCGTCGCCTATGTGCTGTACCGGGTGATGAAGCTGCTGAAGGACACGAGCGCCGAACGTCTGGTCAAGGGCGTACTGGTGCTCGCGCTGATTTTACTGCTTGCGGCGCAGCTGCAGTTGACGGTAATCAGCTATATTCTGCGCAACGCGTTCTTCTACGGCGTATTTGCGCTGGTGGTCATCTTCCAACCGGAGCTGCGCCGTATTCTGGAGCAGCTTGGTCAGGGCAGCGTCAGTCGTTTTTTTGTCACTGCGAGCGATCCTGATTCTATCGAGGCCATGATTGGCGCGACGGTTTCTGCCTGCGCCGACATGTCCAAAACCAAAACCGGTGCGCTGATTGTGTTTGAACGCACCGAAAAGCTGGGGGAAGTCATCAAAACCGGCACGCTGGTCGATGCCGCACCCTCGGCAGAGCTGATTAAAAACGTCTTTTTCCACAACAGTCCGCTGCATGACGGTGCGATGATTTCGCGCGGCGGCCGCGTTTACGCCGCAGGCTGCGTGCTGCCGCTATCGGGCAGCCAGAACCTGTCGCGTGATTTGGGCACGCGCCACCGTGCCGCCGTCGGCATGAGTGAATCGGCGGACAGTGTGCTCGTCGTCGTCTCGGAAGAGACAGGTGCGATTTCGGTCGCAATCGGCGGCATGCTCAAGCGGCATCTGTCGGCTGAAATGCTGCAAAAGGTACTGGAAAACGAATTGCTCACCGAACCGGCTGCCGATAAGAGCCGTGTTGCCGCCCTGCGCAATATCTGGAAGGGAGGCAGCAAGTGAGAGAGTTTATGAAAAAACACGACGTTTGGCTGCGCCTGCTTTCGCTGGTGCTGGCTGTCGTGCTGTGGGCCGTGGTCATGGATCAGGAGGACCCCAATAAGTCCTACACCTATAACGATGTTCCCGTCACGCTGACGGGAGAACTGATACTCAAAGAGGATCTCGGGCTGAGCGTGATTGAGGGCATGGATCAGCTGGTCAATGTCACGGTCAACGGTCAGCGAAGCATCGTCGCATCACTGCGGAAAAACATTACGGTGACGGCCGACGTGTCCTCCTGCACGAATCCCGGTGAATACGACGTGCCTGTGGTGGTCAGCGCGCCCGGCACGGTACAGGTGCTGTCACCGGGGCGCAACGCTACGATACATGTCCGCATTGACCGATTGGCGACCAAGGAGGTTGAGGTTCGTCTGGGTAAGGGCGGCAGTACGGCGGCGGCGGATTATCTGCTCAAGGATCCCACCTCGCCGACAACCAAGGTTGTTGTCGAAGGCCCGGAAAGTGAACTGGATCAGGTCGCTTATGCATACGCAGTGATTGAGGTCGCGGGTGTTTCCAGTGCGGTCAAACAGGACTGTGAAGTTGTGCTGTATAACGAGGCCGGCGAGCCGGTCGAGTCGACCCATATCCGCAGCCAGACCAAGACGGTCAGCGTAACGCTTGGCGTCTACCAGCGCGGTACGGTGCCGCTCAAGGTCACCTTGAAGGAATCCGATACGGTCAAGGCCGATATGGCGCAGGTGCGCATCGAGCCGGAAAGCGTCCGTGTATATGGCGACCAGAATCAGCTTGCCACCTTGACGGAGATTAATCTCGGTGACATCGATCTGGCCAGTGTGGAAACGGGATCGGCAAAATCGCTGAGCATTTCCTCGCGCCTGCCCAAGGGCGTGGAACTGGAGACCGGGCAGCCGGTCACAGCACTCGTTACCGTCACGATTGACGGCGTGGATACGCAGGCGCTTAAAATCGCCAAGGACGATATCATCGTGACCGATACGGCGGATGAACCGCGGCTGAACGTCCGCGTCATGAGTGAAAACGTGGAAATCCAGTTGCGCGGCAGCCGAACGGATTTGGATCAAATCAAAGCATCGATGTTCACGGTCGCAATCGCAGTTGACTCGTCCGCTCTGGGCGAGGGAACGCATACCGTAACCGGACTGGTTACGGCAAACGGCCTGCCGGAAGACGTGATGCTGATTGAAGATAAGGTTGAGGTGCAGGTGCTGATTGAATCGGGCGCGGCCTTTGAACCCGGCGGCATACAGGACGCGGAAGGCGTTATAGCGGGAAGCGAGGCGGCACAATGAGCTTGATGATCAGCAATATCCGCCAGCCGTTTGATGAGGCGGAGCAGTCTGCGGTTGACAAGGCGCTGCGCCTTTGCGGCTTTACCGAAGATGAGGTCTCTGCCGCGGTTTATCGCTCCAGTCTGGATGCACGCCGCGGTAAAATTGACAGGGTGTATTCGGTGCGCATTGACGCGCCGTTTGACGAAAAGGCATTTGCAGAATCTCTGCAAATGCCCTTCGTGCGTTTTAAACCCAATGCCGTCGCACCTGTTCCGCGCGGTGCGCGGCGCATGGAACACCGGCCGGTCGTGGTCGGATTGGGGCCTGCCGGCTTGTTTGCGGCCTATGTGCTCGCGCAGCATGGCTATGCCCCCATCGTACTAGAGCGCGGCAGCGATTTGGATACGCGCGACCGCAAGGTGGAAGCCTTCTGGGCAGGTGGCGTGCTCGATACCGCGTGCAATATTCAGTTCGGAGAAGGCGGCGCGGGCGCATATTCCGACGGCAAGCTGACCACTCGCATCGGCGACCCACTGTGTGAAATCGTTTTGGAAACGCTCACGGCACACGGCGCACCACATGATATCCTGCAAAAGGCCAAGCCGCACGTCGGCACCGACGTGCTCAAGGGCGTGGTGCGCGACATGCGCAGGCAAATTGTCAAAAACGGCGGCGAGGTGCATTTTGACACTGCACTTTCCGGCGTGCAGTTGCAAAACGGAACACTGTGCGCGGTGCGGACGGATGCGGGTGCGTTTGCGTGTGAGCGCGCGGTGCTCGCGGTCGGCCATTCGGCGCGAGACACCTTTTTTGCCCTGCATGAAAACGGGGTATACTTCGAACCGAAAGCGTTTTCGATCGGCGTGCGCATCGAGCATCTGCAAAGTGAGCTCGATCATGCCCTGTACGGCAAGTTCAGCGGTCATCCGCTGCTTCCGCCCGCGGAATATAATCTGTCCCGCCGAGAAGGGGGACGAGCCTGCTATTCGTTCTGCATGTGTCCGGGCGGCGTGGTCGTCGCGGCGCAGAGCGAGCAGGACACGGTCGTGGTCAACGGCATGAGCTATCACGCGCGGGACGGCAAAAATGCGAATTCCGCGCTTGCAGTTTCAGTTGATCCGGAGGATTTCGCAAACGGCACACCCTTTGGCGGCGTCGCGCTGCAGCGGCAGATTGAGCATGCTGCCTTTGCGCAGTCCGGCTCGTACCGCGCACCTTGTCAGCGCGTGGGCGATTTTTTGCAGGGGCTGCCGAGTAAAGCGCCGGGAACGGTGCAGCCAAGCTACCCGATTGGCGTGGAGTTTGGCGAAGCGGCAGCGTGTCTGCCTGTATTCGTGCAGGATATGCTGCGGGACAGCCTGCCGTACTTTGGCCGCAAAATTCGCGGCTTTGACGCGGCGGATGCACTGCTTACCGGCCCGGAGACCCGCACCTCCTCGCCGGTGCGCATGAAACGCGGCGAGGATTTGTTCGGTCTGTCAAGCGCGGGACTGATTCCCTGCGGCGAGGGTGCAGGTTACGCGGGCGGCATCATGTCGGCCGCGGTTGACGGCATTCGCGCGGCATACCGCATCATGGAAGAATTTTCACCCCTTGAAGGATAAAGGAGATAGACAAAAATGACCCAACAAGCAACGGTCAAGCGTCTGCTGACGCATAATATGGCTGAGGTCGAGGTCACGCGGCGTTCGGCCTGCGGACACGATTGCAAAAAATGCGGCGGCTGCGGCGGCATGGAAACACAGCTGATTACCGTCACCGCGCGCAACACGGCAGGGGCACAGCCCGGCGATCAGGTCAGCATCGAGGGAGAAACCCGCCAGGTGCTTGGTCTTGCCGCATTGGTTTATGCGCTTCCGATTGTGCTGTTTTTCATCGGTTATGCGCTTGGCGCAAGCATGCGGCTTGGCGAAGGCACGGCCGCGCTCATCGGCGGCGTGCTGTTTGTGGCGGGCATTCTGCTGGCCATCGCTTACAGTCGTCATATGAAGCATCAGAATAAGGTTACATTTACCATTACCGGCCTGATCTGACCCGGCGCTCCTGAACATTCTGTTAATTTTCAAACCAAACGGCGGGATTTCTCTTGTCTTATGGCAGAATATTCGGTAGAATATATTGAATACGGTTATGCGCCGCGCGATTTGCCGGGCGGCGACGAGAGGATTTTGCAATGTTTGGCTTTATCCGACCGGTCAAACCCGAGCTGCGTGTCAAGGAGGCTGACCGCTTCCAGCAGGTCTATTGCGGCCTGTGTCATGCGATTCGCGCACGGTACGGCCGGTTTTACACTTTTTTTCTCAGCTATGACATGACTTTTTATGCACTGGTGCAGGGCTGCGATCAGACCGAGACGGAGCCGCCCTGCCGCAAACGATGCGATGCCCATCCGCTGTTCAAGCGAGCATGCGCCGCACCGGATGAAGCAACCGAGCGTGCCGCCGATTTATCCGTGCTGCTCAGCTATCACAAGCTACGCGACACGGTGCAGGACGACAGGGGACTCAAACGTCTCGCAGCGAAGCTTTTGTGCGCAATCGGCAAACGCGGCTACCAAAAGGCGCGGGAGCGACTGCCGGAAGCCGATTTGGCAATGGTCGCCGCACTGGACGATTTGCAGGTACTCGAGCGGGAAAACTGCGATTCGATGGATCGCGCCGCGGATGCTTCCGCACGGCTGACCGCCGCGGTCGTTCCCCAAACGGGAGACGACCGGGAGCGTGTGCTCTACCAGCTGTTTTACCACGTCGGCCGTTGGGTTTATCTGCTCGACGCCTGCGCCGACGTTTCCGAGGATATGGCGGACGGCAACTATAATCCGGTGGTGCGCCGTTACGGACTGACCACGCCGTCAATCGATGAAATCAGTGAGCCGCTCGAGCGCACGCTGGAACGCTCGCTCGCCGATGTATGCATGTGCTTCGACCTGCTCGATGCCGCGCGGGACGCGGATCTGATTCGGAATATCATATTTCTCGGCATGCCGCTCGTCACCCGTCAGGTGCTCGACGGAACTTACCAAACGAACGGAGGATGGGGCAAACATGGATCCCTATAAAGTACTGGGCGTCACACCGCAAACGAGCGATGATGACGTAAAACGCGCTTACCGAGAGTTGGCGCGCAAATACCATCCCGATAATTACATCAACAATCCGCTCGCTGATCTGGCCGAGACTCGTATGAAGGAGATCAACGAGGCTTATGATATGATTATGAACGAGCGCTCGGGCAAGACCGCGGGTGCGTCTCAGCAGGGAAGTGCGGGCAGCTATGGCTCGTACGGCTCGCAGCAGGGCGCCTATTCCGGCCCGAATGCCTCGGTTTACAGTCAGGTGCGGCAGGCAGTCAACCAGGGAAACCTCGGTCTGGCCGAATCGCTTCTGCAGCGCGTGTCGACGCGCGACGCGGAATGGTTTTACCTGATGGGTACAGTCTATTACCGCAAGGGTTGGTACGACGAAGCCGGCCGCGCCTATACGCAGGCCTGTCAGATGGACCCGAACAATGCCGAATACCGCACGGCGCTGAACAATCTCAACCTTTCCGGCGGCTACGGCGGCTATCGGCCGATGGCGCAGGCCAGCATGTGTGACTGCTGTGTCCAGATGGCCTGCCTCAATTGCTGCATGAATGCCTGCTGCGGAGGCGGATGCTAAGTGAAATCGCGTGAAATTGCACGGGGCGGACTGCTTGCGGCGGCAGCGGTCGCACTGCTCTATCTTGGCGGGCTGACGCCTTGGATTGGTCTTGCAGCCTGCATTGCGGCAGGCGTATGCTCGGCGGTGCCGCTGCTGCGCGGCGGCCGGGTCAAGGTTGCAATCGCGCTTTATCTGGCGGCTGCCGTGCTTGCGATGCTGATTGTGCCACGCAAGGGCATGGCTGTGTGCTATGTTGGCTTTACCGGACTCTACCCCATCATTAAGTACGGTGTGGAGTACCGCTTTCGCCGCAGGACGGAGTGGCTGCTAAAGCTTCTGTATTTTAACGTGGTGTTTGCGGTGGGCGCAATGCTCGCGTATTTCGTCTTTCTGCCGAGCGCAGAACCCTATTTTGGCGCGCTGCCCGATTCGGTACGTGCTGCCGTGCAGTGGCTCGGTATGCTGCTTCCGGCCAACCTGATTTTTGCGATTTACGACATCGGCCTGTCGCGCCTGATCGCGACACTGCGCAGAACACTGCCGCCGATGCAATAAAGGGGAATAATAAACGATGAAGAGTATGACTGGCTACGGCCGATGCAAGGAACTGATTGGCGAGCGCACAATCACGGTTGAACTGCGCGCGGTCAATCACCGCTATTTGGACTGCACGGTAAAAGCGCCGCGCATGTACGGATTTTTGGAAGAAGCGGTGAAAAAGGCCGCCGCCGCACGCATTGCGCGCGGTAAGGTTGAAGTCTATATCGCCGTTGAGGTGCAGGAGGCGGGCGACATCTCGGTCACCGTCAATCATGCACTGGCAGACCACTATCTGGCCGCACTGAACGATTTGCGCGACCGATACGGCCTTGCCGATGATGTGACCACGATGAGCCTTGCCAGACTGCCCGATGTACTCGGTTCCGACCGTGTTGAGCAGGACGCAGACGAGGTCACACGCGACGTACTGGCCGTGTTTCAAAAAGCAGTAGACAGCTTTGATGAAATGCGCGTGAGAGAGGGCGAAAAGCTCGCCGCCGACGTGCGCAGCCGATGCGAGGCAATCGAAGGCATGGTGGCTGAGGTGGAAAAGCGCTCGCCCGAGCGCGTGCGCGAGCACCGCGAAAAGCTGCTTGCCCGTATGCATGAAGTACTGGCCGATACCTCAATCGATGAGCAGCGCATCCTGACCGAAGCCGCTATTTTTGCGGATAAGACCGCGGTGGATGAGGAAACCGTTCGTCTGCGCAGCCATTTGCATCAGCTCGAGCTTATGTTGGCAGAAAAACAGGCAATCGGCCGCAAAATTGATTTTCTCGTGCAGGAGATGAACCGCGAGGCCAACACCATCGGCTCTAAGGCGAACGATGTGGAAATGGCGCGCACTGTGGTGGACATCAAGAGCGAAATCGAGAAAATCCGCGAGCAGATTCAGAACATCGAATAAACGCTTTACCGCGAAGGGGGAAGATTTGCTGTGAAGCTGATTAATATCGGTTTTGGCAATATGGTTGCAGCCGGAAGGCTGATTGCAATCGTCAGTCCGGAGTCCGCGCCGATTAAGCGTATCGTGCAGGAAGCGCGCGACCGCGGTGTGCTGATTGACGGCACTTACGGCCGCCGTACCCGCGCCGTGCTGATTACGGACAGCGATCACGTCGTGCTCAGTGCGCTGCAGCCGGAAACCGTAGCCGCCCGCTTTGAGGGCGGCGCAGAAGAAGGGGGAGCCGAGGATGCGTAAGGGAACGCTGTATGTATTTACCGGGCCGTCGGGCGCGGGCAAGGGCACACTGCTGTCCGAAATCCGTAAGGGAGACGACCGACTGTTTCTCTCCATTTCGGCCACCACGCGCGCGCCGCGTCCGGGCGAGATTGACGGCGTGCATTACTATTTTCTGAAAAAGGCTGATTTTGAGAATAAAATTTCGGAAAATGCTTTTTTGGAATATGCCGGATACGTGGATAATTACTATGGTACGCTGGCCGCGCCGGTCGACCGCATGCTTGAGGACGGCAAGGATGTCATTCTCGAAATTGAGGTACAGGGCGCGATGCAGGTCAAAACCAAGCGACCGGATGCCGTGATGGTATTCATCGCACCGCCGTCGTTTGAGGAGCTGGCCGCGCGTCTGCGCGGACGCGGCACGGAGGACGAAGAAAAGGTGCAGAAGCGCCTGTCGATCGCGCAGCAGGAGCTGAAAAGCATTGACCGCTTTGATTTTGTCGTCGTAAACGATGAAATTGAGCGTGCCGCGCGCGAGCTTCGTGCGATTATTGATGCACGCCGCGCCTGAATTTTACTTAGCAGACACATTTCATGGAGATATAAGGAGAAATTATTATGCTGAAACCGTCTATGCAGGAACTGATGAAACGAGTAGGAAACCGCTATCTGTTGGTCAATCTGGCCGCACAGCGTGCCCGCGATTTGGCCGATCAGGCTGAGGAAAACGGCGATCCGCTTACGGATAAAGCCGTCAAGCTGGCGCTCGACGAAATTGCTGACGGATCTATCGTGTACCGTCCCGGCCCGCGCGTTGAGCCGGTGCTGCCGCAAAATCATCCGATTGCCGTTGCTATGGTCGACGTGGATTCACTTGACTTGGATGAAGAGGAAGAAGCGTTTGAGGACGAGGAAGAGCGCGTCGAGGACGAATATGCCGACGAACTCGATGACGGCGATATGTCGGACGAGGACCAATAAGTCATGAATCTCGGCGGAAAAACCATTGTCCTTTGCGTGACGGGCGGCATCGCGGCCTATAAAGCCGCTGATTTAACCTCGAAGCTGCGGGGGGCAGGCGCACAGGTGCGCGTGTTGATGACCGAATCGGCCACGCAGTTCATCACGCCCATGACCTTTGAGGTGCTTTCGGGATACCGTGCGGTTGTGGACACGTTTGACCGCAATTTTTCGTGGGAAGTGGAGCATGTTTCGCTGGCCAAAGCGGCTGATGTGTTCGTCATCGCACCTGCGACCGCAAATATCATTGCAAAAGCCGCGCACGGCATTGCGGATGATATGGTGTCTACCACTTTGCTTGCAACCCGTGCGCCCGTGGTTATCGCGCCCGCGATGAATACGGGTATGTACGATAACCCGGTCACCGGCCAGAATCTGGAGACATTGCGCGGGCGCGGCGTTCACATGGTAGAGCCTGCCTGCGGTCGCCTCGCCTGCGGCGACACCGGCCGCGGCAAGCTGGCCGACACCAACGAAATCCTGCATGCAATCGAGCAGGCGCTCACAGTGCAGGATTTGGCGGATTTGAGCCTGCTGGTCACCGCAGGGCCGACGCAGGAAGCGCTCGATCCGGTTCGGTTTCTGAGCAACCACTCCTCCGGCAAGATGGGCTATGCGATCGCTGCCCGTGCCGCGCTTCGCGGCGCGAAGGTGACGTTGGTTTCCGGTCCGACCGCGCTCGCCACTCCGGCGGGGGTCACGCGGGTCGATATCACCTCGGCGCGTGAGATGTTTGACGCGGTCGTATCTCGTGCGGATCGTCAGGATATAATTATCAAGGCGGCTGCCGTGGGGGATTATCGTCCGGAAACCGAAGCGCAGGACAAACTTAAAAAGAGCAACGACGAGATGAATATCGCGCTGACGCGAAACCCCGATATTCTGGCCGAGCTGGGACGGAAAAAGCGTCCGGGGCAGCTGCTGTGCGGCTTTGCGATGGAGACACAGAATCTGCTGCAAAACGCCGCCGATAAGCTGCGGCGCAAAAACTGCGATATGCTGGTTGCCAACTCCCTGCGCGAAGCGGGGGCGGGCTTTCAGCATGACACCAACGCCGCGACCCTGCTGTTTGCCGACGGCCGGCAGGAAACCGTGCCGCTGATGCAGAAAGAGGAGCTGGCAGACTGCATCCTTGACCGTCTGCTCGTGCTGCGCGAAAGCGTACAATAACCAAATCCGTATAGGGAGGGGTTCTGTGGCGGATACCATATGTGCGGTCGCCGTGGACGCGGCGACCTATGCAATCGACAAATTATATTCTTACCGTGTGCCGGACGAGCTGCGGGGACAGGCCAAAATCGGAAGCCGCGTCCTCGTGCCGTTCGGCTTTGGCAATAAACGGGCGGAAGGCGTGGTGCTGGCGTTTAAGGACGGCGCACCCGACCGAAAGCTAAAGCCTGTCGTTGAGGTGCTCGATGATGAACCGATTCTGACGGGCGAGCAGCTAAAGCTTGCTGCATGGATGCGGGAGCGGCTGTACTGCACGTTCTTCGACTGCGTGCGCATCATGCTGCCCGCCGGTTTGTGGTTTAAACGGCGGGAAACCTATACGCTCAGTCAAACGGCCGACCTTGCCGCGCTGCATGCCCGAGAGGGCGTGCACGGCGAGGTGCTGCGGCTCTTTTCCGAACCCGGACAGACGCTTGCGCTTGAGGACATCCGTGCCAGAAGCGGCGGCAAAAGCATGACCCGCGTGCTCGATGAACTGACCGCCGAGGGAGTATTGTCGTATCACAGCAACACCACGCGCAAATCTAATGATGCGACCGAAAAAATGCTTGCTCTTGACATGGAATACGAGCAGGCGATGGCGCGGGTTGCCGCGGGTCGAAGTGCGGTGCGGGCAGATATTATATCCGTTTTGGGCGACGGCGGGCAGATGAGCCAGAAGGAACTTTGCTATATGACCGGCGCGTCGGACGCGACCGTGCGAGATATGATAAAAAAGGGATTTCTGTGCGTGCGGTATGAGGAACGGCTGCGTGCACCTGACTTTTCGGAAATTCCGCGTGCCGCGTCGTCTGTGCTGTCCAATGCGCAGCAGGAGGTGTTCGACGGGATTGCCCCGCTGATGGACGAAAACGCGCCCCGCGCCGCCCTGTTATTCGGCGTGACCGGCAGCGGAAAGACGCAGGTGTACCTGAAGCTCATTGAGAAGGCATTGGCAGACGGCAAAAGCGCGATTGTGCTCGTGCCGGAAATAGGTCTGACCCCGCAGGTGCTGCGCCAGTTCGTCGGCCTGTTTGGGGATGAGGTTGCGGTCTTACACTCAGCACTTTCGGTGGGCGAGCGGTATGACAGCTTTAAAAAGATTAAATCAGGTCGCGCCCGTGTCGTGATCGGCACGCGGTCGGCTGTTTTCGCGCCGGTTCAGAATCTCGGTGTGCTCATCGTGGACGAGGAGCAGGATGGCGCATATAAATCTGAGCAGTCTCCGCGCTATCACGCGCGGGACATAGCGAAATACCGCGTTGCTCAACACGGAGCACTGCTCGTTCTGGGTTCGGCAACTCCATCGGTGGAAACCTATTACGGTGCGCAGCAGGGCAAATATCCTGTTTTTCGTCTGACCGAGCGTTTCATGGGCGCGTCACTGCCCGAGGTTGTGATTTCGGACATGCGCGGTCTGACTCGAGAAGGCTATTCCGGCATGATTGGCTCGCAGCTCGCCGAGGAGATTGAGCGGACCTTAGAAGCGCACAAGCAGACCATCCTCTTTCTCAACCGCCGCGGCAACAGCCGGGTCATCGGCTGCGCAATCTGCGGGTGGGTGCCAGAGTGCCCCTCCTGCTCGACGACAATGACCTACCATTCGGCGTCCGGTCGCGCGATGTGCCACTATTGCGGCGCTTCGGTCAAGGTGACGGGCGCGTGTCCCCAGTGCGGCGGCAGCGAGCTGTTCACCGAAACACCGGGCACGCAGAAGGTGGAGGAGGAACTGCATGAGAAGTTCCCGCACGCCCGCGTGCTGCGTATGGATGCAGACACGATGAACACCAAAAACGCCCATGAAAAGCTGCTCAGCCAGTTTGGGCGGGGCGGGGCAGACATCCTGCTCGGCACACAGATGGTAACCAAGGGGCTGGATTTTGAAAACGTCACGCTGGTCGGCGTGCTGGACGCGGATCAAAGCCTATATGCGCAGGATTACCGTGCGCGGGAGCGCACCTTTTCGCTCATCACACAGGTAGTCGGCCGCGCGGGGCGGCGGTTTGACGAAGGCCGTGCGATTATCCAGACATACAGCCCGACTCATTCGGTGATTTTGACTGCGGCGCGGCAGGATTATGAAAAATTCTTTGAAACCGAACTGGAAACACGGCAGGCGCTATGTTGTCCGCCGGTGGCCGATTTGCTCGTGCTGACCGCGGTGGGCGAGGTTGAGCAGCAGGTGCTGTCCTCACTGCTCGCGCTCAAAACAAGGCTGCAAAGCCTGATGGCGGGTCAGTATGCCGACGTGAAGGCGCCGGTGTTGGGACCGGCGGCGGCGCAGGTCGTGCGCGTGATGGGGCGGTATCGCTATCATTTGACTCTGCGCGGCGTGGAGAACGCACGGCGCAGACAGCTGATTGCGGGCGTGATTCGCGAGTTCATGACCGACAGCAAGAACCGCGGCGTGACACTTTTTGCTGACTGCAACCCCGATTTATAGGAATACATCCGGAAAACACTGCATTTTTTAGATAAAAGGAGAACACGATTATGGCACTTCGCAAGATTTTAACGCAGGGTGATGAGCAGCTGCTCAAGCGCAGCCGCAAGGTAGAAAAGTTTGACGATCGCCTGCACCAGCTGATTGACGACATGCGCGAGACACTCGAAAATTCGGGCGGTGTTGGCCTGGCCGCGCCGCAGGTCGGTGTGCTGCGCCGCGTGGTTGTACTGCTCGACGTCAATACCGAGCCGGAAGAGCTGATTGAGCTTGTCAATCCTGAAGTCATCGAAAAGCGCGATGAAGAGCGGGTCATCGAAGGCTGCCTGTCCGTTCCCGGCGTTTACGGCTATGTCACGCGCCCAACATGGGCAAAGATTCGCGCGCAGGATCGCGACGGCAACTGGTTTGAGCGCGAGGGCGAGGGCATGGTAGCACAGTGCTTCTGCCATGAGACCGAGCATCTCGACGGCCACCTGTTCACCGAAAAGGTGGAGGAATATGTCGACATGGATGCCT
Organism: Butyricicoccus sp. Marseille-Q5471; assembly: GCF_951230135.1. Classification (GTDB taxonomy): domain Bacteria; phylum Bacillota; class Clostridia; order Oscillospirales; family Butyricicoccaceae; genus Agathobaculum. The sequence goes on along the minus strand of NZ_CATNVC010000001.1, from coordinate 138,271 downwards.
TGCAGGCAGAAGACGAGGCGGACGGCGAATGAGAATCGTTTTCATGGGCACGCCGGATTTTGCCGTGCCGAGCCTGCAGGCGCTGATTGACGCAGGGCACGAGGTCTGCGCGGTTTACACCCAGCCCGACAAGCCGCAGGGACGCAAGCAGGTGCTGACCGCGCCACCCGTCAAGGCGTTGGCGCTTGCGCAGGGCATTCCGGTATTTCAGCCGAATACACTGAAAAACGAGGACGAGCAGGCGCAGCTTCGCACGCTCGCCCCGGAACTAATCGTCGTTGTGGCCTATGGAAAGCTGCTGCCGAAGGCGGTGCTTGAAATTCCGCCGCGCGGTTGCATCAACGTGCACGGCTCGCTCCTGCCGCGCTGGCGCGGGGCGGCGCCCATCCAATGGGCGGTCATTGCAGGCGACAAAACAGCCGGCGTGACGACGATGCAGATGACCGAGGGACTGGATACGGGCGATATGCTGCTGAAGTTTGAAACCGAAATCGGCGCGCGGGAGACGGCAGGCGAGCTGTTCGACCGTCTGGCGGCGGCGGGTGCGGAACTTCTGACCGATACCATCGTCAAACTCGATACCATTACCCCGCAGCCGCAGGACGACAGCCAAAGCTGTTACGCGAGCATGCTCAATAAGGAGCTTGCCGTGGTCGATTGGTCAAAAACCGCGCGGGAGATTGACTGCCTGATTCGAGGCCTGAACCCCTGGCCGGTGGCGCTGAGCATGCTCACGGGCGAGCGCATCAAGCTCTACTCCGCTACCCCGTGCGAGGGGCGCGGCACACCGGGCGAGGTGCTGAAGAGCGATCCCAAGTCCGGGCTGGTTGTTGCCTGCGGCGAGGGTGCGCTCCGTCTGGACGATATTCAGCTGGTCGGCGGCAAGCGGATGGATAGTGCGGCCTTCCTGCGCGGTCACGCGGTCGCAGCCGGAACGGTTCTCGGAGAATAAAAGGAGATAAGTTATGCCTTATTATGGTTTTTACGGAATCGACATGTACTATCTGGTGCTGATTGTGCCCTGCATCATTCTGGCGGCATGGGCGCAGATGAAGGTCGGCTCGACGTTCCGCCAGTATTCGGGCGTGCGAAGCATGCGCGGACTGACCGGGGCGCAGGCCGCCGCTGCCGTGCTGCGTCAGAACGGTGTCAGTGACGTGCGCATTGAGCGTGTACATGGCAATCTGACCGACCACTTTGACCCGCGAAGCAATGTGATCCGCTTATCAGACTCGGTGTATGACTCGACCTCGGTCGCGTCAATCGGCGTTGCCGCGCATGAAGCAGGGCACGCTGTGCAGTACGCGGTCGGCTATGTGCCCATCCGTATCCGCTCGGCGATTGTACCGCTGACGCAGTTCGGCTCAACCGCTTCGTGGCCGCTGCTGCTGCTCGGCATTTTCCTGTCGAACGACCTGTTTATTCAGCTCGGCATTTGGGCGTTTGCGTTGTCGACCATCTTTCAGCTGGTCACACTGCCGGTGGAGCTGAACGCTTCCAATCGGGCGTTGTCCGCAATCGAGCAGGGCGGCCTGCTCACGGCGGACGAGTACCCGATGGCGAAAAAGACGCTGTCCGCCGCCGCGATGACCTATGTTGCCGCATTGGCAACCTCGCTCGCGCAGCTGCTGCGTCTGCTGCTGCTTTTCGGAGGACGGAGACGCGATGATTGATGTTCGTCCGCGCACCCCGCGCGAGGTTGCGGCGTTTTCTCTGTTTTCCATGGCCGAAGAGGGCGCGTGGTCGGACGGAGCGCTGCATTATTATTTGAACCGCGCAAAGCTCGATTCGCGCGATGCGGCACTTGCTACACGCATGCTGTATGGCACGGTGCAAAACGAGCTGCTGTGCGATTATTATTTGCGTCGCTTTTCCTCGGTGCGGCTCAAAAAGATTGCACCGCGCGTGCTGGCCTGCCTGCGGCTTGGCGTTTATCAGCTGGTGCTGATGGATAAAATACCTTCACACGCGGCGGTTTCTGAAACCGTCGAGCTGGTGCGCCGCCGGTGCCATGCAAACGAGCGCACCGTATCCTTCGCCAATGGTGTGCTGCGCAGCGCCGCGGCAGCCGTACAGCAGGGCACGCTGCCTGTGCTTGACTGCCCGGACAAGGAAAGCTATTACTCCCTCAAATACAGCCATCCGGAGTGGCTGGTGCGGCTGCTGTCCGCGCAGTACGGCCAAAAGGAAACGGAGCGCATTTGTCAGGCGAACAATGCCGACGCGCCGACCTCGGTACGGGTCAATCTGCTGAAAACCACACCTGCCGATGCGCAGGCAGAGCTGGTGCAGGCAGGTCTGACTGTCGAGGTGCATCCGTCCTTTGCGGAGATTCTGCTTGTTTCGGGCGGCGATGTGGCGGCGCTTCCCGCGTTTATCGAGGGACGTGTGACTGTGCAGGACGCGGCGAGCGCACTCGCGGCGGCGGTCGTTGATCCCACGGAAAACAGCTTCGTGCTTGACTGCTGCGCCGCGCCGGGCGGCAAGAGCTTTGCCATGGCGGAGCGGATGCGGAACACCGGCACGGTGATTTCGTGCGATATTTATGAGCACAAGCTGCAAAAAATCGCGGACGGTGCACAGCGTCTGGGGCTGACCAATGTGCGGCCCACACTGGCTGATGCGTCCAAACCAAACGCCGAATGGCAGGGCAAGGCCGACTTTATGCTGTGCGACGTGCCGTGCTCGGGTCTTGGCATCATCCGCAAAAAGCCTGAGATCCGTTTCAAAGACGAACACGAGATCGAGGGACTGCCCGTAATCCAGTCAGCCATCCTGCAAAACTGCGCGCAGTACGTCAAAGCAGGCGGCACGCTGGTCTACTCGACCTGCACGATTCTGGCGCGCGAAAATGAGGATGTTGTCCGTGCCTTCCTTGCGGAGCACGATGATTTTGAAGCGGTTTCGTGGTCGCATCCGGTCTGCGGAACGCGTGAAAACGGCATGGTGACGCTGTTGCCGCACCTGCACGGCACGGATGGATTTTTTATCGCAAAAATGAGGAAAAAGGCATGACAGAAATCAAATCCCTGACGCTGGAAGAACTGAAAAGCGCGCTGAAGGATATGGGCGAAAAGCCCTTCCGCGCCGGACAGATCTTCAAATGGCTGCACGAGGGCGTGCAGTCCTTTGAAGAGATGTCCAATATTTCGAAGGAGCTGCGTGCAAAGCTGGCGGAGCACTTTTTACTGACCGTGCCCGAGGTGGCGTGCAAGCAGGTATCTCAGGTTGACGGTACAGTCAAATACCTCTGGAAAATGCGGGATGGAGACTGTGTTGAGTCGGTGCTGATGCACTATGAGCACGGCAACACGGCCTGCGTTTCCACACAGGTAGGCTGCCGCATGGGCTGTAAATTCTGCGCATCGGGACTTGGCGGGCTTAAACGCCATCTATCGGCCGGAGAAATTTTGGATGAAGTTTTATTTATGCAGCGCGACAGCGGTGAAAAAATCAACAATATTGTGCTCATGGGCACAGGTGAGCCGCTTGATAACTATGATAATGTTCTCAAATTCCTAAATCTGGTAACTCGCCCAGAAGGTATCTGTATTGGTCAGCGCCATATTTCCTTGTCAACGAGTGGAATTGCTGATAAAATAGAAAAGTTAGCAGGCGAAAAATTGCAGATTACCTTATCTGTTTCCCTGCACGCACCAGACGATGAGACACGCTCCTCAATCATGCCGGTTAACGATGCGTATCCCGTCGAGCGGCTGATGCGAGCCTGCAATTACTATTTCGATACCACCGGCCGCCGCATTTCATATGAGTACATGATGGCGCGCGATAAAACCGATCAACCGTGGCAGGCCGAAAAACTGGCAAAGCTGCTGCGGGGACGTCCGTCGCATGTCAACCTGATTCCGCTCAATGAAGTGGCGGAAAGTCCGCTGCAGCCATCGACTAAGGAGAGTGTGCGGCGGTTTCAGCAGGCGCTCGAAAAACGCGGTGTGACCGCGACTGTGCGCCGCAAACTCGGGCCGGATATTGATGCGGCCTGTGGACAGCTGCGAAGAAGAGAGTTAAATCAAACGCCGTAATGAGGTGAAAGACAAGATGGAATGGTTCGGTATGACCGATAAGGGCCGTGTGCGCCCGACCAATCAGGACATTTACCGTATCGAGACGAACGAGAAAAACGCTGCCGCACTGCTGATTGTGTGCGATGGCATGGGCGGAGCCAACGCGGGAAACGTGGCCAGTCGCTTTGCCGCCGACTCGTTTGTTGCAATCATCCGCGAGGCGCTGGCGGACGAGTTGGCAAGTGAAAAACGCCGGCAGCTGCTCAGCGAAGCGCTTACCGGTGCCAATGACACAGTATTTATGCTGGCCAAGCGTCAGCCGGAATTCCGTGGCATGGGTACAACACTGGTCGCCGCGCTCGTCAAGGGCGAGGAGGTCACGATTATCAATGTCGGCGACAGCCGCGCCTATCTATTTGACGGCGAAACGCTGCACCAGTTGACCGAGGACCATTCCTATGTGGAGGAAATGCGCCGGCAGGGCCGAATTACCGAGGCCGCGGCGCGCACGCATCCGCAGAAAAACCTGATTACCCGTGCGGTCGGCGTCGATCCGACGGTGGACGGAGATTTGTTTGAGGTGCATCTGAATCCAGAGGAAATCCTGCTTCTATGTACAGACGGCCTCACCGGTATGGTGGAAGACGATCAAATTGCACAGACACTGCATACTTCAAAAACGCTCGCAATCGCTGGGGATGCACTGCTGAACCTGGCGCTGGAGGCGGGTGGACGGGATAACATTACAGTCGCACTGTTTTGCCGCGGCGGGACAACGGCAGAAGAGGAGGCGTAACCCCATATGGACAAATACATAGGAAAGCTGCTCGGCGGTCGGTATGAGATTATCGACGTGGTCGGCGTTGGCGGTATGGCTGTGGTCTACCGTGCGCGCTGTCATGTACTCAACCGTTTTGTCGCGGTTAAGATCCTGAAGGACGAATTTGCCAAGGATCCGGATATCCGCCGCCGCTTCTCGATTGAGTCGCAGGCGGTTGCCAAGCTGAGCCATCACAATATCGTGTCGGTGTACGACGTTGGCAATGATAACGGCGTGGACTATATCGTGATGGAGCTGATTGAGGGCATTACGCTCAAGGAATATATGCAGAAGAAGGGAAATCTGTCGTGGCAGGAGGCGTTGTTCTTTGCCCAGCAAATCTCCCGCGCGCTGATGCATGCGCATTCGCGCGGCGTCATTCATCAGGACATTAAGCCTCAGAACGTCATCATCCTGCGCGACGGTTCGGCCAAGCTGACCGACTTCGGCATCGCCTCCTTTGCGACGACGCAGGAAACCCGGGTGGTGCAGGAGGCCATTGGCTCGGTGCACTATATTTCGCCGGAGCAGGCCAAGGGCTCGACGATTGATTTCCGCACCGATATTTACTCGCTCGGCGTGGTGCTTTACGAAATGCTGACCGGCAAGCTGCCCTTTGAGGGAGAAACTGCTTTGCAGGTCGTCATGCAGCACCTCAACGCCGTGCCGCTGCTGCCCAGCGAAATACAGGCGGGCGTGCCGCGCGGCATGGATGACATCGTCATGCACGCAATGTGCGCCAACATTAATAAGCGCTATGCATCGGCAGAACAGCTTTGTACCGATTTGGAGCGCATCAAGGCCAATCCCGAGGTACGGTTTGGCTATGAATGCACCATGCAGCAGGACGAAGGTGAAACGCAGGTGCTTGACCGCGAGGTGCAGATGGCTGCACGGCGGACGCCTGTTTCGCCCGAGCGTGACCGTGCCACGGCGCCCAAGGAGCGAAAAGCGGTGGCTGTTCATGAGCCGGAGACGCTGCTCGAGCGCATCGGTGAACGTCCGGCGGTCGCGGCAATCATCTCGGTTGTTGTCGTTGCGGTGATTGCGCTGATTGTAGTCGGGGCATTGGTGCTGACCGGCGGTTCGGGCAATGACAAGGTCGAAGTGCCGAACTTTGTGTTTCAAGATATTTCCGCTGTCATGGCGGACGATTCGTGGAAGGACAACTTCAACGTCAGTGAAGCCGATAAGCGGGTAGAGTCGGACAAGCCTGAGGGTACGGTCATTAAACAGAGCGTCGACGCGGGCAAACAGGTGAAAAAGGGCACAAATATTGTCCTTACGGTGTCCGCAGGCGGGCCTGATGTGGACAATAGCTATCCGATTCAGGATTTCAAGGGCGAAAAAATTGATTATGTCACCACGGTGCTGGGACAAAAGGGAGTTCTGTTCCGCGTGGAGCAGGAGGACTCTGCGGACGTGGAATCCGGCAGTGTCACCCGCACCGAACCTGCTGCGGGCGCAAGCCTTGCAGAGGGACAAACGCTGGTCGTCTGGGTCAGCAAGGGACAGGAAAAGATCAAAATGCCAGGCCTTACCGGACGCTCGCAGGACGAAGCTCGACAGATTCTGGAGAGCAACGGCCTGAAGATGGGCACGGTCGAGCCGGTTGAAAGCAATATGGCAATTGATACGATTGTCGAACAGTCGGTCAAGACCGGCGACGAGGTGAGTAAGGGTACCGCAATCGATTTGAAGGTGTCGAAGGGGCCGGCGACGGTCACACCGCCGACGACCGAACCCCCGGGATCCGGCAGCGGGGATGGCGAGCAGCCGTCCGGCGGGGAGGAGCAACCGACGACACCGACAACCGGCACAGCCAGTGTGACCGTCGTACTGCCGACTGATATTGAGACGGCGCACGTTGTCATCTCGTCGGGCGGGCAGACGCTGTATGAGGGCGATCACGCCACGGCAAACAGCACGGTCACCATTCCCATTACCGGCCCTGCCGGTTCGCACGAGGTGACGATTACGGTCGACGGCCAGTCAGCCGGCGGCGGCACGTATACGTTCAACTGACGAAAAGGAGATACGCTTTTTGATTCAGGGCATCATTTTAAAGGGCATCGGCGGATTTTACTACGTGGATACGCCGCAGGGTGTAATCGAGTGTAAAGCGCGCGGCAAATTCCGCAAGACAGTCGGCAAGCCGATTGTGGGCGATCGGGTAGAGCTTGACCTGCAGCCGGAAGGCACGGGCTATCTGCAGGAAATCGCCGAGCGGCGCAATACGCTAGTGCGTCCGGCGGTTGCGAATATCGATTTGCTGGTCGCTGTGGCTTCGGCTGCGCCGCCGGTCACCGACCCGTTCCTGATTGACAAGGTTACGGCGATTGCGGAGCATAAGGGCATGGACGTATTGGTCGTCATCAACAAGACCGATGAGAATGCGGGCGATGAACTGTACGAAACCTACTGCAAAAGCGGTATTGAAACCATGCGCGTTTCCGCACTGACCGGTGAGGGTATCGACGAGCTGCGGGCGCATCTCGCAGGTAAGGTCGCGGCTTTCGCAGGCAATTCGGGCGTGGGGAAGTCGAGCGTACTCAACCGTCTGGACAATCGGTTCGAGGCCGAGGTCGGCACAATTTCCGACCGCATCGGCCGCGGACGGCACACCACCCGCCACGTCGAGCTGATGAAGCTGGCGTGCGGCGGCTACATTGCGGACACGCCCGGCTTTTCCTCGTTTGACACCGAGCAGATGGACTTGGTGCTCGCGGACGAGCTGCAATATGCGTTCCGTGAGTTTGCGCCGTATATCGGGCAGTGTAAGTTTACCGGCTGTGCACATGTCAAGGAAAAGGGCTGCGCCGTCATTGCGGCAGTCGAAGCGGGTGAAATTGCGAAAAGCCGGCATGACAGCTATGTGAAGCTCTATGAAAGCGTAAAGGATTTAAAAGAATGGGAACTTTCCAAGGGCGGCACGCGCTGATTTTTGCGGCTGCACCCGAAACTGAATATGACTACATCAGGGATTTTCTGCGTGAGCATCCGCATGCGATAATTGTGTGCGCCGACGGCGGACTGCGGCATGCGCGAAAGCTCGGTTTGCACCCGGATTTCATGGTCAGCGACTGCGATTCGCTGAGTGAGACCGAGGGGACAGAGGTGCTGCGGCTTAAGCCGGAGAAGGACGATACCGACACGCAGTCCTGTCTGCGCGAGGTGTTTCGCCGCGGGTGTACCGAGGTGACGCTGGTCTGCGCGACGGGCGGACGAATCGATCATATGCTTGCAAACCTCTCCCTTTTGGAGGAAGCGTACGCCATGGGCGGACAGTTGACCGTGCTCGACAGGCAGAATAAAATCGTTTTGCATGAAGGCGGTCATCAGAAATTCAAAATGACGGAAAACTATCATTACTTCTCCATCGTGCCGCTTGACTCGGTACTGAAAGGCGTAACGATAGAAAATGCCAAGTATCCGCTGCATTCCGTCACGGTAACCCGCGCGGGTATGATTACGATCTCAAATGAAGCAACCGCACCCGAGTTTGTGGTGGAAATCGAGCAGGGACGTGCACTCATCGTCTTTACACACGATTGAGCACCTCCTTTTTGTGAAAATTCGACACGAGAGCCGCCCTGAGGGGCGGCTTTTTTCTACCTTGTGAATTTTGCAATTTTCCTACCTCGGACTTGCAAAGTCGGCAAAGGGAGCATATAATAAGGTAGCAAGAGAGATGTAAGGAGTGAAAACCGGTGGCACTGAAACCGATTTCTAAGATTGCCGCGGGCGTACAGGCATCGACCACGCTCGTAATTGATTCCATGTTCAAGCAAATGAAGGCGGATGGACTGGATGTTGTCGGCTTTGGCGCGGGCGAGCCTGATTTTCCCACGCCGATGCACATCAAGCAGGCGGGTATTGACGCGATTGACAATAACCTGACCCGCTACACCCCGGCAGCCGGATTGATGGAGCTGCGCCGCGCCGCGTGCTACCGTCTGAAAGCGGACTGCGGTTTGGATTACGAGCCGGAGGAGATTGTTGTGGCTTCCGGCGCAAAGCACTCTGTTTATATTGCGCTGATGACGCTGTGCAACCCGGGGGACGAGGTTGTCATTGCCGCGCCCTATTGGGTGTCGTACAGCGAGATGGTTAAGCAGGCGGGCGCGATTCCGGTGATTGTTTCGGCCACCGAGGCGCAGGATTTTAAAATCACCGCCGAACAGCTGGATGCTGCGATTACGGATAACACAAAGGTGTTCATGCTCAACTCGCCCTCGAACCCGACCGGCATGGTCTATACCCGTGCAGAGCTGGAGTCCATTGCAGAGGTTTGCTGCCGCCGCAATGTTTACGTAATTGCGGACGAAATTTACTGCAATCTGGTGTATGACAATCTGGAATTCGTCTCCTTCGCGTCGCTCGGTGCGGATATTAAGGAGCGCACGATTGTCGTCAACGGCGTGTCCAAGTCCTATGCCATGACCGGTTGGCGCATTGGCTACACCGCCTCCAACCGCGAGCTTGCCAAGGTCATGTCCAACTACTTGAGCCACTCGACCTCGGCGCCGTCTACCATTTCGCAGCAGGCGGCTATTACCGCATTGGTCGGCCCGCAGGAGGATATTCATGAGATGTGCCGCGCGTTTGAGGCTCGACGCGATCATTTGGTAGAGCGAATGAACCATATTGACGGCGTTTCCTGCATCAAGCCGCAGGGTGCGTTCTATGTCATGATGAATATGCAGAACTTCATTGGAAAAAGCATGTACGGCCGGATGATTCAGTCGGCTGAGGAGTTTGCGCAGCTGTTTCTCGAAAAGGGCTTGGTTGCGACCGTGCCCTGCACGGCCTTTGCTGCTCCGGGTTTCCTGCGTTGGAGTTATGCAACTTCGCTTCAGGAGATTGACAAAGGACTCGACCGTTTGGAGCAGTTCATAAAAAACGCGTAAAAACGACCTCATGCGCCGGATTTTCTTGAAAAAAACAGCGTAAAGTGATAAACTAAGAACGGACTGTCACGGTCCGTTCTTTTGTCTTTGGAAAGAGGAAAATAGAGAACATCGAAAGGAAGAACCGCATGAACAACGTGTACGAAAGCCCGTTCTCCGCGCGCTACGCTTCGGAGGAGATGCTGTACGTTTTCTCACCCGACATGAAATTTACGACCTGGCGCCGCCTTTGGGTCTCGCTGGCCAAGGCCGAACTGGCGCTTGGTCTGCCGATTACCCCGGAGCAGGTCGCCGAAATGGAGGCTCATATCGACGATATCGACTATGAGACCGCCCGCAAGCGTGAGAAGGAAGTCCGCCATGACGTCATGGCACATGTGTACACTTACGGCAAGGCTGCACCGTCAGCCGCCGGTATCATCCACCTCGGCGCGACGAGCGCTTACGTGGGCGATAATACCGATATCATCCAGCTGCGCGAAGGTCTGAAGATCGTTCGCCAGAAGCTGGTCACCGTGCTCGACCGTCTGGGCAAGTTTGCGGACGAGCATAAGGCACAGCCAACGCTCGGCTTTACCCATTTCCAGCCTGCGCAGCTTACCACGGTCGGCAAGCGCGCGACGCTTTGGATGAACGAGCTGCTGATGGATTTGGACGAGGTCGAGTACCGCATCGCCAACCTCCAGATGCTCGGGTCGAAGGGCACAACCGGCACGCAGGCATCCTTTGTCGAGCTGTTTGACGGCGACGACAGCAAGGTGAAGGAGCTCGAACGCCGTATTGCGGATGATTTCGGCTTTGCGGGCGTGGTTCCGGTTTCCGGCCAGACCTATTCGCGCAAGATTGACGCGCAGGCGCTTGCGACGCTGTCGGGCATTGCCCAGTCGGCCTCCAAGTTTGCCACCGATTTGCGTCTGCTCCAGCACCTCAAGGAAGTCGAAGAGCCGTTTGAAAAGAACCAGATCGGTTCTTCCGCGATGCCCTATAAGCGCAATCCGATGCGTTCGGAGCGCATCTGTGCGCTTTCGCGCTATGTGATCTGCGACAGCCTGAACCCGGCGTTCACTTCGGCGACTCAGTGGTTCGAGCGTACGCTCGACGACTCGGCCAACAAGCGAATTTCCGTGCCCGAGGCCTTTCTCGCGGTGGACGCAATCCTGAACATCATGATTAATGTGGTTTCCGGACTGGTCGTTTACCCCAAGGTCATCCGTCAGCGCGTGATGAACGAGCTGCCCTTCATGGCGACCGAAAACATTATGATGAGCGCGGTCAAGCGCGGCGGCGACCGTCAGGAGCTGCACGAGCGCATCCGCGAGCATTCGATGGCTGCCGGAAAGCGCATCAAGGAGGACGGCCTTGACAATGATTTGATTGACCGGATCGCTGCCGACCCGATGTTCGGCATGACCCGCGAGCAGATTCTGGAGCACCTTGATCCGTCGGCCTATATCGGCCGCAGCCCGGCGCAGGTCACCGATTTCCTGACCGAGTGTGTACACCCAAAAATCGACAAGTATCTCGATGGCACGGATGTTACGGTGGAAATCAACTTGTAAGGTGCTTTGAAGGAGAACTCCATTCCTGCAAGGGGCGAAGTGTGTCTGTTTTAAGGAGCTTTAGCATTGACTTTGTCACTTGAAAAGACTATACTAACTAGCAGTTGTGTAAGAAAAAAAGGAGGCTGTAAAACATTGAAGAAGAGTGTGATTTCCTTTATCGCGGTCATGCTCGTGATCGTCTTTCTGGGCGTGACAGCGATAACGGGACTGTATATTCCGGGGGGCTTTAGCAAGCCGGAGCTGGCTGAGGACGACACCACGCAGGTGCGCGCACTCATTCCGGCCGTAACCGACTCGGAAAACGGTATCCGCCTTGGCCTTGATTTGGTCGGCGGCTCGTCTATCACGTATGAGGCCGTACTGCCTGAGGGCTACGACCACGCCAACCTTGCGGACGACATGAAGATCGCCCAGTCGATGATTCGTCAGCGACTGACCAACAAGGGCTTTACCGAAGCGACCGTCGCACTGCGCGATGAAAACCGCATCACGGTTGAAATCCCCGAAATTACGAACCCCGAAGAAGCCGTGCAGACGCTCGGCACGACCGCTCAGCTGACATTTGTCGACGCGGACGGCAAGGAATGGCTGACCGGCAAGGACATCGAGCGCGCAACCGCGATGTATGGCAAGACCAACTCCTCGCTGGGCAGCTCGTACTATGTACAGATTGAGTTCACCGACGAGGGCGTCAAGAAATTCTCCGAGGCAACGGCTTCTATCGCAGCACGTACCGACGGCACGAATGTTCTCGGCATCATCATGGACAACTCTGTCATTTCGATGCCGACGGTTTCGAGCCAGCTCAATGAAAAGACCTGTGTCATTGAGGGCGGCAACTTCACCAATGAAAGTGCCAACGAACTGGCAGACCTGATTAATGTCGGTCAGATGCCGTTCGACCTCAAGCAGGCGGAGCTGCGTTCGGTCGGCCCGCAGCTGGGCGCAAACGCAATGCGCACCAGCCTGATTGCAGGCCTGATTGGTATTATGCTGGTCTGCCTGTTCATGCTGATCGTTTACCGCATTCCCGGTCTGGTTGCCTGCATGGCGCTCGGCTTCTACATTGTGATTGAATGCATCATTTTCAGCTGGGTTCGCGTCAACCTGTCGCTGCCCGGCATCGCCGGCATCATATTGTCAATCGGTATGGCGGTTGACGCCAACGTCGTCATCTTCGAGCGCATCAAGGAAGAGCTGCGCGCGGGCAAGACGGTTAAGAGCGCCATCGATTCCGGCTTCAAGCGTGCGTTCTCCGCAATTCTGGACTCCAACGTGACCACGCTGATTGCTGCCGCTGTGCTGCTCTGGAAGGGCACCGGCACGATTGTCGGCTTTGCGACCACGCTCGGCATCGGCGTTCTGGTGTCGATGTTCACCGCGCTGACGATTACGCACTTCCTGCTCAATCGTATGGTTGATTTCCACATCCGCAACCCCAAGGCTTACGGCGCATAAGAAAGGAGGAGATAAATTATGAATCCCAAGTTTCCTGTATTAAAGAATTTTAAAATTTTCGGCATTATCTCCGTCCTGCTGTGTGCGGTTGGCCTGGTTGGCCTGCTGGCACTGCCGTTTGGTGTGAATCTGTTCAATCTGGACATCGATTTCGCAGGCGGCACCGAGATGGAGTTCAACATGAAGCAGACCGTGACGCAGGACATTCAGAATGAAGTCGGCGCACTGTTTGCAGAAACGACGGGCCAGTCGGCTTCGTCGGTTACCTCTGCGGGCGATAATAATCAGCAGGTTCTGATTCGCTCCAAGTCAATTGATTCCGAAACCCGTTCCAAGGTCATTGAGGCGATGAAGAGCAAGTACAGCTTGACTGACGATGATCTTTACGCCAACGAGGACGTGTCCGCATCTGTCGGCAACGACCTGAAGGCAGCAGCCTTTATTTGCGCGATTGTTGCAATCATCCTGATGATGATTTATATCACGTTCCGCTTTGAGCTGACCTCGGGCATGGCGGCAGTCTGCTGCCTGGTACACGATTTGCTGATTATGCTGTCGTGCTATATCATTTTCCAGCTTCCGCTCAACACAAACTTTATTGCCGCAGCGCTGACCATTCTTGGTTATTCCATCAATGCGTCGATTATCGTATTCGACCGCATTCGTGAAAACCTGCGTGCTGCGCGCAAGGAACCGTTTGAAGAAATCGCAGAGCGCAGCGTTTGGCAGACCATGGGTCGTACCATCAATACCACGCTGACCACGCTGTTCACCATCGGCATGATTTTCATTCTGGGTGTCAGCTCGCTCAAGGAGTTCACGCTGCCGCTGATTATCGGCATTCTGGCAGGCGCATACTCGTCTATCTTCCTGTCGGCATCGCTGTGGAACTTCTTCCGCAAGGTGTTTCGCAAGAAGCACGCTTAAGTGAGATACCGCGCAGATGCAAACAGAAAACCAATGTTTGACGCACAAATTTGCGTAAATCTGCACAGAATAAAACGAGGATGCTTTCGGGCATCCTCGTTTTCAAATGAAGGAGGGTTTTTATGCGCATCGGTGTTTCAACCGCCTGCTTTTATCCGCAGCCGGTTGAGGAGGTCGTGCCGCTCCTTGCGGGGCTCGGCGTGCGTGCGATCGAGGTGTTTGTCAACACGGAAAGTGAGTTTTCGCCCGCTTTTGCCAGACAGCTGTCGAGCATTGCCAACAGCTGCGGGGTCGATATTGTGTCCGTTCATCCGTACACCTCGCTGATGGAGGGGATGATGCTGCTTTCGGATTACCCCCGCCGCACCGAAGACGGTATGGCGCAGTATCAGCGGTATTTTGAGTTTACAGCGTCTGTTGGGGCACGCTTTTTCACCTTTCACGGAGAACGCAATCTGGGCGGTGTTGATGATCCGGCGCGTGCTGAGCGCAAGCTGAAGGCATACCGCCGGCTGTGTAGTCTGGCTGGCTCATGCGGCGTGACGCTTGCGCAGGAGAATGTGGCATGGTGCAAATCGGAAAACCCGGCCTACCTGCGCTGGTTATACGACAATGTGCCCGAGCTGCGCTATACGCTGGACATCAAACAGGCGGGCCGCGCAGGACGGTATTGGCGCGATTTTGTCGATGTCGTCGGCGACCGCATCGTGAATGTGCATATTAACGATTATTCCGCCGCGCACAGCTGCCTGCTGCCGGGGGAGGGTGATATGGACTATGATGACTTTTTTCATCGTATGCATGCGCTCGGCTATCAGGGGCAGGCGCTGATTGAGGTTTACCGATCGAATTTCGGTGCCCCGGAGGATATGTCGCGTGCCCTGCGTGTACTCGGCAGATATGCACCGATTTGATGCAAAATATATGGTGCGGCGTTGACTTCCAGCCACAAGACATGGTATAATGATGCCATTGAGGCGTTGTATCAAACTGCCTCGGCTTGTAAAACTATGAATGTGAGGGTGAAGTTCGGATGAAATGTCCGTTTTGCGGTTTTGAGGACAGTAAGGTTGTCGACTCCCGTCCTACCGACGAGGGAACCAGCATCCGACGCCGTCGGGAATGCCTCAAATGTCTCAAGCGTTTTACCACCTATGAAACTGTCGAGCGTATGCCGCTGATGCTGATTAAGCGCGATGGTACCCGTCAGGCTTATGATCGTCAGAAGCTGCTGAGCGGCCTGATTAAGGCCTGTGAAAAACGCCCGGTGTCACTGCTTCAGCTCGAGCAGATGGTCGATCGCGTAGAGCAAAAGGTGTTTGGCTCGCTGGAAAGCGAGGTATCGAGCAAGGTAATCGGTGAATTGGTCATGGATCAGCTCCGCAAGGTGGATGAGGTCGCCTATGTGCGTTTTGCCTCGGTGTACCGACAGTTTAAGGACATCAATACCTTCATGGAAGAGCTCAATACATTGATTCGGGAAAAGTAACCGATAAAAAAACCTTGACAAACCGTGCGCTCTGGTCTAAACTAGAACCACTGAGTGATATTCTATCGAAATTGTAGGAAAAGGAGGAAGACCGACATGATGATCATGCGAATGTACATGTGTGAGATGTGTGGTTTTGCTCGTTTTGCTACGGTTCAGGGACAGGTGTAACCTTGAACACATAGCGCGGGCCGCTTGTGATGCGGTTTTGCGCAAATTTGCAGAAAACGAGCGGAAAGCGTGTATGCTTTCCGCTTTTATTTTGAAATTTTAGGGGGAATGATTTTGGGACAGGATGCTATTGTACAAATTCGTAATCTGAATAAGACCTTCCGCGGGCGCGCAGGTACGGTGGTTGCACTGGATGATATTAGTTTGGATATCATGCGCGGCGAGATTTTCGGTATCATTGGTTTGTCGGGCGCAGGCAAGTCCACACTGGTGCGCTGCATCAACTTTCTGGAAGTGCCGACCGCAGGCACGGTCACGGTCGATGGAGAGGAGCTCGGCAAGCTCTCCAAACGCGACTTGCTGGATGCGCGCCGTTCGATGGGCATGATTTTTCAGCAGTTCAACCTGCTGCAGCAGCGCACCGCGCTGCAGAACATCTGCTTTCCGCTTGAAATTGCGGGAACGCCAAAGGCGGAGGCGGAAAAGCGGGCAGAGGAGCTGCTCGGCATTGTCGGTCTGAGCGACCGCGCAAACGCCTATCCGTCCCAGATGTCGGGCGGGCAGCAGCAGCGCGTCGCAATCGCGCGTGCACTGGCTACCAATCCGAAAATCCTGCTGTGCGATGAAGCAACCAGTGCGCTCGACCCGACGACCACGCGCTCTATTTTGTCGCTGCTCAAGGAAATCAACCGCAAACTGGGTATTACGATTATCGTGATTACGCATGAAATGGCGGTCATTGAAGAAATCTGTCAGCGCGTCGCCATCATTGACGCGAGCCATATCGCCGAAATCGGCGCGGTCGATCAGGTGTTTACCCGCCCGCAGTCCACGATGGCAAAGCAGCTGATTTATCCGGATGGCAAGCAGCGTGAGCGTCTTGCGACCGGCAAGCGCTACTGTCGCATCGTGTTTGACGGCAATTCGTCCTTCGAACCGGTGGTTTCTAATATGGTGCTCGAATGCAAGGCGCCTGTGAACATCATGTTTGCCGATACCAAGGATATGGACGGCAAGGCCTATGGCCAGATGATTTTGCAGCTGCCGGATGATGAACGCGCCGCAAGCCGCGCGCTTGCGTATCTTGAAACCCAGAATGTGCATGTAGAGGAGGGGCTGTCAGATGATTTCACCTGAATTATGGGGCCTGATTGGCCAGGGCATCCTCGAAACGCTTTACATGGTCATCCTGTCGACGGTCGGCTCATATGTGATCGGCCTGCCGCTCGGCCTGCTGCTCGTGGCAACGGATAAAGACGGCGTGCGGCCAATGCGCGCGCTCAACGCCGTTGTCGGCGTCATTGTCAACATTCTGCGCTCGATTCCGTTCCTGATTCTGGCCGTGCTGGTCATGCCGGTCACACGTGCTATTATCGGTACGACAATCGGTTCGACCGCGACGGTCGTACCGCTGATTATTGCAGCTGCACCCTATGTGGCGCGCATGGTCGAATCATCCATTAAGGAGGTCGGCTTCGGCGTGATTGAGGCGGCGCAGTCGATGGGCGCATCGCCGTGGCAGATTGTGACCAAGGTGCTTGTGCCGGAGGCGAAACCCTCGCTTCTGGTCGGTGCGGCGATTTCGATCGTCACCATTCTCGGTTACTCGGCGATGGCCGGCTTTATCGGTGGCGGCGGTCTGGGCACGATTGCACAGAACTACGGCTATAACCGAAACCAAACCCCACCGATGATTGTCACCGTTGTGCTGCTCGTCATCATTGTGCAGATTTTCCAGACCATCGGCCTGCGATTGGCCAAGAAGCTGGATAAGCGCAACCGTTAACCCTGTTATCATTATATTATATTGATAAATATCAAAAAGGAGAGATTGACATGAAGAAGAAAATTGCAGCACTGCTTGCCGGTGCACTGTGCCTGACCGCACTGACGGCCTGCGGCGCAAAGAACGATGGGCAGACGGCCGCAAACGGCGGCGACGCTGCGGACAAGACCATCACGGTCGGCGCTTCGCCCACACCCCACGCGGAAATCCTGAACGCTGCGAAGGACGTCCTTGCCGAGCAGGGCTACGAGCTCAAGGTAGTTGAGTTCACCGATTACATTCAGCCCAACGTGGCGCTGAACGACGGCGAACTGGACGCAAACTACTTCCAGCACCTGCCCTATCTGGAGAAGAAGTGCCAGGAGGAGGGCTATAAGCTGGTCAGCGCGGCCGAGATGCACTATGAGCCGTACGGCCTGTATCCCGGAAAGACCGCAGCGATTGCGGACATTCCGGAAGGCGGCACCATCGCTGTGCCGAACGACGACACAAACGAGACCCGCGCACTGCTGCTGCTGCAGGATCAGGGCCTGATTAAGCTCAAGGACGGCATCGACGCGACCAAGTCCGCCACTGTGCTCGACATCGTGGAGAACCCGAAGAACCTGAGCATCAAGGAGCTGGCTGCCGAGCAGATTCCGCGTTCGCTGCAGGATGTTGACATGGCGGTCATTAACGGCAACTACGCGCTGCAGTTTGACCTGAACGTCAACGATGATGCGGTTGCCGCCGAGTCCGAGCAGTACGGTTCGGTTTACGTCAACGTCATCGCCGTGCGCGAGGGCGAGGAGAACTCGGAGAAGATTAAGGCGCTGGTCGACGCGCTGCACTCTGATACGGTCAAGAAGTTTATTGAGGACACCTATCAGGGCGCTGTTGTTCCCACGTTCTAAGAATGAAAAAAGGAAGCCGTAAGGCTTCCTTTTTTATGCTTTATTTGATTTACTCCGCTGCGGCCAGCACGCCGGCCATGTCAAACACAGGCTTACAGACAAGGTCTTTGCTGATTTTTCCCGCAAAGCCGGTCAGCGTTTTGCCGGGGCCGACCTCGCACGCACTGGTGAGCCCATTGGACATGCCGTTTACGACAAGCGCCTTCCAGCGTACAGGAGAAATCATATGCTGCTCAAGATGCGCGGGCATATCAGCTGTTTCGAGCACCTTGCCGTCGAGGTTGGAGTAAAGCGCCATAGATGGCTGTGCGAATGTGAAATCGGACAGGAAGGCACGCAGTTCTGCGGCTGCCTTTGCCATCAGCGGCGTATGAAATGCGCCCGAAACCGCGAGCGGCAGTGCACGGCGCGCGCCTGCGGCCTTGCAGTTTTCAATCGCCTCGTTCAGCGCCGCGCGCTCGCCCGCAATGACGAGCTGTCCCGGACAGTTGTAGTTAACGGGCAGCACAACGCCGCTCGTCACCTTGGCGCAGGCCTCTTCGACCAGTGCGTCGTCCAGTCCAAGAACGGCCGCCATGCCGCCGTCGGAGCTGTCCGCCGCCTGCTGCATCAGCTTGCCGCGCATTGAGACGATTTTAACGCCATCCGCAAGCGAAACCACGCCTGCCGCAGCCAAAGCGGTGTACTCGCCGAGAGAAAAACCGGCACATGCCGAAAAGGTCACGCCTGCTTCCTTTAGGGCAGCGAGAGCAGCCATTGAGTGCGTGAAAATAGCGATTTGGCTGTTTTCCGTGCGGGAAAGCATGTCCTTGTCGCTCTCGAAGCAAAGCCGTGCAACATCCATGTTAGCGCTGTCGCTCGCTTCTTCAAAAATCAGACGCGCCGCGGCGCTGCCTTCGTATAGTTCCTTGCCCATGCCGGGTGCCTGTGCGCCCTGACCGGGGAAAAATGCAAAGCCGTAATTCATTCTTCTTTTGCCTCCCAAATTCGTCAGCCGTGGGAAAAGGTTGACAATTCCATTGGTATTCATTATAATAGACAAGTATTACTTTGTCAATCAAACTATTGTCGCTTTTCCACGAATCAACGGGAGAAGCGATTTGAACTTTAGGGAGTGTGGATATGATGAACTGCAAGATGATCGGAACAGGTTCGTATGTGCCTGATTTCGTGCTGACCAACGAAATGTTGGAGCAGCTGGTCGATACGAACGACGAATGGATCGTCAAGCGCACCGGCATACGCGAGCGCCGCATTGCCAAGGGCATGCACACGTGGGAACTCGGACTGAAGGCTGCCGAGCGTGCGCTGGAGGATGCGGGCGTTTCGGTAGATGAGATCGACCTGATTATCGTCAGCACCTGCACGCCGGATACGTATTCGCCGATTGAAGCCAGTGTCATCCAGGACAAGCTGGGCGCAAAGTGTGCGGCGATGGACGTGAACACCTGCTGCACCGGCTTTATCAACGCTTCCGACATTGCGGACAGCTATATTAAGTGTGGCAAGGCCAAGACCGTGCTGGTTGTATCGGCGGAAACCCTGTCCCGCATCACCGATTATACCGATCGCGGCACCTGCGTGCTGTTTGGCGACGCGGCAGGTGCTGCGGTTTACACCGCGACCGAAGAGGCGGATAAGGGCATTTTGTCCTCTTATATCGCAGCGGACGGCTCGGGTGCAGAGTACCTTTATATGGAGGCGCTGCCGTTGGAGGAAGATCCTCTGCATTCGGATCGCACCTTCGACCACACCGCGCGTTTTCTCAAGATGCAGGGTGCGCCGGTTGTGCGCTTTACCGCCACGGCTGTGCCCAGCGCGATTGATGAGGCGCTCAGCCGTGCGGGTCTTACCGCGGCGGACATCGACTGGGTAGTGCCGCATCAGGCCAACCTGCGTATTTTGGACGTCATTGCAAAAAAGTATAACCTGCCCAAGGAAAAAATTTATGTCAATCTGGATCGCTTCGGCAACACCTCGTCGGCCAGTATTCCGCTGTGCATGGACGAGATGCGGCAGAAGGGTCTGCTGCACGAGGGACAGACCGTTGTATGCACCGGTTTTGGTGGCGGCCTGACCTATGGTGCCTTTGTGGTCAGACTGTAAAAGGAGCATGAGTGATATGAAAACGAAAATTACCGAATTACTGGGCATTGAATATCCGATTGTACAGGGCGCGATGGCTTGGATTGCAGAGCACCATCTGGCGGCGGCGGTCTCCAAAGCGGGCGGTCTTGGCATCATCGCGGGCGGCGCAGCGCCGGTCGATGTGATTCGTCAGGAAATCCGCCGTGCACGCGAAATTACGGACAAGCCGCTTGGTATGAACATCATGCTGCTCTCTCCCAATGCGGACGACCTTGCACAGCTCGCAATTGATGAAAAAATTGAGGTTTTAACCACTGGTGCGGGTAATCCGGGAAAATATATGGAAAACTGGAAACAGGCGGGTATTAAGGTAATGCCGGTAGTCGCCTCTGTCGCGCTTGCTAAGCGCATGGAGCGCGCGGGCGCGGATGCCGTCATCGCGGAAGGCATGGAGGGCGGCGGACACATCGGCGAGCTGACCACTATGGCGCTTCTGCCGCAGGTGGTAGATGCGTTGGATATTCCGGTCATCGGCGCAGGCGGCATTGCAGACGGTCGCGGCATGGCGGCGGCGCTCCTTATGGGCGCAGAAGGCGTGCAGTGCGGCACGGTGTTTCTCGCCACGCCCGAGTGCCAAATTTCCGAAAAGTACAAGGAGCTGGTGCTGAAAGCCAGCGATATTTCCACCGTTGTGACCGGCCGCCCGTCGGGACATCCGGTGCGCGCACTCAAGACGCCGCTGACGCGCAAGTGTCTGGAGCTTGAGAAGGAAGTGACCGATCAGTCGCTCGAGGAGATCGAAGCCGCAACCGCGGGTTCGCTGCGGAAGGCCGTGCAGGATGGCAACTACGAAGAGGGCACCTTTATGTCCGGCCAGATTGCGGGCATGCTGCGGGAGCTGCGCTCGTGCGAGGACGTGCTTAAATCTATGACCGCGGATGCGGAAGCGCTGCTTCGCGCAGGCTTTGCACGCTTTGAATAAGGAGATCGTTTGATGGGAATTGCAATTATAACCGGCGCTTCGCGCGGCATTGGCGCGGCGATCGCCGAGAAACTGGCCGCGGATGGTCATGATATCGTCATCAACTGCGCGTCCTCGGTCGAAAAGGCCGCGGCGGTCGCGGATCAGTGCCGGGCGCACGGCGTTCGGGTGCTTGCCAAGCAGTGGGACGTTGCCGATTATGACGCGTGCGATAAGGCGGTGAAGGAAATCAAGGAGGAGCTCGGCGTGCCGACCATCCTGATTAATAATGCCGGCATTACGCGCGACGGTCTGCTCGTCCGCATGAAGCCTGACCAGTTTGACGCTGTGCTGTCGGTCAACCTCAAGGGCACGTTCAACATGCTCCAGCTGGTCGGCGCCATGATGATGCGCGCCAAGGCGGGCAGCATTGTCAATTTAAGCTCGGTCGTTGGTATTTCGGGCAACGCGGGACAGGCCAACTATTCGGCCTCCAAGGCAGGTGTAATCGGTCTGACCAAGTCGGCCGCCAAGGAGCTTGGCGCGCGCGGCGTGCGCGTCAATGCGATTGCACCGGGCTTCATCGAGAGCGACATGACCGATGTGCTGCCCGAGGATGTGAAAAATGCCATGCTGAGCCAAATTGCCATGAAGCGCTGCGGCAAGCCGGAGGAAATCGCGAGCATCGCGTCCTTCCTCACGTCCGACGCGGCGTCCTACATCACCGGACAGGTGATTGTCGCGGACGGCGGCATGATTTAACACGCAATCGGCAGAGGGAACGACACAGGAAAGGAAAAATGCTTATGGAACGAGTAGTTATCACCGGTATGGGCGCAATCACGCCTGTCGGCAACGATGTGGACAGCTTTTGGGCCTCGCTCAAGGCGGGCAAGTGCGGCATTGGGCCGCTCACCAAGTTTGACCCTTCTGATTATAAAGTAAAACTGGCCGCGGAGGTCAAGGATTTTGACGTGGAGCAGTATGTGGACAAGCGGGAAGCGCGCCGCATGGATCAAAACTGTCACTTCGCGCTTGCCGCCGCGCAGCAGGCGGTCGAGCAAGCAGGACTGACCGAGGGCAACTTCGATCCCTACCGTACCGGCGTGATTTTTGGCGCGGGTGTGGGCGGTCTGCATGTTGTGGAAATCGAGAGCGCAAAGCTCAATGAAAAAGGGCCGGGTCGTGTTTCGCCGGTCTGCATCCCTGAAATGATTGTCAACATGGCCGCGGCACACATTTCGATGCGCTTTGGCTTTAAGGGCGAAAATTTCTGCCCGGTTTCGGCTTGTGCGTCGAGCAATCACGCCATCGGTGAGGCCATGCGTGCCATTCGCCACGGCTATCAGGACATCGTGGTCTGCGGCGGCACGGAAAACGGCATCATCCCGATTGCGGTCGCCGGTTTCCAGAATATGAAGGCACTGCACACGGGCGACGATCCCGCAGCGGCCTCCATCCCGTTTGACGCACGCCGCTCCGGATTTGTCATGGGTGAGGGTGCGGGTTGTCTCGTGCTCGAGAGCCTGTCGCACGCACAGGCGCGCGGCGCTGCCATTCTGGCGGAGGTCGCGGGCTACGGCGCATCGGGCGACGCGTATCACATTACAAGCCCCGACCCGTCGGGCGAAGCGGCTTCCCGCGCCATTCTGGGCGCGATTACCGATGCCGGTCTTACACCTGCCGATGTGGATTATGTGAATGCTCACGGTACGTCGACGCCGCTTAATGAGAAGTATGAGACCATTGCTCTCAAAAAAGCGCTCGGTGACCATGCATATAAGGTCAAGGTCTCTTCGACCAAGTCGATGACCGGCCATCTGCTCGGCGGCGCGGCTGCAATTGAAGCAATCGCCTGCGTCAAGGCCATCGAAGAGGGCGTTGTCCCGCCGACTATCGGCTACAAGGAAGCAGACCCTGAGTGCGACCTTGACATCACGCCCAACAAGGCGGTCGAAATGCCGATTCGCGTTGCGATCTCCAACTCTCTGGGTTTTGGCGGTCACAATGCGACCGTGCTGATTAAGAAGGTGTAAGGGCATGGATATCAACGAACTGAAGCAGGCCGCCATCGAGCTGATGGACGCGCTGAAGGCCAGAGGACTGGGCGAGGTTGTGATTGAGGCGGAGGACGTGAAGATTAAGGTTCGCGCGGCCGAGTCTGCCACGGTAGCTCCTGCGGCAACTGTGTCCGCTGCACCGACAGCAGTGCCGAATATCGAGACCGCGGCCGCGCAGGCGGCGGAACTGCCTGCGGGTCGGGCGGTGGAAGCGCCGCTGGTCGGTGTGTTTTACTCGTCTGCATCGCCGGATGCACCTCCGTTTGTGCTGGTCGGGCAGAAGGTGAAAAAGGGCGATACCCTGTTCATCATCGAAGCTATGAAGACAATGAACGAAATCAAATCGCCCTGCGACGGCACAGTCGTGCGCATTCTTGCGCAGCCCGGCGATATGGTGGAATATAAGCAGACGGTCGTTGTGATCGAGGAATAAGGAAGGAAGATCAAAATGCTGAACAAGGAACAGATCATGGAGATCATCCCGCACCGTGCACCGATGCTGCTGGTCGATGAGATTATCGAAATGGACGAGACGCACGCGGTCGGCACGCTGCACCTGACGGGCGACGAGTTCTTTTTCCAGGGACACTTTCCCGGAAACCCAATCATGCCCGCCGTGTTCCGTCTGGAAGCGCTGGCACAGGTCGGCGCGGTTGCATTGCTGTCCATCCCTGAATATAAGGGCAAGACGGCGGTCTACACCGGCATTGACAAGGCGAAATTCCGCGCGATGGCAAAGCCGGGTGACACCCTGCGCATGGAGATTACCTTTACCAAGCGCCGCGGCCCGATGGCGGTTGCGGAAGGCATCGCTTGGGTGGGCGACCAGAAGGCCGCCGAGGCCGAGATCAAGTGCATGGTCATCATGGACTGAGGCAGGAGAGACAATGTTTCAAAAGGTATTAATCGCAAACCGCGGCGAAATCGCGGTGCGCGTGATTCAGGCCTGCCGCGATATGGGCATCGTTTCGGTCGCTGTTTATTCTGAGGCAGACCGCGAAGCGCTGCACGCGCAGATTGCGGATGAGGCGGTGTGTATCGGTCCCGCCCGCGCAGCGGACAGCTATCTGAACATGAACAATATCATATCGGCTGCCGTCGCATCGGGCTGTCAGGCGATTCATCCGGGCTTCGGCTTTCTGTCGGAGAATCCGGACTTTGCCGAGTTGACGACCGAAGCCGGACTTGCCTTCATCGGACCGACTGCGCAGACAATCCGTCTGATGGGCGATAAGGCCGAAGCCAAGCGCAATGCCATTGCGGCAGGCGTACCTGTGGCACTGGGCACGGACGGCGCGGTCGCGGACTTTGCTGAAGCGGAACGAGAGGCAGAACGCATCGGCTATCCCGTTATGCTCAAGGCGGCATCGGGCGGCGGCGGCAAGGGCATTCGCGTGGCGCAGGATGCGTCTGAGCTGAAAACGGCGTATGACAACGCCTCCTCCGAGGCGCAGGCCAACTTCGGTGACGGCCGCATTTACATGGAGCGCTACATTCACAATCCGCGCCACATCGAGGTGCAGATTCTGGGTGACAGCTACGGCAACATTGTGCACCTGTTCGAGCGTGAGTGCTCGGTACAGCGCCGCCACCAGAAGCTGATAGAGGAAGCGCCCTCCGCCTTTGTAGACGAAGACCTGCGCGCCCGCATGTGCAGCGCGGCGGTTGATTTGGCAAAGCGCGTCGGCTATCGGAACGCGGGTACGATTGAGTTCTTGGTCGATTCCGATCGGAATTTCTACTTCTGCGAGATGAACACCCGCATTCAGGTCGAGCATCCGGTCACCGAGCAGGTCACCGGCGTTGATTTGGTGTGCGAGCAGATTAAGGTCGCGGCGGGTGAGCCGCTGGCTTTTACGCAGGACGATCTTCTGCTGCGCGGCCATGCAATCGAATGCCGCATCAATGCGGAAGACCCCTCGCGGGAGTTCGCGCCCTGTCCGGGCACCCTGGTTTCAATGCATCTGCCGGGCGGTCCAGGTGTGCGCATGGATACGGCCGCCTATCAGGGATACAAAATCCCACCCTTTTACGATTCGATGATCGGCAAGCTGATTGCATACGGCGCTGACCGTGCACAGGCCATTGCCCGTATGCGCCGTGCACTGGCTGAGACTCTGTTTGAGGGTGTCATCACGGGAACGGACTATCAAATGCATATATTGCGCTCGGAGGCTTTTGAACACGCGGATTTCCACGTCAATTCCATTGCCAACGGCGATTTTGACCGCTAAGAAAGGAGGATACGCATGGGACTGATTGACCTGTTCCAAAAGACGCGCGAGACTTCGATGGAAATGAAGCCGCAGGAGGATGCGGGCGTGAAGGTCGTGACCTGCAAGGGCTGCGGCGCTGAGCTGAAAGCCTACGCCTACGGCAAAAACCTGTACGTCTGCCCGCATTGCGGCCGCTACGGTCGCTTGCTTGCGCGTACGCGCATCCGACAAATTGCGGATAAGGATACGTTTCAGGCACTGAACGAATCGCTGGCTCCGGCAGACCCGATTGACTTTCCGGGTTATGCGGACAAGGCGGCACAGCTTTCGGAAAAACTCGGTATGCCCGATGCGGTATTGACCGGCGTGTGTAAAATCGGCGGTACGGAAGCTTGTATCGGTGTTATGGACAGTCATTTTATGATGGCTTCGATGGGGAGCGTTGTCGGTGAAAAGCTGACCCGCCTGTTTGAATATGCGACCGAAAAGGCACTTCCCGTGGTGCTGTTTACCTGTTCGGGCGGCGCACGCATGCAGGAGGGCATGTTCTCTCTGCTGCAGATGGCCAAGGTCTCCGCGGCAGCGCGGCGGCATTCGGATGCGGGACTGCTGTATATCACGGTGCTGACCGACCCCACAACGGGCGGCGTAACCGCGTCCTTCGCCATGCTGGGTGATATTATCCTTGCCGAGCCGCGCACGACAATCGGCTTTGCAGGCCGACGCGTGATTGAAGGCACCATCGGCGAAACCCTGCCGGATGATTTTCAGTCATCGGAGTTCTTGCTATCGCATGGATTCTGTGATAAAATAGTTCCGCGCAATCAGCTGAAAAGTACGCTGGAAAAGCTGCTGAAAATGCATCGCCAGCCCAAACCGAAGAAAAGGCAGGTGCGAAGGGCATGATGAGCAAACCGGCTTCTGAAAAAATGCGCATCATCCACGACCCCAAGCGTCCGGTGATTGATGATTACATCACCGAGCTGTTCGATGATTTCATTGAGCTGCACGGCGACCGGGAGTTTGCAGAGGATCATGCGATCTGCGCGGGCGTAGGCTTGTTCTGCGGCACGCCGGTTACGGTAATCGGACACCGCAAGGGCAAAACAACCGAGGAAAATCTGGCTGCTAATTTCGGCATGGCGCACCCTGAAGGCTACCGCAAGGCGCTTCGGCTGGCGCATCAGGCTGAAAAATTCGGCCGTCCGGTGTTCTGCTTTGTCGATACACCGGGCGCGTTCTGCGGCGTTGGCGCAGAGGAACGCGGACAGGGCGAGGCGATTGCCCGCTGCCTGTATGAGTTTATTGAGCTTCGTACGCCGGTGATTTCGATTGTCACAGGCGAAGGCGGTTCGGGCGGCGCATTGGCACTTGCAGTGGCCGACCGCGTGCTTATGCTCGAAAACGCACTGTATTCAGTCATTTCGCCGCGCGGCTGTGCGTCCATCCTGTGGAAAGACCCGACTCGCGAGGCTGAGGCCGCCGACACTCTGCGCATCACGGCGGAGGATTTGCGGGAGTTTGGCATGATTGAGGGCATCGTGCCCGAGGGCGTGACCAATGCGCAGATGATGCGTAACATTAAGCGTGCGCTGTCCGACACGTTGGCTGAGCTTAATGCTGAGCCGGATATGGACACGATGCTAAAAAAACGGTATGAAAAATTCCGTAAAATCGGAGTTTTCAGAGATAATCAAGAATTTGAAGGAGTGTAAGACCCATGTTTGAAAAGATTTGCGAGCTGTTGGCCGATAAGTTTGACGCTGACGCTTCCACCATGACCATGGAAACCAAGATTAAAGAGGACCTGAACGCCGACTCGCTCGACGTGGTTGAACTGATGATGGATCTGGAGGAGAACTTCGGCATCACCATTTCCGATGAAGAAGCAACCAAGATGAGCACCATCGGTGACATCGTGAGCTACATCGAGGCGAATCAGTAAGAACCCAAAAAACGCTGTATGCAGTTGCATACAGCGTTTTTCTTTAGAGATTTAATGGGCCGCGCTTATTCCTCGGCAAGTGCCTTGTAATAATCGCGCAGTCGGCCAACCTGCTCGTTTAAAAACAGCACGGCTTCACTGCGGAGCGCTTCGTTTGTATATAATCCTTTGCCGGAAAAGTCAATGGCACGGCGAATCAGGGTGGTCACATCACTGGGTGCTTGTACCCCGGCTTCCGACCGGGCGCGTATCAGACAGGCGCGCGCGGCAAGTGCATATAATTCATCCGACACCTCATCCGGAAAGGCGGTTTCATCGCAGGGGACAGCAGCGAAATCCCCCGCGCGGTAGGCAGCCTTGGCATCAAGCAGGATGCGAAAGGCGTCCTCGGACGCGCCATCGCCCGCAATCAGCTGCTCGGTTGGCAGATCAAGCACGCGCGCCAGATAACTGAGTGTCCTGACAGACGGCATCGCCGCGCCGCTTTCAATCTGGCTGAGCATGTTGCGTGTGATGAAGTCGCCCACGACCTCGGCCTGCGTCATTCTTTTTGCCAGACGCGCTTCTTTCAGTTTTCTGCCAAGCTCGGATGCAGTCATATCACTCGTTCCTTTCGCGTAAGTATAATTTACTTCATTGTACCAAACCTCGTGCAAAATAACAAGACAAAAGGAATATAAATATTTCCTATAGTATGATTGACAAGCGGTATGCCAGATATTATAATGAAAATGTAAATATAATTTACATGACAAAAAACGACAGTTGAGGAGGGACAGCAATGACGGAATGGTGGAACGCACTGGACAACGTGCTGCGCGTGCTGTACTGCATCGCAATCCCGTCGACACTGATACTGCTGATTCAGACCGTACTTTCGGTCGCAGGCGGCATGGCGGACGGGGGAACAGCCGTCAATCCGAGTGATACCTCGGGTCTTGATTTGGATATACAGACCGATACCGACACCGATCTCAGCGAATTGAGCGATGCCGATTTTGACGATTTATCCCGTCACGACGGCAGCGGCGTACATGATGGTTCGGTGCTGCGGTTGCTGACGCTGCAGGGCGTGGTTGCGTTTTTGACCGTCTTCGGATGGTCTTCGATCGTCGCCATCAGCACAGGCTCGAATGAAACGGTGAGCATGCTCATCGGTCTGGTGCTTGGCCTGATTGCGATGTTCTTAGTGGCCAAATTGGTGCAGGCTTCGCAGAAGCTGGCCGAAAACGGCACGCTGAATGTCAGGAACGCGATTGGGGAGTGCGGCAGGGTCTATTTGCCCATCCCGCCCGCGGGGGCGGGCGAGGGCAAGGTGATGCTGCAGGTGCAGGGACAACTCAACGAGTTTTCGGCCATCACAATGAGCAGCGAACCGCTGTCCACCGGCGCGGTCGTCCGCGTCACTGACCTGCGGGGTGAACTGCTGGTCGTAGAAAAAGAGTAGTGGGACGCACGCCGTCCGCTGCAATAAAAGGTAAAAATAAAACATGTGGAGGAAAAGACTATGCCATTACAAATGCTCATCACCGTCTGTATCATCGTGGTGGTGCTGTTCGCAGCACTGCTGGCCATTCTTTCGCGGTACCGAAAGTGCCCGTCCGATAAGATTCTGGTCATTTACGGCAAGGTCGGCTCGGACAAATCCGGGCAGGCGCGTTCGGCCAAATGTATTCACGGCGGCGCGGCGTTCATCGTGCCGGTCATCCAGTCGTTTCAGTACCTGGATTTGACCCCTATCTCCATCAGCGCCGACCTGAAGAACGCGCTGTCTAAGCAGAATATCCGCATCGACGTGCCCAGCCGCTTCACGGTCGGTATTTCGACCGAACCGGGCATCATGCAAAATGCTGCGGAGCGTCTGCTCGGCCTTAAGCTCAACGAGATTCAGGAGCTTGCCAAGGATATTATCTTCGGTCAGCTCCGTTTGGTCGTTGCAACGATGGACATCGAAGAGATTAACACCGACCGTGATAAGTTCCTCTCTGCTGTTGCAAGCAATGTGGAAATTGAGCTGAAAAAGATTGGTTTGCGCCTCATCAACGTCAACGTGACCGACATTAACGATGAGTCCGGCTACATTGACGCACTCGGCAAGGAAGCGGCTGCCAAGGCAATCAACGACGCGAAGAAGTCGGTTGCGGAAAAGAATCGTGACGGTGAAATCGGTCAGGCCAACGCGCACCGTGATCAGCGTGTGCAGGTTGCTGCGGCAGACGCCACTGCAATCGACGGCGAAAACAACGCGAAAATCGAAGTGGCACAGTCCGAGGCAAACCGCCGTGAGAAGGAAGCGGAAGCGCTTCGTTTGGCGACAGCGGCAGAGGCTGTTCAGGCGGCAAAGGCCAAGCAGGAAGCCTACATAGCGCAGCAGGAGGCGGAAACCACCCGCGCGCAGTTGGAAAAGGCAACGCAGGAAGCGGATATTATCGTTAAGGCACAAATCTCAAAGGAACAAGCGGAGATTCAGGCTGAAGCCGAGGCAGAGGTCATGCGCCGCAGAGCGCGCGGCGAGGCAGATGCAATTTTTGCGAAGATGGAAGCCGAAGCACGCGGCGCGAAGGAGATTTTGGAGCGTCAGGCAGAGGGTATCCGCGCGCTTGTCGCAGCGGCAGGGGATGACCCGCAGGCCGCAGTACAGCTGATGATTGCCGACAAGCTGGAAGAGCTGGTCAAGATTCAGGTCGATGCGGTCAAAAACCTCAAAATCGACAAGGTCACGGTTTGGGATTCCGGCGCAGGCAATGCAGACGGCAAATCTTCAACCGCCAATTTCCTGTCGGGTATGATGGCATCCATCCCGCCGCTGCATGAGATTTTCAAGCAGGCCGGTCTGGATATGCCGAGCTATCTGGGCACCGAGTCTAAGCCGGACATGATTGCTGCGGCAACAGATGCACCCGCAGACGCAGAACAGGACTAAATAAAAAGAAGAGACGGTGCAAACCGTCTCTTCTTTTTATTTTAATTTCCGAGATACTGAAAACGCGGCACGGATTTTCCGTCAACCTCGATCAGCTCATGCCACATCGACGCGGGACGTGCCCAGACACCACGCTCGCCATACAGCGCGCGGTAGATTACCATATCCTCCAGCGTTTCCGAGTGCTTGGCAAGGCCGATAACCTCGTACTCTCCGCCTTTATAGTGACGGTATTTTCCGAAACAAATGGTGAACATCGCTTATCCCTTGACAGCCACCAGTTCAACCTCCACCTTGGCGCCGAGCGGCAGCGCGGCGACCTGCACGCAGGAGCGTGCGGGTGCGGCTTCGGGGAAATACTGCGCATAGACAGCGTTGAATGCTGCAAAATCGTTCATATCGGCCAGGAAGCAGGTGGACTTGACAACACGGTCAAATCCGATACCCGCCTGTGCGAGCACCATCTTGAGGTTCTGCATGACCTGCTCGGTCTGCTCTTCAATGGTTTCAGCAACAATTTTGCCGGCATTGGGGTTAATCGGAACCTGACCTGAGGTAAATACAAAGCCGTTAGCCTCAATCGCCTGCGAGTAGGGGCCTACTGCGGCCGGTGCCAGATCAGAATGCAGTACATTTTTCAGTGCCATGATGCATCAAATCTCCTTAAATCGTATATAAAATTACTTTTTACCCTTGATCTTCTTCATGCGATCGTTATTGGAAAGAATCTTTTTGCGGATACGCACGCTCTCGGGTGTGATTTCGAGCAGTTCATCATCACCCAGGAATTCGAGTGCTTCTTCGATCGACATGATGTGCGGCGGAATCAGGCGAAGTGAGTCGTCCGAGCCGGATGCACGCATGTTGGTCAACTGCTTTTTCTTGCAGATGTTGACGGCGATGTCTTCGCTCTTCGGGGTGCAGCCGATAACCATGCCTTCGTATACAGGCGTGCCTGCGCCGATGAACAGCGTGCCGCGTTCCTGTGCGTTGAACAGACCGTAACCTACGGCCTCGCCGCTTTCAAATGCAATCATCGAACCCTGGCTGCGCTTCTGAATCTCGCCCTTATACGGCTGGTAGCTGTGGAAAACCGAGCTCAGCACGCCTTCGCCCTTGGTATCGGTCAGGAACTCGGTGCGGTAGCCGAACAGGCCGCGTGCCGGAATCAGGAATTCAACGCGCATACGGTCGCCCTTCGGGCTCATGGAAACCAGCTCGCCCTTACGGGAGCCCATCTTTTCCATGACAGAGCCGACCGAATCAAGCGGTACGTCAGCAATCATACGCTCGATCGGCTCGTTTGTTACGCCGTCCACCTCGTGCATCAGCGCCTTGGGCGCGCCAACCTGGAACTCATAGCCTTCGCGGCGCAGGTTCTCAATCAGGATGGACAAATGCATTTCACCGCGACCGGAAACGCGGAAGGAATCGGTCGTATCCGTTTCGGAAACGCGCAGCGAAACATCCTTGAGCAGCTCGCGGAACAGACGCTCACGCAGGTGACGCGAGGTGACAAACTTGCCCTCACGGCCGGCAAAGGGGGAGTCGTTAACCGAGAAATACATCTCGACCGTCGGCTCGGAAATCTTGACGAAGGGCAGCGGCTGCACATTTGCAGGATCACACACGGTTTCACCGATGGTGATGTTTTCCACACCGGAGAAGCAGACGATATCGCCCGCCTTGGCCGAATCAACGTTTGCGCGGCCGAGGCCGTCGATCGTCATCAGTGTGACGAGCTTGCTGTTATAGGGCTTCATGTGGCCGTGGTAGTCGCAGATGGTAACCTGCTGGCCGACCTTCATTTCACCGCGCTCGATACGGCCGATGCCGATACGGCCGACATACTCGTTGTAGTCGATCGAGGAAACGAGCATCTGCATCGGGCCTTCGGTGTCAACCGAGGGAGACGGGATGTGGTCGAGAATCTGCTCAAAAAGCGGAATCAAATCCTGACCGGGCACGTTGGGTGACATCGAAGCCGTGCCGTCGCGGCCGGAGCAGTAAACGATTGGGCTGTCAAGCTGCTCGTTGGTTGCGTCAAGGTTGAGCAGCAGCTCGAGCACTTCGTCGCCGATTTCGTTCAGGCGTGCGTCGGGACGGTCAATCTTATTGATGGCAATGATAATCTTATGGCCGAATTCCAGAGCCTTCTGGAGGACAAAGCGCGTCTGCGGCATCGGACCCTCCGCAGCGTCAACCAACAGGACGACACCGTCAACCATCTTGAGGATACGCTCTACCTCGCCGGAAAAGTCGGCGTGACCCGGCGTATCAACGATGTTGATTTTCACATCTTTGTAGTGTACCGAGGTGTTCTTGGCCAAAATGGTGATGCCGCGCTCGCGCTCGATATCGTTGGAGTCCATGACGCGCTCCTCGACGACCTGATTCTCGCGGAACGTGCCCGCCTGCTTGAGCATCTGGTCCACCAACGTGGTCTTGCCATGGTCAACGTGCGCGATAATCGCGATGTTGCGCAAATCTTTTCTTGTCATATCTATTTATACCTCCAGAATCGGTAATTTTCGTGCGTATACTATTATACTTCGTTTGACGCGTATTTTCTAGCTGTCTGGCCGTCAAAATTCACGCTATACATGCGCTTAAAACTGTAAAAAAGAGCGGAAAAGGGACAAATATGTCCGTGCAAGGCAGTGCCGGCGGGCACGGTCTTTCAATGAGGCGCATAGTATGGCAGAAAGGAGATGAACTAACGACATGTATCGTCATTATAACAATATGAACCGAAATTCATACCGTTCGACGGGAAATGCGCAGCAGAAAATGTCCGCATCGGCCGTACCGGCTGCCGTGCAGTCGGCTCGACCTGCCTCTGCCGATCACGGCCCGGAGCCCTACGTGCTGAATATAGAAGTCGCAACGCTGCGAAATCCGAACTACCGCACCGCCATTTGGACAGGAGAAAATCTGCAGGCAACGCTAATGAGCATTCCGGCAGGTGAGTCTATTGGTCTGGAGCTGCATGCGGATCATGATCAGTTTTTGCGCATTGAAGCCGGGCAGGGACTGACACAGATGGGGCCGACGCAGGAGCACCTGATGTATGAGCAGGTTGTGCACAACGGCGACGCAATTTTCGTACCGGCAGGCATGTGGCACAATGTGACCAATACAGGCCACACACCGCTGAAGCTGTATTCAATTTATGCACCGGCACAGCATCCGTGGGGTACGGTGCACCATACCAAAGCCGAAGCGGAAGCAGCGGAGCAAAAATAGGGAATTGGGTTGACGGATATAAGTACCGTCAACCCAATTCTTTTTAGAACCGGGTCTTCCAAATTTTTTTTCAATTTTCAAAGAAAAGTGTTGACTTTTTCTCTGACGCTGGGTATAATAACACTTGTCAGTTCAAGAGCAAGACACAAAAACTGAACAAATAGCCGAATTGTGTAAAGGTAGCACGACAGACTCTGACTCTGTTTGTGAGGGTTCGAATCCTTCTTCGGCTGCCAACGAGAAAAGTCCTGAAACCTAGCTGCGATGCGGGTTTGAGGACTTTTTTCTTTTGCTCTCGGCGCTTGCGTCACAGTGCCCCTTCGATAGAAAAAATTACGCTTCATTTCGGCGGTGCCTTTGGACAAACTATGTCATGAGGTGATTTTATGAATGAAGTGCATCTTTGCTTGTCCGACCTTCTCGATCAGGATTTGACAGCGTTCGAGTATTTTCAAACGCTTGCACCGTCCGTTCAGACCGAACTGCAAAACAGTGAAATCGCCACGTTTGAAGAGCTTCAGGTTTGTGCAAACCAGATCAAATCAAAAAAGAAGAGGTGAATCGGATGCCGAAAGACAGTCAGCCGGATAATAAGCAGGCACGTATGAAGAAATGCAACGGTCAAACGCCAATCACACGCGAAAATCAAAATCAGCACGCAAACGCAAAAAAACATTCCATTAAGGGAAACGATGTGTAATTAGTCGTCGGTTTGTATCGATTATGATAGTTTGCCCGTGTTTGTGGCATACTAGGCAAGAGGTGATATAATGTACTCTCTCGGCGGTGTACCGACCAGTTTTTGCGCGTATCTTGGTCAAAATATCAAAGCAATTGAGTTTTACCAGGGTTGTACAAGCGAGCAAAAGCAGGCCATTTTAAATCAGGCACAGTCCATTCAGCTGGAGGATCAGATGAAGGCCTTTGTGGACAATCTTCCCAGCGCGGCACTTTAAGGCAACATCGTACAAAAACGGCATAGTCGGTTTTCTGCCGACTATGCCGTTTTTCATATTCAAAGTGGAGGCTGTTCAGTAGACCAGATTGTCCGGGTCGAGCCCTGACCATCCGCAGTCCAGCGTGTCCAGCAGGGTCATATCTGCCTCATCCAGTACAAAATCAAAAATCTGTGCATTTTCTGCAATGCGGGACGGTGTGACGCTCTTGGGGAGCGGAATGACACCATGCTGCACGGCCCAGCGCAGACAAAGCTGTGCGACGGATTTGCCGTATTTTTCAGTCAGGCGGTGCATCTCTTCCAGCTTGAATACACGGCCCGAGCCGAGCGGGCTCCAACCCTCCACCGCCATACCGTGGGCCCGGCAAAATGCGAGTGTTTCCTGCTGCGCCATGCCCGGATGAAATTCGATTTGATCTACCATAGGGGCGATGGTGCTGTTTTGCAGGATGTTTTCGATGTGATGCGGGCGGAAGTTGGAAAGTCCGATCGCGCGTACCTTACCGGCGCGGTACAGCTCCTCAAACGCGCGCCAAGTCTCGGCATTGCGCTCCTGCCAGTTGTCGAAATACTTACGGTCATGCGGCCAGTGAATGAGATACAGGTCAACATAGTCGGTCTGCAGCGCAGCGAGGGATTTGTCGCAGGCGGACAGCGTCTGCTGATAGCCTTGATCCGGATTCCACAGCTTTGTGGTCAGAAAAATATCGCTGCGCGGCACGCCTGACTGTTTGATGCCCTGTCCGACGGCGGCTTCGTTCCCGTAGGCGGTCGCGGTATCAATATGGCGATAACCTGCGGCAATCGCATTGACCACGGATGCTGTGGTTTCTGCCGGCGGGGTTTTCCATGTGCCGAAGCCGACGCAGGGAATCGCCGTGCCTGATGCAAGCGGGATCCGGTCTTGAATATGGTTCATGCAAAATGCTCCTTAAAACTACTTTAATATGAAAAATTATAACACAAAAGAATCCGCCGGGCAATGCTGCAAAAAGACCGCGCCACGTTTGCATGGTGCGGTCTTTGGAGAGCGGTTTAACCGTGGTGCCGTATCATGCCGAGCGCCTTGGACAGCTCCATAATGACCAGAGGCACAAGTGCCAGGCCAATCGCCTGCAGATACTGAACTGCAGGCAGCGAGATGAGTCCGAACGCTGTTGCGGCGGGAGTAAACACGACCAGTAGCATCAGGCCGAGCGAGATTGCTGTTGCAATATTGAGCTTGGAGTTGGTGAAGAAGCCTATTTTGAAGAGCGAGCGGGTGGAGCGCATGTTGAATGCCTGCAAAATCTGAGAGAAGGCGAGTACGATGAAGGCCATTGTCTGACCTCCTGCAAGCTGTCCGGTGGCCGTGCGGCCGAGATGGAAGCCGATTAGTGTCAGAATAGCGAACATGCAGCCTTGCAGCACGACACGCACGCCCAGACCGTGCGCAAAGATGCCCTCGTTCTTCGGCTTCGGCTGCTGATCCATGATGCCGTCTTCGACCGCTTCCATGCCCAGTGCGATGGCGGGCAGGCTGTCAGTCACAAGGTTAATCCATAACAGTTGCATGGACAGCAGCGGTGTCAGCCGCCAGAAAATCATTGCAAAGAATACGGCTAATACCTCGCCGATGTTAGTGCCCAGTAGGAATCCGACCACTTTTTTGATATTTTCATAAATACCGCGACCCTCGCGCACGGCCTCAACGATGGTGGCAAAGTTATCATCGGTCAGCGTCATGTCGGCGGCGCCCTTGGCAACGTCGGTACCTGTAATGCCCATCGCGCAGCCGATGTCGGCGGCCTTGAGCGCGGGCGCGTCGTTTACGCCGTCGCCGGTCATTGAAACGACCTGCCCCTTGCTCTGCCATGCCTTGACGATACGGATTTTATCCTCAGGGGACACACGGGCATAGACCGAAATATGGTCAACGCGCGCGTCAAGCTCGGCTTCGCTTATGGCGGAAAGCTGCTGTCCGGTGACTGCCTGATCGCCCTCGCGCAGGATGCCCAAATCGCGTGCAATCGCCGATGCGGTCACGACATGGTCGCCGGTAATCATCACCGGGCGGATGCCGGCGCGGCGGCAAACGGTAACGGCTTCCCGCGCTTCCGGGCGGGGCGGGTCAATCATGCCAACCAGACCAAGCAGGGTCAGGCCGCTTTCAAGTGCTTCCATGTCGAGCACGGCGGGCACTTCATCAATTTCCTTGCACGCCAGTGCGAGCACGCGGAGCGCTTGCCCGCTCATCTCGTCGTTGATGCGGGATGCAGCCTCCAAATCGCCCTTGACGCAGCGGTCGGCAATGCCGTCAAACGCGCCCTTGACGATGACGATGTTGTGCCCGTCAACCTTGTTAATGGTGGTCATGCGCTTGCGGTCGGAGTCAAACGGCAGCTCGGCAAGACGGGGGAAACGCGCGTTCAGTTGGTCCTTTGGCATGCCGTTGCGATGCGCCGCCAGCACAATGGAGGTTTCGGTCGGGTCGCCGATGTGCTGCTCCTGTGCTCCGTCAAAAATGACCGAGCCGTCGCAGCAAAGGGTGCCGTACGCAAGCAGATGGCGCACTTCGGGCGAGTTTTGGTCGGTGATGTCCTCGATTACTGCGTTTGCGCTGACATAGGCGCGAACCAGGGTCATGCGGTTCTGGGTCAGTGTGCCGGTCTTATCCGAGCAAATGACGGACGCACTGCCCAGTGTTTCAACCGCGGGCAGTCGGCGGATGATTGCGTTGCGCTTGACCATGCGCTGCACACCAATCGAGAGCACAATTGTCACAATGGCAGGCAGACCTTCGGGGATGGCGGAGACGGCAAGTGAAACCGAGGTCATGAAAATTTCCATCACGGGCATGCCGTCAAGCAGGCCGACAACAAAAATGATGCCGCAGGCAATCAATGCGACAATGCCGAGATATTGACCCAGCTTTGCCAGCTTTTGCTGAAGGGGAGTCTGCGTTTCCTGCTCATTATTGAGCAAACCGGCGATTCGTCCCATTTCGGTGTTCATACCGGTTGAAGTGACGAGCGCCGTGCCGTGGCCGTAGGTAATCGAGCAGCCGGAAAAGACCATGTTGAGCCGGTCGCCAAGCGGTGCGTTCTCCGGCACGTCGGCTGCCGCATCCTTTTCGGCGGGCACGGATTCACCGGTCAGCGCAGCTTCCTCGGCTTTGAGTGAGGAGGAACGGAGCAGTCTCGCGTCCGCGGGCACAAAATCGCCCGCCTCCAGTACGATGATATCGCCCGGTACGAGCGCGGCCGCGTCAATGATTTCCTCTTTGCCGTTTCGCAGCACGCGTGCATGGGGTGCGGACAGCCCCTGCAATGCCTCAAGCGCTTTTTCCGCCTTGCTTTCCTGCAAAACGCCCATGATGGCGTTGATGACAACAATCAGCAGAATGAGAACCGGCTCGAAAAAGTCGTGCCCTCCGCCACTCGTCAGTGCCACGATGAACGAAACCACGGCGGCGGCAATCAGAATCAGAATCATTACATCCTTGAACTGGTCAAGAAAGCGCTGCGCATTGCTCTTCTTTTTCTTTTCGCGCAGTTTGTTTTCACCGAATTTGGCACGCGCTTCGTCAACCTGCTGGGTGGACAGACCCTTGGCGGGGTCAAGCGCATAAAAACGTAAAAGCTCGTCCGGCGGTGTGTGGTGTGGTGTCATCAAAACGACCTCCTGTTTGATTTGGTATCAATAAGCGTAACATAGTTTGGCGTGTGCCGCACGGGACAAAAGTGCGAATCGTCCGAAACTTGCACACTTCATGGCAAATGCCGATTTTTAGGACACTTTGGATATTCTGTCCAAAAGAGGATACGCACAAAGCGGCTTGTGAAACGGCGAATGGCTTGCTATAATGAAGACAAGGCAAAGGGGGTGGACGGTTTGCCCGACTCCAGCATTACAAAAAAAGCCCTTGCGCAGGCGCTGAAGGACTTAATGCGGCAGAGGCCATTTGAAAAAATCAGCGTGGGCGATATCTGCGCCCGCTGTGAAATGAATCGCAAGAGCTTTTACTATCATTTTAAGGATAAATACGATCTGGTAGAATGGATTTTCTATTCGGAATTTATTTTGTGTTTGGATCAGTCTCATTCGGAGGATGGATGGGATTTGCTGACCCAAATCTGCAAGTATTTTTACGATGAACGCGTGTTCTACGGCAAATTGCTCCGATTGACAGGCCAAAATTCCTTCCGGCAGTATTTTCGGGACTATCTTTGCAGTGTTGTCGCGCCGTTTCTGCTCTCCGCCACGCAGGGCGCGTTCGCGGCAAGCGAAGAATCCGGGTTTTGCGTGACCTTTTTTAGTGATGCAATGCTGGTCTCCATCATGCGGTGGCTGACAGAAGGAGCGCATATGCCGCCGGAACAGTACGTAGGACAGCTGAAAAGCGTGTTTAGACATTTGTCAGCTTACGCTGATAGTCTTTCCGATCTCGAACCGCCTATGCAAGGCGATTGACCAAAGTGCGTTATCCCCTGTGCCGCGTTGCTGCCGCACGGGGGATTTTATTTTTGAAAATAGCGGGCGAGCAGTTCGGACAGCGGCGCATCGAAAACCGAGTAGGCGGCAGCAGTTTCGTGCCCGTCGCAGTATTCGGTGACTGTGCCGTCCGGCAGCACACCCATAAAGCAGGCGTCTCCTGAAATACAGCGATCGGCATAGTGGTTGTCGGTATAAAAATCAACAAAAAAAGTAGGGTACTGCGGTGACAAGCGGGAGCGGAGTGTGTAGCCGCAGACCTGCTCGGCGAGGTTGGGGGGGCAGTCGTGCCGCGCCACACAGACCGTTGCCATTCCCATATCAGGCGCGATTTCAGCGGCCCAGCTGCCAGAGGTGATTTCGCGCACCTCCTCCGGAGTGGAATAGGCACGATAAAGCGCATAAAGACAGCCTGCGTTTCGCAAGCACTGTGCGTCGCTTCTCCAGTGCGTGCGGTCGGTCGAGAGTCCGAGAATAAGGTTGTCGGGGACGGAAGACGCGGGTAGCTGCTCCATTTCGCCGCGCTGCTCCGGCAGCAGCAGGAAAAAGACGCAGTCGGGCGCGCGGTTGACAAGTTCCAGCGCGATGCTCAGCGCGGCAGCGCTTTCATCCGGCACGAGAAAATAGGAGTAAATGCCCAGATCGACCGCCTGATGCACAAGGGCTTCGTACTGTTCACTGTTCATGGCGCACGCACTGCCGTCTAAGTGCAGTGTGAGCGACCACGGAATATTGTGCCCCTTTTCCGCTTCCAGTGTGCGAATGCGGGCAGCGCCGACAGTCAGGCTGTTCCACCCGAGACCGAGCGCGCAGGTTTTGAGCCGGCTGTGTGAGACATCGCGTACGGCGTTCTGTGCCAAATTGTAATAGGGGCAATCTTCCCGTTTCAGTAGCCTGCGAAACAGGTTGATGAAATTCTTCTGGTACGGCCCGTTGGCCAGTTCACTGCCGAAATCGACCAGTCGGCGCAGGCTGCGGTGCGGATCGTCTTGCAGGCCGCGCAGTCCCTGCTCTATGACGGATTGCGCCATCATGCGGGTCAAAATTTCACGTTTCAAATGGACAGCCTCCCCTGAATAGCCTTGTATGCTTTTATCATACGGTATTTTGCGCGTCGGGAAAATGGTCAAATAGGAAAAGATGTCCCAAAAACAGGTCGTTGCAATCAAATGAGATTGATAAACATGGCATGAAATGATAAAATGAGAGCGGAAAATCCGGGAATTTCGGGAGGATGAATATGAAGCTATATACATATCAAACATCGGCGCAGTCACCGGATGAAATCGGTGTAGGCTACACGGAGCAGCCGGGCAAAATTTGGCCGCTTTCGTGCTGGGGGATGGCGTTTGCCGATATGAACGCACTGATTCGAAGTGCGTCACCAGAGCAGCTTGCCGCGCTGCGCGTGCCGCCGGAAGGGAAAGAGCCCCTGCGCCTTGATGCGCTTGTGCCGCGTGCGCCCATTCCGTTCCCGCTGCAGGATGTGCTGTGCCTCGGCATCAATTACTATGATCACCTGACGGAGGCCGGGCGCTTTGACCGAGCGGCGTTTGGCGACCGCCCGCGCACAATTTACTTTTCCAAGCGGGTGAGCGAAGCCAATTGGAACGGCGGCGTGATTCCGGCCTATGAAACCCTGGTTGACAGTCTGGATTATGAATGTGAGCTTGGCGTGGTCATCGGTCGGGACGCGTGGCAGGTCAGGGCAGAGGATGCCTTTGATTATGTATTTGGCTATACCATTCTCAATGATGTATCCGCGCGCAATTTGCAGACCGGCCATAAACAGTGGTATTTCGGCAAAAGTCTGGATGGACACACGCCGATGGGGCCGTGCATCCTGACGGCGGATGAGGTCGCCTCGCCGCCTGCGCTCGGTATCCGCTGCCGGGTCAACGGCGAAACGCGGCAGGACAGCAACACCGAATATTTGATGACAGGCATCGCGGAAATCATTGCCGAGCTGACACAGGGTATGACGCTAAAGGCGGGCACAATCATCGCAACCGGAACGCCCGCGGGGGTGGGCATGGGCATGCAGCCGCCGTGCTTTTTGAAAAATGGCGATGTGGTCGAGTGCGAGATTGACGGCATCGGCATACTGACAAATGTCATTGGATGAAGCCAAAACGGCTGAGCATGCTCAGCTCTTTATATAAGCATGGGAAAAAGGAGCCCTTATATAAGGACTCCTTTCTCGTGGAGCAGGCGCCGGGCACAGTTGTGCCGCAGCGCTGGAGCAGCTTTAATCATTCTGGTGTTCCAATGATTCGCGCAGCTTTTCGAGCGCTTTCTTTTCAATGCGTGAAACGTAGGAACGAGAAATGTCGAGATGTCGGGCGACCTCGCGCTGGGTGAGTGGGGCAGGTGTGCCGAGTCCGTAGCGCAGGCGGATAATCTCACGTTCGCGTGGGGTCAGACAGGCTGCGAGCGCCTGATGCATCGCGTCGTATCGGTCGTGCTCTTCTACTGCCTGAAGATTTAGATCCTCGCAGCAGATGACGTCCATCAGATTCAGCGCATTGCCGTCCGCATCGGTGTCGAGCGAATCCGAGAGCGACAGCTCCCCGGCTGATTTGCGTTTTTGACGGAAGTGCATAAGCAGTTCGTTCTGAATGCATTTGGAGGCATAGGTCGCAAGTTTAATGTTCTTATCCGCGTTAAACGTGCTGACCGCCTTGATTAGTCCGATGGTGCCGATTGAAATGAGATCATCCTGTTCGGCACGGTCTGCATAATATTTTTTGACGATGTGCGCAACCAGTCTCAGATTATGTTCAATCAGTTTGGCGCGCGCGGCCTCGTCCCCCTCCTGCATTTTACAAAGCAGCTCGTGCTCCTCTTCGGGGGACAGCGGCTTGGGGAACGAACCGCCGCTGCCTTGAACTCGCAGCACCAGAAAGAAAAACGCGCCTCCCAGCGCCAGCAGGGCGGATAACAGCATAGCTTAGCACCTCGTTTCCAGATAGTGGTTTTAATTTATGTTGGCGGCGGATTGTCCTATGCGAAATCAAAAGAAAGGCTTGTAATTTGGATAACCTTCCAGTATAATAAATTTATTAACGGCAAAAAGCACAAGGAGGTGTTAAATATGCCAAGTGGACAGGATTACCTGTACTATATCGTTCAGTTCGCGCCGATCGTATTGCTCGTCGTTGTGTTCTACTTTATGCTCATTCGTCCGCAGCGTAAGCGCGACAAGGCTGAGCGTGACATGAGAAGCTCGATTTCGATTGGTGACGAAGTCTCGACCATCGGTGGTTTCATCGGCAAGGTCGTCAACATTAAGGACGATGTACTGACCATCGAAACCTCTTCCGATCGCACCAAGCTGCGCATTTACCGTTGGGCGATCCGCGGTAAGGAAGCTCCGGCGACCGAGGGTGTTGAAGCGCCCAAGGAAGCAAACGAAAAGAAGTAATAACCCAACTCTTTGCCGAATACCATGTACAAACAGTTTCGGCGGGAGGTAGCGTGATATGAGAAAAACCGATAGCGGTACGTCACCGGTCAGCATTCTGCTGCCGGCGGCGGGTACCGGATTAATCCTGACCCTGCTCCTGATGTTTGTGGGCGCTCTGCTTGTGCAGCGCGGCACACTCGGGGAAGGCGCGGTAACACCCTGTGCGCTGGTCTTTCTGGCGTTTGGCTGTGCCGTGGCGGCGATGATTTCGGCCAAGCGCGCACCCGGCGGCAAGTTCCTCTGGGCGGTCGGCGCAGGGGCGCTGGTTTTTCTGGTGATGCTTGTCGGCGGGGCAATCGCTCTGGGACAGCCCGTTCATATCCTGCGCGTACTGGTGAGTGTGATTTGCATGCTCGTCGGCTCGGCGCTCGGCGGTTTTGCCGGTGCGGGTATGCGCAAGAAAAAGCGCTATAAGCATATCAAAAAGTAAGACGTTGTGAAAGGGAGGAACCTATCATGAAGCATATTACCACGTTGACCTCGGCGACGCTGAAGCAGTCTGCTGCCAAGGGCGGCTGCGGCGAGTGCCAGACTTCCTGCCAGTCCGCCTGCAAGACCTCTTGCACGGTTGCGAACCAGACCTGCGAGCAGGCCAAGTAAGGCTAACAGAAGTCAAACTGCAAGGCGTGCCGGATTGGCGCGCCTTGTTTCTTATTCAGTTGGAGGAATAAATAAAATGATCCATCGCTTTACCAAAAAAGGCGTAAACTTCGTGCTCGATGTCAATTCGGGCGCGGTTCATGTACTGGATGACACGAGCTATGCGGTATCGGGCCTGGTTGATGAAGCCATGCCGGCCGAGTGCCCGCAGAGCGTGATTGACGCGCTGCCGGACACCGATCCGCAGGCGGTGCGTGAGGCGTATGCCGAGCTATACGATTTGAAGGAAAACGGACAGCTCTTCGCCAAGGATGATTACATCGACGTATCCAAGTACGTGCCGGTCGGCGCACCGGTCAAGGCACTTTGCCTGCACGTGGCGCACGACTGCAATCTCAGATGCAAATACTGCTTCGCATCGACCGGCGACTTTGGGCAGGGCCGTAAAATCATGCCACCTGAAATTGCGAAGAAGGCGATTGACTTTGTCATTGCCCGTTCGGGCGCGCGCCGCAATATCGAAGTGGATTTCTTCGGCGGTGAGCCGCTGATGGCATGGGACACCGTGACGCAGACGGTCGATTACGCGCGTTCTATCGAGGCGGAGCACGGCAAAAAGTTCCGTTTCACGATTACGACCAACGGTCTGCTTCTTGATGCGGACAAGCAGAAGTACATCAATGAAAACATGGATAACGTTGTGCTGTCGCTTGACGGCCGCCCCTCGGTCAATGACGAGTTCCGCAAGACCGTAAACGGCGGCGGCAGCTATGATGTGATCGTGCCCAAGTTTAAGGCGTTGGTTGACGCGCGCGATAAGGGCAAGGATTACTATGCACGCGGCACGTTTACCTCGCATAATCTGGATTTTGCAAACGATGTGCTGCACATTGCGGAGGCGGGCTTCGACCGTCTGTCCGTCGAGCCGGTAACGGCCGACCCGGACTCCGGCTACGACCTGACCGAAGCCGATTTGGACAAAATTTGTGCCGAGTACGACCGCCTGACCGACATTATGGAGGAGAAAAAGCGCGAAGGAAACTGCTTCTCGTTCTTCCACTTCATGGTTGATCTCAATCAGGGTCCCTGCGTTATCAAGCGTCTGCGCGGCTGTGGAGCGGGCTATGAGTATGTTGCCGTCACGCCGGATGGCGATGTCTATCCCTGCCACCAGTTTGTGGGCAAGGAAGAGTTTAAGCAGGGCAGCGTGCTGGATAATACGCTCGATTTGGATATTGCGCAGAAATTTGCCGGCATGAATATTTATTCCCGCCCTAAATGCCAAATCTGTTGGGCAAAGTTTTATTGTTCAGGTGGATGT
Organism: Butyricicoccus sp. Marseille-Q5471; assembly: GCF_951230135.1. Taxonomy (GTDB): domain Bacteria; phylum Bacillota; class Clostridia; order Oscillospirales; family Butyricicoccaceae; genus Agathobaculum. Next base: position 93,973 of record NZ_CATNVC010000001.1, on the reverse strand, counting down.
TCTGCGGCAAACTATAATATGAACGGTGATATGAACGATTCCTATGATCTGGGCTGTGAAATGGAACGAAAACGCCTGGAGTGTGCAATATATCTAAAAGCGGTTGAGCATTTTTGTGCAAACTAGCAGGAACGACAAAAAGGCGAAAAACCGTGTAAAATGGATTGCCAATAGGGCTTTTTCTGCCGTATAATGAATATCGTATCTCTTGATGAGTATTTTTAGCAATCCATAAAGGAGTTGATTCCATGCCGCAAAACGTATTGGTAGCCGTCATCGGCGGGGGAGAATATTTGCCCCGGATGATTCGTGCGATTCTTGATAAAAACGTCATTCCCGCCAGAAATCTGTTTATTTCCTCCAAAAGCGAGGCTGCAAAAGCAGCCGCTGAGGGCAGCGGTGCTGTGGTGTGCGAGGACACCTTCGCCGCAGTGCTCAAAAGTGAAATCGTGCTCCTGTGTGCCTCCCGCCGGGAGATGGCCACCGAGCTTGCGCCGCTGTCGCAGTGCATCCAAAAGCGCATTCTGGTTACCGTGTGCGATGATGCGCGCGTAAATGTTGAATTCGTTGGCGAGCGCGTTGTTTCAGGTACCGAGCTGATTGCCGCGACGCTGCACAAGGACGAGGACGGCAAGCTGAGTGCGTCGTATGAAATCGGAAAAAATGTGCGCCTGTTCCTGCATCAGCCCTGCCGCGATTTGGTAAACGCAATGTGTGAGGACTGACTGGTCTAAAACGAACAAGCCGGGAATATGCTTTATCAGAACCTTCCGTAAGGGGGAGAAGTATGAGGAAAAAGCATGTTCTCGGCTTTTTTGACGAGCTTTTGCGCACACCTGCGTTTGTGTTTTTGTGCGCGATGTTTCTGTGCGGGGCGCTGGCGGGCGGCATGACAGGCCTAATCGCCGGCGAGGGGGACGATGCGATCCACTTGGCCGCGCTGCTGTCCGCCCTGCCTGAGCAGGCGGGACGGTGCGTGCTGGGCGCGGTGCTGTGGATCGCGTTGCCCGTATTATGCGCACTGCTGCGGCCGGTTCCGCTGTTCTTGGCCGGACTGTGTGCCGCACGCGGATTTGTCCTGGCGCTGACCGTTGCGGTCGGCATCGGACAGAAGGAAAGCCTGCTGTTGTCGGTCTTGGCCACCGGCCTGCCGGCGGTGCTTGCGGTGCCTGCACTGCTTGCAGCCTGCACAATGGTTTGGTGTGTGACCGACCCGAGCGGCGGCAAGACCCTGCTGCAAAGCTGCCGGATTCCGTATGTAATCTGCATTGTGCTTGCAGCGCTCAGCGCATTGCTGCGCGTACTGCTGGCAGCATGGTGGCTTGGTTGATTGGCGCTTGACAGCCGATCGTCGTTTGCATACAATAAAAACAAAAACGAGGGACACGGCATGAAAATCGATGACTTAATCGCGCAGGCGATTGCATATGATGCGGGCGATCCGCGTCGGGTGCAGCATTTCATGAAGGTATACGCGTTTAGCCATGCCATCGGGCAGGCAGAGGGTCTGGAGGAGCACACCCAAAAGGTGCTCGACGCTGCAGCGGTGCTGCATGATATCGGTATTCATGAGGCGGAGCGGCTCCACGGTTCTTCTGCGGGGAAGTGGCAGGAGAGCGAGGGCCCTGCGGTGGCCGCACCCATGCTGCAGAAAGCGGGTGCAAACGGCGCGGAACAGGAGCGCGTGCTGTGGCTGATTGCGCATCATCACACCTATGACGCAGGTGAGGCGTTGGATTTTCGGATTTTGCTGGAAGCGGATTTTCTGGTCAACGCGTATGAAGACGAACTGCCGCGTGAGGCGTGTGAAATTGCGGCAAAACGCATTTTTCGTACAGAAACCGGCCGGCGGTTTCTGCAAGAGATGTATTTAAAAGAGAAATATCGTGCATAAAAAAGAGGGTGCCTTTGCACCCTCTTTTTTATGCAGCCTGCGGTATTTTTTTAAATTTTTGTGAAGTCTGTTGACAATGATTGAAATAGGCGTATACTATGCTAGTACCCTAACTGTAAGGAGGCTAACAATATGCTTGAGGATCGGATCGGAGCGGAGCTGGGAATGCTCAACAATCTGATCAAACGGCAAATGGCAATCAGAGCATCGGGAAGTGAAATGGAGAACGTCACAGGCATGCAGGGCATGATTATTCATTACCTGATTCATGAAGAGGCGCAGGGGGATCGGTTCCAAAAGGATATCGAAACCCAGTTCCACATTCGCCGTTCGACTGCGACCGGCATCCTTCAGTTGATGGAGCGCCACGGCTTGGTGCGGCGCGAGCCGGTCGAACATGATGCACGGCTGAAACGGCTTAAATTGACAGAAAAGGCACGTGCCTTCCACTCGGTTATCTGTTTGGAGTTAGAACAGATGGAATCGCTGATGCGCCAAAACATTGACGAGCAGCAGCTGCAGGTCTGGTTTGCGGTGTGTGAACAGATTCGTGCCAATTTGGAGGAGTACCAAAGCAAATCTTCGGAGGTGACACTATGATCAAACAACTGGTAGGGCGTGTACGCGAGTACAAGAAGGATGCGTTGCTCACGCCGTTTTTTGTGGTCTTGGAGGTCGTGATGGAGGTCGTGATACCGACCGTCATGGCGCTTTTGATTGACCGCGGCATTGATGCGGGAAATCTGGGCGCAATTTGGAAGTACGGCCTGATTCTAATTGTTTGCGCAATGCTTGCACTGGTGTTCGGCGCATTGGCGGGCACGTTTGCTTCGCGCGCTTCGGCGGGCTTTGCGCGAAATCTCAGGCACGATATGTATTATGCTGTGCAGGATTTTTCGTTTTCAAACATCGATAAATTCTCAACCGCGTCTATCGTCACCCGACTGACGACCGATGTAACCAATGTGCAGAACGCATTTCAGATGTGCACACGCATCGCGGTCAGATGTCCGGTGATGCTGATTTTCTCGCTGATTATGGCGTTCCGCATCAACAATCAGGTGGCGTGGGTATTTGTCGGCGTACTGCCAATTCTGGGAATCGGTCTGGGTATACTGATGAAGATTGTTGCGCCGGTATTTGCCCGCGTGTTCAAGACCTATGACCGCATGAACACGGTCGTACAGGAAAACCTGCGCGGCATCCGCGTGGTTAAAGCCTATGTGCGCGAGGAACATGAGACTGAGAAGTTCCAAAGCGTGTCCGGACGGCTGTACCGTGAGTTTTCCAAGGCGCAGAAGACTATGGCCTGCGCGATGCCGCTCATGCAGATTTGCATGTATGCGTGCATCCTGCTCATTTCGTGGTTCGGTGCGCGGCTGATTGTTGGCGGCAGTATGACAACGGGCGAGCTGACCAGTCTGTTCTCCTACGTTATGCAGATTCTGATCAGCCTGATGATGGTGGCAATGGTGTTCGTGATGATTACCATGTCCCGCGCGTCAGCGCAGCGCATCAGCGAGCTGCTGACCGAGCAGGCTGATCTGCACGACCCGGAAAATCCGGTCACTGCGGTCAAGGATGGCTCGATTCGCTTTGAAAACGTCAGCTTCAGCTACAAGGGAGATCATCATAAGTTTGCCCTGCATGGGGTCAATCTTGATATCAAGCCGGGGCAGACTGTCGGTATTCTGGGCGGCACGGGTTCGGCAAAGTCGTCTCTGGTGCAGCTCATTCCGCGCCTGTATGATGTGACCGAAGGCTCGGTCAAGGTCGGCGGCGTGGATGTGCGCGCCTATCATTTGGAAACCCTGCGTGACGAAGTTGCGATGGTGCTCCAGAAAAATGTGCTGTTTTCGGGCACGATTAAGGAAAATCTGCGTTGGGGCAACGAAAAAGCAACGGACGAAGAACTGAAACGCGTGTGCAAACTGGCGCAGGCGGATGAGTTCATTTCGCAGATGCCGGACGGCTATGATACCCACATCGAGCAGGGTGGCACCAATGTATCGGGCGGCCAGAAACAGCGTCTTTGCATTGCACGCGCGCTGCTGAAAAAACCGAAAATTCTGATTCTGGATGATTCAACCAGCGCGGTTGACACCAAGACGGATGCACTCATCCGCCGTGCGTTTGTCGAGGAAATCCCGGAAACCACCAAGCTCATTATCGCGCAGCGCGTGTCCTCGGTACAGGATGCCGATCAAATCATCGTCATGGACAACGGCTGCATCAATGCGGTCGGCACGCATGACGAGCTGCTGCGCAGCAATGAGATTTATCAGGAAGTTTATCGTTCACAGCAGAAGGGAGGCGAGGAATAATGCCCGGACCGATGATGGGAGGCGGCCGCCACGGCCGTCCCGCAGGAGGAAAGCGCGGCAAGAACCCGAAAAAGACCCTGGGACGCCTGCTTTCTTATATTAAGAGAGATTACAGCGGAAAATTCTTCGTTGTGCTGGTGTGCATCGTGCTCGGCGCGTTGGCAAGCGTCGCCGGTTCGATGTTCCTGCGCGTGTTGATTGACGACTACATTTCGCCCCTGCTTTTAGAGTCTTCGCCTGTGTTCAGCGGCCTGCTGCGCGCACTGGTGATGATGGGGTTTGTTTATCTGGTTGGCGTAATTTCTACCTTCCTTTATAACCGCTTGATGGTTTCCATCTCGCAAGGCGTGCTGAAAACCGTGCGCGATCAAATGTTCTCGCACATGCAGTCATTGCCCATTCGTTATTTCGACACCAACACCCACGGTGATGTGATGAGCCATTACACCAACGATACCGACACCCTGCAGCAGATGCTCAGCCAGTCGGTGCCGCAGATGTTCTCTTCGGCCATCACAATTGTTGCGGTTCTGGTGGCGATGCTGTTCACCAACGTGTGGCTGACGCTGTTTGTGCTGCTCGGCGTGTTTGTCATGCTGCGCGTGACTGCGAAAATCGGCGGCAACTCCGCAAAGTACTTTTTGGAGCAGCAGAAGTCAATCGGTAAGGTCAACGGTTATATTGAGGAAATGATCGGCGGACAGAAGGTCGTCAAGGTATTCTGCCGCGAGGATAAGTGCAAGGAGCAGTTTGACGGGCTCAACGAAGAGCTGCGTATCAATGCGACCCGCGCCAATACCTTTGCGAATATCCTGATGCCGATTATGATGAACATCGGCAACCTACTGTATGTACTGGTTGCGGTCGTCGGCGGTACGCTTGCGCTGACGGGCGTCAGCGGCGGCATCACGCTAGGCGTGATTGCGAGCTTCCTGCAGCTGACCAAGACCTTCACGCAGCCGGTCAGCCAGATTTCCCAACAGGTCAACTCCATCGTCATGGCGCTCGCGGGCGCGGAGCGAATCTTTGAGCTGATGGATGAACCGTCCGAGGTGGACGACGGCTATGTCACGCTGGTAAACGCCAAGTATGACGCGCAGGGCAAGCTGGTCGAAACCGAAGAAAAGACGAATATCTGGGCATGGAAGCATCCGCATGAGGACGGCACGCTGACCTATGAGCAGGTGCGCGGCGACGTTCGCTTCTTTGATGTCGATTTCGGCTACACGCCCGAGAAAATCGTACTGCACAATGTCACACTCTACGCTGAGCCGGGGCAGAAGGTGGCCTTCGTCGGCGCGACGGGCGCGGGTAAGACGACCATCACCAACTTGATTAACCGTTTTTATGATTTGGCCGACGGCAAGATTCGGTATGACGGTATCAACATCAACAAGATTAAGAAGTCTGATTTGCGCCGCTCGCTCGGTATTGTACTGCAGGATACGAATCTGTTCACTGGCACCATTCGTGATAATATCCGGTATGGCAGCCTGCATGCAACCGACGAGGAAATTAAGGCTGCGGCACAGCTTGCGGGTGCGGATGACTTTATTGAGCGCCTGCCCGATGGCTATGACACCGAGATTGACGGAGATGGCGGCAGCCTGTCGCAGGGACAGCGTCAGCTGCTTTCGATTGCGCGTGCGGCGGTAGCCGATCCGCCGGTTATGATTCTCGATGAGGCGACCAGCAGCATCGATACGCGAACCGAAGCCATCGTGCAGCGCGGCATGGATGGCTTGATGTGCGGGCGCACGGTATTCGTCATTGCGCACCGCCTGTCAACCGTGCAGAACGCAGATGTGATTATGGTGCTTGAGCTTGGCCGCATCATTGAACGGGGCAATCACGAGCAGCTGATTGCAGAGCATGGAAAGTATTATCAGTTATACACCGGCGCATTCGAATTGGAATGAGTTAAAAGGGCTTCTCCTCATTGGAGAAGCCCTTTTTAATGGACAATGCGAGAAATAAATCTTTTCCTGCAAGCGACGAAAAATAATGCATGAATCCCTGCAAGACGGACAAGTGTTTTCGGTAAGAACACACAAAACAGGTGTTTTATCTGAAAAGATAATAGGTAGATTGCCTGAAAATACCCCGAATATTAAAAAAGACCTGCAAAAGCGTTAAAATGGTAGTATAATAAAACAATAATCCGGGTTCCCCAAACAAAAGTAAACGTTTTCGGGGCGGGAAGATTAGCTTGTAAAAGGAGAAGATCACTATGAAGAAGATTCTGAGCATGCTTCTGGCCGGCACGATGCTGGCTACTGCGCTCACCGGCTGCGGTGCAGGCGGCAATTCGCAGGATGCCGGTACGAATGCGGACAGCGCTGAAGGCGATGCGTCTGCAAGTGCGGCTGTGTTTAAGCTTGGCGGCACCGGCCCGCTGACCGGCGGCGCGGCGATTTACGGCAACGCAGCCAAGAACGGCGCACAGATTGCGGTTGACGAAATCAACGCAGCAGGCGGCGCGGTTCAGTTTGAACTGAAGTACGAGGATGATGAGCACGATGCGGAGAAGGCTGTCAACGCGTACAACGCCCTGCTCGACTGGGGCATGCAGATTTCGCTGGGTTCGGTTACCTCCAAGCCCTGTGAAGCCACCGCTGCAGAGACCTATTCCGACCGTATTTTTGCCCTGACTCCGTCGGCTTCTTCGGTTGCCGTTATTGATGGCAAGGACAATATGTATCAGATGTGCTTTGCCGACCCCAACCAGGGCACCGCATCCGCACAGTACATTTTCGATCAGAAGCTGGGCACTAAGGTAGCTGTCATTTACAAGAATGACGACGTTTACTCCTCCGGTATCTATGATACCTTCAAGGCCAAGGCTGCTGAACTGGGTCTGGAGATCGTGTCCACCACCACCTTTACCGATGCTTCTGCAAACGATTTTACCGTACAGTTGGGCGAAGCACAGAAGGCCGGCGCTGACCTGCTGTTCCTGCCGATGTACTACCAGCCGGCATCTCTGATTCTGACCCAGGCGAAGTCCATGGGCTATGCACCCAAGATTTTCGGCGTGGACGGCATGGACGGCATCCTGACGTTGGAAGGCTTTGACACCACGCTTGCCGAAGGCGTTATGCTGCTGACTCCGTTCAACGCGGATGCAACGGACGACAAGACGGCAAACTTCGTTAAGACATACAAGGAAAAGTTTGGCGAGACCCCGAACCAGTTCGCGGCTGATGCGTACGACTGCGTTTACGCTTACGTTGCAGCGATTGAAGCTGCCGGCTGCACCGCTGACATGTCCGCGCAGGATATCTGCGAAAAGCTGGTTGAAGCATTCCCGACCATCTCCTTTGACGGCCTGACCGGCGAAGGCATGACCTGGGATGCAACCGGTGCTGTTTCCAAGAGCCCGAAGGGCATGATTATCAACAACGGCGCATACGTCGGTATGTAATTTAAAAGAAGACTCAAAGAAGAGCAAAGGAGGGCGCCGTATATACAGCGACGGCCCTCTTTTGCTTTTTTTGCTCCGCGACCACGAATATGGGGCGGGGCGGAGGCTTGTCCCGGGGCAGAAACAAGCCCCAGCCCCACCCCATATGAAACGGGTATGTATGTAAGAGAAATTAAAAGATTTGAATGAGGTGTATAGCATGACCTTCTTATCCTATCTGATCAGCGGTATCAGTCTGGGAAGCGTTTACGCCATCATCGCGCTCGGCTACACCATGGTTTACGGCATCGCCAAGATGCTCAACTTCGCCCACGGCGATGTAATCATGATCGGCGCGTATATGTCGTTCTGCGGGACCTCCTATATGGGTTGGTCCCCGCTGATGAGCGTTGTTCTGGCAATCGTTGTTTGTACGGTGCTCGGCGTTACGATTGAACGCCTGGCTTATAAGCCGCTGCGTATGGCGCCGTCTCTGGCGGTGCTGATTACGGCAATCGGCGTGTCCTACTTCCTCCAGAATGCAGCGCTGCTCATCTGGACCTCCAACCCCAAAAGCTTTACGTCCGTTGTGGGCGGCGGCGCAGTCAAGCTGTTTGACGGTCAGCTGTCCATTTCGCATGTCACACTGGTAACGGTGTTGGCCTGCGTAGTCATCATGGTTGCGCTGACGCTGTTCACCACCAAGACCAAGATGGGCACGGCAATGCGCGCCGTTTCTGAGGACAAGGGCGCAGCACAGCTGATGGGTATTAATGTGAATACGACAATTTCGGTCACTTTTGCAATCGGCTCGGGTCTGGCCGCCATCGCGGGCGTGCTGCTGTGCTCGGCCTATCCGACCCTGATGCCGACCACAGGCTCCATGCCCGGCATCAAGGCATTTACCGCAGCGGTATTCGGCGGCATCGGTTCGATTCCCGGCGCAATGCTGGGCGGTATTCTGCTCGGCGTGATCGAGATTTTTTCCAAGGCGTACATATCGACCCAGTTGTCGGACGCGATTGTGTTCGCCATGCTGATCGTCGTGCTGCTGGTCAAGCCGGACGGACTGCTTGGCAAGCATAGAAACGAGAAAGTGTGAGGTGGGCAAAATGAAAAAACTGAAAAATTTGTCCCCCAGCACACGTGACAATGTGATTTGCTACGGCTTGGCTGCCGTGTTCTTCATCGTCGTACAGGCGATGATTGCGGGCGGCCTGATTAACAACTCGCTGAAGGGTCAGCTTGTGCCGATTTGCGCCTATATTATCATGGCGGTTTCGCTGAACCTGACTGTCGGCGTACTGGGCGAGCTGTCGCTCGGCCATGCGGGCTTTATGTCGGTCGGCGCGTTCGCCGGCATTGTAGTCACAAGCAGTCTGGCCGATGTGATTCCGTCCGCGCCGCTGCGTCTGGCGATTGCGATGCTGGTTGCCGCTGTGTGCGCTGCTGTTGCGGGTGTCATCGTCGGCGTGCCTGTGCTGCGTCTGAAGGGCGACTACCTCGCTATTGTGACCTTGGCATTTGGCGAAATCATCAAGAACATCGTAAACGTGCTGTATATTGGCCGCGATGCATCCGGATTGCATTTCAGCCTGCTCGAACAGGGCTTTGAGCTGGGCGAGGGCGGCAAAATGATTATCAACGGCCCGATGGGCGTGTCCGGCATCCAGAAAATTTCGACCTTCACCTCGGGTATTGTGTTGGTGGTGATTACGCTGTTCCTCGTGCTGAACCTGATTAACAGCCGCGCGGGCCGTGCCATCATGGCCGTGCGCGACAATAAGATTGCCGCTGAATCGATTGGCATTTCGACCACGCGCTACAAGCTGCTGGCGTTTGTCGTCTCGGCTGCGCTTGCCGGTATGGCTGGCACGCTGTACGCGATGAATTACTCCACGGTTGTTGCCTCTAAGTTCGATTTCAACACCTCGATTCTGGTGCTCGTGTTCGTCGTGCTCGGCGGTCTGGGCAATATTTGGGGCTCGATGATCGGTGCGGCAGTGCTGACCGTGCTGCCTGAACTGCTGCGTCCGGTGCGCGATTACCGCATGCTGCTGTATGCCATTTTGCTGATCGCTATGATGCTGTTTAACAACTCCGGCATCAAGCAGCGTATGCTCGACAAGCGCGGCATGAAGCAGATGGAGAAGCTCGAAAAGTCCGAAAAGGGGGGTGCGTAACATGGCAATGCTTGAAGTGACCGAACTGGGCATTTCGTTTGGCGGCCTGCGCGCCGTCGACGAACTGAGTATGAAAATCGAAGAAGGCGGTCTGGTCGGCCTGATCGGCCCGAACGGCGCAGGCAAGACGACCGTGTTCAATATGCTGACCGGTGTGTACCGTCCGACGGATGGCGGCATCCGTCTGGATGGCGAAAACCTCATCGGTAAGAAGCCGCATGAAATCTGTCAAATGGGTGTGGCACGTACCTTCCAGAACATCCGTCTGTTTCCCAAGCTGACCGTGCTTGATAATGTCAAGGCCGGTCTGCACAATAAGATTACGTATACGCTGGCGGAAAGCTTGTTTCATCTCGGCTCTTACCGCAAAAAAGAGACGCAGATGAATGAAAAGGCGTTGGACATCCTCAAGGTGTTCGATTTGGACGGCATGGCCGATTATAAAGCGGCCAACCTGCCCTATGGCAAGCAGCGCAAGCTGGAGATTGCCCGTGCACTTGCGACCGAGCCCAAGCTGCTGCTGCTCGACGAGCCGGCTGCCGGCATGAACCCGAATGAGACGGCTGAGTTGATGGAAACCATTCAGCTGGTGCGCAGCAAATTCGGTGTGACCATTCTGCTGATTGAGCATGATATGAAGCTCGTTTCCGGCATCTGCGAATACCTGTACGTATTGAACTTTGGCCGCGAGCTCGCAGAGGGCACACCGGCTGAGGTGCTGTCGAATCCCGAGGTCGTTACGGCCTATCTGGGCGAATAAAGGAGGGGAACAAAGCGATATGGCAATGTTGGAAGTCAAAAACCTAAACGTCTATTATGGCCTGATTCACGCAATCCGCGACGTTTCCTTCGAGGTTGAACAGGGCGAGGTTGTCGCGCTCATCGGCGCGAACGGCGCGGGCAAAACCACTACGCTGCACACGGTCACCGGCCTGCTGCCTGCGAAAAGTGGTCAGGTGATTTTTGAAGGAAATGACATTACAAAGAAACCCGGACATGAGATTGTCCGTCTGGGCATGAGCCATGTGCCGGAAGGCCGCCGCGTGTTTGCTGAGCTGTCGGTGTATGAAAACCTCAAAATGGGCGCATATACCCGTCCCAAGGCTGAAATCGCCGAGTCGCTCGCGGGGGTTTACAAGCGTTTCCCGAGACTGGAGGAGCGCAAGAATCAGTTCGCCGGCACCCTGTCCGGCGGCGAGCAGCAGATGCTTGCTATGGGTCGCGCGCTGATGAGCCGTCCCAAAATTCTGCTGCTGGATGAACCCTCCATGGGTCTGTCGCCTCTGTTTGTCAGCGAAATCTTCAAGATTATTGAAGAGGTTTCGGCGGCAGGCACCACCGTGCTGTTGGTTGAGCAGAACGCAAAGAAGGCGCTTTCCATTGCAGACCGCGCCTATGTTTTGGAGACCGGCAAGGTCGTCAAATCGGGCGAGGCAAAGCTTCTGCTTGACGATGACTCGATTAAGCAAGCGTACTTGGGTGAATAAGGGGGAAAGGGATATGTCGTATATCATAACGATTGCCCGCCAATACGGTTCGGGCGGCAAGACAATCGGTCAGCGTTTGGCCACGCGTCTGGGCATTCCGTGTTATAACCGCGAAATCATCACAATGGCTTCGGAGGACAGCGGCATTAACACGCTGCTGTTCAGCGATGAGCGCCTGAAGCCGGATTTGCTCACCCGCCTGCGCAACAGATACAGCGGCAAGGGCGGCAAGCCGGTCAGCCCTGAACAGGGTGGCTTTACCGATGAGAATAATCTGTTTGAGTATCAGGCTAAAATCATTCGCGAACTGGCGGACAAAGGCCCGTGCGTGATGATTGGCCGCTGTGCGGACTATGTGCTGCGCGAGCGTAAGGACGTGGCTCGCGTGTTCGTCCATGCGCCGGAGGACTTCTGCCTGCAGGAGGCAATGAAGGTCGATTCGCTGCCCGAGCGCGAGGTGAAAAAGAAAATTGCCGAGGTGGACGCATACCGCGCGGCCTACTATAAGCGATATACCGGCCAGGAATGGAAGGATGCGCTCAATTACGATTTATCGATTAATTCCGCCGTGCTCGGATTTGACGGCACGGTCGAAGCCATCGTGCAGTATCTGGAAACCCGTGAGCGTTTCCAACCCTAAGGCAATACAAAAACCCGCCGAAACAAACGGCGGGTTTTTTCATACAAAGAACGAAGCAAAATTTTAGGCAAATTGCACTTAGACTTGGCATGCTTCCTCTGCGATAATAAAAAGAGGAGCCAAGGGGGAAACACAATGCCGCAAATTATAACAAAGTCTGCCAAGGCGAAAAAGCTGGCGGAGGATAATCAGCCGAGACTGGCGCACGTCAGTCTATGGACATATGAACATGATCAAGTCGCCCGCACGATGCACCGGCATCATAACCAGTGCGAGGTGCTGCTCACAGTGGAAGGACACGGCCTGCATATGGTCGGCGGCGAGACGCTGCACACCAAGCGCGGAGACGTACTGGTATATAATACAGGCGTTGTGCATGAGGATGCGGCGCAAGCGGACAGTATGGAGCACATATACTGCTGCGGGGTGGAGAACCTGCGCATTACCGGACTGCCGGAAAACTGCCTTCTGCCGCGCGGGGCGTCGGCACTGCTGCATACCGGTTCACGGTTCGACGAGTTTGAGGCTATGTTTCGCATGATTTATGTTCATGCGACCGAGCCGCGTCCGCACAGCGAAGAAATCATCGCACACTTGCTGCCTGCGCTGCTGCTCATGATTACGCAGCTGGGATATGAGGAGCAGATGGGTGAGCAGCCCGAATCGGCACAGGTGAACCTGATGCGGGAGTATATTGACACGCACTATGCCGAGGATATTTCTCTGGAGCATGTGGCGACGCAGGCAGGCATCAGCCCGTATTATGCATCGCATCTTTTTAAGGAATTCAGCGGCTATTCACCCATGCAGTATGTCATGCGTCGGCGCATCGGCGAGGCACAGTCACTGTTGCTCACGACCAAGCTGCCCATTGCTGATATCGCCGGACAAATTGGGTTTGACAGTCCAAATCATTTCAGTACGATTTTCAGCAAACACACCGGCTATGCCCCGAGCATTTACCGCAAGCAGTTTTTACAAACGACGCAATAAAAAAGCTCCCGCCGTGTGGCGGGAGCCTTTTTATTTTAATCCGGCGTGCGGTCACCGCCGATAAAGTTGCAGACCAAAACACCGGGACCGGTGTGCGAGCCGATTACCGTGCCGACAATCTGCTTCTCCGAGTGGATGCCGCCCTTTTCAAGCAGGCGGGCAGCCAGCAAATCGGCATCAGCCTCGCAGTCGCCGTGGCAGATGCGCACGACCTGATTCTTGTCCGCAATTTCACGGATGGTGCGGTCGGCAAGATATTCAATGGCCTTCTGGCGTCCGCGCACCTTGTGGCCGACGCCAAGCTTGCCTTCGTCGTTGACCCAGATAATCGGCTTGATACCGAGCAGACTGCCGACAACAGCCGAGGTGCGGCTCAGTCGGCCGCCGCGATGCAGGTGCCCCAAATCATTCACGGTGATTAAATGAATCACGTGGCGGCGAATTTGCTCGATGGCCTCGGCGGTTACCTCGGCTGAGCAGCCGCTGTCGCGCAGCTCGCGCGCCTTATCTACGAGGATGCGCTCGCCGCCGGTGGCAGACAGGGTGTTAACGCAGATAATCTTGCGATCCGGGAATTCGGGGGCGAGTTCGTCCCGCGCCATGCAGCCTGCGTCATAAGAGCCGGACAAACCTGCGGAAAAGCCGACATACAGCACGTCCTGACCGCCTTCAAGCGCCTGACGGAAAAGCTTTAGAAAAGTTTCCAGCTTGGCCTGCGAGGTGGAGGACATTTTTCCGGCACGCAGCAGGTCGTAAAACTGCTTGTAGGAAATGGTCTGGAAGCTGTCCTCTTCAGTCGTGCGGTCGTCAATCGTGAAGGAGAGGGGGGCGCACTTGATATCGTGCTGTGCGAAATAGGCAGCGGACTCGTCAATGGTAGAGTCGGTGACCAGTACAAAATTTTGCATGATTTTCCTCATTTCTCGTCAGTCGTTGATTTCCCAGTCCGCATCCGGCGTGCCTGTAAGCGACTGGGCAGGTCCGGAAACGCAAATCTCATAAGTGTTTTCTGTGCCGATCAGGCCGATGCCGGGCAGCGCGATTTTCGGCTCGACCGCAAAGGTCATGCCGGCAGCAAGAGGCGCATCAAAGCCGCGCGCCAACACAGGGGTTTCGTCCATGGTCAGGCCGATGGAGTGCCCCAAGAACTTGGCGCCGTTCATGAAGCCTTCCCGGAAGGCGGGGTCAATCATGGCGGTCAGCTCGGCGTAGATTTCAGAAGGCACAGCGCCGGGCACCATGCGCTGCGCGGCACAGCGTTCGACCAACACACACTGGTCATGTGCCGCGCGGATGAGCGCCCCCTGCGGATGGCGGGACCAATCGCCATAGAAATAGGTCATGCTTTTGTCCGTGTGATAACCACGAAAACCGCTTGGAATATCCAGCAGAATCAGCTCGTCCACCGCAAGGCGGCGCTCACATGAGCCGATGGACTTCATTGCGATACAGGTGCCGATTGTGCCGGAAGGACTGTCGAGTGCCGCGCTGCACAGGCCGTGTGCGCCGAAGGAGCAGACGCCGAGCACATCCTCGGCCATCGGCTGATTAAACCGCGAAATACCCATCGCACCGTGTTCAAGCAGGGCAGTGCAGATTTCACCGCACAGCCGCGCTTCGCTCACATCCCGGCGCACGAGGGAGGGAACAATCCGCTCCAAAACCGCGGCATGCATTTGACCGGCAGTGCGCATACAGGTGAGCTCATATTCGCTCTTGGTTGCGCGCAGACCGGAAAGAACGCTGTCTACCGACTTGGTGCGGGCAAACGGCAGATACTTTTGCAGCATGGAAAGCTTTTGCAGCGTCATTGTGCGGGTTTCAACATAGACTGTCTCGGGTATGTGCGGGAATGCTTCCGCAATGGTGCGAAAACTGCCCATCGGACGCAGGTCGGGGAAGAGTGAATCCGCCTTGGCGCATTCGTAGGAGCGGCGCACGAAAAACACAGCTTCATCCGGCGTAATGACGAGCGCGCCATCCTGCATTGTGCCGGTCAGGTAATATAAATTGATTTTATGGTCGAGAATAACCATGGACCAGTCAGGGGCCTGGGCGCAGAGCGCCTGACGCAGACGGCTCAGGCGTGCCGAAAGCTCGGCTGCGGGTACTGCGGTATGCGGCATATCAAGGAATCCTCCTGTGAAGACGAAATATAATACTTATTCTATCACAGATTTAACTGGTGGGCAATGTCACCGCGTTGACTTTTGTCGTCATGTGCGATATCATGAGATTTGTAGAAAAATTGTATTTATATGAAGGAGGTGTATGATGCGGAAAACTTTTGGCCGCCTGTTCAGTGATCGCCGCTTTGTTGGGGCGCTGCTGGTATTGGCGCAGTTTGTTATCGTCATGTACAGTGTGGGGCGTGCAAGTGTAAACTGGCGTTGGGTTTACAATATGCTGACGGTGCTTAGTATCATTATGGTAATCTGGTTGGTGCGAAAATATGATAACCCGACCTATAAAATCACATGGATTATCATGATTTTGACACTGCCGTTATTCGGTGGACTCTTCTATCTGCTCTGGGGCAACACGCCCTTTAACCGGGCGCGCACCCAGCATAAGTATGAGCCGAATCCACCTGATTTCCGCACCTATCTGCGCACGCCGATGACAGAACAGTTGGCGGAGGAGCGACCACGGCATGCAGCACCTGCTCGGTATATTGAAAACTTGGACGGTATGCCGGTTTGGAGCAATACAGAGTCCCATTATTACCGCGTGGGTGAGGATATGTTCGCTTCAATGTGTGAAGAATTGCGCAAAGCCGAGAAATTTATTTTTCTTGAGTATTTCATCATTGAAGAAGGCGTAATGTGGAATACGATTCTGGATATCCTGTGTCAGAAGGTGCGGGAGGGCGTGGATGTGCGCGTGCTGTATGACGATGTTGGCTCGATCGCAACGCTCCCGATGAATTATGATCGGCATTTGTGCTCACTTGGCATTCGCGCGGTGCGCTTTAATCGCTTTATTCCGACACTCAATACCTACCTCAATTACCGCAATCACCGCAAAATCATGGTGATTGACGGCAATGTGGGCTATATGGGCGGCATCAATCTGGCCGACGAATACATCAACGTCAAGCAGCGCTTCGGTCACTGGAAGGATACCGGCATCATGCTGCGCGGCGATGGTACGGCGAACATGACCTCACTCTTTTTGCAGATGTGGGAATATGTAACCGGAGAACCTGTGCCGCCGATGGATTTTTATCTGCCATCGGTGAAAATGCCGGGACGGGGCTATGTGCAGTCCTTTGCGGATTCACCGCTGGACGATTTGAACGTTGGCGAGGCGGTTTATCTGCAAATCGTGCACACGGCGCGCAAATATGTTTATATTGCAACGCCGTATCTGGTGCTTGACAATGAAATGATTACCGCGCTTACTATTGCGGCGCAGTCGGGCGTAGATGTGCGCATCATGACGCCCGGTATTCCGGATAAAAAGCTGGTTTATATGATTACGCGTTCCTACTATCAGCAGCTGCATCGTGCAGGCGTAAAGATTTATGAGTATAAACCCGGTTTTCTTCACGCGAAAAGCATTGTTTCAGATGATGATACCTGTATTGTCGGTACGATTAATATGGATTTTCGATCGTTCTTCCTGCATTTTGAATGCGCGACCTGTTTTTATGACGATCCGGTGGTCGAAGCAGTGAAGCAGGATTCGCTGGACGTGATGGCCAAAAGCCGCCTGATTGATGACGCATGGCTGCACCGCGTACCGTGGGTGCGCTCGGTTGCGGCTTCCGTGCTGCGTTTGTTCGCGCCGATGCTGTAACGAGGGAAAGGAAACATGGAACAAAACGAGCAGATTTTAAGCTGTATTTTAGATGCGGGCGAGCTGCTGCTCACTGCGGGGGCAGAGGTCGGCCGCGTGGAGGATACGATGGCGCGCATGGCACGCTCCTACGGCTTTGAGCGTGCCGATGTGCTGACCATCACAGCAAGCATGGTCGTCACAGCGCGGCACCGCAGCGGAGAGATTCTGACGCAGACGCGGCGCGTCACTCGTCGGGAAACCGACATGAGGCGGATTGATCAGGTCAATGCCCTGTCCCGCGCGGTCTGTGCTGCGCCGCTGCCGCTGGAACAGCTGCGTGCGCGTATCCAACAAATCGCTGATGCGCCGAATGGACAGTCGTGGACAACTGTGCTGGCCTATCTGCTCGTCGCAGGTTCGTTTGCCATGTTTTTCGGCGGCTCGGTGCGGGATGGCATTGCCGCGATGATATGCAGCATGCTGCTGTATGTGTTGGGGCGGGCGGGGGCACTCGTTCAGCTGCAGCCCATCGTGTTGACCATTGTTCAGTCGGCATCGATGTGCCTTACGGCATGGCTGATGGTGCAGATTGGTCTGGGGCAGGCGCTCGACAAAATCGTCATTGGCAATATCATGCTGCTGATTCCCGGTATTGCGCTCGTGACCTCGCTGCGCGATATGATTGGCGGAGACACCATCAGCGGTCTGCTCGGTGCATTTGAAGCCCTGCTGCGTGCGGTGGCCATCGCTGCAGGCTGTGCACTGGTGCTGATGCAGGTCGGAGGTGGCGCATGACCGAGATGGTTTTGCAGCTGATACTGGGCGGCATGGGTGCAGTCGGGTTCAGCCTGCTGTTTCATATGTCAGGCGGCAAGCTGGTTGTAGCTGGTCTGGGCGGCGTGGCGAACTGGGCATTGTACCTGTTGGCGCAGCATTTTTATGATGATCGCGTGCTCGCCTTTTTCCTTGCCGCGCTCGGCACGGCACTTCTGGCCGAGGTACTTGCCCGCGTGATGAAGACGCCGGTCATCACCCTGCTCGTCCCGATGCTTGTGCCGCTTGTGCCGGGCGGTGATTTGTATTACACAACGCTTGCGTTGGTGCAGGGGGATGTGGAACGGTTCGCAGACTATGGTAATTTGGTGCTGGGCGAGGCCGGAGCGATTTCGTTCGGTATTATCCTTGTGACCTGTTTGGTGCAAACGGTGCTGAAAATTCTGGCGCTGCGCAAAAGTAAATAAAAAGCGTTCTGTTCTTATGAGAACAGAACGCTTTTCACTGCGGAAAGTAAAGCAAAATCATAATAATACAGGATGCGATGCCTGCCCAGAGCAGACAGGTGATCAACAGGCAGAGCAGCCGCCGATACGGCCGATACGCACGCGGCAGCGCGTGGCCGATTTCATCGGGATTGCCGAGCAGACGAATTGCCTGTGCCACGGCTTCCTCTTCGGTAAAGCCGCGTTCGTGCTGCAGGTATTCCGAACGGGTGAGGATGTGGTCGATCAGCTCGCGTCGGACGCGGGCGGCATAGGGCGGCCACGAGATATAGCGGCAGACCTGATCGAGATAGGCGGCAATGCGCTCATCCGAGGACACATGCTTCACCCCCGACCACTTTGCCGAATTGCTTGCAGAAGGCCTCCCATTCGCGGCGGCACTTGGCGAGCGTGCGAATGCCTTGACGGGTCAGCTTGTAGTACCGTCGCTTGCGTCCCACATCGCTTTCGCGCTCGTAGGAGCGCACTTCGCCCCGGTCCTCCAGACTGTGCAAAATGGGGTAGAGCGTGCCTTCCTTCATGGAAAAAGTTTGATCTGAGCGGCACTCCAATTCGCGGATAATCTGATAGCCGTATTTATCGTTGTCTTCCAACAATGCAAGGATTAACAGGGTGTTGCTGCCGGGAAAACCGGCTTCGTCCTTTTTGCGCGGCATGCCATCATCTCCGATACCTTGATATTCTAGGTATCCATAGTATAGCGCGATGTCTGTGGAGTGTCAAATGTTAAATTCATGTTTGATATTTATGAATTTTTTTCAAAAGGTTGCATGGAGGCGCGTTTTAGGGTATGATAAGCATTAGTTTTGGATATGAGAGGAAAAAACATGTTTCAGAGTCTGTTTGATTGGCTGCTCGGGGCGGGGCGCGAACTCGCAGTCTTGATTATTTCGATGGTGCCCCTGGTGGAGCTGCGCGGTGCGGTACCGCTCGGTGTTGCGGCAGGTATGCCGTGGTATGAGGTCATGCCGCTGGCCTATCTGGGCAATGTGATTCCGATTCCGTTTGTGCTGTTTTTCGGTGAAAAAGTGCTGGACTGGGTGGGCACGCTCAAGCCGTTTACCCGCTTTGTACACAACTATAAGGCAAAGCTTGAAAGCAAAAAGGATCAGGTGACCAAGTATGCACGCATTGGACTGTTTCTGTTCGTCGCCGTGCCGCTGCCGGGCACCGGTGCGTGGTCGGGTGCGCTGATTGCAACGCTGCTCGAAATGCCGAAGGGCAAAGCGATGCTGTCTATCACGGCGGGCGTAATCGCAGCCGGCATTATCATGCTGATTGCGTCGAACGGTGTGCTCGGTGTGTTTAAACTGTTTTAAGAAAAGCCTCCGGCCGAAGCCGGAGGCTTTTCTTATGCCTTTTTCCGAAAATAACGGGCGTTAACGATCGCTGCAGCAACGAGCAGGATGGCCGCAATCAGCAGCACACCGAAGCCGGTACGCAGGTCGAATCGATCTGCCAGCACACCGACCGCGGTCGGTGCGATAGCGGCGCCCACGCCGGTCATGGTGACAAACAGTCCCATACTGATGGGGTAACGCGCAAAGGTATCGCCCGCATTTGCCACCGAGGTGCCGTACATGCCCGACATGCACAGACCAAGGCCGACGGTTGCAAGCAGCACCATGATAAGGCTGTGACTGCAAACGAGCAGCGTCAGAAAGCCTGCCATGCCAAGGCACATGACGAGAATCATCTGGAAGGGGCGGAATCGCGCCGCAATCGCGCTGCATGAGAAACGCCCAATCAGCAGAGAAACCCACAGCATGGAGGTGATAACCTGCGCCGAACCTGTGCCCATCACGCCGGTATCGACATAAAAACTGGTCAGCCAGCCCATCATGGATGCTTCGACTGCCTGGTAGCAAAAGCCGATGACTGCGGTCTGCCAGAACAAGCGCTCACGCAGAAAACCGAACTCGGTGGACGGTGCGGCGTGCTGCTCGGTCGGCGCGGCACTGTCCTCCTGCAGATGCATAAAGAAACCGGAAATCAGCGAAACAACGCCCAGAGCAGAGGCAAAAATGACCGCTGTGCGCCAGCCGCCGTTTCCGTTTCGCGTGCAAAACAGCACGATGAAAGGGGCAAGGCACGCACCAATGGCAAAAAAAGCGTGCAGCAGATTGAGCGGGGACGCATTGCCGCCTGAATATTCATTGACAACACGATTGTTATAGTCGGTGATTGCGCCTTTCGCCAGACCAATCAGCAGCATTGCGGCCATCAGCCACATCGGCGCACCGTTGACCAGCAGCATGACAAGACCGATGCTGAACAGCGTATACAGGATGAGATAAGCGCGTTTCAATCCGATTTTGAGGGAGAGAACGCCGGTGAGTAGGCCGATTGCCAGATACCCCACCGATTGAACGGACAACAACATGCCACCTGTTTTATAGTCAAGCTGATATTCGGCTTTGAGCATCGGCAAGACCGAACCCAACATAATCAGTCCGATGCCCAGCACCAGATAAACAAAAAATAACTCGGCGACGACGTAGGCCTTACGCCTGCCGAGCATGCGAAAAAAGGACTCCTTTTTCATACCCCTATGTAACCCCTTTGTTATTTCGTTCCAATTCACTATCATAGACGGTGCACGAAGCGTTGTCAATGTAATTTTTGAGGGGGAGAGGCACAAAAAAACGGCGAACCGTGACGGTTCGCCGTTTGATTTTGTTCATGTTAGATGCGGCAGGTTTCCAGCAGGTCGTTTTTGACTGTCCAAAGGTTTTTGGAAAGGTCGACAAAGTACGTCTGCGGGTTTTCAAAGCGCTTGACCTGCTCCCAGAGCGTGTCCAACTCCTGCGTGCAGTGATTGCGGATTGCATCGATGGCAGGACTTTCATAAACACAGGAGCCCTTGTCAAACAGCTTGACACGCAGCGGACGCACGGTGAAATCGGTCGCAATCTTCTGCTTCCATGTGTGGATGGGGTGGAAGAGGGTATAGGGCTTGGAATCGTCAATTGTTTCATCGTGAATAGTAATGACATCGCCGATCGCCTTGCCCGTCTTGTTGTCAAACAGGCGGTAAACCTGCTTGAAATGCGGTGTTGTAATCTTTTCCACGTTTTCAGAAACCTTGATTTTAGGAACAATCTCGCCTTCCGCGTTTTCAACAGCCGCCAGCTTATACACACCACCGAACACCGGTTCGGACTTGGAGGTAATCAGCCGTTCGCCGATGCCGAAGGAATCGATGCGTGCACCCTGTGTAATCAGGTCGCGCACCAGATATTCGTCCAGCGAGTTGGAGGCCATAATCTGCATGTCGGGGAAGCCGGCCTCGTCGAGCATTTCGCGGGCGCGGATGGACAGATAGGCGATGTCGCCGGAATCCAAACGGATGCCCTTGGGGCGGATGCCGGTTTTCTCAATCATCTCGCGCGCGGCGCGGATAGCGTTCGGCACGCCGGATTTGAGCACGTTATAGGTGTCAACCAGAAAAACGCAGTTGGTCGGATAAATATCCGCGTATGCGGTGAAGGCTTCGTACTCGCTGTCGAACATCTGCACCCAACTGTGCGCCATCGTGCCGCCGGCAGGAATCTGATAATCGCGGTCGGCGAGCACGCAGGCCGTGCCGTGACAGCCGCCGATATAGGCAGCACGTGCGCCATAGATTGCGCCGTCATAGCCTTGCGCGCGGCGCGAGCCAAACTCCAGCACAACGCGGCCCTGTGCGGCACGCGTGATGCGGCTGGCCTTGGTTGCAATCAGCGTCTGATGGTTGATGGTGAGCAGTACCATGGTTTCGACAAACTGCGCCTGAATCATCGGCCCGGCAACGGTAACGAGTGGCTCGCCCGGGAAAACCGGTGTACCTTCGGGCACGGCCCAAACGTCGCACTCGAATTGAAAGGTACGCAGATAGTCAAGGAAGGGTTCGGAGAAACAGTTTCGTCCACGCAGGTAAGCGATGTCCTCGTCGGTAAAATGCAGATTTTTAAAATACTCGATCAACTGCTGCACGCCCGCCATGATAGCGTAGCCGCCGCCGTCCGGCACACGCCGGAAGAACATATCAAAATACGCCCGGCGATCGGCCATCCCTTTTTCAAAGTAGCCGTGCGCCATGGTGAATTCGTAGAAGTCGGTGAGCATCGTGAGATTTTTCTCGGTCATTGCAGCAGTCCCCCTGCTATTTTTATTCGGTTTGTGTATCTGTCTTGACAGACGATATTATAGACATAATAGCTCTTTTTCAGGCAAAGTGCAAGCATTTCTTGAAAATGTCTCATACAGATTGCGTATAATTATACATAAATTAAAATAATTATAAATTTATATTGCCAAATGACTGCAACGGAGGTATAATATATCCAACGTGAAAAGTTGGACAAAACGGAGGAATTGATATGGAAAAGAAATATAACAAGGTAGTTCTGGCGTATTCGGGCGGTCTGGACACCTCGGTGCTGATTCCGTGGCTCAAGGAGCATTACGGCTGCGAGGTCATCGCGGTTTCCGGTAACGTCGGTCAGGGCACCGAGCTGGACGGACTTGAGGAAAAGGCGCTCAAGACCGGCGCATCCAAGCTGTACATTGAAGACCTGACGCAGGAGTTTGTTGACGACTATATCATCCCGACCATGAAGGCGGGTGCATCCTATGAGCAGTATCTGCTGGGCACGTCGTTTGCCCGTCCGATCATTGCAAAGCGCATTGTTGAGATTGCATTAAAGGAAGGCGCAGACGCAATCTGCCACGGCTGCACGGGCAAGGGCAACGATCAGGTGCGTTTCGAGCTGGCCATTCACGCCTTTGCGCCGCAGATGGACATCATCGCACCGTGGCGGTTCTGGGAGCTGAACAGCCGCGAAAAGGAGATTGCCTACGCGGAAGCGCATAACATCCCGCTTAAGATTAATAAGGAAACCAACTATTCCAAGGATAAGAACCTGTGGCACCTGAGCCACGAAGGCCTTGACCTCGAGCTGCCCTCGAACGAAGCGCCGCTCAACAGACCGGGCTTCCTCGAGCTTGGCGTTTCTCCGGAAATGGCGCCCGACAAGGCGACTTATGTTGACATCCACTTTGAAAAGGGTGTGCCGACCGCAGTAAACGGCGAGGAGATGGATTCGGTCAAGATCATCGAGACCCTCAACAAGCTGGGCGGTGAAAACGGCGTTGGCATTCTGGATATTGTCGAAAACCGTCTGGTCGGCATGAAGAGCCGCGGCGTTTACGAGACCCCGGGCGGCGCAATTCTTTATGCGGCGCACCAGAAGCTCGAGGAGATTACGCTTGACAAGGAGACTTCGCACTACAAGGCGCAGGTCGCGCTGAAGTTCGGCGAAATGGTCTACAACGGCCAGTGGTACACCCCGCTGCGCAAGGCGATTTCGGCCTTTGTTGATTCCACGCAGGAAACCGTCACGGGCGACGTTAAGCTCAAGCTTTACAAGGGCAACATTCTTCCGGCATCCGTTACCTCGCCGTTCTCGCTCTATTCCGAGGATATGGCGACCTTCAACGAGGATGACTGCTACGATCAGGCAGATTCTGCCGGCTTCATCAACCTGTTCGGTCTGCCGCTCAAGGTGCGCGCGCTGAATGACCAGATGCTGTTCGATAAGACCGGCAAGCATTTCCCGTCGGTAGAGAAGTAAGATATGCGTCAGGGCGCACCGTCAAGGCGCGCCCGCACGTTTTTCAGAGAGGTAATTGATTATGGCAAAACTTTGGGCAGGACGGTTTCAGAAGGAAACTGATCTGGTGGTAAACGATTTTAACTCGTCCATCCTGTTTGACTGCCGCATGTATAAGGAAGACATCACCGGCTCGATGGCGCACGCCGCCATGCTCGGTAAGCAGGGCATCATCGAGCAGCACGAGTCGGAGAAGATTGTCGAGGGTCTGCGGGGCATTCTGGAGGACATTGAGGACGGCAAAGTCGAGTTTTCGCTCGATTATGAAGACATTCACATGAACATCGAGCAGCTGCTGACCGAGCGCATCGGCGACACGGGCAAGCGCCTGCATACCGGCCGTTCGAGAAACGATCAGGTCGCGCTCGACATGCGTCTGTACTGCCGCAAGGAGATCCGCGAGATTATCGACCTGATTCTCGGCTTTATGAAGGCGCTGACCAAGAAGAGCCGCGAGAATCTGGACGCGGTCATGCCGGGCTACACCCACTTGCAGCGTGCCCAGCCGACAACGTTCGCACATTATATGATGGCCTACGCGAATATGCTCAAACGTGATGTTTCGCGGTTGCAGGACTGCTTGGAGCGCATGGATGAAATGCCGCTCGGCTCGGGCGCGCTCGCGTCGACCACCTATCCGATTGACCGTGATTTCGTCCGCGAGCAGCTGGGCTTTGCCCGCCTGACCGATAACTCGCTCGACGGTGTTTCCGATCGCGACTACTGCGTTGAGCTGTGCTCCGCGCTGTCCATTCTGATGATGCACTTGTCGCGTCTTTCTGAGGAGATTATCTCGTGGTGCTCGTGGGAGTTTAAGTTCGTCGAGCTGGACGACGCGTATTCCACCGGTTCGTCCATCATGCCGCAGAAAAAGAACCCTGACGTATGCGAGCTGATTCGCGGCAAAACCGGCCGTGTGTACGGTTCGCTCACCACGATGCTGACGGTATTGAAGGGACTTCCGCTTGCATACAACAAGGATATGCAGGAGGATAAGGAGGCTGTATTCGGTGCGATTGACACCGTTAAACAGTGCCTTGAGGTATTCACGCCCATGTTTGCGACCATGACGCTGCGCCGCGACAATATGCGCCGCGCGGCATCGGGCGGTTTCATCAACGCGACCGACTGCGCCGATTATCTGACCAAGAAGGGCATGCCCTTCCGCGATGCGTATAAGACGGTTGGCCGTTTGGTCAACCAGTGCATCAAGGCCGATGAGACGTTGGAAACGCTGACGCTCAAGGATTTTGCTGCGATTTCGTCCAACTTCGGTGACGATGTGTATGACGCGCTTGACCTGCGTACCTGTGTCGGCGAACGTAAGGTCATCGGCGGCCCTGCACCGCAGGAGGTCACGCGCCAGATTGACAAGATCGACAAGTTCATCGAGCAGGTGGAAAACGATGAAGCCTAAAATCTACATCGACGGCAAAGAGGGCACAACCGGTCTGCAGATTTACGAGCGGCTGGGCAGCCGCACCGATCTCGATCTGCTGCTGATTGACGAAGACAAGCGCAAGGACACGGAAGAGCGCCGCAAGTTTCTAAACGCAGCGAACATCGTGTTCCTCTGCCTGCCGGATGCGGCGGCGCGCGAAGCCGTGGCGCTGATTGAAAACGATACGACCCGTGTGATTGACGCCTCAACCGCGCACCGTATTGATCCCGATTGGGATTACGGTTTTGCTGAGCTGTCTAAGGCACACCGCGCGGCAATCGTCAATTCGCTGCGCGTGGCGAATCCCGGCTGCCATGCGAGCGGGTTCATTTCGTCGGTCTATCCGCTGGTCGCCCACGATGTGCTGTCGCCGGACTATGCGCTGACCTGCTCGTCGCTGACCGGATATTCGGGCGGCGGCAAAAAGCTGATTGCCGAATATGAGGACGAAGCGCGTGACCCGCGTCACGCATCCCACCGCATTTACGGCCTGAACCTGCAGCACAAGCACCTGCCTGAAATGCAGCACATCTGCGGTTTGACCGAAGCGCCGGTGTTCGTTCCCATTCTGGGCGACTTTTACAAGGGTATGGCGACCACCGTCATGCTGCTGGGCGTAGACGCGCACCGCGTGCACGAAACGCTGGCGCAGCACTATGCGGGGCAGAAACTGGTTTCCGTTGCACCGTTCGGCGGGGAAGAGCCGGTGATTTATGCTAACACGCTCGCCGGACATGACAGCATGCAGCTGATTGTCTGCGGCCACGAATCGCAGACCATCGTCACTGCGCTGTTTGACAACCTCGGCAAGGGCGCGTCGGGTGCGGCGGTACAGAACATGAATTTGATGCTCGGTCTGGACGAAACGACCGGACTGAATCTATAAATCCCTTCCATAAAGGAGGAAACGTGTTATGAAAATCATTTCCGGCGGCGTGTGTGCCGCTTTAGGGTTTCAGGCGGGCAGCATCCGCTGCGGCATCAAGGACAGCCGCACAAACGATGATGCCGCCATCATACTCAGCGACTGTGAGTGTACGGCCGCGGCGACCTACACGCTCAACCGTGTCAAGGCCGCGCCCCTCTATGTGACCATGGAGCATCTGGAAAACGGCGTGGCGCGCGGCATCGTCGCCAATGCGGGCAACGCCAACGCCTGTGCGCCCGACGGCATGGAAAATGCCCGCCGCATGGCGAAAGCGGCGGCAAGCGTTGTTGGGGTAGATGAAAAGGATTTGGTCGTCGCATCGACCGGCGTAATCGGACAACGTCTTAATATTGAGTGTATCGAGGCCAATCTCGGCGGCATTACGCTGTCCGGGGACGGCTCGGAGCAGGCGAATCTCGCCATCATGACCACGGATACGAAAACCAAAACCGCGGCGGTTGAGTTTACAATCGGCGGCAAGACCTGTCGGATCGGCGGCATCTGCAAGGGCAGCGGCATGATTCACCCCAACATGGGTACCATGCTGTCCTTCGTGACGACCGACTGCGCAATCACGCACGAGATGCTGCTTGATGCCCTTCAGGAGAACGTCAAAAAGACCTACAACCGCGTCACGGTGGACGGCGACACCTCGACCAACGACATGTGCGTCGTGCTGGCTAACGGCAAGGCGGGCAATCCGCTTATTGAGTGGCAGGATGAGGACTATCAGGTGTTCTGCAAGGCGCTGAGCGAGGTCAATACCCGTCTGGCGCGTCAAATCGCGGCGGACGGCGAGGGCGCAACCAAGCTGGTGACCTGCACCGTCAAACAGTCTCGCACCGAGGAGGCCGCCGAGCGGCTGGCGAAGGCGATTGTCGGCTCGAATCTGGTCAAGGCTGCGATGTTCGGCGCAGACGCAAACTGGGGCCGCGTGCTGTGCGCGATGGGGTACTCCAAGGCGCCGTTCCGTCCCGAATATGTCACCGTCGCGTTTGAGTCGGCGGCGGGCAGCGTGACGGTCTGCGAAAAGGGCGCGGCGCTCGATTTTGACGAGGAACTCGCCAAGAAGGTGCTCAGCGAGAACGAGGTCGTCATTCTGGTCGACGTCAATGAAGGCAGCGAAAGCGCGACCGCATGGGGCTGCGACCTGACTTACGACTACGTGAAAATCAACGGAGATTACCGGACATGATGGACGAACAATTTGATCTGGACGCGGAGCTCAAGGCTAAAATTTTGGTTGAGGCGCTGCCGCATATCCAGATGTACTATGGGCAGACGGTCGTCGTCAAGTACGGCGGCAACGCGATGATTAACGAGGAACTCAAGGACGCGGTTATTCACGACCTTGTGCTGCTCAATCTGGTCGGCATCAAGGTGGTGGTCGTGCACGGCGGCGGCCCCGAGATCAATGATATGCTGACCAAAATCGGTAAAAAATCCGAGTTTGTCAACGGCCTGCGCTACACCGACCGTGAAACAATGGACATCGTGCAGATGGTGCTGTGCGGCAAGGTCAACAAGGACCTTGTCACCCTGCTTGAAAAAGCGGGCGGACGCGGCATCGGTCTGGGCGGCATGGACGGCGGCCTGTTTCAGGCTAAGCGCCTGACCGACCGCGTCGGCACCGATTACGGTTACGTCGGCGAGATTGTTGACGTTGATCCGTCTCCGGTCATTGATGTGCTGCAGCAGGGGTATATTCCAGTTGTTTCCACCGTTGCGCAGGGTATTGACGATGAAACAAATTACAATATCAACGCAGATACCGCCGCATCCAAGCTGGCGGTCGCGCTGAAGGCGAAAAAACTGATTTTGCTGACCGACGTGCGCGGTCTGATGCTGGACCCCAAGGACGAATCCACGCTGCTGCCCTTCCTCAAGGTATCGGAGGTGCCCAAATTGGTGCGCGACGGCGTGATTAAGGGCGGCATGATTCCCAAGGTTGACTGCTGTGTTGAGGCGGTGCGCAAGGGCGTCGGGGCAGCTAATATTCAGGATGGCCGCGTCAAGCATTCAATTTTGATTGAATTGCTGTCCAAGGTTGGCGTCGGTACCATGTTCCAGTAAGAAAGAAGCGGATTTACATGACATATCAAGAACTCAAGGCCGAGGAAAATCAATATGTGATGAACACCTACGGCCGTTTCCCAATCGCGCTCGACCACGGTGAGGGCGCCACGCTTTGGGACGTTGCGGGTAAAAAGTACATTGATCTGGCATCGGGCATCGGTGTCAACTGCCTGGGCTACAACAACGAAGCGCTCATCGCGGCCATCACCGAGCAGGCACATAAGCTGATGCACGTGTCCAACCTGTTCACGACCGAGCCGATGGTGCAGGTCGCAAAGAAGCTGGTCACGAACACGGGCATGGGCAAGGTGTTCTTTGCAAACTCGGGCGCGGAAGCGAACGAGGGCATGATTAAGCTGGCACGTAAGTACTCGTTTGACAAGTACGGCGCAGGACGGCATAAGATTGTAACACTCATCAACTCCTTCCATGGCCGCACGGTGACGACGCTCAAGGCAACCGGTCAGGATAAGTTCCATAACTACTTTTTCCCCTTTACCGAGGGCTTTGACTATGCGATTGCGAACGACATTGACAGCGTGAAGGCCAAAATCGACGGCGCGACCTGCGCTGTGATGATGGAGCTGATTCAGGGCGAGGGTGGTGTACTGCCGCTCGACGCTGCGTTTGTAAAGCAGGTCGAAGCGCTGTGCCGCGAAAAGGATTTGCTGCTGCTGATTGACGAGGTGCAGACCGGCATCGGCCGCACCGGCAGGCTGTTCTGCTTCCAGAATTACGACATCACACCGGATGTCGTCTCGATGGCCAAGGGACTTGGCGGCGGCACGCCGATTGGCGCGGTCATGGCTGCAAAGACCTGCTGCGATGTGCTGACGCCCGGCACGCACGCGACCACCTTCGGCGGCACGCCAATGGTGTGCGCGGCTGCAAACTGCGTGCTCGACACGGTCGCAGACGATGCGTTTCTGGCTGAAGTTCGTGCCAAGGGTGAATATCTCAAGGAGCAGATTCTCGCTATCGGCTCGCCTAACATTCACGGCGTGCGCGGCATGGGTCTGATGCTGGGTATCATCGTGGACGAGGGTAAGCATGCAGAATTTGCAGGCAAGCTTATTGATAAGGGCGTGCTTGCGATTACTGCGGGTAAGAATGCCGTTCGCCTGCTGCCGCCGCTGACCATCAGCAAGGCGGAAATGGATGAGGCGCTGACCATTATGAAAGAGGTGTTTTAAATGAAGCATTTACTCAAACTGCTCGATTGCTCCGCTGATGACATCGTTGGCCTGCTCGATTTGGCCGATCAGCTTAAATATGAAAAGAAGCACAATATTACGCACCGCCATCTGGAGGGCAAGAGCCTGGGCATGATTTTCCAGAAGTCGTCCACCCGTACCCGCGTTTCGTTTGAGGCCGGTATGTATCAGTTGGGCGGTCAGGCGATGTTTCTGTCCAACCGCGACCTGCAGATTGGCCGCGGCGAGCCGGTGCAGGACACGGCGCGTGTGCTTTCCCGTTATTTGGACGGCATTATGATTCGTACCTATGCACAGCAGGAGGTCGAGGATCTCGCAGGCTACGGCACGATTCCGATTATCAACGGCCTGACCGACTTCTGTCATCCCTGTCAGGTGCTTGCCGACCTGATGACCATCCGTGAGAAATTCGCTGTGCTGGAAGGCCTCAAGATGTGCTATATCGGCGACGGCAACAACATGGCGAATTCGCTGATTGTCGGCGGCTTGAAAACCGGCATGAAGGTGTCGATTGCGACACCGGAGGCGTATCGTCCGCATGCTGAGGTGATGGCCTTTGCCGAGGGCAACCCTGATTTCTTTATCACCAATGACCCGATGAAGGCTGCGGAGAACGCTGATGTCGTTATCACCGACACGTGGGCGTCCATGGGCATGGAAGCAGAGAAGGAGGCCCGCGCCAAGGCGTTTGCCGGCTATCAGGTGAACGATGACCTGCTTGCTGCGGCAAAGCCCGGCTGCATGGTGCAGCACTGCCTGCCGGCTTACCGTGAGCAGGAGATTACGACCAAGGTGTTCGAGGAGCACGCGGACGAAATCTTTGAGGAGGCGGAAAACCGCCTGCACGCCCAGAAGGCCGTCATGGTCACGCTGATGGCGGAAAAGAAGGATTAAAAGACACAAAAGCGGCCGCATATGCGGCCGCTTTTTGCTTGCAATTCGCAGGACGGAGGAGTATACTGTAATTATAAATTGTGCAAGAGTTGAGAGACGCACATGAATGGGCGCAGCAGGAGGATGCTGCGTGTTATTCATGTGTTTTTTTAATGTCTGAAATTGAGGTAAAGGGGAAAAATACAATGAAAAAACCGATTTTACTCGCCCACCGCGGATTTTCCGGAGAATACCCCGAAAACAGTCCGATTGCTTTTGAAGCCGCCGTTCAAAAAACCGCGTGTGACGGATTTGAAAGCGACGTACATATCACAAAGGATGGAAAACTGGTTATTTTCCACGATGCAACACTTGAGCGTACCTCAAACGGCACCGGTTATCTCAAGGATTACACTTATGATGAACTGATGCAGCTTGACATCGGATCATGGAAAGCGCCGGAGTTTGCAGGTCAGCATATTTGGACTTTCGATCAGCTGCTCGATTTTTGCCATGACACCCATATGCTGCTCAACATGGAACTGAAAAACTATGAGGTGTTTTACGAGGGTCTGGAGCAGATGGTGATTGATGCAGTCTGCGCACACAAAATGCAGGACGAGGTGTTTGTGTCCTCTTTCAACCATATTTCGATGCAGCACTTTAAAAACCTCAATGGCGATATTAAGACAGGACTGCTGTATGATAAGCCGTTTCTCGATATTGACAAATACATTGAACGCTCCAACGCGGATAATATGCATCCCCGCTATATGCTGCTCCAGTATCAGCCGGAACTGGTCGATCTTTACCACGGCCGCGGCATGAATGTGAACACCTGGACGGTCAATGAGGTGTCCGATATGCGCGACATGATGGAACGCGGTGTGGACTCTATCATCTCCAACCATCCCGATGTACTGTGCCGCGTGGCAGAGGAAATGTGTAAATAAAAAAGCAGGCTCCCATCTGGGAGCCTGCTTTTTTGCTTGCTTTTACTGAGCGGTGTGGAAGATAGTTGCCGGCATGGCCAACGCATTCCACTTGGCTTCACGAGCGGCCTTGCGCTCACGGTCTTTTTTGGAAAAACGGAACATCATCAAGTACTCCTTTACGCAAACGGTATTTTTCATTGACTATATTGTACCGTTTCGCGTCTTTTAAAACAAGGAGCAGCTTGGATGAATTATACAATTGTTTTGTTAAATTTATGTAAGAAATGCATAAACACTATGCATTCTTGGTGGCAACAATATTGACGTCGGTTCCACAGATATTTGCAAGCAGCACATCGCCTACTTTCACCGGTGCGGCTGCGACTACAGCATCCAGCAATGCCATGCAGTCGAACACCTTGTCCTTGGGAAGCGGCTTGTCGGTTTTGACCGGAAGACGGGGAGCGGCGCCGCCTGTCAGGCGCACGGTCGAAGTGACCACGCGCACCGGGTGCTGCAACTCATTTTTGCCGTAGGCTTCACCACGTGGACAGGCGTTGCCGGTGACCGCGAAGCCGTTTTCCTCGTCTACCGTCAGATGGCAGCCCTTGGGGCAGGTAATACAAATCAGTTCGGTCATGTTATTTGCCCTCCTCAATGGATACGGTCAGCGCGCCCTGCACTTTGTCGAGCAGTACGCGGGGCAGTTTAATGCTTTCCATTTCACCGGGTGCAAGATGCTCGCGCGCAAAGGCGGCTATCTGTGCGCCGGTTTCATCGGTAATGACGATTTTTGCGTCACGGTACACGGCGCGGACACGGAAGAAGAGAGAAACCGCGTCCGTCACCGCGTCCATGCGAATATGCTGCGGCACGGTGTATCCCACGCCGTTGCCGGCCGAAATAGGTTTAATTACAGTGGATGCGGCTACCTGCCCCGCGCAGTAGGCTGCGGCCGCATGCCCGGCGCGCTGGCTTTCCGCAGTGACAAAGTCGACCAAATCGTGCACGTGCACAACATTGCCGCAGGCAAAGACACCCGGAATAGAGGTCTCCATATTTTCATAAACGACCGGGCCGTTCGTGCGTGCGTCCATCTCAAGACCCGTCGCGCGGCTGAGCTCGTTTTCGGGAATCAGACCGACCGAAAGCAGCACGGTGTCACAGTCGAACACCATTTCGGTGCCGGGAATCGGCTGACGCTTGTTGTCAATCTGACTAACGGTCACGCGCTCCACACGGTCGCGTCCCTGGATGTCGGTAATGGTATGGGAAAGATAAAGCGGAATATCAAAATCGTTCAGGCACTGCACAATGTTGCGCGTCAGGCCGCCCGAGTAGGGCATCAGCTCGACGCAGGCCAGTACCTTCGCACCCTCAAGCGTCATACGGCGCGCCATAATCAGGCCAATGTCGCCCGAGCCGAGGATAACGACGCGTTTGCCGACCATATAGCCCTCGATATTAAGGTAACGCTGCGCCGCGCCTGCGGTAAACACGCCCGCCGGTCGGGTGCCCGGAATGGCGATTGCGCCACGGGTGCGCTCGCGGCAGCCCATTGCGAGGACGACGGACTGGGCATCCAGCACCTCATAGCCGGATGCGGCGCTTACGACATGTACCTGCTTGTCGTGGGTCACGTCAAGCACCATCGCGTCGGTTTTCACCTCGACACCAGTCGAGCGGAGCATTTCGATGAAGCGTCCCGCGTATTCCGGTCCGGTCAGTTCTTCTTTGAAAAAGTGCAGGCCGAAGCCGTTATGGATGCACTGGTTGAGGATGCCGCCGAGCTCCTTGTCGCGCTCGAGGATGCAGATGCTTTTGCAGCCGTCCTCCCACGCAGCGTGCGCCGCGGCCAGACCGGCGGGGCCGCCGCCGATGACTACGAGATCGTATTTCATGCCTTTGCGCCTCCCATCTTGGTCTGCCCGGTGATGAGGAACGTGCCGTCCTGATCCTGCAGAATGTCCATTTGGTCTGTTTTGAGTTCGCGCGCCAGAATCTCCATCACGCGCGGACCGCAGAAGCCGCCCTGACAGCGTCCCATGCCTGCACCGGCACGGCGCTTGACGCCGTCAATTGAGCAGGGCGGAATGGGGGAGTGAATCGCGTCGACGATTTCACCCTCGGTGATGGTCTCGCAGCGACAGATCACGCGGCCGTACAGCGGGTTTTCAGCGACCAGTTTCGCCTTTTCCTCGCCTGAAAGGTGTTTAAAACGGGTGACGCGGCGCGTGCCGTCGAAATCCGGCTTTTCCACATAACAGACACCCATCTGACCGAGCAGCTTTTCCGCATATTCAGCGATTGCGGGAGCCGCCGACAGACCGGGCGACTTGATGCCCGCAAGATGGAGCAGGCCGGGGCATACATCGTCAGGTTCAATGATGAAATCGGGGCGGTTAGTGATGGCACGCACGCCTGCAAAGGTGCGGATGCACTGGCGGATGTCGATCGTGGGCACGCTTCGGCGCGCGACGGTCTGCACCTCATGCAGGCCGGGGGCGGTGGTGCGCTTATCGTCTGCATCGTCCGCATCGGCCGCGTTCGGACCGACAATCAGGTTGCCATGCACGGTCGGGGAAACCAGTACGCCCTTGCCAACCGAGGAGGGACACTGGAAGATAACGTGTTTGACCAAATCGCCGCTCGATTTGTCCAAGAGATAGTATTCACCGCGTGTGGGTTTGGCCTCCCAGCCTTCGCCGCCCGCCATCTCTGCCAATTCGTGCGCATGCGTGCCGGTGCAGTTGACCGCAAAGCGGGTCTGCACGTCACCGGTCGAGGTGTGCAGCAGCACATGTCCCGCCTGTTGTTCGATGCCTGTAACCGCTGTACGCAGCCGCAGCTCAACGCCGTTTTTGACCGCTGTTTCCGCCTCGGCAATGCACAGACCCCACGGGTCAATAATCGCCGCCGAAGGCGCATAAAGTGCCCCGCGCACGGTATCGGCCAAATTGGGCTCCATTGCGTGAGTCTGCTCCGCGCTCAGCAGTTTCAGACCGGGTACGCCGTTGCGTTTGCCGTTTTCGTACATTTCCTGCAGGGTGAGCAGCTCCTGCTTGCTAAACGCGATGACGAGCGAACCGGAGCGCTGATAGTGCACATCGAGATCCTTGCACAGACCCTCCATCATTTCGCTGCCGCGTACGTTGAGTTTTGCCATCAGTGTGCCGTTCATCGGGTCGTAGCCGGCGTGCACGATTGCGCTGTTCGCCTTGGTCGTGCCCATCGCTACATCATTTTCCCGTTCGAGCACAAGCACGCGCAGATCGTAGCGGGACAAGCGGTATGCCAGCGAAGCGCCGATGACGCCGCAGCCGATGATCGTAATGTCATACATACTGTATATCCTCCTCTTTTTGTGAATGAAAAAAGAGTCAAAGCACAAAAACCACACGTTTCTACGCGCAGTTTCAGATGCTTTGACTCAATACTCCAAGCAAATATCCAGTTGTCAGTACCTAAAATATAGCACAGTCATAAAGGGGATGCAAGTCTATTTTATAAAAAACCTTGTTTCTGCTTACAAAAACCATAACTCGGCGTTGGTAGACGAAATGGCAACCGCGCCCGCGCCCAGAGCAGAAAAGATGTCCTGCTTGTCCGAAATCAGGCCACTGGCGATGATGGGCTGCCGAATGCGTGCAGACAGGCGGCTGATGATTTTGGGCATCGTGCCGGGTAAAATATCCACTGCATCCGCATCGCTCGCTTGACGCAGTACATTATCAAACGCGAGGGAATCGAGCATAAAGAAGCGCTGAATCGTCAGAAGCCCCAGCGTGCGCCCGCGGCGGATGAGGTTGGGGCGGGTTGAGATGATGCCGTCGGCATTGGTGTTGTTGGCGATGAAGTCAACGGCAACGTCTTTGCCGGCCAGTCCCTCAATCAGGTCGAGGTGGACGAAGGCTCGCTTGCCGG
Source organism: Butyricicoccus sp. Marseille-Q5471 (assembly GCF_951230135.1). GTDB lineage: Bacteria > Bacillota > Clostridia > Oscillospirales > Butyricicoccaceae > Agathobaculum. Next base: position 58,941 of record NZ_CATNVC010000001.1, on the reverse strand, counting down.
CAGCCTTGACACGCTCGGTCAGGCTGCCAATGGTGCAGATGGAACCATATAGAAAAAAGATAACGGCGCAGTCTGAACCGAGCGCCCGATCCAGTCCTTCGTCATTCTTGACAGCGGCAATAATAGGAGCATCCTGTAGCAGCTCCTGCAGTTTGGGGTTGGGTGACATGGGGCATGGCCTCCTTTGGGTGTTGGTCATAGTATACCATGATACGGGATGCTTTTCCAGTACTTTTTTGATATAGAATAGTCAATATGCACAAGAAGAAAAGAAGAAACTTGCGTGCATTAGCCAAAATGTGGGCGGTGGTGAATGTTTTGCTTGCGGGTGCTAGGGGGGCGTGTTATACTGAATCCAAGAAAACCAAATAACAAGTCGCTTGAGAGTTTATGAGTCAAGGCAGAACAGCACCGGTTTCGGAAGAAACCGGTCAACAGTTGTTGCATTGGCTTTTTCTTTTGCCCGGAGGTTGATAAATGAACAAAAAGATTCTAATTTTTGCACCCCATGAAGACGATGAGGTTCTTCAGACGGCGGGCATCATTCGCCAAGCGGTCACGCAGGGCGGAACAGTGTATGTCTGTCTGGTTACCAACGGGGAGTATGAGGATGAGCGCCTTGCCGCCGTCCGAATTGGTGAAAGCACAGAGGTGCTGGGAATGCTGGGCGTTCCGCCGGAGCAGATTATCAAGTTTGGCTTTGCCGATACCGGCATGCCGTACGAACAGAGTTTTCTGATGCAGCTGCTGCGGGACGAAAGCGGAAGGGTGTTGCCCTCTCGCTTTGGACGCACCGAGAGCTGGGTGCCCGAAGGCTTTTCGGACTATCGGATGACACGGGATGGCACACACAGTCCCTATACAAGGGAAGGGGTGCTGAGGGACTTCACGGATCTGATTGCTGAACTTCGGCCGGATGAAATTTACACGACTGCACCCGGCGATTACCATGGCGATCATGCCGCTTGCCCCGCCTTTGTCGAACTGGCGGTGGAGCGGGTCAGGCAGGACGATTCGGCCTATCTGCCGCGCCGCTACCATTGTATGATTCACACGGCAGATGAAGCTGCTTGGCCGCTGCGCACGGAGGGGGCGTTTACCAAACCGCCCGACTGTGATGCATTGGGACTGGACTGGGAAGCGCGTCAGACGCGTCCGCTGCCGGAAGGCTTTACAGCAGCCGATAAGCGAGCGCTGATTGAGCGATATGCTTCGCAGGACCCGTCGGCATACGGGGACTATTTACTCGCATTCGCCAAAACGGATGAGATTGTATTCCCTGTAAGCTAAACAATGCTGAAACAAAATTTAGTAACAAAGATACTTGCCTGAATGCAAGGGATGTGGTAAAGTGAATTTGTCAATATGACGAATGAAAGCTCTTGCATTTGTCGAATCCTGTACATCATGAACGATTTTACCAAAGCTTAACGCAGGATTAACAGATTGCATGTGGCAATCAACCGCGTAGGACGTTATGATAAAATGCGTCCCAACGGGAGAATCCAAAGAGTGATCCCAACGCAAACAACAAACCAAGGGGGAGAAGGAATGTTCAAGTACCTAAATCCAAAGCGCTTCTATCACGCGGCCGGCAAAAAACACTTTTGGGAGTTTTTAATTCTTGCAGGCTTTTTGCTTTTCTTTTACGGCCCGTTACTTAACATGATCATGATGGCGTTTGCCAACAAATACGAGGTTCCCGCGGTACTGCCGCAGGAGTGGGGCTTTAAGTGGTGGGAATTCGTGTTCTCACAGCAGAGTTTGGTGTCCTCAATTGTACAGTCCCTGCTCGTTGCAGTTATCACAACGGCATGCTCCATGCTGCTGTGTATCCCGGCGGCTTATGCGCTGGCGCGCTTTAAGTTCCCGGGCCGCAAGGTGTTTATGCTATCCTTCCTGCTGACCAACGCATTCCCGAAGCTCGGCATCTATACCTCAATCGGTATTTTGTTCTACAAGTACAACCTGATGGGCACGCTGCTCGGCGTTGTCATTATCCACATGATCAACTCGATGATGTTCATGGTCTGGCTGCCTGCGAGCGCGTTCCGCTCGGTTCACAGACAGCAGGAGGAGGCCGCTCGCGATGTTGGCGCAGGCCCGCTCCGCACCTTCTTCAAGGTGTCGCTGCCCATGGCAATGCCCGGTATTGCGGTTGCAACGCTGTACACCTTCCTCGGTTCGATGGAAGAGGCACAGGGCACTATGCTCGTTGGTCTGGCTCGAATCAAGACCATGCCGGTTGAAATGTACGGCATTATCCTCGATTATCCCGGACAGGCCGGCGCGGTGTTCGCTATCCTGCTCGTTATCCCCGCAGCTGTGCTGATCTTCGCAATGCGCAAGTATATCGGCCCCGAGGCGATTGCGGGTGGCTTCAAAATGAAATAAGAGGGAAGCCGGTAAATCGCTTCCAAACCAAAGTCTTACGAAATTAAGAGGGAGTTCAATATGGCTGATAGAACGGTAAAACTTGAAATTCGCGACATGACCAAGCACTACGACAACGGCGACGGCGTAGAGCACATCAACCTGAAAATCTACGAAGGCGAAATCGTCACCATGCTTGGCCCATCGGGTTGCGGCAAATCAACCATCCTGCGTACGCTGGGCGGTTTCCTCGATGTCTCGGACGGCGACATCCTGATTGACGGCAAGTCAATCATCGATCTGCCGCCTGAAAAGCGCCCGACCGCAATGGTGTTCCAGAGCTACAACCTCTGGACGCATATGACAATCTACGAAAACCTTGCGTTTGGCTTGAAGCTGCGCAAGGTACCCAAGGCGACCATCGATGAGGAAGTGAAAAAGCACCTCGCACTGGTTTCGATGTCCGGCTGTGAAAAGAAATATCCGACACAGCTTTCCGGCGGTCAGCAGCAGCGTATCGCAATTGCGCGCTCGCTGATGCTTAAGCCCTCGGTGCTGCTGCTTGACGAGCCCTTCTCCGCGCTCGATGCAAAAATCCGCCAGCAGATGCGTGAGGAACTGAAGAAAATCCAGTCCGAATTGGGCATCACGGTCGTATTCGTAACCCATGACCAGGAGGAAGCCATGGCGCTGTCCCACCGCATTGTGGTCATGAACAAGGGCGTGTTCGAACAGGTCGGCGCACCGGCTGAGATTTATGACGAGCCGGCAAGCAAGTATGTCGCATCCTTCATCGGCGAGATGAATTTTGTCAATAAAGACGGGAAAACCATTGCAGTTCGCCCGGAGGATGTTTCCATTACACAGGACATCGGCGACATCAACGGCACGGTTCGTACGATCATGATCCTCGGACACTATGTGGAAGTGAACGTTCAGTGCGGTGATACGGTTGTCAAGTGTTTTGTGGACCGCGAGCAGTCAGATAAGCTTACCGTAGGACAGGCAGTTCATCTAAAATTTGCGAAGTATCATGTTTTTTAAAAAAGGAGAGATTGGGCTATGAAAAAGAGTAGAATTTTTGCAGGCTTTATGGCGGCAGCCATGATGGTCACCGCGCTGACCGGCTGCGGCGGCGGAAAAAAGGATGATGGCGTCAGCGCCGAGCGCCTCAAGACCGTTAAGGTCTGGGCAACCGGTTCGGACAATGTCCGTCAGATCTTCGAGTCCATGGTTAAGGACTTTAACGAGAACTCCGACTACAAGGATCAGTACCAGGCTGAGCTGAACTTCATGCTGTCCGGTACCGGCGCGCAGACACTGCCCGACATGTTGGCGGCGGCGTACAAGGCAAATCAGACCAATACCGATTATGATGTAATCGACATGGGCGGCGACGACCTGTCCAAAATCATCGATCTGATTGGTGAGGATGCCTTCGTTAAGATTGACACCTCTAAGATTCCGAACTCGAGCAAGGTTTCGGCAAAGTCTGCGGTTGCTGCAGACTACTGCCAGCCGTACCGCGGCACGACCGTTGTTCTGGCTTACAACTCCAAAAACGTTTCCGAGCCGCCCAAGACCATGGAAGAACTGTTCCAGTGGGCTAAGGATCATCCGGGCCGTTTCGCTTACAACACGCCCGGCACCGGCGGTGCAGGCGACTCCTTCGCACGTACCACTGTTTATAACGATCTGCCGGAAGAGGCAATGACCAGCGCGGACCAGAAGTGGACCGAGCAGTGGGATGCCGGCTTTGCAAAGCTTGCTGAGCTGCACCCCTCCATCTACCAGTCCGGCGGCAAGATTGTTTACCCCAACAAGAACCAGGGCGCACTTGACCTGCTGTCCAACGGTGAAATCGATATGTGCCCGATGTGGGCTGACATGCTGCTTTCTCAGCGTGCTGCCGGCACTGTTCCGGATTATATCAAGATGAGCACCATTGAGCCTTCTTTCACCGGCTCTGTTCAGAGCATGATGATTCCTGCGTTCGGCTCCAATGTTGACGGCGCTTACGCGTTCATGGATTACATGCTGACCGACAGCACTCAGGAAATGCTGGTCAAGCAGATGGCTGCTATCCCGCTGATCGATACCTCTGGTATGGATATGACCGGATATGAAGATCTGGCGCAGCTGGATGTTTCCAAGTTCCGCATTATGTCTATCGGCGAACTGGGTACCGCGTTCAACGAGCGCTGGGATAACGAAATCGGTGCGATTGGCTGATTTTACTGCTGTCTAAAAAAACTGTGTCCGAGGTAACGCTATGAACAAAGAAACCAAACGGAAGCTCATCGCCTATCTGTTGGTTTTGCCGGCTTTCCTGACCGTCATGGCAGTAGTCGCAATTCCGATTTTTACGGCGCTGAAAACAAGCTTCACTGATCCCGATACCGGTGGGTTCACCCTCAGCAACTACGGATATTTCTTCACCACTCCCAATGAACTGAAGAATCTCGGCTTTACGCTGTACGTAGTTGTCGTAACGGTTGTACTCGCTATTATCATTGCATATCTGCTCGCACTGTATCTTCGCTTCATTAAGTCCCCGATTTCGCGGGCCATCGGCAGTCTGTATCTGCTCCCGCGTTTCATTCCGAGTCTGGTTGCGGTTTATGCGATGATTACCATCATCCGCGATTCCGGCCTGCTCAATCGTATTTCTCAGCTGTTCGGCGGCGACTTTAAACCGGGTCTCATGTATCAGGCCAGCGGCATGATTCTCATGAACATGTGGTTTAACGTTCCCTTCGCAGCACTCATGATTACCGCCGGTCTGGGCGCAATCCCGGATTCGATGATTGAAAGCGCGCGCGATGTCGGCGCGTCCAAGCTGCAGGTGTTCCGCTCGATTATCCTGCCGCTGTCGTTCAAGGATGTCGTTATCGCTTCGACCTTCGTGTTCATGTCCAACGTCGGTTCGTTCACCACCCCGTACTTGATGGGCGGCAACTTCCCGAAGATGCTTGGCATCTCGCTGTTTGACCAATTCAACAAGTATCTGCGGTATGAACGCGCCGCCGCACTATCGGTTATCATGTTCCTGATCTGCTCGGTTTCCGCAGGTGTGTATATCTATACAAACCTGAAAGAAAAAGAGTGGGAAAAATAGCATCAGCGGAAGAGGGAGCTTAGGCTCCCTCTTTTTCCGACTGAACAGAGGAGATAAATTGTTATGGATGTATTGCTGAGGGACGACCTCAAATTTACGGTCACGGATGTGCGGCGCAATGTGCTGCTCCCGTTTCACGTGGACAAGGCGTATGACAGACTGGTCGTATTGCTGCATTATGGGCCGAAGGCAATCAGCGACCCGGCGATTATTATGCCGCAGATTGAAGAATGTGTACGTCTTTATTTTCCCGCAGGCTATCAGCTGACGGAAGAGGATATGAAGGAGTACGATCAGTTGTTTAACTTCGTCACGCTGTCGGTTGATTGCGACGGAGAGTACGTTGGCTGCGCGCACCGTCACCCGCCTGAGCAGAAGATTGTGATTTCGGAAAGCGGTTCGAGCTGGGGGTTCGCACCGCACGCCGCATCGCCCGGCGATTGGCGCGTCGTGCTGCATGTACAGGCCGTGGTCGACGGTACGGTCGACTGCCACATTGCTGTCTGCGGACTGGAAAGGGGGGAGACGGATGATCTGCTACCGTCCATTTGAACTGCATAATCATACACAGCATAGTGACGGCCAGTTCACCGTTCCGGGCCTGATGAAGGCTGCGGCGGCGTACGGCTATGCGGGCATTGCGCTGACCGACCATAATGCGGTTACAGGGAATGCAGAGGTCACGCCTGCACTGGAAACGGAGACAGGTCTGCGCGTCATCCCGGGCATTGAGTGGACGACGTTTTACGGGCATCTGCTGGTGCTTGGCTGTGACCGTTTTATCGACTGGCGCTTTGTGACACCCGATACGATTGACACTGCACTGCAGGAAATTGCGGATGCACACGGCGTGGCCGGTATTGCGCATCCGCGCGAGGTCGGCTCGCCGCTGATGTGTGGGTGCAACTGGGAATTTCGGGTCACACGGTGGGATTTGGTCAGCTACATTGAAGTCTGGTCGCAAGAGGATCCGATGAGCCGCACAAAAAATCAATTGGTCATGCCGTGGTATGACGGACTGCTCAATCAGGGGCATCGGCTGGCGGTCAGCGCAGGACGCGACTGGCATGCTCCGGATTCAAAGGCACACCTGCTCACGGCGACCTATCTGGGCTTGTCGGAGGGCGAAGTGAATACGCCGAACACACTGGCTGCGCTGCGGGCCGGACGCACCTATATTACCCTTGGTCCGACGGTCGATTTGACCCTTTGGCAGGAGGAGGGCTGCTTCGGTCTGGGCGAAACCGCATCTGCCGGACAAGGCGAGGTGCGGGTGCAAATCGGCCTGGACGAGCGACAGGCAGTCTGGGAGCAGTGGAATATCGAAGTTAAAACCGTGCGTTTGGTTGTTAATGGGGAGACGGCAGCGGAGCAGCCTTTTACAGGAGCGCCAATTTCGTTTTCGCGCGAACTACCCCGCGGCTGGCTTCGCGCGGAGCTGCGCGGCAGTCATGCGCGCGGTAACGGCGATGGAGAAATTATTGCACTGACCAGCCCAATCTATCTGGCATAAGAAAAAGGGCACGCCGAAAGGCGTGCCCTTTTTTGCGTGGAAGATATATGCATTTTGTATGGCATATGGTATAATGACCTAAATAGCTGATGAGTTTGTAGTTTGCAGAATCCCTGTTTGCGGCATGGGATAATGCGATGACCATAGAAGCGGGGGAATTGATGATGGCGAATGAAATGCGTATTGCGATAGGCTGCTTCGGAACGCTGATTTTGCTGCTGATGCATTGTAATTTTGGTGCGCAAATCACCCCAAAAAAAGAAACGGACGACATGCTGTTCACCTGCATGCTGTTTACCAATATGGCACTGCTCTTAACGGATATGTCGATGTGGCTTCTGGATGGCACGCAATTTATCGGGGCGAGAGCTGTGTATATGCTGGTGACGGTCATCTATTTTTCACTCCATCCGGTGATTTGTTTGTTTTGGCTGCTGTATTGTGAGGAGAAAATCAATAAATCGTGGGATACGAGCAAGCGCCGGATGCCGCTTTATGGTCTGCCACTATTGCTGCTGTTGATAGGCACTGTGATGAGCTGCTCGGCGTCATTGTTTTTCCAAATCGATGCGCAGAATATTTATCACAGAGGCCGTAGCTACAATGCATTTGTGATTCTGTGCGCCGTGTATTTTATCTATACGTATTTCATTACGTTAAACGCAATCAAAAACGGAAAAAGCGATTGCTCCGGTCGGGATTTAAAGGCGCTGCTGATTTATCCGCTGTTTCCGGGGATAGGCGCTGTGTGTCAGTCATTGTACTTTGGCCTTCCGGTGATTTGGATCGGATCGGTGATATCGCTGCTCATCATTTATTTTAACTTGCAGAATGCGCAGATTACGACCGATGCTTTGACCGGAGTCAATAATCGGCGGCGTTTTGAAGAGTATCTGTGCAAAATTATCGCCGAACCTTGTGATTCTGCGGTGCGTTTTTTGCTGCTGCTGGATATTGATCGGTTTAAAGCAATCAATGATACGTATGGCCACTTAACAGGGGACGATGCGCTGCGAGCCTTTGCGGCGGTGTTAATACAATCTGTGCCGCGAAAGGACTTTATCGCCCGAATTGGCGGAGATGAGTTCGTGATCATTGGCGAGAGAGATTGCAGTGAGCATGTTCACAGCACCATCGCTCAGATTGGGGACAATTTGGTTGCGTTTAACGAACGGGAACAGAAACCGTATCGGTTATCGGCAAGCATAGGCTGTGCGATGCTGCGGCAAAACGAAAAGAAAACCGTGGATGAACTCATCATGGAAGCGGATCAGCAAATGTACAAGGAAAAACAGCGCTTGCGGCTGTGAGTAATTTTTTAGGAGCTTCCTTTCACGGGGAAGCTCTTTTCTTTTTTAAAGTCGGCAAAATCCTACTATATTTCAGCCGAAATATCGATTGTGTGTCGCAGAGCAATCTTTTATAATGGGAAAAACGAAGCGATATCTTTCAATCGCTTTGAGAAGGAGTCTATACCATGAAGCAAATCCGTTCCCATGTAGAACTGCTCAGCGCCGACGAAATCGAGCTCATCCACAAAAAGTCACTGCGCCTGTTGGAGAAAACCGGTATGAAGGTGCCGAATCGCGAGGTGCGCCGTCTGGCCGCCGCACTTGGCGCAAAGGCAGACGACGCGAGCGATATCGTCCACCTGCCTGCAGATATGATGGAGGAGCTGCTCAAAACGGTGCGGCATACATCGTGTGACGCAAAGCGTACGACGGATACCGTGTCAAAGCTCACAGGCAATGTCTCTACGCAGATTTTCATGGTCGATTATGCGACGGGTGAGCGGCGATATGGGACAATGGATGACGTGCGTAATGGCATTGCGCTGATTCAGTCGCTGGATAATATTCCGCTTGCCAACGCGGTTACCGTGCCGAGCGATGTGCCCAGTGCGCTCAGTGATGTACTTTGCTATCGAGAAATCTACAAATATTCGAAAAAACCGGGTGGAACCTATGTGCTGACGCCGGATTCCGCGCGGTACATCATCGAAATGTCGCGCGTCATGGGACGTGAGGTCAGCTACCTGTTTGATACCATTAGTCCGCTCTCGTTTGCGGAAAACAGCTTGGAAATCGCACTCATCTTCCGCGAGCATCAGCTCGAACTGACCATGACGCCGATGGTGATGGCTGGCTCGACCGGCCCGATTTCGCTCGCCGGATTGCTGACGCTGCAAAATGCAGAGGTGCTCGGCAGCTTGTTTTTCATCTATGCAATCACCGGACGTATTCCGAAGTACGTTGCTTCAGGACACACCAACGATGTGCGCCACAATATGTTTTGTTCGTTTGGCTCGCCCAATCAGGCGCTGATTGGCGTGGGTGTAGCACAAATGGCAGCATATTACGGACTGAAGTGCGGTTCAAACGCAGGTCTGACAGACTCGATTTTCCCGGATTTTCAGTGCGGCTTCGAAAAGACCTTGTCGACCGCCTTCAGCATGCTGGCGGGCACGGAAGCGATCGGCGGTCAGGGCATTGTCGGCGCGGATCAGGGCATGAGCTTTGCACAACTGGTTTTGGACAACGAGTGGATTGATGCCTTTAATTATGTAACGCGTGGCATTGAAGTGGATGAGGATAGCATCTGTCTGGATACCATCGAAGAGGTGGGAATCGGCGGCAACTTCCTCGGTGAGGAGCACACGGTGGAGTATATGCGCGAAAGCAGCTGGCCGGGCACGCTCTTCGATCGGGATAGCTATGAAAACCTGACCTCGCGCAAGCATGACCTGCTGCGTTCGGCCGACGAACGTGCACGTGCGATGATTGAAAAAAACCGGACAGACGAGCCGGTCGTTTCAGAAGAGATTGCCAAAGAGCTCGATGCAATTGCACAGCATGCGTGCAAGCGGCTTGGCGGCTGATACATGGCAAAAGGAATCCCCGCGAACCCATTGGGTTCGCGGGGATTCTTCTCTTTAGAAGGAAAACACCGAATCAGTGCTGCATGGGGTCATAACGCCAGCCGCAGTCGTTGTGATAAATCATCTGATGTGTCATGCCGCCATCAACGCAGATGTTTTCTCCTGTGATGAAGCTTGCTTGTTCGCTGCACAGAAAGAGCACCAGATTTGCAATGTCGGCAGGTGTGCCGACACGCCCCGCCGGATGCTGTATGGCATCCGCACCCGAAAAGACCGCGCCTGTTGTGTCAATCCATCCCGGCGAGATGGAATTGACGCGGACACGCCCCGCCAGCGTGGCGGCCAGAGCATGGGTCAGCGCGGCAATGCCGCCCTTGGCCGCAGTATAGCTTTCGGTCTCCGGTTGGCTCATGCGGTCGCGCGAGGAAGAAATATTGATAATGCTTGCACCTGCTGCAAAATACGGCGCGAACAGCTGTGCCAGCAGAAAGGGAGCGGACACACCGACGCGCAGCACATAGTTAAAATCCTCATAAGAGCAGCTTTGCAGGCCGCCGCGGCTGAGCATTGCGTTGTTGATGACAAAATCAACGTGCCCGTAGCTGTGGAGCACCTTGTCGGCAAAGGTGCGCAGTGCGGTCTCATCTGCGAGGTCTCCGGTGAAAAAGTCGTTTTCTGTTCGGTCAATCACGCAGACGGTCGCACCGGCTGCACGAAACGCGCCACAGATTGCCTTGCCAATGCCTGCCGCGCCACCGGTGACGACGGCGATTTTTCCTGTAAAGTCCATGTAGGATACTCCTTTATGCTTCAGCTTTATCGGTCAGCCGGCGCAATGCACGCCTATGGCTCCAGTTCATAATAGCATGTTTGCGCGAGTAGAGCAACCGCACGTGCAGCGTGGTATGCCGTTTAGCGGTTGCTCCTTCGTCAAAACAGAGAATTGTAGGGAATCGACAAGAGGAGTTGTCTTTCGTGAATTTATTTTGTTGACAACTGACAGTGGGATGTGTATGCTAAATCTATAAGATCAGCTGAGCGACGAAGCGCAGCTGAACAGTTTTGCGATGCGAGCAAGCGTTCAATGGTGCAGTGCGCCCTGAACGCTTTTTTATTTCCTCGGGACAGCTAAAAGAAAGGAGGGGAGAAGTAAAATGGAGCGTTCGGCATTAATTGACGAAATCATGCGGCGCGTCGAACCGCGTCTGGCGGAGCTGGAACAACCGCTGGACAACATGGGGCGCATCGAAAGCAAAGCGGTCACCCTTCGTGCAGTTAGACAGCTGCACGAACAGGGATGTATGTGCGTCAGCGTCCGGCGGGACGCACTGGTGACGCCGGAAGCGCAGGACTACCTTGCAGAAAAACGAATGACCGTACGGAGAGAATAGCAGAAAGAAGGGGTGAAGCATAAATGAAGCTAAAAACAAGGCTAAACGGCAAAACCTTTGAATTTCGCGACATTAAGGACGTGCTGGCCAAGGCCAATGAGCCCAAGTCAGCCGACCGCTTTCAGGGCATTGCAGCCGGTACAGTGACCGAGCGCGTTGCGGCCAAGGTGGTACTGAGTGAGCTGACCGTTGGAGATTTGACTGAAAACCCGACCATCCCCTATGAGCAGGACGAAGTTACCCGTGTCAACATTGACGGCCTGAACAAGCGCGCTTACGAGGCAAAAAAGAGCATGACGCTCGGCGAGCTGCGCGAGTGGATTCTCGACTATAACACAACGAGCGACGATTTGCAGCGTGCGTCCCGCGCCTTTACGGGCGAGGTGGTTGCAGGCGTGGCCAAGCTGATGAGCGCGATGGATCTGGTATACGGCGCGCGCAAGATACATAATGTGACCCGCTGCAACACGACCATCGGCATTCCGGGCACGCTGTCCTATCGCTGCCAGACCAACTCCTCAACCGACGATCCGGAGGGCATTCTCGTCGGCGTGATGGAGGGTGTGTCCTACGGCAGCGGCGATGCGTGCATCGGCATCAATCCGGTTGAGGATAATGTGGAGAGCACCCGCCGCATTGCAGATGCGATTTACGGCTTTATGGATAAGTTCAGCATCCCAACCCAGTGCGTCGTGCTGTCTCATATGACAACGCAGATGAAGGCGGTCGAGCAGGGTGCGCCGCTGCATATGATTTTCCAGTCGATTGCAGGCACGCAAACGGCAAACGAGAATTTCGGCGTGAACCGCAAGCTGGTGGAGGAGGCCTATCAGCTTGCGCTGTCTTATGCGCTGGGGGCAGGTCCAAACCTGCTGTATTTTGAAACCGGACAGGGTTCGGAGGTGTCCATCGGCGCGGATCACGGGGTCGACGAAATGACGCTCGAGGCGCGTACCTACGGATTTGGACGCTACTTCCGGCCGTTTATGGTCAACAATGTGTCGGGCTTTATCGGACCCGAAACACTTTATGACGGAAAGGAAATGATTCGCGCCAACTTGGAGGATCATTTTATGGGCAAGTTGATCGGCCTGCCGATGGGCATGGCGCCTTGCTACACCAACCACACCAGCATCGATCAAGAGGATCAGGAGATGGCGACCATGCTGCTGAACATGGCGGGTGCGAACTATTACATGGGTGTGCCGGTGGGCGACGACGTGATGCTCTCTTATCAGGATACCAGCTTCCACGATGATGTGGCGCTGCGTGAGCTGTCTGGGCGGCTGCCCGCGCCCGAATTCCACCGTTGGATGATCAAAATGGGTCTGATGGACGAGAAGGGTCGGCTGACTTCGCGCGCCGGCGACGGCTCGATCTTTATGAAGTGAGGAGGGGACGACGATGACGAACGATAATTTGACCGAACTGGTGGCACGTATCGTTGCTGAGGTAACGGCCAAGGAAGCGCCGTGCGCGTCCTCCGCCTGTGTTTCGGAAGGGGAAGTACCGGATTTGTCGGCAGTCGACTTTAAAACCGTGCTCGATGTACCGAACGCCGCCGATCCGGAGGAATATCTGCGCATGAAGGCGCGCACGGAAGCGCGTCTTGGCGTGTGGCGTGCAGGGCCGCGCTATCGAACCAAGACGGAACTGCGTTTTCGCGCTGATCATGCCGCCGCGATGGACGCGGTCTTTACCGACGTACCCGAGGAGCTGCTCGGGCGAATGGGACTGTTTACGGTCACGAGCAAATGCGCCTCCAAGGACGAATACCTGACCCGACCCGATCTGGGGCGGCAACTGGATGATGAAACCATCAAAATGCTGAGAGACAAGTGTACGATGAAGCCGCAGGTACAGGTCTTCGTGTCGGACGGCTTGTCTTCGACCGCGGTAGCGGCCAATCTCGTCGATATCCTGCCGGCAATTATGCAGGGTCTAAAAATGCATCAGGTACAGGCGGGTACGCCCTTTTTCTTAAAATACGGGCGCGTTGGGGCGATGGATGCCGTCACCGAGGCGCTGCAGGCCGAGGTCACCGTTGTTCTGCTCGGCGAACGTCCCGGCCTTGCGTCGGGCGAGTCGCTCAGCGCCTATATGACCTATGGCGGCTATGTCGGCATTCCCGAAGCCAATCGCACAGTGGTGTCCAACATTCATCGGGGTGGTACCAATCCGGCTGAAGCCGGTGCGCATATCGCCGATTTGGCCGCGCTGATGCTGAAGCAGAAGGCATCCGGTCTTGATTTGAAGTTATAAAATCAAATAGAAGAGAGTGAATCTGCAACAGTCGCGGAAACCCCGCCGTTTTGATGGTAACGGCGGGGTTTCGCGTTTGCAGATCAATAGAGAGCGGCATATAAAAACGGTGCGGCCAAAGGCCGCACCGTGATAGCGCTTAATTTACTTGGTGCCGAAAATACGGTCGCCTGCATCGCCCAGACCGGGGATGATATAGCCGTGCTCATTGAGCTTCTCGTCGATTGCGGCAACAAAGATATCCACATCCGGATGTGCATCCTGCACTGTCTTTACGCCTTCGGGCGCAGCAATCAGGTTCATCAGCTTGATGTGCTTGACACCGCGGCGCTTCAGGCTGTCAATCGCAGCAACAGCGGAACCGCCGGTTGCAAGCATCGGGTCGAGCAGTAGCACGTCACGATCCTGAATGTCGCTCGGCAGCTTGCAGTAGTATTCCACCGGATGCAGCGTCTCCGGATCGCGGTACAGACCGATATGACCGACCTTAGCGGCGGGAATCATCTCGAGCATACCTTCAATCATGCCGAGGCCTGCGCGCAGGATCGGAACAAGAGCAATCTTCTTGCCGGAGATGACCTTGACCTTGGCCTGAGCGACAGGGGTCTCGATGCTGATCTCCTTCAGCGGCAGATCGCGGGTGGCTTCATAACACATTAGCATGGCGATTTCAGCGGTCGCCTCGCGGAATTCCTTTACACCTGTGGTTTTGTCTCGCATCAGGCTGAGCTTGTGCTTGATCAGCGGATGATCCATTTCATGAACGGTTGCCATAATCATATCTCCTTCTATTTCTCAAGGTTTTCCTTGCAGCCCGGCCAGCCGCATTTGCTCGGCCTGTGGTTTGCGCAGGTACACGGCATCGAGCTGCTGGGGGGTGCAGGTTTCGCCCCGCAGAAATCGGGGCAGGGCGGCGGCGGCAACGCCGTAGCCCGTGGGCCAGCGCAGTTCGGGCGGCGCAAGCGTCAGCCCGGCGCATTGTTCTTTGAGTGTATTATAACACAAATCTGCGCCGTCTCCAACCAGAAATTGCGGAGTATTGCCGATTTCTTGGGCAAGCTCGGTTAATTTGACCGCGCGGTCATCGCACAGCCGGGTGATAATTCCATTTTCACAGGTGAACCGTGCGTTATAAACCTGTCCTGCTCGTGCGTCCATCACGCAGCAGAGACTACCGTGCAGTGCGTGCGCACCGTGCGCCATGGCTTCGAGTGTCGATACGCCGACACACGGCTTGTCCGTGCCGAGGGCAAGCCCCTTGACGGTCGCCACACCGATGCGGATGCCGGTAAACGAGCCAGGACCGGCCGCGACCGCAAAGCCATCCACCGAGGACAGCGCAATACCGCAGTTCGCCAGCAGGCTTTCTGCCATTGGCAGCAGGGTGCGGCTGTGCGTCAGTCCGCAGTTTTGGAAGGACTGCGCAATGAGCTTTTCACCGTCTGTCAATGCGACCGAGGCCGAAACGGCGGAGGATTCAAAGCTGAGAATTTTCAAGCGCCCACCTCCCTGCAAGTGATGATGCGGTCATTTTCGTCCGTGCCATAGGCAATGTGCACGGTTTTGTACTGCGCGGGCAGCAGGTCGCGTGCATTTTCGCTCCACTCAATGAGCACAATGCGGCTGCCGTCCAAATACTCATCGAAACCGATTTCAAACAGCGCTTCACTGTCCAGAATGCGGTAAAGGTCAAAGTGGACGACGGCACCGCCCGGCGTTTGGTATTCGTTTGCAATCGCGAAGGTCGGACTGGTGACGCGGCCTTCATAGCCAAGTCCGTGCAGTACGCCGCGCGAAAACGCGGTTTTGCCTGCGCCAAGGTCGCCTGAAAAAGCGACAACATCGCCCGGCACAAGGGTTTTGGCATATTCTGCGCCAAAGGCCTCGGTCTGCTCGGGCGAATGGGTTATCTGTTCCATAAAGGAGCCTCTTTCCCTGAAAATTACCCTCCTATCATACCACGCGGCGCGGCAGATGACAAGGTTTACAGCTGCACGGTCTTAGTGGCAATGCGGTCGCAGAAGGCGCGGTCGTGCTCAACGAAGAGCAGTGTGGGGCGAAAACGCTCTAACAGCTGCTCAATTTGCATGCGAGAGAGTATGTCGATGAAGTTGAGCGGCTCGTCCCAGACGTAGAGGTGGGCGCGCTCGCACAGGCTGCGGGCGATGAGAACCTTCTTTTTCTGTCCTGCGCTGAAAGCGGACATGTCCTTTTCAAACTGGGTGCGTGAAAAGTCCAGCTTGCGTAAAATGGCGAGGAACAGGCTACAATCGATGCCGCACTGCTCTGCATATTCCGCAAGCCTGCCGGACAAAAACGAAGCATCCTGCGGCACATAGGAAATGGAAAGTCCACTTCCTCGTTGAAACTGCCCCTCAAACGGAATGTCCTGTCCGAGGATCAGCTTGAGCAGACTCGATTTGCCGCTACCGTTCGCGCCGGTCAGAGCGACACGTTCCCCGCGGCGGAGGTCAAACGAGACCTTTTCACATACGGGCTGCTCGCCGTACCGGATGGAAACATCGCGTAGCAGCAGCAGTCGGTCGGCATGATAGGTCAGGGGCGAAAGCCTAAGGGCATCCGCCGTTTCGATGTTGTGCAGCAAATCGGCCTTTTCCTCCGCCGCGTTGATGCGTCGCGCTTCGATGGATTTGGAACGCTGCATCATTTTTGCCGCCTTGTGGCCGATATAGCCGCGGTCGGGCCGCAGACCGGAATTACGCATATGCTTGCTCTGCTCGGTCTTGTCCGACCAGTCGGCGGCGCGTCGGGCGGCATCATCCAGACGGGCAATGTCCCGCTTGAGGCGGTCGTTCTGCTCCTGCTCAAACTGATCCTGCCGCCGTTTGTTTTCCCACCAAGAGGAGAAGTTGCCCTGTTGAAGCTCGATACTGCTTTTGTTAATCGAAAGGATGTGGTCGATACAGCCGTCGAGTAAGGCACGGTCGTGCGAAACAAGCAGAAAACCGCTTTTGGAGTGCAGATAGTCGGCGACAAGCGTGCGAGACTCCAAGTCCAGATGGTTGGTCGGCTCGTCGATCAGCAGAAAACGATTGTCGCGCGAAAACAGCAGCGCAAGGAGCAGCTTTACCTGCTCGCCGCCCGAAAGCGTGTCATAGGGGCGGTAGAGCAGCTCGTCGGAGAGCTTTAGCTTGTGCATTTCCCGAGCGAGCCGCCAGTATTCATAATCGGGAGAAATGGCTTCGACCGCATCAAACGCGCTGCGCGAAGGGTCGGAGATGGAAAAGGGAAAATAATCAAAGGCGACCGAGGAGGAAATGCTGCCGCGGTGCTCGTATTTTCCGAGCAGCAGGTTTAAAAAGGTCGTTTTGCCGCGGCCGTTGCGTCCGGTCAAACCGAGTCGCCAGTCGGTATCAAGCCGCAGGCTGACGTCTTCAAAAATGGTGTCGGAGTTGCCGTCATAGCAGAAGGTAAGGTTTGATATTTGGATGATAGACATTAGGATGCACCCCCTATTAGCACATAAAAAGGGCTGCAAGAATGTTCATCCTTGCAGCCCAAAGAACAGGGGAGGAAACCCCGGTTTAAGGAGGCGGCGGAATGAAACAGGCTTTCTTGCAGGTCGGCACAACAAAACAGACGGGCAGTGCCGTCCTTTTCGTGCCGAACACGTTCTTGCAAGAAAGCTTATCTCATCTTTTCACCTCAAAACTTCATTTTTATGAGGACAGTATAACGCTATCGGGCGTAAATGTCAACCATAGAGCGGTCATGTAAAACTGCAACGGCTATGTAGATGAGGGACGGGGGTGGTGGCCGTGCAAACGGCATATGTCCAAATCCTCTGCACAAAGAAAGGCCGTCCCCAAGGAGGGACGGCCTTTTGATGAGAGTATTTTAAAACAGACCGACGATTTTACCGTTTTCGGCAACATCAATGTTTTCGGCGGCCGGAACCTTGGGCAGACCGGGCATGGTCATAATTGCACCCGTCTCGACGACGACAAAGCCTGCGCCCGCGGCAAGACGCGCCGAGCGGACGTTGACAATGAACTCGGTCGGACGACCGAGCAGCGCCGGATCATCGGACAGCGAGTACTGGGTTTTGGCGATGCACACCGGCAGCGCGCCGTAGCCCATCTCGGTGATGCTTTGCAGCTCCTTCTGTGCGGCGGGAGCGATGGAAACGCCCAGAGCGCCGTAAATCGACTTGGCGATTTTGCGGATTTTATCCTCAAGCGGGAGCGTATCCTCGTAAAGCATATGGAAATCAGCTGTGTTCTCATCCAATACGGCGAGTACCTCGTTTGCAAGTGCGCGACCGCCCTCGCCGCCCATGGCGAACACTTCGCTGAGCGCTACGCGCACGCCGCGCTCCGCGCAGTGCTGACCGATAAATTCCATCTCCTCGGCCGTGTCAGACGGGAAGGCGTTGATGGCGACCACACAGGGAACACCAAACTTTGCAATATTGTCCAGATGTGCGTCAAGGTTGCAGATGCCGCGGGAAAGTGCCTGCAGATCCGGTGCGTTCAGCTCAGCCTTGGGCACGCCGCCGTTGTACTTGAGTGCACGAACGGTCGCGACCAGTACGACGCAGTCCGGACTGATACCTGCTTTGCGGCACTTGATGTCCATAAATTTCTCCGCGCCGAGATCGGCGCCGAAGCCAGCTTCGGTGATTGCAATATCGGACAGCTTGAGCGCCAGACGGGTCGCCTGCACGCTGTTGCAGCCGTGGGCGATGTTGGCAAAGGGGCCGCCGTGCATCAGGCAGGGCGTGCCTTCGAGCGTCTGCACGAGGTTTGGCTTGATTGCGTCACGCATCAGCGCAGTCATGGCGCCCTCGGCATGCAGGTCGCGCGCATAAATCGGCTTTCCTGAATAGGAGTAGGCGACCAGAATGTCACCGAACCGCTTTTTCAGATCGTTTAAATCGGACGCAAGGCATAGGATGGCCATGACTTCGCTTGCAACCGTAATCATGAAGTGATCCTCGCGCGGCACACCGTTCATCTTGCCACCAAGGCCGATGGTGATGTTGCGCAGCGCACGGTCGTTCATGTCCATCACGCGGGTAAAGATGATGCGGCGTGGGTCAATGTTCAGTAGATTGCCCTGCTGCATGTGATTGTCCAGCATGGCGCAGAGCAGGTTGTTTGCTGCGGTGATGGCGTGCATATCACCGGTGAAATGGAGGTTGATGTCCTCCATCGGCACGACCTGCGCATAACCGCCGCCGGCTGCGCCACCCTTGACGCCGAAAACCGGGCCGAGCGAAGGCTCTCGCAGTGCAATCATTGCCTTTTTGCCGAGCTTTGCCATGGCCTGACCCAGACCGACCGTGGTCGTGGTCTTGCCCTCGCCGGCAGGGGTGGGGTTGATAGCGGTGACGAGAACAAGCTTGCCGTCTTCATTTGCCGCAGCTTTTTGCATGACCTCGGCCGACAGCTTGGCCTTGTATCGGCCATACAGCTCCAGATCCTCCGCGGAAAGTCCGGCAGCCTCAGCAACCTCGACAATCGGACGCATTTGACAGGCCTGCGCGATTTCGATATCGGATAACATACATACTCCTCCTGAATGAAACAAAACAATAGTATCATTATAGCATATTCTGCACAGCTTTCCAGAACAGACGAGAAAAAATTTGCTGAAATTTGACCTCGCCAAGCGTATCTCGTTGTGGTATGATATAAAACAAGACTGACAATCCGAAAAAGGAGGAATACCGACGATGCATGCACTGAAAGCCGCCAGACATTATCTGAAAAATACAGATTTTTATCTGCTGGGTCTGGCACTGCTTTGCTCGGTTTACGGCATGATCCTCGTCCACTCGGCGACCATGACGACGGGATCGAGCCGCTATATCATCATTCAGGCGGCAGCGACCGGTATCGGCCTTGTTGCTTATGTCATCATGTCGCTGATTGATTTAGAAATGATGAGCAAGTGGTGGAAGGTTTTTGTTATCATTAATATTGTGCTGCAGTGCCTGCTGATTCCATTTGGCGATGAGCGCGGCGGTCAGCGCAACTGGATTGATCTCGGCGCGTTTAGTTTACAGCCGGGCGAACTGGGCAAGCTGTTATTTGTATTCACCTTTGCCGCGCATCTTTCCGAGGTGCGCGGACAAATCAGTGAGCTGCGCGGCCTACTGCCGCTGTTTGGACACGTAGGGCTGCTGATGCTGGTGATTGAGCTGACCTCTAAGGACAGCGGCATGGCGATTGCCTATTTTATGATGGCGCTGGTTATGATGTTTGCCGCAGGACTGTCACTCAAGTGGTTGGGTGCGGGCGTGGGTGTCGCGCTGCTCAGCATCCCGATCTTATGGAACTTCGTGCTGCGCGATTATCAGAAAAATCGCATTTTGGTGCTGCTGGATCCTTCAATCGACCCGCAGACGGCATACCAGACCACACAGAGCAAGACGGCGATTGGGTCGGGTTTGATGAGCGGGCAGGGGATCGGCAACGGTGCAATGACGCAGATGAATCTGTTGCCGGAAAAACGAACCGATATGATTTTTTCAGTCGCGGGCGAGGAGCTTGGCTTTATCGGCAGCCTTCTGATTGTCCTGCTGCTGGGACTGCTGATTGCACGGTTGTTTTACATCGGATATCGTGCCTCGACCACGTTTTCGGCCATGATGGCGATTGGTATCGGCGGCATGTTCTTATTTCAGACGTTTATGAATATTTTTATGTGTATTGGTTTGCTGCCTATTATGGGATTGACGCTGCCGCTGTTCTCCTATGGCGGTACTTCAGTCGTGACGATGTATGCAGCACTCGGCATTGCCGCAGGCGTGCGGATGCGTGAAAAGCCATCTTGGCTGCAATAACAAGAGGGGGAAATTAAATTTATGCTACTTGTGCTCCTGGGATATCTGCTGCTTGTTGTCGGCGTCGTCGTTTTTTCGGCGCAGCTTGGCAATTATGTAAATCTTTTGGATCAGAAAACGTCGTTGGCCTCCGCCTTTATCGGCGGCGTGCTGCTGGCGGCTGTCACCAGTCTGCCTGAACTGTTCACAAGCCTGACTTCGGTTTTGGCGGTGGGCAAGCCTGCCCTTGTAATCGGTAACATACTGGGCAGCAATGTGTTTAATCTGTTCGTGATGGGTTTTGTCTTCCTGTTATACTGGAAGGGACTGCGATCGGCATACCTGACGGGAAGCCATCGTGTAACCGCGATTTCATCACTCGTTATTTACGGGATTCTTCTATTCTCGCTCTGGTCGGGCAAGACGTTCTTTTTCTACGGCGTATCACTCATTTCAATCGTGATTTTTCTGCTGTACGCGTTCAGCCTGCGCGCGATGTCCGGGGATGAGGACACGGGCGACAAGGAATCCGCATCGCCGCTGTCCGTCAAACAAATCGTGACGCGCTTTGTGTTTTATGCGGTGCTTCTCGTGATTACGAGCATTCTCATCACCTACGCATCTGATTATTTGGGCGAATCGCTCGGACTCGGTACAACGCTTGCCGGTGCGTTGCTGCTTGGCATCGTGACCAGTCTGCCCGAGATGATTTCGTGCTTTGTACTTGCGCGGATGAATAATTTTAACGCGATTGCAGGTAATATTCTCGGCAGCTGCCTGTTTAACTTTGCGATTTTCTTGGTCGCCGATCTTGCATACTGGAACCGTAATTTGTATGTGTATGACCGACAGGCCGGACTGATGCTGATTTTGGGCGCAGTGGGTATGCTCGCATCGCTCTTCTTGTGTTTTATACTCGGCAAAAAGAGAGAGAATCGCCCGGTTGGATCTGCAATGCTGCTTTCGGCCGTGCCGGTAGCGTGCTATATTGCATTTGTATTTCTCAGCGCCTGAGTGAAGAGAATAAAGCAAGCCCCCGGCTTTTGCCGGGGGCTTGCTTTATGGTTTACCAGATAGAAACGCGTTGTGCGGGATCAAGCCACATACCATCGCTTTCGGTGATACCAAAGCTCTCATAGAACGGTGCGCAGCTTTGCAGCACGCGGTTGACGCGCAGTTTCTCAGGTGCGTGAATATCTAATTGTGCAAGATAGGTGCGTCCATCGCGCGTAGAAACGCTGCTCCAAGTGCGTGCGACGGATTCATAAAGCGTTTTATAGTCGGGATTTTTCTCGCGGGATACGATTTCTGTTATGCAGGCGACAGCGCCGAGGTCGGCGATGTTTTCGGAAAGCGTGAGTGCGCCGGAGCAGGTAATGCCGGGCGCAGCTTCCATGCCGTCGTAATAGGTGATGACCTTACTGCACAGCTTTTGAAATGCCGCGTAGTCTTCCGCAGTCCACCAATCGGCGGCATTGCCGTTTTTATCATACTTGGCGCCGTTGTTATCAAACGCATGCGTGATTTCGTGGGCGATGACGTACCCGATAGAGCCGAGATTTTGTTCGCGCGAAGCGTTGACATCATACATCGGCGGCTGAAGAATAGCGGCGGGGAAGACGATTTCGTTAAACGGAGGAACGTAACAGGCATTGACCGTAAACACGCTCATTGCCCAAGTGCTCTTGTCCACCGGCTCGTTCTGCCATTTCACATAAATATTGCGGGAGGCACGGCTCAGTGAGACCATGTTGTCTAAATAGCTGCCGCCCTCAGATGCGGTTTTGAGATCGGTATTATCATAATAGGTGGTCCACGAATCCGGATAGCCAACCTTGACATTCAGTGCGCTGAGTTTTTCGATGGCCTTTTGCTTGGTCGTCTCCGTCATCCAGTCTAGCTTTGCGATGCGCTCCTTGTAGACTGCAATCATGTCCTGCACCATGTCCTCTACATCGGCCTTGGCCTTGGCGGTAAAGTGGCGCTTGACATAGGCTTCGCCCAGATAATCCCCGAGCGAATACTGGACGATTTGCGCGGCATATTCCTCGTCTGTCATTGTGCCTGTCGTGCCGACAAAATCCTGCTGATAGGTCTCGGCTGCGGTTTGGAAATCACGGCTGAGCATGTTGCCGAAGCTGCCCAGAAGATTCAGGCGCGCAACGGTTTTCAGCGTGTCCAAATCGGCATTGCCAAACAGCACGGCATTTGCCTGCAACAGGCCTTTATCGGTGACGATGATATGGTCGGAGGACTGCAGGCCGGTGGTCGCGTAGACGGCGCTCAAATCGATGGAGGGGAACAGGTCGCGCAGCTGCTGCATGGTGAATAGGTTGTAGGTTTTATCCACGTCCCCATAATCTTGCTGGTCGAGCATGCTCACGGAAAGCTGCTTTTCCACCGACCAGAAGCGCGCTGCCTGCGCAGCGGCGTCGGAATATCCGCCAAGTTGGAACAGGGTGGTGATATATTTGATATATGCATCCTTCTGCTTGCCGCTGTCGGCCGCATAGATATCCTTGGTCAGCGAGGGGGACAGGCCGCTGAACGTAACCGAATATCGCGTGCTGTCCTTGGCGTCAATGGAAAGACCGAAACCGAGAAACAACGAGGTTGCATACTCGTTGGATAGCTTTTGATCCACAGCCATCAAATCATCAAGAGATTGCGCGGCATCGATCGCCTCTAAATAGGGCTTGATGGGGGAGATGCCTGCCTTATTACGCGCATCCCAGTCAAGATAGTTGGTGTAAAGCGTTTTGATTTTCTCTTCGCCCGACCCCTTGGCCGGCGTACCGGAGACAATTTCCTTAATGATTGCTGCGATATCTGCATTGGCCGCATCCATCTTGTCGTACAGTGTGCCGCCAATCATGCGGCCCGGCTTAATAATACCGGTTGCCAAATCGGTTTTGTTAATCGCGGCATAAAAATCATCTTTTGCGTTGGTGCCTTCCAGCGCAAACACACGGTCAATGAAGAGGTTCATCTGCTCTTCGGTTACAAATTCACTGGGCGAGAAGGTGGTGGCCGACGTGCCCGCGACAATGCCGGTATCCAGTACGTTTTGCAGTTCGGTCTTCGCCCAGTTGGACAGATCGGTAAAATTAGAGGCGGGATAGGCCAGCCGTGCGTTTTCACCCGTCGGCTTGGCAAGCTCGCCAAAGGCGCGCGACAGCATAACAAGCGCTTCCGCGCGGGTCACAGGCTCATTGCCGCGCAGACTACCGTCAGGATCTCCGTGCATGATATCGCTCGCCTGCACACCGGGGTGGTAATCGTCTGCTGCCGAGAGCAGCATGGCACACACTTCCGCACGTGTGGCGGGATCTTCTGCTGCAAACGCATACGGCAGAGAGGTGCAGGTGATGGCCGCCGCAAGCAGCGCGGCAAGTAATCGTTTTTTCAAATCTCGTTCCTCCTTTATTGTACCAATAACATAATACAACAATACATGCATAGGCGGGGAAAGTCAAGAAAAATAAATTGTACATATTGTCTATATACAATATAATCCTGAAAAGCATAGATGTCAATCGAAAATGAAGTTTTAAAATACAAAAATGGGTTCGATGTAACAGAAACGTAAAATCTGTTCATTGTGCGGGCGCTTTACAATCAAAATTCATAGTGCTACAATGGTTTCAGAACCACCATTTGGGTGGAAATCAAGGAGGATAAGAGTTTATGAAAAGAATGATCAAGATCCTGACAGCGACGGCTTTGGCCGTCTCTGCACTGGTCGTATCGTCTTCTGCGGCGAGTTTCGACCACTGCGCAGACGCGCTCAAAACACTTGGCCTGTTTCAGGGAACGGCGCAGGGCTACGAGCTCGACCGTGCACCGACCCGCGGCGAAGCGGCTACCATGCTGGTGCGTCTGCTGGGCAAAGAAGCGGAGGCAAAGGCACTTACTTATTCCGCGCCCTTCACCGATTTGGATGACTGGCAGAAGCCGTACGTGCAGTATTTGTACGAAAACAAGCTGACCAACGGCGCGTCGGAAACGACCTTTGAGCCGGAGGATAAGTGCTCGGCGCAGATGTATTCCGCCTTCCTGATGCGCGCGCTTGGCTACAGCGAGACATCCGGCGACTTTACCTATGACAAGGTAATTGACAAGGCTAAGGAAATCGGTCTGGCTGACATGGCAAACTGCAATGAGACCAATTTTCTGCGTGACAACGTTGCGGCGATGAGCTATACCGCACTGGCAGTTGCACCGAAGGACAAGACGGCCGATACCCTGCTCGACAAGCTGGTTGCAGGCGGCGCGGTTGACAAGACGGCTGCGGCTTCGACGCAGAAGGCATTTCAGGATTACAAGGATTATCTTGCTGTCAGCGAAACGCTGAGCAAGGAAACCAAGATGGACATGTCGGCCGATGTCAGCGCCAACGTCAAGATGAACGGCGCAAATGCGATGACCATGACAATGCCGATGAGCATTAAAATGGACATGAACATGGCTGACATGGATAAGTCCGTTATGGCGATGGCTACCACCGCGAAGGTTGTCATGGATAAGGCCCTCATCGGAGAAGGCCAGCCGAACGAAATGGAAATGAAGCTGGAATACTTCTACACGAATGGCGTGTACTACATGTCGATGGACGGCGAGAAAATCAAGATGCCGATGTCCTTCAAGGAGATTCAGAATCAGATCGGCACACTGACCACCTCGAGCAGCGAGCCGCTGAGCCTGATTAAGTCAATCAGCAAATCGGGCAATGTTTATACCGTAAGCTATGAGATGAGCGCTATGAACGGCATGATTCAGAACGTGCTGCAGTCGATGGGCATGGATTCCGCTGCGCTGGGCGTTGACCTGCAGCTGGGCGACGTAACGGCCAAGATGACCGTTGAAAACGGCAAGATTACCACGATGGACATGAGCATGGCAATGAAAATGTCCGCAGAAGGCCAGAGCATGGACATGGACATGACCTTGAAGTGCAAGGTGAACGCAACGGGCGACAGCGTCAAGATTACCCTGCCGACCGATTTGGATACCTACAAGGATATGGAAGAACTGCTTGCAAGCAGCGAAGCCACTCCCGCAGCCTAAGCATTAGAGCAAAAGAACCGGAACGCTGTTCCGGTTCTTTTTTTGTTATTTTGCGTCTTCCAGTTCGTCGATCAGGGCGCGCAGCTTCTGGGCAGAGCTCTGTAGCTGCTCCAACTCTTCATAAGAAAGCGGAATGTCGAGTACGGATTCCACACCGTTTCGCCCGACGACTGCCGGCAGACCGAGACAGAGATTGTCAACGCCGTAATGCCCTGAGATGAGCGAAGAAACGGGAAGCACGGAGTGTTCATCCCGCACGATGGCTTCTGCGATACGGCGCACCGCAAGGCCAATGCCGTAATAGGTTGCGCCCTTACCGTCAATAATGGAATAGGCGGCGTCGCGCACGTTTTCATAAATGCGCTGCATTGCACCGAAGGAATAGTCCTTGTCCGAAATGCGGCAGAAATCCTCCAAATCAACGCCTGAAACATTCGCGCTCGACCAGACGGCAAGCTCGCTGTCGCCGTGTTCACCGATGATGAAGGCATGAACATTGCGGCTGTCAACGCTCAGGTGCTGACCGACCAGATATTTCAGTCGAGCGGTATCCAGCACAGTGCCCGAGCCGATGACACGGCCGACCGGCAGGCCGGACAGCTTTTGCGCCATGTAGGTCAGCACATCGACCGGATTGGATACAATAAGCAGAATGGCATATTTATTGACTGCCATGATGCTTTCGATGATAGATTTCATAATGACACGGTTGCGCCCGAGCAGCTCAACCCGTGTTTCGCCCGGCTTTTGGTTCGCGCCGGCTGCGATGACAATCAAACCGCATTCGCTCAAATCGCGGTAATCGCCTGCGCGTACAAAACAGGGCTTGGAAAAGGAAATGCCGTGGTTAATGTCGGCCGCTTCCGCTTCAGCTTTCTTTGTGTTCATATCGACAAGCGTGACCTCGGAAAACAGACCGCTTGTAGCAAGCGTGAAGGCTGATGTCGCACCGACAAAGCCAACGCCAATCACGCCGCATTTTTGCATACTCACCATAATTGTACTCCTTTGCAATGTATGAATTCAGGACGTACTTAGTATGTCTCATTTGCTGCGGAAAGTCTACAAAAAAACTGTTAATACCTGCCTGCTGTTGGCAAAGGACGGGATTTGTGGTATGATGTTTTTAACACAGCAAAGGAGAAATTTTCACATGAATCATATGTTTCGAATAACCGCAGCCGGCCTTGCACTGACCGCGGCGCTGACTGCATCCGCCTTTGCCGCAGATTTTACGGCAAGCGCAGATCATCTCAAGGAATTAGGCCTGTTCCGGGGGACGGATCAAGGTTATGAACTCGATCGCGCGCCGACCCGCGCGGAAGCGGCCGCGATGCTCGTGCGTCTGCTCGGAAAAGAGGAAGAAGCACAGAAACTGGCGTATGATGCGCCCTTCACCGATTTGCAAAGTTGGGAAAAACCCTATGTGCAGTATCTGTATCAGAACGGCTTGACCACAGGAGCGACTGCAACAGCGTTTGAGCCGGATGAAGCCTGTACCGCGCAGATGTATGGTGCGTTTGTGCTGCGTGCGCTCGGCTATACCGAAACGGCCGGTGATTTTACTTATGAAAAAGCGGTTGATTTTGCAAAAAAAACCGGCGTGTACGACTCGATGACTGTGAATCCTGCGCATTTCCTGCGCGACCATGTGGTTGCAGCAAGCTATACGGCGCTGGCGCTTTCGCCCAAGGGCGAGGAGGGCACGCTGCTTGATGCGCTGGTGCAGGACGGTGCGGTGTCGTCGGACGCTGCCGCTGCCTCAGACAAGCTGATGCAGGTTTATAATCAGTACCGCAAAGCGACGGTAGGCATGGACGCGTTGCAGCGACTGGCGGTTCAGCACGAATTGACGCTTACCACAAAAAGCATGACGATGAAGAGCAGTGAAACCACGCGACTGGATCTCGCTGCACCCGCACTGCTGACCAATCGCGTCATTACACTGTCTGCGGAGGGAATCGAGGATAAAACATTTTCTGCGGAGTCCTATGTGGCAAATGGAGTGCAATACCTCAAGCAGAACGGGCAGAAAACGCGCAAACAGCTCACGGATGCAGAGCTTGGACAGCTGACGGAGGGGTTTGCCCGTGTTCCGCTGGCGCTGATTGATCACATGACGGTTTCGGGCAGCACCTACACCATTACCTATAATACGGCGGGACTCAATCGCCTTGGTACTGCGTTGGATGCAGCGGCAAGTGCGGTTGGCAGTTTGGAGGATGCAGCATTCTCCGGTCTTACGGTGCAGCAGACTGCGTCGAACGGCCGTATTGCCGCGCAGGAGCTTCGGATGCAGTTTGACGCGGACGGCTTGACCGGTTCTCTGACAAGCAGCATGAAGCTGACCGGTGTGGATGGGCAGGTAACCATGACTGCTCCTGCCGATTTGGATTCCTATGCGCTGATTTCCTAAGGAACCTTTTTCGCTTCGCTGCGTCTAATCAGGAAGAATAGAACAAGGGAGGAAATCTTATGACAAAGAAATTGCTGGCGGCCGCGCTGACTGCGGCGATTCTGTGCACAGGTGCACCGGTTTACGCAGCCGAACCGCTCGAGGCGGAGGTTGTGCAGAATGCGCACGCGCCTTATGCGCTCGGCGAGTTTGCCACGGTGATTGAAATGACAGCCAAATCAGGAATGTATTCCGAAATGACCGTCAAAACCGATACCTATGATAAGGTAGTGCTGCATTTTTCGGAAAACACGCTGCTGATGGATACCAAGACCGGTTATCAGACGTCCGAGACGGACATTAAGGCGGGTGGTAAGGTCTATGTGTATTACGGAGAAACGCTTGCACTCAGCGAGCCGCCGCAGGTGGATGCGCTGGCGGTGTTGGTCAATCTGGATGAGGCACATGCGCCTGCTCATCTGCTGACCGCCGAGCAGGTACAGTACAACACAGACGGCTCGTTAACGGTGACAAGTGAAGCCGGCTCGGTTGTGGTTACGCTGCCGGCCGATGTGACGGTCACACCTCTGGCGACCCGTCAGGTGGCATCGCTTCGCGATATCCATGTGGGCACACGCTTTTTTGCTTGGTACGATGTGGTTGCGATGAGCATGCCGGGGCAGGCGACGGCAGATAAGGTCGTCATTCCGCCGCAGGAGAATTATGACCTGACCCTGATTAAAGAAGGCGATATCGCTTTCGCACAGGGGCGTGTGGAATCCGGCGTTGCGATGGTGCCGCTGCGTAAGGTTGCAGAGGCGCTGGGCTTTACCGTCACTTGGAACGGCGAAGAGGAGAGTGCGCATCTGACCAACGGCAAGGTGCAGACAACGATATTCATCGGCGAAGACAGCTACTTTATGGCCAGCGCACAGGCGATTGGCATGAGTGCACCGCAGTCCCTTGGCGCGGCGGCTTATGAAGTAAACGGTACGAGCTGGGCGCCGGCGGAGCTGTTTACACTGCTGCTTGGGCAGGATGCTGTGCAGCTGATGGGAGAAACTTTGTATTTCGGCGGCGTGATGCAGCTGATGGACAACAGTGCTTCGTAACTGATGCACTGTCAAAATGGCATAGAAAAGAGCCCGCAGGATACTTCCTGCGGGTTCTTTTTAATATGTAGCTTACTTTTTGTTCTTGATATACTCATCCATTGCCACTGCGGCGCGCTTGCCGGCGCCCATGGCGAGGATTACAGTCGCAGCTCCCGTCACGGCGTCGCCGCCGGCGAACACGCCATCCTTGGACGTGATGCCGTGCTCGTCGTCCGCTACGATGCAACCGCGCTTGTTGGTGTCAAGACCTGGCGTGGTGTGACGAATCAGCGGGTTCGGGCTTGTGCCGATCGCCGCAATGACGCAGTCGAGGTCGAGCACAAATTCGCTGCCCTCTACCGGCACCGGACGGCGGCGGCCGGACTCGTCAGGTTCGCCCAGCTCCATCTGCTGGCACTTCATGCCAGTCACATTGTAGTTCTCATCCGCGAGGATTTCGAGCGGCGCGGTCAGGAACTTGAACACGATGCCCTCTTCCTTCGCGTGGTGAATTTCCTCCAGACGAGCAGGAAGCTCAGCTTCGGAACGGCGGTAAACGATGTAAACATCCTCCGCACCCATGCGCTTGGCACAGCGGCAGGCGTCCATCGCAACGTTGCCGCCGCCGACCACGGCAACCTTCTTGGCGTGCTGAATCGGGGTGGGCGAATTCTCCTGATATGCCTTCATCAGATTGATACGGGTCAGGTACTCGTTGGCCGAGTAAACGCCGTTGGCGTTTTCGCCCGGTACGCCGATGAAGGTCGGCAGACCTGCGCCCGAGCCGACAAAGACTGCTTCATAGCCGTCGGCAAACAGCTCGTCAATGGTCTCGGAGCGGCCAACGATGAAGTTGAGCACAAACTCAACGCCGAGATCCTTCAGCGTGTCGATTTCCTTCTGCACGATTTCCTTGGGCAGACGGAATTCCGGAATGCCGTACATCAGCACGCCGCCTGCGGTATGCAATGCCTCAAACACGGTGACTTCGTAACCCATGCGTGCCAAATCGCCCGCACAGGTCAGACCGGCAGGGCCTGCGCCGACAACGGCACACTTGTGGCCGTTCGGCTCGGGCTTTACGGGCTTCTCTTCGCCGTTTTCGCGGGCAAAGTCGGCGACAAAGCGCTCCAGACGGCCGATGGCAACCGGCTCGCCCTTGATGCCGCGCACACACTTGCACTCGCACTGGCTCTCCTGCGGGCAGACACGTCCGCAGACAGCAGGCAGCGCCGAGGTTTCCTTAATCTTCGCCGCAGCTTCAAGGAACTTGCCCTCGGCAACGAGCGAGATAAACTCGGGAATCTGCACCTGTACCGGGCAGCCGGCAACACAGGGCTTATTCTTGCAGTTCAGGCAGCGCTGGGCTTCCTCAACCGCCATATCGGGAGTGTAACCGAGCGTGACTTCTTCGAAATTCTTGTTGCGGACGTTGGGGTCCTGCTCAGGCATGGGCATCTTCTTCGGATTCATATTCGGCATCTTACTTGACCTCCTGCTTCATCAGATTGCACTCGTGGCGCTCAACAGAGGATTTCTCCTGTGCCTTGTACATTGCGCCGCGGCGCATCGAGCCGTCAAAGTCAACCAGATGACCGTCAAAGTCCGGGCCGTCTACGCAGGCGAACTTGGTTTCGCCGCCGACGGTCAGGCGGCAGCCGCCGCACATGCCGGTGCCGTCTACCATGATGGTATTCATGGAAACGATGGTCTTGATGCCGTAGGGGCGGGTGGTTTCGGAAACAAACTTCATCATAATCATCGGGCCGATTGCGATAACCGCATCGTACTGGTTGCCCGCGTCGATAAGTTCCTTGAGCACCTGCGTGACGAGCGCCTTGCGGCCGTTTGAGCCGTCGTCGGTCACAACGTGCAGGTTGGTGGATGCCACACGCATCTCGTCCTCGAGGATGATGATATCCTTAGAGCGGAAGCCGGCGATCAGATCGACCTCGCAGCCCATTTCGTGCAGCTTCTTGGCCTGCGGATAGGCGATTGCGCAGCCCAGACCGCCGCCGACGACCGCAACCTTCTTCAGGCCGTCGAGATGGGACGCGATGCCCAGGGGGCCGACGAAGTCATGCAGAGAGTCGCCCTCGTTCATGCAGCCGAGCGCCATGGTGGTTGCACCGACCTCCTGGAAAATGATCGTAATCGTGCCTGCCTCGCGGTCAAAGTCCGCGATGGTCAGCGGAATGCGCTCGCCCTCTGCGTCCACACGCAGAATAATAAACTGGCCGGGCTCGGCCTTTCTTGCCACGTGCGGCGCTTCTACGACCATCAGCTTGGTGTTGGCGTTCAGCGTCCGCTTCTTCAGAATCTGATACACTCGATTTATTCCTCCTTGCGTTTCGTAACATCGAACGTATACATTATATCGTCTGAAAACGAGAAACGCAAGAAGCGTCGCGCAAAATGCTGAAAATGGGCAAGATACACGTACAAAATTCTGAGAAATAGCAAAGTGACAGGAATGACTGGGGATAAATTTAGTAATTTAGCACAATGTAATCGCCTTTGACATAGCCTTCGTAATCATTGTAACGCACAACGTACCAGTCGTCGTATTGTCCGAGTACGAAAATCTGTGCACCGTCCGGCGCCTTGCCGATGATGGGAGCGGAGAGCGATGGAGCGGAGCGAATGTTTAAGTTACCGGATTCGACCTCAACCGTTGCAGTCTGGATCGGCGCGGGTTCGACAAAGGGGATGCGGAAATACTCGGTCAGCGCCAGCACCACATCGCGGCCGATCAGGTCGATGTTCTGTTTAATCCATTCAGAATCCTCAGGGTTGTCGTGATAGGCAAATTCGATGAGGACGGAGGGGGCACGGGTGCGGGTGACTTCGCCGATTGAGGTGGTAGGCATGGCGCGCACTTTATCAGGCAGTGGATAGATGGCTTTCAGGTTGGCAACCATGATATCGGCAATCTCACGGCTGCGCATAGAATCGGGATAATAGTACACATCGGTGCCGCGCAGCTGTCCGGCGAGGTTTTCGGGAGCGGCGTTGGAATGCAGCGCGATATGCGCATCGTAGTTCCCTTCGTTGGACGCACGGATGGACGAGGCGGCTGTCATGTCTGGGGTATTGCGGACAAACTCGATGCCGGACGAGATGAGGTAGGGCTCCATCGCGTCCGCAATCAGGTTCATGTAGTATTCCTCGCTGCCGCTGCCGCCGTAATACGGATTATACTCCTGCGTCGAGGGAGAAAGATAGATACTGGGCATAAGCGTTCCTCCTAATAGAAATAGGTTTTCTGACTGCAGGCTATGCCGAGAAGCGGCGTTTTGTCCCTCGGTGCGCCTTTCTATAGGGCAGGATGTTCAAAAATATTTCCGTACGGCAGCTGTTTTCTGCACTTTTGAGGTTGCATTTTTAAACGGAAGAACGTATAATATACCTTGATTTAAAAATAGTTTAATAAAACCGACATTTGGGAGGAAAGAACCTATGAAGAAGATTCTGACTGCGCTTCTTGCAGGTACCATGGCGCTGACCATGCTGGCCGGCTGCGGCAGTAAGCCTGCTGAGAACAACGGTGCGCAGGGCGATGCAAACAATAACGCTGCAGCTTCCGGCGAAACGCTGCGCATGGGCACAAACGCTACATTCCCGCCGTATGAGTTTTACGGCGATAATGGCACGGACATCGTCGGCATCGACGCCGATATTGCCAAGGCGATTGCCGATAAGCTTGGCATGACGCTCGAAATCGTCGACCAGGACTTTGACTCTCTGCCGGCAGCGCTTGAGGCAGGCAGCATTGATATCGCGGCGGCCGGCATGACCGTGACCCCCGACCGTCAGACGCAGATGGACTTCTCCGAGTCTTACGCAACCGGCGTACAGGTTGTCATTGTGCCGGAAAACAGCGATATCAAGTCGATTGACGATTTGACCGGCAAGCTGATCGGTGTGCAGCAGGGTACAACCGGTGATATCTACTGTGCCGCAGACCCGGCAGACGGCGGTTACGGTGAGGATGCGGTGCGTCGTTTCAACAGCGGCCCGCTCGCAGTGGAAGCGCTGAAGAACGGTCAGGTGGACTGTGTTGTTATCGACCAGGAGCCGGCAAAAAATTACGTGGCTGCCAACGCCGGACTGAGCATTCTGGACACCGAATTTGCGGTTGAAGACTATGCAATCGGCATCAAGAAGGGCAACACGGAGCTGCTTGATAAGGTCAACAGTGCGCTGCAGGAACTCAAGGCAGACGGCACGATCGATCAGATTATCGGTACCTACATCAAGGCTGAGTAAGTAGTTTCGCTTGGAATTGGGAGAGAATAGGGACGGCGTAAGCCGCCCCTTTCTTCCTATTATGCTGTAAATTAGAGAAAGGGGAAATGGATTTGAATCTGCTGCAATTTTCGGATTGGATTTTGCAGGCGCCGGGTTGGATACAGATGTGCCCGGAATTTCTGCAGGAGATTTGTTACCAGTTTTTCGTAACGTTCATTTATCGTGACAATTGGCAGTTCTTCGCCAAGGGTCTGAAGGTCACCTTCCAGACGACGTTGGGCGCGCTGCTGGTCGGTGTGCTGATTGGCGTCATCATTGCGGTCGTTCGCTCTGCGCACGACTCCTCGCGCAAGAACCCGAATGTGCTGCTGCGCGTGGGCAACGCCCTGTGCAAGCTGTATTTGACGGTCATCCGCGGCACGCCTGCCATGGTGCAGCTGCTGATTATGAACTTCGTTATCATGCGTCCGCGCGGTGATAATGCACTGCTGATGTGCGCGATTATCACGTTCGGCATCAACTCGGGCGCTTATGTGGCCGAGATCGTGCGGTCGGGCATTATGTCAATCAATGCGGGACAGATGGAGGCCGGACGTTCGCTGGGCCTCAATTATGCAAAGACCATGCGCTTTATCATCATCCCGCAGGCAATCAAGAACATCCTGCCGGCACTCGGCAATGAGCTGATTACCTTGGTCAAGGAGACTTCGATTGTTACGGTCATCGCCCTGCAGGACGTGACCAAGGCGGCGCAAATCGTTCAGTCCAAGACGTACATCGCGTTTATGCCGTACATCGGCCTTGCGGTCATCTATCTGGTGATTGTGATGATTCTGACCAAACTGCTCAACCTGTTTGAAAGGAGGCTGCGCGCTAGTGATCGACGTTAAAAACCTGCAAAAATCCTTTGGCGACCACGAGGTGCTCAAGGGAATCGACGAGCATATCGAAAAGGGCGAAAAGGTGGTTATCATCGGTGCATCCGGTTCGGGAAAGTCGACCTTTCTGCGCTGCTTGAACCTGCTTGAAGAGCCGACCGGCGGTGAAATCATTTTCGAAGGGATGAATATCACCTCGGCCAAGACGGATATCAACGTGATTCGCCGCAAGATGGGCATGGTGTTTCAGCAGTTCAATCTGTTTCCACACCTGTCGGTCAAGGAGAATATCAAGCTTGCACCGGTCAAACTCGGTGTGATGAAGGAAGAAGAAGCGGAACAGCGGGCCAAGCAGCTGCTTGAGCGTGTCGGGCTGCCAGATAAGGCGGATTCCTTTCCGGCACAGCTTTCGGGCGGACAGCAGCAGCGTATCGCAATTGCGCGCGCGCTTGCAATGAATCCCGATGTGATGCTGTTCGACGAGCCGACCTCGGCGCTCGACCCTGAGATGGTCGGCGAGGTGCTCGAAATTATGAAGGAACTCGCGGAAGACGGCATGACAATGGTGGTTGTCACGCATGAGATGGGGTTTGCCCGTCAGGTTGCGACACGTGTCATGTTCATGGATCAGGGTGTGATTGCAGAGCAGAACGAACCGGAAGCGTTCTTCTCCAATCCCCAGCATCCGCGTCTGCGCGATTTCTTGTCGAAAGTGCTGTAAAAAGGGAAGAGCCGGAACGGCTGATGCTGTTCCGGCTCTCTTTTTGTGCAAAAGAAAAGGCGGATGGCGTATGCCAACCGCTTTTTTATGCAAAAATATTCTTGACTTCATAGGAAAAACTATGGTATAATTAAACGCTCAACAGATTAGGCGCAATTGCGCCGATATCTAAGTACATGTTAGCACGGTCTGCAAGGGATTGCAAGACCCAAATAAAAGATTTTGCAACGCCCCCTGGCGTATCAAAATAATGCCGCTAGAAATGGAGTGATCAAAGCACATGATGGTGAAAGACGTACAGCACGGCAAGACCACGCGAAAGAGCTTTGCACGCATCGATGAGATTCTGGAGATGCCCAATCTGATCGAGGTGCAGAAGAAGTCCTATCGCTGGTTCCTGGACGAAGGCCTGCGCGAGGTCTTCGCGGACACCGCCAGCATCACGGACTACACCGGAAACCTGGAGCTCTCCTTCCTCGATTACTCGATGAACGACGAGCCCAAGTATTCGGTTGAGGAGTGCAAGGCGCGAGACGCCACGTACGCCTCTCCGCTCAAGGTGCGCATGCGCCTGCGCAACAAGGAGACGGGCGAAATCAAGGAGCAGGAAATCTTCATGGGCGATTTCCCGCGCATGACGGATTCCGCTACCTTCATCATCAACGGCGCGGAACGCGCGATTGTCTCCCAGCTCGTTCGTTCGCCCGGCGTTTACTTTGGCCGCGAACTGGATAAGACAGACAAGGCGCTGCTTTCTGCCACGGTCATTCCGTACCGCGGCGCGTGGCTCGAATACGAGACCGATGCGAACGACGTGTTCTATGTCCGTATCGACAAGAACCGTAAAATCCCGATTACCTCGTTTATCCGCGCAATCGGCGTAAAGACCGATGCGGAAATCAAGGAGGTTTTCGGTGAGGATGAGCGCATCCTT
Source organism: Butyricicoccus sp. Marseille-Q5471 (assembly GCF_951230135.1). Lineage (GTDB taxonomy): Bacteria > Bacillota > Clostridia > Oscillospirales > Butyricicoccaceae > Agathobaculum. The sequence continues at coordinate 23,276 of NZ_CATNVC010000001.1, read as the reverse complement.
GCGACGCTTGAGAAGGATCCCGCGTCGACCTCGGACGAAGCGCTGATTGAAATCTACAAGAAGATGCGTCCGGGCGAGCCGCCCTCTGTCGAGTCGGCCACCAACCTGATGGACGCGATGTTCTTCGACGCGCGCCGTTATGACATCTCTGCTGTCGGCCGCTACAAGTACAACAAGAAGCTGGACATTGCGCGCCGTATCACTGGGCACAAGCTGCTCGAGCCCGCTGTCGACCCGATGACCGGCGAAATCGTCGCTGAGGCTGATGAAATCCTGTCCCGTGAGAAGGCACGCAAAATCGCCCGCTGCGGCGTACACAGCGTGACCATCGAAAACAACGAGGGCAGAGCCGTCAAGGTGTTCGGTAACGGCATGGTCGACATCGGAGACTTTAAGGACTACACCGGTTTCACCGCCGAGGAGCTCGGCGTGAACGAGAAGGTTCGTTTCAAGGTGCTCAAGGAGCTGATTGATTCCGGCGTTTCGGGCGAGGACTTCAAGAAGGCCGTCATCGAGCGCAAGGGTGAGTTGATCCCCAAAACCATCATTGTTGATGATATGCTCGCATCGATCTGCTATCTGCTCAATCTGGGCAACGGCATCGGCACGACGGATGACATTGACCATCTGGGCAACCGCCGCCTGCGCTGCGTAGGCGAGCTGCTGCAGAACCAGTTCCGCATCGGCTTCTCCCGTATGGAGCGCGTCATTCGCGAGCGTATGACCATTCAGGATTTGGACATCGTCACCCCGCAGAGCCTGATTAACATCCGTCCTGTTACTGCAGCCATCAAGGAGTTCTTTGGCTCCTCGCCGCTGTCGCAGTTCATGGATCAGAATAACCCGCTGGCAGAGCTGACGCACAAGCGTCGTATGTCGGCCCTCGGCCCCGGCGGTCTGTCGCGTGACCGTGCGTCCTTCGAAGTGCGAGACGTACACTACAGCCATTACGGCCGTCTGTGCCCGATTGAGACCCCTGAAGGTCCTAACATCGGCCTGATTTCCTATCTGGCAACCTATGCCCGTATCAACGACTTTGGCTTTATCGAAGCGCCGTACCGGATTATCGACAAGTCGACCGGCCACGTGACCGATGAAGTGCAGTATATGACTGCGGACGTTGAGGACGAGTATATCACCTGTCAGGCGTACGAGCCGCTCGATGAGAACGGCTGCTTGGCAAATGAGCGTATCACCTGCCGTATGCGCGACGAAATCGTTGAGGTTGACCGCAAAGATGTTGACCTGATGGACGTTTCGCCCCGCATGATGGTATCGGTTGCGACTGCGTTCATTCCCTTCCTGGACCATGACGACGCAAACCGCGCACTGATGGGCGCGAACATGCAGCGTCAGGCCGTGCCGTTGCTCAAGTGTGAAGCACCTGTTGTAGCAACCGGCATGGAATACAAGGCAGCAGTTGACTCGGGCACGATTCCGCTGGCTGAGAACGACGGTGTCGTCACCCGTGTGACCGCACGCGAAGTTGTCGTGCGCTACGACAACGGTCAGGAAAAGAGCTATCACCTGACCAAGTTCCTGCGTTCTAACCAGTCCACCTGTATCAACATGCGCCCGATTGTAGACTTGGGCGAGCGCGTTAAGCGCGGCGATGTACTGGCGGACGGTCCTTCGACCGAGAACGGCGAAATCGCGCTCGGCAAGAACGCACTGATCGGCTTTATGACTTGGGAAGGCTACAACTACGAGGATGCTGTACTGCTCAACGAACGTCTGGTTCGTGACGACGTGTATACCTCGATTCATATTGAAGAATACGAATCCGAATCCCGTGACACCAAGCTCGGGCCGGAAGAAATCACCCGCGACATCCCGAACGTCGGCGAGGATGCACTGCGCAACCTCGACGAGCGCGGCATCATTCGTGTCGGCGCCGAGGTGCAGGCCGGTGATATTCTGGTTGGTAAGGTAACGCCCAAGGGCGAAACCGAGCTGACCGCAGAGGAGCGTCTGCTCCGCGCGATCTTCGGCGAGAAGGCGCGTGAGGTGCGTGACACCTCGCTGCGTGCGCCGCACGGTGAGTCCGGTATCGTCGTAGACGTCAAGGTTTTCACCCGTGAGAACGGTGATGAGCTGTCTCCCGGCGTTAATATGGTCGTTCGTGCTTATATCGCACAGAAGCGTAAGATTTCTGTCGGCGATAAGATGGCAGGCCGACATGGTAACAAGGGTGTCGTTTCGCGCATTCTGCCGCAGGAGGATATGCCGTTCCTTGAAGACGGCACACCGCTTGACATTGTGCTCAACCCCTTGGGCGTACCTTCTCGAATGAACATCGGTCAGGTGCTCGAGGTGCATCTGGGCTTTGCGGCCAAGCGTCTTGGCTGGAAGGTCGAGACTCCTGTATTTGACGGTGCTTCGCTTGACGATATCAAGGAGACACTGGTCAAGGCGGGCGTCAACGAGGACGGCAAGAGCGTTGTATACGACGGCCGTACCGGTGATAAGTTCGATAACCGCGTCACCGTTGGTTATATGTACTACCTCAAGCTGCATCATCTGGTTGATGATAAGATTCATGCCCGTTCCACCGGCCCGTACTCGCTCGTTACGCAGCAGCCGCTCGGCGGCAAGGCGCAGTTCGGCGGCCAGCGCTTCGGCGAGATGGAAGTTTGGGCGCTCGAGGCTTACGGCGCGGCCTATACCTTGCAGGAAATCCTGACGGTTAAGTCTGACGACATCACCGGCCGTGTTAAGACCTATGAGGCTATTGTAAAGGGCCACAACGTTCCGCAGCCGGGCGTTCCGGAATCCTTCAAGGTTCTGGTTAAGGAGCTGCAGTCCCTCTGTCTGGATATTCAGGTGCTCGATGAGAACATGGATGTTATCGAACTTGCGGAGGACGACGAGGACGATACCGATTTCATCCGCCCGATGGAGCACGCCGTTTCGGGTGCGGACGACGAGTTCGCAGCTGCCGGCTTTGCTATCAATGACGCTGAGGAGGGCGATACCGACCTCTTCACGCTTGATTCTGCCGACGACGAGGGTGACGACGATGCCGAGGACGATTTTGACGACGGCCTGGGTGAGTAAGAACACATCCGCTTGTTTGTCAATCGTCTGTTAACAGGGAAGGAGCATCATATAAATTTATGGGATATCATACGTTTAACGCCATTAAAATCGGCCTTGCCTCGCCCGCGCTGATTCGCGAGTGGTCTTATGGCGAGGTTAAGAAACCCGAAACCATCAACTACCGCACGCTCAAGCCCGAAAAGGACGGCCTTTTCTGCGAGCGTATCTTTGGCCCAACCAAGGACTGGGAGTGCCACTGCGGTAAATATAAAAAGGTCCGTTTCAAGGGCAAGGTTTGTGATAAGTGCGGCGTTGAGGTCACCAAGGCCAAGGTTCGCCGTGAGCGCATGGGTCACATCGAGTTGGCCGCGCCCGTTTCGCACATCTGGTACTTTAAGGGCATTCCGTCCCGTATGGGTCTGATTCTCGACATCAGCCCCCGCGTGCTGGAGAAGGTTCTGTACTTTGCCTCTTATATTGTCATTGATCCGGGCGACACGCCGCTGATGAAGAAGCAGATTCTGACCGAGGCTGAGTACCGCGACATGCGCGAAAAGTACGAGGACGATTTCCGCGCCGGTATGGGTGCGGAATCCATTAAGGCTCTGCTTGCAGAGCTGGATCTCGAAACGCTGTCCAAGGATTTGGCCGCTGAGCTCAAGGATGCTTCCGGCCAGAAGCGTCTGCGTCTGATTAAGCGCCTTGAGGTTGTGGAATCGTTCCGCCTGTCGGGCAACCGCCCGGACTGGATGATTATGGACGTCGTTCCGGTCATCCCGCCGGAAATCCGCCCGATGGTACAGCTGGACGGCGGCCGCTTTGCGACCTCTGACCTGAACGACCTGTACCGCCGCGTCATTAACCGTAACAACCGTCTCAAGCGTCTGCTCGAGCTCGGCGCGCCCGATATCATCGTGCGCAACGAGAAGCGCATGCTGCAGGAAGCGGTTGACGCGCTGATCGACAACGGCCGCCGCGGCCGCCCGGTCACCGGCCCGAACAACCGTGCGCTCAAGTCGCTTTCCGACATGCTGAAGGGCAAGCAGGGACGTTTCCGTCAGAACCTGCTCGGCAAGCGCGTTGACTACTCCGGCCGTTCGGTTATCGTCGTCGGCCCTGACCTGAAGATTTATCAGTGCGGTCTGCCGAAGGAAATGGCGCTCGAGCTGTTCAAACCCTTCGTCATGAAGCGCTTGGTAGAGGACGGCACGGCCTCCAACATCAAGTCCGCCAAGAAAATGGTCGAGCGTGCCAAGACTGAGGTCTGGGACGTGCTGGAAGACATCATCAAGGGTCACCCGGTTATGCTGAACCGTGCGCCGACGCTGCACCGTCTGGGCATTCAGGCGTTTGAACCGGTGCTCGTTGAGGGTCGTGCGATCCGTCTGCATCCGCTGGTATGTACCGCGTTTAATGCCGACTTTGACGGCGACCAGATGGCGGTTCACGTGCCGCTGTCCGCTGAGGCACAGGCTGAGGCTCGTCTGCTGATGCTGTCCGCGAACAACCTGCTCAAGCCGCAGGACGGCAAGCCGGTTACCATTCCTTCGCAGGATATGGTGCTCGGCGCATATTATCTGACCATCGACCGTGAGACCGAACCTGGTGCGGGCAAGATTTTCCGCAACAGTGATGAGGCACTTATGGCATACGATCAGGGTGTTGTCGGCATCCATGCACCGATTAAGGTACGCACTGTGCGCGAAATCGGCGGCAAGAGAATTTCCAAGCTGATTGATGCAACCCCCGGCCGTCTGATTTTTAACGACCGCATTCCGCAGGACATCGGCTTTGTCGATCGCTCCGATCCGGATAAGCTGCTCGATTTGGAAATCATGTTCACCTGCGGCAAGAAGGAACTGGGCAAGATTATCGATCGATGCATCCACACCCACGGCTTCCATATCACCGCAGAGGTGCTGGACTCCATTAAGGCGATGGGTTACAAATATTCGACCAAGGGCGCGTTGACTGTTGCGGTTGCAGACATGATTGTCCCGGATGAGAAGCAGACCTTGATTCAGGAGACTGAAAAGAAGGTTGCTCTGATCGACAAGAAGTACAAGCGCGGCTTTATCACTGACGACGAGCGTTATCGCCTGACCGTTGCCGAGTGGGAAGAAACCACCAAGCAGGTTACCGGCCGACTGCAGGCCAACATGCGCGATCAGCGTTACAACCCGATTCACATGATGGCCGATTCCGGCGCGCGTGGTTCGATTAACCAGATTCGTCAGCTGGCAGGTATGCGTGGCCTGATGGCATCTACCTCCGGTAAGACGATTGAAATCCCGATTAAGTCCAACTTCCGTGAAGGCCTGTCCGTTTTGGAGTACTTCATTGCGGCGCGTGGTGCGCGTAAGGGCCTGTCCGATACCGCACTTCGTACGGCGGACTCCGGTTACCTGACCCGTCGACTGGTAGACGTTTCGCAGGATGTTATCATCCGTGAGGACGACTGTGGTGCGGTCAAGGGCATCTGGGTTGAGGATATTAAGGAAGGCAACCAGACCATCGAACCGCTGCGCGAACGTCTGCTCGGCCGCTATCCGGTCGATGACATCTGCGATCCGAACACGGGCGCGGTCGTTGTCTCCAAGAGCAAGATGATGGACGACGCCGATGTTGATGCAATCGATGCTGCGGGCATTACCCGCGTGCAGATTCGTTCGGTTCTGGAATGCCGCGCACGCAAGGGTGTTTGCACGCGCTGCTACGGCATGAACCTTGCATCCGGCAATCCGTGCGGCAAGGGCGAAGCGGTTGGCATCATTGCAGCACAGTCAATCGGCGAGCCCGGCACACAGCTTACCATGCGTACCTTCCACACCGGCGGCGTTGCAGGTTCGGATATTACGCAGGGTCTTCCTCGAGTTGAAGAACTGTTCGAAGCGCGCAAGCCCAAGAAGGTTGCGACTCTGGCTGAAATCACCGGTGTTATCTCGATTGAAGAGTCTAAGCGTACAACGCTCAAGACTGTCAACGTTACCAACGGTGAGACAGGCGATATGCGTTCCTATCAGCTTGCTTCTTCTTCCGGCATTCGCGTGGAAGATGGTCAGGCGGTCAAGCAGGGCGACCAGCTCAATGATGGCGCACTTAGCCCGCATGACATTCTGCGCATCCTTGATCCCCGCGCAGTGCATGATTATGAGATCAAGGAAGTTCAGAAGGTTTACCGTCAGCAGGGCGTTGATATCAACGATAAGCATATCGAGGTTATCGTGCGTCAGATGATGCGCAAGGTACGCGTTGAAGATGCGGGCGATGCAAATGTGCTGCCCGGCTCCGTGATGGATCTGCTCGAGTTCGAGGACTGCAACAAGTTGGTGCAGGATCGTATCGATGCAGGCGAAACGGGTCTCCAGTTTGCTACCTGCGAGCCGACCCTCATGGGTATTACCAAGGCTTCGCTGGCGACCGACTCGTTCCTCTCGGCTGCGTCCTTCCAGGAAACCACCCGCGTGCTGACCGATGCCGCAATCAAGGGCAAGGTCGACCCGCTGCTGGGCCTGAAGGAGAATGTTATCATCGGCAAACTGATCCCCGCAGGCTCCGGTATGACTGAGTACTGCGATGGTCATTATGAGCAGACAGTCGATCTCGACTAAGGATGTATAAAAGTGAACAGACAGGGGAATGCTCTCAGCATTCTCCTGTTTTTTACAAAGGAAGTCCGAAGCTGACAAAATCAAGAAAAGTCCTTGAAAAACCCCTTGACTTCGTGTTGTAAAACGGTTATACTGTTATAGCATGCCGTATAGGAGGTATACTATGCTTTCAGATCTTCGCACGGCGCAAAAGGTCATTGGCGTAAAACAGTCTAAAAAAGCCATCCGCGAAGGCGTAGCCGCGCGCGTATATATCGCGCTCGACGCTGAGCCGCGCGTGACGCAGCCGATTTATGAGCTGTGCAGCCAGACCGACACCGCGATAACCGAAATTGCCACCATGGCGGAATTGGGTGACGCGGTCGGCATCGACGTCGGCGCCGCAGTTGTAACTTTGGTGCGCTGACGCACCGCTTTTTTGATTTGTTGAATTGCGCAAAACGCGCTTTTCATAAATACTTTTGAAAGAAGGAGGAAATAAAATGCCAACTTTTAACCAACTCGTCCGTAAGGGTCGTGAGGCAGTTGTCGCTAAGTCCACGGCGCCGGCTCTTCAGGTAGGCTACAATTCTCAGAAGAAGAAGGTCACTGATCAGTCCGCTCCGCAGAAGCGCGGCGTTTGCACCACGGTAAAGACGATGACCCCCAAGAAGCCGAACTCCGCGCTTCGTAAGGTCGCTCGTGTAAAGCTGACCAACCAGATGGAAGTTTCTGCTTACATCCCCGGTATCGGCCACAACCTGCAGGAGCACTCTGTCGTCATGGTTCGCGGTGGTCGTGTAAAGGACCTTCCTGGTGTTCGTTACCACATCATCCGTGGCACGCTGGATACCCAGGGTGTTGCTGATCGTCGCCAGGCTCGTTCCAAGTACGGCGCTAAGCGTCCGAAGGCCGGTAAGTAAGCTTATCAGCCGACCCACACGTTTTGCGAGAAAAGTTTCAAGTTTTCAGCAAAGCAAACATGCTTTGTCTGGGTGTTTTATATCCGATTATATAATGGGATGTATGCCTCGGACAGGCATTACACCGCTCTCAACGTGAGAGCCGGAGTACCTATGAAATCAAATTATTTTGAAGGAGGGAAGTAAAGTGCCAAGAAGAGGTAATGTCCCCAAGAGAGACGTTCTGCCCGATCCGCTTTATAATTCCAAGCTCGTCACCAAGCTGGTCAATTCGATCATGCTGGACGGCAAGAAGGGCGTTTCGCAGAAGGTCGTTTATGGTGCTTTCGAAATCGTCCGCGACAAGACCGGACGTGAACCGCTGGAGGTTTTCACCGAAGCGATGGAGAATATCATGCCGTCGCTCGAAGTTAAGGCTCGCCGCGTAGGCGGCGCCACCTATCAGGTCCCGATGGAAGTACGCCCTGAGCGTCGCCAGACCCTGGGCCTGCGCTGGATCACCAAGTACTCGCGCGCTCGTTCTGAAAAGACCATGCGTGAGCGTCTGGCCGGCGAGATCATGGACGCCTGCAACAATCTGGGCGGTTCTGTTAAGAAGCGTGAGGACACGCACAAGATGGCGGAAGCGAACAAGGCGTTCGCGCACTTCCGTTATTAATTGTCTGTCCGCATAACGCTTTGAAAGGAGAGCAATATGCCTAGAGAATATCCCCTGGAAAGAACCAGAAATATCGGCATCATGGCGCACATCGATGCTGGCAAGACCACTACGACCGAGCGTATTCTTTATTACACCGGCGTAAACCATAAAATCGGCGAGACGCATGACGGCTCGGCGACCATGGACTGGATGGAGCAGGAGCAGGAGCGTGGTATCACCATCACCTCCGCTGCTACCACCTGTCACTGGGCGGGCTCCGCACATCAGTATCAGGAGCACCGCATCAACATCATCGACACCCCGGGCCACGTTGACTTTACCGTAGAAGTAGAGCGCTCGCTGCGCGTACTGGACGGTTCTGTCACCGTATTCTGTGCTAAGGGCGGCGTAGAGCCTCAGTCTGAGACCGTTTGGCATCAAGCTGACAAGTACCGCGTACCGCGTATGGCGTTCGTCAACAAGATGGACATCATGGGCGCGGACTTCTACAACGTTGTCGGCATGATGAAGGATCGCCTGAAATGTAATGCGGTTCCGATTCAGCTCCCGATCGGCGTTGAGGATACCTTTAAGGGTATCATCGACCTGATGACCATGCGTGCTGAAATTTATTATGACGACCTTGGCAAGGATGTCCGCGACGAAGAAATTCCCGAGGACATGAAGGACAAGGCGCAGGAATATCACGAAGCAATGGTGGAAGCGATTGCCGAGCTTGACGAGGACCTCATGATGAAGTACCTCGAGGGCGAAGAAATCACGGTGCCTGAGCTGAAAGCAGCGCTCCGTAAGGGCGTTTGCGGCGTTCAGATCATCCCTGTACTCTGCGGTACTGCTTACCGCAATAAGGGTGTACAGATGCTGCTTGACGCAGTAGTCGATTATATGCCCGCGCCGACCGATATCGAAGATATCAAGGGCGTTAACCCCAACACTGAGGAAGAAGACAGCCGTCCGTCGTCTGACGACGCGCCGTTCTCTGCGCTTGCATTTAAGATCGCGACCGACCCGTTTGTCGGCCGTCTGACCTTCTTCCGCGTTTACTCCGGTACGATCACTGCCGGTTCTTCGGTGCTCAATGCAACCAAGGACAATCGTGAGCGTCTCGGCCGTATTCTGCAGATGCATGCAAACCACCGTCAGGATATCGACGTAGTTTACTCCGGCGATATTGCTGCTGCTGTTGGCTTTAAAAACACCACAACCGGTGATACACTTTGCGATGAAAAGCACCCGATCATTCTCGAGTCGATGGACTTCCCGGAACCGGTTATCCGCGTAGCCATCGAGCCTAAGACCAAGGCTGGTCAGGAGAAGATGGGCATCGCTCTTTCCAAGCTGGCTGAAGAGGATCCGACCTTCCGCACCTACACGGATGAGGAAACGGGACAGACCATCATCGCCGGCATGGGTGAATTGCATCTGGAAATCATCGTTGACCGTCTGCTGCGTGAATTCAAGGTAGAGGCAAACGTTGGTTCTCCCCAGGTTGCGTACAAGGAAACCATCCGCCGCTCGGCTGATGTCGACCAGAAGTACGCCCGCCAGTCCGGCGGTAAGGGCCAGTACGGTCACTGTAAGATCATTGTTGAGCCGAACGAGTCCGGTAAGGGCTATGAGTTCATCAACAAGATTGTTGGCGGCGCGATTCCGAAGGAATATATCGAGCCTGTCAATCAGGGCATCAAGGGCGCTATGCAGGCCGGTATTCTGGCCGGCTACCCGGTAGTTGACGTAAAGGTAACCCTCTATGATGGTTCTTACCACGAAGTTGACTCCTCGGAAATGGCGTTTAAGATTGCCGGCTCCATGGCGTTCAAGGAAGCAATGCGCAAGGCTGATCCGGTTCTGATGGAGCCGATCATGCAGGTTGACGTAATGGTTCCTGAGGATTATATGGGCGACGTTATCGGCGACTTGAACTCTCGCCGTGGTCAGATTCAGGGCATGGAAGCACGCGGCGGCGTACAGGCGATTGCAGCAGCGGTTCCGCTGTCTGAAATGTTTGGTTATGCAACCACGCTGCGTTCGCGCTCGCAGGGTCGCGGCCAGTACACCATGAGCCCGAGTCACTACACCGAAGTGCCGAAGTCTGTACAGGATAAGATTATCGACGCTCGCTCTAAAAACGACTGATAAAGCTATTGCATTTTTCTACAAATTGCAGTAAAATAGGTTTACCATTGACTTAGAATTCAATTTACGAGGAGGATATCCACAATGGCAAAGGAAAAATTTGAACGCTCAAAGCCGCACGTTAATATCGGCACCATCGGCCACGTTGACCATGGCAAGACGACTCTGACCGCGGCTATCACCAAGGTTCTGGCTATGAGCGGTGATGCAAAGTACCAGGCATACGACGCAATCGACAAGGCTCCTGAAGAGAAGGAGCGCGGCATTACGATCAACACTGCACACGTTGAGTATCAGACTGCTGCTCGTCACTACGCGCACGTTGACTGCCCGGGCCACGCCGACTATGTAAAGAACATGATCACCGGTGCTGCTCAGATGGACGGCGCGATCCTCGTTGTATCCGCTGCTGACGGCCCGATGCCCCAGACTCGTGAGCACATCCTGCTCTCCCGTCAGGTAGGCGTTCCTTATATTGTTGTTTTCATGAACAAGGCTGATCAGGTTGACGACGAAGAGCTGCTCGACCTGGTTGAGATGGAAATCCGTGAGCTGCTGAGCTCCTACGAGTTCCCGGGCGATGATATCCCGGTAATCCGTGGTTCTGCTCTGAACGTTCTGACCTGTGAGTCCACCGATCCGAACGCTCCCGAGTACGCTTGCATCCGCGAGCTGATGGACGCTGTTGACACCTACATTCCGACCCCGGAGCGTAAGGCTGATCTGCCGTTCCTGATGCCTGTCGAGGACGTGTTCTCCATCACCGGCCGTGGCACCGTTGCAACCGGTCGTGTTGAGCGTGGTCAGGTTAAGATGGCTGACGAACTTGAAATCGTTGGTCTCATGGAAGCTCCCCGCAAGACCGTTATCACCGGTATCGAAATGTTCCGCAAGCTGCTCGATTACGCTGAAGCTGGCGACAACATCGGCGCTCTGCTGCGTGGTATTCAGAAGACCGAGATCGAGCGCGGCCAGGTTCTGGCTAAGCCCGGCACGATCCACCCGCACACCAAGTTCCGTGGTCAGGTTTACGTTCTGAAGAAGGAAGAAGGCGGCCGTCACACCCCGTTCTTCAACAACTACCGTCCTCAGTTCTATTTCCGTACCACCGACGTTACCGGCGTTATCTCCCTGCCTGAAGGCGTTGAGATGTGCATGCCCGGCGATAACGTTGAAATGGACGTTGAGCTGATCACCCCTATCGCTATCGAGGAAGGCCTCCGCTTCGCTATTCGTGAAGGCGGCCGTACCGTTGGCTCGGGCGTTGTTATCAAGGTTAACGCTTAATTTCGCTTTTCAAAACTCCCATTCTTCGGAATGGGAGTTTTTTTATACGATTTATAGCATAAGAAGGCCAAGAGATTCCGGTTTCTTCCCGTCTATTTCGCTTTTATTGCGGCAAAATAGCAGCAAGGAGGGATTTGTAATGGATCAGAACGAAATTACTAAGAAGCAACTGGAATCGGCAAAAAAAGGCATTGAGTGGATGGAAGTGAGTAAACCCAGCGTTGCCGCACGCGAAATCAGCGTGGACGCATCAACTGCGGACGGTTCGTTCCCATCCGGTAAGGCAATGTGCCCGCATGAGCGGCATTGCGGCAAATCGCATCCGATCAGCGGGGCAAACAGCGACGACCTGCGCGATTGGTGCGGGGAACACGAGCTTTGATTTACTTTTTCTTCAGCCTATGATAAAATAAATACATGTCAGTCACCCGTTTGCGTATGCGTGCATAGCCTGAAAGCAGGAGGGAAGAGCCATGTCTGTTTTCTGGCAAACTGTGCTAGCGATTTTCGCGGCAGTGGGTTTATACTGCACCTTGCACGCCGGGTATGAGCTGCTGTTCTACCATTCGCTGCGCCATAAGGGAAACGCGGAGCTGACGCTTTACGGCGACGGATGCGATGCATCTGCCGAGCAGCTGATTGCGACGGCGCTTCACATGCGGCGCCGCTATTTGCCCGGTCTGGCCATCACCTTTGTGGAGATTGGCAACGGACAGGGGCAGAACGTTGCAAAGCGTTTGGCTGTGCGGCAGGATATCATGTATTTAGAATAAAAAATGGACTGGGGAAGGGCAAGTGGAAGCAAAAGAGTATTTTTTGATCAGTGGCACGGTGCAGCAAATCGTTTTCTACAATGATGAAAACGGCTACGCCGTGCTGCGCCTTGCCTCTGAAGATGGCAGTGAAGTGACCGCAACGGGGACATTCCCCAATATTGGCCCGGGAGAGCTGGTCACGTTGACCGGCTGCTGGGTCACGCACCCGTCCTACGGGGAACAGTTCGCCGCGGAAGCCTTTGAGCGGCGGCTGCCCAGCTCGGTGCGCGGCATTGCGGAGTACTTAGGGTCCGGATTGATACGAGGGATCGGACAACGGCTCGCCCTCAAGATTGCGGAACGGTTCGGTGAAGAAACCTTTGAGATGATGCTGCACGAGCCGGAGCGTCTCACAGAAATTCGCGGTATTACGGAAAAAAAGGCCCGTGAAATTGGACGACAATTTATTGAGCAGAGCGAAATGCGGCTGTTGATGGATTTTCTAACCGAGCACAGTTTGCCGGTTGCGCTCACAGCACCGCTCTATAAACGTCTGGGAGCGGACGCGATTGATGCGCTTTGCGAAAATCCCTATCTACTCTGTGATGCATACTATGAGGTCGATTTTAAAGTTGCCGATGCACTGGCGCTGGCGTTGGGGTTGTCGCGTCTGTCGGACGAGCGTGCAGATGCCGGAGTACTATATACACTATCTTTTAATTTGGACAATGGACATACATTTATTCCGATTGAAAAACTACTTGGCGCTGTGTGCGCGCTGCTGTCGGATGATGAAGTGGTGTTTGAAGAAAATCGCGCACAGGAGAGCGTAGAGCGATTGTCCGGGCAGGGGAAATTGGTGCGCGAGCATATCGCGGGACGCGATGCGGTCTATCTGCGAACCATTCACGAAGCAGAGGCCTTTCTGGCCGAGATGCTCGGAGATATGGCAGAGCGCAATTATTCTTACGATTTTGATGTGGACGAGCTACTGGGTGCACTGGAACTGGACGGCGAAGTACCGTTTTCCGAAAAACAGCGTCAGGCCATCGCCACTGCGGCAAAAAACGGTCTGGTCATTCTGACCGGTGGCCCGGGCACGGGCAAAACTACGACGGTGCGCGGCATTTTACAGGTGTTCGAGGCGCTCGGCTTGAACACACTGCTTGCTGCGCCGACCGGACGCGCGGCCAAACGGCTGTCCGAGCTGTGCGGCATGGAGGCGAAGACCATCCATCGCCTGCTGGAAGCAGGCTATGCGGTTGGCGGGCGCACGGCATTTCAGCGCAACCTGACCAATCCGCTTGAGTGTGATGCTGTCATTCTGGATGAAGTATCGATGGTCGATATCACGCTGATGCAGGCGTTGGTTGAAGCGCTGCCCTTCGGTGCGCGGCTCATTCTGGTGGGAGACGCTGATCAGCTGCCGCCTGTCGGGCCAGGCAATTTCCTGCGCGATATGATAGGCTCGCATCGTGTTCCGACCATTCAGCTGACCGAAATTTTTCGGCAGGCGCAGCAAAGCGATATCGTTATGAATGCACATGCGGTCAACGCAGGACAGATGCCGGCGGCATCGGGCGCGGAGGGAGACTTTTTCATCATGCGGCGCGCTGAGCCTGCCGCGGTCATTGAAACCATTGCGCAGCTTTGTTCTGCGCGCCTGCCCAGTCACTATGGATTTGCACCGTCCCAGATTCAGGTGCTGTCGCCCGCAAAGCGGCAGGGGAGCGGTACGGTGCCGCTTAACAGCCGCCTGCAGGCTGTGCTGAATCCGCCGGATGATGTGAAACTGGAAAAGCGCTTCGGAGACACGATTTTTCGAGAGGGAGATCGCGTCATGCAGGTGCGCAATAATTACGATATCATGTGGGAACGCCGAGAGGACGGCGAAGTGGGCACAGGTGTGTTCAACGGCGACGTTGGTGAGATATTGCAAATCTTCCCGCAGCAGGAATGCATGGTCGTGCGGTTTGATGATAAAATTGCGACCTATACCTATGATATGCTTGGTGAACTGGATTTGGCTTATGCCATCACAGTGCACAAAGCGCAGGGCAGCGAGTTTGATGCGGTGGTGCTTGCCTTATCCAGTGGCATTCCACGCAAGCTGCTGACGCGGAATATTCTGTACACAGCGATTACGCGAGCAAAGCGGCTGCTTGTCATCGTCGGCAGCGGCGAAGTGATTTCCTATATGGTGGAGAATAACCAGAAGGGACGCCGATATAGTGCACTCAAAGCGCGTCTGCGGGAGGAGGAGCACAAGTGAGCCTGATTTTTCCGCGACGCTGCGTTCTGTGTGGGGAACCTATGCCGCTGTTTGTCAAAGGTGGCGCGATGATTTGCGATGAATGCGCGGCACGTGTGCGTCAGCATTACCGGTGTACCGAGGGCATATGCATTGACGGTGCAGATGGTGCGGCAGCGCCGTTATTCTATCGCGGTGCGGTGGCAGAGGCGATGAAGCGTTATAAATTCAGCCATTATCAGCACTATGCCGACTGGTTTGCTGCACAGATGACGGCTGAACTGGCTGCGCGCCTAGAAGACTGGCAGCCGGAGGTAATCACCTATGTGCCAATCGGTATGATGCGCAGATATCAGCGCGGCTATAATCAAAGCGAGCTGCTTGCACGGGCAGTAGCGGAACAACTGAAGTTGCCCTGTCGTCCGCTGCTGAGTAAACGGATGTTTGTGACGATGCAGTCCCAGCAGAAATCCCCGGTGCAGCGCCGCCGCAATGCATCGCGTGCTTTTGCACCTGCCAATCAGGATGCGCTGAACGGAAAACGTGTGGTGCTGGTTGACGATGTCATCACAACGGGAGCGACTGCCGCCGCAGCCTGCGCGGTTCTGCGCGACATGGGTGCAGGACGCGTTTATGTGCTTTCAGCGGCGCGTGTAAGGTAGAAAAACGTCGAAAATACCGCTTCATGGCAATTCTTTTGTAAATAACCTTGAAATCCAGGGACTCGTTGGGTATAATAGGAGTATTGCAAAACGGCTTACTGACAAAAAAGGATGAAACGTGTTATGGCTTCTTTTTTCGAGAAATTGGCAAAAAAGTTTGCATTGTTCTCCAGCGACATCGGCATTGATTTGGGCACGGCAACCGTGCTGGTCTATGTCAAGGGCAAAGGCGTTGTACTCAATGAGCCTTCGGTCGTTGCGGTAGATAAGGTGACCGGCAAAATCCTATCGGTCGGTGCGGACGCACAGAAGATGCTCGGGCGTACCCCGGGCAATATCATTGCTATTCGGCCTCTGCGTGAGGGCGTAATTTCTGATTATGAAATGACCGAACGCATGATTAAGGAGTTTATCCGCAAGGTGCAGGGCTTCCGTTTGTTCAAACCAAACGTGGTTATTTGTGTGCCCTCCATCATTACAGAGGTTGAGGAGCGTGCGGTAATCGACGCGGGCACACAGGCGGGCGCAAAACGTGTGTTCCTGATTGAAGAGCCTGTTGCGGCAGCGATTGGCGCAGGTATCGACATTGCTAAGGCCAATGGCAATATGGTGGTCGATATCGGCGGCGGCACGACCGATGTTGCGGTGATTTCGCTTGGAGGCATTGTGGAGTCAACCTCGATTAAGGTCGCGGGCGATAAGTTTGATGAGGCTATCGTCAAGTACGTCCGCCGCAAGCACAATGCACTCATCGGCGACCGCACGGCGGAGGAAATCAAAAAGGCAATCGGCTGTGTTTATCCGCGTACAGAAGAGGTTTCGATGGAGGTCAAGGGACGTTGCCTGATGACCGGCTTGCCGCGCACCTTTACGGTGAACTCAACCGAGATTTTGGATGCGTTGGAAGAGGTTTCTCAGTCAATCATTGAGGCAATTCACTGGGTAATCGAGCGCACACCTCCCGAACTGACCGGCGATATTTCAACCAACGGTATTGTAATGACCGGCGGCGGTTCTCTGATTTGGGGATTTGATAAGCTGATTGCTTCCAAAACCGGCATTCCGACGCATGTGGCGGATGAAGCGATTTCGTGTGTCGCATACGGCACAGGCAATACGCTCGAAAACCTGCAGGCGATGCAGGATGGTACGATGAACTTATCACGCCGACGCCAAATGATGCAGTAAACAGCAAGCACCCGCCCGCTTCGGACGGGTGCTTTTTACCGAAGAAGACTGTGGATTCTGCGATGACAGTAGCGGCTGACGAACTTGTGCGGCGAGAAAATGCCGTATTCCAGACGGAATGAATTAGAGCAAAACAGATGCAGGAGGTTGGAGTTTGACCGAGCAGGAAAAGTACATGAAGGCTGCACTGCGCCTGGCGCAGAAAGCGGCAGACGAAGGCGAGGTGCCGGTCGGCGCTGTTGTGGTGTGCGACGGAAAAATCGTCGGCCGTGGTCGGAATCGGCGTGAAACGCGAAAGGACGCACTGCACCATGCCGAAATCGAAGCGATTGGCAAAGCCTGCAAGAAGCTGGGCGGTTGGCGGCTGCATCGGTGCGATATTTATGTTACGCTTGAGCCGTGTCCGATGTGTGCGGGGGCAATTATCAATTCGCGCATCAAGACGGTGTATTTCGGGGCGCCGGATGCGAAGGCCGGGTCGTGCGGCACACTGGTGAACTTATTTGAGCTGCCGTATAATCACAAACCGGAGGTGGTCAGCGGCCTGATGGAGGAGGAATGCGCAGGCATCCTCAAATCCTTCTTTCGGGAGCTGCGCCGCAAAAAAGAAAAGAGTAAATCGGACACAACAGGTGTCTGAAAATAAAGTAGTACGTAAGAGGGGTAACAATGCAAAGAGAAAAATTAGGATCGCGCCTGGGGTTCATCCTGCTGTCGGCAGGATGCGCCATCGGCATCGGAAATGTGTGGAAATTCCCGTATATGGCGGGTCAGTATGGCGGCGGCGCCTTTGTTCTGTTCTATATCTTTTTCCTGCTGGTGCTTGGTCTGCCCATCATGACGATGGAGTTTGCGGTTGGCCGAGCTAGCCAGAAAAGCCCGGTCATGTCGTATCAAGCGCTTGAGAAACCGGGACAGAAGTGGCATATCCACGGCTATTTGTGCATGATTGGCAACTATCTGCTGATGATGTTCTACACAACGGTCGCGGGTTGGATGCTGCACTATTTTTATCTGACTGCATCGGGACGCTTTGCCGGTGCAACGTCGGAGACGGTTGCAAACATGTTCACCGAAATGCTGGGACAGCCGCTGGTGATGGGCGGATGGATGGTACTCGTTGTTATTGTCGGCTTCGGTGTTTGCTCCATGGGGCTGCAAAACGGACTGGAACGCGTTACAAAGGTGATGATGATTGCGCTGCTTGCCATTATGGTGGTACTTGCGGTCAATAGTGTCACGATGGAGGGCGCTGCGGAGGGACTGTCGTTTTATCTCAAGCCCGACTTTGCACGCATGCAGGAGATCGGCATTGGCGCTACAATTGTTGGTGCGATGAATCAGGCCTTTTTCACGCTGTCGCTTGGCATCGGTGCGATGGCGATTTTCGGCAGCTACATCGGCAAGGATCGCGCGCTGCTGGGAGAAGCGGTACATGTTGCAGTGTTGGATACCTTCGTTGCAATCGTTGCCGGTCTGATTATTTTCCCGGCTTGCTTTTCCTTCAATGTCGCGGCGGACAGCGGCCCGAGTCTGATTTTCATTACGCTGCCGAATATCTTTAACCATATGGCATGGGGACGGCTGTGGGGCAGTTTGTTCTTTGTGTTTATGGCGTTCGCTGCGTTTTCAACCGTGCTCGCGGTGTTCGAAAATATTATTTCCTGCGGCATGGATCTGACCGGTGCAAGCCGCAAGAAGGTGGCAGGGGTCAACATTATACTGATGATTCTGCTGTCGCTGCCGTGTGTACTGGGCTATAACCTTTGGTCTGGTTTTATGCCGTTTGGCGACGGTTCGGCGGTGCTTGATCTCGAGGATTTTCTGGTTTCTAACCTGTGGCTGCCGCTTGGCTCGTTGATCTACCTGCTGTTCTGCACCAGTCGCTATGGATGGGGATGGAAGAACTTCAAGGACGAAGCCAATCAAGGACGCGGCCTTAAGGTGAAGGATGGCATGCGGATTTATGTCACCTATATTCTGCCGATTGTTGTGCTGATTATTTTCGCACTGGGTATTAAGGACAAATTTTTCTAAAATATTTCCGCAAAGGGCTTGCAATTGGTGCAACAATAGGATATAATATCTACTGTTGCACCACATTAGCCGGTGTGATGGAATTGGTAGACGTAGTGGACTCAAAATCCACCGCTGGCGACAGCGTACCGGTTCGAGTCCGGTCACCGGCACCAACGGAAGCATCGGGTTCGATGCGATGTCGAATCCGATGTCTTTCTAAATGGCTAAGTGATGGATGATAACAATTGTATGCGGATGTGGCGGAATGGCAGACGCGCTAGCTTCAGGTGCTAGTGTTCGCAAGGACGTGGGGGTTCAAGTCCCCCCATCCGCACCATAACATTAGGTCAAAATAGATGCAGGGCCGAAAAACCCAGTGTTTATGCGGCCTGACGAGGGTTTTGAATGAAAAATTCAGAACCCTCGTTTTTCATAGATGCACCCTGCTTTTTAAGGAAAAGCAGGGTGTTTCTCTTTTTAGGCCGGAATCAGTCCGGCAGACAACATCATAAAGCCAATACCCTATGGGGCAATTTTAAGCGGCTGTGTTCTTCGTAATTGAAAAACACAGCCGCTTTTTTTGTTGCCCAAAAACGAAAAGAAAGGGTAGATGCACGATGAAAAAAGAACTGACTACCCTCCGTTTATGGAATCCCCTCTTCCCTCATATCTACCCTCGAAATGAATGGGGAGATTTGGAGAACAATCCGGTGGATTTAAGCGCTGGGGAAATTTTAGAATATGAGGATAAAATCCTCGATCTCATTGAAAGGGAAAGGCTGTCCGATGAGGGTGAGCGTGGCCTCGCCGTTTACCTCGATGACGATCTCAGCCGAAAGGTGTACAGCATTATGACACGCTGATGCCACACCCCGCTGGGGCAGATCATTCTGGCGATCAGCGCCGCCCTCATTTTTATCTCTACCGCTTGCGTGATACGGCTGACAAAGCCCATTGAGTACAGGAGGTAAGGTGCGCATCACTTCTGCGGAAGTGATATGGTTCGCTTCGCTCACGGCGCACCTCACGGGCGGGAACCAGTTCCCCCCGTGTGCCCCCCATGCTCTCCGAGGGGGATTTTAATGCAAAGGAGGTCTATCTATTTGCAACTACTATTTTTGTTTGGATTAACACTGGCAGCTGGTCTGTTCTTTATCCTTTTGGATGTGCTACGCCTGCCTTATCTCAGTACGGCGAAAGCCATGCTGAACACCACAAGAGCAGAGAAAAAAGCGGCAAGGAGTTTTGAAACCTATCTCATGACCTTTGCGGTGAAGCTATCAAGGTATATCCGCATGGACGAATACCGCAAACACCGGCTGAAGAATGTGCTGAAAGCCACCGGCATGAACATGGAGCCGGAGATTTATCAGACCTATGCGTTGGTCAAGGCCGGAGCAATCCTGCTGGCTGTAATCCCGGCAGGGCTAGTCTTTCCGCTGCTGGTGCCAGTGGTGGTATTCCTGTCGGTGATGGTGTATTTTAAGGAAACAAAAAAGGCCGATGAAAAGCTGTCGGTCAAGCGAGCTGCCGTGGAAAAGGAACTGCCCCGATTTGTTGCCAGCATAGAGCAGGAACTGAAAGCCTCCCGTGATGTGCTGTCCATCGTGGAAAGTTATAAGAAAAACGCCGGGGAAGTCTTTGCCGGGGAACTGACCATGCTGGCAGCGGATATGCGATCCTCTAGTTATGAGGCCGCCCTTACCCGGTTTGAGGCGAGGCTCAATTCGCCCATGCTGTCGGATATTACCCGTGGTCTCATCGGTGCGCTGCGAGGCGATGACAGCACCTTGTATTTTCAGATGCTGGCGCACGATTTCAAGCAGCTGGAGCTGCAGCGACTCAAGAGTGAGGCGCAGAAGATACCACCGAAAATCCGTGTGTTTTCCTTTCTCATGCTCATGTGCTTCTTATTTACCTATCTGGCCATCATCGCCTTTGAGATTATAAAGTCTCTTGGCGGGATGTTTTAGGGAGGGGTGAACATGAAGAAAATTCTAAAATCCAAACGTGGCGAGGGCTACATTGATGTGTGTGTCCTCGTCTTATGTGCTGTTCTGGTGATTGTACTGGCGGTGCGGGTGCTGCCTGTGTTCATCGCCAAAAACCAACTGGATACCTACGCCACCGAGCTGTGCAGGGAAGCGGAAATCTCGGGCAGAGTCGGCAGCGA
Source organism: Butyricicoccus sp. Marseille-Q5471 (assembly GCF_951230135.1). Classification (GTDB taxonomy): domain Bacteria; phylum Bacillota; class Clostridia; order Oscillospirales; family Butyricicoccaceae; genus Agathobaculum. The sequence goes on along the minus strand of NZ_CATNVC010000001.1, from coordinate 2,592 downwards.
AACCAGCCGCCGTGCAGCGGTTCTCACTGAGCAGACCGGGCTGAGTCCCCGGATTTCATGGTCAAAGACAGGCAGTATCCAGCTCAATGGAGAAATCACCGTCACCTTAACATTGGATATGAATATCGGGCTGTTCGGCGGCTTCGGCTCTTTTCCCATCACCCTGCGCTCAGAGGCCTCCGGGAAAAGCGAGGTGTACCACAAATGACCAAGCTGAGAAGAATTCTCAAATGCAAGGCCGGTAACGGCTTCCCTTTGGTGGTGGCCATTACACTGGCGCTTATCCTCATTCTGTGCGGCGTGATGGAGTTTTTCAGGCTGAATATTATCGCCAGCGGCGCAAAAGAAGCCCTGCAGGATGCCATCATCGTCACTGTCAACGACAACTATGCCGATGTGTATCATGGAGTTCGTGAGGGATACAGCGGCGGCTATCAGCCGGACGGTTCCTCCTTCTACTACAGCGTGAACACCGGCGATATCTACAGCTACATGGACAGTGTTCTCGGTACGGAAGAAATCAGCGGCAGCCATGTAAAGTATTCCGGAGATGCGCTCGAATACAAGCTCTCCGGCTTGGACGTCACCATTCGCAATGCGCCGCTGGCACCTTCTTCTCCAAGAAACGTCCAGCGCTTCGAGGCTGATGCCACAATCTGGCTGGAGGTGCCGGTCTATTTCGGCGGCAAGCAGCTTCCGTCCATGAAAATCAAGCTCAAGGTTCAGGCAGGGTATACCGAGGTGTTTTAACTGTGCGGGAAATTGTCTGGACTTCTGGAAAAAAATATAGTATGGTGAAAAATACAAAAAGGTAGCATTTTACACTTCTCAAAGGAGGGGTTCAATATGACAGAGAAAACAAAGAAAAGGCTGACCATTGCAGGGGTATCGGTTCTCGGACTGGCACTTCTGGTCGCTATTGGAATGCAGTTCGCCAAGGCTCCCGATAAACCGGATACCCTGCCTCAGTCGGAGCAAGGCTCTTCTTCAGTAACGCCGGAGGTGCAGCCGCCTGATGTGGTGGTCACGCCGCCCAATCATACACCCTCGCAGCCGGTGGAAACCCTGCCGCCTCAAACCGACCTGCCGGAGCAGAAGCTCCAGTCCGATCCGGTAAAGCCGGAAGCCCCGGAGAATCCAAAAACAGCGGATGGCACTGACAGGACACCCAGCTCGGATAAAGACCATGACTTTACTCCCGAAAGCACCGATGCCCCGCCTGTCTACAAACCGGAGGATACTGAGAAAAAAACGACTCCTCCCGAAAGCAAACCGCAGGGTGGCGGTGGGCTGCCGGGTTTTGACAATGTGCCGAATGCAGGAGCCAATCAAGGGGAACGACTTGATAATATGTATGAGAATGGCAACAAAATCGGTGACATGGACTAAATAGAATAAGCAGCAGAAAAGCACGGTTTATGCCGTGCTTTTTTGTTGCGGAAAGGAGATAAAATGAAGCGATTGTTTTCTGTTTTTCTATCACTGGCACTGCTGCTTTGTCTGGTTTCGCCGGTTTCGGTTTATGCCATTGGTGAGGGCAATGTGGACGGTGGCGGTGGTGGTATGGGCGATGGTACCAGCACTAATTCATGGACTCCCGGTAATGATGGTGTGCGGGTGACGGTAGTTCGGGCAAGTGACCACACTGCTGTGACAACACCCGTTGACCTCACCAATAAAACACCTCCCTCCAGCATCTATCATTTTGGAAAGGTTAGCAAACTGCAATACACTGGCGGTAGAGGACTCTCTCCTGTGCAGGGAGGATATACCTTTAAAAACCCGGCACAGTCTTTGCCCCGAATTATCAGCACCAGCGGCAGCAATAACATCGCTGCTATCAAGAGTTATTTCACCGATGAGCAAGTCATCCGGTCTATTTCAGAAACTGTAGGAATGGACTTCGATGTGTTAATTAACGGTGACTATAAATTACTCATTGAGCCGTTTGCCTTTTATAAATTTGAGGGTGTGATGGTGTTAACTACAGCCACCGAAGCCGCCCTGTATGATGCTCAGGTCGGCGGTCTGCTTCGCAAGCGAATGGTTTCTCTTTCACATAATATCACCATCCGAGGATCACTTTGGGATGACTGGCACATTGCGCCCCAAAAACCCCATTAAAAACAGAGAAAAAACAAGGCCGCAGCTCGAAAAAAGCTGTGGCCTTGCGCTTTTTACCCTCACAAAGAAAGGTGGAAAATCAATGAAAATGAAGCGACTGGCAGCCGCCCTTTGCGTGGCGCTGCTCCTTTGTCTTGTGTTCAGCCAGACCGCTTTTGCGGCGGGAACCGGCGATGTGGCCGGAGCGATTGAGGGAACGTGGAACACCGCCTCCCAGCAGATTAAGACGGTGGTCAACAAGGTGGTGTTCCCCGCCATCGACCTGATTCTGGCGGTGTTTTTCTTTGCGAAACTCGGAACCGCATATTTTGATTATCGCAAGCATGGGCAGTTCGAGTGGGGTGCGACACGTTCCTAACTGAAAAGGTTAGGCACTAAATAATGAACGTGTAAATGTTCAGTTTAGGAGAACTGATATTCCGACAGGTGGAATGAGGGGGTAACGCCCTGAAATGCCTGCCTTGATAC